>NZ_JBJZOT010000015.1:0-1437500 GCF_057808375.1 Priestia sp. TRM10
GATTCCGGTTGCTCCGGTCTCTCCCGTGATTCCAGTTGCTCCTGTGACTCCAATTGCTCCGGTCTCTCCCGTTGCACCAGTTACGCCCGTGATCCCTGTTGCTCCGGTTTCTCCTGTTACGCCCGTTACTCCCGTAACCCCAGTTGCTCCTGTGACTCCGGTTGTTCCGGTTGTTCCTGTGACTCCAGTTGCTCCCGCTGATGCCAACAACGTATAATCTAGCGACGTATCCGGAGTTCCACTTGGCGATGCCACGTCGGCTATATACAAACTTCCTTCATACGTCACAACTTGACCTGCTGGGTAAAACGGAGCGCTTGCCACGCTAAATGCTTCTACTCCTTCTAATCCAACACCGGTCGCTCCTGTCGCTCCACCAGAAGCAATAAGTGTATAATCCTCTGAGCTTCCTGGTATGCCGCTTGGAGAGTCCACATTTGCTACATACAGACTCCCATCAAATGCAACAAGTTCTCCTGCACGATAAAATGGAGCACTTGCTGCATTAAATGTTACTACTCCCTCATCAAATCCAACCCCTGTTGCTCCTGTCACTCCCTGAGCACCTGTTGGACCTGTTGTACCTGTTGAACCGGCAGCTGCCAAAAGGGTATAATCTGGCGAACTTCCTGGCAGTCCTCTTGGTGAAGCTATATCTGCTATATACAAACTTCCATTATAGGTCACAACCTGACCTGCTGGATAACCTGGGGCAGCTGCTGTACTAAATGGAACAATCCCCTCTAAACCAATCCCTGTTGCCCCTGTCGCACCTGTTGCTCCACGCACTCCTGCTGCAGCAATTAATGTATAATCTGGCGATGTACTTGGTAACCCATTTGGAGAAGCTGTGTTTGTAATATAAAGACTTCCCATATAAGTAACAAGTTGACCTTCAGGATAGTTAAGAGCTTCATTTGGATTAAAAGGAACAACATCTTGTAGACCTATTCCTTGTGGGCCTTGTAGACCTCGTGGACCTCGTGGACCTTGGAGGCCTGGAGGTCCTTGGGGGCCTGGAGTTCCACAATCCCCTCCATCATCATAATCGCAGCCACAATCAAAATCTTCCCAGTCTCTAAATCTATAATGACAACAGCAAAATTCCCTTCTTCTTCTGCAGTTGTTACAACGAAATCCCATAAATTCACCTCCAAAAATAGGATATTCATTAGGCACTACTAGGTGTGAATTTTTTCCACAATCAAAACAAAATAAGAAAGGTGAATTTTTTATGAATTTATAACGATTATCCTCCGAATTTTCTCTACAACTTGTTTAATTTTTTATATTAAGGGTAGTGATAACTAAGGAGAGTGATATGGATGTTATACAGCACAGATCATATTCACGGGTTTACCCTTTCGGCTCAAGACGATGAACTTGGTAGAGTAGAAGATATTTATTTTGATGATGAAAAATGGACGCTACGCTATCTTGTAGCAAATACCAAAAAATGGCTACCAGGTAAAAGCGTACTTATTCCTCCAGCTGCTCTGAACGCTATTAACATGGATGACAAATATTTTGACGTAAATTTAACAAAGCAACAAGTAAAAGACAGCCCTGATATTGATGCTCATAAGCCGATTTCCCGTCAGCATGAAAGAGAACTTCTTACCTATTATGGATTTGTTCCTTATTGGGGGATGACAGGTTTATGGGGAGAAGGATCGTATCCGAAAGATATTTCAAAAAGAGAAAACGAGACTGAAGAAATTGAAACTTCTGCTGCTAATGAGGAAGCTCACCTTCGCAGTGCAGTAGAAGTCATTGGTTATTCTATCCAAGCAACAGACAGCGAATTTGGATATGTAGAAGACTTTATTTTGGAAGAAGATACGTGGAGAATTCGTTATATTGTTGTTAACACAAAAAGCTTCTGGTTTGGCAAAAAAGTGCTTATTTCCCCCAACTGGATTACAAACGTTGATTGGGAAACTCGAAAAGTGTATATAAACCTTTCAAAAGACCAAATCAAGAGTGGTCCAGAGTATGACTCAAATGAGCCGATCACGGAAGAGTTTGAAAAACAGTTAGACGATATGTATAAAAGCCAACATATTTAAAAAAGGAAGCGGTTAGCTTCCTTTTTTATCATACTCACAATGGTTTCTATGTTTGGGCGGCATGAAATTATGCTCTTTTTTCTTTTCATAATGACGCTCGATATGTGCAAGCATCTCTTTTCCTTGTTTCTCTGAAATCACTCCATATTCCATATATTTTGTAATGATTTCCTTTTTCTTTGTGAAAAGCTCTTTTTGTAGCACTGAAATCTCTTTTTTCTGCTCTTCTGTCAACTTTACTTCATTATTCGTATTTTCAGGAGCCCCAAATGTTGTGATAGGAGTCAGAAACCCGAATAGGAAAGAACAGAGAGTAAAAATAAACAAATATTTACGCATAAAACACGCTCCTTTCAAATGACTTTATTGTTAGTATGTGAAAAAAGCGTGTTCTTATACTATTTTTTCCTCTTTATCCTTTACTGTTTATACATGCGATTTCCTGGTGAAAAATGTCCAACATCTTATTCCATGCTTTGTCTATTTGTTCATCTAGGCTAAAAAGTCCCGACCTTCCAATAATGAACACTTCATTTCCTGCTTGTGCAAGCTCCTTAAACGTCCGTTCATTACAAGATCCATCAACTTCAATTAAATAGTTGTATCCTCTCGTTTCTTTCAACTCTTTAGCATGCTTAATCTTTTCTTTCATTTCAGCAATGAACTTTTGCCCTGCAAACCCTGGGTCAACTGTCATAATCGTTAGTTTATCTACAAGATGAATATATTCATTTATACTACTAAGCGGAGTCGCAGGATTTAGAACAACTCCAAATTTCGCTCCTCTATCTTTAATATGATAGATAAGTCTAAAAGCATCCCTAGTAATGGTTTCAGCATGAAGGCTAATATAATCTGCTCCTGCATCAATTGTTGGTTCAACAAAATCTGCTGGATTTTCTACCATAAGATGAGCATCAATAGGAATTGTACTAAGTTTCTTTAATTGTTCAATAAAAAACGGGGAGAGTGTGATGTTTTTCACGTAATGACCATCCATAATATCCACATGATAAAAATCTGCTCTCTTGTTTAGGCACTGAATTTGCTCTTTAAATTTTGTTAAGTCCATACACATTAGCGATGGAGAAAATTTATATACCACTTTTCTCATCCTTTCTTTCACGTTTATCCGAAGAAGCTAAGAAGTTTTCCTAGTAGAATACCAATAATACCAAAGTCTGTATCTCCAAATGTTGTTCCTTCTAACCCAAGTGATCCAAGGACTGGAAGAAGAAGGGCTGGCAAAAACGAGATGATGATACCGTTTACAAAGGACCCAATAATCGCTCCTCTTCTTCCTCCAGTAGCATTTCCGAATACCCCAGCTGTTGCTCCGCAAAAGAAGTGAGGAACAAGGCCAGGAACAATGACAGTTAAACCGACAAGCGGAAGAAGAAAAACGGAAAGAATACCACCAGCAAAGCTGCTTAAGAATCCAATGATAACCGCATTTGGAGCAAATGGAAACACTGTTGGACAATCAAGAGCAGGCTTCGCTCCTTTAACGACTTTTTCTGCGATTCCTTTGAAGGCAGGAACAATTTCTCCGATCGCCATTCGCACACCAGCTAATACGATATACACTCCTGCTGCGAAAGTAACGGCTTGAATGAAGATAAAGACGATAAAATTCGTTCCTCCACTAAGCTCGCTTTCAATAAAAGACGGGCCTGCAAAAGGTGCTACAACTAAAAACAAAATAGCCATTGTTAAAGAGATTGCCACAGAAGTATCACGTAAAAAACCGAGCGACTTTGGCACTTTAATATCTTCGGTTGTTTTTGTCTTATCTCCGACAAGCTTTCCAATAAATCCAGCCATGAAGTATCCAAATGAACCAAAGTGCCCAAGAGCGAAGTCATCACTTCCTGTAATTTGTCTTGTATAACGCTGTAAGATCGCTGGTGAAAAAACCATCATGGCTCCTAATAAAAGAGATCCAATAATAACAAGTGGAACACCTGTTACGCCCCCTGTTACTAAGACAACAGCAAGCATTGCAGCCATATAGAGAGTATGATGACCTGTTAGGAAAATATATTTAAAAGGTGTAAATTTTGCAATCAAAATATTAGCAAGCATTCCAAATACCATAATAAGAGCTGTTTCTGTTCCAAATGACTTTTGAGCAATGGCAGCCATTGCATCTGTGTTTGGCACAACTCCCGCTATTGCGAACGCTTTTTCAAACATTTCTCTGAAAACGCCAAGGGAACCTTCGATAACAGCAGCACCCGCTCCTAGTATGACAAAACCCATTACCGTTTTTAATGTTCCCGAAACCGTATCTGCAGCACTTTTCTTCTGCAAAAGCAAACCAATTAGAGCAAACAAACCAATTAAAATTGATGGGGTTCCTAAAATGTCTTTCATAATAAAATCAACCATGCTGCTTCCCTCCACTTCTTTCTTCCATTACCTCTTTAAATTTTAAAGGTTTTCAGAAAGAGCCTTTTTAATGGCTTCTTGATCAAGTAAATTAACTAAACCTACGATATTTCGGTTTCCATCTTCTAAGTTTTCAACGATATCTTGAGCTCCAAGGTAAAGATCTGCTTCCTCACTTTTACTTGATGCTAAATCGGTATGAGAAACTTCCGCTTGTAGCCCAAGTTCTTCTAACGCTTTTTTGACATTCATTTCTACAATAAAACTGCTTCCTAATCCGTTTCCACATACAACTAATACTTTTTTCATTTTTATCTCTCCCTTTATTTTGAATATTTAGTAATTAGATCGATGACTTCTTCCTTTGAATCTGTATTAATCATTTTTTCAACATTCTCTCGCTCGCTAAGTAATGTTGTGAGCTGTGATAATGCTTTGAGATGTGTTTCATTATCAATCGCTGCTAGAACAATTACAAGCTGAACCCGATGTCTGTCTTTATCTGAGAAAGAAACAGGATTTGATAACGTCATTAAGCTCATGCTCAGCTTGTTGACGCCTTGCTCGGGCCTTGCATGTGGAATAGCTACATCTGTTGTGATTACAATATACGGTCCTAACTCTTCCACATTTTTTATCATTGCTTTTATATACTCTTCTTGTATATCTCCGTTTTCTAGCAGTGGAATAGAAGCATGACGAACTGCTTCTTGCCAACTTGAAGGAGATTCTTTTAGATTAATATTTTCTTTGATTAATAAGTCACTAAGCACAGGCTTACTCCTTTCTCCTTTTCCATGTAGAGTAGGTTGATATAAATGTTCTTTTAACTTTTGATACAAAAGTTTCTCATCTTGAATCTTAGCGTGCTCGCGGATAAGATCCATAATTCCTTCAACAGAATGAGATAGAACATGACTATCTTCAATGATTGTACTCACTTTCTTTAGTAAGCTTGCTTTCTCTCCTTCCGTTAAAATCGGATTAACGAGAAATACTGGACAACCTCGATTCGGAATGGAGACGGTTGAAACAACAAAATCTACATGGAGTGGCATTGTTTCATACTCTCTAAGAGAAACCGTTGTTTGAAAATCCACAGTTGAAAAGAGACTATAAAGCTGTGTTTCTAGCATCCTTGATGTTCCAACACCACTCGCACAAACAATGAGCGCTTTTTTTCTTTTGGCTGGTACTGTTCCCTCTTTTCTCATCCATCCTCCGAAATGAATGGCAATATAGGCGATTTCATCTTCACTCATTTTATTGTGAGCTGCTTTTTCAACGTGATGGACAACTTTTTTCGTAATGTTATAAACATCTTTATAGGTAGATTGAATCGTATGTGAAAGCGGGTTATCTACAGGAAGCCCGTATTTCACCCTATAAAAAGCTGGACGAATATGAATAAGTAAGTTACGTTCTACTTCCTTTTCATTTCGAAACATTACACATGCATATTTTTGAAAATCTGTTACCATACTTCTTACAATCGTTCTAAAGAAAGAAAAATCTTTTTCTTCTAAATTATGAGTTGTGAAATCATTAACTTTTGAACCAAGCAAGTGTGTTGTTAAGTAATATACTTCATCTTCTTGGAAAAGAATGCCCCACTTTTTGCTCAGTTTTTCAGCAATAGTCTCTGCGCTTTGAAATTCCTTTGTTTCTTTCAGCACGTTTTTCTCAACAGAGTCTATTTTTATCCACTTTCCTCTCTTCATTCTTTTTAAAAAAAGCAACGCCTTAACACTAAGCATATAAAGAACATCATCCGTGAATTTTAAGGAGAGCTCTTGTTCACTTTTTATAAAAAGAGAGAACATAGTTGTAAGCTCTTCTAAGAAAGAGGGAGCATAGTGTGCTAACTTTCCTTCAAATCCTTCTCGTCCTTCTTTCACGATAATTTCTTGCAAAAAACAAGAAAGAGATTTTCGCTTCTGTTCTTCTTCCCCACGTATGATATAACCTGTCACCTTTGAAGCCCGTAGCTCTAATTGAAACGCCGAAAGTATTTTTTTTAGTTTTTTCACATCGTCAAGCATTGTGTTTCGACTAACTTTTAAATACGTCATTAAATCGTGAAGATATATTTCTTTTTCTCTAATAAAGATAATAATAGCTGTCCAAGCCACTCTCTCTCTTGGGGAGTAGTCGTAACTGCTTATGATCTCCTCCTTTTCAACACTTCGCTTTGTTTCTTCATCAAGAAAATATCCTGCTCCCCTTACATATTGCAGAGGATAAAGCCCAGTTTCTTGCAGCCAGCTGTTGATTTTTTTAACATCATAGTAAATCGTTCTCTTAGATACGTGGGCAAACTTCATTAATTCTTCTACAGAGATACAAGAGCTTGTTTTTGTTAACGCTCTCAGAATGGCTGAGCTCCGTTGATCTAAGGACATAGCAATCAACTCCTTTTATCTTGATGCATTTTGTTTTACTGCTATCTCCTATGCTTTTACTATATGAGATATTAACTAAAGAAAATAGACCGAATGAAAGCGGCAAAAGTTTGCAAAAATTAGACTTTTGCAAACTTTACTTTCAATATTTGTGATGATTTTCACGAACGTAGATGCTTTAAGATATGATTTAGTTCTCCATATATTTCTACAATATCTTCAAGGCTCATTCTTACAAGACCACTTGAAGAAGGAGCAACAAAATCGATCGTTCCTTCAACAACTCCCTTTCCTTGAATTCCCCAAGGTATTTTACGTTCATTCCGATATTCCTGATATACGCCTTTTCCTACGAAGCATGCAATCTTTGGTTTGAATTTATTAATCTTTCTTCTTAGTTCTTCCCTTCCTTCTTTATATTCTTCTTTTGCAATATCTTCTGCCCCTTTTGTTGGACGGGAAACAATATTTGTAAGTCCATAGTTAAAATCCAAAAGCTTATAATCCTCTGTAGGGTGAAGTTTCCTTGGCGTTAATTTAGCCTTTTCTAAAATAGTCCAAAAACGATTGCTTGGATGTGCAAAATGGTGACCGATATTCCCTGAACGAATGCTAGGATTAAAACCTATAAACAAAATATCAAGATCTTCTTTAAGGTAATCTGCAACTTTTTCCATACAAAAACTCCTTTAAAAATTGTTTTAATTCTTATCATATCGTACTACCTCATATAGAAACAACTCAGAAAACCGATAAAGGAGAAAAGCATCTTTTCTTAACTTTTTTTATAAATTTCTAATGTCCTGTATAACCTCTCCTTTTGAGCCATATAGTGTGGAGAACAAGCTATTTTGTTTGAACAGAGACATTGCGAGCTTGAAGTCAATATGATATATATTGTTAGGGACTAATTAAGATCCTCTTTTTATTATTATATGAAAGAAACGAGTGTTGAAATGAATTTTGAGACGTTAATAAATCAAAATGATGCAACAATAAAACTTGTCATTGAGTACGAATTTCCGGACAAAAGATGTGTAGGTGGAAAATATGTTCCTTCTACAAATTCAATTTTTCTATTTGAACATGATATTGAAATTCAGTGTCGCCAAATGTTTGGCTCACTTGAACATTTAGACTCCTATCGATGGATTGTTTTTGGACACGAATTAGGACATGCGCTTGATCCAGAGCTTTCTTTTCTGAGTAAGAAGCTAGAGGAAACAGGTGATGCTTATTATTTATATAAGATTGAAGAAAATGCGTGGAATATTGCTGAAGACCTTCTTTCCTTTGTTGAGAGAGGAATTTTTCAGAAGGTAAGACAAGAGTCATTAGCTGTTCACACGAAAAAGGTACAAAATATTAGCTAAAAGAAAACTCATATATTTTGAAATAAAAACGAGGAAAGAATATTCTCCCCTCGTTTTTATCTTCCTATCTAAACATATAAGTATTTAAAGTTGCTAAAAGCCCTATCAATTTCGTGTTCCCATTTATTCTTCCTAAGTTATTCATAAGAAATACTTTCTTTTTCATATATACACACCATTTGTAGATTATCTCTATTTTTAACTCTTCTGGGCTAACGATAGTACCTTTTTACACTTCGTAAATAAGGCTCATTACTCTTAATTTATCAATTTACTCCTATACTTTCCTAGACTATAGGATTTTCCGTTCTTTGTAAGCCCTTCCATTTAATGATTCTTTTTGACATTACTTTATGACTTGTACCTTCTAAGTCCTTCATCATACTTCACTTTTTATTATCAACTATTTCAACTCGTTTTACATCTCCTATAATGAATATGTAGGATAATGCTCCAACTAAAGCAACTGCACTAACAAAAATTAATGCTCCATTAAAAGAAGCTGTCCTGCTTACAATCACTCCGATAACAATAGGAGTAACAATAGCGGCTAAGTTCGCTGCAAGGTTGAATACTCCGCCTGCCAGTCCAACCAGCTCCTTTGGCGCCATATCTGAAACAAGCGTCCATGTAATATTGGACATGCCTTGAGCAAAAAAAGCAATGGACATAATCGTAATAACTAAGCCTATGGATTCTGTATAGTTCGCTAATACAATTGAACAAGAGCCTAGAAGCCCAATAATAACAGGCGTTTTCCTGGCAATATTTAAAGATAAACCACGTTTCACCATTTTATCTGACCAGTATCCCCCTAAAAGCACTCCAATTCCTGCTGCAATATATGGGACTGATCCCATAAATCCAGCTTTTAAAAATGTCATTCCTTTTTCTTGAGTGAGATAAGTAGGAAACCATGTTAAAAAGAAATAAAGAGTGGAAGCAATTGAGAACTGTCCCAGGTACATCCCAATAAACTGGCGATATTTGAACAGATGCTGTATGTCTGACCATTTCATTTTATGACTATTTTTGTCCTTTTCTATTTTAACAAGTGCCCCTCCCTCTTCTATATATTTCAACTCTTCTTCATTAATATGCTTGCTTTGCGTTGGCTCACGATAAACCTTAAACCAAACAATCGCAAATAATAGTCCAATAACTCCTGTTACAATAAAAATGGAGTGCCACCCAAAAGATGACAAAAGCCAAAACAAAAATGGAGTAGCTAAGGCTAATCCTACATATTCACCAGCCGTATAGACTCCTGTTGCCAACGCCCTTTCCCGCTGAGGAAACCAGGACGCAACAACACGACTATTGGCGGGAAAAGCAGGTGATTCCGATAAACCTAGTCCAAGTCGGAGACCAAAAAGCGTACCAAAGTTTTTAGCAAATCCTTGAGCAAGAGTGAAACAAGAAAATAAGATGAGAGATAATCCATAGATGAGTCGAGGACCAAATCGGTCTATAAACCATCCCCCAGGAATTTGCATAAAAGCATAGGTCCATCCGAATGCAGAAAGAATGAGTCCCATCGTTGCAGCATTTAACCCTAAATCATCTTGGATACTAGAAGCAGCGACAGCCATGTTTGTACGATCTAAATAGTTAATAGCTGTTCCTACAAATAGGAGAGCAAGAATTGTAAAACGTGCTCGAGATCGTTTTTTTCTTTTAACTTGTTGAATGGGCCTCTCCTTTTGTGTCTCCAATTGATAGCTCATCAATATTCCTCCTTTAAATAAGTCTGTTAAGAAAAGAAGGTATGTTAGCGCAAATTGGTGAATGATACATGCCGTTTTAATTTCTTTATCTTTATGTCTTCTTCACACCCTAATCTCCCTTTCTTATAAGAACGAGACTTCTAATCATAACCCCTTTAAATCAAAGATACTAGAAAGTAAGAAAGAAATGAGTCTACCTTACTTTCTAGAGCAAAACAGATTGTTTCATATAAAAGATTTCCTCTACTCTATATGTGATTTCTTCCTTTCAACATCTATTATTTATTAGGAAACATGCTGTATCACATTTAGGGCAGTGAACACTCTACTACAGTAAGATGAGCTAAAGAAAATTGTCTTTTCCTTTTCTTTGATCCCTCTTCAACACTGCTTTTTAGACCGAGACATGATGAATGGTTTTGTTCGGTGAATATATATCCATAATGTTCCAATGACCTGCTGTCGGAACTGGATTGTTTAACATAGCTACATCAATAACAAACGGTTTATTAGCTGCAATAGCTCTTTCTAGAGTTGGCTTAAATTCTTCTGCAGATTGAATTTTCACTCCTTCTACTCCATAAGCTTTAGCAATCGCTGCATAATCTGGTGAATAGTCTTCACCATCTTTTTTAAACACTGTACCGAGCGTTGTACCGAAGTGTGCCTTTTGCAAACCAGCAATTGTACCAAACGCATAGTTATTCATAATAATCCATATAACCGGAATATTTTCTTCAGCTGCTGTAGCAAGTACGGCTGGATTTTGGCCAAATCCCCCATCACCTACAAGGGAAACAACAACTTTATCTTGTAAAGCAATTTTTGCACCGAGAGCAGCGGGAGCTCCAAACCCCATTGTTGCAAATCCTCCAGGTGTTAAAATACTGCCAGGTTCATAGATTGGAAACTGTTGGCCAACCCCATTCTTATTCCAACCTACATCTGTTGTAATGTAAGCATCTCTTGGAAGTACTTGACGTACTTCTTCTAAAATTCGCTGAGGCTGCATTGGAAAGACATCATCTTGAATAAATTTCATATTGTTCTCTTTAAACGCTTTGCGATATTCTGAGATTTCTTTCTCTAATTCTTTATTAGTTATCCCTTGTGGTATAAGTTCTTTTGCTACCCTATTTAACACTGTTAAAGCTTGTTTTAGGTCAGCAACAACACCCATTTCAACAGGATAGTTTCGACCAATCTCCGTTGGGTCGATATCAATTTGAATGAGTTTTGTTGGTGGGAAATTAAACGTATATTCTGATTCCCAAGAGCTAGAATCAGCTTCTGCAAAACGCGTTCCAAGGGCTAAAATGTAATCAGCCGATTTACATTTATTATTGATAAACTCTGTACCCCAAAAACCCGTCATTCCTAATGTTAAAGCATGGTCATCAGGTAAAGCCGATTTCCCCATTAAAGAATGAGCTACTGGGATACTTAAATGATCGACAAGTTCTTTCAATTCTTCTGCTGCGTGTGCTAACATAATTCCACCTCCTACGTAAAGAAGCGGATTTTTAGCTTTAATAAGCGTTTCAATAATCTTTTTAGCCGTTAAGTCATCAATAGATGGTTTCTGAAAGTTTTTCGTATTGTATTTTAAACGCTGGAATAACGAAACATCTACTTCCTTAGAAAAGATATCCATTGGAACAGATACAAGGACAGGACCAGGGTTTCCATTTTCAGCTATAGCGAAAGCCTTTTCAATAATTTCCGGAAATAATTCAGGGCTGTCTACTCTCCACGCTCTTTTTACAAATGGACGATAAATTTCATACTGGGAAGCATCCGCATGTAAGTTCACTTCTTGATGTGGATGCTTTCCATAATAATGCGTTGGAACGTCTCCAGCAATAACAACCATTGGAACGGAATCAAGAGCAGCATTGGCAACTCCTGTAGCTGCATTTGTCAATCCTGGACCTAAGTGACTCAAAACAACAGAAGCTTTTCTTGTAACTCGAGCATATCCATCTGCTGCATGTGCTGAAATTTGCTCATGTCTAACGTTAATAAATTTAATATTACTTTCTTCCAAAGCTGTTAAAACGGCAATGTTCGTATGTCCGCAAAGTCCAAAAATATGCTCTATGCCACGGTTCTCGAGATACTCTACTAGCTGATGAGAAATTAATTTTTTCATATGTCTACTCCTTTTTTAGGGATAATTAAGCATAAACTAATTGCTCATCCGTTTTAATCATTATCAGAAAGCTGCAACACGATCATTTTTGTTTCTGTCATATCCTCTATCGCATATCGAGGGCCTTCACGTCCAATTCCGCTGTCCTTGACTCCCCCATATGGCCAATGATCAAGTCTGAAATTTGATGTGCCGTTAATAACGACTCCCCCCATGTCTAGCATGTTTGCTACTTTGTAAGCTAAATCAATTTGATTTGTAAAAATTCCCGCTTGTAGACCAAATGAAGAATCGTTTGCTTCTTCAATTGCTTCTTCAATTGTTTCGTATGGAATGATACTAACAATTGGACCAAACACTTCTTCACAAATAACCTTACTTTTTTTAGGAGGATTCAGTAGTATAGTAGGCTCTACCGTTGCTCCAGAGCGATTTCCTCCACAAATGACTTTTGCTCCTAATTTGACTGCTTCTTCAATCCACTCTTTCACACGCATAGCTGCATTTTGATCAACAACACATCCGACATCTGTATCAGGTAAGAGCGGGTCACCTATCTTAAGCTTGAGTACTTCTTCTTTTAACAGAGTTGTAAACTTGTCTACGATTGATTGATGAACATAAATTCGTTGAACAGAAATACAACTTTGCCCAGAGTTACTAAAACCAGTTTTAGCGCACATTTTAGCTGCTCGTGTAATATCTGAATCATCGTGAATAATAGTAGCCGCATTTCCACCAAGCTCAAGTAAAACTTTTTTCATTCCAGCTAGTTTACATATGTTTCTGCTTGCTACCGTTCCGCCTGTAAAGGAGATAACGTTCACACGGTCATCTTTTACAATTTGTTGAACAACTTCTCTTCTGCCAAGCACCATACTAATTGCATTTTTTGGAAAACCTGCTTCAAGTAGCAGCTTAATAAGTTCTGTAGCAACTAAAGTTGTTTGAGAAGAAGGCTTTAAAATGACGGTATTTCCTGCAGCAAAGGCTGGTCCAATTTTATGACAAACAAGATTTAAAGGAGCATTAAATGGAGTAATTGCTGCTACAACTCCTACAGGCACTCGAAAAGTGGAAGCAATAGCTTTTGTTCCTCGTTCAGAAGCATCACCTGGCAACGTTTCTCCCATTAACCTTTTAGCTTCCTCACCTGATAATTCAAATGTTTCAATAGAACGACTCACTTCATCTAAAGTATTTTTTAGAGGCTTTCCTAACTCAAGAGAGATAAGTTTGGCGAACTCCTCTTTTCTTTCTTCTAATAAATAAGCTACTCTCTTCAAAATTTTAGCTCTCTTATGAGAAGGGATAGCTGCTATCTCTTTTTTCGCTTCATAAACAGAGACTAATGCTTTTTCCACGTCTTCTTCAGTTGCTAATAGTTGCTCTCCTATTACCTCATTTGTGTATGGACTTGTAATAGTAACCGTTTCACGTTCTACTGAAATCCACTCTCCCTGAATATAAGGCTGAGATTTTCTAAAGTTTGTTTTTAACATATAAACCACCCATCTTTCTGAATATTTTTTCTTTTTATTCTTTAATACTGCCTTTATTTCGTTGTAGCCTATTTGTTTTTGGCTCTTTTATCATGATTATAAAAGGAACTAAACATTTTCTATGCTACTATCGCTTTCAACAGTATCTCTTAGTGCGCAGACTGCTTCATAAAATAACCAATCTTTCGCAAGGCAAACCTCATATTAAGTATGTTTGTCCTCACCTCCTTCAAAGTACTTTTTATTAAAAGTTTATTATTAAACGCTTACATTTCAACTTTATACTAGTATACAAGATGATCAAGCATACTTATTTTATTAAATTTGGGGATTGAAGAGCTTGCTTAAATCCATAATTTTTAGCATGTTATGGATTTAAGCATCTTTTAGTCTAGTTGAAAATAATCAGGATATTTATCAATCACTTTTTGCAAATAATTAGGAGATTGTCTAAGATGTTTAGTTAAAAGGTCTTCTACTTTAGCAGGATCTTTATTTATGAGAGCATCGAATATCGCTTGATGATCGTCCGTAATCCTGTTAGTATCCTTTCGATCATAGAATTCTAGATATCTTAATCTATTTACATGTCCACGAAGTTGGTTTATGAAAGAAAGAAGTGTTGCATTGTCTACTTCATCCATTACAATCTTATGATAAACTTCGTCCAATCGGAAAAATTCAACGTAATCTTGCTTACGTGATGCTTGTCTTTGTTCTTCTAAATTTTCCACAATACTCTTATACATTTTCTGAAATCGATCTTCTTCAGCATTCCAATCTATTGCCACTTTCTTAAAAGCACTTATCTCAAGACTCTCTCTTACAAACCATGCCTCTTTTACTTTTTTGGTTGAAATATAAGAAATACGAGCCCCTTTTTGAGGCAAGATTTCAATAAACTCTTCATTGACAAGTAATCGGAAGGCTTCCCTCACTGGAGTACGGCTAACTCCGAAATCAGAAGCTACTTCATTTTCATAGATCATTTCACCTGGCTTCAACCGAAGCGAAATAATTTCGTTGCGAAGATGAGCATATATGCTGTCTCCTAGCGTTTTTCGTTGATGAGAAATCTTAAATAACGTCATCTTTTATCACCCCAAATATCCAATATGCTGAATCAAATACTAGTATACAAGCGAATCAGAGAACAAGATTAGACTATTTTCCACTGTTCGACCACTTATCAAACTTTAAAACGGGCTACTGGTTAGTCCAGTTTGATTACTTTTGATATTATCAGAAAATTTAATAAGATGCAAAGGGTATTTTATTTTTTAAAAACATCTTTGAAACAAGAAAGAGAAATTTAATATATCTTAAAACATAATTGTGTTGACAGTTTTAAATTTTCTGAATATAATCTGAATTAATTGGACTAACCAGTGGCCCGGTTTATAATCCAATCAAGGAGGTTTACTCATGAGTAATGAATTATTTTCAAGCGTACGTAATGAAAGAATGTATGAAAAAATTGTTGTACAACTAAGGCAATTAATAGCCGATGGAAAATTAAAACCTGGTGATCGCTTACCAGGTGAACGTGTCCTTTCTCAAACATTGGGATGCAGCCGCACTTCATTAAGAGAAGCATGTCGAGTACTAGAGGCAGAAGGACTTATTATTTCAAAACCTGGAGGAGGCAGGTTTGTTCAACATGTAGAATTAAATACAGATTCCCTCTTCTCTCTTGATCCTATTGATATGCTTGAGAAATCGGCTGTCCTCTATTTTTTAGAAGCAAGAGAAGCAATTGAGCCTAAAATAGCTGAGTTAGCAAGCCAAAGAGCAACATCTGAAGACATAAAAAAAATGGAAGCTGTGCTGCTTAAGATGGAGGAGCAATTAAAACATCCAGATGAAAATGTAGAGATTGATAGTAGCTTCCATCTTGCTATTGCTGAAGCAACTCAAAATTTTGTATTTGTTTCAATGATGAAAGCAAATTTAAGTATGAGCCGACAAGTTCGTAAACAAACACTAAGTTCAGAAGAAAGGTACCTTCTATCTTTAGAAGAACACCGAGCTATTCTGAAGGCTGTAAAAAATAGAGATGGCAAAGAAGCTATAAAAGCTACTTGTCTTCACCTTCAAAATATTAAAGAAAATGTTCTTAAAAACTACCCAACATAACGGAGGAATGCTTCCTATGCTAACAACTAATTATGGACCTTTAACAGGAGTAAAAATTCTAGATATTTCCACCATGATTGCCGCTCCCTTTGGCGCTACTTTGCTAGCGGACTTAGGGGCGGAAGTAACAAAGATTGAGCTACCTAACAAAGGGGATACACTAAGAACAGTTGGTCCCTGGAAAGGCACAGAACCTTTAAGATGGCCAGGACTTGCTCGTAATAAAAAGTCGGTCACTTTAGACATTCGCTCTGATGATGGCAAAGATATTTTAAAAAAATTAATAAGTCAGTCGGATATTTTGATAGAGAATTTCCGCCCAGGCACATTGGAGAAATGGGGATTAGGCTATGAGGAACTGAAAAAAGTGAATCCTAAACTCGTTATGATGCGTGTATCTGGTTATGGACAAACAGGTCCTTACCGAGAAAAAGCCGGATTTGGTACTCCTGGTACAGCATTTAGTGGACATACTTTCTTGCAAGGTTACCCAGACAGACCGCCAGTTAGCCCTTCCTACTCTTTACTTGATTATGTGACAGGCATTTATACAGCGTTCGCTTGTGTAAGCGCTATCTATCATAGAGACGTACAAAATCAACCTGAAGGGCAAGTTGTGGAAATGGGATTATATGAATCTATCTTCCGCATGATGGAGTTTTTAATTGCTGAATATGATCAAAATGGAAAAGTTAGAGGAAGAAGTCCTGGACTTGCTGGACATTCGAGTCCTGCGGGTACGTATGAAACAAAAGACGGAAAGTTTGTTGTACTTGTATGTAGTACAGACTCAACATTCAATCGCCTAGCAGAAGCTATGGAAAGAACCGATATGTTAGAGCATCCTCATTACTACACAAATTCAGAGCGTTTAAAACATGATCATGAAGTTCAGGAAATTGTCTCGAGTTGGATTCGTCTTTTTACACAAGAGGAACTACAAGCAAAATTAGACTCATTCGGTGTACCTGTTAGCCCTATTCACAGTATTGAAGATATCTTTAATGATCCACAGTACAAGGAAAGAGAAAATATCGTAGAAGTTGAGCATCCCCGCTTAGGAAAAATTAAGGTGCCAGGAGTTGTTCCAAAATTTTCACACACACCAGGATCTATAAGACATCGGGCTCCTGAACTAGGTGAGCATAATGAAGAGATTTTAGGCGGAAAACTTGGTCTATCTTCTGAAGAATTAGCTCTTTTAAAAGAGAAAGGAGTTATTTAATGAATAGAGTTGAAGAAATAAAGTTACCCGAAAAAGTTGTGATTTGTGAAGTAGCACCGCGAGATGGGTTTCAAGCTGAAGAGACGTGGATTCCAACTGAACGAAAAATCCACATTGTTCGAGAGTTAGCGAAGACAGGAATTCAATCGATAGAAATTACATCTTTTGTACATCCAAAAGCAATTCCCCAACTAAAAGATGCCGAACAAGTTGTAAAAAGCGTTCAAGATTTAACAGATATTAAATTCCGTGCTTTAGTACCGAATGTAAAAGGAGCACAAAGAGCGATTGATGCAGGAATTACAAAACTAAAACTTATGCTTTCTGCAACAGACTCTCACAGTCTATCAAATGCGAACTGCTCTGTCGAAGAGGCACAACTAGGCTTTGCTCCTATTATTGAACTAGCGGCTAAAAGCGGCGTTAAAGTTGGAGGTTCTATTTCAGTAGCTTTTGGATGCCCTTACGAAGGAAAAGTTCCCTTAGAAAGAATATCCACCATCGTAGAGCGCTACACTGAAATGGGAGTTAACGAAGTTTCATTAGCTGATACAACAGGCATGGCAAATCCTAAACAAATCTATACAACGCTAGGGGTACTTAAGAAAAGCTTTCCACAAATGACATTTTCCATGCATCTACACAATACACGTGGACTTGCTTTTTCTAATGTTTTAGCAGCCTTGCAGCAAGGTATTATTCACTTTGATAGCTCGATCATTGGTTTAGGGGGATGTCCATATGCTCCTGGAGCAAGCGGAAACATCGCAACAGAAGATCTTGCTCATGGATTAGCTGAAATGGGAGTTGAAACAGGAATCAATCTTGATAAACTGACTGTCGCAGCTAGAAACATACGCGAATTGATTGGTCATGATGGCGGAAGTTATATACTACAAGCAGGACCTTTCTCCCAACTCTATGACAAACCTCATGTACAAGAGAAACTTGAAAAATAAAACATGATTAACTTTTTCATTCCTTCTATTTATTAACTCAAATTAAGAAAAAGGGAGAAGTATTAAGCTCCTCCCTCTTTCTTAGTTTAAAATAAAAGAAAACTCCTTCATCTCTTTCTCCACATCTTCAAAGAGCTTTTTAAATTTTTCTGCTCTCTTCCCTAACTCTTTCTCGCTTTCTTGATAATTTCTCCATGATATAGTGAGAGGCTTTGAAGAATAAGCCATTAAAGTGTCCCAAAGTGCATCTAAGTTTCCTCCATAATAGCTTGGGAAATCTAACTCGCTTTTTAAAAAATCATGAAGTTCTTGTTCAGTTCCGATACGTTCTCCAGGAATTTCTACTATCTTCATCCATCAGTATCCTTTCTATCTCATTCTTTCAAATGTTTTGTAATGATCGGTTGTTTTATAAATAAGACCATCATTTGAGTATACAATACGCTTTGCATTACGGTAACCTGACACATAATCTATATCTGCTTCACGCCATACTCTTCCTGATTTCTCCGGGAGGGATCCTTCACGGTTAGAGAAAATATCTCCACCAATACTTTTACCAGGAGCTACTTCAGCTAAATTCCCTTCACTTGGCTCCCACCCTAAATTATATGCTTCACTTTTTGTTATATAATTGTCTGGAAGCTCACCGTATCTATCAATATAATTTGCAACGTCTTCAAATGATGTATAAGAAGCTGCTTCTACGCGCTGGTCTGCACTATTTGATAGAGGACTTTGAAGCGGAGCAAAGGTGAAAAATAAAAGAGCTGCTAACAGAACTGCACTAAACTGAACAACTTTTTTCATTGCTTTTCCTACTGTGTTTTTCATTTTACCACTCCTTTTTTAAATTCACCTCTATAATAGTACAAATTTTAGTAATATTCTTAATTTTAAAATCGAATTAACTTATTTTTAAATTTCACTTTACAATATTAATATCATCTTCAATAATTCAGTACTAATAATCAAAAATACACCCTTTTATTTTACAGCTTATTTTCTTTCTCCGAACCGTGTATAAAGCTCGATATTGAATAAAATGGTGACAGCTTTCACCTTTCCTTTTTCCATCCACTTTACTCTATTAAGCGTAGGTGAGAAAAATCATTTCTCTCCCTAACTCTCCTCAAAACCAAACAGGTGAACGTTCTTAAACCCAAAACTAAACAAAGTAGAAGTGCATAAGTTAGAATTACACTGCTTGATGTACAATGTAAATCCCTTGACTGCCAAGCCCTTGTGAATTGCTTGAATATATGAAAGGGGAAGGTTAAAAGCTGCGTTTTTTCCTACAGCTTTTAACCTTCCCCTTCTTTCTATACATAAAAGTCTCCTCCTAGCCTCAGAATAAGCTTATATATTTTAAGAGGAGGAGGGACAGAATGAGCAGCTGTAGCGCCAAGGGTGCGAAAGAAGAAGGAAATATGAAATGGTGGCAGCTTTCTTTAGTGGGAATTGGCTGTACAATTGGAACGGGCTATTTTCTTGGATCAAGTATTGGCATTCGCTTGACAGGTCCCGCTATTATTTTATCGTTTTTAATTGCTGCATTTAGCACATATATGGTCTACAATCGATTAGCAAAAATGACAGCTGAAGATCCACAAGAAGGGTCTTTCTGCTACTATGCGCGAAAAGCACACGGTCATGGGGTTGGATTTGGGTGTGGCTGGAACTATTGGTGTTCTAATATTTTAATTATGGGAAGTCAGCTTACGGCTCTCTCTATTCTTACACGATTTTGGTTTCCTGATGTGCCTCTTTGGGTCTTTACTTCTATTTATGCAGTTCTCTCTATTATTGTTGTCCTAACAGGCACAAGTGGATTTAACAAGCTTGAGAACCTTTTTGCTGTTATTAAAGTAGCAGCAATTGTGATGTTTATTATTTTAGCAGTTGCTGTGCTATTCGGATGGATTGGAAAACATACGGGTGGTTTTCAGGAACATGATGCTTTTTTCACTTCTGGACTTAAGGGATTTTGGGCTTCTCTTATTTATGCATTCTACGCTTTTGGAGGCATTGAAGTTATTGGCCTGATGGCTATGCAATTAAAGAAGAAAGAAGACGCGCCAAAAGCAGGAACGATGATGCTTCTTTTGCTTGCTATTATTTACGCTGTGTCTATTGGATTAGCGGTCATGATGACGTCTCTTCAACACTTTACAGAAGATGAAAGTCCCTTTGTTACTGCTCTTAATGACGACGGATTGGCCTTTTTTCCTCATGTATTTAACGCTGCAGTTATTATTGCAGGCTTTTCTGCTATGACAGCTTCTCTTTTTGGGGTGACCAATTTACTTGTGACGCTCGCTAAAGACAAAGATGCACCAGCTTTTTTTGAAAAAAAAATAAAAAAACTAAAAGATCTTCCTCTTCCATCTCTAGGATTGGCTACAGTTGGGTTAATTGCTTCTATTATTGCTTCTTTTGCTGTACCAGGAAGAATTTATGAATACATTACAACTGCTGCTGGACTTATGATTTTGTATAACTGGTTTTTTATTATTACTTCTTCCTTACGCCTTATTTCGTCTTCGCTTTTTCAGAAGATACTATCTTGGTTAGGACTTCTTCTCATTTTAGCAGCAGTTGTTGGTACCCTTTTTGAAAAAACAGTACGACCTGGTCTCTATGTAAGCTTACTTTTTGTCGTCGTTATTGCGATTGTTGCTTTTTTTATTCAAAAGAAAGGAAAACAAAACAAGACGGCTTCATAAGCCGTCTTGTTTTTGCAACTATTCTTCCAAACGAGGTGGAACCTCAGGTACTTTTGTCGCTAAAGGAACATCTGCTGGGTTCACTTTAAACGATTTTTTATATTTTTCACCGTTTACAATGCTTTCAGGTTCACAAGATCTCCATGTAAAAAAACAAAGATTACACTGATACACTTCCCAAGCTCCTTCAACAGGAGATTTTGCTACAGTTTCGGCTTTATGTTGATCACAGCGTGGACATTTCATTTTTATCACTCCTTTTATTTTGACAGCATATCCTGAAGTTTTTTCTCCCACTCTTTTGTTGTAAGTGGTTCGTCAAGCGGCTGCGAGTAGTGCCCTCTTGTTTCAGGTGCTGTTGGTGTTGTAGCATCTAAAATCATTTTGTGGGTAATGCCTGCTGGATCTGAGCCAGGATCAAGCGGTAGAACAGATAAATTAGGTATTTGAATAGCATCATGTTTTGGATGCATTTTTGTGGACAGCGCCCACATCACTTGGGGCAAATTGAAAGGATCCACATCTTCATCAACAACGATGACCATTTTACAATAGCCAAGTCCATGTGGTGTTGTTAAAGCCTTCATGCCAACAGCTTTCGCAAATCCTCCATAGCGGCTTTTCGTAGAAATAATGGCAATAAGTCCGTGAGTATACATAGCATTTACAGCTACAATTTCTTCTGGGAATGCTTCTTTTAACTGCTGATAAAGAGGTACACACGTGTTAATCCCAATCATATAATCACATTCTGTCCATGGCATTCCTAGATAAAGGTGTTCAAAAATTGGGTTTTTACGATGATAAACACGTTTAATTTGAATAATTGGCATGCTGCGCCCACCTGAATAGTGACCTGTAAATTCTCCAAAAGGACCTTCGTATTCACGTTCTCCAGCTAAAATCTCACCTTCAAGGACAACTTCTGCTCCCCATGGGATATCAAGATTAGAAAGTTTTGCTTTTACAACTTTATACGGCTCTTGCTGAAGCGCTCCTGCCATCTCATATTCTGATTGATCATATAAAAGCGGTGTTGAAGCTGCTGTTGTAATAACAGGCTCACATCCTAATGCAATGGCTACTTTTAAATTTTCACCGCGCTCTTCCGCCTGTTTTAAATGAATAGCAATATCGTGTTGTGGCACAGGCTGAATTCCTAAGCGATCTTTTCCTTTTACTTGCATGCGGTAAATTCCAACATTTTGTTTTCCAAAATGTTCAGGATCTGTTACATCTCTTGAAATAACGCATGCTTTATCAAGATAAAATCCCCCGTCTCCTTGGTTGATTCTGAAAAGTGGTAAAATATCAAAAAGATTAATATCTTCTGTTATCTCACATTCATGAAATGGCGCACTTTCTTCACGTTGTACAGGAACAGGAGCCTCACTATATCGTTTAGCAAATTCAAAAAACTGCTCTTTAACAGGCGTGTTTTTAGACATTCCTAGCATAAGTGCATGGTTGGACCAGGAGCCAATTACATTTAGGGCAATTTGAGCATTGTTATACCCATAAATATTGTTAAAAAGAAGGCCTGGCGTGTTATCTCCTAAGTTACTAATAGCTCGAGCAGCCGCCCCTAAATCAGGTTCTGGTTTCACTTCTTCATCAATTGTCAAAAGTTGATTTTCTTTTTGTAAAGTGTTTAGAAAATCTCGAAAATCTTTATAAGCCATCTTTTTTCCTCCTTGTTTCTCTTCTTGCCTTACATCTCAGATCATTTTTTCTACATGTTTATGGTACATGAACTTTTTACATATTTGAAATATGTATTAAATATTTATAAAATACTCTTAAGGTATAAAGAAAGGAGAAAGACTTATGGATATTCGTCAAATGACGTATTTTATTGCTATTGCTGAAGAAGGAACAATTACAAAAGCTGCCGAACGACTACATATGGCACAGCCACCTTTAAGTCGACAAGTTCAAGGGATGGAAGAAGAGCTTGGTGTTATGCTGTTTGAGCGTAATAAAAAGAAGCGAATGACGCTCACGCCAGAGGGAGAGCTGTTCCTCAAGCGAGCGCGAGAAGTCGTGAATAAGATGGAAGATACAGTTGAAGAAGTAAAAGAATTTCAAAACAGCGGGGAAGGTAAATTATCTGTTGGAGCAACCATTTATTCGTCTGCCCTGCTCGTAAAAAGTATTGTGTCTTATAAAGAAAAACATCCTAATTTTACATTTCAAGTTTGGGAAGATGAACCAACACGGTTAGAAGAACTTTTAGAAAGCAGGAAAATTGATGTAGTACTAACCACAACCCTCTTCTCAAATGAAAATATCATTACAAAACAGCTTTCTGAAGATCCTTGCGTTGTTGTTGTACCAAAAAATCATCCAAGCACAGAGCCAGTAAGTATGGAAGCTCTTGCTTCCCTTCCACTTGTTTTGCTACGAACCAACTATGGAAAAGGAATTTATGACAGTATTTTAGTAGAGTTTGAACGATTGAATTTACATCCAACGCTTTTTTGTGAATGTCACGACTCTGCCACCCTCTTAAATCTCGTTTCAGCAGGATTTGGGGCAACGATACTTCCTTGCTCAATGCTTTCCTTACACGGATTAAACGACTTAAAAACGCTCTCAATTGAAAACAATCCTTTTATTCTTAAAACGTCACTTATTTACCGAAAAGGATATGTATCAAAAGCCGCACAGGAATTTATACAGGCGTTTGAAAAGTTTCAAGATGGCCCATCTTGAAACTTTTTGTTTCTTTCTTCGTATAAAAGAGAAGAAAGAAAAAAGGAAGTGATATGGATGACAACACTGCAAGAAAAAGTGGAACGTTTTGAAAAAATGTATTTTCACTTAAAGAATGAATTAAAATGGCAAGCTGTTGATAAAAACTATTTAATGATTCTCTCTTCTATATATGGAGAAAGCAATAAAAAAGAAGCGCAAGTTTCGCTTCTTTCGCTCGGAAAAACATTAAAAAAGCAAGTTGGTTTTTTTTCACCCCTTAACTCTAGCTACTCTTTTATGATCGCTGCAATTCTTGATGCGCAATATAACGACCCAGAAGCTAAATTTCAGGAGCTTGATACAATTTATAACAAGCTCGTAGACGCAGGCTTTAAAAAAGATGTATTCACATACCTATGCGCTCTCATTGTTCTTAATGAAAAAACGCCAACGTTTTCAGTTGAAGACTATGCTGACCGAGCCCTTTCTCTTCACAGCTTAATGAAAAAAGCTCATCCTTTTATAACGTCTAAAAGCGACTATCCTCTTGCAATGCTGCTTTCAAGAGAAAACGGCGCTCCTATTCAAATTATCGACCGTGTTGAAAATGTGTATGGAATGTGGGCAAGTAAAGGATGCCGAAAAGGAAACGATTTGCAGTTTTTAAGCCATATTCTCTCGCTTCAGGATACGCAACCGCTTGAAGACCTTTATGAAACGTATGCTAGAATTGAAAACTACTTTTCTAAAAATGGTATGAAAATAAAACCTGCTTACTATACACAATTTGCAATCCTTTCTTTATTAGAAGCTGACGAAAGAAAGCTTGCTCAAATTTACGATATTGCTGCTTATTTCAATAAACATAAAGCTTTCAAATGGAAGCAGCAAACAAATTTTGCAACAGCTGTTAACATTGTGATGAACTATAGTATGGAACATGAAGACATTTTAAAAACAAGCCTCTATACAACGCTAGATGTGGTTATCCAAGCTCAGCAGGCAGCAATGGTAGCTGTGATGGCAAGCGCTGCAGCAAATGCTTCCTCTAGTGATGGCGGCGGTGGAAACTAATCTTTTTGAATGACGTCTATAAAGTGTTTTAACACTCGTCCTGTTAATCCCCATATCACATCGCTGTTGTATTCATAAAAATATTCAGGAAGTGGGCGCTGACGAAAATTATAATTCTCTCCTCCTGGAATTAAATGATATGGAAAATCAGCAGCAGGTTTCACTTCATAATTCATCTCAAATTTCTTTGGAGGATTATGGAGGAGATAAGAAAGAGGCACCGTGAATACGCGCTCTACTTCTTCTTGATTTGGAAGAATCTCAGCTTCTTCAATAAAGCCTACATACGGATAAATAATCATCCCAAAAGGAGATACAAAATAATCGAGAGGCTGTACGTTTGTGATTTTATTAGAGGAAATGCCAAGTTCCTCTGCCGTTTCCCTTATAGCTGCCTCCTGCTCATTTTTATCTCCTTCTTCAATTCTTCCTCCTGGAAAACAAACTTCCCCAGGCTGTCTTCGCATTGTTGAAGCTCGCACTTCAAAGAGAAGATGAAGTTCATCTTGTTTTTGAACTATAGGAATTAAAATAGCATATTTTAAAAAATGTTCGCTTCCTAAAATAGCAGGACGGCGATGCTCTAACTTTTGCTGTAGTTTTTCTAACTCCATATATTTCTTCCTTTCCCTCTAATTTTCCTTATCGTACCATACTGTTTTTCCTTTTGCATCGATTATAAACACCTTAAACTGGGTATGTATCACATAAGGAGGTTGATAACGGTGATTATTATTTTATATGCAAGCATTGCTTTACTCGTTGTATCCATTATTTATCTTGGCTATACAGCTATAAAAGCAATGAAAAACATTAAGCCAAAAGTAAATGAATTAAATACTACAGCAGAGCGGGTAAATGAACGTATGAATGGTATAAAAACAGAAACCGCTGTATTGAATGACACGAAAGATAAGATTTCAGAGGACATTCAGTATAAAAAAGAATCTGTTAACAAAGTAATAGGCGGTGCCAAAGAAACCCCAACTTTATTAAAGAAAGTATGGGAAAACGGAAAAGTATAGTAAAAAAGCGAGGAATCCCTCGCTTTTTTTATTGTTTAACAACTCTTTTAGGGTGTTTCACAATTGCTTCTGTTTGAATATTTCGCTTATGAAAAAGAGCGTTAATCTCTCCTCCAATAACAAGAATGAGTCCTGTTAAATAGAGCCAAATCATAAGGACAATTACGCCTCCTAAGCTTCCATAAGTAGCGGAGTAATTACCGAAATTACTAACGTAAAAAGAAAACCCGAATGAGATTACTTGCCAAAGCACTGTTGCAATAGCAGCTCCTGGAATAACGTGTTTAAAAGCAAAACTTTTATTCGGCGCAAAACGATAAAGACCTGAAAGGACGATAGAAATGACAACAACTGCTACAACCCATCTTAAAATAGTAAATAAAATTTCAAACTGAGAGGATATAGGAACAAAGCTTTTAATCCAATCAACAATTACGTTTCCAAATATAGGAAGAACTAATGAGATAATAAAAGCTACAAGAAGGCCTATTGTTAACACAATAGCGAGCAAGCGTACTTTTATAAATGAACGATTATCTTCCACATCGTATGCGATATTCATCGCGTGAATAAACGCTTGAATCCCATTTGATGCAGACCAAAGTGTGCCGAGAATCCCGACTGTTAACAATCCGCCATTTGGAGTTGTTACAAGATCAATCACATTTTCTTCTAGTAAATTAGCTGTTTCTGATGGAAGAATACTTTTAATAAATGAAACTGCTGTTTGAGGCTCAATTGATAGATAGGGAATGATAGATAGCAAAAGGATGAGAACAGGAAAAATGGATAGCATATAGTAGTAAGCTTGCTCTGCTGCTAATCCTGTTGCTCGATCTTTTTGCATCTCTTCCCCCAAATTTTTCAAAAACCCTTTTGCCGAAGACATACACTTTCTCCTTTCTATCTTTTTTTGTGTTGTCTTATATCTATTGCATACCCGACTTTCTAACTTTTCAACACTGTTTTCAATAGAAAAAAGCCAGTAGAGATCTACTGACTTCTTTCTATTCATACTTTGCTACGCTTGATCTCTTTTTCAAATCGTTTGAAAAAATCTTTCACAATGAATCCTGCTACTTTCTTTAGCACAGGCTTTCCCGCTTTTGTTACTTTCCCATGAATTTCTGCTTCATATGTATAGGAAAGCACTGTTGTATGACCTTTTTCATCGAGATGAATATGATTCAGCATCTTAATTTCTCCTGGTCCCCCTTTTCCACTCATCTTCATGTTATATTGCTCTGGCTCCTTTAGATCCGTTAGCTTAATGGTTATGTCGTAATCCCCTTTTACAGGCAGAAAACCAAGCGAAATATTTGCTTTATATATTCCCTCTTCCACCTTTTCAAAGCGTTTACATCCAACCATACATTCTTTCAATACGTTTGGATCCAAAAGCATCTTAAAAGCACGTTCTCGTGTTGTATGAAGGTCAATTGTTCCTTTTCCTTTCAAACGCATCTTCTCCCTTCAAAGACTTTTTTCTACTTTATGCAAGAAAACAAGCTTTTTATGAAGAAGACACTCAATTTTCAAACATTTTATAAACATCCCCTGCTCCGTAACGTGCCTCTTCTACCATATTTCTGATAAGGTCTTGAACAGATGGGACTGAATCAATGAGCCCGACTACTTGTCCTGCCCAGCCAAATCCCTTATCATCTTCTCCTTCATAAATATATTTTTTATTCGCCTCTCCACTCACTGATTCTTTTAAATCTTCATATGTTGCTCCTTCTCTTTCACGCTGAATAATATGATTTGTATATACGGATTTTAAAACACGCCCAGGAGCTCCCCACGTTTTTTTTATAATAACGGTATCTTGCTCGCTACTAGCAAGAAGCGCTTGTTTATACGTTTGATGCGCATGTACACACTCTTTTGTCGCGATAAAGCGCGTGCCCATCTCAATTCCGTCAGCGCCTAGGGCTAATGCGGCAAGCAAACCTCTGCCTGTGCCAATTCCTCCACTCGCTAAAACTGGGATGGATACAGACTGAACAACACGCGGAATAAGAACCACCGTACCTACTTCATCTCTTCCCAAATGACCTCCACCTTCGTTTCCAACGGCCATCACGGCATCTGCTCCAAGACTCTCTGCTTTTTGTGCTTGTCTTACGTTTGCAACAAGCACAAGCTTTTTCACTTTTTCTCCTTGTAAGCGCTCAAAAATCGGCTTAGGATTTGCTCCTGTAACAGAGATAACAGGAACTTCCTCTTCTATAACAACCTCTAATAATTCTTCATAAGAAGTGGCATGCTGACCAATTGCAAAATTTACACCAAACGGATTTTGAGTTAACTCTTTTGTTTTTCGAATTTCTTTCCTAAGTTTTTCACTTTCTCCTAGCGTCATTGCTGTAATTTGCCCTAGTCCGCCTGCATTAGAAACAGCGGAAGCAAGCTCTGCATACGCTAAATGAGCAAGCCCTCCTTGAACGATTGGATATTGAATATTTAATAACTCTGTTACACGCGTTTTCATTGCTTTATTCCCCCTAAAGCATTATTTATCCCTTTTATTCGTCTTCTTCAAGGTAAATCCTGTTTACTCATATAAAAAAGCTTGAAGTGTGGCTGCACTTCAAGCTTTTTTATATTATGGACGATGAAAGTTGACCGTTTTCCCATCATCTCCTGTTCGTTCAAACCAACCTCTCATTGCCCAGTTAATATAACCTCCATCACCTTCATTAATGAAGGTTCCTTGTTCAAATACCCAAATTCCATATGTTACTCCATCATAGTCTGTTGTATCAAAATATTGTACACCTTGAAGTCCATCTGAGTTATATCCTTGACTTAGATTCATCACAACAACGTTATATTGCTGTCCTGATTCAAAGAACGCTTTCTCCATTGCTCCTTTTACAAATCCACTTCTGTTATCAGCCGAAACTTTTGCATCTTCAATAGCTTGTCCAATTGCAACAGGATCGATTGTAACACTTCCTCCTACTTCAGGCGTCGCAGCAGACGCTGTGTTACCTCCAAAAGGTAGAGCTAATGGTGCGGCTAATAGAGTGACGCTTAGGGCAGATCCTGCTAAAACTCTTTTTGCTTTCTTCATGTGTTCTCCTCCTTATTTTTGGTAATACATAGGGGCTGTACCCGTTAAATAGAAACATAAACAAAAAATTCTAATTATTTTTATAATTTGTTCAATTTTTTAATTATAATTACTTTTTAATCCCTTAATAACAAGATTCAGAGCTTTTTTATTCAAAAACTTTACAATTATTAAAATAATGTTAACCCATTCTTTTAGAACATAGTTTTATAAAATAAAAGAAAAAGCTATCTTTGTTTCAAAGATAGCTTTTTCTTTTAAACACCTAATTTTACAAATACTTTTCCATCCTTAATTTCAAAGTCTTTTATATTTCCGACTGGCACATAGCGAATCTTGCTTATTTCGTTAAGATTGATCGTTAATAAATTTTGACTATAGTGAGATAGAGGTTCATTATGAAATATTTTTCTCTTGAACCAGCTGCTGTTTAACGGCTTTACATAAAGAACTTGAAACGTAAGCGAACGGTTGCTCGCTTTGAAAGGGGAAAGTCTTATTTCAAAAGGAATGGAGATGCCGAGTTTTTTGACTTTACCACTAAAAGCAATTCCTTCTTCCAAAAACGATAAGTGTGGTTCAACAATGGGGAGATTTCCTTTTTTCTCCAAGCACCATAGAAGGACTTCAGGAGTGATTGGAACCCACACCCCACTCTTTTTTAAGTATTCTTTTGTTTTTGACATATAGTTTTTCTCTTTTTGTTCTTTTAACATGCTAACCCATTTCTCACTTACATTTAAAACAATCTTTTTCATGAGGTTCACCTCGCTCAATTGATAAAAAAGCTCCCCATTTATAATATGCGGAAGAAAAGAAGGTGTGCCCGTTTTTATTACAAAGGGAGAAGATGAGTTAGCATAAAAAAAAGCATCCAGCTGGATGCTTTTTCTTACTTTCCTACTTCTTGTTGACGTAACTCTACACGACGAATTTTACCTGAATTCGTTTTTGGCAAATCGTCTACAAATTGAATACGACGTGGGTATTTGTATGGTGCTGTTAGACTTTTAACATGGTTCTGAAGCTCTTTTGTGAGCTCTTCTTCATTGTCTACGCTTGTTCTTGGCACAATAAACGCTTTTACAACATTTCCTCGAATTTCATCAGGGCTTGCTACAACCGCACATTCTTTTACAGCCGGATGTTTCATAAGTGCATCTTCTACTTCAAACGGTCCTATTGTATAACCTGAGCTAATGATAATATCATCGCTTCTTCCTTCAAACCAATAATAGTTTTCTTCATCTTTTGATGCACGATCTCCTGTTAAGAAATAGTCTCCTTTATAGGCAGATGCCGTTCTTTCAGAATCTTTGTAATATGTTTTAAAAAGCGATGGAAGATCTTTGTGAACCGCAATATTGCCGACTTCTCCTGGTTTGCACGCCTCGCCGTTATCATCTACAATCTCAATGAACTGAGGAATCATTGGTTTTCCCATTGACCCTGCTTTATGTGGAACTCCTTTTAATGTACCAATCAAAAGCGTACTTTCCGTTTGACCATATCCATCACGAACTTGAAGATTAAAATACTTTTTAAATGTATTAATAACTTCTTCATTTAACGCTTCTCCTGCTGAAACAGCGCTATGTAAAGAAGATAAATTATAGGTTTCTAATTCATCAATTTTAGCCATCAGACGATACTCAGTTGGTGTACAACAAAGCACATTGATTTTCTCATCTTGTAAAAGCTGCAAATATTGCTTAGGCTCAAATCTTCCATGATAAACAAATCCTGTTGCACCTCTTCCAAGTACAGATAAAAACGGGCTCCATACCCATTTTTGCCATCCAGGACCTGCAGTTGCCCATACAATATCTTTTTCACTAATATCTAGCCACTCACCGCCTGCAATGCGTAAATGTGCATATGCCCAGCCGTGACTGTGAACAACACCTTTTGGCTGTCCAGTTGTGCCAGATGTGTATGAAAGAAAAGCAATGTCATTTTTTGAGGTTTGCACAGCATCAAATGAGCTTGACATTTCTTTTGTAAGCGCTACCATATCTGTCCACTCGCCATATTCTCCACCAATTACAAGCTTATGTTCTAGCGTTTCCACATCTTCTACCATATCAATTTCTTTACAATATGGCTTATATGCAATAATGGCTTTTGCTTCTGCGTGTTTTATTCGGTACTGTAAATCTTTAGCACGAAGCATTTCAGACGACGGGATAATAACAAGACCTGATTTTAAACAAGCAAAATATGTGACATATGCTTCCACAAGACGTGGCACCATCACTAATACACGATCTCCTTTTTGTAAACCCAGTTTTTTAAACGAGTTTGCTAGCTTGTTTCCTCGCTCAATAAGTTCATTATATGATACTTCTTCACGATGGCCTTCATCGTCTCTCCATTTTAATGCTGTTCTTTCTGAAGCATACTTTTCCATTTCTTCTGTTAAGTTATACTGTTCTGCTGGAATAAGTTCTTCTAATTTCAACATTTCTCTTCCTCCTTCATCCACGTTCTCTTGGATTCAGTTCTCATTTTCATTTAATGTAACTTTATTATATAACTAAATATTAATACCTGCTACTAATTTTTTGCCATACAATGATTAATTGTATCATAAAAATTCAAAATAAGCCCAAATTAAGCTTTTGCATCTTTTAGTTCTTAAGTTCCACGCATTCTTGTTATGCTAAAAAGCCTATGGAAAATTCCATAGACTCCTTTATTTCCGACCAAAATCTGCTTTAATTTCGCCCCACTTTTTAGTTTCCCATTTCATGATTGGATTTTCATAAGAGTGGTGATTCAGCCATTCAATGCTCTTATCAATACGCTCCCATATATGCTGTGTTTCTTCCCTGCGTGGCAAATTCGTATTCACTTTCTTATTTCTAACCCAAGCAAGAGCTGTAATAGAGTCTGTATAAATTGGCGTACTTTTACCTTCCTTTTGAAAAAGAGAGAGAGCATGAACAATAGCTAAAAACTCTCCAATATTGTTTGTTCCATTTTTAACAGGACCATAATGGAAAATTCTCTCCTCCGTTTTTGTATCCACTCCTTGATACTCCATAATCCCAGGGTTTCCGCTGCAAGCAGCATCAACACATATGCTTTCTTCTATATAAGAAGAGGATGTAGATTTAGATGCACGTTTAGGTGCATTTTTTGCAGGTGATCCTCCTCCAGCTTTAAACGCAGATTCGGCTTCCTCTAGCGTTGGAAATGATTTATATCTTGCTCCTTGAAAGCCATGAACTTGTGCTTTACATTCGTCCCACGTTGTATAAATGCCTGTCTTTCTTCCCGCCCAAACAACGTAATATTTTTTCTTTGCCATTTCGTGTATTCTCCTTTAGATAACATTCTTTCTCTACTATAACAAAAGAAGAAATGAAAAAGAACTATACTATTTCTTGCAAAGAAAGAGTATATGACAAATTTTTCATCATTTCTTCGCTAAAGTAATAAAATTGTAATCTATTTTTGGATGTTTTTGTTTTTAAAATCTTTGAAACTCTTTATAATAGAAATAGAGAGAGAAAAGTTTAAAGGTGGAAAAGGGAATGAAGAAAAAAGGCTGTTTAGGTTGCTTAGGGTTTCTCTTAAGCTTCGGCATTATTTTTTTAATTGCGCTTGTTTTTCTAGTAACGCGCGATGGCGGTACAGATAAATTAATGTCAAAACTTGTTGAAAAGCGACTAACGGAATATCAGCCTCTTGTTGAAAGTGAACTAGAAAAGTACGGTTTAAAAGACTACACACCTCTTCTACTCGGAATTATGTATCAGGAGTCGAATGGGCGTGGGAATGACCCAATGCAGTCTTCAGAGTCAAACGGTCTTTCTCGCAACGAAATTGAAGAACCCGAACAAAGCATTGAACAAGGGGTTGCCCATTTTTATGACATGTACAGCTATGCACAGAAAAAAGGCGTCGATTTGGACACAGTTATTCAAAGCTACAATATGGGACCAGGATATATTGACTATGTAGCATCAAACGGGCAAAAACATACAGAAGAGCTTGCTAAAGAGTTCTCTAAAATTCAAGTAGAAAAAAATCCTGACGTGTATAAATGCGGAGGCGATAAAAACAATTTTCGCTATCCTTACTGCTATGGAGACTACACGTATTCTGAAAAAGTAAATGAACGAACATTAACAGTAAAAGAATGGATTGGGAATTCTGCAACAGCAGATGCTAATCAAAGCTAAAAAGGTGACATCCGGAGATGCCACCTTTTTTTATTTTTTGTAGTGTTCGCCAAGTTCGATAATGAGAGCACCCATTCTTTCTTTTTCAGGTACAACAATATTCCGAATTCCCTCTTCTCGACAGGCTTCAGCGGTAATTTTCCCAACTGCCCCAGCAACTATTTCTTTGCCAAAACACGCTCGTAACCTATCATTCATTCCTATTTCTTTTGCAACATCAAAGAGAGCACGAACTTGGATTGCTGTTGTAAAACATACTGCATCAATTTTACCTTCTATAATCTCTCTACAAAGCATTTCAACAACGCTTTTCTCTGGTGCTATATGTTCATATGGAAGAAGTTCAAGGACAGTAGCTCCCTGTGATTCCAATGACTGGATAAGGCGAGGCGCTTTTTCGCCGTGAAGCTGTACAACTACTTTTTCCCCCTTAAAGCTATATCCTTCTAGAGCACGAATAAGCCCTGCAGTTGTGCCATCTTCATCAACGGCATTTACTTTAATATGTAATTTTTTTAACGCTGAAAATGTTTTATACCCTCTTGTTCCAATCTTTGCCTCTTTTACTCTATTTAAAAACTCTTCTTTCATTCCTAATTTCTCCGCCATTCCAACAAGCGTTTCCGTTCCCATACCCGTTGTGAAAAGAAACCAATCTGCTCCTTCTTCTATAACGGTACGCAGTGGCTTTTCTATACTTTCTTCTGCTAAAAAAACGGTACCTTGAAGAGATCGAACAAGAGGAATCCCTCCTTGTTTTTCAATAATAGTGCTCATTTCTTCTGTTTTTCTAGATCCTGCGATTACAATTTTTTTCCCTTCTAATCCTTTTCCCATCATATCCCTCTCTTCTCTTTTTTTCTATCTTATCACAGAAAACAACACAAAAAACCTGCATAAAGCAGGTTTATGCAGATGTCTTTTCTTTTTTAGCTGGTAAGATAGGCATAACTTTATTATAGCGATAGTTTACAAGAGCAGCAGCACAAATACCTACAACAGAAAGGCAAGCATCAAATATAAAGATAATGGAGATATGACCAGTTTGTGACATTTTGCCTGTTGCAAGAGGTAAAAGAATAGATGCTAAGCCTGCAGCTGTTGCGACAATACCTGTAACAGTTCCTTTGTTCTTATAGAAAAACTGCGTCATTACTGTGATTGTGAGCTGAAAAACACCAGCAGTTGAAAAACCTAAAAAGAAAGAAGCTACGATAACAACAGGAACAATATGCACAGTTAAAAGAGTGACAACCGCTGCTAGCGTGATAAGTGGATAAACTAGTAAAACACGAACAGGTTTTACTATATTTTTTAAAAGAAAAGCAAGAATAAGAACTGAAATGAGAGCTCCAATGCTATAGTAACTTAGAAGTTTAACAGAAGCTGTATCTTCCATTCCAAGCACATCTTGTCCAAAAGTTGGCAACCAAATTTGAGCAACTGTGAAAAGAGCGGTTGATGTAAACCCAATCACAACAAGAGCTGCTCCCTCTTTCCACATATTCGGTTCTTCTTTAAACACTTCTTCTTCGTTAGAACCCCTCTTCCCTTCCACAACCATTTTATGATGATTTGGAAACGGAACAAAAAATAAAAAGAGCATATTAACGAAATAAATGAGAGCTGGAATGAAAAATGCGTATCCGTAAAAAAGATCTCGATTAGCAAAAAAAGCAATCATATATGGAAGCAGAGCTGCTCCAATTGAAATAAAGGCTTTTACAAGAACGCTTGCTGAACCAGGAGATTTTGGAAATACTTCAATAAGAGCGGGATACGTCCCTGCATCCATAGCAGAATTTGCAATCCCTGCTAAAATAGCAAATATAAAAGCTATTTGATATGTAGGCGAAAGTGGAATCGCAACTAAAAAGACAGCCATTAATAAGCTTGATGTAATGATAAGCGGTTTTCTTCCAAATTTATCAGATAAAACGCCTGCTATCCAGTAAGATAAAAGCTTTCCTATTCCAATAGCTGAGATAATATAACTAATTCCTGCGCCATCTGTATTAAGCTGACGCGTTAGAAAAGTCATATTGGAAGCTAACATAATGTTAACCATTCCAAGTAAAAAGTAGTTCACATACATTCCAAAAGCTGCATTCATATAACTGTTTTTCATAGTACACTCCCCTAAATTAATAAATGTACAAAAAAATAAACCTCCTTTGTAAAATTAATTTCTATTATTCTAAAAACAACGCACATTTTAAAGCTGTAACGTATAGAATAAGTATGGGTGAAGATAGTTTGAAGAATGATTATCAATGTTAAGCATCTGCCCATTATGGCAGGTTTTTAACATGATAACATTCTTCTTTACATAAATAAAGAAGGTGTTACATAATTAAGCAAAGCTTTTTAAAACCCTTTCATGCTCCAAATATCCCATTATAAAAGATATTTTATCTTCTCTTAGGACATCCTCTGTTAAACTATAATTAAAATATTTTTCTCCATCCTCTTGAAATTAACTTAATTTTCAATTAATTTATAGTTATGTGTTTTCTCTTACAATGTCATATCACAAATTGAGAAGTTGCTTCTTTTGCCAAACTTTTTTAAAAGCGCTTTCACATCGATAACAAGGGGGAGAAAAATGGTCATTTACGGTGTTGCTATTCTTGCAATTAGTATGCTTATTGGTGTTTCAGCCGGAGAGCTTATTGGAACTCTTATCGGAATTGATTCTAACATTGGTGGAGTCGGGCTTTCTATGATAATTTTAATTGTTGCGGTTAACTTACTATCAAAAAAAGGAAGGTTAAAAAAGCCCTCTCAAGATGGGATCGCATTTTGGAGTGCTATTTATATTCCTATTGTGGTAGCAATGGCAGCTCAGCAAAATGTTGTAGCAGCTATTAAAGGAGGTCCACTGGCTGTTTTAGCAGGAGTGCTCGCTGTTTTGATTAGTTTTGCCGCCGTTCCAATCCTAAGTAAAAGTAATAAACCTAAAAAAGAAAGCGCTTCCAAATAAAAATGTCCTAAGATAAGGAGCTGAATTATGGATGGAAATCATTAAAAATGTATTAATTGAAAACAACCTTGTGACAGCTTTCGCCCTCATTGGCTTTACAATGTACTTATCTTACTTCATATCCACAAAGCTCACACGTGGGAAACTTCACGGCTCTGCTATTGCCATTATGATTGGTCTTCTTCTTGCTTATTATGGAGGAACCGTAACAGGAGGAGAAAAAGGACTTGCTGATATAAGTATTTTTGCTGGGATTGGCATAATGGGTGGTGGCATGCTGCGCGATCTTGCTATTATTTCAACAGCTTTTGGTGTGAATTTTAATCAAGTTAAAAGCGCGGGTGTTATTGGGTTCATTTCTTTATTTATTGGCATTTTCCTTTCCTTCTTTATTGGTGTCATTGTTGCTCTTTCATTTGGCTATTCAAGCCCTGTAGACATTACAACAATTGGCGCTGGAACAGCTACTTATATCGTTGGGCCTGTAACAGGATCAGCACTTGGAGCAAGCTCTGAAGTTATTACACTCAGCATTGCAGCAGGGCTTATAAAATCTATGCTCACAATGATTTTCACTCCATTTGCAGCTAAATTTATCGGACTTAATAACCCTCGTTCTGCGATGATTTTTGGTGGACTTATGGGAACAACAAGTGGTACAGCAGCAGGGCTTGCAGCAACAGATCCAAAACTTGTTCCTTATGGAGCAATGACTGCTACATTTTATACAGGACTAGGCTGCTTATTGTGTCCATCTCTTTTATACTTTATTATTCAACTTACTTTTTAACTTTTTGTTGATAATCCTCAATAAAAGCAAGAACGTTTTCTCATAAAAAGAGAGCGTTCTTGCTTTTTTATATACGAAAGCTCTCCTTCAAACTCTCTGTTATGAAATTGTACATAAAATACATTTATTTTATACACAATTTTTCTCATAAATGTTACAATGATGAAACGGAGGGATTTTAACATGACTCGCGAAAGGACTATATTGTTAAAAAAACTTGAAAAGCTAAACCAGTATGAGCAAAATGTGTTGGAAGAAATTCAAGAAGAGCGAAACGCATTAAAAAAGAGACTAAAAGATTTAGACTACATTGAAGGTCGCCATTTTGTGCCTTCACACGTAACCATTAACAGAACCTCTCATAAAAAAATGGAGGCTTATTACGAGGCTACACAACTATTAAAGAACAACCCTGAAAAAGTATTTTTAGCTAAAGAAATTACGGCACATGTTGAACAAGAAACAGGATATAAAATTTCACAATTTGCTTACTTTTATAAAAAGTTGCAAGAAATTGATCCAAATATTATGCGGATTCGACGTGGGTGCTACGGCTATAAATCTGAAAAAAGCACTTGGTAGTAGCTCGTATACATATTTTACATAACAAACACGTATAAACACCGTCTCTTTTGCTCATGAAAGAAAGAGAGGAAAATATATTCCTCTCTTTCTTTCTGCTATATGTTCTACCCCCTACAACCTCCGCTTTTTCTTCATCACTAATTCTTCGCTCAAAAAAACAGAGGTCTACAGACCTCTGTTTTTTATTCTTTTGAGAACTCTTTGACAAGACCGCTAAATACATTTAGCGCATTGCGAATTGGCTCTCCCTCTTCTAAATCAACGCCTGTTCTTTTTAGCAAGTTAAGCGGATAATCAGAGCTTCCGCTTTTTAAAAATTCTAGGTAGTTGTTTTTCGTTTCTTCATCGCCTTTAAGAAGACGGTCTGCAATATGAATGGCTGATGCGTAGCCTGTTGCATACTTGTAAACATAGAATGGACGGTAAAAGTGAGGAATACGGCTCCATCCGTATTTCACTTCATCTCCAAGCTCCAAACTTTCTCCGTGGTAGCTTCCAAAAAGTTCTTCATATACTTCATTAAAAGCTGAAGCATTAAGAGGTTCTTCTTTTTCTGCTTTCTCGTGCACAATTTTCTCAAATTCAGCAAACATAACTTGAGTAAAAAATGTTCCTTTAAACTGATCAATAAAATGATGTAGTAAATAACGTCGCTTCTTATCATCTTTTTCATGATCAATAAGGTGATGCATAAGCAAGACTTCATTCACAGTTGAAGCTACTTCCGCTACAAAAATAGAATATCCTGCCGTTATATGTGGCTGATGTTTATTTGAATAATAGCTGTGCATTGCATGACCCATTTCATGCGTTAATGTAAACAAACTATCTAAGTCATTGCGGTGGTTTAGAAGAACGTAAGGATGCACTCCATATACTCCAATATTGTAAGCTCCAGAACGTTTCCCTGGTGTTTCATGAACGTCAATAACACCTGCAGCCTTCATTTCTTTTAATTGACTTACATAGTCTTCTCCAAGCGGACTTAACGCTTTTAACATCATTTCGTATGCTTCGTCATATGAGATATCGTACTTTACTCCTTCTACAAGTGGAACCCCTAAATCATACGGGCGAAGGTCGTTTACGTTCAAAATCTTTTTCCGCTCTTTTGTGTAAGCATGCAAGGCTTCTTTGCCTTCATGTGCTGCTTGAATGAGCGTCTCATATACTTCTTTTGGTACTTTGTCGCCAAAGAGCGCTTTTTCTAAAGCAGATGGATAGTTTCTTAACTTTGTCAATTTGACGTTGTTTTTCACCGCAGCTGAAAGTGTTGAACCAATTGTATTATGAAGACCTATATATGGTTCATAATAAGCTTCATACGCTTCTTTTCTTTTTTCTCGATCGGAACTTTTGCTTAATAATGCATATTTTCCACGTGTTAGGCGCTCTTTCTCTCCTTTATCATTTGTAATATATCCGAATGTAATGTCTGCATTATTAATCATCCCATACGTATTGCGAGGAGCTTGCAGTGCCTCCCCCATTTCAGAGAGAAGCGCCTCTTTCTCTGCAGATAACACATGTTCTTTATATCGATACGTATCAAATAAATCTTCTTCAAAATATTGAAGTCCCTCTTCTTGCTTAATATACGTAGAAAGTGTTTGCTCATCTAAACTAAGAAGAAAAGGTGTAAAAAAAGACGTAGCGCTGCTTAGTTTTACGCCAAGCTGCTGCACTTTTGAAAGCCTTGCTTGTGACTCGGCAACTCTTGTATCTTCATCATGAGAAAGCATTGCATAAACATAAAGCTTACTATATTTTTGAGAGATTTCTTCTCCTTTTGTTAAGTATGTTAAAAGTTCTTTTGCATTTGTAATATTTCCTTGATAGTGTTTGATATCATCAATACGAGTGGAAACTTCTTCATAGCTCTTTTTCCACCCTTTTTCAGAAGAAAAGATATGTTCTTTTTTCCATTTCTCGCTTTCTGGAATGCTTTTTGTTTCTACCATAACAACACTCTCCTTATGTATGTATTCTTCTATTTTACGTTTTTTTGGAAAAGAAAAAAAGAATACTGCTTCTTAGTTTATGCGTTACTTCCTTTACCATATCCTTAAAGGAAGATAAAAAAACACGAAAAACTTTTGTTTTTCGTGTTTTCATCTTAATAATAAGGAGAAATCATTAAATATACAATAACCCCTGTAAGACTTACATAAAGCCAAAGTGGCATTGTCCATCTTGCAATTTTTTTATGACGCTCATCTTGTCTGCTCAATCCACGTAGAAGTGTAATAAGAGCAAGTGGGACAATAGCAGCTGAAAGCGTAATATGAGTAATAAGAATAAAGAAATAGACGTACTTGATAAATCCTTCTGCTGGGAAGTGCGTGTTTGGAGCAATAGCGTGATACGTAACATATGAAATTAAGAACAAAAACGTTGTTGTAAAGGCCGCAAAAATAAAGCGTTTGTGCGCCGTAATGTTTCGCTGCTTAATCATAATAAGAGCTGAAAGCAAAAAGATAAATGTAAAACTATTTAATACAGCATTTAACAATGGTAAGAAGGTAACATCGAGATGACTGAACTGCTCAAGCTTTGGCATAAAGAAAAGAAGAGCAATAAGTCCGTTAATGACGATTGTCAGCGTCACAACAATCCCAGTATAATTTTTTTGACTCTGTGTGGGTTTCATTCCTGTAACTCCTTTGAAATAGTGTGCTTCTCAAATATCGTATTGAATAAAAAGACAAGTGTCAACAAATAGCCTTGAACGTTTTAAAATCCTTCACAATTTTTCCTTTTCTCTCCCTTTCTCCTCTTTATTCTACACACTTTTCTCTCTTTTCATAGAAAAAGCTTATGACTTAAGAATAAGCCATAAGCTTCTGCGATTTATAACTGTTGCGACTTATAATAATCTTCCTGTAAAGCGCGATTACTTTTCGATTTTCCGCTTCCCACTTCTCATTCTCGATTGGTGGAACAAAGTACTTTTTTCTCATGTATGTGAGCAAATGTGATAGTTTTAAAAACTTGATAGCATGTGTTGTTTTTAAAAGAAGCACTTCTTCATACTGTTTGTTAATCATTGAAAGAGATAACAAATAATCTCTCCTTTTTATTTTGCCTTGACATCTATTGTAACGCTTAAAAATACTTCATGCAACAAGCAAGGAAAAGATTGGTTATAAATATATATATAACTTCTCTAAAGTAGGAATAAATAACCTTGTTTTTTTAAAAATATACCCCCTATAACACTCTTTAAAATTACATACTTTTGTACGATAAAAGAAAAAAAGAGAAAAGGGGTTTTAACAGTGTTAAAGTTAAAGCTGGGGACGAAAATTAATCTTTTAGTTTTTTGTATTGTATTTATATTTTGCAGTTTGATTGGCACCGTATTTTTCCACATTATTACCGATGATATAAAAGAAATTGCTACACAAAAAGCCCAAGGGGATTTAAAAATTAGCTATTCTTATTTAAGCAGTCGTTATAAAGGTGAATGGACTCTAAAAAAAGATGGGTTATATAAAGGGAAAACTCGGATGAATGGAAATTACGATATTGTCGATCAAATTGGAAATCTAACGGGAGATACTGTGACGATTTTTGAAAAAGAGGTTCCTGTTACATCTAACGTTATGATTAACGGAAAGCGGGCGATTGGGACGAAGCTTGATCCTAAAGTAGCGAAAACGATTTTCGAAGACAAAAGACGTTTTTATGGGGAAGCAGACATTGTTGGCGTTCCTTATCAGACCGCATATATGCCTATTCGAGCTAAGAATGGAAATATTATTGGTATTTTTTACGTTGGAGCAAATCAAGATATGATCAAAGAAACAACTCGATCATTTTTTCTTCTTTTCACATGCACTGTTCTCATTATTTTAATCTTATCAGGGATTGCCACTTACCTTTTTACTAATAAAATGAAAAAGCGTCTGAATAAACTTTCTGCTGCTTTTGAAAAAGCTGGAGATGGAGATTTAACAGTAGAATTACAAGATACAACCCATGATGAGCTGACAGCTCTTGCTGATAGTTTTAATAAAATGAAAGAAAATTTACATACGATGATTAGAAAGATTTCGCGCACGTCTGAGCAAGTCGCTTCCTCTTCTGAACAGCTAAAAAACGGAGCACAGGAAGCAAATGAAGCAACTGTTAAAATTACTGAATCCATTCAACTTGTTGCTCATGCTTCTGAAAACCAAATGGCAAGCATGATGGAAAGTGAACAAGCTCTTGAAAACGTCACAGTAGGAATTGAGGAAATTGCAGAGGGTTCTAAAATAATGGCAACGAAAGGAAAACTAACAAACGAACTGGCTTCAGAGGGACGCAATCTAATTGAGTCTTCTTCCTTTCAAATGAAGACAATTGAAGAATCGGTTTTACAAAGCAAACAGGCTATTCAGCTTTTAAATAGACGATCAAAAGAGATTGAAGAAATTTCTGCCTTTATTACAGATGTTGCGAGCCAAACGAACCTGCTTGCTTTAAATGCTTCTATTGAAGCGGCAAGAGCTGGAGAGCATGGTAAAGGCTTTGCAGTTGTTGCTGAGGAGGTTCGCAAATTAGCAGAACAATCTCAGCAGTCTGCTGCTCAAATTTCAAATTTTATTAAAGAAATTCAAAAAGAAATTGTGGCTACCGCTCAATCCATTCATCATGTAAAAGAAGATGTCCAAAATGGATTAACGCTTGTTAGAAAAACAGAAGATACATTCCAAGAAATTACGTCTTTCACAACAAAGCTTGAGCAAACAATCACAAACTCTGCCTCTATTACAGAACATATGACTTCTCATACGCAGGAAGTAACGGCAACGGCTTCCTCCATCACAGAGGTTGCAAAGGAAAATGCTGATCATGTTCAAAGTGTGGCAGTTCTAACAGAGGAACAGCTCGCTTCAATGGATGAAGTTAATGCTTCTGCTCATTCTCTTTCAAAAGTAGCGACAAATCTTCAAAAACTTGTGACGCATTTTAAAATATAAGAAAAACCACCCTATTTGGAGGGTGGTTTTCCTTTATTAATATTAACGAATTTGCCCCGTACCGTTCATCACATATTTTACGGTTGTAAGAGCTGGAAGACCCATTGGACCGCGCGCATGTAGTTTTTGCGTCGAAATCCCAATTTCTGCTCCAAATCCGAGCGCTCCACCGTCTGTGAATCTTGTGGAAGCATTATGATAAAGAGCTGCAGCATCTACAAGTGTTGTAAATTTGTTCGCTGCTTCTTCATTTTCAGTAATAATCGCTTCCGAATGTTTTGTACCGTATTTTTCAATATGCTCAATTGCTTCATCAATGTTACTTACGACTTTAATAGCAAGATCTAAACTTAAATATTCTTCTTTCCAGTCTTTCTCTTCTGCTTTATATCCATCGTTAAAAACAGCAAGCGCTTTGTCATCTCCATGAACAGTAATTCCTGCATCAGAAAGAACTTTTTTCAGTTCTTTTTGATAATTTTGCAACCATTCTTCATGGAGGATGAGCGTTTCTGCTGCGTTACATACAGCAGGACGATCTGTTTTAGCATTAATGATAATATTTAAAGCTTTTTCAACTTCTGCATCACGATCAACGTAAAGATGACAATTTCCTACTCCTGTCTCTAGTACCGGAACGCTTGCATTGTTCACAACAGTATTAATAAGTGAAGCTCCTCCACGTGGAATAAGCACATCAATTTCATCTTTCATTGTAAAAAGTTCGCTCGTTGCTTCTCGGTTTGCGGTTGAAATAAATTGTACAGCATCGCGTGGGATTTTTGTTTGATCTAGAGCCTCATGAATCACATCTACGATAGCTCCATTCGAATGAAGAGCTGATGAGCCACCTTTTAAAATAATGGCATTTCCTGATTTTAAAGCAAGACCTGTTGCATCAACCGTTACGTTTGGTCTTGCTTCATAAATCATCCCAATAACCCCAAGCGGTACACGAACTGTTTTAACACCAAGACCATTATCAAGTGTCCAGCTTGAAAGTTCTTCTCCAACAGGATCGTCGAGCTTGGCAACATTTCTAAGTCCCTCCGCAAATTCATGGACTCTTTCTTTTGAAAGAGCTAAACGATCCATAAAAGCTTCCTCAAAGTTTTGCTCGCGTCCTTTCTGTAAGTCACGCTCATTTGCCTCTAAAATCTTTTCATAATTTTCTTCAAGATGTTGAGCTAATGTTAGCAATGCTCTGTTCTTTTCATCTGTTGTTAATAAACAAAGAGTTTTTGCTGCCTTTTTTGCTTTTTTCCCTTGTTCTTTTACGTTTGATACTTCTTTTGTTAACGTCATGTGTAAAGTAATGCCTCCTAATTTTTTATTTCATAGAATAATCGAACTATATTTACAGCTAAGCTATATTTTAATTGGCGTTATTACTTCTTTATGACAAACTAAGTCTTCAAACTTTACGGCCGCTTCTTTTGCTTCAAGAGCTTCAAGATCTCGGCAAAGCGTTAAATCCTCAGAAGAGTAATTTACAATGCCAAGGCCAATCGCTTCTCCATTCAAATCAGTAATGCGTACAACGCTTTTGCTTTGAAATGTACCTTCAACGCTATAAACATGTGTAGGAAGCAAACTTTCAGAGTTTTCCAAAATCTCTTTCTTCCCTTGTTCATCAACGGTAATTTCTCCTTCAGGACCTGAATTAAAAGCAATCCATTGTTCCTTATGATTTAAGTTTAGCGCTCCTTCTGCACATGTAAAATACGTTCCTTTTGCTTTATTTTGGACAGCATCGTCCAAAATATTTGAAACTCCTGCCTTACCAAGGAAAGTTGGAATACCGGAAGCATTTGCAATCTTAACTGCCTCAATTTTAGATTTCATACCCCCGGTTCCAACACTGCTACCTGAACCACCAGCAGCTGCTTCAATTTCTGGTGTGATTTTGTCAACGGTGCGTAAAAGCTTAGCATCTTGGTTGTTATGTGGATTGTCGTCATAAAGTCCGTCAATGTCGGAAAGAATGATGAGTAAATCTGCATTAACAAGACCTGCTACTTTAGCTGATAGCGTATCGTTGTCACCGAATTTTAAGCGATCAACTGTTACCGTATCGTTTTCGTTTACGATTGGTACAATTCCGCGTTCAAGCAAGATACTTGTTGTGTTACGCACGTTATTATAGCGAGTTTCGTCTGAGAAATCGTTTCTCGTAATTAAAATTTGTGACGTAACATAACCGTGTGATAGAAAAAGCTCTGAATAAGCTTCCATCAATAATCCTTGCCCTATTGATGCGGCTGCTTGTTTTTCAGGTAAAGAACTTGGACGTTCAAGACATCCGAGCTTGCGATAACCCGCCGCAACTGCTCCAGATGAAACAAGCAATACTTCATGTCCCTGATCTTTTAATTGCACAACTTGGTCAACTAATTTTTCTAATTTTCTTCTACTTATTTCTCCATGTCTACTTGTTAGTGAACTGCTTCCAATTTTTATGACAACCCGTTTTACGGTGTCTAATGACATCATCTCACTCCTGTTTTATAGCTAGTTTCAATTTATAGTTTTAATTTACGTTTACTGAGTGACTATTTTTTTATTTAAATTAGCACTGATTTCTTCTGAACGCTGTGCCGCACCTTTAATGGCTTCTGAAATCGCTTCTCCGCCTCCGTGTTTTTCAAGCGCTGCAAGTCCAGCTGCTGTCGTTCCGTTTGGTGACGTTACTTTCTTACGTAAATCAGCAGGTGTATCATCTTGCTCCATCATCATTTTTGCTGCACCAAGAATTGTTTGAGAACCAATTTGACGTGCTGTTTCTTCATCAAGACCGGCTTCTTTCGCTGTTTTTTCAATATGCTCCATCAAATAATAAAAGTACGCAGGACCACTTCCAGCAATTCCTGTAAAGATGTCCATTTTATCTTCTTCAATTACGTAAACTTCACCAATGCAAGCTAGAAGCTTTTTCGCTAATATTACTTTATCCATCGATGTGTGCTTTCCTGGTGAAAGTGCTGTTGCCGATTCTCTTAACATGCTCGATGTATTTGGCATAACGCGAATAACTTGTTGGTCTTCATTTAAATTTTCTTCCATATATGAAGTTGGTATACCTGCTAATACAGATAAGATAACCTGCTCTTTTGTTACTTTATCTTTAATAGATGAAAGAGCCTCATCGATATCTTTTGGTTTCATTGCTAAGATAAAAAAATCTACCGAGCTAAAATCCAATTCTTCACGTTTCATTGCACGAATTCCATATTTATTTCTCAGCTGTTGTAATCTCTCTTCATTGCTTTTATTTGTCGCAATAATTTGTTCAGCAGGAATTAACTCTGCTTCTACAATGCCAGAAATCATTGCTTCTGCCATTGAACCAGCTCCTAAAAAAGCAACTTTTTGATTACTAATCAAAATATCCTCTCCTTTAAAATGGACTGCTGTTTTTTGTGCCAACAACGTAATTAATCGTAACATGGTCATATTCTATGTCAAGGTTGAAACGCCTGTAAGACAAGCCTTTTAGCGTTTTGAAAACGTATACAAAACGGATTTCAGAACACGCTCTAACACTTGTCATTCGTGGGATAGATGAGGAAACTACCTTGGTAAATCCAAGAAACTTTTAAAAATCATAAAAAAATTATCTTTTCCTCATTTGTCAATAGCTTTTTGACAAATAAATATTTTTTCCGTCGTTTTTTTACAAAAAGAGCAACTTGTCCATTGCTCTTTTGTAAAAACTAGAAGCTATCTTCCAAAATTATAAGACGCCAACAAGCTTACTTATATAGGTAATAAGAACAGCTGCTGGAAGAAAGAAGATTTGAGACATTAGCGTCCCTATTAAACGTGAAATCATAAGAAAGATATATGTTCTTGTCATTGCAGAAGACCCTGTATCCTCAATGAGCGCACGCTCTGTCAAAAGTGCTATGTGTGGATCAAGAAATAGCGTAAATAAAATCGTGGCTACTCCGTTAATAATTCCAGCTGACATAATAGATGTTGCACTATGAGCAGGATCGAGAATTGAAGCATACAAAGCTGAAAGAACTCCAGTTGTATAAACAGAGGTTACGAAAATGTTTGTGAGCATCATTCGCTTCGGAATCCCTCCAATGCGAAGTTTTTGCATGACTGTTATTCTTGGCTTTCTTATGTACGAAGGAACATAACGTAATTTTTTAATATTTGTGAGCGTCATTAAATTCATTAGTGATCCTTCTATCTCAAAACGCTTAATAAGTAGAGGAGAAAGTTTCGCCATTGTTGGATAAGCAACTATACTAATGAGTGTTCCGATTGAAGCGCTCAATAAAATAAGACGAAAGGAGAGAACAATACTTCCTTCCATGCCTTCATCAACGCTATCTACCATATTCCCTAAAAGCATAGACTGAGACAAATTCGATGTTCTTGCGATAAGTAAAACAGCACTTGCAATGGAAAGAGATACGGCAATTTTCTTTAACTTCACTCCTCCAAATCGAATGCTGTAGCACGATGTTTCTACAAAGTGAATAACTCCTGTTAAAACTATGATGAGGACTAATATCATAATTGACCAACCTTTTTACCATATTTTTAGAATAGACGTTAACATTTGGTAGAAAGTTGCTCTTTTATCTGAAACAATAAAAAACCAGCCAATTTGGCTGGTTTTTTATTATGAAAGTGTTGGATTATCGACAACTTGAAGAATTTCTACTCCCGACTTCATTTCACTTTCACAAAGCGGGCATGTCGGCGTCTCACTGCTTTTAAAATTATCTCGCACCCAGCAGTTACAATCTTCGGAAACACAGTTCCAAACTTTCGTTTCTGCTGTCACAATTTCAGGGACTTCCTTTTTATTATACATGCGCTCACTCCTTGGTCTTGAAATGGATTCTTTTCCTTTTCATAGCCTTTCCAAAAAAGGCGAAGTTAAGCCATCAAAATGTATTAAAGAAAGATTTCACAAAGAAAATTGTGGATACTAACCCTTTATTATATGCGATGAATTTTCTCTTCATTCAACTTATGATCGAGAGTAACTTCCCAAAACTAGAAACAATGAAAGCCCTACCTCTCTTTCATGCTTACGGCTCCTAGGCCGTGCCTGCTACGAACAAAGTCTTGAGTTTCTTTTTAGTCGGTTTAAATTACTCGTCGCATGTGAGATGTTCATATTCTCGCTATTAGAAAAAGATTTCTTATAGCTTTGTTTCTTCTCACTTTTTAGATATAATGTTCCAGTTATATTTAACGTATTCATACGATTATTTACCCTCGAATATTTAATAGTGTGTTTAAGCTCCGTTTCTCTTATTAAAAAGAGAAATAAACATGTATTAAACTGCTTAAAAAAGAGTCAGTAATATATAAATATACACCTATAAATCACTTAAGTCAACAAAAAAACGAGCATTTCTGCTCGATTTTTTTGTTAAGCATATTGTTTGCGATCACGCAGTACGTTTTTCAATACTTTCCCTACAGGGTTTTTCGGAAGGCTCTCTACAAACTCAACTGCTGGAATTTTGTAGTCAGACAAGCGTCCTTTACAATAAGAAAGAACGTCCTCTTCGCTAAGTGGCGAACCTGGTTGTTTAACAATGAAAGCTTTTGGCACTTCACCAAATGTTTCATCTTTCATCCCAACAACGGCTGCTTCTCGAACTCCTTTAATTGATGTTAATACTTCCTCAACTCCATCTGGATAGATGTTTTCGCCTCCGTATACAATAACATCTTTATAGCGTCCCATAATATATAAGAAGCCATCTTCATCAATCATCCCAGCGTCTCCCATTAGGAACCAGCCGTCTTCAAATGCTTTTTCAGTTGCTTCTTCATTTCCCCAATAACCTTCGAAAACATAGGGGCTTCTGATTAAAATTTCTCCAACTTGCCCTTTTTCTAGAGGTTCATGTGTATCCTTATCCACAATTTTAATCTCAATGTCGTCGACGGGAAGACCAGCAGAATCTGCTTTTTCTCGTCCCATACTTGGTACATATCTTGTTAATACAAATGCTTCTGTACTTCCATAGCCAGAAAGAAGCGGTACATCAATTTCTTTATATTTATCAAATAAAGAGGATGGTACCTTTGTTCCTCCTGTTTGAAGCTGCTTAAGAGATGACGCATCATAATTTCCTTTATGATACTCTTCAATCATATGATTATAAACATATGGAAAAGCCATCATTGAATTGATTTTTTGATCTTGAATGACTTCCCAAATTTGTTTTGGCTCAGATTTCATAGAGCAAACAACTGTCATTCCCATAAAAGCGGCTCCAAATACGCTGATAAGAGAACTCATATGGAAAAGTGGATGAACCGCAAGAAAACGAGCTCCTTCACCTGTATTTTTCCATTTTGAAACATCGCCACTTTCAAAATAGCTTGTATACGTTTTGTGAATAATTTCACAAATTTTAGGTTTTCCTGTTGTTCCTGATGTGAATAAGAAAAGGGCTGGATCTTCTGGATTCACCACAACATTTGGCTCATCCGTTGAATAGCTTTTTAAAAATTGTTGGAATCCTTCTAAGCTTTCATCTTGAGCCATTACAGATTTAAAAATAACATCCCCCTTTTCTTCAATAAGAGGGGCCATCACATTTGCAAATTTCTCATCATAAAGCACAAGTGTAGCTTTGGCAGAATCAATTACATTTTCCATTTCTAAGGTTGTTGACTCACTGTTTGTTGGAATAGCAATAGCTCCTACTTTAAATGATGCAAAAAGGGCTACAGGATAAAATAAGGTATTTTCAAGAAGCAGAGCTACTCTGTCTCCTTTTTTGACCCCTTTTTCCTTCATATAATGAGCAAGTCTGTTTACTTCTTCATTGTATTGTTTAAATGTATAACGGTGTTTTCGGTCCACTAAACCTTCAAAGTTTGGTGTTTCAATAGATCTTTCTACTAAGTAAGAATGAATAGTCTTCATAGCTTTACACACTCCTAAGCTAATGATTTTATTTTTTTATCTTTTGTTCACCTTATTAACTTTATCATAAAGCAAATTCTTTATAAAGTGATGTAGATCAAAAAAGGAAAAAGGACTTAGGAACGGAAAATTCCAGAAAAAGAACCCGCCTCTTTTAGAGTGCGGATTGTAAGCATTTTTATGTTTTTTTTAAACTGGAAACTATTTTCTTTTTAACAACCATTCGTTCTATATATATAAAAGCATTTATTAATGAAAAATATGACAAATTCCCTATTCTAAAATAGAGATTTTCTACCTCAAATTTATTTTCAGTTCTTTTGCTCATGTAAAATTAAAATGTGTTACAAATTTTAAAAAAGTACCTTTTCTCTCTTTTCCTACCGAAATCGTTTAATGCATATATTCGTCCCTGTTAGGTAATGTTGAAAAATAGATATAAATTTGTAGCTGTCTAGTGGTTTTCCAAAATAGATTCTTTTCTATAGAAGAAAGAACACATCCTAGAAAATTATATAAGAAAAGATTCGTTTATCGTTTCTTTTTACCGCCCAAAACCTTTCATACTCTGTTCTAAAACCTTCTCTTGACGCTGATACAAAACGACAATATACTACATAAAGCAATTCATGTTTCAAAAAGACAATTTCATATCGAAGAAAGGGTGATTTTTATTTATGAATAGTATCTTTCGGAAGAAAACGATAGAAGCTCTTTTAGCACAAAGCACACAAAAAGATTTAAAAAGAACACTTAGCGTGTTAGATCTTATCTTCCTTGGTGTTGGCTGTGTAATTGGAACAGGCATCTTTGTTATTACAGGTGTTGTTGCAGCAACAAGCGCTGGTCCTGCTCTTATTTTATCTTTTGTTATTGCTGGAATCGCTTGTGCTCTTGCTGCCTTCTGCTACGCAGAGTTTTCTTCTTCCGTTCCTGTCTCAGGTAGCGTATATACCTATACATATGCTACACTTGGGGAATTTTTCGCTTTCTTAATTGGATGGGATTTGATGCTCGAGTATGTACTTGCAATGGCGGCTGTTTCTACAGGATGGTCCTCTTATTTTCAATCTTTCCTAACAGGTTTTGGGGTTCATTTCCCGACAGCTCTTGGATCTGCTCCTTTAAGTGGACAAGGTGGAATTGTAAACTTACCTGCTGTAATCATTATTCTTCTAATTACAGCTCTTGTTAGCTATGGAGTAAAGGAAAGCGTTCGATTTAACAACGTAATGGTAATTTTAAAAATCGTTGTAATTTTAGCTTTTATTGTGACTGGGATTGGGTATGTTAAACCTGAAAACTGGTCTCCCTTTATGCCTTTTGGAATGAGCGGAGTCATCACAAGTGCTGCAACCGTCTTTTTTGCTTATCTTGGATTTGATGCAATTGCCACAGCATCTGAAGAAGTAAAGCGTCCACAGCGTGATATGCCAATTGGAATTATTGGATCTCTTGTTGTCTGTACAGTGTTATATATTGCTGTATCTGCCGTCTTAACAGGAATTGTTCCATACACAAAGCTCAATGTAGATGCTCCTGTCTCATTTGCTCTTTCCTTTGTTGGACAAGACAAAATTGCCGGTTTTATTTCCGTTGGCGCTGTTATTGGAATGGTTACCGTTATTTTAGCTCTTATTTATGCACAAGTTCGTTTGTCATTTGTAATGAGTCGTGATGGTCTTCTGCCGAAGCCTTTATCGCGTTTAAATAAAAAACGTCAAACGCCATTTTTAAATACGTGGATTACAGGATTTATTGGCGCAGGAATTGCTGGTTTTCTTGATTTAACAACGCTTGCCCATCTTGTTAATATGGGAACTCTTGCTGCATTTACGCTTGTTTCCATTGCTATTATCATTTTGCGCAAGAAATTTCCAGATGTTAAGTCTACTTTTCGCGTTCCATTCGTTCCAGTTGTTCCTCTATTAAGCGCCCTATTTTGTATTTATTTATCACTAAGCTTACCGGGAATTACGTGGATTTCATTTATCATTTGGATTGCTGCTGGAGCTGTTGTTTACTTCTTATATGGGAAAAAACATAGCAATTTAAATGTCAAATCATAATTTTTAAACTGGAGAACGCTTTTTCTTTCAAAAAGCGTTCTCTTCCTTAGGAGTGCATCTATGAATTCACAAAATCAAGAATTAAAAAAAGAAGTTGGTTTATTTTTCGCATTATCTATTGTTGTTGGTACGATTATTGGCTCTGGTGTATTTATGAAGCCTGGCACTGTTTTAACATACTCAGGCAGTGCAAACATGGCTCTACTCGCTTGGTTTCTTGGCGGAATTTTAACACTTGCTGGTGGCTTAACAGTTGCTGAAATTGGCTCGCAAATTCCAAAGACAGGTGGTTTATATACATATATCGAAGAAGTATACGGTGAACTTTGGGGCTTTTTATGTGGATGGGTTCAAACCATTGTTTACGGTCCTGCTGTGATCGGTGCGCTTGGATTGTATTTTGGTTCCTTGCTTACAAATCTTTTTTCATGGAATTCAGCATTAGAAAGTGTTGTTGGAGTTATAACAGTTGTTTTTTTATGTATTGTAAATATTGTTGGTACAAAATATGGAGGCTTTGTTCAAACGCTCACAACAGTCGGAAAATTAGTTCCTATCGTATTTATTATTGTTTTTGGATTATGGAAAGGCAACGAAAATATTGGTTCAACTGTTGACAGCGCGCTTACGGATATGAACTTAGGAGCTGCTATTTTAGCTACGCTTTTTGCTTATGATGGGTGGATTCTCCTTGCTTCAATGGGAGGAGAAATGAAAAACCCCGCAAAACTTCTGCCGCGAGCAATGACAGCTGGCCTTCTTATTGTGACCGCATGTTACCTTTTTGTGAATATTGCACTTCTTCATGTGTTACCAGCTACAGAGATTGTAAAGCTTGGTGAAAATGCAACAGGCACGGCAGCTACGATGCTTTTTGGAGATATCGGAGGAAAAATCATTAGTATCGGCATTATCGTTTCGATTTTTGGGTGTTTGAATGGAAAAATTTTAACCTTCCCGCGTGTAACATTTGCAATGGCAGAACGTGGACAGCTTCCATTTTCCAAAAGTATAGCTAAAATTCATCCTTCCTTTCAAACTCCTTGGATTTCCGTTCTACTGCAGATGATTTTAGCTTCTATCGTCATGTTTGCTAGCAATCCAGATAAGTTATCAGATCTTGCTGTTTTTACTATTTATATGTTTTATATGCTCGCTTTCTTCGCTGTTTTTATACTGCGTAAGAAGAATAAGAGGAAACGGGAATATAGCGTACCTCTTTATCCTATATTACCAATCATTGCGATTATAGGTTCGCTTTTTGTATTAATCAGTACTCTTATGACAAAACCTTTATCATGTCTGCTTTCTATTGGTGTCACTATTATTGGGCTTCCGATATATTACGCTATCAAGAAAAAAAGACAAAGAATATAAAAAAGAAAGAGGAGCTCCTCTTTCTTTTTTTATAATACCGGAGAAAACAAACGCGCAAATGATTCCTTCAATCTTTCTAACAAAGAGCGATGTCTATACGCTTGTTTTTCTACTTTATGGCTATCCTTTATATCTTCATAAAAATTGTGAATAAGCTGTTGAATTGTTTTGCTATGAAGTAAAAATACGTTGATTTCAAAATTAAGCTGAAGACTTCTAATATCTACATTTGCTGTGCCAACAGAGGCAATTTTGTCATCAACAATAAGAATTTTATGATGCATAAATCCTTTTTCATATTGATATATATTTATATTTTCGTTTAACATCTCTCCAAAATAAGAGTTTGTTCCATACTGAGTTAAAAAACCATCATTTTTACGCGGTACCATAATTTTAATATCTACTCCACGAGCAGCCGCAATTTTCAGTGCCGTACGAATATCCTTGTTTGGGACAAAATATGGAGTTGCGATAATAATAGATTCCTTTGCTGATGTTACCATTGCATGATACAAATCACTCATTACACTTTGACTTGAATCAGGACCGCTTGTTACAACTTGTATGCCACCATCCCCGTTTTGTAATTCTTTTGCTTTATACTTAGAAAACGGAAGCTCTTCCCCTGTTATATAAAACCAATCTGATAAAAAAGCAGCTTGAAGAGTTTGCACAACCTCTCCTTTTACTTTCAGATGGGTATCACGCCAAAATGAAAATCTCTTCCCTTCTCCTATATACTCATCCCCAATATTCATTCCGCCTACAAACCCTACTTTCCCGTCAATTACAATGATTTTACGATGATTTCGAAAATTGAGCTTTTGGTTAAAAAAACTTCGACGAAGCGGCAAGAAGCCATGTACACGCACACCACATTCTCTCATTTTTTTAATCGTCCTTCTTGAAAGAGAACTGCCGATAAAATCATGATAAACAAGGACTTCACATCCGTTTTTAGCTTTTTCGCAAAGAATGTCAATAATACTCATCCCAACTTTGTCATCTCTCAACGTATAGTATCCAAGGTGAATATACTCCCGAGCTTTCCTTAGCTCTTCTCGAATAGCTGGAAAAGTCTCATCTCCATTTTTCAACACTTCTGTTTGAGAATAGCAGCTTAGAGGGTGTTGACTTAGCGTTTCCACTAAATCTGCAAACGATTTTTCTTTTTCATTGAATCCTTGTGATAGCTCAGACGGTCTGCAGTGAATCATTTTCTTCATCATTTCAATATGTTTTTCTCGCTTTCTTTTAAACAAATGCCCTTTGACTTCAAGCTGTCCAGAATAAATAAAAAAAACATATCCCACAAGAGGGAAAAAGATAATAGCATACATCCAAAGGAGCGTTTTGTAAGGAGAACGATTTTCAAGCATAATCCCACCACAAATGGAAAGCACAATAACTATGTAGATTAGACCAAATACAATTTTTGTATTTAACGAATAGTTTGTTACCACCACAACTATAAAAGAAACGATCATGCCTAGAAAAAATAAAAACTGTCGAATTTTTTTCATATTTTTCTTCCTCTCTATAAACGCCACTTCGTACTGTTACCATAGCCTATTATGCACTTTTTCAAACTGAGAGAATATGACTTTTTAGCTTAGGACATCTTCTTGACATATTTCTAAGATAAAGTAAAAGAAACGCTTACGAGAAATAAGGAGGAAATAACATGACATCCGTATGGAACGAATCACTTGAAAACCATTCAAACAAACATCGTTATGATCAAGAAACGCTAATTCAGGATCCTGTCCATTCTCATATACAAGCCTTTTTAGAAAGATGGAAAAGAAACAGAGCTAAAAAAGATCAAGCTCTTTTACAACATGCACGAGTTAAGAGACTAATAAGACAGGCTAAGAAACTCGGTATATCAACAGAAAAGCAAACATTCACCCAGCTTCGCAATCAAATTCGTCACAAACATCTATATCAAAAGGCACAAAATGCCGGTATTGAAACAAGCGGAAAAAGCAAACATGAAATTTCTCATCGTCTTTATGCTCTTCATTTAGAAACTGAAGCACAAAAAGTAGGAATCTCGCCTGAAAATCTAGATTTTCTAACTCTTTCAAAATTAGTACGCCAACAAATGATCCTACAAGAAGCGAGTGAGCTTCGTATTTCAGTAGAAGAAAAACCATTAGAAACTCTTGAGGAAGAAATTCGCTGTCAAAAAATAAAGCGCGCAGCTACTCTCCTTGACATAAATGTTGAAAATAAAAACGAACGTGAACTTTTAAAAGAAATTGTAAGAAAGTATCCACATAAAATAAAAGAGCTTGATTTATTTCCTAGAAGTTGTGCGAGAGTCTTTTTTCCATATCATGAATAAGTAAAGCTATTCTCAAGCTTTACTTATTCGCTATAATAGAAGTAGACTTTCAAGGAAGTGAGAACCATGCAAAAAATTTTAATTGTAGAAGATGAACAAACGATAAGCCGAATTCTTTCCGTTTATTTAAAGAAAGCCGGCTACAGTATTGAACAAGCCTTCACAGGGCAAGAAGCTTTTGATAAATTTGACGAGCAAACTTTTCAGCTCGTTTTATTAGACGTGATGCTCCCTGATTATGACGGATGGCACATTTTAAAAGAAATACGTGCCAAAAGCGCTACACCTGTCATTATGTTAACAGCGCTAAGCGATGTGCAATATCGTCTATCAGGTCTTAATGGAGGTGCAGACGATTACATTTCAAAACCTTTTGTAGCTGATGAAGTGGTTGCGAGAGCTCAAGCTGTTTTACGTCGCTCTGTTGGTACGCTTAATAGCGAAGACAGCCAGTATTTTGGTAATTTAAAACTAGACTTTAAATCACATACAGTAACGTTAAATGGGGTCTCTGTCGAACTAACGAGAAGAGATTTATCTTTACTTTTTTTCCTTGCTCAACATCCGAACCAAACATTTACAAGAGATCAGCTTATTGATCAAGTATGGGGGATAGATTACGAAGGAAGTGACAGAGCCGTTGATTTATCTGTTAAGCGTCTTCGTCGAGCATTAGAAAACTGGAACACTGATGAAGGAGAAATTAAGACACTACGAGGATTGGGGTATCAATTTTGTGTATACACAACAAGCTAAACGCTCATCGCTTCTTCGCTATTGGACAACTCGTTATGCTTTAACACTCGTTATTGGTCTTGCTATTATCTTGATTATGAGCGTTCTGTGGATTCGTCATTCAACACTTGAAAATAATTTAAATCTAAACAAATATATGGCAGAAGAAATTGCCGATCGAATGGAAAATAGCGTTGCAAATGATATCGATGGCCCTCTGAAAATCTTTCCTAATATTTTGGAGGATCGCAGCAAAATTCTGAATTCCAAAAAAGAACCTTCTCTTTACATTGTCAATGAAAATGGACAAGTCATTTTCTCAAATGTTCGTTCACCTGGAGTTATAAACAGCTTTGTGTCATCGTCTTTTTTTAGCAGTAAAGATACGGTTAAAAAATTTCGTCTTGATTCTCCTCCATACGATATCTATGTTGTAAAATCAGCTATTGAAATGGAAAATGGAGAAAAAGGATGGGTTCTAGTTGTTCAGCCTGAAAAAGAATTAACCGAAGTTCACCAAGAATATAGTCTTTTACTTATTATGATTATTAGCCTTGGACTTCTAGGCTGGGGGGCTATTTACTTTTTATCACGAAAGTTAACCTCCCCTATTCAAGATGTGTCGAAGGCAGCCAAACGTATTGAAGCAGGACTTTATGACGTAAATTTATCTGAGAACGTACCACAGCAGGAAATGTATGAGCTTATTCACTCTTTTAAAGAAATGGCCCAAAAGCTTGAACGTCTTGAGTCTTTACGTGCTGAACTTCTTGCAGGTGTAACTCATGAATTAAAAACACCCGTCACTTCAATAAGTGGTCTTCTTCAAGCTGTGAAAGACGATGTTGTAACAGGAGAAGAAGCAAAAGAGTTTCTAGACATTTCTGTAAAGGAAACAAGCAAACTTCAAAACATGATTGGAGATTTGTTAGACTTTAATGCTTTTACAGCTCAGGCTATTCCTATTAACATTGAAACTCACGATGCGCTTGATTTAGTTAAAGAAATCACGTATCAATGGCATCTTGCGCAAGGAAATGAAGCTCTTTCATATGATATCAATGCAACCAACAAATCTATACTTGTTGATGTAGATCCAATGCGCTTTCAACAAATTATGACCAATCTTTTAAACAATGCTAAACATGCGATGAAGGAAAGCGGTCATATTACAATAGAGTGTTCAGAAAGCTTAACACAACTACTTATTACAGTTACAAATAACGGACCTCCTATTTCTGAAGAAGAACAACCTTTTATATTTGATCGATTTTTTAGAGGAGAAAAGAAAAAATACGAAGTCCGTGGATTAGGGCTTGGCCTTCCCTTTAGTCAAATGTTAGCACGAGCTATGAATGGAGACTTATTTTTACAAGCTTCCTCTAATGAAGGAACATCGTTTACAATTACACTTCCTCTTCATACAGATTAAATTCAAAAAAGCCATGATTCTCATCATGGCTTTCTTTTACGATTATGTCTTATTTTTATTTTTTGTCTTACTTTCTTTTTTTAGAATGTGATAATAGGTGAAGCCTAAAAGAATAACACCTGAAATGCTGCATACATATTGAATAATTCTCATCGTATCCATTTTATACACCTACCTCTATTAATAGTAATTAGAATGTTCGATTTTCTCTCTTTTATACAGAAAAGGATGATAGAGGAAGTTGTTCAATTAACGATAAGTAATAAGAAAAGTTCTTTTTAAAGTTCTTTTTAAAGTTCTTTTTAAAGTTCTTTTTATTTTTCTACAAATTCATAATCCGTCCATAAAAGTATAGCTAAAGAAATAGAAAAAGCGAAGTGATGATGTTAAACGTTTTTAATCAAACTTCATTTTAAAAACTAGGGGTAATTAAAGAATAATATTTTAGGGATACTAATAGACACAGAAGCATATTTGTTCAGAATGTGAAGATCTTTGGAGTTAATTCCATCTTAAAAAATGAAAAAGGTTAGGTGCCTAAAAGACGACCAACCTCTTTCATTGCCAATAATATATTCCACACATCAGTGGGGATTCTTTGGTTATTCACTTATCGCTGGGAAGAAAATGGGATGCAATTATTCACTTTCTTGAAGCTCCATCTCTACAGTATGTTGTTCCGGCAGGGAGTCCCAGATACTTGTATCAGCCGTTTCAATAGAACGGTCAGCTACCGCTTCAATGGCAGCCATCATCGCTACTTCCCCTTGTTTAATTAAATATTCCTTATCTTTTTGTTCTAAAATAGCAGATCTATTTGGCGAATCAGAAAGTCCTCTATTTTCAAAAAGAAGGGTTGGAATGTCATAACGCGCCGCAAAGTTATTTCTGGCAATGGAGGTCGACGTACTATCACTATGATAACGTGCTAAATTACTGTATTTCTTTGGCTCTATTGCTTTATACACAACAGATCCTAGTTTTTTTGAACTTTCGAGAACTTCATCGTTTACGCCGTCATTTGTCGGATAAAGTATTGCACCGGAAACAAGCTCTCCATCATCAGTAGCCCGATTCGCAATTTGATGATGAAAATCAATGGCATAATCAATGTCATACTGTTGAAGTACATTTTCGTGTAGTGCCTTTGTTTCTGGTTGGGATAATGAATTATGGGTCCGGTTTAAATTAATGCCATTAGCATTATTACGAGTCTGTAGCCCCCCTCTATACAAATGAGAACTATCCCAATCCACATCCCCTTCTGCACCATCAAGATTCAAGCGTGGTACAACGAGAATATTTACCTTATCAATTAAGCTTCTCACTTTCTTGCTATCGGTTGATAACTGACGAATCAATCTAATCGCAGATTCCGTTACTAATGGTTCATTACCATGCTGTTGGGTTAAAAATAATATTGTTGGTTTATTTGGGTCATCTAGATTATCCCCTATTTTCACAAGATGAAGTTTACGTCCCTTTACAGATTCGCCAATCTCTTCTACATTAACGTGTTCTGATTTTCGATCAACGTTCTCGAGAAATCTAAACATTTCGTCGTAGTTTGTTAAACTCTCAATTTTTAAAAGTTCAGGGTGTTGATTTACATCGGTCCTGTTACCAACAGCTTTAACAGAATCATAGAGTGACGGTACTACCAATAGAGATAAAGCTAATGCTGTAGCGGTTCCTGTTTTCACCATTTTTCTCATCATGTTTATCCCTCCATTTTTTAGAATACCTCTTTAATATTATTCAAAACTATAAATAGAATACCTCCCAATAATGTGAAAATCAGATAAATAACTGGTTTTATTTTTTCTTCCATTCATTTTTAGGGATAATGTGACTAAGCTCATTGATGAGTATTAGGGATTTTAATAAAATTCATTTTTTACAACCTTGTAATTGGAATTTAATATCCTTCCATTATATTAATAATTGATAATATTACTAAAACAATCAAATGGAGGGTTATTTTATGAAAAGCACCTTAAAAAAAGTGGCATTAAGTACTTTAGCTCTTGGATCTCTTGTTGTTGGATCTTTTGGAATCTCATTTTCAGAGAATGAACCTAAGGCTGTAGCCTACAGTTCGTATGATGAAGTGTTAAACTTTCCCACTGAACGCTATCCGTTAACTGCCGATCATATCAGTGATGCTATAGCTGCTGGTCACCCTTCAGTTTGTACAATCGATCGTGATGGTGCAGATGCTAATCGAAAAGAATCTTTAGCAGGAATCCCAACAAAATCAGGTTATGATCGTGATGAATGGCCAATGGCCGTATGTGAAGAAGGGGGTGCTGGTGCAAGTGTAAGATATGTGCCCTCCTCTGATAATCGTGGTTCAGGAGCATGGGTCGGCAATGCCATTGAAGATTTCCCAGATGGGACTCGTGTTAAATTTATTTTAAACTAAGATTTTACTATATTGAGAGGGAGTATTATACGTTGAGGAATTCATGGCCTATAGAGGAATTAACGGTTTCTTATTCACAGCTCGTGCTATGTCATAATGGAATAAAAAAACCTTATCTGGAATGGAAAGAAGTAGATCTTAAACGGGGATATATCAGCCAAAATGGGATACTTTCCATTGAAACATTGTCTAATACAACGTGTGAAGTGAGTGTTAGAGTTATCAATGAATATAAAACAACCAAAAAATCGGTCCGTTCCTTTTCACTCCCTTTTGAAGTGCTAGAAGATGGAATTATGATTTCAAGCGTCGGCCAAAAGGGACTATTTTTTGACATACCAAAAGGATCCTATTCTGTTCATTTTGATGCCCTTCCTCTTGAACCTTCAAATGCTGAAGAACTCTATCGTGTAAGGTATATTTTTCAATTTAAAAGAGTTTAAAAATAATTCATTCTTATGATGATATCGTTTGATTTTCTTGCCCGTTTCTCGAAACAATACAAGATTGAAATAAAAAAGAATCTATATAATAGGAGATAGATTAAACAGATGTGGCTCCTTGTCCGCCATCTATTCTATAATAAGATCCACTCGTAAATGATGCTTTTTCTGAAGATAAAAATACCATTAAATCTGCAATTTCTTCTGCAGTTGCGTATCGATTCATAGGGACTGATGCTTCAAATGCTTTTCTTGCTTCTTCTGCCTTTTCGCCCATAGCATTCTTCTCTATACTTCTCATCATTTCTGTATTTACCCCTGATGGAGCCACAGCGTTCACCCGAACTCCATATTCCGCCATTTCAAGTGCAGCTGTTTTATTTAATCCAATGACAGCATGTTTAGATGCCACATATGCGCTCATTCCTGGAGCCCCTAGTACCCCCCGTTAGAAGCTGTATTAACAACTGCACCACTCTTTTGTTCTTTCATCAATTGAAGGACATATTTTAAACCAAAGAATACACCCATTACATTAACTCCAAATACATTTTGGAAGTTTTCTTCTGTTTGCTCTGTTATATCTTTAAATTCTCCATTAATACCAGCATTATTGACAAAAACATCAATTTCCCCATAATAATCTTTCGTCTTTTGAACATATTCCTTCACTTCATCTTCAATTGAGACGTTAGCTGTAAGTAATAAAATGTCTCTTGCATCCACAGACTCAGCTGCCTTTTCTAGTGGCTCCCGCTCCAGGTCTACTAAAGCTAATTTTGCTCCTTCTTTTGCAAATGCTTTCGCAGCAGCAATACCAATGCCACCAGCTCCTCCAGTTATTAATACTACTTTGTCTTCAAATAACATATAAAAAAACCAGAAAAATTTAGATTTATTTCTGGTTTCAAAAGTATTTGTTTGTCGCTTTTTATTTATGAAACAATCATGCGTACAATTCTTTTTCTTCATATATCTTTACTTTATTAATACGTTTCTCATGTCTACCACCTTCAAAAGGTGTTGTTAGCCATACTTTTGCAATTTCACGTGCAAGTCCTGGACCGATAACACGTTCTCCCATTGATAATATATTTGAATCATTGTGTTCTCTTGTCGCTTTAGCACTAAATAGATCATGTACAAGGGCACACCGAATCCCCATTACTTTATTTGCTGCAATACTCATACCAATGCCAGTACCGCAAATTAAAATTCCACGATCTACTTCTCCTCTAGTCACTTTTTCTGCTACTGGAATTGCATAATCTGGATAATCAACTGACGTGTTACATTCACAGCCTAAATCCTCATATTCAATATTCATCTCTTTCATTAACGAGATAATTTCGTTCCGAATCGTAATACCACCATGATCTGATGCAATAGCTACCTTCATTTTCTTCCACTCCTATTCTTATATAACTGTTATAAAAGTTCATTTAACATTACTTTTCTAAAGTACTAGCACTCTTTTTTTTACAGCACTGACACGTAGTAAAAAAAACGCTTACTTTTTTGTCTTCAAAATGATCAACTATTGAATTACATTCTTGACAAATTAGTGTACCCATTTCTCATTCTCCTTTATATATATTAAACAACATGTATACTTGCCTGCTATGTTATGGTAAACGGATGCTATGTTTATTATATATTTGTACAAATATTATTAAATTAACTAAAACTCTTTTCTCGACATGGTGTGGCTTTTTTAGTTTTATTAGAAACTTTATGAGTAAGATTATAAGTGGGAACTAAGATTCATAATGAACTTTAGTTAGTTATTGAGTTATCTTAAAACTTGGTCCCCTTTGTTAAAGGTGCTAAATGTATCTAACAATCCAAATTTTTCATGATGATTAAACAGTATATTGTTTACATTTTCAAGCTCTATGCTTATTATTTTATTTTCTTTAATACCAACCGCAAGGCCGGAATATCCCTCAGTTAACAGTTCTACCGCTTTAACGCCCATCCTACTTGCTAATATCCTATCAAAAGCTGATGGACTTCCTCCCCTTTGTATAAAACCTAATACAGAAGTTCTTACACTAATCTGTAGCCTTTCCTCTATATACTTTTTTAGTTCTTCGATATCATACATCTTTTCCGTAATAATAATTAAGTTGTCCTGTTTGCCACTGCCCATCTTTGAATGTACTTGTGAACAAATCGTAGCAAAATCTAATTTTCTTTCTGGGATAGAGATAATTTCCCCTTCCCCAGCCAGCGCTGAATAAGTAGCTAAATCCCCACAATATCTTCCCATAACTTCGATAATTGTTGTTTTATCATGTGAAAAATCCGTATCTTTAATTTTACTAATAGAATCCAATATGGTATTTAAAGCTGTATCGAATCCTATTGAGTAATCTGTATAAGCAAAGTCGTTATCGATCGTTCCAGGTATACTTATCACATTAATACCTAGACGATGTAATTTTTCTGCTCCTTTAAAGGAACCGTCACCACCTATAACAACTAAAAAGGTTATGCCAAATTCCTCTAGTACTCTTACAGCCTTTTTTCTTCCTTCTTCCTCCATAAACTCTAGGCATCTAGACGTTTTTAATATAGTCCCCCCCTTATCTGCAATCCCATCAACATCAAAAGGAGTTAATCTATCAATATTTCTATCAATCAGGCCCTGGTACCCACCTTTTATTCCCATTGTCTCTATATTCTTATGTTGTGCAGCTATAACAACAGCTCGTATAGCAGCATTCATTCCTGGAGCATCTCCTCCACTTGTTAAGATACCAAGTTTATTCATGGCTGTTCCCTCACTTTCACGTTTCTAATAATTGAGACCTTTGTCTGTTAGGTGCTAATTCATACTAAGTTTATTTACTTCTATTTGATGATAGCGATTGCAACTTTTGGGTAGAAAATACACTTAATTATCAATTTGTATACTTGTCTACTAAGTTGACTTATATACATAGATTACTTATAATATGTGTAGATGTCAATAAATATAATTGATTCTATTTAAATTTATTATCTTTATTGTTCATCATTAAATTTGTTAGATTACTATATTTATAATCTACATAAATCCTAAGGAGGAATTTGAAATGGCATCGATTACATTCTTAAACAAACCTGTTACGTTATTAGGGAACGAGGTAAAAGTTGGGGATACAGCACCTGATTTCACTGTTCTCAATAATGAATTAACTCCAGTAACACTTGAAGATTCCAAAGGTAAAGTTCGCTTAATTTCAGTAGTGCCTTCTATCGACACAGGAGTTTGTGACGCTCAGACACGCCGTTTTAACGAAGAGGCTTCAACTATAAGCAATGCGGAAGTTTTAACAATTAGCGTTGATCTACCGTTTGCCCAGGAAAGATGGTGCGCTTCAAATGGACTTGAAAATGTACATACATTTTCCGACCATCGTACCCTTTCATTCGGTGAAGCGTATGGCGTCCATATTAAAGAATTACGTTTATTAGCACGTGCTGTATTTGTAATTGATTCTAATAATAAAGTCACATATGTTGAATATGTAAATGAAGCAACAAATCACCCTAACTATGAAGCAGCGATTGAAGCTGTAAAAGCAGCGCAATAAAAAGTAAAATGAAAAGTTTCTTTCCTCTCACATAGGAAGTCATACTTCCCTCCAAATATGTAAAAAGAGGTTGCCTAATGGGCAACCTCTCCTCAAGAAGTCATGTGCATGGATGCACGTATCACTCCTTCATTCTAAATAAAAAACTCTGAACTCAACTATCAATCATGAGCTAGACTCCTCTACTGTTTAGAGTATGAAGTCTCTGTTATTTTGACCTTCCTATGACTTTTGCTATAAATCATAAAAATCACACGATAATAGGACTGCCGATAAGCATCGCCAGCCTTTAAACTTTATAACAATGCTTTGATCAGAACAAGGTCTCCGCATTGGAATTAGTAAAGTATCTCAACTCTAAGGTCGTTAATGTATACTAAAATAACTAGACACATGTTAAAGGTTCATAAAATAATCAGAAGAATCTTAGAATGTTAAGCTTTCCAATATCGCTCGTACAAATTTTCCATATGGTTAGTCATCAGCTCTATTGCCTCTTTTTCATTATGATCCGCTATAGCTTTAATTAATAATTGATGTTCTTTGAAATTCACATCTCTATAGTCTGGTCGAGTAACAGTTCGATCTCGAATGAAGTGCCACATCTCTTGCTGCTTCATTGCTGTGCTAATAGCTGACATAAATTTGATAAATAAATCATTATGAGAAGCGATGGCAATTTGATTGTGTAATTTTTCATCTGTTTCAGGTACGTATACTCCAGATTTTGTTTCTTCTTCCATCTTATTTATAGTCTCTTGCAGTGCTTTAATATCGTCATCAGTAGCTCTTAATGCTGCAAACTTTACAATAAGAGGCTCAATATTCATTCTTGCCTCGACAATATCTTCTGGCGATACAGCTTCTAATATAATAGCTGAATGTTGGTCCTCGGAAGCTGATTGATGGCTTTTTACATAAACACCTTCCCCTTGACGTGAATAAATATAGCCGTTTAATTCTAAGGCACTTAAAGCCTGCCTAACTGGAGCACGACTAACCCCAAATTGCTCACATAGTTCTCTTTCAGCAGGAAGCTTATCTCCTACTTTAAATGCCCCTGATTGGATCTCTGAAAGAACTTGTTGATAAATTTGGATATATAATTTATTACTAGAAACTCGATTAAATCTAATATTAACCACTTCTCTCCATTATTTTTTATTCATTACACTCTAAAAGTAATCACCATATCGCACTCTCTTGCTTTAAGAGGGAAGAAAATACATTAAATCATCAATCAACAATCTCATTAAAGTTGTCTTCTTGTCTACTTAGTTAACTATATGTATATTATACAATTTTTTAGTAATTGTAAACTAGGGTTATAATAATTTTCTGCATTCAAGTTGATTTCTCTCCATTTTTAACACAAAGGAGTAAGTATACACACCACCTCTTGGAGTATTTATTATTGAATGACAGAGGGATGGGTCAATAACAATACTCCTTGTATTAAAAGAAAAGAAACCTATTGAATTTTATTCACTCTTTTATATTTAGAAAAATAAGTCTAGTAACATAATGAACCCTAATCCAACTACAGATATGATACTTGAAATAACACTGTAGGTTGCAAATGTTTCTTTCATGCTCATTCCCATATACTCTTTAACTATCCAAAATGCAGCGTCATTTACATGTGATGCCATACAACTACCAGCTCCAGTTGCAAGTGTCACTAGAACTAAGTTGACATCAGGTGTTTGACTAAGAATTGGAATAATTAACCCTGCTGTTGATAAGGTTGCAACAGTACCAGACCCTAAAGCAATACGTAATAGCGCTGCCACGGTCCAGGCAAGTAAGATGGGGGAAATCGAAGAGCCCTCAAATAGCTTAGCGATATAGGTTCCTACCCCTCCATCAATAAGAATTTCTTTAAACGCTCCACCCCCACCAATAATAAGAAGTAACATACCTAATGCATTTATAGATGCAGAACAAGAATTCATCATAGATCTTATCGGAATCTTTCTTGCGATACCCATAGTATAGACAGCTAATAATAGTGAAATCAAAATAGAGACTGAAGCGCTTCCAATAAAACGAATAAAAATGATTAAACCATTATCTGCAAATCCTACGGTTTCTTGAATCATTTCAACAACAGAACCTAATGTGATTAAAATCACAGGAAAAATTGCTGTAAATATACTGATTCCAAACCCCGGGGTTTTATCCAATGCAAACGTTTTTTGTGCACCTATTGATACAACTTCTCGGTTTGTATGGAACATACCTGGAGATAATTTTTCGATAACTCTTGGATACCATATACCAGCTATAATAACCGTTGGAATGGCAATAATAATACCTACAATTAGAACCTTCCCAATATCTGCTCCATATTCAGAAGCAACTGCTGTTGCGCCTGGGTGTGGGGGAAGAAAAGAATGCGTTACTAATAAAGTTGCACTCATAGGAAGTCCTAATTTGATAATTGATATGTTCAATTCTTTTGCAATGGTAAATACGATAGGAATTAAGAGGACAAAAGCAACTTCATAAAATAATGTGATGCCGATAATAAATGAAGCAAATACGACTGCCCACTGTATTTTTTTTTCACCAAATTTGTTAAGTAACGTCATGGCTATGCGGTGGGATCCACCTGCATCCGCAATTAATCTTCCAAGCATGGCACCAAGTCCAAAAATAAGACCTATATGGCCAAGTGTACCTCCTAAACCGCTTTCAATAGAAGTTGCGATTTCTTCTACTGGTATTCCTAACATTAAAGCTACAACAAACGATACAATAATTAATGAAACAAATGTGTTTAATCTCAACACCATTATCAAAATAAGTAGTAATATTACCCCAATAGCTGTAAACAATAATGGCATAGTAGTCCTCCAACATAATAATTTTAATTCTATAAAACAATGCACAGGATATTTTATTTACACAAATAAGATGAGTCCGACCCTTTGGTTTTGAGTCAGACTCAATCCATCTATCCTAGGTATTAATCCATATGTGATCCACCGTTGATATCAATTTCTTCACCCGTAATATAAGAAGCTTCTTCTGAAGCTAGGAAAGCAATAGTTGATGCAATTTCTTCCGTTTCCCCTGGTCTACCCATTGGTATTCCAGCAATAACATTATCAGCATCTTCTTTAGGAAGCGACTTCCAAATCTCAGTATTTACAAGTCCTGGAGCCACGCAATTCACTGTAATCCCTTCTCTTGCAACTTCACGAGCGAGGTTCTTAGAGAATCCTAAAACAGCAGCCTTAGATGCAGAATAGTGTGCTCCACCAAAGACTCCGCCTCCTCTTTTTGCAGATACAGAGGAAAGGCTTACAACCCTACCGAATTTTTGTTTTTTCATTGGTTCTAATACGGCTTGAGTACATAAGAATAATCCAAACATATTTACGTTAAAGACTTTAGCCATATCTTCAACTGTCATATCTTCAACTGTCACTTTTTGTGAAATCCCTGCATTATTAACAAGGATATCAATACGTCCATATTCATTTAAAACGGTTTCAACCATAGTGTCAACTGATTCTTTGCTTGTTACATTTAGTTCTACGCCTAATGCTTTTCCACCCTCATTTTGAATTGTTTGAACAGTATCTTGAATTCCATCGGCGTTTAAATCAGCTACTACAACAGATGCTCCTTGTTTTGCTAGTGTTAAGGCAATTGTACGTCCAATCCCTTTTTTTGATCCACTTCCTGTAACGATTGCTACTCTATCTTTTAATTCAAACATATCTTTATTCGCTCCTCAGGTTAAAATTTCTAAGATTATTTTCGTTTTTTAAAGCATTTCATTTGCAGTACGAACAATATTTTCAACAGTAATTCCGTTAAGTTCCAACAGTTTTTCATATGGAGCAGATTGACCGAACTGATCTTGAACGCCAATTCTCTTTACCTTACCTTTGCCTTCCTCAGCAACTACCTCAGATACAGCGCTTCCAAGTCCATTTAAAATGTTGTGGTCTTCCACTGTAATAATTCGTCCTAACTCTAAACATTCTACTACAGCCTCTCTATCAATTGGCTTAATTGTATGCATATCTAGTAGTTTTACAGAAACACCTTGTTTTTCTAATTCCTTTGTTGCTTCTAAAGCAAGATGCACAGTATCCCCATTTGCAATAATGGCTATATCTTTTCCATCCTTTAATTGTTTTGCTTTACCAATTGTAAACTCTTCCGTTTCATCGTAAAGCATTGGAACTTTATCCCGTGTGAATCGTAAATATACAGGTCCGTTTATCTTTGCAGCCTGCTCTACTAATTTTCTAGTAGATTGATAGTCAGCTCCCATAATAACTGTCATATTTGGGAAACTTCTTAAAACGCCCATATCTTCAATGGCTTGGTGACTTCCTCCATCATTAGCAGGAGTTAATCCTCCATGGGAACAAGCAATCTTAACGTTCAAGTTTGGATAACAAACTTCTTGTCTAATTTGTTCAGCCATTCTTAATGAACCAAATACAGCGTAAGTGCTTACAAAAGGAATCTTACCAGTGGTTGCAAGCCCTGCAGCTAAACCTGCAGCATTTTGCTCGGCAATTCCAACATTAATATGTTGATGGGGTAATTCCTTTATAAAAGTGCTTGTTTTACATGATTTTGCAATATCAACATCAATTACATAAATGTCCTTGTTTTCTTTACCTAATCTTACGATTTCATCACCAAAGGCTTCTCTTGTAGCTTTTTTTGTTGTTAGAGTTTTTTCCATGATACTCATTATTTTAAACCTCCTGCAAGTTCTTCCATAGCTTGTTGATACTCCTCATCGTTAGGAGCAACCCCATGCCATTCAGCGATATCCTCCATATAAGAAACGCCTTTTCCTTTCACAGTATCAAGTACAATACATTTCGGCTTTCCATTTTTTAATTCTCTAATTTCATCTAATGTTTCAACAATGTCCTCCATTGAATGTCCATTAATTCTCTTGGTTTCAAAACCAAAGGCTCCAAATTTCTTCTCTACGTCTTGAAGTGGCATAATTTCGTCACAGAAGCCATCAATTTGAAGACGGTTATTGTCTACAAAAACAACTAAATTATCCAATTGATACTTTACTGCAGTCTGAGCAGCTTCCCAAATTTGTCCTTCTTGACATTCTCCATCCCCTACTAATGAGAACACACGGTAATCCTTCTCATCTCTTTTACCTGCGATTGCCATACCTACACCACATGATAACCCTTGTCCTAGAGAACCTGTTGAAATGTCAATTCCCGGACACTTTTTCATATCTGGATGTCCTTGGAAAGGAGAACCATATTCTCTTAGTGTATAAATCGTTTCATATGGGACATATCCTAATAGAGCTAATGCAGAATATTGGATTGGACAAACATGACCTTTTGAAAGAACAAATCTATCTCGATCTTCATAGTTAGGATTTTCAGGGTCAATGTTCATCTCTTTAAAATATAGCGCTGTCATAATATCAGCTGCAGAGAGTGAACCTCCTGGATGACCAGATTGTGCTTTGTGAATCATTGTTAAAGCAGTTTGTCTCATTTCAATTGCTTTTTCTTTTAATTCCTCAATACTTATGTTTTTCATTTCTGTCACCTCAATTAAGACTTATAAAAAGCGAATGATTTGTAGACTTATATACTTGTCTACTAAGTTGTTCCATGACCATAGTATACACTCCTTATTTCAACTTGTCTACTAAGTATATAAGTTTTTTTATAAATTTTATGAATATTTTATTTATAGGAAAAGAAGGATTCCCTATATTTTTTCTCTTTTTTTCTTCCAATAGAAATAGAGTTAACTTTAGAATCTAATTTTTTATAGTCTTCATCTTGATTTTTAGAGTAATGAATTTAATAAATTTACACAAAAACCAAATAATAAGGATGGAATATACTTGTGGAGGTAATTAACATGAAAAAATATCGGTTCCCTGAAGGATTTTTATGGGGTGGAGCAACTGCAGCTAATCAAATAGAAGGCGGGTATAATGAAGGAAATAAAGGACTCAATATTGCCGATGTTCTTCCAGGTGGAAAAGAACGCTATAAAATATTAATGAATCCAGGTTTCGATTTTGAAATCCATCGTGATCAATATTACTATCCAAATCATGAAGCGATTGATTTTTATCATCGGTATAAAGAGGATATTGGGTTGTTCGCGGAAATGGGTTTCAAGTCATTCCGTATGTCGATTGCCTGGACACGAATTTTTTCGCATGGTGATGAACTAGAGGCTAATGAAGAAGGATTAGCTTTTTATGATCGTATTTTCGACGAGTTACATAAACATGGGATTGAACCAGTCGTAACGATTTCTCATTATGAAATGCCACTTCATTTAGTAAAAGAATATGGAGGGTGGAGAAACCGTCAAGTAGTAACGTTCTTTGAAAGATATGTAAAAGTAATTTTCAATCGTTATAAAAATAAAGTAAAGTATTGGATGACGTTTAATGAAATCAATAGTGGCTTGGTTATGCCGATTCAAGGTCTTGGCTTTTCAATTGAAAAAGAAGAGGACAAATACCAGCCTACCTTCCAAGCATATCATCATCAATTTGTTGCAAGCGCTATTGCGGTCAAAGCGTGTCATGAGATTATTCCTAACTCAAAAATAGGCTGTATGATTCTCTTTGCACCTGTATATGCCTTTGATTGTAATCCAGAAAATGTGATGTATGCCCTTCAAGAGGAACAGCTTTTCAATTACTATTGTGCAGATGTTCAAGTACGGGGAGAGTATCCACCTTTCATGAAGAGATACTTTAAGGAACATAATATTGAATTGGAACTGCACGATGGTGATTTGGATATAATAAAGGAAGGCACTGTTGATTATATTGGCTTCAGCTACTATATGTCACGTACTGAGAAGAAAATGAAAACAGATGAGGAAGCTTCACAAGGGAATATTATTGGCGGCATAAGAAATCCGTTCTTAAAAGCAAGTGACTGGGGATGGGAAATTGACCCAGAAGGATTACGCATTAGCTTAAACAAATTATATGATCGCTATAAAAAGCCCCTATTTGTTGTAGAAAATGGGTTAGGAGCCTATGACAATATAGAAGAAGACGGCACGATAAATGATCATTATCGAATTGACTATCTTCGTGAGCATATAAAAGCAATGGGAGAAGCTATCGAAGATGGAGTTGAATTAATGGGTTATACGAGCTGGGGCTGTATTGATATGGTCAGTATGTCCACAGGTGAGTTCTCGAAACGCTATGGTTTTATTTATGTTGATAAACATGACGACGGCAGCGGGACGTTAGAACGGAAAAAGAAAAAGTCCTTTTTCTGGTATAAAGATGTTATTACAACTAATGGGGACAAGCTATAAATATCAGTTGACTTTATTATTCAGGGCTACTACGGTAGCTCTTTTTGAATTAGAAAAAAAGATGATAAGAAATGTACTTAATGATTTGTTTTTCCCCATATAAAATGCTATTGCAAGCTTTTAATAAATGTTTCTCCCCCAAAAACAAAAAATCCTCTATAAAAGAAGGGCTTATTTAACTTCCCTTAAGCCCTTCCCTTCAAGCATTTCTTGAATGCCTTGTTCACAAACCCCATAAGAACGCCAAGAGCAGTTTTTACAGATGTCTTGAATATCGAAGGGATTGACATGCTTTCGAATACGGGATTCAATATCCTCCCATTTCAAAATTCGTCCGATTTCAAGCTTCATCTTCTTTAAAACTTCAGCATCTCTTTTGTAGATGGTTTCATTTTGACAATGATATTCACCTGAGTTAGGATATTTCTCACACAAGTGATCAGGACCCATTACAAGCTTAATCCTTGTCTGAGGTTGATCTCTTAAGCTTTGATGCAACTTTGTCATATTTTCTACATATTCTGGAGAATAACCCATTCCCCGATAGCCAAGAAGACAAAAAAGATGATGGCCTCGCAGTTTATACATACTTCACCCCACTTCAACAGAATCTATCACTCTTATGTTAACATAAAAATATTATTAGTTAACTTTTATGTTCATTATAGTATATTTGGAAGCTGACTAAAAAATGAATCCACTTCAAACTTCTTATACATGGAGATTAGATATTACATGTATGAAGATCAATTATTCTATATCTAATTAAGAGAAAACGAGATGGGAATGGCTTAATAGAAAATCTAGATCCTAACAAAATATAATATATACTTCAGTACTACTTCTTATCTTGTCTATAAATATTGCTTGTATATTTTGAATCCTCTAGATTTTTATTTCTTATAGAACAAATTATGTTAAGGGAAAAGTAGATACTTTTTATGATGAAGTTAATTTAGGAGAGATAACCAAATAGGTAAGCAGGAATTGAGGAATTTTTTCATAAAAAAAACCGATTCTCATTTTTATCTTTGGGAATCGGTTTGTGGATCAGTTTGACATTCAATATAGATTTTCAATTAAAATCCTCCTTACTTTACTTTTGTTTTTAAAATTGCATTTCCGTAATTATCCATTGATTTACCATATACTTCTCTTACGTTAGAAACTAATTCAACTATTTTTTTCATTTTATTTTCCTCCCTTATGATTTGTTGTTCTCATTATGTCATGTTGGTCTTATTTAGGCAAAGTCGCTGAAAACGGAAACATTATACATGAAAACGGAAACAATGCCTCTAAAAATATATAAAATATCAAATTTTCTTAATATTACTTCTCTTTTCTCTTTTTTTCATAGTTTTTCAATTTAATTTAAAAATTAAAATGGAGCCCTTGGAGTTTTGTTTCTCTCTCAGTATATATTTTCTTTGTTTATATTGATCCCCTATCAGAAAAACAAGGCTCAAGTCCGCTACTACTTTAAAGATTTATTTCTTATAATCCGTATTATGCAAATTAGTTTTGTGTATACGATTTAGAAAACTTCATATAATTGAAGGCTACCTCCATAAATAGGTAGCCCAAGCTATAATAGCTATTAAATTTTGAAAGATTAATGACGTACGTTAGTTGTTCCAGCTTGACCTGATAATTGAGATTGAGCTGTAGCAACAAGACGTTTCGTAATTTCTCCTCCTACAGAACCGTTAGCGCGAGCTGTTTGGTCAGCTCCTAATTGAACACCAAACTCAGAAGCGATCTCATATTTCATTTGTTCAATTGCAGATTCCGCACCTTGTACTACTAATTGGTTACGACCACTATTACGATTTGCCATATCTGTCACCTCCTCACTCTTGTATACTCTTAAGATTCCATTCTTTCCTTGATACATACTAGGTAAATTTTAGGTGAATATAACCAGAAAATTCATACATAATAAGCTATGTTGGGAAGAAGAACGTGACATAAAACTCTTCCTCTCATCTCCTTGTATATGTAAGTCTCATATCCGACATTAGGTTTGCCATGTGCGAAAGAGAAAAGGGATGTTGACCGTTTAGTCACACCCCTTTTTTCATTTCACTAAGTTTCTTCTTATTACATACCGTTTTCAAATGTATGAAGAGCTTCCCCCTGTCTTTAATGCCTATCGAGTGATTCTCTTTTACTCTGCCCCGAATCCCTTTCATAATCATGAGCCCTACTTCTCTACATTTTGTTTTATATAAAATATTCCTATTATTTTGAACCACTCCCCCCCAAAATCATGTTTTTCAACAACTATGTAATCAATTATAAGCCTTCTTTAATCTCTCTAATTTTTCAATAAGGAAAAATTAGCATTATTATGCTCATTTTAAGGAAAGGAATAATATCCAATATTTGGAGCAAACTACTTAAGGTAATATGAGATTTCCAGTCACCTTAAATCTTAGCTTGTTCTAAACAGAAAAAGATATTTAAAGCTGCGGGAATATTGTGGGTTATAGGGAGAATTATCTATGATAAATTTTATTGCTATTACTAATGAGAATAATTTAGAAACAAATATTAATTTGTATCATGCAGATTTATCAAAGTATAAATGGTTCTGGGTAGATTTTAACGAACCTACCGATGAAGAGATAAAACATTTAGCGTACACTTTTCAATTCCATCCACTTGCTATTGAAGATTGTGTTCAGAGGCTTCAACGTCCTAAATTGGACTACTACGATGACTACACTTTTTATGTTACACATATTATTCGAGAAGTAGAAAAAGAAATTTATAAAGAAGAATTGGATTTCTTCGTCGGTGAAAAGTTTATTGTTACCTTTCATCGTATGCCATCAAAGGAGGTTACCCAAGTATGGGACAGGCTTTCAGTACAAAAAAATACTGAAAAGTGGGATACCTTTTATGTGTTTTATCAAATTCTGGACAAAATTGTAGACAACTACTTTCCCCTAATCTATAAAATTGAAGATGAATTAAATAAAATTGAACATAACACAACAAAGAAATCGATGACTGATTTGATGAATGAGTTATTCGATACAAGATCTATGCTATTAAATCTAAGACATACGGTTAATCCTATGCGAGACTTACTTTATCGTATGTTAAACTCTCATCATTTGAGTGGGATTAGAGAAAAAAGGGAATATTTCTCTGATATATATGACCACCTTTTGAAACTATCGGAAATGGTTATGTCCAATAGAGAGGTAACAGCTGATATAAGAGATAGCTACCTTTCACTGAATTCACATCAAACAAATAATGTAATGAAAGTTCTTACAATCATTACCTCTATTTTTGCCCCTTTGACGTTTATTGCGGGGATATATGGAATGAATTTTGAAAATATGCCTGAATTAACTTGGAAATATGGATATTTTCTTTCTCTTGGATTCATGGGGGTTATTGGAGTATTAATGTATCTTTGGTTTAAAAGAAAGGGTTGGTTTAAATAACTCTTGATATTCTCCTTTTCCTAAGGGGAACCTCTAGTGACTAACCTAATCACTATAATCTTAATTCGGGGAAGTAGAGAAGGCGCAAACCTGTTGAACGATAAGGGGTTTGTGTCTTTTCGTTATGCAGAATTTTACACATCATTCATAAGACTCTCTAGATTCCTCTAATAAACAACAGATCTGTATGTTGGTTAAATATTCGGGAAGAATATTATTACTTACATAGATTTGAGGATTCTAACATGGAGATTTTAGTTAAATTAAGAGCATACATTATTACTGGTTTATTATTGATCATTAGCTTTGTTTTCACTACTGTTTTAGTTAAAATGGGGAAGTTTAGTGAATTTGACAAATGGTTATCATCAATTATTCATAATAATCGATCTTCTTTTTTAACCAATATAATGAAAGGTCTTGACTTCATCGGCTCAAGCTATTTTGCTATTGGGATTTCTCTTGTCATTCTATTTTATCTTTATTTTGTAATTAAATGTCGTTTTGCTTCTATTTTGTTTATTATTACAATGCTAGGAGAGCGACTACTTGGGGAAGGACTAAAATATTTACTTAGCCGTTCACGACCAGATGGACCACATTTAGTAGAGATTGATGGTCATAGCTTTCCAAGTCAACACGCTATGAATACCTTTGTTCTTTACGGTATACTTTTATTTTTATTATGGACTCATTTAAATCATTATAAAATAAAGGTTCTATTATCTTTACTGATTGTAACTATAATCTTAGCAATGGGAGTAAGTCGTATTTATCTAGGGGTACATTATCCAAGTGACATTTTTGGTGGATACCTTATTAGTGGATTTTGGCTTACAGTTGTCATACTGTATGCAAGGTATCGTAAAGAAAAGAACAAAAAGACCTAACTAATTTTTAGTCTAAGACGTGCAGTATCCCAGTTATTGCAACGACCTGAGATTTTAACAGATAAATGTGCATACTCTGAAACCGTATTTAAGTCTATATTTGCATAGTTCTGAAATCTCCATCTCTAACTGCGTACTGACTAATTCATAGTATAAAAGGCTAAATAAAGAAGTCCTATTTACGAAAATAGGACTTCTTTTTTATATAAAATGATTTGTTTGTTATTTCAAACAAGATTCATGTGAATAAAAAAAAGTAAAATACAAAAAATATGAAAGAATTTTAAATCATAGTTAAGAAAGGAGTAGTGCCCAAATGAAGGAATGGTTATTAAAATCATTAGGAGGATTATTTGCTATTACGCTTATTACAGGTTGTACAGCAAATGATAATCAAGATTCGCCTCAAGAAGATGAGCAACAAAATGAAGAACAAGCTCCAAATGACGAAGGTGGAAATGATACAAACAATGATAATAATGGCGATGCAGATGATGTGAATTACGAAAATAATGGGGATAGAAATGAGAATGCTCCTGGTGTCGATGAAAATGATACCCTAAACAAAGATGATGAAAAAGACCAAAATCCAGATCCAGAAGATCAAATAGAAGATCAGGAAGATAGACAAGATAAAGATAATAGAGATGATTAATTAAAGGGGGTGGTTCTCTTCAACGGAACCTTCCCCTTTTCCTTTTTGCTAAGAAAGAAGCTCTTCTATCAATAATCTACTATTCCTATTTTATCATTTGTTTTAGAAAACCCAATTACTCTCCGTACCTCTTAAGGAAAACAGCTTTCAATCTTTAGATAAAATGAACCTAAAATCTTAGCATAATAACATTGGGGCTGATAAAAAGTGATTTAAAATATAAAATTGAAGGCTACCTACAGATGTAAGTAGCCTAAGCCATGATAGCTATAGAGTTTTTTGAACAATTAACGAGATACGTTACTTGTTCCAACTTGGCCTGATAATTGCGATTGAGCTGTAGCAACAAGACGTTTCGTAATTTCGCCTCCTACTGAACCGTTAGCACGAGCTGTTTGGTCAGCTCCTAGTTGAACACCAAATTTAGAAGCGATTTCATATTTCATTTGCTCAAGTGCTAGTTCAGCACCTTGTACTAATAATTGATTACGACCACCACTACGATTTGACATGCTTGCCACCTCCTTGCCCTTGGATAATCTTAGAATTCCTTTCTTTACTTAAGACATACTAGGTAAAATTTAGGTAGGTATAACCAAGAAAGTCATACATAATAAGATGTGTTGAAAAGAAGAACGTTACATAGCACTCTTCCTCTCATCTCCTTGTATAAATAACATATAAACTAGGTTTGCCATGTGTAAATAAAAAAACGACTTAAAATAAATTTGTAAAATTATAAGACCTAAAAAGACCATATCCAATTTGGATAATGGTCTTTTGGTTTTTCATTTTATTCGTGCTTTAGAAATGTATCGCACATCCACTTATAAAACTTTTCCTTCTCTTCAAATTGCGGATAGTGTGCGGAGTGATTAAAAGCAATAAACTCTTTGTTATCAACTTCAAGTTTATCAAAATAATCTTTTGCAGCATGAGACGAAGTCATATAGTCATACTTTCCCATCACGAAATAGCACGGTAGTTTAAGTTCTGTGATCTTAGTAGGCAATGGCTTTTTTAAGACTTCCTTTAATAAAGTTTCTTGAGAATAGGATATCCCGTAGTTGTAGCCGATCACGTCTAATAAGTTATACTCACTGCTCAACAACATACCTAGATTATCACCATCTGGACTATCAATTCCTCTTGCTCCCCCACCATATTTGAGTACCAAATTTCTTGGGGTAAACGTCTCACCTTTTATGATTTTTTCCCTCACCCCTTGTAAAGCTGAAATATCATCTGTATTTCCAGCCTTTTTTGCCTTATTCATAACGTAGTTTAAACTGTCAAGCTCACTTTGGACTGTATCACTCATCTGGCCAATCCCAACATATGCTTCATACTTTTGAGGTGCTTTATAGGCAGCCTGCATGCCTATATATGTACCATAAGAATGACCAACAAGGATTACTTTTTCTTTGCCAAGACGTTCTGATATATAATCGGTTATCGCCAATAAGTCCTCGACTAGTAAGTCTGATGAAAGATTAGAATAGTCCTCAAAAAAATGATAGGATTTCCCACTTGCTCTTTGATCATAATTTGCAACTGTAAAGTTCTTTTCTAATAAGTCTTGATATTTCTTCGCATACGGGATTTCCGAACTTCCAGGTCCTCCATGAACAAAAATAATAATAGGATTGTTTTTATCGTGACCCCGTATCATAATTTCATGACTACTTCCATTTATCTCCACTTGTTCTAATGTATTTATACTATTATTTCCTTTTACATGGGCAGTCCAGGTGGAAAAAAAGAGAGCGATAAGGAGTAATAATACAAAACTTAATCCTGTCCATTTCAGTAATCTTTTTATCTTTTTCATCTTATTATTTTAATTCCTCTCTGTTTAATATCATTCGGATAGACAACAATTTAAAATTTGTATAATAAGTTTTATTTCTCTCCTTCCATTTAGCTACTTATATACAAATGGTTACTAACTAACAATGATATATCGTGAAAGAATAGTGCATGATCTAACATACTAAACAACTTACTTTTGGAATAAACAAGCATTTATTAGATGATGTACATTTATTATATATGGTTCATGATGGAAAATTGACCACTTCTATACTTATAAAAAAGTAAGACTGGAGTCGTAACTCACCTGTGTAATCAGGATTTTTAATAATACGGATATATGATGTGAATTCTTTATTAAGTTAAGATCTAAGCATTCTCTATCTCTTCATATATTCTTTAAAAGGATTTAGATTAGGAAGATTTGAAAGATTTCTCTTTAACTTTTGACTTATTTCCTCCTACGTATGAGTTAGTTGTTTTTTCAATACAATGAAAATGACCGTGAAAGTAGACCTCAAGAAAAATAAAAATCCCAAATTCATTACTCCCCAACAAGTTTAAGGCTTTTATGATTTTCTAGAATCACATGATGTGAACTAAATATGTATAGATCAAGAAATAAAAAGAACTGCGCCTCAACTTTAATTAAAGTTGAGGCGCAGTTCTTTCGTTCGTTTAACTTAATAACTTAGCGAGCATGTTTTTTAAATAAATTCACTGCTTCTTCAGGTACATAGAATTTACCATTGCTCTCTACAATAATACTGTCTAAATTATATTCTTTTCCTTTTATACGGATAATATCTTTGTTAACAGGTAGTTCAGCCCTTAAGTTTTTACGTGTAACCACAAGTACTGGATTGGCTTCATCTGTCTTATCAACCTTTACTGTCGCCTTAACTTTTTTAAAGGCTGATTCAGCATCTAGAAATAACTCATCTGTTAATTCTTCTAAGTCAAAGCCCATCGCTTTTGACACTGTTTTAGCAATGTCTGTGTTATCAATTAAACCAGATGGTTTTTGCGGACCATAGGCATATAAGAAAACATCTTCACCTGTATGGCCTCCAGTTGTAAAACCGAGGTTCGCGCGATTTGCTAATAGTTTAGATAAGATTGGTCCTACCTCTTCTTTTGTTTTTGCCGCTTTTAGTTTTTCTTTTTCATCAGTGGTTAAATTTTCTAAACCATAAAGTGCTGCAACTTCTTCTAAATTAGATAAATCATCTTTTAGCTTGCTTGTTGCCCCTTCAATCGTCATTTTTGCTTTTTTCAGCGGCTCAATATATTTAGAGACAGGTGTTGTATCATACCCTTTTGTAGTATTGCTGTTACCGATTGAAATACCACTGTTCCCGTGGTCAGTTACAGCAATCACCATTGTATTTCCATCTTTTTTAGCAAACTCTACTGCTTCTGCAACAGCTGCATCAAAGGCTAACACGTCACTAATCATTCCGATTGGATCGTTCGCATGTGCTGCCCAGTCCGGCTTACTTCCCTCTACAAATAAAGAGAAACCATCTTTATCTTTCGAAAGCGTTTCAATTGATTTACTTGTCATTTCAGCAAGTGCTGGCTGTTCAGGGTTTGTTTCCTCACGATCCATATCATAAGCTAGAGCACTATTAGAAAATGAACCCCAAATTTTATTTGATTTTGAATTTAATAGTTCATCTTTTGTTTCAACAAAATCATAGTCTTTTTCTTGAATAACTTTTATTAAGTCCTCATTGTCCTTACGGCTCTTTTTCCCTGTACCAGGCTGAAGAGCTTCCTTTCCGCCTCCAAGAACAACCTCCATATCTTGGTAAACCTGTTGTTCACCAAGCACCTCAAAGTTATCACGATCAGCGTGATGAGCTGAGAAAGCAGCTGGTGTAGCATGCTGAATTTCAGAAGTCGCAATAATACCAGTTGCACGTCCAGTGCGCTCCGCCCCTTCCATTATATTTGCTACCGGACGAAATTTGTCTTCTTCACTAATTTGTTCTAAACCAGGTGATGTAACGAGTGAAGGCAACACCCCAACATAGCCAGAATTGGATTTGTTTCCTGTTGCTAGTGCTGTTCCAGCAGGAGCCGAGTCTGTAATTGCAGATTCAGCAGAATATGTACGGACTCCCCCTGTCATGATTTCATCCATTGCAAGAGGCTCACCTTTGTACCAACGTGCTAATGTTGTTGCTGTAGAGCTTGTCCCGTCCATGACCATCATAATTACGTTTTCAGGCTGCTTCCCCTTTTGCTTTGATTCACTTTTTGCCTGTGCAGGATGATCCATTATGCTATTACCTACAACTAATGAACCTACTGCTACTGTTCCTGCTATTGTTAGTCCAATCATCTTTTTACGAAGCTTGACCATTGTTCTTCCCCCCACAAAATTTTTTATAACTGATATAAAACTATCATTTTTATGTAAGCCAGATTTTAATTTCTTATTGATTTTTTGTAAATTCACACATCCAATTTCCTATATAAGTAATTTATATACATCATCTTACAAACTAATAGAATTTAGTGGGAAATTATCTACTAAATGTAAAATTTAAGTTTTTTAATACGTGCTATATTAATAGTGTACGAATAAAAACTCTTAATATAGAGGAAGCGGAAGGAAGATCGCCATGAAGAAAAATAATGCACAATATTGGGTATCAAAACTTGGACTACTCCCCCATCCAGAAGGTGGATATTATAAAAGAACCTTTGAATCAGAAGAACGTACGTCCGATCGAGAATTAACTGTTGATTTTGAAGGTGAACGAAAGCTCTATACGAGTATTTACTTTCTTTTAACATCAAATGATGTCTCTCATTTTCACCGTTTAAAATCGGATGAATTATGGTATTATCACGCTGGAAGTTCTTTAACGATTCATATCATTCATGAAAATGGAGAATATGAAGAAATTAAATTAGGCATGGACTTGGATAATGGAGAAGTCCCTCAAGCTTTAGTTCCAAAAAATTCAATCTTCGGATCGTCTGTAGTGGAGGAAGATACTTGCTCTCTAGTAGGTTGTATGGTTTCACCGGGGTTTGAATTCCAAGACTTTGAACTGTTCACACAAGCTGATCTTTTATCAAAGTATCCTCAATACAAAGATATTATTATGAAGTTAGCATACGAAAAAATTCCAGAATAGGATTAGACTTTAATTATGATTTTTCACACTCTCGCAAAAACAATGAGCCAGACAACAGCTTCATTAAAGGTGTCGTCTAGCTTTTTCGTTCAGCAAGGGTACACACCCACCCTTATTAAATTTTTAAATGTAATTTAGAGCAAAAACTTAAAATTGGATTCAGAAAAGAATGGATTTCTTTTATAGAAATCCGTTCTTTATTTTTTCTACTAAAAATATGTCTCAGGCTAAAAAACTAGTGTTTGACTACAATTGTTGTTTAACCACACTAATGATCAGGCATGATAATGTATGTTACTTTGTCTTTTATTCCCTTTTCTTCTCATCGCTAACATAACGATGAAGAACATGACAAGGACCATTAACCCCATCCCTATGATACCGATATGATAGGTTGAAAAGGTTATGATCTTATTTGAAATTGTAAACTTTTCATCTAGAAAAACTCCTGTTAAAGCCGGACCAAAGGTAGCTCCCATAAAGAAAAATAAGTTAGACATACCTATACCTTCCGACATTAAGTTAGAGGGCAAATGTACAGAGGTGAAATTACTTAATTCAGATTGCACAGCAGCAAAACCAACGTAAATGAATAAAAAGGCAACTGAAGTATAAAGGACGGAGTGTCCAATACTTAGTAATAAAACTAATAATCCTATAAATAAGGTGAAAATAGAGCAATTCAGGAAAGTAACACTACCAAATTTCGAAGCACAAACTTCTATCAACTTCATGGATAAAACACTTAAGATGGCACCCGGGAATAAAATAAGGCCAATTTCAATCGATGATAAATGATTTAAATCTTCTAAGTAGATAGGAGTTAAAAAAAATAATGAATTAATCGTGAGCATAAGTAGAAAATTTAGAGTACCAATCTTTATTACTATTTTATTCTTAAGGATCTTAAAATCGATTAGTGAGTTCTGCGTATGATTCATAACCACAAAGATGATCCAAGCCAGAAAGGATATCCCTAAGAATAGAATATGGCCATGCATTCCATATAGGAGTAATAAAAAGGTAATGGTTAATAAGCTTATAGCTATATAAGGGATTTTTCCTTTTTTAACTTTATTATTAGGAATGTATCTAACAAAAGGTAACAAAATAATCATAGAAACAATGACAATGAACGTACTTTTCCAACCAAATAAACTTGTTGTAACTCCTCCAATAATCGGTGACAGACCTGTTCCTAAAGAGATAGCTAACGCGATATAAGTTAATCCTTTCTTACGTTCCTCCTTAGGGAAATACTTATTAATAATGAGCATGGATAATGGAATTGGAGCACCTAGTGCGATTCCCTGAATGACTCTAGCTACAATTAATAGTAATAAGTTAGAAGAAACTAAAGCAATTAGCCCTCCGATAGTTGTGAGCAAAATACATCCATATAGTAACGTTCTTAATTTAAATGCTTGAGCTAACCTACCATAAACAACTGAGCCTACGATAAGCATCACTTCATATCCAATAAATACCCAACTGGATTGGGAGGAATTTAAATGAAAATCTTTTGCTATAAACGGTAAAGCAGGGATAACAAGTGTCCCTCCCATCGGATTAAAGAAACTTAAAATAAATAAAAGAATGATCGTCTTTTTAACATCTTTAATCATCTACACACCTACTTTTTATTATTTTAGTTTCCTAACTAACTATATTTAAATATAAAGTTAGCAGCAAATTAACTTTGCTGCAGGTCTTTTTTCACCACATTCAAAAGATGAATTAGCGATGAATGTTGGTCTTCGGAAAGACTCTTTCCTATCTGTGCTTCCATTTCATTCTTTATGGACCATAATTGTTCCTCGAGAAGCTTCCCCTTTTCTGTTAGGTGTATTCTTTTCACTCTTGCATCCATGTCTCCACTCATCCGTGTAACTAAACCTTTATGCTCTAACACATCAACTAATTTTGTTACAGATGAAGGTTTAATGAGTAAGTCTTGCTGAAGCTCAGATTGAGTAGCTCCATTCTTTATGTAAAGGAGTGTTAACAAACGTTCTTGGGACGAAGTCACTCCTTCCCTTTCTAACTTTTCATTATGAAGTTGAATCACAAGGTGCGAAATTTGCTGTATTAAATAGCCTATATGATTATCTTGAGACTGTCGCATGCATGGCCTCCTAATGATATATGTTTTTTATAACGTTATTTATTTAGATAGAAAACTAAATATACTACGAAGTAAAGATACCACTTCTTGTATATGGCGTCAATTCATCATGATTATTTATGACTCAAAAGATATCCTCATTTAATGACAAGTAAAGTTTTCCCTAAACGTTGTTTGTAAAAGGATACCTAAAGGAAAAGAAAAAGCGTAAATCCGTTGTCACTCAATGGGTTTACGCTTTTTCCAAAGGAACGTTTTCATTAATGGCCACTGATTTGGTCTACATGTGCAATGTGTTTTCGCCCAAATGCAACAACGAGTACGCCTAAAAATACAAATACAGCACCTGTATAGAAAGGAATAGCTGAGGAATACGCTTCAGCAAGCTTAGTTGCAAGCCAAGGTCCGACAGCACCCCCAATAAAACGTACAAAACTGTATGCTGCAGAGGCTGTAGCACGTTCTACTGGCGCAACCTGCATAACCGCTGTAGTGATTAATGTATTATTAGTCCCTAGGAATAGTCCTGCAATAATAACGGAAATAATAATGACTGTTTTTGAGTCTGTCCAAATTCCCATGGCTAAAAGAGTTAAAGCAAACAAAGTTAACATGGCACACATGGATTTGACCGTTCCAAATCTAACTTGAAGCTTTGGAGCAATAAAGACGGAAGTCAAGGCAAGACAAAGTCCCCAACCAAGAAACACATAGCCTAGACCATGCTCATCTAAATCCATAACAAATGGAGCATATGCCATTAACGTAAAAAATCCTATGTTATATAAGAAAGCTGTAAGACCAAGTCTAAACAATCCAGGAAATTTTAAAGCTTTAATTGGATCTAGAATAGAGCTTTTAACTTTCGGTTTTTCCACACGAGGCATTTTCAATAAAAGGGCAAGAAAAGCAATAATCATTAGCACACTTACTCCGTAAAACGGCCCGCGCCAAGAGATTGATCCTAGTTCTCCGCCAAGCAGCGGACCTACAGAAATGCCAAGTCCAATAGCAGCTTCATATAAAATGATGGCTTTGGCAGTACTTCCAATCGCCAATCCTACGATAGCAGATAATGCTGTGGCAATAAACAATGAATTGCCAAGTCCCCATCCACCTCGGAAACTAACAATTTGCCATATTCCATTTGAAGAACCGGCTAAAGCTGAAAAAACAATAATAAATAAAATACCAGTTAATAAAGTCCATTTAATGCCAATCCTACTAGAAACAACCCCTGTGATCAACATCGCTACCCCTGTAATCAAGTTATAGCTTGAAAATAGTAGAGAAACCTGGCTTGGAGTTGCATCAAGTTGTTGTGCAATCGCAGGTAAAATTGGGTCAACTAAACCTAAGCCCATAAAAGAAATAATAGTCGCAAAAAAGATAACCCAAACAACTACTGGCTGTTTAGCCGATTGGGATTGGGCATTCAATGATTGTCCTGGCTCTGAATTCATTTCTAAAAAACTCCTTATCCATTATTTTTAGAATGCATTTAACCTACTCACTTAAATTCTTGTGAGTTATGATCTTTTCCCCCCTTGGTAATTGAAAAATTCATTCATACTTGTCACAAATAACAGTATAAAATCTTTTGACCTTGACGTCAACGTAAACATTTATGTTGTTTTATTAATACAGCCTTTTCTAACCTGTTTACCTTTTTCTGAGAAAATCTTGGATTGCAGTATAATATTTTTTGAACTAAAACCTTTCCTCTGTTAATGTAAGAAGAGAAATGAATAAATGTAGGAGCGAAATTATGAGCGAATTTAAAATAGATGATGTGGCAAAACAAAGTGGTTTAACAAAACGAACAATCAGATATTATGAACAAATTGGACTTCTTCCCTCTCCTCCCCGAAGCAAAGGAGGCATAAGGTTATATTCTCAAGAACATATCGATTTTCTGGAAAAAATCACAAATGCAAAAGAAGTAATGGGCTTTTCCCTTCAAGAACTTCAGCAGTTCATCAAACTCAGCGATATATTGGAACTTCGCAAAGCTGATTATAGGCAGGTAAAAGGTACGAGTGAACAAAAAGAAAAGTTAAGAAAAGTAGTAAACACTGTCGAAGAACAGCTTGAGTTGCTCGTTCAAAAAAAGGAAAATATCTTAAAGGTTGAGGAAAATTTAGTCTCCCTTAGAGACCGTGCCAAAGCAGCGCTGGTTCGATTTGAGAAAGAAGAATCAGAGCAGTAAGATAAAAAAATCCAGCTTTTCACATAGAAAGCTGGACTTTTTTTAATCGATAAGTTTTTCATTGTTCATTTAACATATCATAATTAGAAGTGTGTCTGATTCTTAATCTATTTAGTCCATTTCTGACAATTTAATTAAAATTTACAATTACATTTCTAGGGCAGCTTAAATGGTTCTGTTGCAAAGTTTTTTGAGAAATTACTCTCACAAAACAAAACAGGCTTAACTTAACCTATACTTAAAAAGTACGCGGTGACTTTGATATAGCTTCCAATTAACCCCTATAAGGAGATGAGTTTAATGAAAAGAATTCCACTTAAAATGGTAAGAAAGGAATTATTAAATATTCCTCAATATTCGCTTCCAACTGGATTTCAAATTAGGTTATTTGAAAAAGGTGATGAGCATAATTGGGCTAGCGTTGAAGCAAGTGTAGATGAATTTAAAAACGAGAAAGCTGCACTAGAACATTTCAGTAAAGAGTTTGGACCATATATTGATGAGATGTCCATGCGGTGTGTTTTCATTGAAAATAAAGATGGAGAAGTGATTGGAACGACAACAGCATGGTATGGCGATTTAAATGGTAATGGGGAAATATGGGGTAGAATACATTGGGTAGGTGTTACACCTGAATATCAAGGGGCAAAACTTTCAAAACCTTTACTTAGTGCAGCGATGAATATTTTGGCCCATCATCATTCAAAAGCCTATCTTACATCTCAAACTACGAGTTATCAAGCTATCAATATGTACTTAAACTATGGATTTGAACCTTTCATCACAGGACCAAACTGTTATGAAGCTTGGTCCCTGTTAGAAAATATTCTAAATCGAAAAATATTAAAGTAGCTTTAAACAAAGAGTGGACAAAATTTATCTATTTAAGGGTCATTTGTACATTTCTTAAATGGAAAGACACATTGATAAGGAGAAAAAGGAAACAACTTTCTAGTAATTTTTTAAGTTGAACTGAAACTTATATACCAGTATTAGATGTTTAATCCTTCTCTAATCGATTTTAACGTTACGTCATTCGACCACTCTGGACGATCGGGATAAGTAAAAACAGCGTTTGTGACAATGCCATCAAACTTCATTTCTCTTAGTTTTTGATAAAGCGCCTCAAAGTTGATTTCTCCTTCACCAGGGTTTAAATGTTGGTGAACCGTGACTTTTGCATCTGGCGGATTAACAATGTAACGTAAGCCAAAAGCTGCTTTATGGTTTAGGGTATCTGCAATGAGAACGTGCGCTAATAAATCACCGGCTTCCTCTAGATGTTGCGCAACATCGCCAATGCCATCATCATAGAAGAATGCGTGTGGAACAGAATACACAAGTTTAATCCAGTCTTTGTCCAAAGCACGAATCATCCGAATCGCTTCGATATTTAATTCGATAAAATCATTTGGATGGGATTGAAGGTTTAATTTAATTCCTTCTCTTTCAAAAATCGGCATAAGTTCTTCCATTGATTTCACAAAAGCAGCTTCACTTTCCACAGGGCGACTTATATCCCCACTGAATTCACTGTTCATTAAGTCTACACCTAATTCAGATGTAATTTCGATGCATCGTTTCCAGTTTCTCACTGCAGCTTGTCGCTCCTCCTCCTTTGGGGAAGACCACTGCTGAACAGGTAGGACCGAAGAAATTTTGACCCCTGCATCTGTACAATAGCGTTTTAAATCTTTGATGAGCTGTTTGTCCACTTTTGGATACTCATAAAACCAAATAAAATCTTTACGTGGTGATAACTCTACATACTCATATCCTAATCTTGCAACTGTATCGATCGTATCTTTTAAATTTGTATTATCGCGATAATGCGATGGGTCATAGGCTAAACGCATTATAAATTTCCCCTTTCTGTTTGTTGCATCCATATACAACGTCATTGGTATGTCTAATGATAGATAATTGTAAAGAGGGGGTTTGCCTTTTATTTTTAAAGACATTTTATAAATTCAATCAGCATAAAGAATGCGCTTCCATTTCTATCTGATTAGCCTTTGTGAAAAGAAGCACCTTCCTTAATACAGTAAGTATCCCCTTTGTATAGTCCATTATATAGAACATTTTAATAATAGTAATTACATTTTGGGGACACTTTTTTGTACTTTGGAGACATCTTTCATTAAGAACTAAACTGAAAAAACAATTTTCATGCACTGTTGTACATGAAATAAATATAGATTATTTACTAGCATATGTAGTTGTCTTTCTGTCTACAAATAGAGAGCGAAACCGCCCAGGTGATGTTTGCATCGTAGAAGTAAAAACACGGGTGAAATAGTGAACACTCATAAACCCCGTTTCTTCAGAAATTTCTTTTAACGATAGATCTGTTTTTTTCAATAATATAGTTGCCTTTTTTATTCGTTCGTCTTGAACATATTTTGAAAAACTTACTCCTAATTCAGATACAAAAATACGAGATAAATGCCTAGAAGATATATGGAGGTGCTTCGCAACCTCTGTAAGTTTTAAAGGGTTTGATAAGTTATCATTAATATATAATTGCGCTTGAGTAAGAAGTACAGAATACTGTTCAGGAACATTTTTATGGTCACTCTTATTTAAATCAGCAACAAAATCTTGGAGTATTGACACAATAAGCGAATATGCAATATTCGAAAGCATCTCTTCAAAAAATACATTTTCGTGCTTGGTCGCTTGCATCAGAAGCGCTTTCCATAATAATACGGTTTCGGTTTCAGATTTATCATATAAAATAATATCAGTGCATTGTTTTGCTATCTCCATGATTCTTATCCAACTCTCACTCGATTCTGATTCGATGAGTTGAAATGCAACATATAATAGAGATAACCCCTTCTCACTTTTTATTTGATGTAACACTTCTGGCCTAGATAAAAAAAGTGTATGTTTTTGAAGCGAATAAGTACAATTGTTATCTATATAAGTCCCTTCACCTTCAGCTACATAACATACTTCAAAAAAAGAATGTTTGTGTAGATCATTATTATAATGTTTTGGCATAACTCCCCAATAATGAATTTGAAAAGAAGCACCATTTTGCTTTACATGTTGAATGTAATTATTAAGAGCAGTTTTTCCTGACAAGTATTTATTTAAATCCAACAAAACCACTTCCTTTCCAAGTAACCGACTAGATTCAAGGCTTACCACATAAATTCGTACTTTATAATTTAAATTCATTAAATGAAACAGATCTACCTTACCCGAAAAATTGCATTAATATTTTTCACCCTCATATTAAATAAGCATTTCTACACTTAAAAACGGAATATCCCTTAGACTATCCAACAAATCTTACTATAGCTTTTATTACCCTTAGTTTCATTTTTCTACTTGAACGATGTATAGCAACTCTATCGTAACCATTGAGCAATTTGAAAAGCAGGATAACAGAATATGTATTCCCGCCTCCTTTTTATGTAAAAACCAACATGAAAAGAAAGTCCCGATCGGAGATTTCTCAGGAGTAATATTGTAATAGCTTCCTGAGAAATTCTACATTTAGCTTTATAAATTATAAGAACTATATACAAAAATATCTACTAAATTATAGTTTATGGATAAGCGTAAACTCTTTGTCACTCAACGGGTTTATGCTCTTTTTTTACTTTCTCTAATGGGCATTATGGGAACTAATTTCATCTATAATATACAACTCATAAACATTAAATAGTAAAGAAATCAAAAAACTGAGGGAAAGTCCCTCAGTTTTTTTTCAACTGTACAATGAAGTCATTTAACTTATCTAGTGTGATTAAATTGTGATTACATTTTTGGCTATCTTTGCAAATGTAATTCCCTTTAGTTGTATACGTCTCTTTCCCACTTTTCACTTTTGACATAAACAATCCAACTTCTTCAAATCCATTACATAAAGCACATATTCCCTCTACACTGCTCTTAAATGTTCCTTGTATCCCCATTAACTTTCCATTGTAATCAACAATCAGATGTTTTCTCTCTGAGCGAATATCGTACCAACCCAAATAAGAAATCTCCTTTAAATCCAGATCTTTAAGGGGAGGAACTTGTAATTTTTTGGATTTAGGAAATAATTTTTTTACTGTTTTTTCCGTTATTTGTTTAAACGGAATAACATAAGCTTTTAGATTTGATAGAAATTTTTCTGCTTGAGTTGTTTCTTCTATTTCAACCAGCTTCTCTAGGATAGTCATCTGGTTCTCGCAAATATCAGGAAACACGGTTAATACTTTATCAAGGGAATGGAATTTCAACGCATTAAGAACATCTTTATCTTTAACCGTTGAATTGGCTTGAACGAGATTTTTTGTTTGTACCTTAATAAAGTTATATTGGTCACATCTTATAAAAGATTCCATGTTTATCATAATAGCTTTTTCATTTTTCATTTCTGCCAGCTCCTTATTTTGGTAAAAAATTGAACTTAAATAAGGTGCAAAGCCGATTTATCAGAAATGAGATAAGCTTATTGCCATTGGGCGATTAGTTTAAAGTCCACCCCATGCAAAGTATCGCCTTTCCAATAACAGGCTTTGCATGAGACGCTGCAAACGCTGGTGGATAAATACTCATATTCACCAACTTATATCACCTCCTAAAACATCAATTATTATAACATAAATGTCTACTGTAAGGATCTTTAAAGTCAAATAATCCTTATATTCACGAAGAACATGGGGAGATATAGGCTTTAAAAATGGATCTTATAAAGTTAAATACTTGGCAATGTATGATCGAGCCCTTTACCAATAAGGTTGGCGGAAACAGGCTCTTTGCCTATTTCCCGAGCCCATATTGATAATTGTCCAATGTGATGGATTTCGTGTGCAATCATATGACGTATAACTTCTCCCCAAGCATCAGTAGCTATGCTTCCATCCGGTTGTGGATTATAAAGAATTTGATTTTCTTTTTCAATATTCCAAGAGTTTATAAATTCCCTTACCTCAGGTTGAAACGCTCGATCTAGCTGGCGAACTTTTTCTAAGCTTTGATACTCTTCAAAACTTTCCTCGAAGTCGGTCTTACCTTGAAGTACACGAATCCAACTCCATTCTACATCAACGATGTGAAAGAGAGTATGTAGGATTCCTCCGACTCCCCCTGTGCGTTGTCGGAGTAATTCTTCTAGAGGAACATCTTCACACCATTGATACCACTTTTCTCTAATCAACCAATTATAACGAAACATAGTTTGCAATATGATACCTCCATTTCTCTTCTTAGTATTGTAGTTATTTTTTAATGTCCGGTAAGTATTTCGACAAAACGTTTATAAATACCTAGGTCACCACACTCTAGAATAAATAAATATTACCGAACTTAAACTAATCAGACGCTTTGTAACGATCAATAACTCTTATTACTAAAACTCGTAATGAATGAAATATATGAAAAACTACCTTTTAATGAAAAAAGGTAGTTCTCTCCAAATTAGAAATCTTATCGACAACAAAAAAACACTATGCTATGAGTAGAAATTACTTTATAACAATACTCTTTACGATGTTAATCATCTTTTGTGAGTTGAGCTTACCTTAACGTATGAAATTAACTCCCTTAAAAAGACTAGAATATTATTAAAAAATTTCATAAGCGGCGAGCTTTTTAATTTTTGTAAGAAAGCAGTTCATTTAAATAATTAACATAAAAAAACGAAATACAGACGCTCTTGCTTGAGTGTCCATATTTCGAATAGGTGTTCAATTGAGTGGATACTTTTTCATTCTATTTATTCTTCTCTTTTTTCTGCTTGCCACCATAGTGAATCTTTTGGATTTTCAACAGCTTCTTGATACTCAGACTTAGAAGCAACGGTTGGGTAAGAACCTTTTAGGGATTTTCCTGAAGTACTTTTGAACAAAAATGCTATTACTAAAAACCCAATAATACTCACGGCTGTTAGATAGAAACCAGGTGCTAAGTTATTCCCTGTTTGGTGAACGAGCCATGTTGCAACTAATGGAGTAGTTCCACCAAATATGGAAACCGAGACATTAAAGGTCACAGATAATGTTCGATATCGAATATCTGTATAGAACATCGTTGGTAACGATCCAGGAACAGTGCCTTCATAAGTTGAAAGCAGAACACCTAGAATGAGAATACCTAGCGAAACAAATACTAAAGCATTCAAGTTTATTAAATAAAACGCGAGGGCAGATAATAAGGTCAATCCGCCTAAACCGATTAAGAACACTGTCTTGTTTCCAATTTTATCACTGAGCTTTCCAAACATTAAAGTAAGTGGCACCATAATAATCATGATAACAGTAATTAATACGGTTCCTACTGTACTCGATAATCCAATAATTTCATCTAAATAAGAAGGCATGTAGGATAATAGCATATAGTTTGTAATATTAAAGAAGGCAACAACTACAAAACATACCAAAATATCTTTTTTGTGATTTTTTAAGATAGAGAAGAAACTTTCCTCTTGGACTTCATCATTAGCGAGTTCATTTTCAAAAATCGGTGATTCCTCTAAACTTTTTCTTAAATACAATCCAATGAGCCCTAAAGGTAAGCCGAGTAGAAACGGTATTCTCCAACCCCATGAGGCCATCTGTTCATCAGATAGAATGATAAAGAGTGTACTGGCAAGTAGTGAAGCTAATATATAACCAGTGAGCGTACCAATTTCCAATCCACTTCCAAGCATATTACGTTTATTGTCTGGCGAAGATTCAGCAATATAGACCATTGCTCCAGCGTATTCTCCGCCCGTTGAAAAACCTTGAATAATTCTAGCGATTAATAAGAGGATCGGGGCCCATATCCCAATTTGATTATATGTAGGTAATAAACCAATGAGTAATGTTGAAAAAGCCATTAAAATAATTGTAGTTGTTAAAACGACTTTTCTTCCTAATTTATCTCCAATTCTACCGAAGATAATACCGCCTAATGGACGCATTAAAAAGGCAATCGCAAATGTTGCAAATGTGAACACTAATTTTAGCTCATCATTCTCAACAGCACTAAAAAAGTTTTGACTAATAATAACAGCTAAATAAGAATATAAGCCAAAATCAAACCATTCCATCGCGTTTCCTACTCCTGTAGCAAACACGCTTTTCTTCGCTTTTTGAATATCTACAACGTTAATTTTTTTCTTGTTAAATTTCATTTCATTATGTCAACTCCATGGTATACAATTATACAAAAATAAGAACTACAGACAAACTGGGGACAAAACGAGTCTTCATGTTTTCTCCAATGATAGCTTAGAGAAACTGCTTTTTTTCTTTTAGAACTAGAGATATCTTTCATATGAGACAAACAGATGTATTGAATGGTATTACAGGTTATAAAAGTTCCTATAACAGTACGCACCGAAACTTTTCGATTTGTTGTTTCAGAAATGGTTCTTCTTATATTTATGATTATTGTGTGACAAAAAGTTCTTAATAATACTGATAAAGTTTTAGAAAGAATGAAGGAAGAAAGAAAAGGAAAAGAAAACGGAGCATAAATGGGATTAAACATATAAATTTTACTAAAAAAGCTTTTCACATTTGGTTTGAAAGGCTTTTTTTAACCTAGTAAGGCATGTTTTATATCTACCTAAACCAGCCAGTAAAGCATAGAGTATATATTTTTTATTTCATCAATATATAGATAAATACTTCTATTAGATTCGCCATGAACATAGAGGGCAATTTTTCATCTTTATGTAACGAACGGACCTATACTTATCTCCTTTTCTGTTATGAATTTCCGGGTTTCTAATCTAATACCATCAGGGTAATAAGCTACAAATGAGAATAAATATATTCAACAACTCCCTCCCCAAACATACTATACAATTTTCCATTCATTCAAAAAATACGCAGCTATGGCTCTAATGAGGGCAATGATAATACCTTGTATTACCTCTTCTTTTCAACATACAATAAATACCCTTATGTACCACAATATAAACCTCTATATTTCACCAAATAACAATGTGATTCTTATTACTGTATTAATGGTGAACAAGTTGCTACATCGCTTTAAGCAAATGAAGAGTTCAAAATAGAACTATTTTGATGCTTGTGTGTTTTAGCCCCTAAGACAGATCCTATATTCTTGAAAGTTAAGGAATCAGATCGTGAAATATCTGATCCCTTCCCGCTTGCCATTTTCTAATATAAGGTTATCCTAAGGAAAATAACTTGACTCTCCCCCTAATAAATAGATTACACTCAATTATGAAACGAAATTAGAATGAAAAGAAAATTCCTATTTAAAATTAGGGACGTGCCCAAGGCAGGTTTTACAAATTAAAGGTATAATAAATTTAATTATAAAAAATGTAAGATCAGTTAATATACATAAGTATCATGATTAAAACCTAAAAACTTCTTGATTGTTGTTTAAAAGATGGCTTTTAAGGACAAGTTTGACTTACTATAACCTTATTATGTGTGATTATATAAAATAACTGAACTTTTAATTACTTTAAAGATGGTGATACAAGTATGAAACAATCAAAAAAACAACGGGTCACGTTACAAGAAGTAGCATTACATGCTGGTGTTTCTACTTCAACTGCTTCCCTAGTTGTTCGCAATAATCCTCGGATTTCGGAAGCAACACGAAAAAAGGTTTTAAATTCTATAAATGAATTGGGTTACGTTTACGATAGAGTTGCTGCAAATATGAGATCCAGGAATTCTGATATTGTTGGAGTAATTGTAACGGACATTTCTAATAGTTTTATTTCGGAATTTCTAATAGGTGTTCAATCCACATTAGAAGCGCTTGGATATACAGTTTTATTAGGGACTACCTTTGATTCCGTTTCGAAGCAAGACCATTTACTTTCAACTATGATAGAACATAGAGTAGACGGCTTGATTCTTAACCCGGTCTCTAAAAGTTCAGAAAAAACGGTTAGTCAATTGAATAAAATTGAAATACCAAAGGTCCTTGCTAACAGAGAACTTGCTAATGTCAATTCTGATTATGTAGGAATCGATTATACAACAGGAGCCCTTATGGCAGTTAATCATCTGATAGAAAAGGGGCATAAAAGAATTGCCTTTTTAGGAGGAATCAAGCAATCTTCTACTTGGACGGAAAGAATAAGAGGGTTTCACATAGCTCATGATATAGCAGGCTTAAAAATTGATGAATCCCTTATAATAGATATTGAACCTAATCGAAAAGGCGGGTTAGAGGCGATATTAAAAGTTCTAGAGAATGACTATCCACCTACAGCTGTTTTTTGCTTTAATGACTTGGTTGCATTTGGTGTCATAAAAGGCTTAGCAATGAATGGTATAATACCGGGACAAGATATTGATATCGTAGGATTCGATAATATTCCTGAATCAGAACTTTATCATCCTCCATTAACAACTGTTTCTTCATTTCCAAGATCTATAGGTATTAAGTCCGCAAATCTTTTATATAATCGGATGAATAATGAAAGTAGCGAACTTCAACGTCTTATCCTAAAGCCTGAACTTATTATTCGAGAAACTTCAAAAAAATAAAGCTAAAGAGAAGCCTATTAGAATAAACTAAAAAGCCCAATTTCTCAGCATCAAAATTGAGAAATTGGGCTTTTTTCGTAACTCTATAAATTTTCAGTGGTTGAATCTCTTATATTGTAGTACTTGATATAAACCTTATTGAAAAAATGAAGCATTAGTTCAATGAACATCTATTCCCATAGGTTTTTCTCCAAATTTCCCAATAAAGTCATGCATCTTCTTAAAATAAGTTGTTCTTATCACTTAAGAAAAAATCTTTTTCCTGCGAATAGAAATATATAGTGCTAACACAACGCTTAGTACGGCAATCACCATATCAAAAACAAGCGTCATGCTGATCCCAATAGAGTCTACAAGAGAACTTGTTATAATTGGAACAAGGATAAATGCTGCACTTCCCGCGATGTTGACGTAAGACGTTGTTGTCCCTTTGTTTTTTCTAAAAAAGTCAGTCATAACTGTTAAGGCCAACTGAAATAGTCCTGCTGTAAATAGACCTAGTAAAAATGTGCAAACTATCACAATAGGGTGTGATTCAACAAAGAAAAGGGCCAGCATTGCTACAAAGGCAATAATTGGGTACACAATTAATACCGTAATCGGTTTGATAAATTTGTCTAAAAGGACAGTCAGCAAAAGGACAGAGACAAGCGCACCTATGCTGAAGTAGCTGAGCAGCTGTACAGCTGTGTTTTCACTTAATCCAATAAAACCTTCTCCTAATTCAGGCAGCCATGTTTGCCAAACAACAAATAATGCAGTTGAGGTAAAACCAATGACGATAATAACTAACCCTTCACGCCACATAGATGGTTTTCCCCTCATTACTTGCTTTTCAGAAGTAAGTTCTGCTTTTTCTTCTGATTTATCATCTCCGGCATTATCCACTTTAGGAAATGGCATAAATATAAGATAAATAGCACTTACTGCATAAAGAATACTAAGGATAAAGAATGACCATCCCCAGAAGATGCCGTTTGCCGATAGGAAAGAAATCAGAAATGGCAAGATAGTCGCGCCAACTGATACAAACGCTTTTACAAATACCGATGCCGAGCTTGCGTTTTTCGGAAATGCTTCAATAAGTGCTGGGTATGTGCCAGAATCAAGAAAGGAATTCGCTATTCCTGCTGTAATGGCAAAAGCAAATGCTAAATAGTAGTTAGTTGTGATCGGCATGCCAATTAAAAAGAGTAAGTATAGAAAACCTCCTGCAATGATGATTGGCTTACGCCCGAGTTTGTCTGAAAGCCTTCCGGCGAAAAAGAGCGCCACAAGCTTCCCTATCCCAATTGCAGATACAAGCAAACTAACTTGGGAAACAGAGACATCGTATAGTCTTGATAAATTACCCATATTTGAAGCGATGATGATATTAATCATGCCCAGCATAAAATAATTTAAGTAAAGCCCTATTGATGTTTTCAAATAAGGGTTTTTCATTTTCTTCAACTCTCCTCTCATACTTTTATCATGATTTCCGTATCATATAGTTATTTACTAGAACTAGCTGCTACTGCTGCACGAATACCTAGTAAATAACTTTCTTCACCAAATCCTGAAATTTGGCCAGTTGCAATTTCTGCAAAAACTGATTGATGACGAAATGCCTCACGTGAATGGATGTTTGACATATGAATTTCTATTACTGGTACTGTTAAAATTGCTAAAGCATCACGAATTGCGTAACTGTAGTGTGTCCAAGCACCTGCGTTTAGCACAACTCCGTCTACACCTGTTAAAAAAGCTTCATGAATTTTTTCAACCATTTCACCTTCATGATTTGTTTGGAATGTTTCTACTTCAACCTTTAATTCTTCTGCTAACTGTGCGATATTGTCATTAATTTCATCTAATGTAATTGTGCCGTATTGTTTAGGGTCACGTTTACCAAACATATTATGGTTTACACCGTGTAACATCAAAATTTTATTCATGGATATCTCTCCTTTTGATTTTTTCCAAAGTCTCCTACCTTGTAGGAGAAGTTTTTTATTTTTAGTCGTTTCCAAATAAGATTTCTTTTACTTGTCCGATCGGCATATCAACACCTGTAAACAATTTAAATGCTAAAGCACCTTGCCATAACATCATACCTAAACCATTAATTGCTTTCGCACCAGCTTCTTCTGCTTGAGATAGAAGTTTTGATTTTTGTGGATTATAGACTACATCTGTTACGACTAAGTCTTTGCGTAGTACATCTAAAGTGTCATCTATAATACTTAAGTGATCTAATGGTTTCATTCCAAGGCTTGTACCATTTGCCAAGATAGCACTTTCTGCAATTTCACGGCGAAATGCTTCTTTATCTTCTAATGGAAAGACCGTAGCTTTCACACCGAAGTCTTTCATTTCATTGTTAATATAATTTACGTTTTCTTCCGCTTGAACGAAGAACGCATCATTGCGAGCGAAAATACTGATTTCACGGATACCGGATTGTGCTAATTGAATGGCGATTGGTGTTGCGGCACCACCTGAACCAACAAGTGTTACTTTTTGATCTTCCAGCTTCACACCGTGTTCGGTTAAGTTTTTCACATAACCAAGACCATCTGTGTTATAACCGATTAATTTACCTTCACGATTAACTACCGTATTACTTGCACGTGCGTGTTTAGCTGAATCATCCAGCTCATCAAGGTAATCTAATACCTTCATTTTGTTTGGCATTGATACGTTAAATCCCGCCACACCTGCAGATTTAAAACCGTTAACTGTTGCTTCTAATTCATCATTACCTACTTCAAATGCAAGATAAGCATAGTTTAAATCAGTTAATGTATAACCAAGATTGTGCATACGTGGTGAAAGACTATGTCCGATTGGTGTTGCTAGTAACCCTACTAATTTTGTTTTTCCATCAATGTTTTTTTCGTGTACTTTTGTTGTCATGTTGAAAATCTCCTTTAAATATTTTATAAACTTACTTTTTTAAAAATTAATTAAACTAGACAAAAATCTTTTTGATTCTACCTAATACAAATACTGCAAGTGCAACACTAATAATTGCGATAACTATGCCGAATATTAATGTCACTGAAATTCCCATCGAACTTACTAAACCACTTATAATAAGAGGTACAAGAATGAAAGCTAAGCTCGAAGCAATATTTACATACGAAGATGTTATTGCTTTATTCTCAGGGAAAAGCTTCATCATAATGCTTAAGGCTAGTTGTAAAATACCTGATGTGAATAATCCAATTAAAAATGTACTCACTAACACAATGTCGGGTGATTCCACTATGAACAGTAAAAGCATGGATACAAGAGCACCAATTGGATAAATAATTGCAACCATAATCGGTGAGATAAATTTATCCAATATAATCGCTAACAACAATACGGATACAAGAGCACCGATACTGAAATAAGATAGTAATTGTACCGCTTGATTGGATTCAAGTCCTATAAGTTGGATCCCTAATTGCGGCAGCCATGTTTCCCACACAACAATTAATGCTGTTGAAGTGAAGCCTATTAAGATGACGGCTAATCCTTCACCAAGCAACTTTGGCTGTTCTTTAAAGTCTGTTTGAATCGCATCTCCTCCTTTCGTTGAAACTAATCTATGGTTTGGAAACGGCATGAAAATTAAATAAATGCCATTTAATAGATATAATAAGCCCATTCCAAAGAATGCCCATCCCCAGAAGATATGGTTTGCGACTAAAAATGCCATTATAAACGGCAGTAAGGTTGCCCCAATCGCTACAGATGCTTTTACTAACACAGAAGCAGAACTCGCTGTTTTTGGAAATGCTTCTGTTAATGCCGGATATGTTCCCGAGTCAAGTAATGAGTTAGCAATACCGGCTGAAATGGCAAAGACAAAAGCAAGTACATAACTTGTTGTCGTAGGTATCCCTACTAGGAATAATAAATAAAGAAAATTGGCTGTAATAATCACTGGTTTGCGACCCCATCCATCTGCAAGATGACCAACAAAAAAGAGGGCAATTAATTTACCAATCCCTATAGCTGTTACAAGTAAACTAATTTGTGCAACCGTTACACCATAGCGTTCTGATAAATTTTCCATATTTGCCGCAATAATGATGTTAATCATGCCGAGCATGAAGTAGTTTATATACATTCCCAAAGATGATTTGATATAAGGGTTTTTCATTTTTTCACTCCTATATAAAAACCCTTTATTTAACAAAGGTTTTAACTCTGGTTTTTTACACATCCTAAGTCACTTTGGTATCAATTTCTTTGTTATATCCTCACTCCTTTCAAAGCTAGTGATACCAATAACTAAAGCGCTTTCTTTAATGTCTTCTTCTCATACTTAACAAGCTTTAAAAATGTATTCACACTACAAGTTGGATGATACAACTTACATTTAAACTATTAGTATATCGTTCTACTAAAAATGCTATTTCATTCTTGTTAGTGCTCATTTATGAGACTGAATATATCGGTATGATATAAGGTAGGTAGAACGATATACCATTAACAAATACCTAAGTATTACAAGTTTGATATCTCATAAAAGGGTAAATTTAGTACAACGATATACCAGTATGGAAATTAAGTATATCGTTCTACTAAAAATAGTATTTCATCCTTACTAGTGTTCATTTATAGGACTGAATATATCAGCATGATATAAAGTAAGTAGAACGATATACCTCTACCAATAATTAAGTGTTATAAGTTTGGCATTCCACAAAGAGATAAATTTAGTACAACGATATACTAGATATAAAAAACAACAAATCCACTATACTCCTGAAAATGAAATGTGTCAAGTCTGTGACAAACTGTTTTAATTTAGGGTTTGTAAGCTATTTTACTAATCCAACCTCAAAATTCTAATCCCACCTTAGCATTGACGTGAACGTAAAAAAGATATAGCATTATAATATAAAAATATCATTGTATTTAGTAATTTATTGTCACTACGTTATTAATAGTAACGCAATTAATTAATTTAATCAAATATTTTTAATTAATTATCCTTTACTCATTATTTTAAAATACTTGATTTTTTATGTTCTATTTTAAAAAGCTCACCTTTCTCATGTTCTATAAAAAAAGATACCTAAGAAGAAAGATAAAGCGCAAACTCGTTGTTACTCAATGTGTATGTGCTTTTTTTATTTTCTTGAAATCACTTATACAATGTATAACACAGGAACCATACATATAATTAAGCCGTAACAGACTTATCAAAGAGGAACATTCGTTCAAAATCAAAAAGAATTCATCCATCAACTGTTTGGATTACTTTCATAAGACAACTACTTAAAGAAAACGAATTCTCTACGTTTCTAAATAACAATTTTTACAACAGAACTGTATTTAATATATCAAGGTCCAGGCTTTAAATAAATTTTGCTCATTTATATAGATAGAAATAGTAGTATCATGATAATGTTAGAAAGTATAAAATATTTAAAGCTCCTTGAATTTTATCAGGGAAGAAATGGAGAAAAGAAAAAGAATGACATCTCAACATTATAATAAAAAATCAATTGTTATCCTGCTTATGACAGGCACATTTATCGCCATTTTAAATCAGACGCTTATGATAACGGCCATTCCTCCTATTATGGAAGAAATGAATATTAGTGCGAATACAGCACAATGGCTAACAACGGTCTTTATGCTCGTCAGCGGTGTAATGATTCCAGTTAGTGCCTTTCTACTTGAGCGTTTTTCAACAAGACAACTTTTTATTTCTGCTATGAGTACGTTTATTGTTGGGACTGTGATTGGAGGGATTGCTCCAAATTTTGAAATCTTACTACTGGGCAGAATCATTCAGTCGATTGGTGCTGGTATTCTATTACCACTGATGCAAACCGTATTTTTATTAATTTTTCCTGTTAATAAGCGAGGAACAGCCATGGGATTGGTTGGCCTAGTAATATCTTTTGCCCCTGCCATTGGGCCAGCGCTTTCCGGATGGATAATTGCTAACTATTCTTGGCGCATTTTATTTTTTATCATTTTACCTATTGCCTTATTAGATGTAATTATAGCCATTATTGCCATGAAAAATGTTACAGAATTGACCTATCCAAAAATTGATATATTCTCTATTATATTATCCTCATTTGGTTTTGGAGGCTTGCTTTATGGATTTACCAGTGCAGGTAATAACGGTTGGACAGATGTATTGACTATTATCACTTTAGGAGTAGGAATAATCAGTCTCTGTCTATTTGTTCTCCGCCAAATGAGAATGAACCACCCTATGCTTGAATTCCGAGTATTTAAATCTTTTATCTTTACACTGACGACTATCCTTGGGATGATTGGTTTTATGGGATTGATCGGCGTGGAAACATTAATCCCGCTTTATATGCAAAATATGCGTGATTTTACTGCAATGGAAGCTGGATTAGCCTTATTACCGGGGGCTCTTGTCATGGGCTTTATGTCCCCTATTACTGGGCGTATTTTTGATAAAATCGGGGCTAGGTGGTTAGTCATTACAGGATTAGTTATTATTACTTTCTCAACCTTGGCCTTTTCAAATCTCAACCCCACTACATCGTTTGCATACATAACAATTATGTATTCAGTTCGAATGTTTGGCTTATCTATGGTGATGATGCCAGCTACAACAGCAGGTCTAAATCAACTTCCGAAACGCTTGCTTGCACATGGTGCAGCGATGAGTAATACAATGCGTCAGATTGCTGCATCTATTGGAACAGCTCTTATTGTGACGGTGATGACAACAACGGCACAACATGCTTCACAACAGGCGAAGGTCCTAAATCCTTTGATTCATGGTATAAATGTTGCCTTCATCGTTATTACCGTTCTTTCCCTTATTGGAGTGATTTTAGCGTTTTTCATAAAAAAAGTTCACCCTTCAGTAGAAGAAAAATGGAACAAACCGTTAGATGAGAACAAGAAGATAGGTTCTGGTGCAAGCACTTGAAAAAGATATAAAGCTGATGATGAAGATTGCAAAAGGCATTTAAGATGATTCTTAAATGCCTTTTGCCTATATAAACATAGATGCCGATAAGTGAACATTATATAAAACAATTTTGTATACCACATATATTTTAAAAACACAAAAACACTAATAAAAAAAAGGTTTTTCTTTTGATTTAGTGGTTCCATCTTATAAGAAAGAGGCCTTATTTATTTCTTCTAAAAGCCATTAAAACTGTACACCATTCTTCTACTTTTAGAGCCACAATATTCGCAGATAGTACCTCAAGTTTTGAATTAACTAAAGTCAAATTAGAATCAAAAAATCTACGACGTCATATTTTGGAAATTTCTCTTTCCTATTTCCATAGCTACATCCCTAAAAAATGATTTTGTATTTTGTTTGGGAAGCGTAATTTTCATCTGCAAGAAGAATAATGTCTCCAAAGTCTTCAAATTCGATTGCTCCTGGAGCAACTTGGGTTTCAAATGTTATTCCACCGTGTTGAATTAATTTTTCTCCGTGCATAGGTGGTACACCTTCCACAATATTCGCAGTATAAACGACTATCGCAGGCTCTTCTGTGTATACCTCAACTTTTATTTTCCCGTCAGGACTAATTAATTTCGCTGCCATTTGATTAAGTTCTGCGCAGGTAAGGAAGAATGGATGATCTATCCCTTGAACCTTTTTCACTTCTGCATCAATGGATTCAAAGGTTGATTTTAATTTTTTCGGAGTTCGAAAATCATAAGGCGTTTCAATTACGCTTCGTTTTTCACCAGTTACAGTGGTATCTGTATTTACTGGCGCAAATTCTTCTGAAAATATTTGCAAAGAATGATCATCAATTGGTTTACTTGGATGTCCTGTTAAATTAAAATAAACGTGATTTGTCGGATTAAAAATTGTATCTTTATCACTTTTGGCTTTATAGCTTACTGACCAGATATTTAAGTTGTCTAATGTATAAGTTACACTTACTTCTAAATTCCCTGGAAAACCATTCTCACTATGGGGTGAATTTGTTGAAAAGATGATGGAGGTGCTTTGCTCCTTCTCATTCACTTCATAACTCCAAATTTTCTCATCAAATCCCGGGGTTCCACCGTGTAAAGTATTCCCTGATTGATTTATAGACGTTTTGTAAAGTGATTCACCAAGTGAAAATTCACCATTTTTTATTCTTCCAGCGACTCGTCCTATTGTTGCTCCACAGTATGTTTCTTTCTTGTAATCATCAATAGAGTCAAATCCCAATACTATGTTCTTATGACCTGAATCCGTTGGAACAAAAAGATTGACGATTCTTGCCCCAAAGTTTGTAACTTCTACTATCAATCCATTATCATTTTCAATAGTAAACAGTAAGGCTTCATCCCCAAATGGATGTTGTGTTAATTTCATTTTTTACGGCTCCTTTGATAATTAAAATCTTCATATGTGATTAACCCACGAAGTGAGAACGAACAATTAAACTAATTCTTTATATTTTGCAATGACATTTTCAATTGTGAATCCAAACTTTTCGCAAACAATATTTCCAGAAGCTAAAGCACCAAATGTTTCAATGTTGTCAATTAGGCCATCAAACCACACGTATTTGCCTAACCGAAGCTTGATCCTGCTTCAATTGCTACACATTTTGTAACACTTGATGGTAATACTGCTTCTTTATAGTCAGTAGATTATTGAAATAAGGCCGAAGTAGCAACTCCGACCTCAAGTAAGGAATCCTATGAAAGGACTATTTACGCACTTTTTCCATTATCTTGTTTATTTTCTCCAATTTTTTCAATTTCCTCTAAACTACGACCGCGAGTTTCAGGAACGCTTTTCCGGATAAATAAAACTCCAAGTAAACAAATAATACCGAAGATTGCAAACACAGCTTCTTGAGACATCGTAGCGGTCATGATTGGAAATAGCAATCCAACCAAGAAAGAACCAATCCAGTTAAATGATGAAGCTAATCCTGACGCACGCCCGCGAATTGTCAGTGGGAAAATTTCCCCAACTATGACCCATGTTAAAGGAGCCCACGTGAATGAATAAAGTGCTACATAGATACTTAAAAAAACAACCATCATCATCGGACTTGCATTAGGAATGAGTATATTCAATATTGCCGGCAAAATAAAGGATAGCCCCATAATCGTTCCGCCTACTGTCAATAACGTACGGCGCTTAAATTTATCAGCAATCATTAGGAATACTAATGAACCTAATACGAGAATAACGCCTTGAATAATTGGCCACATCAACGCTGAACTTGCTTCATGCCCTGTTGCGTTTTCTACAATCAAAGGAATGTAATAAAAAATGGCATTTGCGCCCTGGAATTGTTGAAAAGCAGCAACTCCCACACCGGCAATTACTAAATAACGGTATTTACTACTTAAGAGTGTACCCCATGATGCTTTTTGATTTGCCAGCTTTTCTTCTTTGGCAGTTTCTTTAATTTGTCTTATTTCAGAATCAATATCTTCTTTGTTAGAGCGAATATAGCTCAACACCTTACGAGCTTCTTCAAGTTTATTGTTTTTTATTAAAAAACGTGGTGATTCAGGTAACTTTAACATTCCAACATATAAAATGATTGCAGGTACGGCAGCCAAACCAAGCATCAACCGCCATGCCATTGTCCCTGGTAAATCTTTCAATAAATAATCGACAATGTACGAAAGCAACATTCCAGAAACAATCATTGTTTGATTAATTCCTGACAGACGTCCACGTAAACGTGCAGGCGCCATTTCCGACATATAGGCTGGGACCAACGCAGAAGCAGCACCAACAGCCAATCCCAATAAAATCCGAGAAACAATCAAAAAAAGTATTCCATTATGAGGGGCTATTCCTGACAAAATAGATCCAACCACAAAAATTATAGCAGACATTAAAATCATTTTGCGTCGTCCCAAACGATCAGAAAGTTGTCCGGCCAGGGCACCTCCAAAAATAGCTCCAAGCATCACAGAAGAGGTAATCCACCCAATAGCCCCAGCGTTGTTTTGAAGGTTCCAATCATTTTGTAGAAAAGGCAAAGCACCCGTCATAACGCCGATATCATAACCGAAGAGAATGCCGGCAAAAGCACCAAAAAAATAAATGAAACCACTTGAGATTTTCTTTTCATTAACCATTAAAGTTCCTCCTCGAGGTTTTATCCCACTACTAAAAATATCGATGGCTTTATAAGAAATAATAAAAGTATTTTTAAACTGCAATCCGTCAAAAAACTGAGTTTTCCATAAACCACATTGTTTCACTTCGCTATATTAAGCGCTTTCAACTCATCCTAAAAAACGTGATTGCGCTTACAATTAAAAGGACCATGAATAACTTGTTAAGGGTTTCCATTTTCATTCTTCAACTTCTGGAACATCTATTTTTCACCTCCAAGGAAGCAGCACCTCCTCGGAGGATAAAGGCATTACTTAATCACTACATATTCTAAGTCAACAAGTTTTGCATAGGTGATAATTTGGTCTGTTGTTAAATTTAATGAAACAACTGTATGGTGACCGCCACCATTCTCAATCCAAGCTTTAACTCCATCCTGGAAGTTTGGCTTAATGTCCCAAAGCACACGAGCTACTGGAAGTTTTGGTGCTGGAACAGTTGGCTCAAATAAAGAAACTTCGTTAATCAAAAGTTTGTAATGAGTGCCAAAGTCAGCCATTGAAACAACCACACCGTCCCCTGCTTTACCGTCGAATACTAAACGTGCTGGATCTTCACGATCGCCAATACCTAATGGAGATACGATGATTTTTGGTTTGCTACTTGCTAAAGTTGGGTCTACTTCAAGCATATGAGATTGAAGGACTGACTCTTGACCAGCAGCTAATTCATATGTGTAATCTTCCATAAAACCAGTTGATTGGTTATGGCTCATCACTTTGAGTAAGCGATCAATCGCTGCAGTCTTCCAATCTCCTTCACCAGCAAAGCCATATCCTTGTGCCATCAAACGTTGGACTGCAAGACCAGGAAGCTGTTTCATACCATATAAAACTTCGAAGTTAGTTGTGAAGGCATTGTAACCACCATCATCAAGGAAACGTTTAATGGCAATTTCATAGCTTGCTTGTACTTTTACGCTCTTCTCCCAATCTTCCTTACTGTAAGTACCATAATCAAATTCATAAAGATCTGCATATTCTATCAATAAATCATCGATTTCTTCGTCCTTAACAGCATTCACGTATTGAACAAGATCGCCAATACCAAAATAGTCAACTGTCCATCCAAATTGAATTTGAGCCTCAATTTTATCTCCTTCAGTGACTCCAACGTTACGCATGTTGTCACCAAAGCGAGCGACTTTAATGTTGAAGCTTTCGTTATAAGCAACCGCTACGTCCATCCAATCTGCAATTTGCTGTTGCACTTCAGCTCGTTGCCAGTAACCTACGACAACTTTATTTTGTTTGTTCAAACGAGCATTGATAAAACCGTATTCACGATCACCATGAGCGGATTGATTTAGGTTCATGAAGTCCATATCAATCGTTGTCCAAGGAATACTTTCATTGAATTGTGTTGCTAAATGAAGTAATGGTTTTTGTAATAATTTTGTTCCGCGAATCCACATTTTTGCAGGCGAGAAAGTATGCATCCAAGTGATAACACCGGCAACCTCGTCACGATAGTTGATTTCTTTCATGATACTTGTGATTTTATCTGCACTAACAGCTAAATCTTGCAATACAAGTCGGTAAGGTAAAACACCGCTTTCATTTAATGCATCGGTCATTGTTTGTGCGTGTGCTTTGACTTGTGCTAACGCTTCTTCCCCATAAAGATGTTGTGAACCTACGACAAACCAAAATTCTTTTTTTTCTGTTGTTAACATAATAACCCTCTTTTCTTAATTTGATAGTTTGATAGTTTGCATTACTTTTGCCCATAATAGGCATTTTTCCCATGCTTTCGTAAATAGTGTTTATCTAAAATACGTTGTGGTAATTCTTCAGCAAAATGATTTAGTTCTCGTGCAAATAAATTCATTTTCGCAATCTCATCTAATACCACACTATTTATTACTGCTGATTTTGCATCTTTGCCCCAAGTAAATGGACCATGACCATGAAGTAAGACACCCGGAACTGCTAAAATATCTAACCCACGCTCTTCAAATGTTTCGATGATTACATTACCCGTTTCCACTTCGTAACCGCGATCAATTTCCTCCTGTGTCAAGAAGCGCGCGCATGGTACAGAACCATAAAATGTGTCCGCATGAGTGGTCCCCATCGCTGGAACATCAAGGCCTGCTTGAGCCCAGATTGTTGCCCAAGTTGAATGGGTGTGCACAATACCACCGATTTCTGGGTAATGCTTATAAAGTACTGCGTGAGTTGGTGTATCTGATGAAGGGTTCAACTCTCCTTCTACAACATTGCCATCTAAATCAACAACGATCATATCACTAGCTTTCATCGTTTCATAATCAACACCACTAGGTTTGATAACAAATAAACCGCTTTCATGATCAATAGCGCTTGCATTTCCCCATGTGTATTTCACGAGTCCATGTTTAGGTAAGTCCAAATTTGCTTGAAACACTTCTTCTTTCAGTTGTTCTAACACATCAATCCCTCCCGTTTTCCATTCATAAAATCAAATTATCTACAGCGGCCTGTTCAACCGCTAAACCTTTTTTGTATCGTTCAATAAATTCTTCAAATCCTTTAACATCAAATCTATCAGGATAAATTTCTTGTCTATCAACCCCTTCAAAGACTTTTTTGTCAAGGAAGTCTTCTAAGCTTTCTCTTTGATCTTTATTTATCATGTAAGAAGCAAGAATAGCAATCCCCCACGCACCGCCTTCTCCGGCTGTTGCCATAATCGAAACAGGAGCATTCATTGCAGCTGCAACAATTTTTTGTCCAACAACAGGGGTTTTAAATAAACCACCATGAGCTAAAATGCTATCAATTGCAACATTCTCTTTATCTTTTAAAATATCCATTCCGATTTTCAAAGCACCAAAAGCAGTAAAAAGATGAGTCCGCATGAAGTTTGCTAAATTGAAATTACTTTCAGGTGAGCGAACAAATAATGGTCGGCCTTTTTCTAATCCAGTAATATTTTCACCTGAGAAATACCCGTAGCTAAGTAAACCACCACCATCTGGATCGGCTTCCAAAGCTTTATTTAATAACACATGGAATAATTTATTCATCTCAACCTTTTGTCCCATTGCCTCAGAAAATTCACGGAACAGTCCTAGCCAAGCATTGAGATCACTTGAACAGTTATTCGCATGAACCATTCCAACTGGACTACCGTTTGGTGTAGTTACCAAATCGATTTCTGGGTATACTTTTGAAAGTTCTTTCTCTAATACAATCATTGCAAAAACTGAGGTTCCTACTGAGACGTTTCCAGTACGTTTTCTCACACTATTCGTAGCAACCATCCCTGTTCCAGCATCACCTTCTGGCGGACAAAGTGGAATGCCTGGTTGTAAGTTTTGTGATTTATCTAAAATTTTCGCTCCAATTTCGGTTAATTCCCCTGCTTGCTCTCCTGAGACATAAACTTTAGGAAGAATATCCTTTAGCTTCCAAGGATAACCTTTGTTCGCAATTAGTTCATCAAACTGCTCCACCATCAATTCATTGTAATCCTGCGTTGATTCATTAATGGGGAACATGCCTGAAGCATCTCCAATGCCAATTGCTTTATTACCAGTCAATAACCAGTGAATATATCCAGCTAAAGTTGTAATAAGATCAATACGAGGTAAATGTTTTTCTTCGTTTAGTATTGCCTGATAAAGGTGAGCAATACTCCATCGTTCAGGGATATTGAATTGGAATCTATCAGTTAATTCCTTTGCTGAAACACTTGTTGTTGCATTACGCCAAGTTCGAAATGGAACAAGTAGCTCACCAGTGTGGTCAAAAGCCATATATCCGTGCATCATGGCAGAAAATCCAATAGAACCAATTGTTCGAATTGTGATGCCATAATTTCGTTCAACTTCTTGCTTCATTTCACTATAAGCTGCTTGCAAACCAGTGATAATATCCAATAAGTTGTACGTCCAAAATCCATCTTCCAAGAGGTTTTCCCATTCATAACTCCCAGATGCGATTGTTTCAAAACGATTATCAATTAACACTGCTTTGATACGTGTAGATCCGAATTCAATTCCAAGTGAAGTTTCTCCCTTAGTAATCGCTTGTTTAATGTGTACTCGATTCGTTTTCATATTAATCCCCTCCCCTGACAGCGGTTTCAATATCTATAATTGAAAGGAAGCGCTTTCCTTTTCGCTTGATTTTATTAACAACCTCAGTATATTTTTTGTACGTACATTTGTCAATATAAATATTATACATACTTACAAATTTTATAAAGACACCACTGCCACAAAACCCCTTATAACCCTATAATAAAAGAGATTATTATGACATAAAACCCAAATAAAAAAATTATAATTGTTTGGTGATTTATATGAAAATAAGGTAAAATCTTTTAAAACATTCAAAACTACGTTAAAATATGTACGTATAAATATTTCCGAACGAATAAATTTGAATGCGAACAACTATAAAGGAAGTGAGTTTAATGAAACCAAAGTATCAGGTCATCATTGATAATATAAAAAGTAAAATTCTTTCAGGCGATTACAACGTAGGAGAAAAAATCCCTACTGAATCCTCCATTCAGAAAAAGTACAAAGTTAGCCGACACACTGTTCGAAAGGCCATTTCAGAACTATCGACAGAGGGATTCTTAAGAAGTGAAAAAGGATCTGGCACTTATGTTAGTAACCAATACCAATCGAAGTCTGGTGGAAATTCCAATAGTAAAATAATCGGTGTAATCACGACCTACATTTCTGATTATATTTTCCCTTCTATTATTCGTGGAATTGAAGGGAGATTGAATGAGGATAATTATTCGCTACTATTAGCTAGTACAAATAATGATGTTGAACAAGAAAAAAAAGCTTTGGAAATGATGTTGTCATTTGGCGTGGATGGTTTGATTGTTGAACCTACGAAAAGCAACCTATACAATCCCAATATTTCTTACTACCTATCGTTCAAAGAACAAGATGTTCCTTTCATAATGATCAATGCTCATTATGAAGAATTAGATGTTCCTTTCTTTTGTCTTGATGATGTACAGTCTAGCTATCTTGCAACAAAAGAGTTGATTTCGAAAGGACACACACAAATTGGACTCATTTCAAAGATGGATGATTTACAAGGAAAGTATCGAATGAAGGGATATATAAAAGCGCTTGGAGAAGCCAAATTACGATTTCAGCCAGAGCAAGTGCTTTCGTTCGATACAGAGACAAAGCTGGACCTATACACTAACTTGAAGGAGTTCCTAAATGAAAATAGAGACGTGCTGACTGCAATTGTTTGCTATAACGACGAAGTAGGATTGGAAGTAGCAAATGTATGCAGACAACTTGATATTTCTGTTCCAGAAAAACTATCAATTATTGGCCAGGACAATTCTTATATTTCCAAAAATGCGAATATCAACCTAACGACATTAACCCATCCCCAAGAACAAATGGGACGCGATGCAGCTGATTGGGTCATTAAGAAGCTACAAGGAAGAAAAAATTTGCCAAAAGAAACCTATTATCAACCAGTGTTAATTGAAGGAGAAACTGTAAAAGCGTTAGAAGTAAATGAGACATTCAGGAAGGATTAAAAGCGTATAAACACGGCGACTATGCAATACTAGATGAGCACTTAAAAGACGTCGGTTCCATTGAATCTAATGTTTAAACTTGTTCATACGAGAAAAGTTGAGTAAATATATCAAAAGCCTGGGCAAACCGATACGTAGGAGAATAGACAATATTCTAATAATAGGTTGACGGATACTAGTGTTAAACGATTATAAGGACATTTTCTAGAAACGGAACAACAATTACCGAGCTATTCCTTATGTTGATTAGAGAAACATTATTATTATCATTTTGAAAAACGGGAGCCTCGAGGATATTTACAAAGAATAAGCGCGATTAATCAGTTGATTAGCGTTTTTATCTTCTTTTATACGAAAACCTCCTTTTGATTCACTTAACTCGGTATTGTTCATACACAACATATCTTAGGAAAGACTAAAACATACAACTCTTTCTAAACCTCAGGTTCTAGTCATATCAATAAAAAGAAAAAGCGCAAACTCGTTGTTACTGAGCAGGTTTGCGCTTTTTTTCTTCTGATAACTTAAATTATGTGAAGTGAGAATTTTTTATAGAAGTTAACTTTTTCTCCTGTCATCATTACCTCTTCAATATACCCAAATATTCTTTCCAAGGCCCAACATCTGACCTGTATCTCTCAGCCATTACCCGTACAATTTGAGCAATGTGCGTTAAATCATGAACAACCCATGTAGAAAGCAATTCTTTTAACTTCACTATCCCAAACTCAGGGTGTAACCCCGTTCTTTCAAGATACAAGGGTGATTCAATAAACCCATTAAGTCTGGTTATATTTTGTATTCTAATCGCTTTAAATTCAAACAGTTTTTGTTCAATCGATCTGTCGGACCTTTCGTTTAAATGTGAATAACGATTAAAGGGAGGAAATGGTTTATTCTCACCTTCCTGAAGAATCATTTCTAACCTTGGTATCCAATTATTTTTCTCTCCCTCAATGAGATGCTCAATTACTTCTGAGACATTCCACGTGCCTTCACCTTCATTGCATTGTAACCAGCCTTCAGATACATTAGATAAAAAATATTCCAAAGTTTGTGGTGTACGCTCTAAAACCTCAGTAGCTTCTTTCATATTAAAATTCATCTAACCGCCCCTTTCTTCCCTCAAATAATCTCCTTCAATAACATATCTCTGCTTATGCTTGTCTAAATCTGCTATTGTAAATAAAAATCTTACTTATTTCTATTTAAATTTACCATAAAATTCATTCCTTTATTAAGCTCCCCTGCCCCTTTAATTTCATAAGAAAAACAAGGATTTAACCTACATACCTCTTCCAAATAGATGTAAGCTTTACACCAGAACTATATTGACTATATTTTCGGAATATTCTATTATATATTAAATATATAAAACAACGTTTTATATACAAAACAATATGAAGAAACGTGAATTTTTAAAGATTTATTGATGACAAAATTTAAGAGGGGGATTTTAATGAAGAAGATTTCATTACAAAAGAGATGGTTAGGAGTTTTAGCGCTATTAATGATTGTTATTATTGCCTACATTGATCGAATAAACGTTTCTGTTTTAATAACGAATAATGATTTTTTAAGAGCATTTGAACTCCACGACGATAGAATTCTGCAAGGTCAATTGATGACGATTTTTTTAATAGGCTACGGATTGTCAGCTTTTTTTATAACCCCAATTTTTGAAACTTTTTTAGGATATCGCCGCGGATTGATTTTTAGCATTCTTTTATGGGCTATTTTCACTGCAATCTCACCTCTTGCCGGTTCGATATTTATTTTACTGATTTTCAGAGCTATTCTAGGGGGGAGCGAAGGACCTCTTTTCTCTTTAAAAACGATGTACATTAATGAACACTTTAACTCCCATGAAAGAGGAAAGCCAAATGCAGTTAGTTCAATGGGGGTCTCTATCGGTCTATCCATTGGATTTCCCATTGTCACTTTTCTAATTTATCAATTTAGTTGGGTATCATCTTTCTATATATTAAGTGCTCTTAATATATTAATTGGGCTACCACTCATTTTATTTTTCATTCAACCATCTAAACAACATCAGAATAAGGGTGAAAAATCTGTCAAGCAGTTAACTAATACTTTTACTACCGCGTTGAAAACACCAGGACTTATATGGGTACTCATCATCGAAATCGCTACACTAAGTTATCTATGGGGAAGCAGTTCATGGTTACCAGCATATTTATTAGATGAAAAAGGTTTTTCCATTAAACAGATGGGCATTGTCTCTTCTTTACCATTCATCTTTAGTATTTTATCCAAATTTTTGGGTGGATATATTATTGATCGGATTGCCAATACAAAAATGACCATGATATTTTTTGTTGGCGGATTGGCTACTGCTTTGTCCATCATCTTAACGATTACATCGAACAACATAATCATAATTATTTTAGGACTTATACTAGCCAATGGTTTTTGGGGAATTCAAGGAGCTGCCATTCCAACATTGGTTCAACATTTATCTGATCCCACAAGTGTAGGAAGTACATATGGAATAATCAACGGACTTGGGAACTTTGTCTCCGCCTTTATCCCGGCTATCATGGGCTACATTATTAGCTTAAATGGAAACGACAATATTTCATCTGGCTTTTATGTATTAATTGGTACACAATTAGTCATTGCCATTTGTGGGCTACTTTTTACTAAAACCAAGCATGTAGCTGTGTTAGAACATAATATGACAAACAGTATTGCTACAAAAACTCCTCACTAGAAACATAGAATGTAAACAAAGATGGCTCTTATAAAAGTCATCTTTGTTTTATACCTTGCTAAAATTTCTTTTATGTAAAACTAATTAGTTATAAGTCATATATATAAGACCGCCCTATACACTAATGGATATTGGGCGGCCTTTGCTATACTTACGACTAGGCTAAAGTTTTTTCTAACTATAATTTAATTAGTTACTAAGGTTTGCATTTTTTGATGTAATTCAACAATTTCCTTTGCTAAATCTTTTGTTGTCATAGATGTCATGAGATGATCTTGAGCATGAATGAAGAGCATGGGGATTTCAAATTCTTCTCCACTTGCTTCTTGTTGATTTACATCTATATAATCTCATATTACAAAGATGGCTTTATATTAACTAGTGTTTACACCTTATTACAAAGCATTTGTAGCTACTTTCACATATGTATTATAAGGTTCTAGTGCAGTATAACTATTCCATTTATTGATTATTATTTAAAACAAAAAGCAGGAAAACCAGATAGTCATCTTTTTTCCCTGCCTTTTCATTTAGGCGACTCTATTATTATTCCTGATTTTATTAATCCAATCTTTACCTTCTGTAAAACGTGTAACAAGCATCGCTGTTACTGTATTTCCCGTACTATTTAGCAGTGTCGCAGGAGCATCAATAATCGTTGAAATGACAGCAATGATTGGCAGCACTTCTGGTGAAAAGCCATAAATCGTAATAATTAACATTTCACCAATCATCCCGCCTCCAGGAATAGCTCCCATTACCGCGCCAACCAAAAAGGCTACGCCTAAAATACTGAGAATACTTGGAGCAGACGTCATATCTTTGCCAAATAAACTAAATAAGAAAACAATCTTTAAAATGCCACCGATAACAGAACCATCTTTATGCGTGTTTGCTCCTAATGGAATAACCGTTTCAGCAATATCTAATGGTACACCCATTTTCTTCGTTGCATCTAAATTAACTGGAATAGATGCGGCAGAAGAACAAGTAGCAATAGCTGTAATAGATGGAGCAGCTGCATTTTTCCAAAACAGCTTAATTCCTGCTTTGCCCCCAGCCATCCATGCGTATAGAGTAAAGAAACCAAAATAGTAAACAATTGCAATTAGTAAGTAAAGAATGAATGCCCTAGCATATCCCTGTAAGATTTTTGGACCTAGCTCTCCTACGACAGTAGCAAAATAGCAACCTAACCCAATTGGAGCGTAGTACATGACAATTTTAACAACTTTCATTGATACTTCTTGACCAGAAGTCAAAAATTTAGCCATAGGTTGTCCTTTTTCTCCAGCCATCGTCGTAGCGATACCGAAAATGATGGAAAAGACAATTAATTGTAAAATATGTTCTTTCGAAAATAAATTCACAAAATCAGGGACGGTAAACGTATTAACAAGCTGATTTAAAAATGTTGTTTTCTCTGCTGGAGTTTCACTATCTCCCATTAATTCTTTAATGGCAGAAGTATCTACGTTGTGTAACGGATTATAAAGAGATGCTCCTATAAATCCTAAAACTGCTGAAATAGCAGCAGTAGTGATGAATACAACAGCAATACCTAGCATAATTTTACCAAGGCGTTTCATTTCGTTCATGTTTGCAATCGCAGAAGCGACACTGAAAAAAACAAGTGGCACAATAATCATGAACATTAAATTAAGAAACAAATCCCCAAAGGGCTTCACAAATGCTACGTTTGGCCCGACAGCATATCCTGCTATCCCCCCGATTAAAATGGCGACAAGTAGAATAAGAGATGATCTGTACGTTTTGAATACACTTAAAACCATAACTATACCTCCTCCAAATAACAAGTGCTTACTCATTGACAACACAAGAACTTTTATGATTTACCCCATCGTATAAGAAGTAAAAATATGTGTATATCTTTTCACACCCCATATTTATATATTTCAAATTACATTTTACCATGAGCAGTTAATAAAAATTTGTTCTTGTACAAAAACTTCAATGTAGCCAGATTCTCCATCATTTCCATCGAACTACGAAAGCTCAAGTGGTATCGTAGGTACCATCCAACCTTTAATAACATAATACCATGCTGATAGAGCTTCCTTTTGAACAAATTTTCCTTTTCCATACCGATCATATACCTTTTTTAGAGTAATAGTCCCAGTATGTCCAAGATTTAGAGATTACTTATAACGGCTCTGAAGCTTTTGCCCCAGAGCTAATTCTTTTTCATATAAAATTGAAGTTTATATATTCTAAATAAATGACCGTGGAGCATTCGTAAGAGTATACCTAAAGGAAAAGAAATATTATGTTAACTGAATTTGTATAAGTATGTATGTCTCTAATATCTCGTTCAATAACCTATATTTCTGCTGTTTTTTGCATTATCCTTAAATGTCAAGGTAACCAAAATCCCAAAATAACAAGTCTTTTATTACAAAACAACAAATAGAAAAAATCAGGTATAACCTCTCATGAAAGGATATGTATAATATGTTAAAATTTTTAGAAATATCAAAATATAAAAATATAAAAAAAGAGAGGTAATTATGAAGAAAATTAAAATGTTGGTCATGTCATTAATTGTTGCGTTATTCGTCCCTTCTTCTGTATTTGCAAATACTGCTCCGCAATATGGTAGCGGTGATTGGGATTCTCTAGGAAGCGATGAATTTACCAATCAAAGTAAGATCTTTCTATCAGGCGGAGGTGACTTTAAAATGTGTCTCAGTTCTAATAGTCAACCAGGCTATTATCAGTTATTTGAAGAAGATCCATATAATCCAGATGATGAAGTAATATCTAATGGTGTTAAAGGTACCTACTTTAAAACAGCAGGTACAGATAGTAATGATTTTGATTCAAACGGCTGTCATGTCTTTAAAAATATCGGTAATTATGTCGATGGTGATCAAGCCGAATTCTATCTTGCAAAATACTCTGGCGGAAATTCCGTTGTAACAGCCTGGGATTGATTTATACTACTCAAAGAGAATGAGAGTAATTGGTCATTAGAATGCTTCCTAAAACAGTTGTTATAGGAAGCATTCTAATTCTTTTCATTGACGATAAACTTCCTCATATTAGCTAGATTTGTATAGAGTATGCATATCTCTAATATCTCATTCAATAGCCTATATTTCTGATGTTTTTCGTATTAACCTTAAATGTCAGGGTAACCAAAACCCCAAAATAGCAAACCTTTTATTACAAAACAACAATGGGAAAAAATCAGATATAACTTCTTACAGAACGAATGTGTTAAAAATTTCAAAAACATAAAAAAAGAGAGGTAATTATGAAAAAAATTAAAGTGTTGGTCATGTCATTGATTGTTGCGTTATTCGTCCCTTCTTCTGTATTTGCAAATACTGTTCCACAATATGGTAGCGGCGATTGGGATTCTCTAGGGAGCGATGAATTTACCAACCAAAGTAAAATCTTTCTATCAGGTGGAGGCGATTTTAAAATTTGTCTCAGCTCTAATAGTCAATCAGGCTTTTATCAGTTATATGAAGAAGATCCATATAACCGAGATGATGCAGTATATTCTAATGGTATTAGAGGTCTCTATTATAAAACAGCAGGTAGTAATGATTTTGATTCAAATGGTTGTCATGTCTTTAAAAATATCAGTCATTATGTCGATGGTGATCAAGCCGAATTTTATCTTGCAAAATACTCTGGCGGAAATTCCGTTGTAACAGCCTGGGATTGATTTATACAGGGCAATTGACCATTAGCATGCTTCCTAGAACGATTGTTATAGGAACATTATCTAATCCTTTTCATTGCCGATACTCCTTGTAATGTAAAAAATTAGATATTATAAAGTAAGACAGAGCTTCCACACCAAGGAAGTTCTGTCTTTTTTAGTAAACTGTGTTAGGAATAGAAACAATTTAAAGATGGAGTTTTGTTATTTTTCGCCTCTACAGAAGCTCCAATTTGCTGAACTTTACTATGCTATTTGGTATAGGACAACTCCTACTCGTTACCATCAAAATCTGTTACGAAAAAGTTACCTTGAACAGCATAGCAACATGTTGTATCCATTTCTCCTCGAGCGAAAAATCCGTCTTTCTCTAATCGCAACTGATGAGCTTCTATTTGTTCGCACATCTTAACTTGAAAACCGAAATGATTAACTTGGTTTCCTTCTACTTTATTACGAACATTTAAGGTGAATAGGGGTACAGACAATATTTTGAAAATTTTGTATGATAAGCAATTTAAAACTAAAAAAGCCGATTTCCTCTAATAGAACTGACTTTTTGTTTCACTTATCTTTTAAACCCACCCTCTGAATGGATAATTTGACCTGTAATCCAATCCGCTTCATTACTCACTAGAAACTTTATCGTTTTTGCAACATCTTTTGGTTCACCTATCCTACCGAAAGGAAACAATGGTTTTAGGTGACTTTTAATCGGTTCTGTCATCCACCCAGTATCAGTTGGTCCTGGATTTATGGCATTGACGGTTATTCCCAAAGGGGCAAGTTCTGCCGATAACGTAATAGTTAAAGCGTCAACAGCACCTTTTGTCGTTGCATAGGCTAATTCGCCAGGCATTGGTCCTTGAAATTGACCGGAAGTAAGATTGACGATTCTCCCTCCCCTGTTCTTATTAAACTGTTGAGCAAATTGAATACTTAGAAGTGTTGTCGCACGAACATTTACCATATAATGTTTATCTAATTCTTCTGCAGTTAAGGTAGAAAACTCGGTATTGGTTGAGAATACTGCGTTATTAATTAAGATATCTGGATGACCAAGTTCTTTGATAACTCTATTTAAAAGTTTTTCAGGTGCATCAGAATGAGATAAATCTAGCTCCATACATGACACTCTGACCCCTTTTTTCCCGAGCTCTTCTTTTAATATCATTGGCTCATCTAATTCAAAATCCCAAGGCATTTCTTTATCATAATCTGTCCAATAAGTAAAAAATATATGATATCCTGTTTCGGCTAACTCTCTACAAACAGCAGCCCCGATACCTTTTAGACGACTTGCTCCTGTTATAATCGCAATCTTTTCTTTTAAGTGATTCATTAAAATTTCCTCCCTAGAAGGACGCATGGATAAGGTCAACGGGAGATATAGTTGTTCCCAAATAAAAAGGACAGATATAAAAACAGTATCTATCCTCTAACAAGGGGGAGAGTCCAAACTATGCAGTCCTTGTAAGATTATAGTTGGTCTAATAAGAATGTAGAATCGTTCTCTTTCCCCTTTACAGGATGCGCACCAAATCCTATTCAATAAAGTTACTTCTGAGCTATCTGAATAAGGTTGCCGCATGTATCATCAAAGACAGCCAGTGTAACTTCGCCCATTTTTGTCGGCTCCATAGTAAACTTCACGCCTTGTTCCATTAATCGTTTGTACTCTTTATGAACATCTGTAACACCAAACATTGTTGCTGGAATGCCTTCATCAAATATCTTTTTTTGATACTCTCTAGCAGCTGGATGGACATTCGGTTCGAGCAAGAGCTCTGTACCGTCTTGATCATTAGGAGAAACTAGCGTTATCCACCTAAATTCACCGGCGGGAACGTCCTCCTTTTTTACAAAACCCAGCGTTTCTGAATAAAATTCTAGTGCCTTGTCTTGATCTTGTACAAATATACTGGTAACTATGATTTTCATACTGTTTTTGCCTCCTTTAAAATTTGCGACGAATCGATTTCTGCTACATACATGAAAAGATGTTGCTGTAGTTTTAAAAACTCTATTATTAAGAATTCAAGTCTTCCATATTATTAATTCCTATTTATTATGATAGATTAGTTGCACAACACCAGAGGAGAACGTTCTTGTATTAACCACTTTTAAATTCAACCTTTTTTTTATATCAATAAACAACGGTTTTCCTTCTCCCAAAATAACAGGGTGCACAGATAATCTAAATTCATCCACAAGCCCTAAATTGATAAATGTTGTAATTAGACTCCCTCCGCCATATAGCCAGATGTCTTTACCAGGCTTATTCTTTAATTTATTTACTTCTTCAACAATGTTATCATTTATAAATATTGCTTTATTATCAGTCCCTTTTTGCGTTCTGGAAAACACATATTTTTCTTTACTATGAACTAATTCCCAAAGTTCTTTTTCATTTTCAGTATCTTCAATTCCTGGAGTAAATTGTCCCCATAAATCGTAGCTTTTTCTTCCATATAAAATAGTATCAATTTGATTTAAAAAATTAATAAATCCCATTTCAGAATCCATGATGCACCAATCAATTTCCCCATTTTCCCCTTCAATAAAACCATCTAAAGTAACTGCTAAATCTAAAATTATTCTTCTTGATTTTACATTATTGGACATCCTTTTCTCTCCCTATAATCATTTAGGTATTGTTTCTTCCACCAAATTTTTTATATTTTCATTATTTACAACCTTTATTTTTGAATAGAGCTACTAATTTTACCAAACTAGCACATACCTATAGTTTAAGTGCAATTTCCTTCAAATACCATACTATCATTTCTATTAAGTATTCAATTTCCCTTAAGATTCTTCCTCCATTAAATGGCCCAATGACTGAAGTATGATTCCCACATATAATTAAATTAATATTTAAATAGCAATAATAATATAATAAAAAACAAAATAAATTTATTGATAAACGATAATAAATATACTAAAATCATATTATCATAAATCAGTGAGGTGCTTTAAATGCGTGTTAAACTAGGTTCAACTTTTTTCTTAAGAGTCGTTGCTTTTCTTATTGGAATTGCGGTACTTGCTGTGTGTATATATTGGTTACCTCAAGCAGCTATAAGAGATGCGAAAGTGCGTCCAGGAGATTACTCGATATATCCATTGTTAGTATGTGCGTATGGAATATGCATTACGTTTTCTGTTGCTTTGTATCAAGCATTTAAACTATTGAGCTATATCGATAAAAATAACGCTTTTTACGAGTTATCCCTTAAATCCTTGAAGGTTATAAAAAAATGTGCTTTTACAATCATTTTCTTCATTTTGTTAGGAATAGTTTACTTAAGGGTACATTCTTATTTCACAGGTGATGACTCAGCAGGTCCGAGAGCACTAGGTCTAATAGGGATTTTAGCAACAGCTATCATCGCTGCCATTGTGGATGTACTTCAAAAGCCATTAAAAAATATCCTAGGAAAAAAGAAATAAAAATGTGAGGTGTTTATTTTGAAAGTATAATAACTTTTTTCCCTATTTAGTTAAATGGGCCTTTTGTTGAATAATGGCACCTTCTAAATTGTGTATAAATATAAGCTTTTTACGATTTGATTTTGAAAAATAATTCAATAATATTAATAATCATACTGCCAGAATACACATTAGTTAAATGCCAGAAACAGTCATTCAATATTTAAGTAAAACTTAAAATTTTCAGAGGTGATATTAGTTTGTTCTAAGTGTCTCTACTGTGAAATAGTTGGATTTTTGGCAAACTGAAATAAACATTTGCTCTATTCGATTTTCAAATGCTAACTTTTTATGTGACTCAAGCCAACTGTACCAGTAGAGGTAATTGTCTAAATATTGTGTTCCAACGCCTTGAAAACGTTCCATCCATCCTTTTAAACGACGGTGAAAATTATTAACGTGCTGTATGTGGAGGATTGCTTTCTTAACTCGTTTATTTTGATTTAGATTAACTGTTTCGTGCTTTAGTTTTTTTAATATTGCATACTTTTTATAATTGGTAGCTGTATTAGTGCATAGCAAAGAAGTAGGTTCTATACATTCCCCGAAAACCGCATCAATTTCTTCAGCTTTTACACGACCTATTCCTGCTACCCTTGCAAAAATATTACATATTACCAGTACGATCTAATGCAACAACTACAGTAATTTTTAGGTTTGAGATTCCTCTTTTTTCATCTTCTTCTCCGCGTTTTTTGGACTTTCGATGTGTAAATTGACGCCCTTTTAATGACTCTCTAAAAAATGTTTCATCACTTTCTACAATACCGGATAACTGATTAAATCCGTGACTTCCTAATGCATTCAAAACTTTATGTCTCCAGTAAAATGCAGTAGATATATGGATGTTTAATTGTTCAGCTATTTTAGGCAATGTTAATCCGTTTATCATCATTTCAATGTATTTCATCCATTTGTCAGGGTAACGGGAACCCGAGAATGGCGTATTTGTCATATCATTGAATGTTCTTCCGCAATCCTTACATAAATATCTTTGTCGGGAACGATATTTACCATTACGTTTAACAGCAGTGCTGCCGCAATGAAGACATCCCAAACCAGACGAAAAACGAGATTCTCTTATATTCGTAAGTAATTTGTCTACTTTATATAAACTCTTTGGAAATAAATCTTGTTGCATCGCCTTAAAAAGTGCCAACTGATTTTTTTATCTAATTTACTGAAATCTTCATAAACATATCTCCACATTTTGAATACCTCCTTGAAACCACTGCATTATATTCAACAATAATCTGTACTTTCAAGTGAGCAACAATCTATACGATAACAGCCCTAATAAAAAAGAATCCTTTGCTTATCAGGAGCAAAGGATTCTTAAATTTATACAGATAAGGGAATACGTTATTAGTTTATCCAATGTTTTAGATTGCTATACATATATATTTTATAGATTGAGTTTAAATGGAAGTATAACAAGAACGTTTACGGTAAATTCAAATATGCTTTATATTTTAAAGAAAAGATTTGTGGCTAAAACTCATAATTGAATAGTATTCCCTATTTCATGTGAGTTTCTGCATGATTAGAGTCCACATTCCTGTGTGAGGTGTCATCATAATAAGTACGAAAAGACATTTCAATTTCTTCAAGTGTACGTCCCTTAGTTTCAGGTAAGAACTTTGCCATTAAGAAGATTGATATACAACCTATTCCTGCAAACATAAGAAATGTTGATGACAACCCCATTTTGTCAAGCATAATGGGGAATAATAGACCAATTACAAAGTTTGTCATCCAAAGAAAAAATACGCTAATCCCCATCCCGAAACCTCTTAAACGTAATGGGAAAATTTCAGATAGTGAAACCCATAATACGGGTCCAATGGCTCCCTGCATAAAGGCAAGAAATGTAACAGTTAATATTAGCATCACATATGGAAGTACCTCAGATGATTTCACTGTAAATGAGAGAATTCCAATGAGTAGAAGAGTCAGTGTAGTTCCTGTTAAACCGGTTAACATCATAGAGCGACGTCCAACTCTACCAAGGAGCCAGATCCCAACAATAGTGGCTAACACTGAAATGATACCGTTTGCAATATTTCCAATTAATGCTGCTGATGTTCCAAAACCTGCTTGCCTAAGAATTTCAGTTCCATAGTACATAATAGAGTTAACCCCAGTAGCTTGTGTAACAAAGGAGATAGCAATCCCTAGAAATATAATACGACGCATCCAAGGAACAGCAATATCTTTAAAAGAGGCTTCTTTCAATCCAGATTCTTTAGCTACAGCTATTTCAATTTCTTTAAGTTCAGCTTGTGCTTGCTCCTCTAGTCGTATCTTACGAAGAACACTTAATGCTTCCTCATTTCTACCCCTTTTTACAAGCCAACGCGGACTTTCTGGTACTTTCATCATTCCAAAAAATAGAAAAATGGCTGGAACAGCTGCGATGCCTAACATGTAACGCCAAATGCCTACGCCATCCATCATATTTCCAAGAATAGCATTAAAGACAAAGGCTAATAATTGTCCGCCTACAATCATTAATTCATTGCGAGTAACCATACGCCCCCTTCGATCAGAAGGCGACATTTCAGCTATAAATGTGGGAACAGCTACGGATGCTCCACCTACAGCCATACCTAGTAAGAAACGGAAAATGACCATCCCTATTACACTTGGAGAGAAAGTACACCCAATAGTTGAAATAAAGAATAAAATTGACAGGAAAAGAATATTTTTACGACGCCCAATTCCATCTGAGAGTCGACCACCAAATATAGCACCTATTGCAGCGCCTAGAAGAAGAATACTAGTAATAAGACCTTCTGTGAATGAAGTTAACTTAAAATCATCCGACATATAGGGCAGAGCTCCATTAATCACCCCTGTATCATAACCAAAGAGGAGTCCTCCGAAAGTCGAGACTAAAACAATTGTACTCAAAAATGACATGTGATTTTGGTTAACTGATTTATTCATGTCCATGTCCCTTTCCTGTTTAATAGTATTTGATTCAGGAAAATACTAAAGATCACTTTTAATAGAATGTAGCGCTTTTTTTCTTAATCAAAATCCTTAGGTAGAGCTTCCTTTAATACAGAGGTCGATTTTTTTAAAGCAACAAGTGGGTCCATCGTTAAATCTTCCATTTCTAGGCTGACTGTTCCATCGTAACCAACCATACTGAGCACAGAAAAGAATTCCTTCCACCAACTAACATCATGGCCATGACCTAGTGCTACATAATTCCAAGAACGATTTACAAAATTATCAATCGTTTTTGTATCTAGCACACCCTCTATATCAACCAATCCTCTTTCAATGCGTGTGTCCTTAGCATGAACATGATATATAGCTGTTCCTAAGGTTCTTAATGCCTTAATAGGGTCTCCTCCCATCCACATAAGGTGGCTAGGATCAAAGTTCATTCCAATCATGTCCCCTACATGATTTCTTAGTTTAAAGAGTGTTTCTGGATTATAAACGAGTTGAGAACCATGATTTTCTAACGCAATTCTCTCTATACCATGTTCTTTTGCTCTTTTCACGTTTTCTTCCCAATAGGGTAATGCTACCTCATTCCATTGCCAATTTAATATTTCAACATTAACTGGTGGCCAACTAGTTGTAATCCAGTTTGCCGTTGTCTCTTCTGGCCCTCCTCCTGGAAGTCCCGACATCATATTTATCGTTTTTATCCCTAGTAATTCTGCGAGTCTAAACGTTTTTTCTACAACGATTTGATGTTCTTGTCCTTCTTCATTTGGAGCTAACTGATTACCTGAACAATTCAGAGCTTCAATTGAGAGTCCCCTTTCTTTTAAAACGCTTACAAATTTATCACGTTGGATAGAGCTTTCTAGTAGACTATCTAAATCAACATGTGGCGCCTTAGACCAATTCCCACAAGCAAACTCCAAAGTTTCATACCCTAACGATACGGCAGTATCAGCCACCTCTTCAAGAGACATAAAATCTAAACAATCTGTTACTAAACTCATTCTCATCATAAAAACCCCTTTTTCTTAGATTAATGTTTTTCCACCAGCAATTGTCATAGCAGTCCCTGTAATATAGTTAGCACTCTCACTACTTAGAAACAGCATCAAATCTGCAATTTCACTAGGCTTTGCTAACCTTCTCATAGGAACTTGACTTGTTAAGATCTCTTCATACTCTGCTGGTGCTTTACCTTCAATCAAGCTTCTTTTCTTGAAAACCTCTTGTAACATTTCAGTATCTACAAAACCAGGACAAACTGCATTTACTGAAATTCCGTATTGAGCCAGTTCGAGAGCAAGTACTTGGGTTAATGAGTTGACTCCGGCTTTTGAAGCACAATATGCGCCATTTCCTAACTCTCCAACTTTCGAGGCTTGTGAAGAAATAGAAACGATCTTTCCGTTTTTTACATCATTTTTAATCATATTCTTTCCCACAGCCTTACTTAGTAAATAAATAGATTTTAAATTGACATTAAAGACTGCGTCCCATTCCGCTTCTTCAATGTCTAGAATTAACCTAGAAGTAGAGATACCAGCGCAGTTTGCTAGAATATCAATTTTTGTAAATTCTGACTCGACCTCCTTTATTGCCTCATTAATCTCTTTTGATGAAGTTACATTTACTACAAGAGGTAATACGGTTGCTCCTAAAGATGTCATTTCTTTTGCAGTTGCTTCAACCATTTCTTTATTTAAATCCATTAATACAACATTAGCTCCTTTCTCAGCATATTTGGTGGCTAACGCCTTTCCTATCCCTCTTGCAGCCCCTGTAATAATACAAGTCTTTCCCGTTAAGTTTTTCTCCATAGTGTGTCATCCTTTTCTCAGTATTTTCATAGAATTAATTTTACGCATACGTATGCGTAAAATGGTAAAAAATATATAGAAGGTGGAATAAATTCAAAGATTTATTCCACACGATTCTCTAATAACTAAAGTAGGACTAATTTCAAGTTTTTGCTTTAAGTCAGAATCTGTTGATTTTAATTTTTCAATTAAACGCTTACATGTTAAAGCCGCGATTTCTTTAGTAGGCTGACACACAGTAGTAAGGTACGGCCTATAGAAGGTGCATAGTTCGATATCATCAAATCCTACAACTGCTATATCTTCTGGAACATTAATGCCACATTCTTTTAATGCCAATATGGCTCCCAAAGCCATCAGATCATTTTGAACAAAGATAGCCGTAACATCTTTTAGCTTCTTTATATTATTCTTTATAACTTGGTAACCTGACGGAAATGTCGTATCTCCGTAAAATACCATCTTTTTATCATACTGAAGGTTATGATCGCGTAGAGATGCTTTAAATCCCTCTGTCCTTAGGTCAAACTCACTACCTATATGGTTTGCCGAAATACTTATTATATTTTCGTGCCCCTGTTTAAGCAGATGATCAGTAGCTATATATCCACCCTTAAATTGATCAACACATACAAAATCTACATCTCTTGTTTTATAAAAGGACGGAAGATACTTGCAAAAGATAAAAGGAATATTCGTTTCTTCTAAAATCGTTATGGTTTCATCATCTAAAGAGGGCTCTAAAATGATAAGTCCATCTACTTTTTTGGCTGTGATAAGTCTCTTAATGTTATTCTGTTTTGTAAATCTGTTCTCAAAAAAGGAAACCATAACATCAAATTCCATTCGTTCTAAACTTTCTATTAGTTCGTTCTGCCATGACCTAAAATGCATTTCCCCTTCAAAATCAAACAAACTTTTAGGGAGGATTACACCAATTGTATACGTTTTATTGGCGCTTAAGCTCCTTGCATGCGCGTTGAATTGAAAACCATGTTCCTGTGCAATTTTTAATATCCTTTTCTTGGTTTTCTCTGAAATCATCGGACTGTCATTTAAACATCTCGATACTGTGGATTGACTTACATTCGCGATTTTCGCAATATCTTTTGTAGTGATTGCCATAATAGCTTCATGCCTCTTTTGCTTTATTTTACGCATACGAATGCATAAAAACATAGATGGATTTGAAATATCCAAACTTTTCAGGTTAGGATATTTCAATACGCTAAAAACGTGACCTATCTAATAACTAAAGTTCAAGAATACTACTAGAAATCTCTGTACCCTATTGTCATACTACCCTTTAATTTTACGCATACGTATGTGTTTGTTTTTAATCATATAATATTTAGAATGTTTAGTCAACAATTAGTCCTAATTAGTATTATAAGGAGCTTTTTACTACCTAAAATGCACATTATGTGAACTAAGTTCATATAATGTGCATTCATTTGATTATTGGAGACCTTATTCAAAAATCGGGCCAGATTGTTTCGGAACATTTTTTAGTTTTAAGGTGTCACGAAAAGGTGACACCCCTATTCTTTATACCGTTTTCATCATATTATTTAAAACATCATGAACCAATGGGAAAGTAAAGAACCCATCATCTTCTAGAAAATGACCACCCTTTTCAACGGGATAAAAGGATGTATCCAATTGTTTTGATAAACTTTGACTCAATTGAAAAGGAACAATAGAGTCATTTTTTGCAGCGATAATAGCACGTGAATGAGTTGCGGAAATTATTTTTTTATAATCCACTTTTTTAGCTGTAAAAGGATTTAGTGAAGGTAAGGATGATAAGGATTCAGAAAAGCCAGAAACAAGAATAAACCCTCCAAAGCTTGGTAATGGATCTAATTGTTCTAGGTAGTTCAATAGTGTAATAGACCCCAAGCTATGTGTTACAAAATAAGTATTGTGATCTACATTCTTTATGTTATTAGCTAATGTTTCCAACCATTCTTCTTTCTTGGGATCAGACGAATTTGGCATGTGAAGAACGGAAACTTGATGATCATCTGCTACTAATTTTTCTTTTAACCACGGAAACCAATGATTAGTTGGTGAAGCGCCGTATCCGTGAATAATGTATACTTGTTTTCCCACTGCTCCTCTTCCCTTCTTTTTATAGATATAAAAACAGTATATTACTAATCCAAACCTAGATGGTAGGAGAAACACTTGAAGAAGCTGAAGAATTTTTTAAACGAAGATTCTTTTTCAGGCCGGTAAGGCGTGTTATGTTGACTAGGTTTGTATAAAGCATATATCTTTTTAGAGAAAATCACCTTATGAAAATGTCCTATTTAATAGACATTGATCTTTTAATTTAAAGAGATCTTCGATTAAACAAAACCTCTGTATAATAGCCTTATTAGAGTAAAATTGAGGTGAAACGAAATGTTTTTAGCTCCATTATTTGAAAATGATGTACCAGTAGCACTTCTCCGTCCTTAATGGAGTAATGTGACTACTTCTCTCCGTTAGGGCATTCATTGACCTAATTTTTAAACACGGAGGGTACAAAAAATGAAAAACACCTTATTAGGTTCTATATATTTAGCTTTAGCTTCCAGTATTTAGGACGGTATGTATGTTGTAGTGAAAGTGGTTGTAGATGTAATCCCCCCATTAGAATTGGTGTGGATAAGATATTTAGTGGCGATTGTTGCTCTTTTTATCATTGGTCTCATAAAAAGACAATCTTGGAAGGTTCATAAACAACACTTCTGGTTGATTATCGCTATTGGAATCGTGGGCAATACAATATCCATTGTTACACAAGAATATGTCACAATGTTATCTTCAGCTCAAATGGGAGCTATCATTACATCTTCTCCCCCCGCTTTTATGGTGATTTTTGCTCGATTCATTCTTAAAGAACGATTAAATATGAGAAAAGGGACATCTGTTTGCTTAGCTACAATCGGAGTATTTCTCATTGTGGGGAACGGTAATATAGATATGTCTAGCCAACTTGGTGGTATTTCTCTTTTGGTAGCAGCCTTAACATGGGCTCTTATGTCAGTGCTTATCAAGCGTGTTCCAAATAGCTATTCACCACTAGTGGTGACAACGTATTCTATTTTAGTTGCTCTTGTCCTCCTAACCCCTTTTGCTCTAAAAGGGTTAAGTGAGATTTCGATTGCTCAATTAAGCCATCCGACAATTTGGAGTGGTCTTTTATACTTAGGTATTATGTCAACAGCTTGTGCATTTATCCTTTGGAATCGTGGATTACAATTATTAAATGCTTCGAGTGGAGGGTTATTTTTCTTTTTTCAACCTCTAGTTGGAACCTTCCTTGGCTGGCTTTTGTTAGGTGAAAAGATCGGGGGAACATTTTGGATTGGTTCACTTTTGATTTTAATTGGTGTCTTATTAGTTATTCGTGAAAAAGAGTAGAATGATAAAAAAGAAACCCGCGGAATGACAAATTCCAAAGGTTTCTTTTTTTATCTAGTATTTTTTGTTTATTCGTAAAAATAGAACTAAGAGAAAAGAATTCATAAATAGTTAAGATATACATTCAGTGTTACCCGGCATCATGAGGATGAAAGAATGGATAATCTCAAATTATTTAAGATACTGTAGAAAGGCTTCCTTTGCTGAAGATGATAAATGTTGACACCTATATATCTCTTCCTCTTTTTCTGTATAAAGAGGAACACAATAATAATGATAGGAATTCCTTCTTTTCATGAATAAAGGATACTTAAAGAAAAAGAAAAAACTCGTTGACAAACAATAGCTTTGTGCTTTTTTACTTCCTCGAATATATTTTATATAAACTAAAAATGAATATCTTATACAGTCCAAAAATAGAAACACCTACTGGATTGTAAACAGCAGGTGTTTTCTGTTACCTATCAGCTTTTAAGCGTGATACTTTACTTATCTTGAGTAGGTTGCTCATAGATATAAAATTTTATTTGTGATGTAGTAAGTGCTTCTTTATCACTTTTATGTGAACAGGAAGAATAAGACTGAATACAATCAAATAGGCAATGATGGAAAAAACGAAAAAGCCCCAATTTTTCATTTTTAAATACCCTGTTTGTATCATTATCCATTCAATTAAAGTTGATAATAACGTAAAGAGAAGAACAAGAATCCATTTGTTAGTTTTCTTGGCATAGTTTAGATAAATAACAGAAAGTGATGAAGGGATAAAACTATAGCTTGCAAATTCACCAAGGCCCGTAATTTTAGGATTACCTAGATCTACCCAATCTAACATACCTCCCACTACTGTATCAGAAATCCAAGCTACATAACCTACAACGCCAAAAGTAATATAAAACTCTAACCAGTTAATTCTTCTTTTAGGCATAAAAAGGGAAAAGAATAATAATAGAAGTCCTACAGAGATAGGAAACCAAATGCCTTTTGCAGATAAATCTAAATTTTGAATGATTGAGTGCATATTTAGACACCTCTTTTTTGAAGGTATATTTATTTTCTCCTATTTATTAGGAACTTATTAATTTAACCCTCAAATGAAGAAGCTGGTTATAACATGTTGTTTTCTACCGATAAATCACTTAATGTGAACTAGAAGCAAATACGTTATATATAAAAATAAAAGATTTCCACCGTATAAAATAAAATCTAAAGAAGTAAATTTATTTAAAGTACACAGGGAGGGAACAACGAATGGAGATATTCATAAAATCTCTTATTATCTTGATTTTAACTTTCCTTAGTGTCATTAGTTGGGACGCATTTTTTAAAGATAAAAAATAAATCTCGAACTTGTTGTAGGTAAGGCTAAGAGAGCATCTAATATCATAAATTAGATGTTCTTTTTAGTGCCTATAATGTCTGTTATGTAAAGTAAAAACTACCTATATATTAATATGTAGGACGACCTGTTAATTCGAATAGTAAATGCATCAAAAGAAAAAGACTACCTCTGCATATTAGTATCGTGGGATAGTCTTTTTCCTTTTTTATTTTATTAACGATTAAAAAATCCTCGCGCTTCTGGATGCATATGGAGCAATTCTTTGCTGACATCTAGACATACAGATAACACAATAATAAGGGCGATATAAATGATAAACGTTATGGCTCTCGACTTTGTACTTGTTGTACGGTAGCTCTCTGCATACTGTAAATCGATTTCTTCTTGCGTCAGATACTCTTCAAGTTGTTGCAGGAAGGTTTCCGATACCTTTTGATAAAGGGCATAGTCCTCTAATTCTTCTTGTAAGCGAGCTTGAGCGAATTCATCTAATGGCTCCCCTTCTATTACAACCGGTTTTCTTAGATTTACATTTTGAGCAGTTCCCCTAAACTCCTCATAGAGTTGTTCTACTTCTAATTGCACTAAGCTATCTTTTTCAAGATTAAAATCACGAATAGCCTCTCTAAATAAATGAGGCTCTTCTTTAACTTCTTGAAGGCGATGATAAAGTGTGCGAGCTGCCGTTACTTCTTGTTTATCTTTATCTAATGTCTTATTCTTTTTATGGAAGTACCATAGGTGAATAACTCCTAAGATCGCAATAATGGTAGCTAAAATGGAGTGTGTATAGATAACAAAGGCAATAATAAGGATAAGGCCCAAAAACCATAATTTTGTACTAATTCCCCCTACTATCTTTCCTCCATCTAACCCTCCAAATGGAATTAAGTTAAACAGGTTAATCAACGCACCAAATGATAGGACAACCAACCACAAAGAAGATGCCGTAGTTAGATATAAGAGAATAGGTGGGACAAGTGAAAGAACGCCAAATACGGGACCCATATACGCAATAAACGCCATTTCCGCTGCGCTTTTTGGCATTTTCTCCATACGTACGGCTGCTCCTATAAAGGGAATAAATAAGGTCGGTTTTACAGGAAGTCCTCTCATCTTACAAGCGACATAATGTCCGAGCTCATGAACTAACAGTAAATAAATCAGAGCAAAACCAAACTTCCATCCATAAACAAGTCCGTAGGCGCCTAGTGAAAGTATCATAGAAATAAGAGTGGACAACTTGGCAAATTTTAAAATGGCTAAGAGCCACTTCATTTTCCCTAAGCCTAAGAGAACAATCCCTCCTATCACTCCCCAGGTACCTTTGTTTTTATTTTGCTTTTCTTTCTTTAATTTCTCTTTCTTCAACGTTGTTCCTCTATTCAATCAAAAACACACCTTTATGTCCATTTATTTTTCACTCTTCTATTCCTTTAAATCAATAGGAAGAAACAATAACAGGATAGCACAAAATACTTTCCAAATGGTTACAAATAAGTGTTTTCTTGCAATAAATATTTATCACATAGATTTAACATTAAAACCTATATGATTTTAAGTCTGTAAAATTTCACCTAAACGGAAAAGAAAAAGTACAATTGCGTTGGAAACCAAAAGTTTTGTATTTTTTCTCTACTTCTAACATGTTTTATGTAAACTAGAAAGGTATGGGATATACACCATAGTAAGTGTAGTAAAGTAAAGGAAGAACACTAAAATGGCAAAGGGGAATGTAAATGATAAGGAAAGTAGATTTAGAAAAGATTAACCTTCAGGAAATTACAAAGAATATTAAAGATCAACATGTGAATTTTGCTGTGTCTGATGTCAATAATCACTGTCTACGTATTGCCGTATTTTCAGGTGAATACAAGTGGCATTACCATTCTAATTCTGATGAACTATTTATGGTTTTAGAAGGTGAGTTGTTAATTGACTTCGAAGATAAGGATACTATTGTTTTAAAGCCACATGATACATTACTTATTCCAGCTGGAACTGTACATAGAACTAGAGCTAAACAAAGAACGGTAAACCTCTGTTTTGAAGATAAAAACGCTGTTACTATAATGATTGATAAATGAAAAGTAACATAAACATTGCAAAAGACATTTAAGATGAGACTTAAATGTCTTTTACATATACAAACATAGATGCCGATAATCTGTGTTATTTACACTATTTTCAAGGTTATCTTTCACAATTTAATGTACAATTAACATTACAAGCTTAAAGAATCACATTATTCAAACATAGGAGAAATAATTATGAAAAAACAAGAATATGATTGGGTAAAACAAACAAGACAAATTTTATTAGATCAGTGCAAACAATTAAATGAAGGAGATTTTACAAAAGAGCTTGGGTTCGGTTTTCAAAGTGTCAGAGATTCTTTAATTCATGTGGCAGGTTGTTATCATGCGTGGCTTGGTTCTTTTGTATTATCACAAACTAAAGATCCTTTATTAACAAAAGAAGTGATTAGTAATATGAAGATAAACGATATTCAACTCTATTTCGAACAAGCAGATGTATATGTAGATGCTGTATTTAAACAATTTAGCCATAAATTCGATGATGTTATTGAAAGAGAACTTTCCTGGAAGCCAGGCAGTGGCATTGTCAAGAAAACGCCCCATCAATTGCTACTACATTCCATTACACATGAGTTTCATCATAAAGGTCAAATTGTAGCCATGCTACGTCTACTGGGATACACCCCTAACAATACAGACATCTTAGGATTACCTTAACTTAAAAAGAGATTATATTAATTAATATAAGCAATAAGTATAAATAACTGCTTTTGAAGACCGTCTGGAAAAGTATACATAAAGGAAAATGGATAGCACCTGCCATTCAATCATTTTTGGACATTGCAAGACATGCATTTCAATAAGAACATTAATTATTTAGTATATAGCCAATAAAAAACCTTTTGTTTATGCTTTTTTATTTGTGGCCTTTACCTATAACCTAAAAGCTACTTATGAAGCAGCCAAGTTGCTACGTCATATATAATATGTTCACAAAGAAAAAACGACCTTTCTCCTTTCGCATGAAGGTCGTTTTTTCTTTTTCTGTTTATATTAGCTTATAAGGGATAAGGTTTTCAAACAATATAGTTAAGAAACTGGAAAGGCCTCTACTTAACTATAGAGATGCAACAGTTCAGTAAGAAACCGTAGAGAGATCTTGGTTTTTCTAATAAATAGTAAGTTTGTAAATAAAATTAAGTCAAAACGTCTACTTTTATTTACAAAATCATTATTTAGATGTAAATATAAATACATACTTCAACAACACTCTTTTTCTAAAATAATATTGGTATTCATATTTTAGATGGGAGATGATGAACATGAGCAAAAAATTATTAGCAGGGGCCGGATTAGCATTTACTTTGTTATTCAGTCCACTAAGTCAGGCTTTTGCAGCAGAAACAACTGGGGATTTAAGAAAGGTTGATAATGTTGCCCATCGCGGTGCATCAGCATATGCACCTGAAAATACGATTGCTGCTTTTGATAAAGCAGTAGAAATGAAGGCGGACTATATAGAAATTGATGTTCAAAGAAGCAAGGATGGCAAACTAGTTCTTATCCATGATACAACAGTTGATCGTACAACAGATGGATCTGGAAAGGTTGGAAATCTTACGTTTAAAGAACTAAGAGACCTAGATGCAGGCAGCTGGAAAGGTGAGCAATTTGCAGGGGCACAAATCCCAACATTTGATGAGATACTTGATCGTTACCATGGGAAAATTGGAATATTAATAGAATTAAAAGCTCCGGAGCTTTATCCTGGGATTGAAGAAAATGTAACTAAAGAATTAAAAGAACGAAATCTTGATAAACCACAAAATGAAAAAATAATTGTCCAATCATTTAATCATAAATCAATGAAAAAAATGAATGAGCTTCTTCCCAAAGTTCCAATTGGCGTTTTAACATCTTCAAGTGCAGACACAACAGAACAAGCCTTACAAGAATTTTCGACTTATGCTGATTATTTTAACCCAAGCTATGGAATTGTTACTGAAGATTTAGTAAATCAAGTTCACTCCCTTGGTATGAAAATTGGCTCTTGGACAGTACGTAGTCAAGAGGCCGCAGCTTTTTTATTAGATGTGGGAGTTGACGCAATAATTATGGATTATCCGGATTATGTAGATCCAAGAAACTAATATTTTTGTATAATGGTTAGAGAAAAGTATTTCAAGGCTACTTTTTCGATTCTGATGCAAATATATACTACTTTCTAAATGTAGCTTTGTAATAAAATTTGATTAAAAACACCTCACAAATCCATATTTTTTGATAAATAAAAAATACAATTATCGTCTTCAAAGAAAAAACTCCTATTTTATAAAAGCGCAAGGAGTTTTTTCTTTTTTAGCCTGTATATTATATATGAAGTTTGTTTACATAAGTTTTATTATAGGAAGCAGCTTTTGTAAATAAAAGTACCCCATTATTTTAATACGAACCGTCTGTTACCATTATCATTTTTTAACTCTAATAATACGGGGTCCGGTAGACATAGAGCTTTTCTCCGCAGGAAAACAAAACAACAAATAGAGGGGATGAAAAAAAAGAGTGCCTTTGGCCACCTCGGTGAACTAGAGGATATTTCGAATGTCATCGAATTCCTAGTAAGCGAAAAATCACAGTGGATCACTGGTCAAACACTACGTGTAAATGGAGGATTTATTTAAGCCCCCTATTCAATTATCTTTTATTCGAATTCATTATTAAATTCATTCCTTTCCACTAAAATGTCAGAGTGTAAAATTGTATAATCCTGCTAGAATAAGTTGGGGTGAAACTAATGAGTATCCCTAAAAAAGCGACCTCGCTTGCCAATGCCGAGGTCGCTTTTTATTTCTTTTTTGCTAACAGCCTGTCCTCTAGCTTACATACTGACTTATAATAGCCTAGTAAGATAAGTAAAAGTACAGGATTGAGAATAGCTGAATGCCATAAATTCCACCAACCATAATAGAAATAACCCCAAGGCTTAGGTAATAATGTAAACATTTCATAAAGCAAAATGGCTATCAACCAAAAAATAAAATACCGAACTTGCCTAATATAATCCCTCTTAAAGGGATACCAATTAAGGAACATCATATTAACAGGCGGAATTAACACAGTATGAACAAGAATTCCTGTCCAATCTGCATCGTCTGTAAAATACCAGTATCCATGATATTTTAAATCTATATACACGTCGAAATTACTTTGAAAAGCGATTGTAAACAACCAAAGATGAACAATTTGATTTGCTGTTAACCTTTTATTTGTTTTAAAGGCAATAAAATTAAAAAGAATAATGGCAATAATAAGTCCTATCATAAAATTAGTTTTCCTTTTTAACATAATATAACATATGTTGTTAAATAAAGGAAACAAAAATCAACTGGATAGGGTCCCGCCAACCAAATGACATAAAATCTACACTAAGATATTTTATGGAAAATAAGACTAAGAATGAATAACTTTGTATTCTACTGAAACAATAAGGGTGAATTATTATTGAAAAGTATTGGAGGGTTTAACTTCATGACTACAAAAATTATTTTATTTATCTTTTTAATCCTCCCATGGTTTACTTTGTTTTTTGCTAGTTCCACAACCATAAAAAGGTTTATGCCTGTAACTATTTTTACCTGTTTCTTAATGACGATCATCTTTCAAATAGCCTATATATATAAGTGGTGGGTTATCGAGGAGTTTATTGTCCCATGGGGGTATATGATTGATGTAAGCTTTGCCTATGGAATTTTTGCAGTTGGAACCTTTTGGATTTTCAGACTCACGTCCCATAATTTTTTATTGTATACCGTTGTAAATTTAATTATGGATATTGTTATGAGTTTTATCATTTTACCATTATTAAGTTTGTTAGATATTGCCAAATATAAAAATATTACATTTTGGCAATATGCCTTAGTTATTTATGGACTTTCCTTTATAATTTACTTTTACCACAAATGGCAGAAAGAGATTTTTTCGACAGATTAATCCCCTATATCAATGGGAGAGGAAATGTATATTATTAGGCTTTAATTCTTCTTAAAGCCTTTTTTAGTGCTTATAATCAACACTATGTAAACTAAGGAACATTCATATAACGTGTCTTTTTAAATATAAAAGAACGATCTTTACTTGAAGATCGTTCTTTAGGAATTATAATTTCACCGTTACTTTAACGAGTACAGATAATTAAGATTTATATTTATTAATTAGTTGTTGAAGTGCTTGCTGAACGTCTATGTTCGAACGTTGTTTCATAACCGGGCCCTTTAGTTCAATAAAAAATAGGAGTTATTCACTCTTTTCCATGACTGCAAAGTAATTTTCTTCACTATCTGCAAAGTTAAATACTCTGCCAGAAGGCATATTTACAATTTCTCCGACTGTAACATTTTTATTTGATAAATCTTTATATAATTTATCGAGATTTTCTGTAAAAAACAGTAAAGAAGGTGTACCAAGATTTAATTCAGGATCCATCTTAGCAACAAATTCTTTATTTTGTAGAATGATACTTGTTTCTGAATCCTTTGTTGGAGCAATTTCAACCCATCTCATTCCTTGACCATTATCTTGTTCAGAAATTACACTAAACCCTACCTTTTCAGTCCAAAACTTTACTATCTCATCTTGATTCTCTACATATACCATAATTTGACCGACTTTATTAATCATTAGTTTTCCCCCTGAATATTTTGGTTTTATCATTAGTTTCTACCACCACTATGAATAAACCTTCTTAATCTAACCTTTACTAACAGAAAAGGGAAACGTTATGGTTAGAAAAACAGTCCGTACAAGTATACTTTTATGAACAGGTTACATAGTTTAGTAGATAGAGGGGAGGAGAAAACGAAATGAGTATGAGATACTGTATAGAAGACTATCGAACGAGTGTGAACCCCCATTGGCTTAATATATTCTTTTCACATACTCAAATAAGTTTCACAGATTACAACTGGGTATTTAGTGACTTAACAGCACATTCAACTAAAGGAAATAAAGAGTTAGAGGATTCTATATTCTATAAAAAGACTTTTACACTAACAGGACAAGAATTAATGAAAATTATAAAAAATGAGGAAGTATTGGTGTTATTCGGTGTTATGATAGCTGTCAAAGAGAAAGTTGATCTTAATGAAATTGGAAAACTTCCAGTAATTGAGGAAGACGGACATTACTGGGCCGAAAATTATGTGTCACCCATTAAAAATGCTGTTGTAGAAATTGGATTCTTTGATGGAGAGTTAATTATTGTGACAACAGATAATCAAGATATTGTAGAGACCTTGAAGAGAAATGTTTTTAATTTTCCTAATCTAATAAGCTTTAAAGAATATATGGAGGGCTGAAACTTCTTTAGTAAATTATCGAAATCAATTATTCCAAGTATTATTCAGTTAAAGTAGCATTTAAATATCGAGCCATACCAGTTTTCATCTTACTGAAACCTACTTTATGATAAAATTCTTCATTTCCTGTTGTAGCGACAAGATGAACACATGAAATATCCTTAAGTTGAGCAAGTAGGTCACCTATAATTCGTTGTCCAATTCCTTTATATTGATATATGTCTTCAATCACAATATCATAAATAGCAGCATTAAATATTCCATCTGATATAGCTCGTCCAAACCCTACAATTTTATTTTCATCATAAGCAATAGTTATGACATTACTTAGATTGAATATCTTTTTAATCTTCTCTTCATCGTGTTTTTCCCACCCTACAGAATGATAAATTTCCTTCATCCTTGACCAATCAACATTTTCTCTGGTATTTGTAATTAAAATATTCATAGAATCTACTCCCTTTGTTTTTATATAGTATATTTAGTACTATTTCTGCTTACAAAAACGAAATTCCTATGTTGTATCCTCCCTACATTTTTAGTTAACGTAATACAGAAAGTAGGAAGTGAAAAACTAAAAATCAAACACATAAGGGATTTGATTCTCTGAGGAATCTAGTATAAAAATCTAAGGAGGCCTCTTACATTGAGAACCAAAAATGAAATCTTAGTTCAGTATGCAGATATTGATAATTTCTTGCAGTCAATGTTAAACATTAGTGATAAAGCTTGGTTGACTCCTATCAAATTAGGTAAGTGGTCAACAGCTGAAACTATTTCGCACATCTTGTTTTGGGATCGCTTTATTCTTGAGCGTCTTCTTCTACTGCAATCACGAAAACATGTAACAAAAGCAAATATTAACGTAGAAGATTTTAACAGAGAAGCTGCCAATTATGCCAAATCGGGGATTCATAAAGAGGAACTTATCCAACAATTGAAGGAAACCCGAAAGAATCTTATAGATTCCCTAAATATGTTTTCTGAAGAAGATTTCAATAAAATATATATGATTCAAGATAAAGAGCAATCTTTACGCTCCTATATGAATGCCATGGTAGACCATGATAAATTTCATTTTAACCAAATTACTACTTTTTTGAGCTCGTAACTTACCTCGAATATACTGTATAACATATTAAAAAGGAGAAGAGTACTTAAAGTACTGAACTAAAAGTATCTCTTCTCTTTTCATTTATTATCTATAAAGGTTAAGATTTGTTGCCTTTTTCATATAAATATAAAACATAATCAGTCATAACACCAGGATGACCCAATTGTCTCAACATAGCCGTGATATTGCCACGATGATATGTTCCATGATTGACAACATGTTGTACTAAGTCAGATAAATGAGTTTCGAGTCGTCCAGCAAATGGGGTTTCAAGCACCAAGGCCGTTTCCATATTTTCCTGACGATTGAGAAACACTTTGTACCGGTCAGATAAATCGAAAAACATTCTTTCTACTTCCTCGATTCTTTTCGTTTCCATCTGTTCTCTCAACCGTTCACCTAATGCATATACTTCATTAAATTTTTTACCAGAAATAACCTCTAACCATACGCTATCGACGACATAAATGTGCGCCATCACCTTTGATATAGAAGGAAAAACGCTCTGAATTTTCTTTTCGTAAATGTCCTCAGAAAGTTCTTTTAATCGGTCGAAATTTTTTTGGTTTGCCCATACATGGAAGTCGTACAAATTTGATGTGTGATGTGTCATTTGAAATTCCCCCTATTTCACTATTCATTATCGACATAATACAAGGTATCAGTAGTCAACTTAATTATATTCTATAAAATCCCCCCCAGACCTTTTGCCTAAGGGAGTTTCTTGTTTATGTAATGAGTGTTATCAGAAATAAACTAGTACAAGCACTGTAGAAAATGAATACTTCGCCTCATTTTAAAGTCGAACAAGATGCAACAAAGCTTCGCAATGTTGCCTTGTTCTCTCCGCCAGTTTCACTGGCTACGACTACCGCCCTTCGGTTGCTGAAAGTGAAAAAGAAACGACTGTCTTCCGACACTCATTTTCTTCTTCACTTTCTAAAATACTGCCCCCTCTCAAAAATTAATCGGAGTAATAGCTGTCGCATTCGCCAATTATTAAATGAGGAACTTCGTCCCTTAAAGACTTATCTCCTTCAGGCAATTTTTCAGCCTTCAGGCTTATGTTTTTCCTACGAAAAAAACATAAAAAAGAGTTGCAAATCAAAAGACGATTTGCCATTTAAATAAAGTGATAAGAGGTAAGTTAAAGAATATTGTTATATCAACGTTTATAGAGGATAGGTGTGCCGAAAAAAGAACACCCAAAAATGGAATAAAGAACATACGAAAAAAAGCAAGGGGTAAATGCCCCTTACTTCTTAAAATAAATATATTGGTAACTTATGTTATTACATTAAATATTATTTGTTTTAAATTAAAAAGTGGTAAAAGAAAATTACCGCAGATTTATTTACAGGAAAATCAATTGTCCATTGCCCTTCTTTATCAAAAATACTATCAGTATTAAATTTCAAAGCAAAATGGTCAGGTGTATCTTCTGGCAGATTAATTTCTATTACACCCCTATATTTGTTTTTTGCTACTTTTTGATGACCCTGGTAACTGATACTGTCAATATATTTACCGTTAATAGAAACATCCGGTTTCTCTAAAAGATTAGAATGAGTTTCATCTATCTTTTGGGCTGTTTTGGATTCTACTGTGTAATCAATAACAAGTTTATTCCCATTATAAAAAAAATCATCGATAGTAAAAGTGATACCCTTATCTGTTGATGATTTCCCTAATTTTGTTACCTCATCTGCATGGGTATCATTAGGTAAAATAGACATTATACTAACAAGTAAACAAGCAACTATAGCGCTAATCTTAAAACGTCTCTTTTTATCTATCCCATTGTTTCTCAAACTTTGTTCAACACCTTTTTTAAAGTTTGAAAAGATAAAATCCATTTTTACCCACCATCCTAAATGATTTTTCACATCGCTTCAATAGTTTTCCAATCAATCCTTAATTATATGATAACCAAAATGTTTATTATTATTGGCACCGCTTTTAAAGGATTCTGTGATGTTTACTATATAGGAAGAGTGTATATTTTATACCTTCTTAGTTTATATAATGTTAATTATCGGAAATCACATGCAAAAAGCCCTTTTATTAAGGGCTTTTACTTGTTTACCCTTATATATTTAATGTTACATTTTGGGAGCTTCCATACCCAAATTCGCCCATTCTTCTTTTGATGGTCCATAAATACCTGGAACGGTTAATCCTGCTTGTCTCATAAGAACGGTCATTTGTCCTCGATGGTGGTTTTGATGTTGTATTAAAAACATTAAAAGTGACCCATTTGATATTTTCTGACCCAAAAAGTCTATTCTTTCTTCTAACGTTTTGTCGACCCATTGAGTTTTTAATGCTTGTACAAATGCGTCACTTGCTTGATGATAGCTGTCTGCTATAAACTGAGCCGAAGTAGGAACAGGCCAATCTTTAGAAGGTGCTTCAAACGTTAAGTTAGTATTTGAAGCAATGATGTGAATGGCAGCTACTGTATGCCAAGCAATACGTCCCAGAGTCCAATTCTGTGAAGTAATTTCCTGCTTAAGCGACCCATCAGTTAAATTTTTTAGTAGTCTCTGAGTAGCATTCGCTTCATACTCCCAAGATTTTAAAAAACTATCTAAACTTTGAAACATAAAAAATCCCCCTTCGTTTATCCTTTTAATTCCATTTTAACAATAGTTGTATTATAAAACATTATGTATAGGCCATCCACTCCTAGTTTACATAAAATATGTTATTGGCATTAAATAGGGATCTTCAACTGGAAGATCCCTTCATGGGGAAACTTAACTCATTATTTTTAACTTTTTTAAGTGAAGATAATACCAATACAACCACATATATGGGATGAGGTAGGAGAAAAATGTCCAAATAGTATTCCAACCATTACTATATACAACTTTTCCACTTAAAACTAATGTCATTTCAAGAAAAGTAGTAAATAGTGATATGGAAAAGACCATTAGGTAAGGTCTTTTCGTTTTCTTTATAAAGAATATCAAATAACTTGCCAAAATCGGATAAAGTCCTAAATTAAAAGGTAAAGCAGACAAGGTTTTTTGATCAAAGAAGGGAGCAATTTTCCAAAATCCATAGTAGAAGCCGAATTCATTTACAATAAATGCAATAACACAAAAAAATGTGCCAATTAAAAGTATAATCGCCTTATCTCTTTTATAAAGATGAAGAATTCCAACAGTCCAAGGTAATATGAACGCAATTAGGATATTAAAGATCACTTTTTCTAATTTCCTTTTTGTATTTATCTTCTCCTTATTTTAAGGAGTCTAATCTTTAAAACAAAGTATTATATGCATACTCTATACAAATCTACTTACCACAATGTTGCTTATCGGAATGTAAAGAAAAAAGCCTTTAAATCGGGCTTTTTTCTTTACTCATTTTAAAAGTATAAGCTAGGAACTTCTTTGCTAGACTCAAAGATTACACTCTTCCAAACTTTAAAGCATACGCCCAATCTGGACGCTTATTAGTTTCTGCTATATGAACTGCTTTCTCCCAATCATAAAATACATTAATATGTTCAATTACCCACTGATTAGATATCTCTTCTATAATTGTATAATTAGCATAGGGAGAACCTGACTCCATTTTATGAAGTAGTGGTAAATCATCTTCATAAGCCGGAAGCCCCACACTACCAGGGTTTATAACCAATTTTCCATTTGGTAAATAAACAGTCCTAGGAACGTGACTATGGCCACAAAATATAATGTTTTGTTCAACACCTTCAAGGGCTTGCATAATTTCTTCTGAATTCTTTAAGGTCCCCCCTTCTTCTGTCATTTCTTCTAATAAATAGACTTGATCAGAAGAAGGTGTACCATGACATAAAAGAATATTATTTATAGTGATGCTACTCGGAAGATGTTTCAGCCAATCAAGAGCTTCTTTTGTTAAAGTTTTTTTGACATAATGGATAGTGGAACCTTCCTTTTCCTCTGAGGGCTCCAGTATAATTCGATCGCAATTCCCCATAATATGATATATATTATGTTCCATTAATAGGTTAAACGTCTTTAGAGGATCCAATGGGCCATATAAACTGTCTCCTAAATTAAATACTGTATCAATATTTCGACGTGCAATATCTAACAGGACAGCTTCCAATGCTACGTTGTTTCCATGAATGTCTGCCATAACAGCTATCTTCCTCATCTAATACACCAACCTTCCTTATAATTTCATTTTACCAAAAGTTTTGTTTAACAAATCCTGTATACAACATACAAACCTAGTTAACATAAGCTAAATTCTAGGAAGTAAAAAAAGCCAATCCATTTATTAAAAATGTGATGGCTCTTTTTTATAAAAATTTTTGTTTGTGATTCCCTCTATTGTAAAATATATTGTTCCAATTCTATTACTTCATCGTACTGGGAAGTCCGAGGTCTCATTCCCTGAAACGCTTCAGATAGTTCTATCAGAATGCACCCACTAAAGGTGGAGAGCATTACATTTTCAAGCTCCTCTTGATTTAAAGGTAAGATTGGAGGAGATAAATAAGCAATTACCCTATACGTATAATTATTTAATTCTATAGACTGGATAGGTACAATAACTGAGGATATTTCTTGAATGGATACTGTAATATCTGGTATCTCACTATAGAGATGTTTAAATAACAAACAGATAGCACTATATGATTCATAGTTATCCACTACCTGACCTAAGGCCATTTGTTGATTACAAAGTGGAATGATAAAAATATCTCCTTTCTTCCATCTTTGTTTAGTCTCTTATAGTTTAACAACAACCCTTTTATTTGCTCTTCTTCATAAGAAGATAGATAAATACCCAACATACTATTCAAGATACGGGCTACTTTAAACATCAATTCACCTTTAGCAATGGCAATGGTAAGGGCATTGCTTTCCTGATCAAATTCAATCCGATTATAAAATTTCCGGTCTAGTTTCTCACGCAAGACTTTGCGTATAAGACGCAATGCCTCATCATTGGTTTCTACTTTGAAAAGATCCGCCATATCCTGTGAAACAAAAAAAACAGAGTAATTTTCGTCGGGAAACTGAATCTCTATAGCACCACATATTAGCTTGTCCATTCTACCCCTCACTTCTCCATTTTTAACCATAAAGGATAATATAGGAATACTATAGCATGCAATATAGCGCTTGTATGCTGTATTTAGTGATGTATTCTCTATAGGGGAATCATCTTGGAAATGTGCTTAGCGTTGTAAATCCTCATTTTCCTCACCCTTCCCCTTAGAGCAATCATCAAACATAGTCCCCTTTTTTAAGTTGCTGAACATTGAAAGTTAATGATGCTTCCCCTCTAAGATGTATTCGTCTCGATTTGCTTTCTCAATATTGCATCTAACATAACAATAGTATATTGTTGTATTCGGTAATATGGTTCATCAACTTAAACCATTAAACTGATTATTGGAGGTATTTTACTGAATGAATAAACAGGATCAATTAAATATGATCAAAGAGGATTTTATTAATTGTCAAAAAGTACTATTGGCAATTGGTGATGAAACACGTCAATCGATCTTGTTAGTTCTAATGGGGACGGATTGTCAAACAGGATTACGTGTGGGTGAAATCACTGAACAAACACATCTTTCTCGACCTGCTGTGTCCCATCATCTTAAGGTTTTACGAGATGCCGGTGTTATTTTAATGCGTAAAGAAGGGACAAAAAACTTCTATTATATTAATGTACGTACAGAATTAGGTTTATTAAGAACGCTTGTGTTGGATATTGATAAGTTCATGCAGAACTTTTATTGAAATGATGGAATTTAAACACACATTATTTGGAGGTATAGGCTATGAGAGCAATGGTTATTGATAGGTATGGGAAATCTCCAATGCGTTTGGCAGAAATGTCCGCACCTGAAATTGGTGAGTATGAGGTACTCGCAGAAATTCATGCAGCTAGTATTAATCCTGTTGATTTTAAGATACGCGATGGGAAAGTGAAATTGTTAGTTAAATATAAAATGCCTCTTATCTTAGGCAATGACTTTTCTGGTGTCGTTGCAAAGGTGGGCGCAAAAGTGACTCGTTTTAAAGTTGGTGACGAAATATATGCACGTCCACGTAAGAGTAAAATCGGTACTTTTGCTGAATATATCGCTATTCATGAAGATGACATCGCCTTAAAACCTAAAAATTTAAGCTTTGAAGAGGCAGCATCGATTCCGCTGGTTGGGTTAACCTCCTATCAAGCCCTAATTGACATTTTGCAATTACAAAAGGAACAAAAGATTTTAATTCAAGCTGGGGCTGGTGGTGTCGGTACCTTTGCTATTCAACTGGCCAAATTAATAGGCGCCACTGTTGCAACGACTGCCAGTGAAGCTGGTGCGAATTTAGTAAAATCTCTTGGTGCAGATGAAATTATAAATTACAAGACAGAAAAATTTGAAGAGATACTAAAAAACTATGATGCCGTATTTGATACACTTGGGGGCGAGATACTCGAAAAATCATTCGAAGTGATAAAAAGTGGAGGAAAAATTGTTTCCGTTTCGGGATTACCGAATGCTCGTTTTGGTAAAGAATATGGTTCCGGATTTTTTAAAACGTTGTTGTTTTCAGCAGCAAGTAATAAACTTACTGCGCTTGAAAAAAAGCATAATGTTCAATATACGTTTTTGTTTATGAAGCCAAGTGGAGAGCAATTACGTATAATCGCAAACTTTATTGAGATTGGTAAAATCAAACCTATAATTGATAGAGTTTTTCCTTTTGAAGATGCTCAAAAAGCGATGGAATATGCGGAGTCAGGAAGGGCGAAAGGGAAAATAATATTAAAAATCAGATAGTTGTCAAACGAAGCAAAAAATACGTCCTAAATTTCCATTTTTTTCTTTTTAATAATTCTATAAAAGTCACTCCCTTTTAATCAATCTTTATTCTAAAGCTACAAATGATCTTCATCGAACGGGCGCTTTAATGAAGTAATCAAAGCCTAAATTCTTACTTATAACACCGGGAATTTAGGCTTTTTATATTGTAATTTGCCTAACGTTGTAAATCCGCATTTTCCTGACTCTACCCCTAAGAACAGAGAGTTTAGTGCCTAGTTCAATGCATTTTTTAGTGTCATCAGAACTCCTGAATTGCATTCGGGTCTCACGATATAATGCCGACGATTCTATTCATCCAATTCCCTCATTATTTGAATTATCTTTCATAATACTGTACTCCCTCAGTGACTGAAAGAAGTGTTAAAAGTGGAAGAAAATATGCATATGATGAAAAAAGGGCAACTTATTTTAAGGGATCAGTCTGTTTAGAACCAAAAGGAATTCATCCATAAACGGTTTGGACTAGTTGCATAAGACCAGGGATCACTAGAAATCTTTCGCTTCACTATATTTTCTTCAAGTATTTGAGCTAAAATCCTAAAAGCCTCTAGATACGAAAAATATTATAGGGGCTTTTTTATCGTTACAAAAACTATATGAAACGACTAGACGGTTACACAACATCTAGTGCTAACCATTGAAGAGTGGGTTCAAAACATCCATCCTGCTAAATCAGCCGAACAACGAAAAAGTTGTTGTTATCTTAATTGAAAATAATTGCATAGATCTTGTAAAACGGCTCAATTGTTTAATTCAAAGAACATGTTACATGAATTTACCTTCCATACAGTTCTTGTAAAACCCTTTGCGTGTAAATTGGATTAGGTGCAATTTCTGCTAGGGATATCGTCAGGAAAATACGGATTTACAACGTTAGGCAAATTACAACATAGAAAAATTGGTTCCTTACAACGTTTAGGAACCTATTTTTTTGATTCGGCTTGTTATGCTAACGCATTCGTAAGTTGAAGTACATTATTCCACAATCTATTCTCCCAAAAAACTATCTAAAGAAATTTTTGATTGCTTCAATGCGTATTTTATGACTACAATCTTCGCAACAAAAAATCCTACTCTTTCTTTCCTTAAATTGTTTATATTTTAGTGAACCTTCGTATACTCTGAATATTTTTTTACAACTATAACAAAGGACCTCATAGTAAATCATTGTTATCCTCCTATGTGACACATTACTTTTTAGTTGAGTTATCTAAGATTGTAACCAGTTCTCTAGTATATTCCTGAACATCTAAATGAGGCTTTCTCATTAATTCGATGGTGAACCCGTCAATGGCATTTCTTGTTGTTAACGCCATCACCCTTGCCGATGGTCTGGTAAATTCTCGGAAAATTCCTTCTTGCATCCCTAGGGTGAGAATATTTTCAATTGGAAGTAAAATAGTTTCATCATGTTCTTCTGCAAACCGAAGTTTACCATCAGCAGTTCTCTTATTAGAAACCATTTCTATAACAGCGAAAACATGCTGCCGATTTTCATTTGCGAATGTAAGATTGGATTCAATATACACCCGAAGCATTTCTTTAGGAGAGTTTTGAGCTTCTATTCATTGAGAAATATATGATTGCCAAGCCATATAGTATTCGAAAGCTACTTGCTCCAATAATTCCTCTTTATTTGCAAAGTAATAAGAAATAACCCTCTTACTGATTTTTGCGCGTTTTGAAATTTTTCCTAAAGAGACTTGAGCGTAACCCACTTTTGCAATTGTTTTAATCGCACATTCCACAATTTGAGCTCTACGGGCCTTTTCGATGAATGACAATTGTTTTTTGGTTAATTGGTTTACTTTTTTTACTCATGCGCTTATTTTAGTACAGTCGTACAAAAAATTCGAACAAAAAAACCATTTAGGTGAAGATTCTATAAATGGTTTTTTTGTTCGAATTTTATAAAAAGGGGTAATCTTCTACTTTTGCTATTCCAAGATGTGCTTTTTTTGTAGAGTCCCCTATTGATCTTTAAGAAAAATAAATAATTTACTCTGATAAAATTTCAACGGTAAATCCACCTGGAGCTTTAACATAGAAAGTATATCCATGAGCTTCAACTGGAGGATCGACCTTATAACCATCATTTTTTAAACGTTTATTAATTTGATCAACTTTTTCTCTACTTTCTTGTGGGAATCCAATATGAAAGGTCTTAGGGTACTTAACATCCTTTCCTTTCATTAAAGTTAATACAAATTGATTTTCATCAAGCATAGCAGCAAACCCTTTTCCTTTGCTACCAACACATGTCATACCAAAATAAGTTTCTAAGAACTGTCGTGAACTCTCTACATCTTCGACAATTAAGTTTAAATGATTTAGTTTCATGCAACCACCTCTTTAGATAATTATATCCAAAGGGGTAAAACGGTACAACTCTTTCGCAACCAGGATAATTTTAGTTGCAATTTACAACTTTTTATAGAAAAAGTAACAATTAGAAACAGTCCGTAAAAGTATACTTTTATGACCTTATATTTCACTACCTTCACAAAGACAAAGCATTACCTTCCAAAATATCTGCTTCTAAAGATAGAGATGTTATTTATAACGATATGCTTTAAATTCACGTTAAAGCTTCCACTTGTTTATAGGATGGACTATTATCCAATAGGAACTTTTTAAAAAAGTTTTATCATTTCTTTTACGTTTTAGGGTTTTCTTTCATCTATAGAGGCCCATCTTTATTTGTCGAGATTCTTCTGTATACACAACTATTAATCGAGGGAAACCTTAATGTCTTTGCACTATAGCGTTCGTTCACTGAGACAATAAAGAAGAAGACAGCTACAAGTCATAAACTAGACTTGCAGCTGTCTTTTAATGATTAATCATTCATGTCTTTTAACTTTGCAATGTCTTCATCCGTTCGGTTGCCGAAAATTTGAACGTTTTCAAGTTCTTTCTCAATTTGATTAAATTCATCCTCCGTAAGCTCTACATCGGCTGCTCCGAGGTTTTCTTGGATTCTCTCTAGCTTTCTTGAGCCAGGAATAGGTACGATAAAATCTTTTTTATGCAACATCCAAGCCAGAGAAATTTGTGCCAACGTAGCTCCCTTTGATTCTACAAAACGTTTAATCAAATCCAGCAAGGGCTGATTTGCAACTATGTTATCTCTGTCGAAGCGTGTGATGACCCTTCTTACATCATCCCCCTCATACGTGGTATCTTCTTTAATTTTTCCTGATAAGAATCCACTAGCTAGAGGCGAAAAAGGAACAAAACCAATACCTAGTTCTTCACAGGTAGGGATAACATCTTTTTCGAACATTCGCTCCATGATGGAATACTCACTCTGAATAGCAGTCAACGGTGTAACGGCGTGGGCACGTCTGATTTCCTCCTCTGTAGATTGGGATTGTCCCCAGGCACGAATTTTCCCTTCCTTGATCAGCTCGCCCATGCTGAATGCTACTTCTTCTACAGGAATATCCTTGTTCACTCTATGCTGATAATACAAGTCAATATAGTCTGTCCCGAGTCTTTGCAAAGAAGCTTCCACATGAGTTCTTATCTGCTGCAGTGTCGATTCTTTTGAAGTAACAGCACTGTCTTTTTGAATTGTAAACTTGGTAGCAAGTATAACGTTGTTCCGAATAGATTTTAGAGCTTCCCCCACGAGTTCCTCATTGGAACCATGGCCATAAACTTCAGCTGTGTCAAAGAAAGTACAACCTAAATCATACGCCTGACGAATTAGCTTGATCGACTCGTTTCTGTCTGGTCCACTGCCGTATCCATGGCTAAACCCCATACAACCAAAACCAATCGATGAAACCTCTAAATCACGTAGAAATCGTTTTTTCATACGCTTTCACCCTTTCTATCGATATGAGTACATGTTACAACTTTCGCGTAACACGAAGTCAACACTTTTAATAGTTTTTGATAGAAACATAAAATAAATTTTTTATAAAAAAGACAGACTAGTTCTATCTAGTCTGTCTTCCCTAATGTGTCATTTAAATCAATATGTCGTTTAGAAGTATTAAATGATTTTATCCTTCATAAACTGTTGTTTACTTTATCCCTTCTGTTGAAAGGTGTTTTTTGAAATCAAACATATATTTCCTTATTAAAATAGATACTAAACTCAATATCAGGAATAGTAATCCTCCTAATACAATGTATTGTGTCCCCATTCCTGATATAAATAAGCCACCTACTGCTGTACCAATGGTTATCCCTAAATTACTAACGGATAAAAACAATCCATTTGCGAAATCAGGAGCTTCTGGGGCCGCAGAGGTCATCCAATATTGACTGACGTTATTTCCTATAGCAAATAAAAACCCCCATAACAAAATTGTAAGCATCATAGATCCAGTGGATGTCCCCGTAAGTAAGGACAATAGATGAACGATTCCCAATACAATAGGAAAAGTTATGGCGGTTTTCATAGCATTCCTTGTAAGTAACCTACCACCTACAAGGTTTCCAATTAGACTAGCTAAGCCTAATATAAATAATGCCAAAGTTAAGATGTTCCCTGATATATTCGTAATAGTTTCAAGGTATTCTGTAATAAAAGTATTCACACTCGAGGTTGCGGAACCTATAAAAATGACCGTTGCAATTGCTAACCAAGTAAGAGGTCTTTTTAATACACTCACTTGAGATTCATAAGAAAGTCTTTCTTTAACGGGCATGGATGGAATAAATATCAATGTAGCTATGAACGCTAATGCATTCACGATAGCAAAGAATAACATGGCGATTTCTAGGGAAGTTTCACTAGCAATATAATTCGTAATGGGTACGCCAAGTATCATCCCTGAGGTTACTCCTAAAATTACTTTAGAAACAGCTTTTGGAGCTTCTTCTCTGCTAGCTGAGGTAGCAGCTACTGTCAAAGCCAATGAACAATAAATGGGATGAAAAAATGCTGGAATCACACGAGCAATTAGCAATATGGTAAAGTTTGATGCAAACATAGAGACGATGTTACCCAAGACAAAAATGCCAAGGACAAGTAACATGACCTTTTTGCGATTTATACCTGAAAACAATAATGGCAGTATAGGACCAGAAATGGCCACAGCAAGGGCAAAGAGGCTCACTAGTAGCCCGGCTTGAGATACACTAATATGATAGTGATCGGCAATCAAAGGTAATACCCCAACAACACCCATTTCAGTCGTTAAGATGCCGAATACTCCAATGGTTAATATAAAGATAAGCAAATTATTTCGTTTAGACATAAAAATCTATCCTCAACTTTCATTCGTTCATAATGTATTGATGTGAATTTTGTGATTTATCTTGAACTATCCTAAATTCTTTCTTTTCACTGATGAATAGCTTACGTTTTTTATTCCATAAATCATCTCTCCCTTTTTGTAAGTTTTCGCTAAAGTGGCCATCCAATGGGTCGAAATCGGCTATATTCCTTGTATTGGAATGACAACTTCAACACCTTTGTGCTACACTAAGCCTACTACCTTCGTGTAACACGAAGTCAAGAGTTTCCGAGTAACATTAACTTAAATTTTTTGAGGAGGACTTACTAATGTATACGGTGAAAGAAGTGGCTAAGCTCCTTGATCTCACTGAACATACGGTTCGCTACTATACAGATAAAGGATTAGTTCCAAGTTTGCAGCGTGATAAAAATAATAATCGACTTTTTGATCAACAATCCATCAATTGGCTTAGAGGTGCGAAACATTTGAAACAAAGTGGTATGTCAGTCGAGGCTATCAAAACCTATGTAGACTTATGTCTGGAAGGTGAATCTACTATCCCGCAACGTTATGAGATTCTTTTGGAACAAAGAGACAAGGCTTTGGCTCAGTTAGAAGAAGCAAAACAAAGAGCAGAATTTATGGTAAACAAAGTGGATCACTATCGTGATATTATGAATCATATAGTTCCAGATAACATGAATCCTGGTACTTGGTCAAAAAATGACATGCAAGAAAAAGCCCATCAAAATTAATGGGAACCGTGAATAACAACACTGTTGTTTTAGGTCAGTTTAGAGAAATAAGGATAAAAGAGGTGAGGAACAGTTTACACGGCAACCTCTATTTCCTCTTACACTCTGAAATAAGAAAAGCACAAACCCACTGTTACCTAACAGGTTTGTGCTTTTTCTTTATGTATATTTTTACGGATGTTCGTTGGATTTGAGTAGACTAGTCACTTCTTTTATTGTAAATATGGTAAGTCCTCTATAAAAAAATAAATAAACTTAATTTAAACTGATTGACTTCGTGTTACTCGAAGGTGATAGCCTAATCATAGCACAAAGGTGCTGAACTTATAAATCGTAATCAAAAAAGACTAAATAGGGTAAAACATAGGAGGAATTATGTATGCAAAAAGTAAGGTTAAATAATGGTGTGGAGATGCCAATATTAGGCTTTGGCGTTTACCAAATTGAAGATGCAAAACAATGTGAACAGGCTGTCTACGAAGCTCTTATCTCTGGTTATCGTTTGATTGATACGGCTGCGGCTTATATGAATGAAGAAGCAGTTGGAAAAGCAATCAAACGAAGTGGTATCCCAAGAGAAGAAATCTTTATTACAACAAAACTTTGGATTCAAGATGCTGGTTATGAGAATGCAAAGAAAGCATTTGCAAAGTCACTGGAACGATTACAAGTGAATTATATTGATTTATATTTAATTCATCAGCCATTTGGAGATGTATATGGTTCTTGGTGTGCTATGGAGGCATTGTATCGTGAGGGTAAGATTAGAGCGATTGGAGTCAGCAATTTCTATCCGGATCGTCTGGTAGATTTAATTACTCATAACGAAGTAGTTCCAGCAGTAAACCAGGTTGAAACTCATCCTTTCTGCCAACAAATAGAAAGTCATAACCTTATGAAAGACAACAATGTTCAGATCATGTCTTGGGGACCGTTTGCTGAAGGAAGAAACAATATGTTCCAAAATGAAGTATTACTATCAATAGCCAAAAAGTATAATAAATCCGTTGCTCAGGTGATTCTACGTTGGTTGACACAAAGGGAAATCGTTGTGATTCCAAAGTCTGTTCATAAAGAAAGAATCATTGAAAACTTTAACATCTTTGACTTTGAATTAAGTCAAGAAGATATGGAGACAATTACTACGTTAGATACGAAAGAGAGCGTGTTCTTTTCACATAGAGAACCTGAGTTCGTAAAATGGCTTGGTAATGTTAAATTTGATATTTAATAGTATTCATCACTGAAAAAACCGATTTCCATTAATGATATAGCGTCTTTAATAAACCTAGTTAACATAAAATACATTATCAGTAGAAATAAAAAAGGACTTTAAAATTTAAAGTCCTTTTTCCTTTTGATTAGCTTAATTAAATGATTACTACATGAATTATTTCATATTAAAATCTTTGATCGATCTTCATTTTTATTTTCCTCTTTCCTCCCATGAGCCTATATAATAACGGGAATTAATAGTAAAGATAAAATACCTCCACTTAACGATAGGAATAATATTGGCGAGTCTAATTCAGAAACATTCTAATGAAAATAGTACAGGATGGTTATATAAACACTAGATATCACGCGTTCTTTTATCCGCGCCACCCAAAATGTAAAATTTGAGGATATCCCTTAGATACCTATCTCACATTTAATAAATTTATGACAGAGGAAAAAATATTATCGGCTAAATTACTATAAGAATAGCTCGCATGAATACTACTCGCCATAAAGAAATGATGTAGTGAGTAAAAACTTAGTTGACGAAATAAAATTCCGATGCTATTATTCAACTATTCAATTGAATAATGATTTGCAAATCATATAAAAAGATTTTCAATTAGTGATTAACGAAATAAATCATACAAATGGAGATGAATGATAATGAAATTTGAAAATAAAACTGTTATCGTAACTGGCGGAGGTACTGGGATTGGTAAAGCCACTGCAAAAAGATTTTTTGAAGAAGGAGCAAATGTAATTATTAATGGCCGTCGAGAAAATGTATTAAAGGAAACAGCTTTAGAGATTGATCCAAGTAGCAAAAAGGTTTTATATGTAGTTGGGGACATTAGTAAAAAAGAAACTTCAAAGAACTTAGTTAAAACAGCAGTAGAAATGTTTGGCGGTGTGGACGTATTAGTTAATAATACAGGTAAATTTAATCCAACACCGTTTCTTGAACATACAGAAGATGATGTACAGTCTTATTTAGATACAATTATAAAAGGAACATTCTACCCTTCTCAAGCCGTTATACCAGAAATGCAAAAACGTGGAGGAGGAGCGATTGTAAATACGGGTTCAATGTGGGCTATTCAAGCAGTGGAAGCAACTCCTTCATCAGCTTATTCAGCTGCAATGGCAGGAAGACATGCTTTAACAAGAAATTTAGCTGTAGAATTTGCTGGCGATGGCATTCGAGTAAATGCCGTAGCACCTGCAGTGGTTGAAACACCAATTTATAATACTTTTATGTCAGAGGATGAAGTAGCGAAAGTATTACCAACTTTTAATGAGTTTCACCCTATTGGACGTAATGGTACTCCAGAAGATGTAGCGAATGCTGTCTTATTCCTTGCTGATGATTCATCATCATGGATTACAGGTATTATTATGCCACTTGATGGTGGAATTACAGCTCGCTTAAGATAAAAATAAAAAGGGGGAAACTTCCCCCTCTATATGTATGAATTCTTTATAATACTAGAGAATATTTGCAATTCATGTAAGGAGGGAGACGGAATGGATTGGAAGGAAATAAAAACATTAGAAGAATGGAATTCCATCTTAGAAAATTCCACAAAACAAGGACAGGTCATTTTAAAGCATAGTACTACTTGTCCCGTAAGTGCTAATGCTTTACAAGAATACAATGATTATTTAGAGAATACACCAAATTATGATTTAGATTACACTCTTGTGAAAGTAATTGAATCACGCGCAGTTTCTAACAAGATAGCTGAGGATGTGAATGTGAAACATGAATCTCCACAAATTATTTTTGTGAAAGATAAATCTAAATATTGGACGGCATCACACTGGGCAGTCACCACTGAACATATGAGCGCCGTATTAAATTAATAAAAAGTAGTACTATCTTTTGATTGATTTTCACATCATAATAATTAGCCTTATACTGAACCATAATAATTTAGACACCGTAATATTAAAAAATCGATGCATTTTAATTGATGACATTGTTCGTTACATTTCTTGAAATTATAGCTAACCTGCAATAGAAAAATAAATCATACAATCATCTTTTTAATTCACATTTAATTTTCTCTTGTAGATTAAGTATGAGCTAATACAATCATTATCTTGTTATTTTTATTTCAACTATAGTATCATCAACAATATAATCAATTGAATAATAAAGGATGATTAATTATGGAAGAGCTCATTTCTTCTGCAAAAGATTATAAAGATGAAATGTATAAACAGCTATCAAGAGTTGGAAAATGTTTGTCCAGTGACAAACGTCTTGAAATATTAAATTTATTAGTTCATGGTCCAAAAACAGTGGAAAAATTAGCTAAGGATACGGGGATGAGTGTGGCAAACGTTTCACGTCATCTTCAAATTCTAAATGACTCAAGATTAGTTAAGTTTACTAAAAAGGGAACATATGCTATCTATTCATTGGCTGATCCAGCTATTACTGATTTCTTGTTTTCCTTATGGCATATTGGCGAAAAACAGCTTTCAGATATCAGTCGGATTAAAGAAGATTTCTTAGGTGGCTTGGAAGGTTTATATACCCTTACGATGGATGAAGTTTATGAAAAATTAAATGAAGGAAATACAATCCTCATAGACTTACGTCCCTCAGATGAGTATGAAGCTGGACATATAGAAGGTTCAGTCTCTTTACCTATGGAAAAATTAGATTCATATCTTCAAGAATTACCGAAAGATAAAGAAATTGTAGCTTATTGTAGAGGTCAATTTTGTGCCTTTTCAGCTATAGCTGCACAAAAAATGAAAGATAAAGGACTTAAGGCTTACCGTATGGCAGAAAGTATTCACGAATGGGAAAAGTATCTGGAACTAAAACATTAATATATAAATTCTGTTTGTAGTAATATAAAGGGCTACTTTTATAAGCGCAAGAATATCCCCTTATAATGTCAGTAAGAATAGAAAAAGCAATGAAAACATACTTTATTGCGGTTCCTACTTAAGAAAGCATTTTATGATGCATTTTTCACTAATATAATTCGTAAAAAGTACGCCCTTTCTTACTGATATGATTCTTATTAATAAATCTTCAAAAATCATATTAGTAATGATTATATAGATCGGTCAATTTAAATGTTATTTAAATAGTTGATATTTTAACCGCACTTTGAATATTCCATATGCGTTAAAGTATTAAAACAGACTGCTGTAAAAAAAGGAGTAGATAAAATGAACAAAGATAGCTTATATGAAAAATCATATATTAATCGTTTAGGGGAATTTAGTAAATTATCGAATGAGGCATTTCGTGCCTTTACTAATTTTGATCAAAAAGCCTTATCTCAAGGCAAATTATCTTCCAAACTAAAAGAATTAATAGCTGTAGCCGTGGCTCACGTTACAGGTTGCCCTTATTGTATTGAAGCTCATGTTAATCAAGTCAAAAAACAGGAAGCAACAAAAGAAGAGATGGCGGAGGCTATTATGGTAGCAACAGCGTTAAAAGCAGGATCTGCTTTGGCTCATGGAGTTAATGCGCTTAATGCTTATGATGGAAACAATGATGATGAATTGTACAAATCTAATTATATTAACCGTTTAAGCGAATTTTCTTCTCTACAAAAAGAAACCTTTAGCTCTTTTATTTCTTTCGATCAAAACGCAATGAAAGCAGGGAAACTTAGTGTGAAGGAAAAAGAGTTGATTGCAATTGCGATTGCTCATGTTACCGGTTGTCCTTATTGTATTGAAATTCATGTAAAAGCAGCTAAAAAAGCACAAGTTACAAAAGAAGAAATGGCTGAAGCTATTATGGTAGCAACAGCATTAAAAGCAGGATCTGCTTTGGCTCATGGAGTTAATGCGCTTAATGCTTATGACGAAAACTAAGCTTTGGGTAACAGTCTGAATTTTTACCTTTAAAGACAGTAAGACACCCATTTTTTGAATGACTGAATTAGAGAATTTTTTAAGAAAGGAGGAAAGAACATGACTCATCCTGTAATCATTGTTGGAGCTGGTTTAAGTGGTCTTTATGCTGCGTCTCTGCTTGCTGCACAAGGTATCAGTTGTAAGGTTCTAGAGGCTAGAGATAGAATCGGTGGTAGAGTGTTGAGCACTTCTGATTCAAAGAGACCTGACTTAGGAAAATTTGATCTTGGACCGACATGGTTTTGGCCCCAGTACGAGAGGACTATTGCTAATCTAGTCAAAGACCTGGGTTTAGAAACTTTTGTCCAGTACACCCAGGGAGAAATGCTTCTAGAGCGATCACATAACACATCACCAGAACGTTATAGACTACCAGAAAACTCTGTTGGATATTCGGTTCGATTCAAAAGAGGCGTGCAATCTCTTATTGATGCTGTTGCAGATACTCTCCCATTAGGGATAGTAGAGTTAGAAACTCGAGTTACGGCCATTAGATTAGATCAAGAAGATGCTATTACAATTGAAGCAGTCCTTGCTGATGGAAAGAAAAAAGAAGTGTCTGCAAGTGCTGTTATCTTAGCATTGCCACCTCGAATCTTAGCACACCATATTGAATTCTCTCCCTCTCCCTCTGCAACCCTTATTACTGACCTTGTCAGTAAACCTACATGGATGGCAGGACAAGCTAAGGTGGTGGCAGTTTATGATCGTCCGTTTTGGAGAGAATTTGGACTTTCTGGTTTCGCCACGAGCTGGGTTGGACCATTGCAGGAAATTCATGATGCGTCCCCTGAAACTGGTTCCGGTGCCCTGTTTGGTTTCTTTGGAATACCAGCAAAGATGCGTCAAGAACTAGGAGAGGATAGTGTTTTAAAACTGGTTATGGATCAACTTGTTAGACTCTTCGGACCTTCTGCAAAAAATGTGAGTTCTATCCACTACAAAGATTGGTCTAGAGACCTAGAAACAGCTGTTGAGGAAGATTCCGATCCACTTACAGACTTTCCAAGCTATGGCCCCCCAAAAAAAGCAGGAATATGGGAAAAGAAACTCTTTTTTGCTGGTACCGAAACAAATGCACCATTTGGAGGGCATCTTGAAGGTGCACTGCAATCAGCTGAACAAGTAGTTTCTGAAATCACTCATTTAAAGCTATCTGATAATAGATAGAAAATGATTAAATAAAGCTAACTTGTCTCTTTATTCAATTATGCAATTAAATAATTAAATCATTTTTTTGAATGATAAACATAGCATAGAATGCTGTAGTATCATTAGTAAAACTAGTTAACATAACCTATATTCCCGGAAGTAATAACAGCGCAAACCTGCTCAGTATAGCAAGTTTGCGCTGTTTATTTTCTGTTCTTTCACACACTACTCTTAATGGCTCACTTTTTCTTTTTTACCAGTTGTTCTTTATCTAATGTGGTGGGAGGTTGCTCCATCCATTGATTCTTAATCATGATATCAGCTCCATCCTTAGCATACAGAGCCACTTCAAGAGATAAACGTTCATAATTGATGATTAAATCACTTCTTTGACTGGCTGATGCTGCCGTGGCGTAATTTCCTGTTCCTGTTGCACTTAACATGGCCATATGAAACATAACTAGTTTATCCGAAAAAGGCGGTGTTGTCGCATCTGTAATAGCAACATCAGGTGAGATAGGGGATTCTATATCGCTATCGAGAAGAATCCTTGTGAAAACCCGCATATGTTTTTGGGAAATATCCCTTCCCCTTAACATCCAATTTTGAATCTCTTCCTGAGGGGAAACTTGGGCAAAACTAAGGGACAGTTTACTTCCGATATGGTTCGTTATACTGTTCATATATAAATGGGAAATCTCTATGGCGTTTAATGGTCGTTGTTTGCTGAATAGAGAAAAACCACTTAAATATTTATGACTATCTACAAAATCTGTTTTGGTAGGATATGAGATATAAGGTGCTCGAATATATAATCCCTTTTCTAGTAATAAATCGGTACTCTGATCAAATAAATCAGAGGTTTCTCGAAGTCCTTTTATAAAATACGTTTTAAGATCTTTCCTCGCCCCCATAGAGGTGAATCCACTATATCCAAGCATCCCTACCCTGGCCATATGAGCTAAATAGTTAAGTATAAAAGCGTCGGTATATAGCCGAGGGGCATTTACATTCACATCCTCATCTGTAAACCCTGTTGGGAGTGGAATCTGTTCCTGTTGAAATAATGTGGTTAACTCTTCAATATGAGTACAAGAGATGTCATATGCCCACTGAATAAGAGGACGAATATCATCATCTTCTATCGTTTGTAGTAAATAAGATAATACACATTTGGACATACTATCTTGCATATAGTTAGTCCAAATACAAGCTATTTCAGCTGAAGTTAGCTGGGTAGGATGTTTCGTCATAATCTAGGTACCTCCGGAGAATAATTGTTCAGGGTATGTATATTCTTTACAGGTTGAATCTAAATTATGACGAAGGCCAAGGGAGAATATCCTTTGGCCTTTATTTATCAAGTTATGTTTAGTAAGCTTGCTCTGTTTAATGATGAATGTTTTTTCATATAGTGCTCCAATGAGCAGTAGGTGAATCACTAAAGTGAATATCATCTTTTCTAATTCAAATAATAGGATTTATTAGAAGAGAAAAATATTCATTTTGTTAAAAAGTATTATATTTTTAAGTTTCATCTTCAGATTTTATGGGTAAAACATTAAGTGGATTGGAATTCCTTAAGAAACAGATCTAAAAAGACTGTTTCTTTTTTTATGTATATGAAATACAAACTAGTTCACATAATGTTGCTTATCAGAAATTACATGCTGACTACCTTTTTTATTAAGAAAAAATTCATATCTATTGATGAATCGGCAAATATTATCCAAGAGGTGATAATGTGGATAAGAACAAGTTAAAACTTACATCTTCCGAAATAGGAACACTATGGGGAGAATATGTAAACGGAACCATGACGGATGTAGTGAATCGATATATGTTCTCTATTGTTGAAGATGAGTCAATCAAAACCATTTTTGAAGATGCTATTAAGACTTTTGCAAAACAAAAGAAACAAATTATAGCTTTTATAGAAAACGAAGGGTTTCCCGTTCCCATTGGATTTACGGAGTCTGACCTCCATAAAGGTACGGAGAAATTATTCACGGATATCTTTTGCTTGAATTACTTACATATCATGACGTTACATGGCTTGCTCGGGCATACCACTTCATTAGGTGTTTCGGTTAGAAAGGACTTAAGGGATTTCTACGACTCGTGTGATAATGATGCCAAAAGAATGTATCATCAAACGATTGAGTTATTGCTTGAGAAAGGGAATTTTCAGAGAGATCCTTTATTTTATCCTGCCAAGAACCCTGAATTTATTTCTAGTCAAGATTTCACAGATGGCATTTTCGGAAAAGGAAGACGCTTATCTGCACCAGAAATTATAAGTATTTCGTTCAACTTGAAAAAGAGTATTATGGCTAAAACGCTTTCTATCGCTTTCAGTCAAGTCGCTCAATCAAAAGAAGTAAGAAAGTTTTTAGAGGATTCCCAGAACACGGCTGATAAACAGATACAAGCCTTTTCAAAAATCATGCACGCGGATAATTTACCTGTTCCTCGATCGTGGGAAACAGAAGTGACCATTTCAACCGACTCCCCTTTTTCCGATAAGTTAATGTTGTATCATATTGGTTTCTTGTTCCAAGCTGCACAAGCGTATCACGGAACCGGTTTAGCATCAGCTATGCGAACAGACCTTATAACCACTTATGAAGGCACCATTCTGAAAAATCTAATGGTAACTAAAAAATGGTTTAATATTATGGTGAAAAATAAATGGTTAGAACAACCGCCACTTGCTCCCAATAGAAAAGAAATTGCAAAAGAACAATAAACAAAATACTATTTCTAGGGTATGTTTAAGTGAAAAAGAATCCATTTGAAAAGTTAATGTGGAGTATTGCACTTCCTGGATTTGGCCAATATTTAAACGGTAAATATGTTAAAGGCACAGTTTTACTAATCCTTGAATTTCTGATTAATGTACAAGCGAATTTTAACGAAGTCATTATTTTAAGTTTTCAAGGGGATATTTCATTAGCTATCCAACAAACAGATTATCCATGGTTAATGTTTTATCCGTGTGTATACTTTTTTGCGGCGTGGGATGCTTTTAAAGATGCAGGAGGAGGAAAAGACGGATATTCTTTTCTTCCCTTTGTGTTCAGCGCCTATTTTGTAACTGTAGGAGCCATTTATTCCTCAACATTGACAATATTTGGGGTGTTATGGGGTCCTGTGTGGATGCCTATGTTATTTGTGCTTCCTGGCGTAGTAATCGGTTTAGTTGTTCAAGTCCTTTGTAGATCGATCCTTTAATAGAAATCAGAAAAAGGAATACTGTATAATACCCCATCCTTGGAGCAAACGACAAGGAATGCCCTGGGGCATCAGGTAATTACATAAGGTTATAAGGCACCAATAAAGAAAAAACGACCTCTTGATAAAAAAAGGTCGTTTTTTCTCTTTCTAAACTGTATAAAGGATTCATTTTTAGTTTACATAAAATCAATTATCGGCACTAAAAAAGGATTTTCGTTTAAAAAAGCCTTTTAGTTGCTTATTCAAGTGTTTCTCCTACCATATAGGTTCGGATTAGTAATATACTGTTTTTATATCTATAAAAAGAAAGGAAGAGGAGCAGTGGGAAAACAAGTATACATCATTCATGGATACGGAGCTTCACCAACTAATCATTGGTTTCCATGGTTAAGGGAAAAGTTAATAGCAGATGATCATCAAGTTTCGGTTCTTCACATGCCAAATTCGTCTGATCCTAAGAAAGAAGAATGGTTGGAAACATTAGCTAATAATATAAAGAATGTAGATAACAATACTTATTTCGTAACACATAGCTTGGGGTCTATCACACTATTGAACTACCTAGAACAATTAGATCCATTACCAAGCTTTGGAGGTTTTGTTCTTGTTTCTGGCTTTTCTGAAACCTTATCATCCTTACCTTCACTAAACCCTTTTACAGCTAAAAAAGTGGATTATAAAAAAATAATTTCCGCAACTCATTCACGTGCTATTATTGCTGCGAAAGATGACTCTATTGTTCCTTCTCAATTGAGTCAAAGTTTATCAAAACAATTGGATGCATCCTTTTATCCTGTTGAAAAAGGTGGTCATTTTCTAGAAGATGATGGGTTCATTACTTTCCCATTGGTTCATGATGTTTTAAATAATATGATGAAAACGGTATAAATAATGAGGGGAACACCTTTTCGTGACAGCCTAAAACTAAAAAATGTTCCTAAACAATCTGGTCCCCTTGCTGAATAAGATATCCAATAATCAAATGAATACTCTATAAGAACTTAGTTCATATAATGTTGATTCTAGGAAGTAAAAAAGTGTAAACCCTTTGAGTGACAACGGTTTTACGCTTTTTCTTTTCATATAGTAATATTTTTACGGACGAATCCAACTTACAAATTTTACAATTCGCAGATTTCTATCTCCAGGTGTAAAATTAACCATAAAAAAACCCATAAATATTAGACACCAATCTAACAATTATGGGACAGTTCGATATAGAGAGCTTTTCTAAAAGAGGGTCAGACGTCAAAGCGCCCCACTCGTTTCTAATTATTCCTCTAAGCTTTCTATCAGTTGTTTTTCTTTCCACATTACTGTAATACTAAGACCAATACCCAAAATGATCGCAGCGAAAAGGTAAGGATAGTGGATGTTTATGTCAAATAATATTCCACTCATCATTGGTCCGACGACATTCCCTAAGCTCGTATAGGTTGAATTCATTCCAGCGACAAATCCTTGCTCTTTCCCAGCAGCTTTTGATAAAATTGTCGTCAATGCAGGACGAAGCAAGTCAAATGCAAGGAAGATGAAGCAAGTCACCGCCAACACTGCCAAAAAACCAGAGATCATCGTAGATGCTATCGCCAATATGGCACCTGTAATTAAACATAATTGGATTAGTTTCTTTTCACCAAGTATATCTATCATTCTTCCAAACATAAAAATTTGGAAAATCACGCCGAAGATTGAGCTTATTGAAATAATGGCGGCAATATCCTTTGGTGTGAAGCCGAACTTATGATCAGAAAATAAGCTAAAAATAGTTTCATATGCTGATAAACCGAAAGCGAGTACAAACACAATCATAAATGCAATAAAGTAACGTGGATTAAGTGATCTTTTTATATCGCTTATGAAGTTTGTTTGCTTTGTATTGGCAGAAATGTCTGTAATCTTTTCCTTTGTTAACGGCTCCTCTTTCAAAATAAATATTGATGGTATGCATGCTAAAATGGCAATGGCTGACGCAAAGAAGAAGGGCATGCGTATACCATATCCTGTAATAAAGCCGCCAATGCCAGGTCCTATAATATAGCCAGTACTAACGGCGGCAGAAATATAGCCCATCGCTTTTGGACGTTCCCGAACGGATGTAATATCTGCAACATATGCAGTAACGCCTGGCATGATAAAGGCGGCACTTATTCCTCCTAGAATTCTTGATATATAAAGCACCACTACATTCGTACCTAACCCAAAGATAAGTTCTGAAACACCAAAAAGGAATAAGCCAATTATAATGATTTTCTTTCTTCCATAACGGTCAACCCAACGTCCTGCAAAGGGTGACATAAGCAGTTGTGCCATCGCATATACAGCAACAAGATAGCCCATCGTTTTTCCTGATAAATGCATGATATCCATAAAAGACGGCATAACAGGGACGATGAGTCCAATTCCTAGAAATGCAATGAATATATTGCTTAAGAGTATAATTAATACCCATTTCTGTTCTTTTATTGTTTTCTTCATATATCAACATCTCTTTCTGTATGATTACTGATGTGAAATACCTCTCTAAAATACTGTCCAGGAAGCTTCTAATTATCCTTCATCTATTTTTTATCATTGTCATATACAAGCTCCAGCATAATGGAATCGACTATCCTTAAGAAGCAAAGGTCGGCGTTTTTATTGCATCTTCGACTATTACCTTAGCATTGATCCAATCCTGAAATTTACTTTCTAGTATCGGCTGTACCTTCTCTTCGATATTAGTTACTTCCTTTTCAATTGCTTTTGCAAGATGTGCTGGTAAAAAAAAGACATACGTAGCCAAAACTTTAACTGCTTATTTTTTAGAAAAGATCGATTACCAATTGTAGAAATCAAGTGTTTTAGAATGTTGCGATGCTGTTCATAAGCCTCCATTTATGGCAAAAACAATGCCTCTACTCAGTCTTATTATGGGCCAAAAATAGGCCATCTTGATCTTTTATCAGGTGGGAATACTTATATTGAACTACAAAACAAAGCATAATGAATAAAGGGTGTTCAGAAGTTATTTTTCTGAACACCCATTGCTCAATTCATATAATAATTATTAATTTAAAAGCAATAACTTTTATAGATGATTAAATGTTTCCAGACCTAATATCAGTTAAAATGTCTGAGAACAAAGATGTTACACTGTTAATTATTGAACTAAAGAGTCCCATTCTAAAGGTATAAAAGCCTGATACATAATAAAGTTATTTTTTTATGCTTACTTAAAAGAGAGGTCTCCTTGAATTTCACTCCTAACATCTGCTTGTTATATATGGATATCAGTCTGAATAATCAAAAGACAATAAACTAGAAAGATTTTATAGTAGCTCTTTGTTTAGATTTTTATGAGACCAAACAACTACAGGAATAAGCAATAGTGAGAGAATGGCTCCAGAAAGTGATAATGCTGCATAACTAGAATGAGCGACTACCATTCCTGATACTCCTCCACCAGCTGCTCCTGACAGGGCAAATAAGACATCGACTGATCCTTGTGTTTTTGCACGCACAGATGGATGTGTTGAATCTATAATAAGAGCAGTTCCGCTTATCAAACCAAAGTTCCAGCCCAAACCTAGTAGCACTAACGCTAGGGTAAGCAGTGGCATTGAACCTACCGGTGCAAAAGCTGCTACCAATCCAGAGGCTAGGAGTGTAACACCAGAAGCAACAGCCATAGTAGTACGGCCAAGCTGATCTACGAGTATACCTGTTAATGGCGAAGGAAGGTACATAGCTGCTATATGGAAACCTATAACTACCCCCACCTCTTGCAAACCATGACCATGATGTCCCATATGAATGGGTGTCATGGTCATAATGGCTGCCATAACAAATTGAGTCAAAATCATAATGACAGCCCCTACCACAACACCTTTTTTGTTTATATTAGCACTCTTTAAATTTGCCTCTGTCTCTGTAGGATGCACATTTTTCTTAGCATTCGCAATAGCTGTAGACACAACCAAAGGATCTGGACGAAGAAAAAATAAGATCAATAATCCGGCAATTATAAAAGCTGCTCCTGACAAGATGAAAGGGCCAGCCAAAGTTGGAACACTGATTGAATCCGCAAATTCTCCCATTGTATTGACCAAGTTAGGAGCAACTACAGCACCCAAGGTAGTGGAAACCATGGCCATGCTTGCGGCAGTTGCCCGTTGTTTATCTGTTGCAAGATCCGTCCCTGCATATCGCGCTTGTAGATTAGACGCCGTACCAGCTCCATAAATAAGAAGGGAAAGGAATAAAAGTGCGATGTTGGTGGTTAAAGCTGCCATTATAACACCGATAGCCCCTACCCCTCCTGCAAGGAATCCCCCTGCAAGTCCTGCTCTACGTCCAAAACGTTGTGAAGACCGTCCTATAAGTAGGGCAGCTCCTGCAGAACCTAAAGTAAATAGAGCCGTTGGAATCCCTGCTGCATTTTCCGTCCCTAGCATGTCTTGTGCAAGAAGTGCTCCTACTGTTACACCGGCTCCAAGTCCTGCTCCCCCAAAGATTTGTGAAAACATCAAAATTCTTAATGTTTTTTTATAAAGCTTTACTTGTCTTTCTGGTGAATCAATATATTCTTGCAACCATATAGGCTGCTGCGTTGATACATTTGTATCTTTTGCTGTCATTGTCATGAACTCTCCCTCCTAACGAGATACCTTTGTAGCTTTTCGTGTTTGTTTTGTCATCCTTAGAATATTTAATTCTTCATTCTACATATTTAGGATTTTCGATATGTTTACAATTCACTATATTCATCATTGGAAGAAGCTCATAATTAAATTTCTGATAATTATGAGCTCCTTCTATTTCTTATTTTTAAATATGAACACAACAATATTAGTCGGTGTTCCTATTAAAATGTGTAGGATTCACCATCTTCAGGTATTAAAATACTATTTAAGAATCCCTTTTCTTTACTAAAGTTTTTTAGTTCTTCTCTAGATAGTGTCCAATGGTTAACAGCTTCCATATGAACAGAAATAATCTTAGCATTAGGAGCCGCCTTGTGTACTTCATAGATGTCTTCTTTTCCCATAATGAGAGAACCATACTCTATAAATTGATTATCTCCGCCATTGACGACAATAATATCTGGTTCATGAGTATCTAATTCTTCCTGTACACCTTCATACCAGACTGTATCACCAGCTACATACACTGTTTTTTCACTTGGATGTTTAAAGACGACGCCACATACTTCCCCCATAAGCTTTAATAGTTCTTCTCCTCTTCCATGCTCGCCTCTTGTTTTAACTAATTGGATGCCTTCAAAGACAGTGCCCTTTGTTAGTACCTCTACATTTTGGAAACCGACATTTTGGACGTCCTTTGCCTCTTCTTCATTTTGAACGAACATTTTAATATCTTTTGGCAATAGTCTTTGCGCAGCCTCGTCAAAATGGTCTAAATGAAGATGAGTGAGAATAACTGCATCAACTCCACTAATGATATCGTCAACGGAGATTGGTAAACTCACTACAGGATTGTTTTGATCTTGCTTAACCGAACCAGGGAAAGGTGGGTACGTACCTTTCTCTGCTAACATAGGATCGATTAAAAACTTTTTATTTGCATATTCAACAATGATTGTTGCATTGCGAATTTGTTTAATATTCATATTTATTGCTCCTTTTCTTTAATCTACATATAGTTTATATTATGGAGAACCATGAAATACACAGATAAAATCAAGTCTTTTAGTCGTTTGACTTGATTTTTGAAAGGAGTTGAAGGCATGCTAGATCATACAGATATGCGTATATTAGAAGAACTGTCCAAGAATAGTCGAATCAAAATGAAAGAATTAGGTGAGAAGGTTCATTTGACCGGACAAGCAGCGGCCTCTAGAGTGGCTAAACTAGAAGATAATGGTGTAATTGAAGGATATTCAATTACAGTCAATCAAGCGAAATTAGATTGTTTTTTACATGCTTTTATTCATATCTATTTACATGACATTCATCATCAACCATTTCTCTCATTTGTAAAAACACAAGATCAATTCATTTTTAATAACTATAGAATTAGTGGAGATGGATGCTATCTACTTGAATGTAGATTTCCTTCTAATGAATATTTGAATGAATTTCTAGAGAATCTAAATAAGTTTGCAAATTACAAAATATCAACTGTTATTAGTAGGATGGATTGATTCGTATTAGAAAGGGCCTTATGTAAAAACATAAGGTCTTTTTAGTTTACATAACACAGATTATCGGTATCCAATCTTCGTGGAATTGATTTTAAGATACTTATCCATCATATGACTGATTAGTAATGTAACAATTGCTCATTTAACAATGCTATAGGGTTAATTCCAACATCTATCTTGTAAAAAAGGAGTTTTCCTTCCGTTTATCTAATTTTATTAAGAGACAGATATCTCAAATCTGCGTTATAGTAATCTTTCTACATATGGTTCCAAAATAAAAGGATGAGGTGTTCGATATGAACAAGACTGAATTAGTGAATGCTGTTGCAGAACAATCAGAACTAACAAAGCAGGATGCTGCAAAAGCTGTAGATGCATTATTTAAAACCATTTCTGACACTCTTTCAAAAGAAGAGAAAATTCAATTGATTGGATTTGGAACATTTGAAGTGCGTGAGCGTGCGGCGCGAACAGGACGTAATCCTCAAACCGGCGAGGAAATGCAGATTGCTGCTTCAAAAGTTCCTGCTTTTAAACCAGGAAAAGAATTGAAAGAAGCTGTAAAATAAACATAATAGATCTTATCAGAAGTAAAAAAGCGTAAAATCCTTGACTGACAAGGATTTTACACTTTTTCTTTTCCTATAAGTATACTTTTACGCACTATTATCGAAAAATCCCTCAGCATGAAAATGAAAAGTTTTTAAATATATATAAAGCAGTAGGAAACCCACACTTCCTACTGCTTTGCATATTATAGAGTTGATACTTTGTCACCTCTTTTTGGAAACTTAATTGCCTTATTCTCACTAATAAATGTTGAACCTAAAAGAAGTAATCCACCTAACATCTGAACGGTGGTCATTTGTTCTCGCAGAATGAGTGCAGAAATCAATATAGCTACAAACGGATCTACATAACTTAACATAGCAATACTTTGGCCTTTTAACTTTTCCATACCTGAGAAAAATAACCAAAATCCAATGCCAGTGTTTACAATTCCTAAAATGATTATAAAAGGAACGGATGATTTAGATACTCCAAAGATACCGAGTCCCTCTGTAAAAAACACATATGGCAAGAGTAGTAATGCTGTTATTCCAAGTTGGATAATTGTAATCTCTAACCTGCCCATATGACGAATAAATTTATTTAGTAACATTAAGGCAGCATAAAATGCAGCTGCAACTAATTCAAAAAAGATTCCAAGTAGGTCATCTATTCCAGAGGCACTGACTTCGTTGCCAACAATCAACAACATCCCTACTATTGCCACACTAATACAAACTATTTTTTTAATAGGTAATGATTCCTTAAGAATGAATGGTGAAAGGACCATCACAAACACAGGTGCAAAATAATACCCAAGTGTTGCATTAGTAAGTGTTGTATGTTCGTACGATTGATAGAGGAAAATCCAATTTCCGCCTAATGCAATACCGGAAAAAAGTAAGATATAAGCATTAACTTTTACTAATTTCCATGGAATGGTTTTCTTCATCATAAAAAATACGAATACTAAAAATAGGCAACCAATTGAACTACTTAGTAAAGCTGTTTCACTCGAAGATAAATCAATGTATCTTACAACTAAACCCATTGTACCGAAAATAACCATAGATAAAACAAACTGTATTTTATATTTCACTTCCTTCACCTACACAATCTACAGGTAAGTTGATTAAAAGATCTTAGATTATTTTGCTCCATTTCATTTATCAGCGTAGAAGTTCCACCTTTTATGGCTATTCTATTTTTATATAGACTCATATCACACCTCTATAACCGATACCTCATGGTTTGTATAAGGTAAAAAATCATTCATAATTTGCTCTGTTCGTACCTTCATATATCCGGTTGTTGTTCCATCACTGCACCCATACCATTCTTCACTCGTCACATCTTTATCGAAAACAACTTGCACATCATGATTTTTATCAAGTAGTGTACTAAAAACAGTGGCTGCCCCTATTTTTGTTCCTAACATTTCTTTCATCAAGTCCTCAGGAGCAAATGAAACTCTAGATATATTTAAAGCACTACTGAAGTCTTTTGAGCGAAACGGTTTATCTCCTTTAGTGATAAATAGATAGAAGGAACTTTGCTGTCGATTACATAAGAACAATGTTTTAACCATTTTCATGTTTAACTTTTTATTAATAAGCGTACAGTCATCCATTGTAATGGCTTCATCTGTATCAACACGTTGAAAAGGAATGTTTAATTGTTGTAAAGCAAGATACGTACTTTGTTGTAAAGGTGTGGAACACTTTCTTGGAGCGATGGTATAAATTTCGCTAATAAAAAACATATTTTTTCATTCCTTTGCTTTGTAAATTTAATAAATGTAGATTATCATGAAAATTAGCATTACAAAAGCGAATAATTATCATACTATACATGATAAAAACAGATGCAAAGGTTGTGATTCTATGGACATGAATATACAAAAATATATTGCTTTTGTTAAAACAGTTGAATTGGGAAGTTTCACAAAAGCAGCAAAGTATTTAAATTACTCTCAATCTGGCATAAGTCGGATGATTAACGATTTAGAAAAAGAATGGGGAGTCATACTACTTGAACGTGATCGATCTGGTTTGCGATTAACTTCGGATGGATTAAATTTATTTCCAGCTGCTAAAAGACTATTTGAAGAATATCGAAACTTACAACACCAGATAGAAGAAATTAACGGATTACAATCGGGCGTGGTTCGAATTGGAACTTTCTCTAGCGTAGCAACGCATTGGCTTCCAAGAATAATAAAACAATTCAAAACTGATTATCCCAATATTGATTTTGAATTACTTTTAGGTGATTACCACGAGATAGAAAAGTGGATTATAGAAGGGCGTGTAGATTTTGGTTTTTTACGACTTCCTACGCTTCCAGAATTGGAAACAACATTTATAGAACAAGATAATCTAGTTGTTGTATTGCCTGAAAGCCATCCTCTTGCAGATTTCGAAAAGATTCCAATTGCTGAACTTTCTGAGTCATCTTTTATCTTGTTAGAAAAAGAAGGGAATTCTGATGTGGCTAAACTGTTTAAAAAGTGGAATATTTGTCCTAAGATTAATTTTACGACATGGGATGACTATGCCATTATGGCTATGGTAGAGAGTGGTTTAGGTATTAGTATTTTACCGCAATTAATTTTACAACGCATTCCTTACGACGTTATCACAAAAGAATTGGAAGTACCTGCTTACCGAAAAATTGGGTTGGCATACAGGGAAAACCAAACTTTATCTCTTGCTAGCAAACAATTTTTAAATTACTTAGAGTATAGATAAAATACTCTTTCCTTTCATAAAAGGATGTATAAGAAAAGGAAAGACACTTAACAGGAAATACATGTGATATGCAAATCTGGTTTACATAAACATGTTCGAGGGAGCAAAAAGAGTGCAAACCCGTTGGGTAACAACGGGTTTGCGCTCCTTTTATATATAAGAAAGGATTGTTGTGATAATATTACATATCATACGCATTATAGATTTGAGGCAATAGGAGAAGTTTAGTATGTAAATTTCAAAGGTGGTAATGATTTATGGTGGAATTTTCCAAACCGAAAGCTTTCTTCTTAAAAGGCGGCTCAAAAGCTGTTTTGTTATTACATTCTTTCACTAGCAATACAGTTGATGTAAAAAAATTAGCTAGGTTTTTAAATAGTGAAAATTATACATGCTTTGCCCCTTTATATGAGGGTCATGGTCAGTCGGCTGAACATTTAATCCTTACAAGTCCAAGAGATTGGTGGGAAAGCGTAAAAAATGGTTACAATTTTTTAAAGAATGAGGGCTATCAAAATATTGCTGTGATTGGTGTGTCATTAGGGGGTATTTTTGCTTTAAATGTAGGCCGAAAAATGAATGTTACTGGGATAGTCACCATGTCTGTTCCATATAAGAAAGATGTAGATTCATTAAAAAAACGTGTATTAAATTATGCATTAACTTATAAGCAATTAGAAGGAAAAGAAAAGCAACAAATATCTCGTGAATTAGATGAATTAGAAACATCTTCATTTAGTAGTCTATTACAATTTAAAGAATATATTGATTTGACTATGGAAGGATTGTTAAGAATTAAGAAGCCTATACGTATATTATATGGAGAGTTAGATGAACCATTATATAAAGAAAGTGCTCATTATATATATAAAAATGTATCTACACACCATAGAAGTGTAAAAGGTTATTCCAATTCAAAACATTTGATGACATTAGGTCCAGATAAAGAAGAGATTCATCATGATATCCTATCATTCTTAGAGAGTTTAGAATGGTAATACCCTAAATGTAAAAGAGAAATAATCAACTATATAGGAGCTTGATTATTTCTCAAATTAATACTGATAAAAGTTATTTTTCGAAGAATAATCTTACACCGAATACTAACAATACTGTACCCGTGATACCTTCCATAGCTCTATTAACACGCTCTCTTTTTAAGAACATTCTTAGCTGTCGTATGAGTACGATATAGAGTAAGTACTAACTACCTGTAAGTGCTGTAAACCTATTCACTTGAAGTGAAATATTCTTTATTAATATCTATAACACCTTTTGATCTAGATTGATAAACAAGAACTGAAATTGCCAATACTAGGAAAGAGTGTAAGTTACCCTATACTCTTTTTTGTATTATTAAGCTTTCTACGCCTGTTTATCCTTATTTTTTCAATATAACCCGTGCCAAATAGAACCCCAGATACAATAAATGCAAATCCAATTAATTGTGAAGTTGTAATTGTTTCGTTTAAAAAAAGAGCTGAAAATACAAGGCCAAAAAATGGAACAAAGTTATTAAATATGGCTGTTTGTCCTGCACCTATCTTCTGAATAGCTGCATTAAAAACTATATATCCCACTCCTGTTGCCACTAACCCTGATACGATAAATAAAAAGTAAGTAAATAAAGATGCTGAAGTCATTTCACTGACTCCTTCGGGTTCAGTTATAAAACTAATAATTAACAAACCAATTGAGCCAGCTAGGTACATTATTGTCGTTACCTGTTTTGAATCGAGTGTTGCTGTTGCCTTTTTTACGAAAATAAAACTAATGGCTTGGACAACCATGGCAATAAATAAAATTAAGTCTCCTTGAGATAATTGCATATTACTAAATGAACCGCCCTGAATAAAGAAGACACCAGTTAATGCTAGAATAAAACCAACCATTCGCAATTTTGTTAATTGTTCACCTAAAAAGAGAACAGCAAGTATTGCTGTTGTGAGTGGAACTAATGCAAGAATTAAAGAAGCATTCGAAGCATCACTCATTGTTAACCCTATTGCTATAAGCAAGTGATGTAGAATGACACCAAATAACATCCCAAGTAACGTATAGATCCATTCCTTTTTTGATAAACGGCGAAATGATTTTCTCAGAACGATTATGATTAATGCTGTAATCCCAGCCATCATAATTCGAAATGCTGTCATGGTTTGAGGAGGTAAATCTTCCACCAATACTTTAATTATAACAAGATTAAGTCCCCAAACAGCCGTAACAAAAAATACTAAACCGTAAGTTAGTAATAACCGTTTTTGATTCACAAGTTACTCCTCCATTTTTTTCTGTTCTCTGTGAATTAGATTATTCAATCATCTTAATCCATTTCTATCCCATCCCCTTCCAAGTGTCATGCTTTGTTCAACTATAAGTGCTATATTACTTCAACGCATGTATAACACTCAACACACTTCTATAACACTTAACCTCTGTGTTTTCTTCTCTAGAACATTCTGTATTAAGATTTATTTATTAGCGTTTTGTTCTCATATAAGAATAGAATGATTAAATTTCATTCAAGTGTTAAAATAACTTTATTAACATCTACTATATGAAATAAAACTATAACACTAACTACATGTATAACACTCAGGAGGATTTATGGTACAAATTGATATTCAAAGAAATAGAGGAGAATCACTATCTAGACAAATATATCAATCCATTGTTGACCGAATCCGTTCAGGGCTTTTGGAAGAAGGATCGAAGTTGCCTTCTGTACGCAGCCTTTCCAAACAACTGGAAGTAAGTTTGGTTACAGCTGTCAAGGCATACAAACAATTAGAACAAGAAGGTTTTGCTACTTCTATCCAAGGAAAAGGTACTTTTGTAAAAGTGAAAATGAACGAGACGAGGCTAGAAAAAGAAGAAATTCCTTCATATGATTGGCAATTATCGCTTCAAGATTATTTACCTAGATCCCAGTTTGCTCGTTATCATATTGCTCCTCAAAAAGTTCACCTTTCATCTTCCATGATAGATCCTAAACTTCTTCCAAATAGATATTTCGAGCATGAGGTTCAACAGGTTCTTTCAGATAACCCAGAGTTATTGTCTATATATGGAAATGTTCAAGGTGATAGTCAACTAAGGAGCGAAATGTCTACGTATTTAAAAAGATCAGGGGTTATCTCTACACCAGAAAATATCTTAGTTACAAGTGGTCTTCAACAAAGTATTGATCTTATTGCCCGTACATTTGTTGGACCTGGTGATGTGGTGGTAATGGAAGCACCTACCTATCCGGGGGCAATTGATATTTTTCGTGGAAGAGGTGCCACCATACTCACGGTGCCTGTTGATAAAGATGGCATGAGAATAGATATACTCCAAAATGTATGTGAAAAACATAAACCAAAAGTTATCTTTACGGTTCCTACGTTTCATAATCCAACAGGTGTTGTTATGTCTCTAAAACGACGTAAGCAATTACTTGATATAGCCAGGAGCATCCATTGTATTATTGTAGAGGACGATCCGTGCAGTGAGATTTATTTTGAAAAAAAACCACCTGTTTCCCTTAAAAGTATGGATCAGTTCGGTAATGTGATTTATTTAAGAGGATTAAGTAAAACGATTGCACCAAGTTGTAGAATAGGAATATTAACAGCTTCTGGCTCCATTTTCACCCGTTTATTAGCTGCAAAGGCGAATGCTGATTTAGGAAGTCCTTTACTCACACAAAAGGCAATTCTTCCCTTAATAAACTCTAAAAGAATGATAGACCACTCAGAGAAGTTGCGGACTGCTCTAAAAATCCGAAGAGATTTAGCTCTTGATTTACTTACAAATCTTGCTCCTGAGGGTGTATCTTGGACAATACCAGAGGGAGGATTAAATTTATGGATTAGTTTGCCTTCTTGGATTGATAGTCACCTTCTTTTATCAGAAGCAAAAAAACAACAGATTACATTTTTACCGGGATCAGCATGTTATCCAGTAGGGCAAGAAAATAATCATTTACGGATTAGTTACTCTTATATAAATGAGGAGTTATTAACTCATGGAATTACAACATTATGTAATATCTTTCATGCTACAATTTTATCCCAAAAAATAAGTGAAAATAGACCTACTTTTTAAATTGAGTTATTCCTTAAAAAATAAAACAGATTGTGAGAAAGAAGAGAGGAATAATCTAAAACTATTACAGAACAAGATACAAATGGCCTCAAAGGTGTGAAATAACTTTTTCAAGTGTTATAGAAAGGTGTTGAGTGTTATATATATGACAAACTAATATAAAACATATAGTTCAGCATAACATGACACTTGTAAGAAATTTGGCCAATACCATTCTACTACTGTTTGATGAGGGGGATGATCGTCACTAAAGGAGAAACTTAAGCTAATATTTATAAATAACCTTGTTAAATAAAATGGGATAGAAAAGGTTACACGAAAAATAGTTAGATTATTCCTCTAATTTAAATAACTATTGTAGAAATGCAAACGTTAAAATTACGGAAAAATGAATCCACCATAAAGAAAGAGAGATGGGAAAAATGGAAAAGGTAAAAACGGAGTGGGAGAACCTAGGTTTTACTTATAGAAAGACAGACAAACGATATGTTGCTAATTTTAAAGATGGAAATTGGGATGAAGGAATCTTAACAGAGGATCATACTATTGTTTTAAACGAATCTGCAGGTGTACTTCAGTATGCTCAGACTTGCTTTGAAGGGATGAAAGCATATGCCACACAAGATGGAAAAATTGTTATTTTTCGACCTGAGCTAAATGCCCAGCGTTTAGAAGATTCTGCAAAGAGAATACATATGGCTCCATTTCCAAAAGATCGGTTTGTGGATGCCGTGGTACAGACGGTAAAAGCGAACGTTCCATATGTACCACCTTACGGATCTGGGGGTTCATTATATATTCGTCCGTATCTGTTTGGAACTAATCCAGTTATTGGAGTTAAACCTGCTGAGGAATTCCAGTTCAGAATATTTACTACACCGGTTGGTCCCTACTTTAAGGATGGAGCAAAAGCCCTTACTCTTTGTGTTAGTGATTTTGACCGTGCTGCTCCTCATGGAACCGGGAATGCTAAGTTAGGCCTTAACTATGCTATGAGTCTTCATGGTCTCGTAACAGCAAATGAAAATGGGTTTGATGAAAATATGTATCTGGATTCCGCAACTAGGACGAAAGTAGAGGAAACAGGCGGGGCCAATTTTATATTTGTTACAAAGGACAATAAAGTCGTTACACCAAAATCAGAAACCATTCTTCCTTCTATTACCCGTCGTTCTCTAATGTTAATTGCAGAGGAATATCTTGGACTTGAAGTAGAGGAAAGAGAAGTATACTTTGAGGAAGTAAAAGATTTTGCTGAATGTGGTTTGTGTGGAACAGCAGCCGTTATTTCCCCTGTAGGTAAAATAAATGATCATGGAAACGAAATATGCTTTCCAAACAGTATGACAGGGATGGGGCCAATAACTAAGAAGTTATATGATACACTTACCGGAATCCAATTAGGTCGTATTAAAGCTCCTGAAGGTTGGATTAAGGTGATTGAATAATCAACAAAAATATTTTTAATAGCATTTTCAACTTTTCTAAATATCTTATTTACTAAGATAGAAGGAAAGGGCTGACCAATATTTGCAATGTTCAGCCCTTCTTTATTGTGCTATTTCTTTTCCTCTTTTTAATTTGAATAGATGTTAGTAGGATACTAAGACACACTAATATAGCTCCTATAATTATATTGCTAGTAATTCCTCTTGTATTAAATACCATTTTATCAAAAAATGATTAATGTTCAGTATGTATACTTTATACAGTTTTAATTTACATAAAATATGTTCCAAGTAGAAAAAAAGCGCAAACCTGTTTAATAATAATGAGGTGGCGTTTTTTATATTATGAACGAGTATAATTTGAATATCCAACAATTACCTTTTAACTCCATAAAAAGTGACCACAACCAGACAGTTCGCAAAGTGAACGTCCATAAAAGTGTACTTTTTACAAACTGATTAATTCTAAGAGGAATACAATCTTTTTAATGTCTGTTTAAGTCTACAATTAATTACAAACGTTCTCTAAAACATATCCACTTTAACGAGCATTTTCAGTGAAAGGATGAAGAAGAAATAAAAAAAGCCTCTCTTGATTAGAAGAGTGACTTTGGCATAGAGGTGTAAAATCAGTCAAAACATCCCGTGCGTAGAAAAACTTGTCCTTGCTATCATACACTGTTCTTTTTCCTATCTTCATATTATTTAAAAGAACAGAACAAAAGTTATGTAATGAAGTAGATCAAATCATAGTTTTTGAATTAGCCGTCAGTTAATCAATCTCCCCTTCTTCAGTTTTTTTAAGAGTCATCTCATCTTTAACTTCTAAGAAAGTTTTAAAAAATTCCTTTTTCAGTAATATTTCAGCTCAAATTCGCCATGAAGAACCGTAAAGGCGCGAACGACCATACTCTTTTTGCCTTTCCTTAAGGGCAAAATCCGTTTGTAATCTTTAGTTCTTTCACTTTTTCTGCTGCTCGTCGAAAAAGTTCTGGTACAGACAATGTACTTACTTCCGCTTTAGCCGTCTTCTTTTTAGATGATTCAATATTAAAAATGGCAAGATAACGGATTTAATCATACAAAAAGATAAAGAAGCCGGTCTTATAAGACCGACATCTTTATCCTTTATTTTTGAGCTGTACGATTTGAAAGCTTCATTGCTCTCTCTGTTGCTTCTGCTGCTTCTTTAAGAGCTTGTTTCGGATCTTTTCCTCCATACATCGATTCTAAAGCTTTAACAATGGCTTCACGAGACTCTGGTAACACTGTAATAAGAGCTCCTTGCGTTGCAGGAGATTTCTTTGTTGATTGAAGTTGTTCAACGGTTACCTGAAGCTGTGGATATTTTTTATATTGCTCTTTCACAAGCTCTTCTTTATAAGCATCAGGATTGATTGATGAATATCCTGTTCCTGTATGCCATTTTGCTTGTACTTCTTTTGTAGCAAGATACTTCATAAAGTCCCAAGCTCCTTGCTGTGTTTCATCACTTACCATATTTGTCATCCATAGAGATGCTCCTCCAATAATAACACCTTCTGGATCTACTTCATCAGGATGAGGAATATAAGCAACACCAACGTTAAAGTCTGCTGTATCAATGGTATTCCGAACGCCCGCTGAAGAATCTAAATACATCGCAACCTGCTTTGACTGAAAGGCTGCTCGAATATCGTCCCAATTTGTACCATAGTTTCCAAGAGATCCTTCTTTATTCATATCATTTAATAAATTAAAAACGCGCTCTCCTTCTTTTCCTTGGAATTTTGCTTTTTCTGCTGTACCCTCGCGACCGTTTTCTTGATCAACATAAAGTCCACCTTGCGTTGCGAGAAGTTCCTCGAAGAACCATCCATAGTTAAGCATTGAAAACCCGTATTGCTTTGTGGAATTTCCTTCTTTCTTTGTTAAAGCTTTTGCTGCTTTTTGCAATTCTGAATATGTACGCGGCGCTTTTTCAGGATCTAATCCAGCTTCTTTAAATGCGTCTTTGTTATAAATTAAAACAGGTGTAGACGAGTTAAAAGGCATCGAATACATTTTATCGTCCACTGTGTAATAGTTTGTGATGGCTTCTTCTAGCTGAGACGTGTCATAATTATCTTTATCTATCCACTCTTGCACAGGGGTAATTTTCCCGCTGTCAATCATATATTTCGTTGTAATTTCACTTGATTGGACAAGAGCAGGAGCGGTCTTCGATGTTTTTGTACTTCTAAACTTTGTTAAAGATTCTTCATATGTGCCTTGAAATTCCGCTTTAATCTCATATTTATCTTGTGATTCATTATAATCTTGTACAATATCATCCAATACTTTTTGGGTATCCCCACCCATAGCATGCCAAAACCTAACAACCGTTTTATCTCCTTCTTTTTCAACAGGAGCTACCTCTTTTTTTTCACTTGCATTTCCATTGCTACTATTAGAGGAACAGGCCGCTAAGCTCATGGCCATAACTCCAGCCGCCAACACGGCCGTACCTTTTTTCAAAAGCGTCATAACTTTCACCTTTCCTTCCCTTATTTAATGGCTCCTTTTGTTAACCCTTGCTGTAGCTGTTTTTGTCCTAAAAACAAAAGTATTAACGTTGGAATTACAATAATCGTAGCCCCTGCCATAACACCTCCCCAATCTGTTGCAACTTCTTGAGAACGAAGCTGCTTCATTCCAATTTGAACCGTTCTTGCACTGTCATCGCTTGTGACAAGAAGTGGCCAAAGGTACATGTTCCATGTTGTAAGAAAACTATATACACCAAGCGTAATAAAACTTGTTTTACAGTAAGGCACAACAACTCTCGTTAAAAAACCAAAGTGTCCCAATCCTTCAATTAAAGATGCCTCTCGAAGTTCATATGGAACAGTAAGAAAATGCTGCCTTAATAAAAAGATGCCAAAAGCTGTTGCGAAAAAAGGAATAGTTAAGCCAGCATAAGAGTTCGTCCAACCAAGACCTTGAACCATAAGGAAGTTCGGAATCATCGTAGCTTCCCAAGGAATGAGCATTGTAGAAATAAAAATAAAGAATAGTACATTTCTGCCTTTAAACTGCAGAAAAGCAAATGTATAAGCTGCTAGACTTGATAAAACAAGCTGACCGATCATCACAACTGATGAAACAATAAAACTATTTTTTAAGTAATGAAGAAGAGGCATTTGTTCAAAAGCATTTCCATAGTTAGAAAGTGTAAAATCTGATGGCCACAATTTTCTCCCTCTTACATCTCCCTCACTCATAAAGCTCACAGAAATAGCATAGAAGATTGGAAAAAAGGTAAAGAGAGCGCTAATAATTAATAGTGTATAAAAAATAAATCTCTTTCTCCTTTTCTCTCTCATTGATAATGCACCTTTCGTTCAGCAAATTTGAACTGCAAAATGGTAAGAATGAAGATGAAGACAAAAAGTACAATGGCCTGTGCACTTGCTGTTCCAAAGTGATAGTTAACAAAGGCTTCCTTATAAATGGAGTAGACAAGTAAGTTTGTCGCATCATTTGGCCCTCCTCCTGTTAAAATATCAATTTGCCCAAAGCTTTGAAATGCGTTAATAAGCGTAACAGTTGTAATGAAAAAGAGCGTCGGAGAAAGGGATGGAAGAGTAATGCGCCATAGTCTAGTAAAATACCCAGCGCCGTCAATAGCTGCACTTTCATATAATGTTTGATCAATATTTTGCAGACCACCCAGTAAAATCAAAAACGAAAACCCAAGGTTCATCCATATGGTTGTGATAGACACAGATAAAAGCGCCCAACCTGGATTGATAAGCCACTGAACAAGAGGTAAGTTTAGTGAATGTAATACGTTGTTAAAAAAGCCAACGCTTGGGTGAAATAAAAACAGCCAAATAACAGCACTTGCCGCTGCTGATATGCCCATTGTAGAGGAGAAAATTACTCTAAAAAAACCAATCCCTTTTAGTTTTTCATTTGAGAGAAGCGCAAGAAAAAGAGCTGCTCCAATGCTTGTTGGCACAGTATAGAGTACAAATAGGAAAGTAGCTTTCAAACTCTCATAGAAGACGGGGTCTTGAAATAAAAACAGATAATTTTCCATTCCTACAAAAACGCTTTGTTCTCCTGTTATATCTGTAATATGAAAGCTATAGTAGACGGTTCTTACAAGCGGATAAAAAAGAAAAACAGAAAACAGCAAAATAGAGGGAGCAAGAAAAAGGAGCCCTACTTTTAAATCAGATTTTCTTACTGACACCTTGTTAGACTTTGGTTCTTGATTTATATTTCTAGCAAGTTCCATTACACGCCCACCATTTCCTTCATTTCTTGTATAAGAATGCGTTTTGAAGTTTCTGCATCAAAGTAATAAAGTTTATCTAAAGGGAAACCAAGTTTTATCTTGTCCCCTTTTCCTAACATCACTTGGGAAGAAACTTTTGCTTTCCAAACGGACTCTCCCATATAGAAATTAATAATGGATTCGTAACCTAATACTTCAACAGAATGAATCGTAACTTCTTGCCCATTCTCATCTAGTTGAATATGTTCAGGGCGAATTCCTACTTTTACTCCCCTTCTCTTATTACTATAAAAAGGGATATGAAAATCTCCTATTTCTACTCCGTTATCTATAAAAGTTCCTTTTCCGATATTCATGGATGGTGATCCAATGAAAGAGGCAACAAATTCATTTTCAGGCTCATTATAAATACAAAGTGGAGTTCCAATTTGCTGAACTTCCCCATTGTTTAGAACCATGATTCTATCTCCCATTGTCATTGCTTCAATTTGATCATGTGTAACGTAAATCATTGTAATACCAAGCCGCTGCTGAATTTCCCTAATTTCAATTCTCATTTGCCCCCTAAGCTTAGCATCAAGGTTAGAAAGTGGTTCATCCATAAGGCAAATAGGCGTTTGGCTTACGATAGCTCGAGCTAAAGCAACACGCTGACGCTGTCCACCTGAAAGCTGCCCTGGCTTTACCTTTAAGTATTCTGTTAATCCCACCATTTCTGCAGCCTCTTTCAGTCTTTTTTCTCGCTCATCCTTTTTAACTTTTCGGACTTTGAGGCCAAAAATAATATTCTCCCCTACAGTTAAATGAGGATAAAGAGCATAATTCTGAAATACCATTGCAAGATGACGATCTTTAGGTGGCAAAAAGTTTGCATACTCTCCTTTTATATACATGCTTCCATCTGTAATGTCTTCAAGACCCGCTAACATGCGAAGAAGCGTACTCTTTCCACAACCTGACGGACCGACAAGAACGAAAAATTCTCCTTTTTCAATTGTTGCAGAAACAGCATTTACTGCCCTCTTCTGTGAGTTAGCATACACTTTTGAAATTTCATTTAATGTAATCAACTTACATCCTCCTCTAACTTCTATTCCAACCGTTCCAACAACTAGCCGAACAGTGCTTGTTACAATATTTTACTTTTTTAAAAACACCATTAGTAAAAAGAGGTATTTTTAGCTAACTTCTACCAGAATCTTTCTATGGTCTTTACTATATCGCTGATATATTAAGCTAGTTTTAATAGATGTTGTAGATTTTGTTAAAAGAGGAAGAAAAAAGAGAAAGAAAAAACCTCCTCTGTTTTCAAAGGAGATTTCTATTATCGGACTCTTCTTTTGATAAAGGGAAAGCATAAAAAAAGACTAAGAAAAGCACAGAGGAAAAGAAAAGGAAATGCCGTTCCATATAAATTGCCGAAGCTTTCTCCCATTTTATATTTTGCTTCTTTAGAAACATCAGCAACATAATTTTGTAGCTCCCTTTTAACCGCAAGAGCTTCTTGAACATTTTCTTTTTCATTTTGATTCCCAAACTTACTATGTATGGAACTTTTAATAAGTTCTTCTTGCGTCATCTCGTTGTTTTCATCGATTACGTTGCTTGTTAGTTCTAACAATTCTTCTTTATTTTGAATCAAGTTTGATTTTTCAAGTACCCCTTGTGCATAATTTACGACTTTCTGTTTTTCGGTGTTCATTTGTGCTGTTAAAGAACCAACAAAGATAGCTACAGCAAGAACAGTTCCAACACCGCGAAGCATCGAGAAGACACTTTGCGAAGAAGCTAACAGTTCTCCTTCAAAGTTAGAAGTACTTGCAATCGTAGAAGTCGCAATAAGAAAACTAAATCCTATTCCAAGTAGAATACACAACGTTACAATTTGTTGTGATGTACTTTCAACAGTCAGTTTTGATAGTAAATAATATGCAATCCCCATCGTACAAAAACCAATGACAACAGGAATAATAAATCCTATTTTTTTCACCATAAGAGCTACAAATTGAGAAAAAAGAAAGATAGCTGCTGAAACAGGTGTTACAAGAAAAGCTGCTTCAAGCTCGCTTTTCCCTTGAAAGCGTGTCAGAAACTGAGGTAAAAGAACCATAACACCTATTAAAAAAAGGTAACCTGTTGAAGCGGTAAAAATAGAACCGAGAAAAAGTCGATCTTTAAAAAGTGAGAAATCAATCATTGGGCTTTTCACTCTCTTTTCTATAAAAATAAAGAAAATGAAAGATAGAAAACCTAAGATATAACAGCTCCACCCATAGCCGCTGTTCCAGCCCCACTCATTTCCTTTAATGAGCACGAGAGTCACAGAAAATAAAAAAACGGTCGAAAAAAGAAGGCCACCACCATCCATTTTTGCTTTTACTTTCTCTTCATTCTTCATATTTAGAAAACGTAGACATGCGAGTACTCCTATTAAACAGAGAGGGATATTTATGTAAAAAACCCAGTGCCAGCTTAGTAATTCTGTAATAGCTCCTCCTATTGAAGGGCCAAGAGCTGTGGAAAGGCCTTGCGTAGCTCCTAGCAGCGTTAACGCAAAAGCACGTTTTGTATTAGGAAGAGCACTTATACTAATAACAAGACTTAAAGGAATAAGAGCAGCGGCTCCTAAGCTTTGAACAAAACGAGAAAAAATTAAAAATGTACCGTTTGAAGAAAACCCACATAGTAAGGAACCAAGTCCAAATAAAAGTAGCCCTCCTATATATACTTTGTTCTTCCCCACCATTGTGGCATAACGAGTAAGTGGAATAGCTAACACAGCAATTGTCATCGTATAGATATTCAACATCCATGAGCTTTGTTCAAGCGTTGTGCCTAAATCATTTTGGATGGCTGGCAGCGTAATGTTCATAATAGTAGAATCTAACATGCATAGAAACATTCCAATACACATGATGAATACAATTCGTTTTTCTTTCATCTCTATTCCTCTTTTTCTAAAGAAGCTAGTTCCTTGTTAATCCACTCTAACGTAAATAGCGCTTCATCAATTCCGTAGAGAAGCGTAATTTTTCGATAACGTTCCATTTCAGGGTATTTTTCATTCAAACTTGTTAGTTGTTCAGCTTGTCTGCTCGCTCTCTGTTTTTCTACTAATAGCCACTCTATTAGCTTTTCCCTGCTCGTATGCCTTCCAAAAAAGATGCGAATAAGCAAATCTGAACGAATAAGCGTTGGATGAAGCGGACTTTCTATATAACGTAAAAACTCTTCTCTTCCTTGTTCAGTTATCGCAAATAGGTTTTTATTAGGCTTTCCATCTTGTTGAATAATTTGTTTGTAAATAAGCTGTTCTTTTTCAAGTCGCTTGAGTGCTGGATAGATAGCCCCAAAGGAAGCATCAAAAAAATAGGAAACAGAGTTTTCTATCTTCCCTTTTAAATCATATCCGCTCATTGGCTCCTCCAGTAAAAATCCTAGTATAACGTGTTTAATATTCATCAACAATTCCCCTTTCATATTAACAACATCAATATTAACATTGTTAATATGATAGTCAATCCCTTTATACAAAAAAAAGGAATGATTTTAAAATCATTCCTTTTTCCTTCTTTATAAGTCTCTTTTTATTAACTTTTAATGAACAGGGTCTGATTCATCATATGTGACATATTTGTAGAGTTGTTCTCTTAGCACATCTTTCCCAAATGCTTGCTCATATTCAAAAAGAGCATTTTGCAAACGGGCTTCTGCAATAAGCTTCCGTGTATCTGTGTTTGACAATTTAGCAATAATATTTTCAACAACGTCACGCATAAGAGCTGTTCTTGTAACACCTTTTTGTGCGATGTTTTCAACAAATTCATCAAGCTTTTCAATTGCTTTCCTATCAACACCTATTCTCATTTGTTCTAGTTCTTTTGGTTTATCAAGAAGGTGTTTCACATCACTTGGCTTGTAGTCCTCAAGGATAAATCGCTCAATAACGGCATTTCGATTGCGAAAAGATACGAACTGCTCTAGTACTTCTTTTGTCCCTTTTTTAAAATAAAAGTTGAGTGGGCGCACAGCCCTTTCTTTTGGAGGGATGGTGCTGTTTTTCTTTAAATTTGTGATAAGCTGGGATAAAATATGTCTCATAAGAGAAGATCTATTTGCAATATAACCGTTTTTCCGAACATCTTTTACAAGTTCATTTAGTCTTATATTTGTAGGTTCATCAAATAAAAATTTCTCAAGTTTTAATCCTTTCTTATCACCTTCATTAATAATGCTAAGCTGCTCTGGCAGTTGATATTCATGTAAAATATAATTCCGCAAAATTTTAGACTGCATAGATGAATCAACAAGTGATTTATACGTTCCTGCTTGTCTAGGTAACAGCGAAAAGGATACTTGTTTCATAAACACCTCTCCTTTCTCATCATAATATTTAGTTGCTGAATCGTTTTTATACCACTTGAACACTATAATCTTGTAAAAATAAAGCTCCTCGCATATGCTGGAGTATTTTTGAAACCTTCTGTAATAAGGTTTACTTTTATTGTATCGTATTTCAAACTTTTTTGAAAGTTTCAGCTCCCATCTTGCCTTATTAAGGGCATACACTTTCATCAATCTACCCCAAAACACAAACAGACTTGCTTTTATCAAAACAAGACTGTTTGCTCTAAGCTTTATTTACATAGAAGGATCTTTTTCTTTACCTGTTACAATATCTCTTACATGAAGAGGGTTTGTAGGTGCTTGAATTGTACCGCTTGATGGTGGCGGCGTCCCTTTCTCTACCCAATTAACTAATAAATCAAATGACTGATGTGCATAAGGAAGAAGTGGCTGAAGCTTCTTTTTTGAATCAGCACTTGGATCCCAAACAAGGCTATCAACATGATTGCCATTTTCAATCGTATAAAGGCGGTGTATATGGTCCTTTTTATTTTTCTTTACGAGCTTTTTATACGGATCTGCATGAATGCTTGGTGGAATGAGAGCATCAAGCGATCCAGCTATGCTAATAAGAGGCGCCTGGATGTTTCCTGTATTCTCAATCTGGGCCACGTTCTTTCTTACTTGTTTAGGACGCTTGAAATAGTTATAGTTTTTAAAAATATGGTCATTTGAGCGATCACGTACTCCGTTTATGATCGTTAAATAATCTTCCCACGCTAATTTTTTTGGAGCGTTAGGATCGAATTCATCTCGGTATATATTTAGCGTAACAAACCAGTACGCTAAATCATGGTAAGGCCAGAGTTCTTCAGATCCTTTTGGTAATCCTGCCTTATACATTCTTTTTATTGCTTTTTGCTTTTCCTTTCCTTCTCCATATAGAGCAGGTTCAGCATTGTTTACAACGTCTGTAAGAGAAGTAATTAAATTATCGTTGTTACTTTGCCAAAGAACACCTTCCCAATCTACCCCACCATCATATAAAGGTGGCTCTCCGCTGTATTTTACTCCATCATGCTCAAGGGCATAGCGAACAACATAGCCACTGTTAGAAATTCCAATAGCATATGTTGGAACTTTATGATTTTTTGTAATAAGCTTACTCGCGCTATTTGATTTATCTCCTTTTTTAATCAGAGATGAAGCATGATTGTTCACTAAATAGGTTTGTGCAGCTTTTGTTACCTGCCGAAATCGCTTGTTCCATTCTTTTATGCTATCTTCCTCTGAAACAAGCGCATTTTTCACTTTGCCAAGAGCATCATTAGGATCAATCTCCCCCTGTGTTCCTTTATCTGTTACTGCATAAGCGTATCCTTTTCCTAACATATAGTCGCTAAACAACAAATCTGTACTTGTTTCATTTCGTGTAGCTGGTGAAGCAGAAACAACCAGTTTTCCATTCCATTTGTCTGGCACCCGAATGATAAATTTTGAATCGTCAAAGTTCCCCCTTATTTCCCTTCCCGTTATCTGTTGGGGCTTATAGTAGTCATACCATCCCGTATTGTCTGTTTTGCTTCCCCATTTATAAGGAATTAAGCTTTCGTTTCCAAAAAGTGCAGCCTTTTGATACTGCTCACTATTTACTGTTGTAAGAAACCTTCCTTCTTTCCCATCAAATACAGTAACTTCTACACCATGAGCCCCTTTCACAACAGGCGAGAATGCTCCCTCTGTTTTCTTTTCTCCTCCTAGCATGACAAAGCTTAAAGCTAAAAGAGCTATTCCCCATTTTAAAAGCTTTTTTTTCACTGTACTCCTCCTTTTCGAGAAAACGCTTTCTACCAACTTACGTACTTTTTATATTCTTGTTCTTTCTGTAAAGTCCTGCTCTTTTTGTCCTATGAAAAAAAGCTTAAAAAACGAAAAAAAGGGAAAAAGAACAAGACAAGAAACTAGTAAAAACAAGGTACTTTTCTTTTTGTTTTTCACATATATTTAATAAACAATGCAAGAAAGGAGTTTTTGTATTGCTTGAGGTTATTAGCGCTCTGTATAGTTTCCTTACTTTTATTCCTTTTGCCTTCTGTCTTTCTCTTTTACTCACAGTTGGAGTCTTTCTTCAAAAGAAACGCGGATATAATATAAAAAAAGAAAGCTTTATTTTAAACAGCGTAGGTGGTTTTCTTCTTTTTTATATCGGCCTTTTACTCGTTAATCTTCAAGCAACAGGGCAGTATAGTGGAATTTCTGGGAGCTACCTTTGTCTTATTGCAAGCATTACGATGGTTTTGTTGATTTTGTCTCCTGTGCATATTAAAGCATTTTCTCTTTCAATTGCTTCTTGTGCGCTGATCGCTTTTATATTCTCATTCAGCTTGACCTTTCTTCCGGCTATCCTCCTTCTAATAGGGAGTTCTCTTCCTTTTATAAAAGGTGAAATTCTAAGAAGAATAGAAGAACCTGATGAAGAAAAAAGCGCAGAACCTATAAAAGAAGTATCTATATAAAAAAACGCGCGCCAACAGGCACGCGTTTTTTTAAGCGACAGGGATATTCTTCTCTAATTTGCCGAGCAAATCCACCAACGTTTCTTGCTCTTTTGGCGCTAGAACAGAGAAATAGGCTGTTAGCATTTCTAAATGCTTACCTTTTACTTCTCGCACAAGCGCACGTCCTTTTGTAGCAAGTTCTACTTTAACCATGCGGCGATCTTTCTTATCATGATAGCGATGCACAAGTTCTTGTTCACTAAGACGATCCACAATAAGAGTTGCAGCGCTTGGCTTAATATTAAGCTCTGTAACAAGTTCTTTCACATAAAGAGAACGTTCACAGTCAAGTAAAAACAACGTTTGAAACTGAAGGGGCGTGATGTTATAAGGATGAAGATTATGCTTAGCCGATAACCTGATTTTCTTTGTAATACTCATCATCGTTTTGTGGGCTTTATTAATCGTTTCTCCGTTAGCCATCCTGTCTCATCCCTTCTCCATCGCTATTCATTATCTTTTTTATTCATAGATTTGAGTGCTTGTCGAAAAGCATCGTCGTTCATTTCACTAGATGATGATGATGATGAAGACTCTGGTTTCTTTTCTTTATCACTCATGTTCTTTAGCGCTTGGCGGTACGCATTATCGTTCATTTCGTTTGAATCTCTTTTTACAGCTCTTGGCTCTTCACGTTTTTCAACAGCAGGCTCTTCACTTTTCTTCGTTTCCGTTGGTTGTTGTGTACTTTCTTCGGAAGGCTGAGTTTTCACTGCTTTTTTCTCATTCGAACGAGAAAGACTTCTAATATTCACAGAAACAATAAGTGCAATAAGTACAACAGCAATAACCGCAATGATTATAATTGTTAACATATAATCACCTACAGTTGCTGACCTTTGAATTTAGCTGTTACTCCTGCAACACGTTTTCCTAGTGCCATTCCTAGCTGTTTATCCTCTTCAGAAAGAAGACCATTGCTTTCAACAGGACAAGTAATGCCTACGCCGTAGTAAGAACCGTAAAGGGCATTTTCTGGTATATTTCCAGTAAGACCTGTAATAATCATACCTTGATGAAGCATTGGTGTAATTAAATTAAGCATTGTAGCTTCAAGTCCACCATGTGTTGTAGCTGTTGTGCAAAATACAGCTCCAACTTTATTAATTAATTTCCCTTCTGCCCAAAGATATCCAAGCTTATCAATCCAAGCTTTTAAGCCTGAACTGATTGTTCCAAAGTGCCCTGGACATCCCCAGATAATTGCGTCCATCTCTGGAAGCTCTCTTACATTTGCTTCATGAACAGAGCGGAGAAAAACTTCTCCACCTTGTACCATACGAGCTCCTTCAGCAATTGATTTTGCAAGCTCTTCAGTATGTCCGCCTTCGCTATCATAAACAATACAAATTTTCATAACCATTTCTCCCCCTTTTTCCCTTTAAATTATTAAGAAGTTTTCGGAGCTGGAAGCATTTTTGTTTCTTCTTGTACAGGTTCAATTGCTTCTTTTGTCTGTGGATCTTTACGAACATCACGTAAGAAAAAGCTCAAAATCAAACCAATAACAGCAATTCCTGTTGCCCAGAAGAAAGCATCGTTAATGCCCATTACAGTAGCGTGCTCACTTGCGTTAGCATACACTTGCTTCACAGCTGTTTGCTGTGCTTGTTCCATTGGCACATGCATAGCTGAAGCAATTTTGACTGTTAGCTCATGAAAGCTTTGCATAAAACCAGTGTTTGATGTATTCATATTCTCAGTTAAAGCACCTAAATGGAACGTTGTGCGATTTGTAAAAATCGTTGTGACAAGACTAATTCCAATTGATCCACTAACTTGACGTAGCGTATTTGACATTGATGAACCATGGTTATTCAAACGAGATGGCAACTGGTTTAACCCTGCTGTCATAATTGGCATCATAAGAAGCGACATCCCGAATGAACGGAACATATACACAGTTAGTAGATGTGCATATGACGTTGTTAATGTTAGTTGTGTAAACTGGAACGTTGTAACAACAGTAATAATCATTCCGACAATACCAAGCGGTCTTGGTCCAATCTTATCAAATAGAATACCAGAAATCGGCGACATAATAAGCATAATAATCGCCCCTGGTAGTAGTAATAAACCTGAATCAAGCGGTGTATACCCGCGAATATTCTGCAAGTAAATTGGTAGTAAATACATACCTGCAAAAAGGCTAATTGTAAGTGCAATGTTAATAATGCTTGATAGTGTGAAAATATTAAATTTAAATACGCGCATATCTAGCATTGGGTGTGGTGAACGCAATTGTTGGATTGCAAACACCGCAAGTAGGATAACTCCAATAATCATTGTTGAAAGGACAATAGGATCTGTCCATCCATCTTGACCTGCTTCACTAAATCCGTAAAGAAGAAGTGCCATACCTAACAAAGAAGTTGTCGCACCAAAAACATCAACCTTAATGTTTTTCCCTTCTTGAATATCTTTTAATTTAAAGAAAGCAAAAACAAGTACGATTACACCTAATGGAACCATTCCTTCAAACAAAAGGTGCCAATCATAATTTTCTACAACCCAACCTGATAAAGTTGGTCCAATAGCCGGTGCGAACATCATCGCAAGACCAAAGATCCCCATTCCTTTCCCGCGCATTTCTGGTGGGAAAATCTGAACAATAATTGCCATAACAAGTGGTGCAAGTACACCACCACCAATGGCTTGAATTAAGCGCCCAACAAGCATAATTGGGAACGTTGTTGCAATCCCACAAATAAGCGACCCAAGCGTAAATACAAACATCGCAAATAGGAATAGCTTACGAACTCCAAAACGTTCAATTAAGAAAGCAGATAGTGGAATAAGTGCTCCGTTGACGAGCATATAACCTGTTAAAAGCCACTGTGCACTGCTTGCTGTTACGCCAAATTCATTAATTAAATGGGGTAAGGCTACATTTAATAGCGTTTGGTTCAAAATAGCTAGGAACAAACCAAGCATAACAATAGCAAGAAGCATTCCTTGACCAGAGTTTTTTGAACCTGAGTTTCCATTAACAGATGAAGCCATTAAATTTCCTCCTTTCCCTTTTCAAAAATTATCTATCTTAATTAGTTTTTGTTAATTTTTACTTGTGCGTTCATTCCTGGTAAAACATTCTCAGAGTAGTTAGAGATTGAAATTTTAACTGGAATTGTGTGTGTTACTTTCGTATAGTTGCCATCAGTATTCGTGCTTGGCATTAAAGAGAAAAGTGAGTTTGTTGCAGAACCTACTTCTTCTACTTTTCCATCAATTGTTGTACCTTCGTCACCATCAACAGTGACTTCTACATCGTCACCTTTTTCAATATCTTTTAGCTTATTTTCTTCAATGTTAGCTGTTACATAAAGTTGAGTCATATCTACTACTTCAGCAACTGCTTGACCTTGCTGTACTACCTCATTATTTAAAACATCTTTTTTAACGATTTTTCCATCTTCAGGAGCTGTTACATCTACGCTGCCCTCTCCTGTATTTACATTAGCAACAGTGTTATCTTTTGAAACATCTTCGCCTTCTTCAACAGACCAATCTGCTAATTTCCCTGACTGTGGAGCAGTGATGCTTTTCACATCTCCCATAACTTGTGCATTTTCTGTTTTAATGTAATTAGCGTTTTGGTAGTAGTAGTACCCGCCGCCTCCAACTAATGCTAAAATAACGATGATACCAATGATGTTGATTAAAACTAAACGACCTCTTGACATAATCTTGCTCCTTTCTTCACTTAAAATAATTAATTAAATTTATATTTAACTTTATTAAATAAAAACCGTAGAATAAGCTCTTTTTTTAAGAGAGCTACTTTTTTACTACATAAAATTGTATATTCACTACGGTAATTACTTTCTTATAAAGTTAATTTACATATGGAATCTTACCATACGAATATATATAAAAGCAACAATTTTTTCTCATAATTTTTTTGGTTATTTTTTCAATAAAATCTCCCTTTTCTTCCCTCTTCTTTTTCTTCTATAATAGAGCAGGAATAACTCAAAAGGAGCTTACTATAATGAAGAAAAAAACGCTGCTGTTAATTGACGGCTTCAATTTGCTTAGTCGCGGTTACTTTGCTACAGCATATGGACGAGATGAAGAAGATCTTACAAAAAATATCGATGGTGCCTATATTAATGCTTTAAATGTATTTTTTCGAAAGCTATTTCAGCTTTTTAGACAATATGAGGTAACACATGCATTAGTTGCTTGGGATGTAAAAAGAAATGAGACAGACCGCCGAGTAAAATACGATTTTTACAAAGCAACTCGTAATGAACTTCCTCCTCCTCTTATTGAGCAATATGAAACATGTCAAAAAATATTAGATGCTCTCTCAATCAAACAGATGTCTCTTGCCCCATATGAGGCAGATGACCTTATCGGCTCTTTATCCCTTTCATGGACTGTTCAAGAGGAAGGAAAGTGTTATATTTATAGCAATGATAAGGATTTATTTCAGCTATTAAATGAAGATGTAGCTCAAATTGTCGCAGGAAAACGTGGTGATAACGTTTTTACAATGGAAGATTTTCAAACGGAATATGGCATTTCACCTTCTCAATGGGTAGATGTTAAAGCACTGCTTGGCGATAAAAGTGATAATATTCCCGGCTGCCGTGGCGTTGGCGAAAAGGCAGCTCTTCCCCTTATCCAGCTTTATGGGTCTATTGACGGCCTTTATGAAAATGTTGAAACGCTTGATAAGAAGTTTAATCGATATAAGAAGAAGCTTTTAGAAGGAAGGGAAACAACGCTTGTGAGTAAAGAACTAGCTCAAATTCTCTGTTCTATTCCTGAGCTTCAAGCGTTTGATTTTAATACTCTTTCTCTTGATCTTACTGAAACACTTGTATATAAAGAAATGAATAAGGTGGGTATTTTCGCTTCTTTTTAAAGAGCTCCCCTGTATAAGGGGAGCTTTTATATTATGGACGCAAATCCATCATTTCACCAAAATATTGAGAAGCGGTCGTAAAACAAACAAAAGCGCACAGTTCGCTTATTTCTTTTTCATTAAACGTTTCTTTTAATACTTCAAAAATTCCCTGTGGGATAGCGCTCCCTACTCTTAAAAAAACACTTACAAATCCAAGTGCCTTTATCGTTTTTTCATCCTGGATATTTTTCTCAGGTTCTCTTTTAGCTTTGCAATAAAGACAGCCGTTTCCATGAGCAAGTGCTGTTCGCACATGTTCCTTTAAATCTTTTGAAAGCGACATAGTGTTTTCAAGTACTTCCCCTAATTCACTCCACTTTTTCATTACTTCTTCATTATGTCCTAGAAGCTTTTGAAATGAAGTTTCTCCATTTAATGATAAGGATATTGTTGTCATCGTTCCTCTTCCTTCCTGTTTTCAAGTAATTTATGTTACAATTATAGAAAGAAAAAGAACTTTTTCACATTTCAAATGAAACTAAAAAATAAGAGATAAATTTTATTTGATATAAATTTTGAAGAAGAAGGTTGCGTATGAAAATTGACGAGTTAGATATTAAAATTATGAAAGAACTAAAGAAAAATGCAAGGCTTTCAATACGACAACTTAGTCAAAAAGTCAATTTATCTCCACCGTCTGTAGCTGAAAGAGTTAGAAGACTTGAAGATGAAGAGGTCATTGAACGCTATACCATTGACGTCAATAGAACGAAGCTTGGTTATTCTATTGACTGTATTATTGAAGTTACCGTTAAAAATGGAAAACATGAAGCATTTAAAACGTTTATTGAGCAGCATCCTAATGCTTTATTCTGCTATCGTATTACAGGAAAGTCCTGTTTTATGGTCATGCTAACTGTGGAAAAGCTTGAACAGATTGAAGATTTTATTAACGATGTGACCTCTTATACAACAACGTTTACAAATATTATTTTTTCAAGCGTAAAACTTCAAAATGAAAGTCTTTTTACTTAGTTCGTTAGAAGGAGAAAAGAACAATTTCTAGAAAGGTTTATTTGAAAACGTTTTTTTTATTATTATAATAGAAGGAGAATAAAAAGCGTTTTGGTTTTATTATAAAGGGGGCATTACCAAAAATGAGTGAATATCCAAAAGAGATAAAAGAACAGTTAGAACATATGGATCGTATGAAGGATACGTTTTTTCGCCATAAAAAAAAGCTTGTTGAAGAATTATGTAGTAAGCTTCCTTACAACATTACTCCGACAAAATATTATATGCTTAAATTTATTTACGAAAAAGAAAAATGCATGGTTGTTGATGTATCCAAAAAACTGGAGTTATCGTCTGGGGCCACAACCATTACTCTTAATCAGCTTGAAGAATATGATTTAATTGAAAGACGGCGTGATAGCCGGGATCGTCGCATTGTTTGGCTAACACTGTCGGAACAAGGAAATGAACTTGTTCGCAACGCTCTAAAGAAGCGTGATGAATTTTGGGGCAAAATGCTCGCGGTTTTAACAGAGGATGAAACAAAGGAATATTTCCGTATTCTTGAAAAAATCGAAAACGGAATTGAAAGAAATTTAGATGGGATAAAAAGATAACAGAAATCATTTTGATCTCTATTATCTTTCTACATCAAAATATAAGTTATAAGGTCATCTAATAAATACAAAATATGCTACGCTTTCTTGTGTAGTACAAGTCCGTCATACGTATTTTCCATATGATAATCTTTGAAAATAGATACGATTGTGACAAGGCCAATTACGAGAATAAGCGTAATAGCAAGAGCTGTTGTTATATCAGCAAGAGGTGCAATAATAGCAGCCGCAACGGCTGGGGTCATCGTAATACAAAGATCTTTCGGTTTTTGCTGTACGTTTGCGAGCGGTGATAGAAGCTTTCCGATCATTCCTTTCACCATAATCGTTTGTTCACCGTGAGATACGGCTTTGTGTAAAGCATGTTTTTCTGCTACTATAATCATAAGTAGAAACCTCCTCTAGTTTGCGTTATTTAGTTTAATATTCGCTACGAAGAGGAGATATCCTGCTTTAAAATGTAAAAAATATATGAATTTTCAATCACTTTAACAAAAAGCCCTTTTAGAAAGGGCTTTTTTTGTTAAGATTTCGTTATATATGTCCAACCATCTTCTTGATACACTTTCTTTTGTTTCATTAACCCCCCAAGCGCACGCTTGAAAGCTCCCTTGCTCATTCCGAACTGTTCTAAAATATCATCTGGATGACTTTTATCACTATATGGCATCGCACCATTTCGACCTTCCATATAAGTTAAAATTTCTTCTGCGTCATCACTCATTTTATCTTGCTTACGTGGAAAAAGAGATACATTTAAAGTGCCATCTTCTTTTACATCAATAACGCGACCGCTTACTCTTTCTCCTAATCGTGGTTCACGTTTACGTTCGCTTTCATGAATAAAACAGCGATATCCCTCTTCTGAAATCATGAAACTGCCAATTTTCATTAAACGATACACATTTCCTGTAATGTCGCTGTTATATGCAGTTTTAGGAGCTTTACGCGCTACTTGTTCCATAATATTTTCTGTTGCGAGGCGGCCAAGAAGACGACCTTTACGATCCGTTTTAATGCTTACATATAACCAATCACCAACTTCAGGCCACAAATGTTCAAGCGCTGATAAATCATCAAGGGAAACAAGCAAATCTGTGCTTATGCCAATATCAACAAAAACCCCTAAATGACGTTGAACGCCAACAACTTGCGCCCATCCATAGCGTCCTTTTTGAATGTTTGGTTTCTTCATTGTAGCTGTAATACGGTCTTGTTTATCATGATAAAGGAAGACTTCTACATCTTCGCCAACTTCAATTTCACCAATAATTTCTGATTCATGTAGTAATACATCTTCACTGCCATTTGTTAAAAATACGCCGAACGGTGCTTCACGCTCCACTTCTAGCGTCACAATCGTTCCTGCTTCAATCTTACTCATGCTCTTTCTCTTCCTCCTCAATGGTGCATTTGTTGCTCCTACTAAATCTACCATGATTTAGTATAGATGTATAGATTATTTCAAGAAAGACTCGTTTTAGATTGCGCTAGTTTCTCCTACTTTTATTCTTCAACTCGATATTTTTGCCCTTTTTTCTTGTTTTTCAATGTTGCCTTTTTCATCTTTAAAAACAATATGTTCTTTTGAAAAATGAACAGGAGAAGTGATACCCGCTGCTGCAGCTAAATTGTATAACCCTTCTCGAAGAGACAAAATATAATTGCATACACGGAATGATTTTTCTTCTACTATAAGGGCTTTCTGCAGTTTAGGATCTGTTGTTGCAACCCCAACAGGACAATTGTTTGTATGACAAACTTGTGCTCTTATACATCCAACCGAAAACATCATGCCGCGAGCAATATTCACAAAATCAGCGCCCATTGCAAGCGCTACTGCAATTTTGTCAGGCGTAAGCAACTTTCCAGAAGCAAATACTTTTACTTTATCTCGAACTCCGTATTTTCGTAGTAAATCATCTACAATAGGTAGAGCTGTATAAATCGGCAACCCAGCAGCATCAGCAAGTTCTGAATAAGAGGCTCCAGTGCCTCCTTCACCTCCATCAATTGTGAAAAAATCTGGACTTCTCCCACTTTTGGCGATATATGCGATAAGCTCTTCAAGTTCTTTTACATTTCCTACAACAAGCTTCACACCGACCGGCTTTCCGCCAATACTACGGAGCTTTTCAATAAAATCTAGCATTCCTTCTCTGCTGCTAAACTGTTTGAAACGGTTTGGGCTATCAATCGATTCTCCAGCCTTAACTTGACGGATTTCAGCAATTTCCTCTGTTACTTTTCTGCCATCAACATGGCCGCCTCTCGTTTTTGCGCCTTGAGCAAGCTTAAGTTCAAATGCTTTCAGTTCTTTTATTTCACTTTTCTTTTTAAACTCTTCCCATGAAAACTCTCCCTCTTTCGTTCGCACTCCGAAAAGACCTGGACCAATTTGACAAATAATATCTGCGCCCCCTTTCAAATGATGAGGTGACAATCCACCTTCTCCTGTATTCATCCATGTTCCTCCCGCAAGTTTCAGCCCTTTAGAAAGAGCTGTAATAGCCCGGTCCCCAAGCGATCCATAACTCATTGCAGATTGCCCAACGTTTCCCTTTACATAGAAAGGCTTTTCACATGTATGCTCACCAATAATTTGCACATCATCTTCATGAAGAAGATATGGGGAAGCCTCTACCTCTTCTCGATGTTCTTTTCTTCTCAACAAGTTATCTTCGTCTATTTTATAAACTTTTGTTTTTACTTTTTGCTTATTATCCACCTTCAGCTCCTCACGCTGAGCTGGAAATAGAGAATTTGCGATATAGTAACCAGCACGCTCAAATTCACGCTCTGAACCAAAACCAATTAACCTGCTTTTATATTTAGCAGATTTCATTGTTTGCTCATATTCTATCCGTGAAAATGGCTTGCTTTCATTATCATTATGAAATAAATACTGTCTCATTTCAGGTCCAATTTTCTCTAAGATGTAGCGTACCTTCCCTAAAACAGGAAAATTTCTTAGCACGGAATGTTCCTTCTGTTTTTCATCTCTTATGTAAATCCATAAAAATATGGCTCCTGGGATTAATAATAATAACAGCAATGCCCCGACTAGAATTGTAATCGTCCATCCCATTTCTTTATCCCCCTCTTTACTTTATAAAAAAGAAGCATGAGAATTCTCATGCCTCTTCTTTTGTTAAAAGAAACGCTTTAAGCTCTTCTTAAGCGGCGGCATTTCTACTTCATGATTTTCGAAGAAATTCTTCAATAAATATTTGGAATAAGAGAAAGCCTGGCTGTATCCAATTTTACCTGGAAGAGGCGGCTGTTCTTCAATATGAATATCCAGAATAACAGGTTTTGTGGCAAGGGCCGCTTTTTCAAAGGCAGGAGCAAGTTCTTCAAATTGTTCTACTCTATAGCCAATACCTCCTGATATGTCTGCAAATCGAGCAAAATTGAATGGTTGAAGATCAACTGCATAATCAAGGTGACCTCCCACTTCCTGTTCGTATTTAATCATCCCGATTTTTTCATTGTTCAAGACAACAACAATAATAGGAAGCTTGTATTTTACAGCAGTTAAGAAGTCTTGCATTACCATTGAAAATCCACCATCTCCGCATACAGCTACTGCTTGGCGCTCAGGATACGCCATTTTTGCAGCGATGGCTCCTGGTAGCCCACAACCCATTGTAGCAAGCCAACTTGAAATGATAAATTGTTGGTTTGTTATGCGGAAATGTCGTGCCATCCACACCGTAACGTTCCCAACATCAACAGATAAAATAGCGTCATCTTCTACAATTTTTTGAAGCTGTGGAATGACTTGGTGAGCTGTAATAGGAGTTTCTTCTTTTTGCTCATCTTTTCCAATATGTCTCCACCAATTTTCCATATTTTCTTGGCATTTCTCAAGAAAATGTCGATTTTCTTGAAAAGCTCCGTGTGCAGTAAGCCATGGAAGTACTTCCTTTGCATCTCCTACAATTCCTACTGAAACTGGATAGCGTTTTCCAATTTGAGTAGGTTCCATATCAATTTGAATAGCTTTTGCTTTTTCAGGAAGATAATCTCGGTATGGGAAAGATGTCCCTACCATGATAAGTAAATCCGTCTCCTCCATTGCCTCATATGCTGGCTTTGTCCCAATTTGACCCAGGTTTCCGAGATTTGAAGGGTGCTCGTCTGGAATTACTCCTTTTCCTGGTAGTGTCACAACAACTGGAGCACCAAATCTTTCTGAGAATGCCTCCACTTCTTTTCTAGCATGCAGTGCTCCTTTTCCAGCTAGGATAACAGGACGTTTTGCTTCATTTAAATATGTAACAGCTTTCTTTAGATCCTCTCCATTTGGAACAATCTGAACTTCTCTAAAAACTGATGAGGTATACATTAAACTCTCGTCAATTTCTTGAACAGGGATATCATCTGGAATGGTTAAAACAGCAACCCCTTTTTTAGCATATGCCGTTTTAATTGCTTGATTTAAAAGATCTGGGAGCGTGTCTGCTCTTTGCACCGTTTTATTGAACACGGCTACGTCATCAAACATGCGCTGCAAATTAATTTCCTGAAAATCATCTCTCCCAAGTTTTTCAGTTGATACTTGTCCAGCAAGAACGAGCATTGGTACTCCATCTGATGATGCATCATACATCCCATTTAAAAGATGAACTGCTCCAGGACCTGCAATTGATAAACATACCCCTATTTTCCCTGTAATTTTTGCGTAGCTTGAAGCGGCGAGAGACGCTGCTTCCTCGTGGCGGACTCCAATAAATTTAATTTGCTCTTTTGCTTTTCTTAACTCCTCCATTACATTGTTGATAGAATCTCCTGGAAGACCATATATATGATCAATATTCCATTCTTGTAGTGAACGAATTAACGCTTGACCAGCCGTTGTTTTAGCCATAATGTAGTTCCTCCTTTTTTAGGTAAATATTCCACGTTGTCTAAAATTCAAACATTCTTAAATAAAAAAAGCTTCACATAGTGAAACTTTTTATTTCTCTATTCGTTTGTAACTATGTGTCTTTGTTGTTCTCTTTCATCAACGTGGATTACGATTACTTTACAAGGAGATGGAAGACTTATGTCAAAAGAATCTTTTTTACAAATGAATACGGTTTTTATTAGTATATTAGTAGAGGCCCTACCATTCGTCGTTCTTGGCGTCATTATCTCGGGCGTGATTCAAATGTTCATTACGGAAAATATGCTAGCTAAAATTATTCCTAAGAATCGTTTTCTCTCTGTTATAGTGACCTCTGTGCTTGGAAGCCTTTTTCCTGCTTGTGAGTGCGGCATTGTCCCTATTACAAGACGACTTATCGGAAAAGGAGTTCCTCTTCATGGAGCTACAAGCTTTATGCTAACAGGACCTGTTATCAACCCTGTTGTGATTTTCTCCACATATGTAGCATTCGGAAACAATTGGAAGATGGTTGGCTATCGGTGCATTTTATCCTTTATTGTAGCTCTTTTTGCTGGTTGGATTATCTCTCTTCAATTTAAGGACGGGCAGCTACGCAATGAGGCTACACACCATCATCATGACCATTCTCTTGCTTTTTCAAAGAAGTTTAGCGATATGGTACGTCACACATTAGATGAATTTTTCTCAGTTGGTAAGTTTTTTATCATCGGAGCCTTAATTGCAGCAGCGATGCAAACATTTGTTAAAACATCCACACTTCTTTCTTTAGGAGATGGACCTATTATGTCTATTATAATAATGATGGCACTCGCTTTCGTTCTGTCTCTTTGCTCATCAGCTGATGCTTTTGTTGCTTCATCTTTCCGAAGCACGTTCAGTAATGGCTCACTTGTTGCATTCTTAGTATTTGGTCCAATGTTTGATATTAAAAATATGCTTGTTATGCTCGGAACTTTTAAGTCTAAACTCGTATTTTTCCTACTCTTTTACGTTACGATTTTCGTCTTTTTAGGAGCACTTATTATTTCTTATTTGTAAAGGAGGAGACAAAGTGGTACGCATTTTAATCTTAATTGGTTTTAGTTTTATTTTTATGCACCTGCATGCTACAGGAACAATTAATAAATATATTAATATGAAATACAGCTATATCTCATTTAGTACGATATTTATCTTTATTTTACTAACCATTGCTCAAGTTTATTTTTACGTAAAAGATGGCGATAAGAAAAATCACAATGATCATGAACATGATCATTCATGTAGCTGTGGCCATGATCACAGTCATGATGAAGATAAATGGTACAAAAAGCTCGTTGTGTACCCGATTATGATTTTCCCTCTCGTTGCTGTTATGTGCTTCCCAATTGCAACGCTTGATTCAAAAATGGTTGAAGCAAAAGGATTTCACTTTCCTATTCTAGAAGGTGATGATGCGTCAAGTAACCATCAAATTTTGCAACCTGATACAAGCACATATTACGGAGCAGAAGATTACGAAAAATTAATGGATAAATCAAAGAAACAGTATGAAAAGAAAAACTCCATTATTCTAAATGATGACAATTATTTAAAGGGAATGGAAACCATCTATAATTTCCCTGGAGAGTTTACAGGAAAAACGGTATCGCTAACCGGTTTTTCTTTTAATAATGATGACTTGAAGAAGAATGAAGTTTTTCTATTTAGATTCGGAATTATTCATTGTGTAGCAGATTCGGGTGTCTATGGGATGCTCATTCAATTCCCAGACGATATGAACTTAGAAAATGACGAATGGCTACGCGTAAGTGGAGAACTAGACACAATGTATTATCAACCATTCAAAAAAACAATTCCTGTTTTAAAAGTGAAAAAGTACGAGAAGATAAGCGAACCAGAAGATGCTTATGTTTATCGTCAATACTAATAAAAAAGCCGCTTAATGCGGCTTTTTTCATTAGGCATTTGTCTATTTTTTTTAGGACAAATCCCCGAATTTTATCTTTCGTATATATTATAAGAGACTCGTAAAAGGAGGTAATACATGTGCATCATCACTCTTACTTTCCTCATTATTATCAAAGAAACTATAAGCCGACCGACCAAAATGAAAAAAATTATTCTTCCTCACATCATGAAAATTTTGTCCACCCTACTGCTTCCTCATTTCCATATGGAGAAGGAAGTTATGAAAAAAATTATTCTTCCTCACATCATGAAAATTTTGTCCACCCCACTGCTCCCTCATTTCCATATGGAGAAGGAAGTTTAGAATATCGTTTGAATTATCTTTCTTATCAAGTTCAGCAACTTATTGAGCAAAACAAACAGCTTCTTGAGCGTTTAGATCGAAAAGCTCCTGAACAAAGTCAAACGGTCACAGCACCAAGTGGAGGCGGCTCTATTATTGTCCGGATGTGAACACTAGAGTGGAAGGTCTTCCTCTTAAAGGAGTCCTTCATTGATAAAAAGTGGACAAGTTTAAGTGAATTTCTCCATAAAAAAAGCTCCTGCTATTTTGCAGGAGCTTCTAAGTTTTCTTTCCTATCCGTGCTTTCGTTCCGTATCCTCTTCCATTTCTTCATTTAATTGTTTAATTAAGAAAGAGACTTGAAGAATTTGATGATTTTCAACTTCTACTACTTCAAAACGGTACTGATCATCTTCAACAACAGGATTCTCATCTGGGGTTGAAGCCATCTTCACTTGCATCCATCCCCCTATTGTATCAACGTTCTCTCGCTGATCAAACGTCATTCCGAATCGCTCTTCTAAATCATCTAAAAGAACGCGTCCATTTAAAAGATAGTAGCCCTGTTCTTGTTCTACTACGTCGGGGATTTCATCAGTATCAAATTCGTCTTGGATGTCACCAACAATTTCTTCTAATATATCCTCCATCGAAATAATTCCTGAGGTTCCTCCATATTCATCCATAACAACGGCAATATGAATGTGTTCTTTTTTCATCTTCACTAACACATCTTGCAAACGTGTTGATTCATGAATAAAAGGAATCGGATGGATATGTTTTTTCATATTTAATGACCGTCCAAGAACAAGGTTTGTGACCATTTCCTTAGCATTTACAACACCGATAATTTTGTCTTTATCTCCTTCTTCTGTTACAGGGTAACGTGTAAAGTGGTTTTCATCAATAATTTGTAAAAGCTCTTCCTTTTCCATCTCCTGATCAAAAACAATCATTCTTGTTCTTGGTACCATAATATCTTTTGCAACCCTTTCATCAAATGAAAGGATGTTTTGCATATATGAAAGCTCTGTTTGATTGATTTCTCCACTTTGATAACTCTGCGTCATAATAATTTTAAGCTCTTCTTCTGAGTGTGCTTGTTCATGACCGGCAGGCTTTACCCCAAATATGCGAAGGATAATACGCGCTGAGCCGTTTAAAAGCCAAATGAGAGGAAATAAAATTTTCCCAAATAGCACAAGCGGCTGAGCTAACAAAAGCGTAACTCTTTCAGTATACTGAATAGCCAATGTTTTCGGAGCAAGTTCTCCTAAGACAACATGTAAAAACGTCATAATACCTAATGCAAGCGCGTAAGAAACAACTGTTGTCCAAGCTGTAGGAATGCCCAATTCATGAAATACAGGGTGCAAAAGTCGTTCTACAGTAGGTTCTCCGAGCGTCCCAAGACCTAAAGCAGTCACTGTGATTCCGAGCTGACAAGCTGAAAGATAATAATCCAAATTGGTTACTAGTTTCTTTACAGCAACCGCTTTTTTATTTCCTTCTGAAATAAGCTGCTCAATGCGCGACATTCTTACTTTTACAACAGCAAATTCGGCCCCTACAAAAAAGGCTGTCAATACAATTAAAAGAGCTACTAATATTAAATTAATGATAATGGTCGTGTCCAACTTATCCCCTCTAAAAAGAGGGAATCACCTCCGCTATAAAAATTATTTATATCTACCCGTAGAGTGATGACCATGAGATAGGTACTCAAGCCAAAATGGTCCTTTGTTTTCAATTAATACGGTTACATTCTTCTGACTAATCGTTCTCCATAGCGCCTTCCCAACGTCTTCACCCCCTTTTTATTAGCTTATATTTTAGCATATATTAACTTCTATGTATATTTATTATTCCGGAACCGTTTTTTACTCTTTTCACTATGTATTACAACACATTTGTAAAATGCAGAAGAAGCACAGCCCCTCCTAAAACGACACACGATACATGCCCTTCCCTTTTTTCTTTTTTAAACCCTGTTATGTTATTGAAGATAAGTGACAGAGACATAGCTACTAGCATCCAAGAAACAACGTTAAAACTCTCGATATTCCCTTTCTTTTCCATAATGAGTGTAGTTAAAGCCAATATGATGGTGAAAATAGAAAAAACTATACCACCTGCTTTACATAAGCGATCCATCTTTCCATCCCTTTCTCAAAACTTCTCCTTTTCTTCTTTTTTCAAAAAGTTTACGAAATGTATGCCTTCCCTTTATTTTAACATATAGTAAAGATTTACAAAAAGTATAGAAAAAATATTCAGTGAATTTAAATTAGTTAATATCTTCCGATAATTATCATTTTTTACCTTATATATTACACTTTTATTACATTTTTATTGCAAATGTAAAGATAGTCTATTATACTCACAAATAGAGAAAAAAATTTAGGAGTTTTTGAGATGAAGAAAAAAGGGGTTATTGTTTTATCTTGTTTGTTTTTAATGTTTATTGTCGGATCTGCTTCATATCTCTTCTATAAGAAAGAAAATGCAGAAGAAGCTCCACAAGCTCTCGTAACAGAAAAGGAGTACACGCCAATTTATTCTGTTCCTTCTCCTTACACTGAAAGAGAAGTTAAAGGATATTTAACTAAGAATACTGAGTATCGCAACTACATGGCATTTAACCAAGACTGGTGGCGAGTTGCTGTTGGAAACGACGTTGGCTATGTTCCACGCAAGGAAACGAAAATAGCGAGTGCAACAGCTGTCAAAGATCAGTCGCTAACGAGTGCTTTTGAGGGAGAAACATTCTTAGTAAAAAAAGCAACTCCGATTTATCGTTCAATGTCTAAAACGTCTAAAAAAATTGGCGAATTTGATCAGCGTACTCAAATTGAAGCAAAAGATACAAATCAAGATTGGATGGAAGTGAACGTTGGCGGTCTTATCGGTTACATTCCAAAAGATAGTGTTGAAAAACAGAATGGCGTTCCTGTTCTTATGTATCATCACCTTTTAAAAGATGAGGAGAATCATAACTTCAGGGATGTTTCCACAACTATTACTCCTGAAGCCTTTGATGAACAAATGAAGTGGCTTCATGACAACGGCTATACTGCTATTACGCTCAAAGAATTAGAGTCTTACATACAAGGAAAAAAAGCGTTACCTGAAAAATCTGTTGTCATTACATTTGATGATGGGATTATTTCTTCGAGAGAGTATGCTTATCCTATTCTTAAAAAATATGGATTTAAAGCAGAAAACTTCATTATTACAGGTAGAATTTCAAAAGAAAGTAAACCATTCAATCCAGATCGATTAGACTTTTTAAGCTATCAAGATATGGAGAAAATGAAGGATGTGTTCTCGTTTGGTTCTCACACAAATGTACTTCATTCAATGAATGAGGAAAATAAACGCGGGATGATTACCCAACTTCCTTATGAGCAAGTGTTAGCAGACTTCAAACAAAGTAGACAAGCACTTCCATCTCACTCTGCATACTTTGCTTATCCTTTCGGACACTTAAATGAGACATCTGTTCAAGCTGTCAAAGATGCAGGCTTTACCCTAGCCTTTACAACACAAAAAGGCTACGTCTTTCCTGGGGATAACCCACTGCTTCTTAACCGATTCGGTATCGGACCAGACATAACATTAGAAAAGTTTCAAGAGATCTTCAAATAAAAAAAGATTCAGCAGTTATGCTGAATCTTTTTTATTATCCAAACTGTGCTTGGTGAAGACGGCTATATATTCCCTTTTCTCCTAGCAATCTATCGTGTGTTCCTTGTTCTGTTATACCATTTTTTGTGACAACCATAATACGATCTGCGTTTTTGATTGTAGCAAGACGATGAGCAATAACAAGAGTTGTGCGCCCTTTTGAAAGCTCATTTAACGCTTGTTGGATGGCAACTTCTGTTTCAGTATCAAGAGCAGAGGTTGCTTCATCTAAAATTAAAATTGGTGGGTTTTTAAGAAAAATTCGTGCAATAGCAAGGCGTTGTTTTTGACCGCCAGAAAGTTTTACTCCTCGCTCTCCAATAATCGTGTCAAGTCCGTCAGGCTGATTTGAAATAAAGTCAGACAGCTGGGCTTTACGAGCTGCTTCTTCTATCTCTTCCTCTGTTGCGTCTAACTTACCATAGCTTAAATTCTCCCGAATCGTACCTGAGAAAAGGAAAACATCTTGCTGCACAATGCCAATTTGGCTACGTAGTGATTGAAGAGTAAAGTCCCGAATGTCTACGCCATCAATTGTAATTTTTCCTTCTTCAATCTCATAAAAACGAGGAAGCAAACTGCACAAAGTTGTTTTTCCTGCTCCTGATGGACCTACAAACGCAACTGTCTCACCCTCTTTAATAGAAAGGGTTAGTCCATTTAAGACTCTTTCCATATTTTTGTATCGAAATGCAACGTTTTCGTAACGGATTTCTCCTTTTACCGTCATATCTTTAGCGTGCTCTGCATCAACGATATCAGGATGTGTATCCATGATTTCAGTATAACGCTTGAACCCGGCAATTCCTTTTGGATAACTTTCGATCACCGCATTAATTTTTTGAATTGGTCCTATTAAAATATTAGAAAGGAGAAGAAACGCAACAAACTCTCCATATGTAAGCTGACCTTTTATAACGAAAAGCGTCCCAAACAAAAGAGTAAAGAGTGTTACAGTGCGCATAAGCATGTAGTTGGCCATAATATTTTGAGCCATAATTTTATAAGATTGAAGCTTTGTTTGGCGATAGCGTTCATTGTTTACTTCAAAGCGTTTTTGTTCATGTTCTTCATTTGCAAATGCTTTTACAACGCGAATGCCTCCAATGCTATCCTCTACGCGGGCATTAATATCCCCTACATCACTAAACATTTTACGGAACGTTTTTGTCATCTTTTTGTTAAAGTGAATAGCACAAATCATTAAAAATGGGATAACGATAAAAGAAAGTACAGCAAGTTTCCAATTAATCGTAAGCATAATTCCAAATGCGCCTAGAAGCGTCATAATAGCGACAAATACATCCTCAGGTCCATGATGGGCAACTTCCCCGATCTCTTCTAGGTCTTTTGTCAGTCTTGAAATCGAATGTCCTGTTTTATTTTCGTCATAGTAGCTAAAAGAGAGCTTTTGCATGTGACCAAAAAGCTTTCTTCTCATATCTGTTTCGATATTAATACCAAGTTTATGTCCCCAAAAAGTTACAATGTACTGAAGACCTGTATTAAGAAGATAAATAGCCAAAAGACCTAAACATGCCAATGAGATAACAGTCCAGTTTTCCATAGGAAGTAAACGATCAATCACTTCATTTACAGCAATCGGAAAAGCAAGCTCTAAAATCCCAACAAAAACAGCACATGAAAAATCAAGGATGAAAAGTTTCTTATATGGTTTATAGTACGAAAAAAACCGTTTTAACACCTTTTTCCTCCCTTATCATTATAGTATAACTCCATACAATGATAATGATTATCATTGTGTTTTACAAGCTTTTTTTATCTCTTTTCTCTCCCTTATCTTGAATTCCTTTTCATTTGTGCCTATCATAAAGAGTAGCTTTTCTATTTTACATATTTTGAAAGGAGGATTTTTTTATGGGAACTACTGTTGCTACACCAAAACCGGATAACATAGAAAAAATAACAGTGTACAACATTTTATTTATTATTGGACTTTGTCATTTATTAAATGATGCCTTACAAGCTGTTATCCCTGCTATGTTTCCAATTTTAGAAAGATCAATGGGATTGACATTCACACAACTTGGACTTATTTCTTTTACCCTTAACATGGTTTCTTCTGTCATGCAGCCTGTTGTAGGGCTTTATACAGACAAGAAGCCGATCCCTTATGCTCTGCCACTTGGGCTTACAAGCAGCATGCTTGGCATGTTTTTTCTTGCTTTTGCTCCTTCATTTGAAACTATTTTACTTTGTGTATTTTTTATCGGGCTTGGATCTGCAGTTTTTCATCCAGAAGGTTCACGTGTAGCCTACATGGCAGCTGGAAATAGACGCGGGCTTGCTCAATCTATTTATCAAGTTGGAGGAAATTCAGGGCAAGCGCTTGCTCCTTTAATGACAGCGCTTGTGCTAGCAAAGCTTGGGCAAGGTGGAGCTGCTTGGTTTACAATCTTTGGCGGGGTGGCCGTTGCTCTACTTTTTTATATTGCTAGATGGTATAGTTCACGCCTTGTTATGTATACGCCGAAAAAGCGAAAAGCACAGCGCCAGATGAATGTAGAATCTAAAAAGGCAATTAAAGGCGCATTACTTATTATTATTTTTCTCATCTTTGCCCGTTCTTGGTATATTAGTGCCATTTCTAATTTTTATGCTTTTTATACGATTCAAAACTATGAAGCAAGCATCTCTGAATCTCAAAGCTATATTTTTCTTTTTCTTCTCATGGGAGCCGTTGGGACATTTTTAGGCGGACCTCTTGCAGATCGTTTCGGCAAAAGAAACGTGATTTTATTTTCCATGCTTGGAACCGTTCCATTCTCACTTTCCCTCCCATACGTCAGTCCGCTCTTAGCTTACGTTTTTCTAGCTCTCATTGGGCTCGTTTTAATGTCTAGCTTTTCGGTAACTGTTGTATATGCACAAGAACTTGTGCCGGGGAAAATTGGTACAATGTCTGGATTAACCGTTGGATTGGCATTTGGAATGGGAGCTATTGGCGGCGTTGCTTTAGGGTTTTTCATTGATAAAATAGGTCTTAATCCAACGATCATTAGCGTAGGTTTCCTCCCTATCCTTGGATTTTTAACGTTTCTTCTTCCAAAAGATGAACGGATCCAAGAGTGGTATAAATAAGGGTCACGTACAACTTTGATTTATGATATGATGAAAAAAAAAGCTAAGGAGAAACCTGTATGAGACCTTTACAAATATCGGCTGAAACAGCTCAAAAACTAGCAAAGTCGCTGAATATGCCGCTTGAGCAAATTATGCATATGCCACAGCATATTCTACTTGCAAAGCTTGCGGAAATGCAAAAAGATGAACAATAAAAACAAAAGGCAGAAGAAATTCTTCTGCCTTTTTATAATACTATCTTTTTTTAGATTGCTGCTTTTCTTCCAATAAATCAATAAAGCGATGAATCTTCTCGCTTGTTTGTTTCACATCGCTTTCTTTTTCTGAAGACGTCATTTCCTCTATCATATTTGAAAGCTGCTCTCGTTCTTGTTCTGTTAGCATCGTCCAATCTGCCACTGTATCCCTCCTGATATCTTTCTTTTTGAAAATAGATTGTTTTTCTCTCTTTATAGCAAACTTTTCTTTCTATAGTCTCTTCCAATAAACGGTTCTTTCCCGCTTATAAAGTGCTTTTTCCCCATCTTTCCTATTGTACAAATGTCATCTTAGGAGAGCAAAATAAATTTTTTTAATAGAAAAGGTTTATTCTATGAAAGATTCGGTTATTACTGATAACAGGTTATCATAAAAACATATCATGCTTCATGTATAACCAAACTAATTTTTTATTTTAAACAATTTCTCTTGTGTAGAAGAGATGATGCTTGTAAAATGTTTCATATAAAGGATATTTCTACACAAAAGCTAAAATGAAGAGGTGTTTAGTGTGAATAAAACAGATTTAATTAATGCAGTAGCTGAAAAAGCGGAACTAAGCAAAAAAGATGCAACAAAAGCTCTTGATGCTTTGTTTGACACAATTTCATCAACATTATCAAAAGAAGAAAAAATTCAGCTCATTGGCTTCGGTACATTTGAAGTACGTGAGCGCTCAGCTCGTACAGGCCGTAACCCACAAACAGGAGAAGAAATTCAAATCCCAGCTTCAAAAGTACCTGCCTTTAAAGCAGGAAAAGAGTTAAAAGAAGCTGTTAAGTAAACAAAAAATGCCACTACAAAGGAGTCGCCTTCTCATTGGGAAGGCGACTTTTTTTCCTACCTAACCTATACGTTCCATGCACCAGAAGCAATATGTTCGACATATCCACCAACTTCGATATGAAACTTCTCATCCTTTTTTACTTTTACAAACAAAAGAGAGGGTCTCCCTATCTCATACCCTTGTTCGACTGTCATAGATATAGAGCTTTCCCCAAAATAGCTGTGGTAGACGCAGTAGGCACCAAGACAGCCATTAGCACTTCCTGTCGCTGGATCTTCTGGGACTCCATAGTAAGAGCAAAAATCACGAGCATGCAACGTATTCCCTTCTACTGTTTCAGGACAAAACACCATGATTGCTTTTGCTTCTCTATCTTTTATCATTTCAAAATAAGATCTTTCGTTCACAACAATGTTTTTAACGGTTTGTAGTGTTTTAATAGGAGCAATAATGACAGGTAGTCCTGTTGAAACTTCTTGAACAGGATATGCATCACAAAGCTCTTCTATCCCTATATTTAAAACAGCAGCAGCTTCTTCTTTTTCAATCGTTGCCCCAAATGTTGGTTCGTTTTGGAGCATAAAAACTTTCCCATCTTCTTCAAATGTAACTGAAATCGGGCCAATTTTGTAACGCAAGGTAATATTTTTCACATCTTCTTCTAATAAATGTTGTCTAATAATATGTGCTGTTCCTAATGTAGGATGACCTGCAAATGGAACCTCTTCTGTTGGGGTAAAAATCCTTACGTCCCACGCTCCGTCTCTTTCTTTATCATCCGAAATAAAAGTTGTTTCAGAGAAATTCACTTCTTTTGCAATCTTCTGCATCTCTTCTGTTGATAAATGACGAGCATTTTCAAAAACAGCAAGCTGATTTCCGCTGTAGCGCCCTTTTGAAAATACATCAACAATATGAAATTTAAGGCTCATTACACGTCCTCCTTTTTGTGAATTTTACCATATCCTATTAAAATATAAATTCTTATTTGTTAGTTTTCGAGTCTCATGCTTCAGGTTGCTGTTATTTACTAGTTACAATAAGAACGGTAGCAACTTATAAAAAGAGCTAATTTCCCAGCTCTACATTAGAAATTAACTCTTTTTATTCTTTTAACTTCTTTGATTGTAGGCAAGACAGGTTTTGTTAAACAAACGTTCTTACACTTTTATTTCGACTAAATTTATAGATAGCAATCAAAAAGAAAGCAATCCCAAATGAAAACAGCACAATAAAATTCATATACAAATCTTCTAATCCTCTTCCTTCTTGAAATGATGTAATCGTTTCTAATACCCATTTTTGTGGAAGGAAGTCAGCAATTTTCTGGATAGAATCTGGCATGACTTCAATAGGCCAAAAGCAGCCTGATAGCATGCATGTAGGAATAAGCACGGCATTTTGTAAAGCAGGTGCTGCAGAAGTTGAATTCACAAAAGAAATGAGCGCTAATGAAAGCCCGACGGAAACAAAAGAGAATAAGAACATAAGAGAAAAAAGTTTCCAAGACGGCATTCCGTAATCAATGTGAAACACAACTTTCATAACGGTTAACGTTAAGATAACCTGTACGCTCATTACAATCATATTTACAATAATATTTGCTGCTACATACTGTCTTGCTGTAATAGGGGCTGCCGTAATTCTATAATAAGTTCTCGTCTCTTTCTCTTTTAAAATAAACAGTGATAGTGTCATAGCAAAGGACAACATGATGACAATTAGAAAACCAATGGAGCTGTACGTCATTTGCTTATACTGAGATGTGTTTTCAAGGGCTGCAGCTGTGACCCTAACTTCAGAGTCCTGATAGCGGTTATAAACAAGCTGAAACTCTTCATTCCCCTCTGTTCCACGCGCAATTGAAACTACATTATCAATATAACTAGAAAGATAGCTTTTTACAAAAGCTGTCGCTTCTTCTCCTTTAAGAGATACAAGCTCAATCCCTTCTGGTTTTCCCCTTTTAACACTTTCTTCAAATCCGCTTTTAAAAATAACAATAAGATCTTTTTCTCCTGCTGTTAAAGATTCCTCTTGTTGTTTAATTGAAATTTTTTCAACGTTCGTATTTTCTAGCCCTTTTAAAAAGGAGAAAGTGTCTTTTGTAAGTCCGCTTTTATCTTCATCAACAACGCCAATTCGGATGTCCGGATTGTCACTTCCATGTATAACCGTTGATAAAATAATCCCTGCAAGAGGAATGAACAAATATAAAAGAAGACCTCCTTTCATATTTAACAAGCTTTTTATAATATTTTTTATAATCCATCCTGTTTCTTTCACTTATAGTCCCTCCCGTCTCTGCAGAGCAAAAATAGTGATTAAAATAAGCAGTAAAGCAATCCCAATATTACTAAAGAGAACAGTGAAAGCTGTGTCAAAACTTCCGGCATATATAACATCTAAAATTCCTTTATTTGCCCAATGAAGGGGAGAAAGATTTACGATAAGATGCAAAAATGTGCCTTTTTCTGCTGTGAAAGGAAAATATGCTCCTCCAAAAAAGTTAGCGAGCTGTACAAAGACAATGGAAATAACGCTTGTTGTTTGAGGGGTTTTAGCAATATAGCTAATACAAATTCCTAAGCTGACGGCTAGAAATACTTCCGTAGCTAAAAGGAGGAAAATAAGAAAAAGATGATCCCCCCAATTCGCTTTAAAAATGTATTTACTAAATAAAATAACTGCTAAGAGGAACATCATATTCACTACTAAATTCCCTAAAACCTTGCCAACGAAAATTTCAAACTTGCTAATTGGTGAAGATAGAAGTCTGTCACTCGTATGAAGCACTGTTTCTCCTCTTAAAAGATGAAAACTATGAAACAAGCTAAAAAATGCTGTCATTGTTGTCATTACAACAGCGTAGTAATCCATCGCATTTGGCTTATCAGGTGAGTTTAGTGATCTTTCTTTCATGTAGTCACTGTTGCTTGCTGTTATAGCTTCTTCTATTCCTTTAGGATTTATTTTAGCTACTTCATATACAGCATTATATCGATCTACGAAATTTTGCATAATAGCTTGAACAACGCTTTGTTCAACAGAAGCAGTGCTATTTTTATAAATTTTCACATCTTTTGACTGAAGTTCAATATAAGCTGTGTATTCCCCCTTCCTTATCGCTTCTTTTCCATCTAATCTTCCCTTTGCTTCCTTAAAAGATAGATCATTTTCTTTCTCCATTTCTTTTATAAAACTTTTAAAACTTTCGGTAAATTCACTGTCTCCTTTACTTTTATAAAGAACGTTCACCTCATTAATAGACACATCTTTTGAAAACGCTCCTGAAAGAGCTGTTCCTAAAATAAACATAAGACCAATCGGAAGAGCGAGATAAAAAAGAAACATTTGTTTATCTCGACAGTAGCTTTTTATTTCTTTTACCATCAGATTAATGATTCTCATAAATCCTCCCTCCTTTCCTAGTCTCTTAGATTACGTCCTGTTAATGTTAAAAACACCGTTTCTAAATTAGGCGCTTTTTCTTCCAATGAACTTATTTCCACTTCGGCTTTCAGTAAAGTTTGGATGATTTTATTCAAGTTTTGAATTTCTACATCTGAATAAATTTTAATTATATTTCCTTCAATGCTTGCACGCTTTACTCCACCAATTTCTTCTATAGATTCACAATTAACATGCAAGGGATCTTTCACTTCAACCCATAGCTCTTTTACATCTGTAATCAGCGACTTAAGATTTTCTTTTGATCCTTTTGCAATAATTTTGCCATGATCAACAATCGCAATGTTCGTACATAGCGCTTCTACTTCCTCCATATAATGACTTGTGTAAATGATGGTAGAACCTATTTCATTAAGCTTTTTGACTGATTCCAAAATGTGTTTACGAGACTGAGGATCAATACCAACCGTTGGTTCATCCATAATCAATAGCTTTGGTCGATGTGCAATCGCACATGCAATGTTCAGACGGCGTTTCATTCCTCCTGAGAAACTTTTTGGAAAACTTTTTGCTTTATCTATAAGCCCTACAAACTCTAAAGCTTCTTCAACACGCTGTTTTAACAAACTTCCTCTTAGTCCATAAAGTCCAGCGAAGAATTTAATATTTTCACTTGCTGTTAGATTTTCATAAATGGCAATATCTTGCGGAACAATTCCAACATTCATTTTGGCAAACTTCCGGTGTTTAGTAATGCTTTTTCCTAAAATCTCAATTTCGCCTTCTGTAATTTGCAACAAGCTTGCTATCATATTAATCGTTGTACTTTTTCCAGCTCCATTCGCTCCAAGCAAACCAAAAATCTCACCTTTTTGGATTGATAAAGACATATTATCAACGGCGATAAAGTCATTAAATTTTCTTGTGACATTTCTCAATTCTAAAACGTTCATACCATCACCCTTTCAGTTCCTTATCTTTTCTCATTGTAAATAAAAAACATGAACTTCCGTAGTGCAGAAGTTCATGTTTTTCAGATGAGAATATTCACTATTTTTCAGGAAGAAACACATTTAAGATGATAAAGGGAGCAGCGTTGTAACAGAAAAGCCGTTTGATCCATCTACAATAATCTGTCCGTTTAAAGAGGCAGCACGCTCTTCCATTCCCATAATTCCCATTCCTTTTATTACTTTCTCTGCTCCTGTTCCGTTGTCTTTTATTCCGGCCTTAACCACTTTATTTAACACAGCTACTTCAACTGTAATCTCACTTGCATTGCTATGCTTGAGGGAATTTGTAAGTCCTTCCGCAATATTTTCATACACAATCTTCCAATAGATGGGTCCCATTTTATCTAAATCTCCGCTATACAAAAAAGAGGTAGAAACGTTCGTTCGAACGATAAACTCATTAATAAGCGTTTTAAGCTGATTTACGCCCATTTGTTCTGAGGGAGGTTTAATTTTTTTTAACGTCAACCTGATACTTTCAATTCCTTCACTGGAAATATTAATAGCATTTTGCAAAAGTTCTCTTGCTTTTTTTTCATCACGCCCTAGAAGCTGTTTTGAGGCTTCCATCTGAATTAAAGCTCCTGTCATTGCATGCCCAATTTTATCGTGAATTTCTTGAGAAAGACGATTACGTTCTTCAAGCTTAAACATATACTGAGATTGCTTTTTCCATTCCTCTTTTTCATGAAGATTTCGCTTTGTATCGTGAAGGTCCTTGCGAAGATTTAATTCTTTTTGTTCCAAGAAAACAATTCTACTTGTATAGCGAGCTAATATTATAAACGTTAAAAATGTAAAGACAGTCACAAATCCGTATAAAATTTGCACATGATAAGGAAGAAAAAAGAGAACAATAAGAGCGGCAGGCATACCCCATTCTAGTCTTTTTCCCTGATAAAAAAGAAGTTCGTATATGTTTAATGGAAGAAGTAAAAGAAAGAAGATATGAAGCAATGTAGCACTCATAACAAGTACTGTAAGAGATAAAAGCAATACAACAAGCTTCACGTTTCTTTTCTTCATAATATAAAGTAAAACATTGAGACAAACGTAAAGTAAAAGTGAACATACTATCCATGGAACTTTTTCTCCACCCTCATTTACATACTGGAGGATAAAGTACAAGAGCAGTACCGCTTTACTGTATAAAACCCATTCTTCCATTAGCTGTTCTTTTCTAACCATTAATCTACTTTCCCTGTTAAATAATAGATGGCAATTTTTGTTCGATGTCCTAAATTACCTTTTGATAAAATCGTACTCACATAATTTGCGATTGTTCCCTCTGACATAAACAGCTTTGCGGCGATTTCTTTATTAGAAAGTCCTTTTGCAATAAGAGACATAACCATAATTTCTCTTTCTGTAAAAAGATTTTGATCAATTCTTACCTCTTCTTTAGCAGGCTGTAAGTTTGATTTAATTTTATCAAGTACAACATCTTGCATAACAGTGTGTCCCATATAAACACTTTTGATAGCATCCCGGATTCGCTCAGGATCGTTGTTTTTTAGCAAGTAACCACGCGCCCCGTTCCTTATTGCATCCAATACGTATTCATCATCGTCAAATGTTGTGAGAATAAGCGGTTTTACGTTCGTTTTCTCGCTCAAAATCTTTGTTGCTTCAACTCCATTCATATTAGGCATACGAATATCTAACAAAGCTACATCAGGAGAGTGATGTTCACAATACGCTACAGCTTCTTTTCCATCTACAAAAAGGCCCACTACATCAAATTCTTCATATGTACTCAAAATAATTTTCATTCCTTCGCGGACGAATGAGTTATCATCTGCAATAATCACCTTAATTTTCTCCATTTATTTCCCCACTTTTATGCATTTAAGTATTTTTTTGTTTATTATAACACGGTGCTTTATTGTTCATTTTACAAAGTCTTGTTATTTTTTAAAGATTCTTCGTACATATTAGAAGTAAAACCTCATCATTATAGAGTTATTTTCCATTGCATTCGCTATTACAAAGTTTTTCATTTTGATTACAAAGTGCAAAAATAAAGCTCAAAGGTTTCTTTTTCTATCGATATGCTTTACAATGCCCACTAGATACTTTTTTAGAAAGGATATCTATTTTTGTTTCAGAAAGGAGAAAGTCATGAAGAAATTCACATATCCTCTTATCGCAGGATTATTAGCCGTTACGCTCACTGCATGTGGTTCAAACGATGACAATGCAAGCGATAAATCAAAAGATACTCAAACTGAACAGCAAACAAGTAAAAAAGATCAAGAAAAACAAATGAAAGAAATGCAAGAAAAGCTTGCTAAACAAAAAGTAGATGAGAAAAAAGTAGTTGCAACAGTTAACGGACAAAAAATACTTGGAAGCGACTATAATATGGCTCTCTCTACTTCTCAAAGTCAAATGCAACAATATGGACAAGATCCAACTTCAAAAGAAGCTGCTAAACAAATAAAGAAACAAACGTTAGATGGTCTAGTCAACCAAGAATTGATTTCTCAAGATGCTGCTAAAAAAGGCTATAAAGCAACAAACGAAGAAATTCAAAAAGAGCTTGATGAAGTTAAAAAACCTTATAAAACAGATAAAGAATTCAATAAAGCATTAAAAGAAGCGGATTTAAGTTTAGATGACTTGAAGGCTCAAATTAGTGACGTTGTTCAAACGAACAAATATGTGGAAAAAGAAATCCCTAAAGGAACAGTAACAGACAAACAGATTCAAGATACTTATGATCAACAAGTACAACAGCTGAAGCAAAGCGATAGTAAGCAACAGCAAGAAGTTCCAAAATTAGAGGATGTAAAACCTCAAATTAAACAAAGCCTTGAAGAGCAAAATCAGCAAGAAAACTTGATGAACAAAGTAAACGAACTGAAAAAAGACGGAAAAGTAGATGTTAAGATATAAAAACCAGCCTAACGGCTGGTTTTTTATAACTTTCGGCTTATGGAGTTTTTCTTAAAACGAACGTTTCCTTTGTTTTCAACAAATTTAATATCGACGCCTCCATCCATCCGTTTTCCTGCAATCATCACCATAAAGTACGTAACAAGGCACGAGATGACAATCAAACTAATAAACCCTATTGAAATGCCAAGTGGAGTTGATTGGCGCTTTAAATCCAATAAAAAAGCTGAGTTATCAACAATAAAAGAGAAAAAGCCCCTTGTTTCACCTTTTAAACTTTCAACAAGCTTTATCGCTTCTGTTGGAACGATTAATAAAACGAACGGCACAAACATCAACAAAAGATAAGCGTAAGACAAGAGTAAAAGAAAAAGACTTGAAATTACACTGTTACGCTGCTGAGGACTGTTTGGATTGTACCTCGCTCCTATGGTTCCGATCCAAATTCCAATGGAACTAATGCCAAGTGCTACAAATGCATTCATAATCAGTACAATAAAATAATAATGAATCGGCCAGATTAAGAAAATTCCAGCAACAACTTCAAGGAATGATAAAATTCCAAATGGTAAAAGCCAGCTAATCCAAAGCTTCCCAAGAGCCACTTGAACCCCTGTAACAGGCAGAACACTAAGCATCCAAGCTGCAGGGCCTTCTCTTCCGATAGAGGCAGCTGCTAGACTTCCTGTAAACACAGCATAAATAAATAAAAACGCACCTTGAACAATCACCAATGTAAGCTCTGTATTTTGGATAAGAATTTTTAGCCCCTCTCCATTATTCATAAAAGCAATTATAGGGAAGATTAAAAAGAACCCAAGAGGCATAAATATCATCCATTCCCTTAAATCTCTTGAAATAGCCTTCCATTCCTTTAAACCTAGTGCCATAACAGGATGTCGCACAGCACCTGAACTTTTGGCTTTCTTGCTTTTTTTCTTTTTCCTTGACCCTTCACTAAGTCGAATCCACCCTGTTCTGAATCCTTTTTCAACAAGAAGTGAGGAAAGAAAAAAGAAAATAACAGCCTGAAGAAGAAGGAAAAAAAGCGGCAGAAGAAAATCGATGCTTCCAACTCTAGCCTGAAAAAGTGCTTCTCCTCCAAGACTCATTGGTGTCCAATTCGGAAACTGATAATTCTCGATCATATTGGCCCCTCTTGAAGAATCGTTCAAAAGATTTGGAAGCTGAAACAAGGCATAAACAAGCAATCCAGATAAAGCACTCATAACAGTCATAAGTTCGTTTACACGAGAAGGAGGCACAATCTGAATAAGTCCAAGATTAAATAAATAAGCAATTGATAATCCAATCAACACAATGCTTGCTCCCACAACAAAGGCAATAAAATAAAATAAAATGGATACATTTCCGTGAATTCCAAATGTTAAAGCTGGAATAAAAAACAACAGGAAAACAAGTAGTGGAATCCCTACAATGCTTTGAATATACTTGACCCAAAAAATCGTTTTCGTAGGAATTGGCATTGTAAATAGGAATTGAAGGTCCTGGGCTGAATAAAGATTTTTAAACACTTGAGGAATTCCCATTAATAAAATGAATGATAACATGGCTAATAAAATATACGGTAAAAAACTTTCGAACAACCCATCTGGTAGGTTCGAAGCAAGGCTCCACGTAAGCCGCGCTAAAATGATCATTAATACGAGAATGAACAAAGCGGATATTCCGTATGTAAAAGCGCCTTTTGCTCCTTGGGATCGTATGCTATTAAAAAGCATGCGCTGCTGAACTTTAAGCATCTCCTTCATCATGAAGCATCATCCTCATCTTTTGAAATTTCGGCCATAAGAGCTTCCCCTTCTTCACCACCTGTTAGCTCTAAGAAAATATCTTCAAGTGTTGCTCCTTCTCTTCCTCCTTGCTCACGAAGTTCTTTCATCGTTCCAAGGGCAATAAGCTCTCCTCCTAAGATAATTCCGACTCTATCACACATCACTTCTGCAATTTCTAAAATATGCGTTGATACAAAAACCGTTGTTCCTTCATCACATATTTTTCGCAAATAGTTTTTTAACACTTTTGCACTTTTGGGATCAAGACCAACTGTAGGTTCATCTAAAAATAAAACATCTGGCTTATGAATAAGAGCGCCGCACAAGGCAATCTTTTGCTTCATTCCATGTGAATATCCTTCTGTAAGCTCATCTGCACGATGTTTTAAATCAAACAAATTTAATAGTTTTTCAGCTCGCTGTCTAAACTCATCTTCTGGAACTTGATAAATAGAAGCGATAAACTCTAAAAACTCCCACCCTGTTAACTTCGGATAAAGGTTAGGCTGATCTGGAACGTAAGCAATCTTTTTCTTTGCCTCAATTGGTGATGTCCATATATTTGTTCCTCCAATTACAGCCTTGCCGCTTGACGGTTCTAACAGACCTGTCATCATCTTAATCGTTGTCGTTTTCCCTGCTCCATTCGGACCAAGAAAGCCAAATAACTCTCCTTTTTTCACAGCTAAATTTAACGGTTTCAAAGCTTCGAATTTCCCATACTTCTTTTGTAGATTTTGAACCTCTAATGCAAATTCACTCAATAGGGGCCATCTCCTTCTAAAAAAATCTTATTTTTACATATTTACCCATAACTATCGTAACATGCATTTCTTCTTTTCTACAACAGAAGACAGTAAAAAAGCTCTCCATTTTATTGGAGAGCTTTTCCTTACTGAGATTCTTTTGTACTTCGCAATTTCTTTAATGCCCTGCATAACGTTACTTTCACTTTGCTTTTCGGCCATGAAAGCAACGCAGAAGTTTCATCAAGGGAAAGCCCTTGAATCTTACGCATCGTAACGACCGATTTATAAGAAGGTTTTAGCATATTTACCGCTTGAACCAGTTCTTTTGATGCTTCTCTTATTGAAACAACTTCTTCCGTTGAAGGAGCTGGAAAATAGCTAAACTTCATGTTTGCTTCTGTTTTATCTTTTGTTGTTTCTCTTCTTAAAAAGTCAATGGCTAAATTATGAGCAACTCTATAGAGCCATTTCTGTGGTTTTTTAACGGCTTCAAGTGATTCAATATGCTGAAAAGCTTTGACAAACGTCTCTTGAATAATATCTTCTGCTTGATAAGCATCTTTTACAATGGTGCGTACATATCGGCATAAATCATGGCGATATTGCTCATACCAAGCTGTCATAAGCTGTGACGGTGTAGAATGTGTCACGACTCCTCTCCTCTCTTATTCTCTTTTTCTAGTTTAGTTGCTTTTTAATGTCATTTGGTAAGTCTTCATATTGAACATTTACTTCATAATTAGAATGTCCATTTTTTGATACGAAGTTTATGCTATATTCATAACCTTTATCAGAGCTTAATTTAATAAGCTGATTAATTTTATCTTTATCTGTAATTTCCTCTGTTGAAGCAATTTCTTCATAAGTTCCATTAATGTTATATTTCTTCACAATCACATAATCAAACTCATCTGCTTTTGGAACAACTTTATCATAGAGATGATGTGCTTTGAGCCATTTTATAGTTTTCGTAAATGTAAGAGGAATCTGATCCGTTTGCATACGATCTTTTCCAGTTATAAATTCTGCATTAATTAACATCCCTTTTCCTCTTATAATATCTTCATATGTTTGTGCCCTTGCATCTTGTTTCATAAGACTTAGCAATTCTTTAACATTATTTGAATCAGCAATTACTTCTTGCTTCTCCATAAAACCTATCCCGTTTGTTAGAATAATTTGCTGAACTGCATTTTCTTCCAAACTTAAAATAGGATAAAGGTTTTCTCTATATTCGTCAGATTCTACAATTGGTTTGTATACATTATCATATTTATTATTTGGTAAACTATATTGACGCATAACGTGACTTCCATCTTTTAGCTCATAAACGAAAATCACCATATTATCCCGACTGTTATGCAGCGATTGCAGCTTTTCTTTATCATTTACGATAGACTTATGAAGCGTAATCACATTGTTAATATCATTTTCACTTGTAAAGAATTTCTTCTTATAGTACCTTCTTGCTTCAGCTTCAGAATTAAATTCGCCGTCCTTAATCGATTCTTTAATATATCTGTTAAACTCATTATCATTAGCTAAAAGTGTTTCTATATCAGCATATTCTGAGCTTACATAAACACGTTTAACTTCACTGTTTGCCGGTACATGATTCTCATACCCAAACACATCCGAATTAAGTGTAAACATTATAATAAAAGCAGCAATGGCAAACCCGATATATTCTTTCCATTTCGAAAAGATACGCCATGTTTTTTCTAAAATCATAGTTCCAATACTATACCCGATGAAAGAACCTACAATAAGCCCTACAATAAGCCATTTTATATCTTCCTGATTGCTCCAAAAGTAAACTCCACCTACTAACATAAAACAAGTAGTGACCCCATATTTGAATACAGGTCGAAGTGGCCTCACAACAATGGCCTGTGTAGCTGCTTCCGTCTTTCTATGTCTGTATATAAGCAGGGCAACAATGTAGAAGAAAGCCGTTAATAAAATATAAACAAGCCATTCTAATAAAGAAAGCGAACCATCTGTTATATTCTCCATACGCTCTATAGGAAAAATCTTAGAAGAGTATCCACTCTGTACGAGTTCGGAAGAAAATCCGAAAAGAAATAAATCCTCATACTGTAAGATAATCATAAAAATCCCAGTTGGCAGTATAAACATAATATAAGTTAGTGCTCCCTGAAGAAGAGACATTCCTGTGAACATGGCAACAAACGTGCTACCTGCAAATACAAATAAGTTAAATAGGAGCAAAGTAACAAACCAAAGTGATAGACTTTTAAAAGAATAGGCTGTTCCTAAATCATATCCTTGTCCAACCCCAAACATAATAAAAGTATCTATTACTAGTGGCAAGAGTAATAGTAAACTACCTGTTAGCATTCGCTGATGAAATAGAGTACTTCTCTTCATTGGTAAACTGTGAATATAATTGGCTGCCATTTTTGTATGAAGATAACGAAATAAAAAGATAGACAACACAACAGGAACAGTAAAAGTTAATAAAACGTGAGCACTATCCAACTCAAAGAAGTTTATCACTCGACTTTGCATATAGGATTGAGGCTCTAGGACAGATTTACGATAATCTTCAACGTTAAGTAAAGTTTGCAACGGCCCAACCGCTAAAAGCAACAGAAAATATACAATCCCAATCCATCCAACACTTCGTAAATCTTGAACAAAAAGCCCTTTATTAAACAAGGAGGTTTTCTGCCGCATATCCAACACCTCCCATTTCATAAATAAAGATCTCTTCAAGTGTCAACGGTAGAATATCAAAAATAGCAGGACTATATTCTTTGATTAACGAAGAAATGCGCTCTTCTTTTCCTTTTACAATACAAAGTAGAACGCTTCCTCGTTTTTCTTCATATAAAAGATTAAGCTTTTCTAACAGTGCTTGTGGAATATCACCTTTAAAAGCAAGCTGAACTTTGTGAACGTCTGATTTTAAATCATCCAGGTCTTTTTCAAACAAAAGTTCTCCTTTATGTAAGATTCCAATATGATCACAAAGATCCTCAACCTCCTGTAAATTATGAGAGGAAATTAAAATTGTCATGTCTCTTTCCGCAACATCTTCAATAAGAAGATTCTTTACTTTCTGTCTCATCACCGCATCTAACCCATCTAGCGGTTCATCCATAAGCAAAATATCGGGCATTGCGGAAAGCGTGAGCCAGAACGCAACTTGACGCTGCATTCCTTTTGATAACCGCTGAATTTTCTTCTTAGGTGAAATGTTAAATACGTGATAGAGTTTTTGAAATCGCTCTTCGTTCCATGCTGTATACGTATCCCGATAAAAGTTAGCAGCTTGGCGAATCGTTGTTTGCGGAAAGAAATAAAGAACGTCCGGAATGAAAATAAGCTTTTGCTTTAATTCAACGTTTTCGAATACAGGGTGATTATCCACTGTCACAATGCCGCTGTCTTCTTTATAAATTCCTGCTAAAATCTTCATAAGGGTGGTTTTTCCCGCGCCGTTCGAACCAAGCAAACCATAAATAGAACCTTTTTCAATCGTTCCACTTACACCTTGAACGGCCTCAACGCTCTCAAATTCCTTTTTTACGTTCTCAAACTTAATCACGTATCTCTCCCCCCTTCACCGTTTTCTCTGCTTCTTCAATCAACCGCACAATTTCTTCTTTATCAAGCCCAAGATACAAGGCTTCTGAAAGTATTTTCACTAAATCACTTTTCACTTTTTCCACCTTCTCATTGTTTGTTGTAATAGCTTGTGGAACAACAAAACTCCCTTTACCTGGAATAGAATAAATATATCCTTGATGTTCAAGCTCTCGATATGCTTTTTGGATTGTATTCGGATTTACCGTTAGTTCTTTTGATAAAAATCGAACAGACGGAAGTTTTTCATCTGCTTTAAATACTTCATGAATAATTAGCTCTTTTAATTTCTCAACAAGCTGTTCGTAAATAGGCTTACGGCTGCGTAGATCTAATGAGATCATCTCTTTCCTCCTTCCGCTGCCCTTTATTTTATGTATTAACTGTATTAACAGTTGTACTACAGTTAGTATTATATAAATACCGTAAGAAATTTGCAATAAAAATTTTAAAAGTTCATTTAGAAATATGAAACCAATTACTCCTTTCAACCGTATACATTAGAAAAGGAGTGATTGATTTGAGTCTTTTTAATGGATTGATGGGAAATGCAACAGAAGCAAACAAAGAGGAAATAAAGAAAGAACTTAGTCGACTTTTAATGACTGGAGAAGAAATCGGTGCTTCTTACAAACTAGTTCGAGATCTTATTGTTTTTACAAACAAACGACTGATTCTTGTTGATAAACAAGGCGTTACAGGAAAGAAAATAGAATATCTTTCCCTTCCTTATAAAAGCATTACACATTTTAGCGTTGAAACAGCAGGAACGTTTGATTTAGATGCTGAGCTAAAAATTTATGTATCAGGAAGAGCAACACCTATTGCTAAACAATTTAGAAAATACAACAGCATTTTTGACATTCAAAAAACGCTTTCTGAACTTGTAATATAAAAGCAAGCAGTACTACAGCTGCCTGCTTTTTTTATCGTTTTTTCCCCTTTAATTTCCCTACGAATGTTCGAGCAAACTTAACTTCATTTTTCACACTTTGACGTTGTTTTCTCATTACCTCTTGCTTATTTTCCTCTATCTTTCCGCGAAGACCTAATGAATCTAAATCTTTCACCATTCTTGAAAACTGCTCGCTGTTAATTCGATCTGTGGCATGTAAGAAACAGGCTAGTGCATACGCAAGCGGAGATGTATCAAATTGCACTGTTACATCAACATCTGCATTACCACTAGAGTGTATTGATGCACCTGACGACTGCTCCATAACTTTTCTCTCCTTCTTTTCCACTTTGTACTAGGTTATGTACGTTTGTCTTGTTTTGCTTAGACAAAATCACTAGCTCTTCTAAAAAACGCAAAAAAAAGCGAGGTTTTTCTCGCTTTCTTTTATGGTATTCACTCTTCATCATTGTTGTTTGAATTTGCTCTTGAGCGCACGCGTGCTCTTGACTCGCCATCTACATCGATATCTAACGTTAGCTCAACGTTAGAGTTTCCACTGTCATATACATTAGCTGTTGCTCTGTTTCCATTTCGATTTCTTCCTCCGATATCATCAAAATCGTTAATGTCGTCAACTCCGCCTACTTGGTCTTGATCTTGGTCTCGGTCACAGCCTTCTACTGCTCTAATTCTTCCTCGGAATCTTCTTGGCATTTCTATCAGCTCCTATCTCCTTGTTACTGAAAGTATATGTACATTTATACTTTCATGATTAGACAGAAATACTAGTTTTGTGTAAATAAAAAAAACCTGCTATCTAAAGCAGGCTTTTGGATTCAATTCATCTGATGTGCAAGATCTTTAATGTTCTCCATCGCAACTCTATCTTCCCCGAAGTGATAACTGTAGACTACTTTTTGCTCTAGCTCAATAAGACCGAGTCGGCCATTTTTCATAACGCTTGCTCCAAGATCAATATTTAACCTTGCACCATCACAAATGGCAAAACATGTTGGTGTATGACCATGGATAAGAATTTTTCCATTAAACCGTGCTAAAAAAAGCTGAGGATTCAATGTGTAAAGCTCTTTCTTTTTAAGCCAAAGGTTGCTGCGCTTGTTTCGATCTTCTAAAGATAACATCCCAGCATGTGCATAGATAAATTGGTTATCTTCCATATAAAGCGGCAACGACTTCACCCATTCTACTGCTTGTGTGACACCTTCTTCTTTGAATACATCATTAATGTCTGCTGCAGACTCTTTTCCTCCGAAATGAGCCCACATGTCGCTTTTTTGATCTAAATACCACAGCATCATTTCTTCATGATTGCCAATTGTAGCATAAACATTTTCATATGTTTCGTGAAGCTGTTTGATTTCTCTTAACACCTCACCGCTCTGTGGGCCTCTGTTAATCATGTCGCCCATCACAACAAGCTGATCTTTCAATGGATCAAACTTAGCGAATTGAAATAGTTTCATCATCCCATCATAATTTCCGTGTATATCGCTTATCACAAATTTTCTCATGTGCTAAACCCTCTTTGTTTTTAAATATCCTTTACTAATTTAACATACTTTAGTAATAAACAAAAAGGGGAACATAATGCTCCCCTTTTTTAATGAATGATTTTGCTTTCTTTCGCTTTCTTCGCTACGTTTACAGCCCAACCTGATAACGGTTTTTTTAGAAGGAAGGCAAGTAAAATAGCTATGAAAAGGAACAAGGCAAGTAATAGAATATCATGAATCATTATATCTCGCACAATTCCACCTGTTGTTTCACGCAGCAAACCAATAGCATACGTAAAAGGTAAAAATGGATTAATTGCTTGGAAAAATGGCGGCGTTGTTTGAATAGGGAACGTCCCCCCAGAGCCTGAAATTTGTAGCACAAGCAAAATAATCGCAAACGCTTTGCCGATGTTTCCAAATACAGAAACGAATGTGTAAATAATCGTCAGGAAAACCATACTGATAAAAATTGCCGATAAGACAAAGGCCGTTGGTTCTGCTACATATGACCCTAATATAAATAAGTCCCCAAGTGTAACAATGAGCGCTTGAAAGAATCCAATTGTTAAAAAGGTGAGAAGACGTCCGAAGTAAATATGCATTCCTTTTGTTCCTTCTTGAACATCTTCTACATCAACTCGGAGTAATGAAATAAGGAGAAGTCCTCCTACCCATAAGCAAAGAGCTGTATAAAATGGCGTCATAGCTGATCCGTAGTTTGGAATTGGAAACTGTTTATCTTCTTTTAATTGAACAGGACTTGTAAAAAAGTCACTTTCTTTTTGAACATCATTTTTTAAGAGCTCAATGATATCTCCTAGATCATTTTCGCCTTCAAAATCTCGAATTTTGTCTGCAGCATTTTTAACAGAGTCTTCAAGGTCTGGCAAGTCATCACGAACAAGATTTGCTACTTTGTGAACTGTCTCTTCTACTTCTGGAAGTTTTGTTTGAACAAGATCTGCTGCCTTTTGGATTTCTTTCTCTGCTTCAGGCAAATCATTGTTCACAAAATCTGCTGCTTTATGAATTTGAGCCTCAACAGCTGGAAAGTCATTTTGTACAAATGCAGCTCCGCTGTTTACGGCGTTTGTAAAGTCATCCATTTTACTAGAAATAGTTGTTGCTGCTTCATGAATACGGTCGCGGATAGTTGGTAACCGCTCCTGTAAACTTGTGAGTTCTTGTTGTCCATATTGAAGACCACTTGAAGCATCATTTAACACACCTTTAATGTCTGGGAGCTTTTCTTTTGCTGTTTGTACAGCATTATTTGCGTTTTTTGCGTTTTCTGTAAGCTTATCTAACCCACTATTAACAGCTGGAACGATAGAAGAGTCATAGTTTGTCAACACATTAGATAGTGTGTTGTTTGCATCTGTTGCAAGTGTATTTAAGCGATCTAGCGCTTCACTTGAAGGCTGCTCACCTCTTTTTAAAGCATTTTCAATGTTTACAACCGCTTCACGCTGATTAGTAAAACTATCTTTTACGTTATTTACCCTGTTAATGACTCCTGCTAGAGCATTATTTCCCGTGTATTCATTTAGCTTTGTAAGTAAATCAACTGTACGATCTGCCGCATCAATGCCTGAAGACAAACGTGTTTCTAAAGCACTTAGCGTTTCAATATATGTTGCTCTATTTTCATCATTAACGTTTTTTAATTCCTCTGTGACACCTGCAACATCTTTTGCCGTTTGATTAAGAAGGACAAGATTTTGTTTTATAACAGGAGCTACTTCGTTAAACGCTCCTTCATTTTTTTCTAAAAATTCATTTAGTCCTTGTGAAAATTCGCTTCCTTTATTAGCAATGTTCTCAATAGTCGGAAGGGTAGACTGTGCTTTTGTGACAATTTCATTTGCTTTTTTAGCATCTTCTAGCGCTTTATTTAACCCTTCTTCAATTTTATAAAAGTTTTGGTCAATCTCTACAACTCGATCTCCCGCACTTTTAATTTCAGGAAGTTTCTTTTGAAGCTCTATAATCTCATTTCCTGCTTCCTTAACTTTTGGAAGCTCTTTTTCAATTTTTAAAACACTTTGCCCTGCTGCTTGAATTTCAGGAAGCTTTTCTTCAAGCTCCACAACTTTTTGTCCTTGTTCACGAATTTCAGGAAGTTTCTGCTCAATTTCAAGCGCTTTGTTCCCCATATCTTCAATTTCAGGAAGCTTTTCCTCTAGTGCAAATACACGATTTTCAAAGTTTCGAATTGTTGGAAGTTCTTGCTCAAGTTCAATTCCTATTCGATTAAACTCTTCAAACATTGATTTCGTTGCTGTCTTAACAAACTTTTCACTCACTTGTTCTGTGACGTTTGAGGCACCTTTTGATGTAATCTTTGGAGCCACAGCATTAATTTTTTCGTTCACACTATAATAAATTTGTGGTTTCTGAGGATTTTCTTCGAGAACTGTTCCAATTTTTTTGGAAAAATCTTTTGGAATAACAAGGCTTGCGTAGTAATCCCCATGTCTCACACCGCGTTGTGCTTCCTTCTCACTTACAAACTTCCAACCTAAGTCTTTATTCTCTTTAAGAGACTTTACTACTTCTTCTCCGACGTCTATCTTTTTGTTAATTTTTCCCTTGTGAATGAATGTTCCTTCATCTTTGTTCACAACAGCAATCTCAATATCTTTTGTATTGGAATACGGATCCCATGATGCTTTAATATTAAACCATGCATAGAGGGATGGAAGAATCATAAGCCCTACAACTAAAAAAAGAGCCATTGGAACTTTAAAAATGCGAACCCAGTCATTTCGATAAATTTGAAAAATATGCTTCATATACCTCTCACCTAACTCGTTTAATGTCTTGTTGCTGTTAAGGAAATAAAATGCATGTTCAATTTACTTCTTTTTGTAAAATATTATTTCCCTAAACTTTACGGAATAACTATATCTTTCTTAGGGTAAAGTGCGCTGGAAAAATTGTCAACATTTTTATATGCTCTTTTTCTTTTTAGAAGTTCTTTCTATTTTGCACCATTTCTTTTAAAAATATTAATATCCCGCAGAAAAATTTCTACGGGATATTTGCTAATCTTTCTTCTGTAATGCTTGTTTTAATGCATCTCCTAAGCTTGAACCGAATGAACCATCATCACTATATTTCTTAAGTAAGTTTCTTTCTTCTCGTTTTGATACTTTCTTCTTTTTATCCTGCGCTTTTTCAGTAATTTGACAGGGACGACATTGAAAGTACGTGCCTGCTTTGCCATTATGAATCTCCATTTTCTTATGACATTGTGGGCAGCGACGATTTGAGAGCTTCGGATCTTTTGCTCTACGGTAAGAACATTCATGACTTGAACAAACGAGCATTCGTCCATTTTTCCCCTTGCGTTCCCGAAGCAACTCTCCACATTCTGGACATTTTGACCCTGTTAAATTATGAGGTCTGTACGTTTTTTCACTTTTTTTCACGTCACTTACGATCTTTTCTGTTTGCATTCTAATATTAGCCATAAACGTTTTGGCGTTTCCTTTTCCTCTTGCAATATTTTCAAGTTCTTGTTCCCATTTTGCCGTAAGTTCTGGTGACTTTAATTCTTCTGCGACTAGGTCAATAAGCTGCTTTCCTTTTTTAGTTGGGTAGAGACGATGATTTGTTCTTTCAATAGATTCTGCGCTAAGCAGTTTTTCAATAATATCAGCTCGAGTTGCTGGTGTTCCAAGATTATGTTTTTCCATTTGAGCTAATAAGTCTGCTTCTGAAAAACGTTGTGGTGGTTCTGTTAGACCTGTTTTAAGATCTATGTTTTGTACAGTAAGCTCTTGATTTTCTTTTAAAAGCGGAAGAGCTTGGTCATTGTCCCCTCCACCAAATAGGCCTTTGAATCCTTGTTCAATCGTGCGTTTTCCATGTGCAACAAATCGTTCTTCATTAATATCAAGCTCAATTGTCATCTTTTCATATTCATAAGCAGGGTAAAAAAGCTCAATAAAACGTTTTACAATAAGCTCGTAAAGCTTTCGCTCATCAGCTGATAAATCGCTTAAAAATAGGGGCTGGTCTGTAATAATAATCGCATGGTGGTCGCTTACTTTCTCATTGTTTACAACTCGTTTTGGCAATGTTGGAGTTCCCTTTAAGAGCGGGCGAACTTCTTCTTTATAAGTACCTGCAATACTTTCTAAACGATCTCGCATTGTTGCAACCATATCTGTTGTTAAATAGCGAGAATCTGTTCTAGGGTATGTAACAAGCTTATGTTGCTCATACAGCTTTTGCAATACATTAAGCGTCTTTTTCGCTGAAAATTGGAATCGCTTGTTTGCTTCACGCTGCAACTCATTTAGATCATATGGTAATGGCTGAGCTTCCGTTCCCTTTTTCTTTCGAATGCTTTTGACAACCGCTTTCGTTCCCTGAAGTTTTTTATATCTCGAGTTTGCTTCTTCTTCCTTAAAAATACGCTTGTCTTTGCTTCCTTGCCATTGTGCTTTAAATTGAGTAAACTCTGCTTCAATCGTCCAAAATGTCTGAGGTTTAAACGATTGAATCGTCTTTTCACGTTCGAATACCATTGCAAGTGTTGGAGTTTGAACACGACCGGCTGAAAGCGGCTCTTCAAATTTTGTTGTAAGTGCTCTTGAAATATTAAGGCCAATAAGCCAATCTGCTTCAGCTCTGCATAGAGCAGATTCATATAGGCGGTTAAATGCTTGCCCAGGTTGAAGATTTTTAAATCCATCTCGAATCGCTTTATCTGTTTGTGAAGAAATCCACAGACGTTTAAACGGTTTATTGAAATGAATTTTCTCCATAATCCAGCGAGCAACAAGCTCACCTTCACGACCGGCATCTGTTGCAATCACAAGTTCACCTACATCTTTTCGTTTGGCAAGTTGTGATACGTGCTGAAATTGAGCACCTGTTTTTTTCATTACTTTTAGCTTCATTTCTTTTGGCATGATTGGTAAATCTTCTAATTTCCACGTTTTATACCGATTATCGTAATCTTCAGGCGTTTTCAGCTCAACTAAATGTCCTAATGCCCATGTGACGATATATTTAGCACCTTCAATGCTTCCTTTTCCTTTTTTAGTGCAGCCAAGAACGCGTGCAATTTCACGAGCAACGCTTGGCTTTTCTGCAAGTACAAGTGTTTTCATTTTTATAACCTCCAATATCCACTTTTCATTATACTTTGTAAGTAAGAGAAACAAAACCTTTTCGTTCCTTGTGAAGAAGAATCGGTATTTCTTGCCCCTTTTCACGTTTTTTTCGTATATAATAAGAAAGGTATATATGATTCATTTTGTACATAGAAAGGACAAAAAAATGAAGAAACACACGATAACAGCTTTACTATTTTTTCTAGGTATTTTACTAATGCCACTGACAGCACAGGCGGAATCATCTTCTCCAACAAAAGACGAACTTTTTTTTCGATCTCAAAATCAAGATAACGTAGAACAGTTAATACAAGAAGTGTTTGGAAGCTATGATGCTTTTAAACACTATGGAACCGTTTATTTTGCTGATGATGGGACAATTACGCTCGGCTTTACAGAGAGAAATGAGAAAGTAAAAACATTCGAAAATAAAGTAAATGACCTTTTACGTGAAACAACTCTTGCTTACCGACCATCTCTTATGAAAGAAACGGCTCCTATTGTACATTATAAACGTGCTACTTACAGCACAAGCGATTTAGAACATGTAGAAGAACAACTTTGGAACAAAATGAGACAGCTAGGATTAGCCGAACAAAACAAAACAATGATGACTTCTATTGATACAGAGCATGAAAAAGTGATTCTTGAGGTCCATAACATGTCATCTATTGATAAGGAGAAGTTAACACAAGCACTTCCTTCAATCGTAGAAATTCAAGAAAATGCTGACCTTTCTTCCCCACGCATCCAGCTTTCCCGGGAAAGAGACTGGACGAAGCTTGGCGGAGGGATTCGCGTACATGATAGCGAAGGAAACTATTGTACAACAGCTGGAGTGGCTCAAAAAGGAAGTCGTTATTTCTTGCTTACAGCAGGTCATTGTCTAAATGGGGATAAAAGCGTCGCCTACCAAGGATCAACCGTTGTTGGTCATGATCATTCCACAGCTAACTATGCTGGCATTGATGTTGGTCTTATTTCACTTGATGCTAATACTCTTGCAAGCGGACGCTACGCAACACGCCTCTTCTATGAACATGCTGAAGATAAAAGTGACTACGATTCATTTATTACAGGTTATGCTCCTGTTTATCAAAATGCCTATGTTTGCAAATCCGGTATCACAACAGGTGTTACGTGCGGTTATGTAACGAAGAGCAGCACAACTGTAGATTTTGCAAATGACAGAGCTGGAGAGCTAAAAACAGCCTTTATTCGCGGTGAAAAAGGTTCTTTTTATTCTAGAGGGGGAGACAGCGGAGCTATTACATATGACCCCGTTACACATAAACTCTACGGAATTCATGTTGGTGGCGTTGCTAATGGCACATATGGCTGGATGACCAAAATTACGGATGTCATCGATCACTATAGTTCACCAAATGAACCATTTCTTCCATACTCAAACTCTCAAAATATCAAACTCTCGTAAAAAAACAGCAGGGAAACTCCCTGCTGTTTTTTTATTTACCTTTTACAGTGTCCACTCCAGCTGCACTACCAACTCTTGATGAATCAGCTGCACCCAGATAAAAAGAATCATAAATATCAATTGTTTGTACATTTCCAATCTCTTCTGGCTCATCATCAAATTTGTATCCTAACTTTTCAAGCTCTTTTATTGTCTCAGATGGAATTCCTTTTTCATATCTAATATTCGGATATGTCGGAGTATAAATACGTGGTTCTTCAATGGCAGCTTCTGCCGACATACCGTAGTCAATTTTATTAATCAATGTTTGAGCAACAGAAGCGATAATAGTCGGTCCTCCTGGAGATCCTACTGTCATAACAGGCTTGTGATCTTTTAGAACGATAGTCGGCGACATACTGCTCATCGGACGCTTATTTGGCTGGACTTCATTTGGCCCTCCTGGATAAGCATCAAAATCGGTCATTTCATTATTTAACATTACTCCATAGCCAGGTACCATAATTCCTGTTCCGAAAACTTGTTCAATTGTTGTTGTATAGGAAACAAGGTTTCCCCACTTATCAGCAATTGTAAAATGCGTTGTTTGCCCAATTTCTTTGTCATCTTTTTTCGGCACGTATTCTGTTTCAGGTTTTCCTCCTTGATAACTCCATGGATCTCCTGGTTTTACATTTTTATTTGCTTTCAAAAGCTCGATTTCTTTACTTCGTTTTGCTAAATAGTTTTCATTAAGCATGCCAGAAATGGGAACGTTCACAAAGTCCGTGTCACCAATATACTTATTTCGGTCTGCGAAAGCGAGATGCATTGCTTCAGCGACAAGATTGTACTTCTCTTTCGACCGTGCACCATACTGACTAATATCATAAGGCTCAAGCATTTTTAAAATTTGTAAAACCGTCAATCCTCCAGAACTTGGGGGAGGCATTGAGATAATATCATAACCGTGATATGTTCCTTTAATTGGCGTTTGTTCTTTCACTGTATAATTTCTCAAATCTTCTTCTGTCATACTTCCGCCATGATCTTTGACTGTTTTTACAATGGCTTTTCCTAATTCTCCATCATAAAGAGCTTGAGAGCCTTCTTTTCCAATTAATTGTAAGGTTTTAGCTAAATCCCTTTGTTTTAAAAGTGCTCCTTCCTTTAAAACTTGTCCATTTGGTGCATACACCCTTTTTGCTTCTTCCGACAGCTTGTCCTTACTATCTTCAATACTATCTGAAAGCGTAGTACTCACATTAAATCCATCTTTTGCAAGATTTTCAGCAGGCTTAACAAGAGCTTTCCACTTCAGTTTTCCCCATTTTTCATGTGCTTCTTCGAGTCCAAGGAGCGTACCTGGCACTCCCACAGCTTTCCCTGAGGTATGGCGTTCTTTAAATGGAACAGCTTTTCCATTTTCGTCTAGAAAAAGATCTGCTGTTGCATCACTTGGCGCTTTTTCCCGGCTGTTCATGATAGATACTTGCTTTGTTTTGCCGTCATAAACCATCATAAATCCTCCGCCACCAATGCCCGACATCATCGGCTCTGTTACATTTAAAGCAAGCTGAACGGCAACCGCTGCATCAACAGCTGTTCCACCTTTTTCAAGCACCTCTTGACCAACTCGAGTTGCATAAGGCTCTGCTGTTGCTACCATGCCTTCTTTTCCAACATCAACTTTGCTTACAGGCAGAGAAGACGTGCTTTTAGCAGATACGCTAGATAAACTGCCCCCTAGCGTAAGAGAAAAAAGAATAAAGACTGTTAAAAATTTAGATAAAGTCTTTCTCATAAAATTCCTCCTTTTGCAAACTTTTCTGACTTTTCAATTATCTCATGTTTATACCTAAAAAATGAGAGCCTTTTTCCCTAACTCCCCTGTTCTTTCCTCGACAGAAACAGTCAAAATAAGTGTTTTTCCTCTTCTTTATAAAGAAAAGCACGCCACTAAAGGCGTTCTTTTCTTCAATCTATGAGGACTATTATTCTAGAAAGCTTACGATGTCTTTACAAGTTTTTTCTCTTCAAATTGACTATTATAAATCGCTAATATTAATTCCTACATCATGTAAGTCATTTAAACTTCCGTTTAGCGTGACGCTTAACATTGGTATGAGACCCGTCATGTTGTTTTCTTCTTGTTCGTTGAGCTATTAGGACCTTTCTTCATTTAGATCACCTTTTCCATAAAAAAATTGCTGCGAGCATCGCAGCAATTTTAAATAGCCTTTAAACGACTTTCTTCTCCCTTTTGAAATAAGTGGCCATAAATAGGGTACTTCTTATCGATTTTTCCCTCTATATAATAAACATGTTGGGCTAGATTGCAAAGATGCCTCACTATAAGCTGTATATGATGTTGTGACATATTAGCAATATAAAGCTTAATTTCGCTATTTTGTTTTTTTTCAAGCGTTGAATCCGTTCTTCTTAATGCTTCTATAACAGCCCCATGCTCTTTATAATCCCACTCCGTTTTTTCTGAAAGAGAATAGAGGGCGCTTAAAATTGAAAAGTTGTCCCAATGCTTTTTGACCACTTTTTCTAACGTAATTTTCTCCATCTTCTCATCCCCTTAACTGGAAATGTGTTTTTCACGTTTACCCTTTATATATCCTTTTCCATAAAAAAGAGCTCGTCTTTCTTTTCAACAAAAAAGAAAAGAATCCTGTCATGACATTTTATTTCATTCATACGCTATTTATGATAGGGCTTTTCCAAGATATCAAAGAGAACGAGGTGAAGAGAGATGACTTCTAAAGAGCGCATGATTTCTTATATAAAAAAACTTATCTTGCATACAGATCCTTTTATTGAGAAAATGCGTACAAAAAAGAAAGAAACAGAAGCCGATGTGTCGCCTTTTTCCCTTTTTCTTTATATGATGCGTTCTCTTTTCTTTGTAGGAATGAAAATGCTTGGTGATTGGCGAAACCTCTTTTTAACATTATCTTGGCTTTTCTCTTTTTTTAATTTTCAGAGTATCCCGAAAGAATTTCATTTTATCTTTCTCTTTCTTATGATATCTGTCAATGGATTTAGAGCACTTCGTTTTTATACAATCACAAGTATGAGCAATCCCGAATCAGAGCACTTTCATTTTCATATTTATAAAAAATACAGATCTGAATATAAAGCAATACAAACTCTTTTAGACGAAGAATACTTTTCATTTAGTGAAATGAAGGAAGGTATAGAAAAGCTTGCAGATAAAGAGGAGAAACTAACAGGAGAAAAGCTTGCTCACTTTGTAGAAAAATGGCAGGAAGAGCGAGATAATCTCCTCCAAAAGTTAGCAAAAGCAAACGAGTTTAATCGTGATTTTTATGGGCTTCTTTCTCAAGCTCAAGAGAATATGGAGGAGCTTCAAATATTCGGAGAAAAAATGACAAACGAGTACCGAGATCTTCATCATCTTTTACTTCGCTTTTTACAAAAAGTAGAACTTTTAAAAAAAGAAACTTTAACACTATCAGACTTAGAATTTGGCAATCCTTATTCCATATATAGATATGATCAGAATTGCTTATATCATCTTTATAGCAGCCTTGGAATGCTCCGTAAAGTTCCTGATCATACCCTTGCTCTAGATCATCCTTCTTTAAAAGATCGTGCCATCGTTAAAGTCGCTTTTTCTCAAAGTATTTTTGAGATTGATACAAACGATCATCTTGCTTTTTTAGTTCACATCTCTAAAACGGAAAGGTGGATTATAGAAATCAAATTTCGTCACTACAAAAAGGAACTTCTAGATATATTAAGAGAAAACCCTGAAAACGAGGAGCTTACTCTGTTAGAATTAAAAGAATTTTCAACAATGTATGTACACACTCTCTTTGATATCTTATCTTTTTTATGCCGTACAATGTGTGTAGTTGCTCAACATGAAAAAGACTAAGCGTTATGCACGCTTAGTCTTTTCATTTTCATATTTTTGTAATGCTTTCTGAATCTTTTCAGTCAGAAGCTTAGCTTTAAGTTTTCGTTTTCCGCTAATTTCGTTTGCAACTTTATGATGTGTATTGTACTTATTTTCCCCCAATGTTAACGACTCCTCTCTCATTTCTACTGCTTTTTATACAGTATATTCTCTTAGACTCGTTAACTTGCGGTCTTTTCTTTATTTTATTAAAAGTTGGTACAAGAGCACATCTTGCCACTGATCAAATTTATAGCCAACTTCCTTTAACTCTCCACATAGGAAGAAACCATATCTTTTGTGCATGCTAATGCTATGCTCATTTCCTTTTGTAATGAGTGAAATAACAGCACGATGTTCATTCTCTTTAGCTAAGTGTAGTATTTCATCCATTAGGGCACGTCCAATTCCTTGGCCACGTTCCTCTCTATCCACATAAACAGATAGTTCTACCGTTTTGCTATACGCTTCTTTCTTGTTATAGGGAGAAAGTGTAGCATATCCTATAATTTTCTCCCCTTTTACTGCAACAATAAGTGGATAGCGGTGAACATGTTCATCAAACCATCCTTTTCTGTCCTCTATACTTACTTTCTCTAGATCAAACGTTGCCGTTGTATGTTCAATTGCATCATTATAGATGTCTACAATCCCTTGTAAATCTTTTTCTACTGCATACCTAATATTCATTCTCTCTCTCCCCTTTTATCCTTATCCTTTTATTTCAGCACATTTTATAAAAAAAGAAAAGAGAGAAAAATAGTTAATTAACGATCTTTTCTTGTGGACTGAAATTTTTCAGTCTTTGCTCGAAATGGACACTGTCCAACAGGTCTATCATTTGTATCACGTAAAAAGTATTTTCGCCATTCTTTTTGCTGCTGTAATGTGTTCCATCCAAGTGCTGGGTGTGGAGAAATTTGATCATACGCTATAACTTCTTTTTTCACTCCTGTTACAAGGTCCCTCAACTCTTCATTTTCTTCTTTTAGAATCTCTCTTGGTTGAAAAACAATTGTAAAATTAGGACTATACCTGCTTTTTCGTTTCTCATGTGCAGGAGTCTGACAGATAAGAGAAAATGGCTGTCCAGCGAAGCAAAACTGCCAGTTTGGATGATTAGGGGTTTTAGCGATATGCTGAGGCCATCCTCCTTCATCAACAACGTGCAAATATTGAATAGTATCCCAAAACTGTCGTTCATATTCTTTTATATCTTGAACAGGCCCACGCTCTCTAAAAAGTGCAATAAGAGCCGTTTTTTTATTTTGTGGAGCTATTTTTTCAACATAATGTTTAATCCCTTCAGCAAACTGCTTAAGCGAATAATATTTATAAATAGAATCTACAAAAGTAAAATAAAGCATCTCATCTTTAAAAGCATCAACAGCAGCTTGACAAGGGTAGTTTTCGATAAGTACTTCTCGTTCAAATTTTGCAAAAGCTTTTTTCCCCCATTCAGGGATATCAACTGAGCCGTGGATTTGTTGTGGTGTATAAAGATATTGGATGTTCATGCTTCTCCTCCTCCAATGTACTCATATCAAAGTTTATTATTCTCCTAAAAAAATTATGATTAGTTTTTCACATCCCTCTTTTTTACTCAAAAACTTGAATTAACAATTATTATTTTTGTATAATAAAATTAAACATAAATTGGAAGGTGTTCTAATGAATATTCATACTTTACGTTCTTTCTTTTTGTTTAGTGTATGTAGTCTTCTTTTTTATACTTCTTGGCATTCTCTTGTGTTTTCTCCCCTCATTAGTGCTTTACGCTCCCCTTCTTTCCCTTTTTTTCAAATTCTCCTTTATCTTGCTTTTACATTGGGGCTTACAACCTCAATTGGACGAAAGCTTCATTCTTTCATTGCGCAAAACTGCTCAACAAAAAAAGAGCGGTATAAAATACTCGCTCTTTTTGGTGTTATTCATATAACTGCGTTAACAGTATATATTTCAATGCTGTTTTAAGGGAGAGTCGCGAAAACTCACGACTCTTTCTCTATCCACATCGAAATAATTTTTCCAACCTCAGCTTCATCCATTATAAATGAACCATTACTGTACAGCTCGCTAACACGAATATTAGCTGGAATTACTTTTTCAGACATTCCTTTTGCTGATTCTATCCTAATAGCTCTGTTTTCCTTTACAATTGTAAAGCCAATTAGGTTATGAGGATTAGATTTAACCGTTCTGAGAATCATTGTTCCCCTTTTTGCTCTTGATGTTTGCTCCACTTCTTTTAAGTTCATTTTCTTAACGGCTCCTCTTTGCGTAACAAAGATGGCCTGTGTTTCCTCATGCTGTGTTATAAACGTTTCAGCCCCTATAACAACATCCTCATCTTTCAGATTGATTCCTTTTACTCCTGCTGCCCGTGGTCCTACAACATTGATTTCTTCCTCATTATAAAGTAAAATATAGCCTGCCTTTGTACCAAGTAAAATGCGACTATTACCTGATGTACGCATCACAGAAACAACTTCGTCGTCTCCTTTAACATTTAAAGCCATTAACGGTCTTGAATAGCGCTGGGCTTTAAAACTTTTTAACTCCGTTCTTTTCACCATACCGTTCTTTGTTGCAAAAAGAAGATAATCCTCCTTCTTAAAGTCCTCAATTGGCAATGCCTGAATAAGATGCTCTTCTTTATCAAGAGGAATAAGGCTTGATACATGCTGTCCAAGATCTTTCCAGCGGATATCTGGAAGCTCGTGAATTGGCATATATAAGTAGCTCCCCTTATTTGTAAATAATAGAAGAGTTTCAGTTGTATTCACCTCAAAACAGCCTAAAATATGATCTGTTTCTTTCATACCAAAATCTTGGCCATTTGAAGCATTGTAAGAGCGAAGGCTTGTTCTTTTCACATATCCGTCATTCGTTACCGTTACCATTACATCTTCTGACGGTACCATCACTTCTAAATTAATTTTTAGCTCTTCAATCTCTTCCTCAATTGCTGTAAAACGATCTGTTTTATATGTTTTCTTAACTTGGCGAAGTTCCTTTTTAATAAGAGAGAGAAGCTTTTGTTCACTATTCAAGATTTGCTCAAGCTCTTCAATTTTCTGCTGTAGCTCTTCACTTTCTCCTCTTAATGCTGTGATATCAGTGTTCGTTAAACGATAAAGCTGGAGAGATACAATAGCTTCAGCTTGAGCTTCTGTAAATTCATAGTTTTTAATTAAGTTATTTTTCGCATCTCTTTTATCTTTTGAAGCTCGAATTGTGGCAATCACTTCATCAAGTATAGAGAGAGCTTTAATAAGTCCTGCTACAATATGCTCGCGTTCTTTTGCTTTTTCCCACTCATATTTCGAACGATTAATCACAACTTCTTTTTGATGATCAATATATGCATCTAAAATGGTTGGTAACGTCATTAATTTTGGACGTCCTTTGTGGATAGCAACCATGTTGAAATTGTATGGAATTTGTAAATCCGTGTTTTTGTAAAGATAATGCAGAATTCCTTGAGCATTTCCATCCTTTTTAAGCTCAATTACAATGCGAAGACCAGTGCGGTCCGTCTCATCTCGCACTTCCGCAATTCCTTCTACTTTGCGATCTAGACGAAGTTCATCCATTTTCTTCACAAGATTTGCCTTATTTACTTCATATGGAATTTCTGTAATGACAATCTGTTCTTTTCCGCCTTTAAGGCTTTCAACACTCGCTTTACCACGAACAATGATTTTTCCTTTTCCTGTTTCATATGCCTTTTTAATTCCTGCTACACCTTGGATAATACCACCCGTTGGAAAATCCGGTCCTTTAATGACGCTCATAAGCTCTTCTACTGTAGCTTGTTTTTTGTCAATTCTCATGATTGCAGCATCGATAACTTCCACAAGATTGTGAGGAGGAATATCTGTAGCATAACCAGCTGAAATTCCTGTTGATCCATTTACAAGTAAATTTGGAAAATGAGCTGGTAAAACGGTTGGCTCAGTGCTTGTATCATCAAAGTTTGAGACAAATTCTACTGTGTTTTTATCAATATCCCGTAAAAGCTCTTGTGAAATAGAAGATAGGCGTGCCTCTGTATAACGCATTGCAGCTGGAGGGTCTCCATCAATACTTCCGTTATTTCCGTGCATTTCAATTAAAACATTGCGTACTTTCCAATCTTGACTCATTCTGACCATTGCATCGTAAACAGATGAATCACCGTGCGGGTGATAGTTACCGATAACATTTCCCACTGTTTTAGCAGATTTACGAAATCCTTTTTCAGCCGTATTTCCATCTACGTGCATCGCATATAAAATACGACGCTGCACTGGTTTTAATCCGTCTCTCGCATCAGGCAGTGCACGTTCTTGAATAATATATTTACTATAGCGACCAAATCTGTCACCTAAAACATCCTCTAATGGTAAATCTAAATAGCGTTCTGTTTGTTCCATTTTCATTCCTCCTCCGCGACCGTTACATGTTCGTTATCTAGAATGTTTGGATCCTCGTCAAGCCCGAACTCTACGTGGCTTTCAATCCATTTACGACGCGGTTCTACCTTGTCACCCATAAGTGTTGTAACGCGACGCTCAGCCCGTGCCGCATCATCAATACGTACTCGAATAAGCGTTCTCGTGCCAGGGTTCATCGTTGTTTCCCAAAGCTGATCAGCGTTCATTTCCCCAAGACCTTTATAACGCTGAATCATATAGCCTCTTCCGACCTTTTTAATGGCTCCTTGAAGCTCATCATCACTCCATGCATATTCAATGACTTCTTTTTTACCGCTTCCTTTACTTACTTTATAAAGCGGTGGAAGAGCGATAAATACTTTTCCTTCTTCGATTAAATCTTTCATATAGCGATAGAAAAAAGTAAGCAGGAGAACTTGAATATGAGCCCCATCCGTATCTGCATCTGTCATAATCACAACTTTATCGTAATTTGTATCTCCAACCGAAAATTCAGGCCCAACGCCAGCACCAATTGCATGAATGATCGTGTTAATTTCTTCATTTTTAAATATATCTGCAAGCTTTGCTTTTTCGGTATTAATGACTTTCCCTCTTAGCGGTAGAACAGCTTGAAAGCGACGATCACGACCTTGTTTAGCAGATCCTCCTGCTGAGTCTCCCTCAACAAGGTAAAGTTCATTTCGATTTGGGTTACGCGATTGAGCAGGCGTCAATTTTCCGCTTAATACAGCCTCTGATTTTTTTCGTTTCTTGCCTGTTCTCGCTTCTTCACGAGCTTTGCGAGCTGCTTCTCTTGCAAGACGTGCTTTAATTGCTTTTTTGACAAGCATAGAGCTTACATCTGCGTTTTCTTCTAAATAATAAGATAAATGCTCTGCAACTACAGCATCAACGGCAGAACGTGCTTCACTTGTACCAAGCTTCCCTTTTGTTTGCCCTTCAAACTGCAAAAGCTCCTCAGGCACACGAACAGAAACAATCGCAGCAAGCCCTTCGCGTATGTCTGTCCCTTCAAGGTTTTTATCACGTTCTTTCAACAAGTTTGTTCTGCGTGCATATTCATTAAACGCACGCGTCATTGCGCTTTTAGCACCAGCCTCATGCGTTCCTCCATCTTTTGTACGAACATTGTTAACAAATGATAAAATATTCTCTGAATATCCATCATTAAACTGAAAGGCAAAATCAATTTCAATTCCATTTTGCTCCCCTTCGAAAGAACACACTGAATGAAGGATATCTTTATCTTCATTTAAATATTGAACAAAAGCTTCAATTCCATTCTCATAATGATAGAGCGCTTTTTCATCATGTCGCTCATCAATGATTTCAATCTTCATGCCTTTTAATAAGAAAGCAGATTCTCGTAAGCGCTCACTTAGTGTCTCATAGTTATAAGTTGTTGTAGAAAAAATAGTTGGATCTGGTTTAAAGTGGATGGTTGTTCCCGTTTGATTCGTTTTTCCAATCTTTTCAAGCGTTGTGACGGGTTTTCCGCCATTTTCAAAACGTTGTTCGTATTTAATACCATCTCTCTTGATGGTAACAACGAGCCACTCTGATAAGGCATTCACAACAGAGGCCCCAACACCGTGAAGACCTCCGCTCGTTTTATAGCCGCCTTGTCCAAATTTCCCTCCTGCATGAAGCACAGTTAAAATAACTTCTGGCGTCGGTTTCCCTAATTTGTGCATTCCTGTTGGCATACCGCGCCCTTTATCACTTACAGAAATTGAATTATCCTTGTGAATCGTTACCTTTATATAATCTCCGAAACCAGCAAGTGCTTCGTCGACTGAGTTATCTACCACTTCATATACTAAATGATGAAGTCCGCGACTGTCTGTACTTCCAATGTACATTCCCGGACGTTTTCGTACTGCGTCAAGCCCCTCTAGCACTTGAATCGCATCTTCGTTGTAACTAAATGATTGTTTCGTAGTCAAGCAACATTCCCCTTTCAAACAACTTCTTTATGTATAGCAACACATTTTACCCTAATATCTCACAATTTATAAATGATATGTGATGATGTCTTTTCTTATATTAAAACAAAAAGGGAACGTGTGTTTTGTATTTTACCATAACTTGCTTAAAATGAAAACGGCGTTCTTCATAAACAAGCTATAATAAGCCTTTTTCTCTATATTATTGTAGCATAACACTAACAGGTAACCCGATGTCATATGACATCGGGTTATGGTTTATTTTGTTAAAGCATGTTCAACTTTAATACAGCGGTCCATAACAGGCTTGTATCCTTTGGAAACAAGCAGATCATATGCTTCTTGATTTACAACTCCGAGCTGGGACCAAAACACATCTGCATCAATTTCTAAAAATTCTTTTGCAACGTCTACTAAATGTTCCGAGCGGCGAAACACGTTTACAATATCAACATGTTCTTTAATATCAGTAAGAGAGGCAACAGCAGGAACACCGAGTACTTCCTTTACGTTCGGGTTTACTGGGATAATTTCATACCCTGCTTTTTGCATAGCCTCTGATACAAGATAAGATGTTCGATCTTTATTGTCTGAAAGACCGACAACCGCAATCTTTTTGCTATCTTTCAATATTTTTCCAAGCTCTTCTCGAGAAGGTATATTCATGTTCTTCACTCCTTAGCTATTCTTTAGATTAAACGAAAATCCTGTTAATTTCAAAAAAGTTGTCCAATTTGCCATAAGTTAATGTCCTTCATAAAACGTTTATTCTTAAGTTTTTGTTTCAAAGCTTATAAATTTATTATAGCTTTTACTATTTTGCCATACATTTATGAAATATTTCTATTAACAATATAATATTTCATGATAAAATGAGATGAACTTGTATGTGAACGAGTGTAAATTAGTGAACATATACATATAAAGGAGCTTAACACATGACCATTTTTCTTTTGGTACTTGCTTATCTTCTCGGCTCTATTCCATTTGGTTTAATTGTTGGGAAAGTAGGCTATGGCATTGATATTCGAGAACACGGAAGTGGAAACTTAGGGGCCACAAATACATTCCGTACATTAGGAAAAAAAGCTGGTATTATTGTAACAGTAGCTGATATTTTAAAAGGAACTGTCGCAACGGTCATTCCACTTCTTGTTGGTGCTGATATGAATGCATTATTCTTTGGTATTTTTGCAGTTGTAGGACATGTTTTCCCTCTTTTTGCAAAATTCCGCGGTGGAAAAGCGGTTGCAACGAGCGCAGGTATTCTTCTTGGATATACGCCGCTGCTGTTTGTCGGGATTCTTGTATGCTTCATCATCTGTCTTTATCTATCTAAATATGTATCCCTATCCTCCGTCATTACAGCCGTTCTTGCTTTCGCCTATACATTTTTTGTTGATGATATTCCACTTCGTATTATTATGGGTCTCATTGCTTTTATTGTAGTTTACCGCCATCTTGCCAATATGAAACGTATTTTAAACAAAACAGAGCCAAAAATCACTTGGCTATAAGGTAAAAAAGGTGACAAGATTGTCACCTTTTTACGTTCCATTTCTATCGCCCAATTAAGATAGCGTTTAAAAAGATGGCTTCATCAACAGTCAATGTTTTATTTTGAGCTTTTTTTGTCCACTGATCGCTCTTTAAAACACCGCTTTGGTTTGCTTTGGCATAAACTTCTGCAAGCTCTTTCCATTGCCACTCTTGTAAGTTCAACGTTCTTCCTCCTTCATTTTCCCCCGGCTGCTCCGGCGCTGGCGTCGGTTTTGGCTGAGAAATTGGTGCAACACCTAGTGTTTTGGCAATTGCTCGGGCATGAGCTTCTCCTACCGCTTTTAAAAACGCTTCATTTTTCAAAAGATTTGCATCTGCTGTTCGGTCAATAAATAAATTTTCCGTTAAATTAGCAGGCATTGTTGTTTGACGAAGAACTGCATAGTTTGCTTGTTTTTGACCTCTGTCTCCTACATTTCCAAACGACCTCATGGCTGTTAAAATTTCAGAATGAAGATTGCTCTGTAAAGAGAGGGTTGTTGAACTCGCTCTCCCTGTAAATCGGTACGTTTCAAAGCCTGTCCCTCCACCTGAATTAATATGAATGGAAACAAAGAGATTCGCTTTAAAAGCATTAGCTTGTTGACTTCTGCTATTAAGAGATATAAACCGATCGTCAGAACGCGTCATTCGTACAACAATTCCCCGGTAGTTAGCAAGCAAATAATCTCTTGTATATATAGCGATTTTTAGTGTTAAATTCTTTTCCTGAAGTCCATTGGCTACTCCACCTGGATCTGTTCCACCATGTCCTGGATCAAGCATCACTTTTACCATGTTTTCACCACCTCATTCTTTTCTATTTCTATGAAAAATGCTTATACTCTACTATATGAATTCTATTAAATATCGGTACAAAAATGTGCATTCCCCCCCCTTTCTCTTTCTTTTTACAAAAATCCAAGAAAAAAGGGGTAAACAAAAAGCCGCTTAAGTTTAGAAACTTAAGCGGCTTTTTATTTACTCTGTAGAAAACGTCCCAACTGTTCTTTCATCCAACTTCCGAACAACTTCGACGATGAGCTTTGTAGCATCTTCAAGATCTCGCTTACTTACCATTGAAACATGGCTATGTATATAGCGGGCTGCAACACTAATGACAATGGTCGGAACTCCCTGTTTATAAAGGTGGAGCTTCCCTGCATCTGTTCCTCCTCCTGTCATAATTTCAGTTTGATAAGAAATATTTTGCTCTTCTGCTGTTTGAATGACAAGATTACGAAACGGGATGTTTGGAATCATTGAAGCATCTAAAAAACTGATAAGGGGGCCTCCTCCAAGCTTCGGTTTGTCTTCTCCTCCCATGCCTGGTCCATCTTCTGCAATCCCAACGTCCAACACAATAGCAACATCAGGGTCAATCATGTAAGGCGAAGTTCCCGCTCCTCTTAAACCTACTTCTTCCTGAACAGTTGCTCCAGCAAACACCATATTAGGATGATCCTCTCCAAGCTCTTTTAAAGACTGAAGCGCAAGATAGCAACCAGCTCGATTATCAAGGGCTTTAGCTAAGATTGTATCTTCATCTGGGAGCATTTCAAAAGGACAAATAGGAATAATAGGATCTCCTTGATGAATGCCCCATTCTTTTACTTGTTCTTTGTTTTTGGCACCAATATCAATAAACATCTCACGAATGGGGTATACCTTACTTCGTTCCTCAGGTTGTAAAATATGGGGTGGTTTAGAACCAATAACTCCTGTGAATGTCCTTTTCTCTGTTACAATTTGAACACGCTGTGATAAGAGAACCTGATCCCACCATCCACCAAGCGGTGAAAAACGTAAATAACCGTCTTTTGTAATCTCAGAAACCATAAACGCTACTTCATCCATGTGGCCAGCGATCATTACTTTAACTTTATTTTCCTTTCCCTCTTTCCCACCAAAAATACTACCAAGACCGTCATATACAATCTCTGCCCCACAAGATGTCAGTTCTTCTTCCATAATATTACGAACGTGCTTTTCAAATCCAGGAGCTCCTGGTGTTTCTGTTAGTTTCTTTAACAAATCCATCTATTACACCTTCTTTTTGGTTTCTCATTGTTTAGAATGAGAGAAACTAGGTACTTTTATACAAAAAAAGCAACTTATCCTAAAACTCATGTTATAAATCTAAAATGAAAGAGAAACAATATGGAAAAGAGGTGAAAATATGCTTCATACAATTTGGAAAGGTCAGCTTCATTTTGGAACGATTGAAGTACCTATTAGACTTCATTCAGCTGTTGAAAATTCTGATGTTAAGCTCCGATTGCTTCATCGAGAATGCTCAACACCGATCAAACAGAAACGAATTTGTCCACACTGTAATGTAGAAGTTGACCACAATGATTTAGTTCGTGGGTATGAGCGTGAAGACGGAACTTTTATTCAGCTAGAAGAGGAAGAAATAAATATGGTAAAAGCTCCTTTCTTAGGTAAAGAACTTTCCATCTTTCATTTTCTAAAAAAAGCAGAGGTTGATCCTCTTTACTATAATAAAACTTTTTTTGTACTTCCTTTAAAAGAAAACATTAAAGCCTATGAAATTCTTCGAGCGGCATTACAAGCTACAAATACGTTTGCTTTGACAAAGATATTTTTATATTCAAGCGATCAATATGCTGTTATTCGCGCCTATGAAAACATATTAGCTCTTCACACTCTTCATCCTTATGAAAATATACGTCATGTAAGAGACGATAGGTTATCAAATCAGGTTTCAGGTCAAGACCAAAAGCTTGCTGTAGACCTTATCGAAAACTTAACAGAACCTTTTCAGCCAGAAGTATTTCATGATGACTATCAAGAAGCGCTTCTTAAGTATATCCATGAAAAAGAAGAAAAGCCAAAGCAAGAAAGAACAATTGCTCATATGATGGAAGCGCTAAAAGCAAGTATTGATCAATCTATGATTGAAACAAAGCCTCCTAAAAATATGAATAAGAAACCACGAGCTACCAGCTAATTATTTCCTTTCACTTTGTTCACATTCTCATATCCAAATTTCAAAAAGTCGGTATATAATTATTTCAGCATGGGGATTAGTTTTAACCCTTATTGTACAATCGGGATGAAGAATGTAACTTACATCAAACTTGAACGTAAGTTTGAATATAAAGGAGAATTTCTTAACATACTGCTCAACAAGAGACGTTTTATATGTTCAAGCATATCTTCCAATTGACGTGAACTATGTATCGTATTGGTTGGTGGGCATATTATGGAAGCGTACTGGCGGATACGTGGAGAATTTCATACGAAGGCATTCCAGCAGAAGCGCTTGATCTTGTTCAAAAAACCGATTCTTCTCTGAATATTAACCATACTGGCTTTGATGTTGCCATTTGTAATGGCAACATGCACCTTTTGAATTTAATGTTATGTTTGGAAATCAAGGGCTTCGAAGTCCTCATTTTTACCAACTTTCACCCAAAATCAAGCTGGATAACTAAAAATCCCCCTTAAAGAAGGGGGATTTTATTAAGTAAATTTATATACATTTTCATCATCTGTTGGAGTAAGCGTTCCGTACTGAGACGGTACTTTAGCATACCGAGTTACTTTATTATCTTTAACGAACACGATAAGCTGATGGCTGTCGCTTTTTGAGATTCCTGTGGAACTAGCATTTGGCCAAGCAAAGCCTAATGTTTTGTTAATTTCTTTCACAGACGTATTTCCTGGGAATACATATAGGTTGTCCCATTTAAAATCAAAAGCTTGATCAAAATCAATAATATGACTTTCCTGTGCTTCTGCGATGATTTGTTTTTCGAGAAATAATTTATTTTTTTCGCTTAAGCCTTGATCAATGGCAAAAATTGCGAGCAGAAGCAACATCGTGACGAATAATATTCTCCTCACCATAGGATCCTCCCTATTTTCATCTACTCTTTTATTTTACTCACTTGCTATATGACTTACAACCCCTTTTTCATTACGGAGACATTACGAACTTTTTGCATTTTTGCAATAAAAAAGCATCCCAAACGGATGCTTTTACATAACTAAAAGAGAAACAACCATCGTCACGGTCACAGCTAAAATAATGAGGGCAAGCAAGAAGCGAAATAATCGCTTGGGCGTTAAATGAATCTCCTCATTTTTTCCATCATCTAATAAATGTACCATTAACCAAGCTGCTAAAATTAAAATAATAACAGAAGCAAACAACTGCATGACCATTTCTTACCACCCTTTCGCCCTTTTTTATAACATATGCATAAAAAGGGCGGATGGTTTATATAAATAGTTAAAAAACCGTCACAAACAGTTTATATCTGTACACAATATATACAAAAGCAACAAGTGCTACAACAAGAAGTGCTCTCTCCTGAACCGTTCCTGTTTTGTACGTAAGTGGTGCACGAAACTTCTTTTTTGTAAACGGAAAGAAAAGCGGTACACCTTGCCTAGAGAAGAAATCCCCAATAATATGAAAAACATACCCTAAACTCAATCCAAGGGTGAAATCATTCTGAAACTTGTAATAAAGAAGCGAAAACAAAAGCCAAAATAAAAGCGAATGCGTTAGCCCTCTATGCCCAAACGTTTTTTTGATTAGTTTTGATAAACCAAACGTTCGGCGCCCTACAAAAGAATTTGGCTCGTCAATGTCAGGAAGCAAACTTCCAATCACAATTCCTCCTAAGCAAGCAACAGAAAAAGGCACGTTCGTAACCGTTGTAAGATATGTACCGGCAGCAAGTGATGTTGCCACATGTGTAGAATAGTTCAAATTTGCCACCTTCTCTAAATTAATGCAATAAAAGATAATTATAAGAAAGATTTTCCTTTCTGTCAAAAAACATAAAAAAGACCTTTCTGAAAAAGGTCTTTTTACTCTTCTAGAGCTGACTGCGCTAAATTCATAATTGTCATGTCATCCATAGGTGGATTGTGCAATCCTGCACGTACGTCGCGATAGTACCGTTGAAGTGGATTTGTACGCTGTAAACTTTTTGCTCCAACAATGCGCATTGCTTTATCTACGACATTAATAGCACAATTCGTCGCGATAAGCTTTGCTGCTGAAAGCTCTTCAAGCAAGCTGTCTTTTTCATCTTTTGTTTCACATTCGTCCCATTTTGACGCGACAGCATACAAAAATTGACGTCCTTTTAGAAGCTCTAATTCCATTTCTCCAATTCCCATTTTGACGTTTGGTAATGTGCTAATCGTGCCTTCTATGCTGTTAGGAGAGTAAGTTTTAGCGAATTCTATAGCATAGTTTCGAGCAGCGAGTGCCACGCCTAAATAACATGCTGGAATATGCAAAAGCCAGCCGCTTGCTTCACGCTTATTTCCTCCTTTTAATAATCGAACAAGCTTATTCTTCTCAAGGAAAACATTCTCTAAAAGCAAATCATGACTACCTGTACCTCGCATAGCAATCATGTCCCATGTTTCTTCGATTGAAACCCCTTTTGCCGTTTTAGGCACGATAAACTCTCCAACTGCTCCTTCTTCTTCTATCCATGCCTTCACAAGAAAATAATCTAGGGCAGGAGCCATTGTTGTAAATGTCTTATGACCATTCATAAGAAAACCATCTTGTTGACTTATAGCTGTTGTTTCAGGGCGTCCTCCTCGCGTTGGACTTCCTGTTTTGGGCTCTGTCGCTGCTCCATTTAAAAGTTTTTTATTTTTAATCTCTTGAAACATAGTATGAAGAGTGTTTTCAGGCCAATTCCTTTTATCATTTAAATCCATTGTAATTCCCATATGCCAGCCGATAGCAAGAGCTGTCGAAGCATCTCCACTTGCAATTTTCTCTTGAAAAAGAAGAAGATCATAAAGCGCTAATCCTTCCCCACCTGCTTCTTTAGGCAGGGATAAAGACGTATAACCAATTTTCTTTAATTTCTCAATATGTTCAGTTGGAAAAAGAGACTTTTCATCAATTTCTGATCCATTGCTTGCAAATTCTTCTATAAGGGGATTAAGTCGTTGTAGCCATGCCTTTTGAAAGTCTGTTTTGATAAATGTTGCTGTCACAAAATCACGCTCCGTTCAAATCATTGTAAACTTATCGGGTTTTATAACTATCATATCAATGAAAAAGGACCAAGTACAGAAATAACCTTTAGGGGTACGTTGCCATATAGTAAAGGAGAATAAGATACTAAGGAGGAAAAAGCGTGTTTCCATGGAAATCTAACTCTTGGCCTTTTGAACAAGGAAAAGAGCAAAACAATAAAGAGACGGATCAATATTTAAAAAGCGTGCTATCCTCTGCAATGTCACAGCCTTTACCAGACTTCATTAAAAATAATGATTTCTTTAAACAAGCGTTGCAAATGTCCCATACTAAAACTTCAGAAGGTGAAACAGCGCTTATGTATGATATATTTCAAACGCATGATAGCTGTATCATACAAGTAAAAGTTCCAGACCGTTCTACATTAGCTAATCTAAAGGTTTCTCACAGTCCATTCTCCTGTTTTATTGAAAGTAATGGAGAGAAAAAATTTCAGCAAGAAATATCTCTTCCTTCGAGCGTGCGAAAAAAAGGCGCAAAAGCAACTTATCAAAAAGGACTGCTCGAGATCTCGTTATCAAAATCCTCTCAGCATTCCCTCTCTGAAATTCCCATTCACGACTTAGAAGCCTAAGATAAACTCTTAGGCTTCTGTTTCTGAAAACATCGTATGAAGAACAAAAAGATCAAACGTTTCTTTTCCTAAGGAACATCCTGCTGCTTTTGGATGTCCTCCTCCATCAAAACGAGCGGCAATTTCGCTTAAATTCACATTATCTCTTGCTGTTCTAAAACCAATACGGCGTTTTCCCATATCGATTAGAGCTACAAAATCGAGCTCTTCGTCTTCTACACAAAGGGCATTTCCAAGCTCTGATTGGTAGTTCTCTGCAAATACAATTCCAGCAGTATATTGCGTCTCTCCAATTTCTAGCTGTTCCTTGATCATTTGATGACTTTTATTATGGATATAGCGATCAATTTTTTCTTGTTCAAGAGCTAAAATGGTTTCATGGACTTCTGTAAATGCAAATTCTTCTTCTTTATCTAATGCGGTTAATACGGTTTCAATAAAATCTTCTCGTTTAATTAAATAAAACAAATGATTTAATTTCTTCGCTTTTTCATTATTATTTTCATACCAGTCCCATGTATCAAATTGACGAACAAGTTCAACATACTCAGACATCACAGAAGTTTGTTGTAATTTCCCTTCTTTAAGAAGATGGTGGTAAAAAAGCTCTGTCCCACACGTTTTTTGTCCCTTTTCATCCACTGCTTTTACTGTAGCCCATTCATAGGTTTCATCAAGCCATTTTGCTGATGAATGATGATCAAACAGAAGAATCGTTTGTCCACGTTGTACGCGTTCATTTAATTTTGCAGCCACTTCTTCATTAACCGAAATGTCTGTAATATAAATTTCTTCTTCTATATCTTCATTTTCTTCTAAATACTCTTCAATTACTTCATCAATTTTATAAATGCCAACGCATGAATAATGAACATTTTCCTTTGAAAACGCACGAAGAGCTAAAATAGCTGGACTTACTCCATCCAGGTCATTATGTGAAAATAATCTCATAATAAATTCCCCTCTTTTATGTAGTTATAAATCAGTATACCCTTTTTAAAAAGAACAACTCAAAAAACAAAAGCTAGCGTTTCTAAGCTTGCTTCTGTCTTTGGAATTCTTCTTCCACATGATAAATTTCCAAAACAAAGTTGCAAATGTAAAAGAGCAAAAGTGGCAAAACAGATTCTGTCAACACATAAAGCGATGACAAAAAGAGCCCGATAATAAATGGCTGAATGCTTAACCGATCATACGAAAACGCAAGCTGCACCACATAGTAAGCGCACGTGATAAAAACGAGTACAAGCCATATATTCGTTACATGAAAAATGTGAACATATAGGAAATAAAAAAATGGAAAATAGACAAGCGATTCTACTGCTACATGAAGACACGAAAAAAAGGACCAGCTTGCAACTTCCTCTTTTTTTTGCGGTGTGAATACATGATAGGATGAAGCTAGCGTTTCCTCTCCAAAAATGTTTGCTTCTTTGTTTCGTTTAATCCATGCAACTAAAATAACCGTAATAATAAAAAAGGCAAAAAGGGCAAGAATTAAGTATTTGAAAAAACTAGGGAGTGGTGAAGCATGAAAGGCAGAAACAGACGGTTCATAGCTCGAGATTTTACGGTTCTTGTAAGAGGGACGTTCTTCTTCTGGTAAAAGTCGCTCATAGGAAGAAAGTAAATCACCGTTTACAATCACTTTTTCCCCTTCTATGATTTCTTCATTTTGAAGAAGAACTCCTTTTGCCTTTTTCTCTTTTGTGACAATTTGTTTTACTTCTGTATTATTAAGAATACGACCGCCAAGCTTTTTAAAAAGGTGGGCAAAACCTTCAGCAATTTTAGTGTTTCCTCCTTCAACATAGTAAACCCCATTTATCCGTCTAATCAAAAAAAGAAGACACCTTTTGATGTCTTCTTTCCCTACTTCTATCTAAAAACCCTGCTTATATACTGCTCTTCATCCTTGTCTTTTCACAAAACGATTTGGTAAAAACGTAATATGTGGTTTTCCTAACGTTTCATGTTGATGTATGATCGTTTCAACTTCAAAGACCTCTCTTAACAATGTTTCATTTAGCACGTCTTCAGGTCTTCCTTGTGCAAATATCTTTCCTTCTCTCATTACAAAGAGATAATCACAGTACATAGAAGCAATATTCAAATCATGCAGAGCGGCGATAACCGTCATATTAGTATCTTTTACAGCATCCATAATATGAAGCTGATGATGAATATCAAGATGGTTTGTTGGTTCGTCTAGTATAAGGACGGCTCCTTGTTGAATAAGAGCTCTCGCAATGATAACGCGCTGTTTTTCTCCTCCTGAAAGCGTCAAAAAGTTTCGATTAATGAACGTTTCCATACCTACCTTTTTCAACATTTCTAGGGCAAGCTCGTCGTCTTTTGAATGATCAAAATCAAACATCCTCTTATATGGTGCTCTGCCCATTAAAACCATTTCTTTTACCGAAAAATCAAATGTAACCGGTGTTTCTTGGCTAACAACGGCTAGCTGTTTTGCAGCTTCCTTTGGCTTCATTTTCAAAAAGTCATGGCCGTTAATCATTACCTTCCCACTTGATAGCGGCAATACTCTGTAAATATTTTTGAGAAGCGTAGATTTCCCGCTTCCATTTGGTCCAATAATCCCAACAAACTGTTTTTTTTCAGCAGAGAGAGAAACATCATCTATAATAAGCTGATTTCCAATAAGCGTTGTTACATGTTCAATGCTAATCATTTACTCTCCTCCAAAAGCATACGTACTTTTTCTCAGTAGCCAAATAAAAAACGGACCTCCAACAAGAGCCGTAATAATTCCAATTGGCAGTTCTTGCGGAGAAATCACCGTGCGTGCTAATACATCGGCCCATATTAAAAAGATGGCGCCCCACAGTGCGCTAAATGGAATCACATATTTGTAATTAGAACCAACAAAAAGACGAACAATATGAGGAATCATAAGTCCTACAAATCCAATGGCTCCACTCACAGAGACAATCACACCTGTTAGAAGAGCTGTTGCAATAATTAAAAGCTTGCGAAACATATGAATGTTGATCCCTAGTGTTACGGCTGACTCTTCCCCAGTCAATAAAATATTAAGAGTTCGGTATTGAGACCATAAAAATAAAAATATAAAACAAAAGACAGCAAAAGGAACGAATAAATAGTCCCACCTTGCCCCTGTTAAACTGCCAATCATCCAAAAGAGGGCGCTTTTTGCTCCTTCTGCATTTGGTGCAGATAAAACAATAAAGTTTGTGAGCGCTGTTAAAATCATTGATACAGCAACCCCGCTTAAAAGGAGTCGAACTGTAGAAATTCTTCCTCGTACTTGAGCAAGAAAAAACACTCCTAACACAGATAAAAGCGCGCCACCAAAAGCCGCAATTGAAAGAGCATAAATGCCTAAAATAGAAAAAGCGCCTGCTGTAATAACAAGCGTCGCTCCAACAGAAGCTCCTGACGATACTCCAAGTATGTATGGATCTGCGATTGAATTTTTCACAAGTGCTTGAACCGCAGCTCCTGCAATTGAAAGTCCTGCCCCAACAATACAAGCTAATAAAACACGCGGAAGCCTAATTTGCCAAATGATGGCAGATTGAGCAAGTGATCCTGATCCGTCTATGTAATGATTTATATAAGGCATATGTGAAAAGATAATTTTCCATACTAAAAGTGGTGATAAGGAGACAGACCCTATCATCACAGCAAATGTAATTGTAAAAAGCAAAAATAGGACGGAAAAGCCTAATATTAAAAACGTCCTTGCTTTTTTTCTAGCCAATGCATGCAACCGTATTTTCATCCCTTCTTCATCCATCTTCCTTCTGATTGTATGCGTTAAAAGTCCTCTCGTCAAACCTTATAAGAAACGAGCCTTATAAAAGGCTCGTTTCTTATAAGGTGCTTCTCCACTCCTCAAGCACTTCCTGACCTACTCTACGCTCCAAGGCATTTCTTGCCCAGGCAACGCCGTCTGCAATAGAAGATTCATAGCCAAAGAGATAGAGACGAAGAGCTGTATTTAGCACAACTTGATTATAAGCATAAAGATCACTCTTTTCTCCTCTTAGGACGCTCTCTATTGTTTCAACTTGATTTTGTAATGAACGTTTTTTCACAAACTCTTCTTCAGAAAGATAAAGATCATACTCTTTTGGACTTACAATAAAAGAAGACTCTTGTCCATCTTGGATTTGAAAAACAAAGCTATTACGATGAACAGCTAAATCATCTGATCCTTCTATTCCTTGCACAACAACTGCTTTTTTCACATCGAGTGTTTTAAAAACAGGCAAAATTTTATTAATAGCTGTTCGATGAAAAGCTCCCAGCACAATATGTGGGGCATGAGCTAAGTTCAGCATTTTTTCAACTGTATTGAATGTTGTACGAATTCCCATTTCCTTACGAATTGAGCGTAGACGCTTGAGTGGAGGTGATAGCTTTTCTGTATGATAAAAGCCAATCTTAACTTTTTCTAATGACGTTGCAATTTCATCGACACTTTCCTCTGTCTTAATGTCTAACTCTGTTAAAACCTCTTTAATGGTTGTTCCATATTTTGGAGGAAGTGAATCACTGCTATGTAAACAAACAGGCATCCCTCTTGAAGCTAACAATATATTTGCTGGGATTGTCGCAAAAAACGAATTTCGCCCTGCATATGGACTTGAATAGTCTACAAGTTTCTCTCTTATATTTTCATCCACTTTGATTTGCTCGCTATTTTCTCTATACACTTTTACAAACGCATCTAGTTCTTCTGGTGTTTCTGTCTTAATACGCTGACCTGTCAAAAAGGTAGCAATCTGCACATCTGTTGCCTCACCAGTTGCCATCACGCGTGCCGCTTTCTCTGCCTCTTCAAAAGGCAAGTCTTTTGCTCCACGCTGTCCTCTTGCTACTTCTTTGATCCACTGTTGCATAAAACCCTCTCCTTTATTTCTATCTATTATAACAATATCTGAAATATCGAAATTTTTCCATAAGAAAAGAAGCTATCCTCTAGCTTCTTTTCTCTTACTTATTAGAAAATCCTTTTTTCTCAATATATTCTTTCATATACGTCCGTTTTGGTGTATGAAGCATATTAGCCATTTGAGCTGTCCACGTATCTTCACGTTTTCCATCTGTGCGCTCTTTATAATAAGATGAGGTGACTTCATTGTATGCTTCAAGCTCTTTTTTATATTTTTCTTCATCTTGTTCATAGCGCTCTTCATGGTAGATGTGCGCTTTTGGTAAGCGTGGTTTTTGACTTGATTCATGCGCTGGATATCCAACTGTTAGGCCAAAAAGTGGAATAACGCGTTTCGGGATGTCTAGTACTTCTTCAACGCCTTCTAAATTGTTTCGAATGCCGCCAATATAGCACGTGCCAAGCCCCATTGATTCAGCCGCAATTACAAGGTTTTGTGCTGCAAGAGCCACATCAATAAGAGAAACCATAAATGTTTCTGTGCTTTCTAACGAATCTGTCACCTTCACTTCTTCCATAGTGCCAAGTATCTCATGACGATGCAAATCTGCACAAAAAACAAAGAGATGGCCATTCTCTTCTACATAAGGCTGATTTCCTGCAAGCTCAGCAAGTTTTTTCTTTTTAGCAGGATCCTTTACTCCAATAATAGAATAAGCTTGGATAAAACTAGATGTTGAAGCTGCTTGAGCACTTTGAACTAAAGCGTCAATTTGTTCATCTGATAATGGCGTATTGTTATACTTTCGTATAGAACGGTGATTTAATATTGTTTCGATTGTTTTATTCATTTCTTTTACTCTTCCTCTCTTCTTTGTTGCTACTATCTTAGCATAGATAAACTTCTCCCTTTTAATACAATGCTCAAACTATATTTTTCATAATTTTGTTAGTGGTCGCTTCATAAAAAATAAAATCGGCAAACCAATTCGTTTACAAATGGTGAAATAGTGCAGAAGCGTAAGCAGAAGTGTTTCTGCATTCATTGCTAAAATAACACCACTTACTCCCCATTCTCGCTGAGAAGCGAGGAGAAAAATAAGTGAAAAGGAAATAACATGAACCCATATTGTATGATACAAGGCATCTTTCATAAGCCCTAACCCAATTAAATAAGCTCTCATTGGGATTACAAAGAAATGAAGTAAAAAACATGGCCAAAGCGCTCTTAAATAGAAAGCAGCTTCACTTGAATGAAAAAAGAGATTTGTAATAGGCTCAGCAAAAATGTTCATAATGAGAATCGCGGGAATTCCGTATAAAAACGTAATTCGTAAACTTTGCTGTAATAGCGAGCTTAGCTTATCACGGTCACCTGCAGCTTGCGCTTGAGAAACAGCTGGTATTAAGGCTACAAGAAGAGAATGAGCGATAAAAGCTGGAAAGAACCCAATCGTCATAGCAACTCCTGCAAGCATACCGTAATGACCTGTTGCAATGGAAGAGGTCATTCCGCTTAACATCAAACTTTTCTTAATTAAAAACGGCTGAATGGCTCCAGCTGATGCGGAGAAAAGATGCAGTCCTGTTGTTGGCAGAGAAACGGACAAAAGTCTTTTTCTTACTTCTTTTCCCGTATACGAAAATCGATAACCTCTTGAAATTACGTTTGTTTGCATTACATATGTAATCAAGAAGTAAGTAAATACAACTGCTTCACTTGCTACAAGAGCACAAATGGCCACAAGGAGAGCTGTGCCATGATCTTCAAAATGAAATGATCTAAATACTAAGAAAAGAAGAGTAAGCTGAATGGATTTTCTAACAAAATTTGAAACAGCAATAGCGCTCATATTATCAACGCCCATAAAGTAGCCGCGTAAAATTGATGAATAAGAAACAATGGGGATAAATACAAGCACAACCCAACCGATGTACGGATGATAATGGTTAAAAAACGGTATAAAGGTAATCACAAGAAACCAAACAGCCATAACAGAAGCAATAATTCCTGTTGCAAACCATGTTGCATGCTTCATCATGTTGCGATGCTCTTTTTGGTTATGTTCTGCCAAAAACTTCGAAATCGAAATTGGAAGCTCTATCGTTGCAATTGTGACAACTAAAAAAACGATAGGCAACACAGACATGTACATCCCCATTCCTTCTTTACCGAGCTCACGTGCTAGAACCATATTTGTTAAAAATTCAATAAGTTCGCCTAAAAAAGCGGCCAAAGTTAGAATTAACGCTGACTTTAAAAAACTATTCATTATCCGTTCCCCTTTATTTAGGATCTCTAGCAAGTGAACAATAGAGCATCCACTACGAGACGTTTTGACAACGTTGCTTATCTGAACTTGTCCTTATCCTATGTATATAGGGAACCCCTCTCTTTCATGCGTAGAAATTCATATGTAATAGTTGGATTGGATAAAAAAAAGCGTGATAGGAACTGAGCCCTCCTATCACGCTACTTGTCTATTTTTATTTTGCTTTTACCGTAACTTCAATATTTCCTCGCGTTGCTTTTGAATATGGACAAACTCCGTGAGCTTTCTCTAAAAGCTCCTGTACTTTGTCACGTTCAACACCTTCAACATGTCCAACTAATTCAACTTCCAGTTTGAATCCACCGTCTTCAGGGTCTTTCCCAATTGAGACGTGCGACGTAATTTCTGTGCTCTCTGCTTTGATTCGTTCTTTGTTTAAAACAAGCTGTAGCGCACTTTCAAAGCAAGCGGCATAACCTGCTGCAAAAAGTTGTTCTGGATTTGTGCCGTCTCCACCTTTTCCACCTAAGCCTTTTGGAGATGTAATGTTTAAATCAAGTGTGCCGTCTGAGGTTGTAACATGCCCTTCTCGTCCACCTCGTGAAGTAGCTTCTGCAACGTATAATGCTTCCATTTCATTTCACTCCTTAACTATTTTATGTAGTAACTCTACTGTTACTATAACCGCTTTCTATGATTTCAAACCTTGGCGTTTTATAGAACTCCCTCTTTTAGCCCGTACAAATCCTCTTTAAATATCATAGAATACAAAAAAGAAAGGAGCGTATGTATGACTTTTTCATCGCACGTAACAATTCAAAATGTTGCCAGCGGCGCTATTATTAATTTTGGGAACTGTGCTCGGATTGCTCCAACTATTATTAATCGAGAAATAGCTGGTGCTGGAGAAGACAACGCATCTCCAGCAGACGTTTTTTTAGATATCCAAGAAAGCCTACCTGTTCCAACACCATCTATTGATTAAAATTACAACGTTTCTGAAACATCTTGCTTGCTTAAACGTACTTTATTGCGAACCGCGTAGAAAATAGCGGCGGCCCACCCAATAAACAAGACGATATAAAATCCTAGAATCTTATCTCCTCCAACATTAAAAGACGACAGAAGCGTATTGGCATTTGTTAGAATAATAAATCCGCCAATAAAAACACCAAGCAAGTAAGATGGTAAGATTTTAATAAGCCACGCGGCTAAAGGAGCAGCTAGTACTCCGCCAATAACAAAAGCAAGAATTAACAACCAGTTTAAGCTTTCAGTTCCTAAAAAAAGCAAGAAACCAGCCGAAGCTGCCACTGTTGTAGCAAACTCACTCGTATCAACTGTTCCAATGACTCTTCGCGGAACAGCTCCTTTGCGTGCTAGAAGAACAGGTGTATTAATAGGCCCCCATCCTCCTCCGCCAATCGCATCAAAGAACCCTGCAATAGATCCTAAAACAATGTAAAACGGCGTTTTTAGTTCCTTTTCCCCTTTATTAGCCTGTGAAGGATTCCATTTAAATAAAAAGCGAAATAAGATGTAAAAACCAAGCGCTGTTAAGAAAATCGAAACAAAAGGCTTCATAACGTCTCCAGGCAAGCTGCTTAAAAACGCAGCTCCAATAAAAGCGCTAATCGCTCCTGGAATCATTAACTTCCACAATACCTTTTTATCCACATTTCCAAATTTGTAATGTGAAACACCTGAAGCTGCCGTTGTTGCGATTTCAGATAAATGAATGGAAGCTGAAGCAACAGCAGGCGCAATTCCAAATGTTAATAAAAGAGATGAAGATGTTGCCCCGTATCCCATTCCAAGTGAACCATCAATTAATTGAGCAAAAAAACCAACAATTGCAAAGATAAATAACTTTCTCATTTTTTCTCTCCTTTTTTGACAAAAAAGGTCCTTCGAAATGATGCATATCATTTCAAAGGACCTTTGGTTTTCCAATCAGTCTCATCATATTCAGTAAGATTATATATACTATATATCCCATAATCCTCATTTGTCAACTTGGTTTTAAAGATTTTGATAAAAAAACTGCAGATAAGAAGATCTGCAGCTTTTTATTGCTTGTTCCCCCATGTATCTTCAAAGATTAATCCATCAAGTTCCCTTCGTTTTTCCCATTTTGCTTCTTCTAAAATGGGAGAAGACGGATAATCTTCTGTATATCCAATGGATAAAAGGGCAACTGGATCAACATGTGGAGGAATAGATAAAATATCTCTCACATCATTTTTTTTATAAAAGCTTACCCATCCAAGTGCAAGACCTTCTGCACAAGATGCGAGCCACATATTTTGTATAGCACATGCCGTTGATAAAATATCCGTTTCCGGAATTGAATTTCTCCCTAAAACATGCGAACCTCCTCTTGTTGGATCACATGTTACGCATATTGTTACAGGAGCTTCCTTAATTCCTTCTACTTTTAATTCTAAAAACTGATTTGCTTTCTCTCCTTCATAATGGATAGAGAGTGCTTTTCTTTCTTTTTCTGCTGCCCATGCTAGCTTTTTCTTAAGATCACCATCCTTCACTAAGATAAAGTTCCACGGCTGCATAAATCCAACAGAGGGAGCGTGATGTCCCGCTTCTAATACTCTTTGCAACACATCTGATGGAATGCTTTTTGACAAAAACGTTCGTACATCTCTCCGCTTATAAATCACATCATATAAAGCTTTCTTTTCTTGTTCATTGAACATTAATATCCGCTGTTCTATAACGTTTTGAACTTTAAAAACGGTACCTTTTACAAAACAGCTTACCTCCTTTTCCTATACCTGTACTGTATATTAAATCGGCATTAGCTTTCTTCTAATTTATGAAACTCTTCCTTTAAAAGAGAAAACATATAAACATCAATAAGTTCTCCTTTAGAGCATTCATACTGACGCAAGCGCCCTTCATTAGTAAAAGCTAATTTAGAAAGCGCTTTAATAGAATTTTCATTTTCCACTTCTACTTTTGCTTCGATTCGATTTATATGAAGAGAGAAAAAAGCTTCTTTTATAAGCGCTGCTAACGCTTCTCTCATGTACCCATGTCCCCAGTAATTTTTGCCTAAGTCATAGCCAATCTCAACACGACTATTCTCATGGTCAATAGAGTTGAAACCACATGTGCCAATTAACTCCCCGCTTTGCTTTAAAAAGATAGAATATCGCACTGCCTTTCCTTCTTCTTTTAACGTTGTTAAAAATTGAATCATTTCCTTCGCTTGTTCTACTTTATGAAGCGGAGTAATATTCATATACTTTGTAACTTCATGATCTGACCAGTATTTATAAAGTATTTCTCCGTCCTCTTCTTTCATGTCTTTCATTATTAAACGATTTGTTGTAACCATATGTTTTGGTTTCCTGCTCATTTATACTTTTTTCTCCCCCCTCATTCTCGATATTTTCATTTTACCGAATTTTCTTAAGAGAAAAAAGATATGTTCTTACTGTTTACGCTGAAAGGCTTGAAAAGATGTTTTTAGAGAGGCGTACACTCCTACAGCCCCATTCCCATAAAAAAAACCCATAAATATTCCTGCTGATAGGCTATGAGGATGACTAAAAAAAACAGAAATGATAAGACCTATAACTGTTGAAAGAGTGGGGATATACGAACCTTTAATCGAAAAAAGAATTTTTAAAACTTGCACCAAAATTAACACAAGGGGAACAGCGATGATGCCATCCCAAACATTTGTATAAACAAGTGGAAATTCTTTCACTTTCTCACCTTCTTACCGAAAAGAACTCTTTACAAGCACCTTTCCTTTTCCTCTTAATATAATACAGATATATATTAATATTCAGATGTTTTAATATTAAGCTGATGGAATTTCCGTCAGCTTTTTTTCAGAAGAACTGTGCACAGTGCTCCAAACAATATTCCAACTGTATAAGAGACTAAATCACTGAATAGAAAACCGTACCCCAGCACTAATCCACCGAGCGTTGTGCTCCTAACTGCATCAATCCATTCTGCATGATAAAGTTGACTTATTTCAATTCCATAACAAAACAATAAAGATAGAAAAATAACGATTTTTAATTCTTTATTCTCCATTAAAAATGAAAAACCTAAAAATATAAGTAAAGCCCAAAGGATATCACCCAAGTATAAGTTTATAATATCCGGAAAATAGGCGCTTTTTTTTCGCACTTCAATTCCTAAAAAGATAATGATTATCATAAGTATAATATAAATGCTATTCCGTTTTATTTTCATTGTGGCATTCCTTTCTTATTAAAAAAAGCTCACTTCTGAAAAGAAATGAGCTTCTTGTTTCTACCATGTTTTCGCTACAATAAGTGCAATCGCCATACTTCCTAAACCTGCTATAATGTACGAAAATGTGAAGTAAGGAGCAATATCTAATTGAATAAATTCGATAACAGGAACATCTTTCGCAAGAAAAGCTCCTAATGCATATATAAAAACACGCTCAAGTACAACAGGTACAATCATAAAGAGAAGAAAAATTTGCAAATCTCCATTCATATTTAAACGCCCATATACACCTGCCACAAGGTAAGGAACAGTAAGCAGACACATCCCTAGTATAATAACTGAGGTTGTTACACTAAGATCTAATGGCGTTTTGTACAGTATTTCTAAGCTACGAGCAACGCCAAGCAGAACAATTCCATATGTAATCACCATAATAAACCAGCCTGTTAAAACCGTTTTTAAAACATGTGACATGGTGGGAACACCCCTTTTTTCTTTCATATGTAGTCTTTTGTGGTATAAAAATCAAAGCCTTCTCTTTGTTAATAACGATTAAATGATAATTTCGTTTCATTTCTGTCCAAGAATTTCTCTAAAAGTCTTTTCAATTAAATCCTTACTTCAATGTGAGGTAGCTTCGCAGTGTTAAGAAGATAGCCACTATTCGTTATTTTACAAATGACAAAGTTCAAAATCAAGTTGCATTTTCCCCTATATGATTGTTGCCAATAATTCTTCATTACTATATACGCATGACATTGGTTACAATGGGAAAAACTTTTAGAAACTCGTTAGAAAGGATTTAAATATGGAACACATCTTTATAGTGAGCATCGTTATTGCCCTCATTTTAACTGTCACAGGTACGCTTATCTTTATCATTGCCTCTACTTTTCAAACTGATGAGCAAGAATATGTACTAAATAAGCAAAAAACAGATATCCTCCATGAAAAGCTAAGTAAGGCGCTGGATATGTGCGGCTACGATTTGCGCTTAAATGAGCCATATGGGCGATTTATGATTGATGTTATGATTCCTAAATACAAAGTTGCTATTATTCTTCACCGCCATCCACAAACGCTTGCCAAGAAACCAGATAAGAAAGAGGAAAAACTTTCAACATTGCTTCGAAGAAGAGGATGGAAAGTGGTAGAAGTAAAAGAACGTGAAGTTATGAAACATGTTCATCAAGCTGTTTTAAAAGTACAGCGTGAAATTTTCAAACAACCTAGCGGGTCATAAAAAAAACCTGTGTGTACATTGTACACACAGGAACGTTATGATCAAGGGGGCATACCTTAACCATGCTCAGAAACAACACGAGGCGTACTGTTTCATATGCGTTTGAAGATTACATGTAAATTATATCATATTTTGGATATGAGTATATACAAAAATTTAATTTAGTTCAAAAATCCCCTTCTTACTCAATAAGAAGGGGATTTTTAATCAATGTATAATTAAATCTTTTTCCTTTGGGTTGTATTCAGAAACGCCTGTATGTTGGTTATACCACATAAGGAACATTAAGATTGTCCAAAGCTTTCGGCTATAGTCACCTTTATTTGCTGCATGCTGACTTAATAGTGCAGTAAGTTCTTTCTTATCAAATAAGTGATCAACATCACTTTCTGTAATAAGTTTAAACGCCCAATCGTACAATTCATCTTTTAACCATACTCGAATTGGCACTGGGAATCCTAATTTACGACGATCTAAAACATGATCAGGTACAATCCCTCTCGCAGCTTTTCGTAAAATATATTTTGTGGTTCCGTCTTTTATTTTCATGTTTTTTGGAATTCTTGAAGCGACTTCAAAAACACGACGATCTAAAAACGGAACGCGTAGTTCAAGGGAATTAGCCATTGTCATTTTATCCGCTTTTAATAGAATATCGCCTCTTAGCCATGTATTCATATCAACATACTGCATTGTTCCTACTGGATCATACTGAACTGCTTGTGCATAGAAAGGAGCCGTAATATCAGTATAATGGACTCCTTTATGCTGAAGATGATAAAAACGTTCTTTTTCTTCTTCTTCAAACATTTTAGCATTTCCAATATAGCGATCTTCAAGTGGAATTGTTCCTCGTTGTAAAAAGCTCTTCCCTTTGACGCCGTCAGGTAACATATTGCTCATTTTTCCAAGAGCTTTCTTTAGCGGAGAGGGAATGTTTTGAAACATTTTTAAGGAATCCGGTTCGCAATAAATATTGTATCCACCGAAAAGCTCGTCTGCTCCTTCTCCAGATAAAACAACTGTCACTTGCTTTGCCGCCTCTTTGGCAACAAAGTATAAAGGAATCGCTGCAGGATCTGCAAGCGGGTCATCAAGATGCCACACAATTTTCGGTAGCTCTTCCATGAACTCCTCTGCTGTAATGACTTTTTGAATATTTTCTACACCAAGCGCCTGAGCCGTTTCTCCTGCTACATCAAGCTCGCTATAGCCATCTGTTTGGAATCCCACAGAGAAAGTCTTAAGATTATTATGGTAACGTTTAGCAAGTGATACGACAAAGGACGAATCAATCCCACCCGAAAGGAAAGACCCTACTGGAACATCACTTCGCATATGAATATTCACTGAGTCTTCTAGCACATGCTGAATCTCTTTAATCCATTCGTTTTCTTCCTTTTGAATAGGATGTAGAGTTGGTTTGAAATAACGTTCAAACTTCAATTCTTTATCAGACTCTAAATCTTGATAAAAACAATACCCAGGCTCTACTTTTTTCACCGCATCCCAAAGAGTGTAAGGCTCTGGTACATATTGAAAGCTTAAATAATGCTGAAGAGCTTGAGCACTTAAATCATGGTCTCCCGGCACAACTTCTTTAATCGATTTTGTTTCTGATGCTAAAAAGATTTCGTTCTCTGTTTGAGCAACATAAAGCGGCTTAATACCGAAAGGATCACGTGCACCAAAAACCGTTTTTGTTTTTGTATCCCAAATTAAAAACGCAAACATTCCTCTTAATTTTGAAACCATTTTTCTTCCTTCTTCACAATAAAGAGCGAGAAGAACTTCAGAGTCTCCATCTGTTTTGAACGTATAACCTTTAGCAAGTAATTCTTGACGCAGTTCTATGTAGTTATAAATTTCTCCATTAAATATAAGCTGATAACGGTTATTATCGTATGAAAGAGGCTGACCAGCTTTTTCTACATCAAGAATGCTTAAGCGGCGAAAACCAAGCTGTACATATTGATCTTCATAAATACCTACATCATCTGGGCCGCGGTGAAAGATCTTTTCCACCATTCCTTTGAATACATCTTCTTTTATATTTTCAAAATCCGCATTTTTTTTAATATGTCCTACAAATCCACACATAGCGGTTCCTCCCTACTCCTTCTCCATAAAAACCAAACACTTTTATATAAAACACTTTCCTTATTTCTTTCTATAAAAATAAGAAGAACTAAGTATATTCTATAGTTATGGTTTGTTGCATTTAGAATATGTCTTTTTTTGGATAATTTTAGCTATAAATTGACAATAACATTATTACTATAACAAATAAAATAATAAATTTGTTACAAAAAGGTTACAAAACAAGAAAAAAACCTTTCTTTCTACAACTTTTTTGTAAAAAGAAAGGTTTTTTTTGTAAAAACATTATTATTCTATTTTGTTTGAGCTGGTTGACCTTTTAGTTCTTTAATGAAAGCTTGGAATTCTGGAATATCCATTTGCTGTGCTGAGTCACTTAAAGCTACCGCTGGATCTGGATGAACCTCTGCCATTACAGCATCTGCACCAATTGCAATCGCTGCTTTCGCGCATGGAAGTAATAGATCACGACGACCAGTTGAATGTGTTACATCAACAACAACAGGTAAGTGTGTTTCTTTCTTTAAGATTGGTACAGCTGAAATATCTAATGTATTACGTGTTGCTTTTTCGTATGTGCGGATTCCACGCTCACAAAGAATGATGTTTGTGTTTCCACGTGACATAACGTATTCTGCTGCATTTACAAATTCAGAGATTGTTGCTGCTAGACCGCGTTTTAGAAGAACCGCTTTATCAACAGAACCAGCTGCTTTTAAAAGCTCGAAGTTTTGCATGTTACGTGCACCAATTTGAATCACGTCAACGTATTCTGTTGCCATTTCGATATGAGCTGGATTTACGATTTCGCTAACAACTACCATGTCTAGCTCGTCTGCTACTTGACGAAGGATTTTTAGACCGTCAATACCAAGACCTTGGAAGTCGTATGGAGATGTTCTTGGTTTGAACGCTCCACCGCGAAGAAGGCGAATTCCTTGAGCTTTCATAGCCTCTGCAACTGTTCGTACTTGATCGTATGATTCAACAGCACAAGGTCCCATGATGAAGTTAAGGTTACCGTCTCCAATTTTTTCACCTTTCAAGTCAACGATTGTGTCTTCTACTTTATTTTTACGAGATACAAGTAGTGCTTTGCTATGGTCGTCTTCTTGAAGTTCAAGGCTTGCTTTGAAGATTTCTTTGAAAATATGTTGAATAGTTGATGCTTCAAATGGACCCTCGTGTTTTGCTAAGATAGCATTCAGAGATTCGCGTTCACGAACAGGGTCAAAACGCTTTGTTCCTTGCATTTCTTTTAATTTTCCAATTTCTTTAGCAATTTCTCCACGTTTGTTAAGAAGCTCTAAAATCTCTAAGTTAATTTCGTCGATTCCTTTACGTAATGTTTCTAAAGTTGGCTTTGTCATATTTATTCCTCCTAAGTTTACTGTTCTCATTTTTTTAAAAAAGATGTTTGAATCTATAAAAAAAGCCCCTACTGATTCCATGCCAGTAGGGACGATTTTATCGCGGTACCACCCTAATTATGAATATCGAATTTTTTGAAACATTTCGAAAATAGTGTATGATAAAAGGCCGCTAAAAAGAAGTTTTCATCTCTTTTTATACAAAAAGTCCCTACTGATTAAATAATCAGTAGGGACGATTTTATCGCGGTACCACCCTATTTTAATAAATGTCTCATATTCAACATTCATCACTTCATTGAGATAACGGTTAAACCGACTTCCCTTTCATCTTGTAACGTACAAGATGTCTGAAAAGCTGCTCGAGGGGCGTACTTCACATTGTTCTTTGTACTGATTTTCACCAACCATCAGCTCTCTGAAGAACAGGGAGATCAATGCTACTATTGTCCTGTCATTGCATTTAAACATCTATTTGGTTTTTTAAATTTCGATTGTTTTGAAAACATTTGATATGTTTGATTTGTATTATAGAACCATTTTCTATCATTCGTCAAGCGCTTTTTAAAAAAAGTTTCCCTAAAAATAAAAGTGATATTTTATGCTATGCTTGGCACCTTTATTTTGTGTAGGCATGTTGTTTATTGAATTTTTGTTTCTACTGCCTCTATCTTGCGCTCCATCGTATGTTTAAGGTCTCGACGATCGTCGATGCGAATATTTGTACATACGCGGTCAAGTCCTTTAGAGAAAGGAAGCTCATGCATTTCTTTCACAACCTCAAACAAGTCGTCTAAATCACCTTCAATGAGTGTACTCATAGGTGTTAGCTGTACTTTTACTTTTCCTTCGTGCCGCTTTAATACTTTGTGAATGTCTGCTACGTATTGGCTTACGCTTGGCGTACTTGTGCCTACTGGAATAACAGTTACATCTAGAATAGCCATAAAAACGTGCCTCCTTGTTTTCCATCACTTTTCTGTAAATTTTTTATGCTTTTTCATCATATTACGATTAAAATTATGTTGCAATGAAAAAGCATAAAAAGTATTAAAAATCCCTGCTAATCTACTAGCAGGGATTTAAGAATTAATATGTTTTAGCACCAAGGTAACGAGGTGCCCAATATGTGTTGTGAAGAGATGAAATTGTTACACCTGTTGAAGAACCAGCGTGAATGAATTGACTGTTTCCTAGATAGATACCTGCATGTGATGCGCCTGGCTTGTATGTTTCAAAGAACACAAGATCCCCAACTTTTGGCGATGAAACAGACGTACCTCTGTCATACATAGCCGCAACTGTACGTGGAAGGCTTGGTCCACCAGCTTTATTAAATACATACTGAATAAACCCACTGCAGTCAAATCCGCTTGTTGATGTTCCTCCCCATACATATGGAACTCCGCGAAGTGATTTTGCAATAGAAATAATCTTTTGTGTCGTTTGTGATGACGATGTTGAACCGCTTCCTTGTGATGGCTTAGACTCAGCAACAGGCGTATTTCCGTTCAATGCTGCTAGTGTTTTTGGTCCAGCAATTCCGTCTACTGCAAGACCTGCCGCACGTTGGAATTTCATAACAGCATCTCTTGTAATTGTGCCATAATAGTTTGTTGTACGACTATATGTGAAATAACCTTTTTTCTTCAGAGCAGACTGAAGTTGCTGTACTTGTGGACTGCTCATTCCAAGTCTTAATGTTGTGCTTGTAGATACTCCAGAACCTGAAGAACCCGCTGATACAGAACTTCCGTTAAGCTTCGCTAATGTTTTTGGTCCAGCAATTCCGTCTGCTGCTAGGCCATTTGCACGTTGAAACTTTATAACAGCATCTCTTGTAATTGAACCATAGTAGTTTGTTGTATATCCAAAGTTGAAATAGCCTTTTTGTTTTAAGGCAGACTGAAGCTGCTTAACTTGCGGGCTACTCATTCCATATTTTAAAAGAGTACTAGATGAAACTGTTCCTGAACTTGAAGAAGTAGAATTGTTAAGTAATACACGATATGTATTCTTTCCAGCAATTCCGTCTGCTGCTAGGCCATTTGCACGCTGAAAGTTTTTCAATGCATCTTTGGTAATTGTTCCAAAATATGTAGTTGTATAACCAAGCTTAAAATAGCCTTTATTTTTCAGCTGTTGCTGTAAATCTTTTACGTCAGAATTGTTCATACCTTGTTTTAAAAGTCCGTCACCTAGCGCTGCATCTGCACTGTTTGGCGCTGTTGCTACTGCTGCCGAGATTGTCGAACCAAGTACTACAGAATATATTAACTTTTTCATAAAAGTTATCCTCCATTACTAATATTTTCTTCACCGCCTCCCATTCTAGCAATCAATTATTACAAACGTAAAATCTAAATATTACAATTAAGTTACATTTTTCGACACATTTGGCCTACACATTAAAAAACAACGGTCTTTTTAACGATTTTTTTATTAAAAAAACCGAAATAAAGCCCATTTATTGTAAAATTAAAGTATCTTTTTTTGTCATCGTGTATGTTTTTTAAAATTTTCATTACATATTATAACTTCTATAACGATTTAGTATGTTATTTAGTTTCACCTTTTCTAACCTTCCCGTTCTTTTGTAATAGATGGGGAGGTTCGCATTCTCTCTTTTTCTTTGCTATACTTTTTTATATTATCCCCTTGAAAGGATGAGTTGTTTGGCCTTAAGCTTGTTTAGTATTGCTTACTTTGTATTTAAAATTTTACTTTATGGTCTTTGTGTATATGGGCTTATTGTCGGTATCTTATTTCTTAACCGCAAACAGCAACTTGATGAAGAGCGAAACGAAAAACTAGCAGAACTTGTGCGCATAGCCTCTACACAAAAAGAACTACAAAAAGAAGAACAGTAACGTCTGGACGCTACTGTTTTCCTTCTCTTTTATATTCCCCTTTTTGATCCTCAAATTGCTTTTCATTTCCAACAAAAAAATATTCAATCGCTTTTTCTTCATTATTTTTTTTCGTTGTCGTTGCACCGTGGATTTTTTCACTCAGTTTAAGCTCTTTCCGATCACCATTTTCAGCGAAGTAATAATACCGGTTGTTTGTCCATCCTTGCTCTGGCGGGGGCTCTTCTGTTTCAGCTTTTCCATTTTCATCAACCCATAGCACGTTATAGGTTCCTTCCTTACTCGTCGGGAAAGCCCCTTCTTTATTATATTCCACTTCCACCCATCCAACATATCCGTCTTTTATGTAAAATAGATTTGGATACTGTTTGTCTTGATTACACGCACATAATACGAAGAGAAGAAAAGTCCCTAGAAATACCCTTTTCATGATAACGCACTCCTTGATCTTATTTCTCTTAGTATTTGTGCGAATAAAAAAACTATACGAAGTGATTAAAAGAGTGGTTCTGGTTTCCAATAAAGGAGTGCTGCTTTAAAAGGGTGAACATAATAGAAATGGCCATCTTTTTCTTCGAGATATTTATCAATAATAGAAGCCAATTTCATTTCGTCCCGTTCTTCTGTCATAATCTTGCTTGTTAAAAATGAGAAAGCTTCTTCATATGTATTAAAGCAGTATGTATTAGCCAAATCAATTAGCTGACAGTTTGCATCAATTCCAAGTTGATATAAAATGTTTTGTAACATAATATAATCACGTCGCGCATAGCGAATTGTATACCCAAGCTTTTTTTCAATTTCCCGATAGTGTCTTTGTTCAGGACCGCTCGTCATTCCAACGATAGCTAGACGACTTGCCGTATTGTTCATTTTGAAAAGTGCCTTATCTATATCATGAGTACGATAAAAACAATTGAATCCAAATACAACATCATAATTCTGCTCTAGTCGTTTTTCTTCCCATTTCCCGTGAATGAAATTCATATTATTGAGCTGTTCTTTTTCTGCTCTTTCTTTCAAATAAGAGATCATCGCTGCTGAGCTATCTACACATGTTAAAGCTTTAGCACGCTTTGCAATAGGGAAAGTATAGGTTCCCCAACCAGGACCGATCTCCGCTACTGTATCGCTTGATTTAACGTGCAGAAGGACCTCGCGAACGATATCTTCTACAAACGGCTTTTTCTTTTCTTTATGTTTTCCTTTTTCCAAGAACGCATTCCAAAACTTTTCTTCTAACTTATCATCTATCATCCGCTTTGGCATCTCATTCTCCCAATTTTTCATTCCATCTTGCCAAAGCTTTACATAATCACTCTCTAAATTTACTCCAAAGTACACATTATTCACTCTCCTATCTCTCTTTGTTTATAGTAGCAAATGTAAAGAGAATTGAACAAAAAAAAGAATGCTTAGAAGCATTCTTTTTAAGATAGGGAAGAATGACGGGAAAGCTGTTTGATCGTTTCATTTGTTTCACGAATAATATCTCGCACAACGCTGTGTGCAGACTTCAAACGACAGTAGCGACTCCCTTGTCCGCCCCACATTCCCATATACTTTTCATCGTTGACTAAAGTGGCTTTTTGCCGAATTGGCGCTGTTAAATAATGCTGTAAAGGATATGGTGCAATAGAAGAGAGGTCTTCTGAAAGTTCTTTCATAAGCTTATTTGTTAGGCCACGCGCCAACTTTCCAGAAAAAGCGGTCGTTAATTCCGTACTGCTTTCCGTTGAAGAGAAGAGAGCCTCCTTATGCTTTGGATGAGCTTCACTTTCAAAGGTGCTTAAAAAAGCCGTTCCAAGCTGTACGCCACTTGCCCCAAGACTAAATGCTGCTACAACGCCTCTTCCATCCATAATCCCCCCTGCTGCAATAACAGGAATTTGAAGATGATCAACGATTTGGGGAATTAAAGCTAGTGAACCAACAAGAGGATCGCTTTCAAAAAAGCCACCTCTATGACCTCCCGCTTCCAAACCTTGAGCAACCACTGCATCAATACCAATTTCCTCAAGAAAACAAGCTTCTTTTACACTTGTTGCTGTTCCAATCGTTTTAATTCCTTTAGAGCGAATATATTTTAAAGTAGATTCATCTGGCACCCCAAAAGCAAAGCTAAAAATCTCTACTTGTTCTTCGATCAATACGTTAAGCTGATCACGCCACGTATAGGAAGGAAGAACAACTTCATTCATATTAATATTAAACTGTTTATAATAAGGCGCTAAACGTTTCTTTCCTTCTTCAAACATTTCTTTATTATATTCGTCATCTTGAATAAGTAAATTAACTGCAAAAGGACGCGTTGTTAATTTTCTTATCTCGCCGATGTGGTAGCGAATCATTTCTGGAGACATATACCCTGCCCCAAGCGTACCTAGTCCACCGCCGTGACAAACAGAGGAGACAAGTTTGGCATTTGTAACTTTACCGGCCATTCCTGCTTGAATAATTGGAAATTCGATTCGAAATATTTCTGTAAGAGCCGTGTTGATCATTTTCCCCTCTCCTTTTATTAAAAGTTTTAGCAATGTTCCCTTCTTACTACTTTCGGTCTCTCTATAAAAAAATCCTCTATGTATAAAAAAAACTCAAGAAGCATGACATGCCTCCTGAGTAATTGTAATCATTATGCATCCGCGATTGCTTTTTCCCCATTCACAAAACCATAATCATAAATATTTTGGTCTTCCCTTAAGAGGTCTGCTCCTTCTTTAAGAAGAGCTTTAACTTCGTTTGGCGTTAACGATGGATTACTTTGTAGGATGAGAGCAATAACACCGGCACAAATAGGCGTTGCCATCGAAGTTCCTGATAAAGAGAAATATCCACTACCAATTCGATTTTCCGGTTCATTACGATCGATTATGGAATTTGGAGAGCGCAATGAAATAACATTAACTCCTGGTGCTAAAATATCTGGTTTTTCTACTCCATAAACCGTTGGTCCGCGACTAAAAAATGGAGCAACTGTATCGTCTTCTACTGTATTTTCCGTATTTTGATGATCCGAAGCTCCCACTGTAATAATTGTGCTACTAACTCCTGGCGAATCAATTGTAGATAACGCTGGACCGCTATTCCCAGCTGCTGCCACTACAACGATTCCGTTTCGCCAAGCCTCATTCACAAGATGAACAACAGGATCTTCCTCTTCTTCCTTGTAGCGAATAGCTTTGCTTCCAAGTGAAAGAGACATTATATGAATAGGTGCATGCTGATGGTGCTTGTTGTATAAAATACACCATTCAATTCCTCTCATAACACTTTCAAGAGACCCATTTCCCTCACGATCTAATACTTTTACCCCTATAATATTAGCTTTCGGAGCCGGTCCCTTATAACGTCCGTTTGATACTTGCCCATTTCCGGCAACGTCACCTGCACAATGCGTACCATGACCGTTATCATCATAAGGTTTTGTACGATTGTTAATCACATCTTTAAAAGCGATAATTCTTCCATCTAAGTCAACGTGCGAATAAACGCCAGTATCTAAGACAGCTACATTAATCCCTTCCCCTGTAAGGTCCTTGCCGCTTTTCATAACGTTTTTAGCACGTGAGGCTGGAACTGCTTTGTCTAGTAAAGCTTGAAACGACCGGTTGAAATGAACTTTTTTTACACATGAACATGTTTCTAATACTTCTTCGAGCGCATATGGCGTTAGCTCTGCTACGCAGTAGTTGCTAACATTAAAACCTTCTCCCATACGGCATTTTTTATGTTTCTGAAGAACACTTTCAATATCTTTTGCCCCATCTTCAGCTTCTTTATGAAAAGAGAAGATAACATTTAGTTTCTTATTTTTGCGTAAATGACGTTCATAGCTTTTTTGCAAAAAGCACGGCATCCATCTAAATGCTTTGTAGAAAGAAAATATTTCATCTCGAGTTGTTCGATCAAGCTTTGCTGTGTACTTGCGAACCATTTTAGTCATTGGAAAGTGAAACATCTTTTTGCCCCCTCTTTACCTCGCAAGTCTCTATTAATCTATGAGGAAACTATTAAAGTGAGAGGGCCTTTGTCCTTAATTATATAATTTGTATACTTGCCTACTTAAAAATGATAGAAAGTAAAAAACCTTGCACAATTCATGCAAGGTTTTAATGTCATTCAGCTACTTTTACAAGCTGTTTTCCTAAATTATCTCCTGAGAAAAGTCCTAAAAATGCATGGGGCACATTTTCGAATCCTTCTACAATATTCTCCTCGTATTTTACTTTCCCGTCTCTGACCCATTTGCCAAGCTCTTGGGCAGCTTCCTTAAATCCATCTGCATAGTCGCCTACAATAAATCCTTTCATAAGAGCGCTTTTTGTTAAAAGGAGAGGCTGAAGGCGAGGAACACGTTCTGCTTCTTCTTTATTATACTGAGAAATTTGGCCACAAATTGGAATACGGGCGAATTTGTTAATGAGCGACAGAACATCATCCGAAATTGAGCCACCTACATTATCAAAATAAACATCAATACCGTTTGGACATGCTTCTTTTAAGGAAGCTAAGACATTATCTTCTTTATAGTTAATAACGTAGTCGAAGTTTAGCTCTTCTTTGAGGTAGTCTATTTTTTGCTTTGAACCTGCAATTCCGACAACGCGTGCGCCTTTCAGCTTCGCGATTTGACCAACGACCATTCCAACAGCCCCTGCCGCTCCTGATACAACAACAGTTTCATTTTCCTTTGGCTCACCAATATGAAGAAGTCCAAAGTATGCTGTTAAACCTGTTAAACCAAGTACACCAAGATAAGCTGTTAGCGGAGCGATGCTTTCATCAATTTTTTGAAGACCGTCACCATTAGTTGTTGTGTAGCGCTGCCATGGAAGTCTTCCTGTTACAACGTCTCCTTCTTGGAACGCATCATTTTGTGATTTTTCTACTCTTGCAATAATACCACCATTTAATGGTTCATCAAGCTTGAAAGGTGGAACATAGCTCTCCTTATCGTTCATCCTTGATCTCATGTAGGGATCAACAGATATGTAGAGCGTTTTAAGAAGAATTTCTCCTTCGCTAGGTTCTTTTATATCTTCGTTTTCGAAACGAAACGCATCTTTTGTTGGTAATCCTTTGGGTCTTTCTGCTAGTATAATTTTTTCATTTTTCATAGTCTCTCTCCTTTTGTCTTTTTTATATCGTACCCTTTCTTTCTTTTTCCTAACAAAGAAAATGCTCAGTTTTTGTATTAATAAGTCAAAAATACTATACTATAAGTATATGAAAAAGGAGGAATGTTTTTGGAACTTGTACAGTGCAAAGTGTCCATCACAAAAAAAGTAGGAGCTGATTTCATTGAAGCATATCCCAATGAGCTTCTTTTTAAAGAAGGCTACTTTTATCCTATTTATCCAACAGAAGATGGGCAGTGGATAACGCTTGATGAAGAAGGAGAGCAGCATATTATTGCTGGTGAAAGAAATCCTAAACATGACTTTTGGTTTATGACTCATTTTGAACTCAAATAAATAAGCGACGGCAATTTCACTTGCACGTCGCTTATTTTATAAGTATATAGCCTTCTTCTCCCTGGCACTTCTCTGTACTGCTTCAATGATTTCAATTGTTCTTAGCGCCTCACTTGCTGGTACTGGCACTTCCTCATTGTGAACAATAGCATCATATATTTTTTTGTAGTATGAAACATAGCTCCCTTTTTTAGTTGGGATAATATGTGTTACATCTTGATTTCCCTCTGTCAGAGTTAATTTACCATATTGCTCAATATCATCTTCCCCATAACTTGGATCATTTATATTTGTTAAGGATTGAAGAAACTCCCATTGATTATCTTGCCCATATTTAGTAAAGCTCCCTTTGTCTCCATGTATTTCGAAAGTCGGGCCAGATTTTTTAACAATTGAGCCCGCATGTAAAATAACACGAAGCTTTTTATAGCCTAAAATCAAATGAAAATAATCATCTACTTGTGCTTTTTTGCGCTGCTGGAGGATGTCTCCATAAACAAAATTAGGCATACCAAATAATATAAGAGCTTGATCAATTAAATGCGATCCTAAGTCGTACAGCACCCCTCCTCCATGTCTACTGTTATTACGCCACTCTTGCTCTACATAAGGACTAAAACGATTCATTGTTGCTTCATAAAAGTAAACGTCTCCTAATTTCTGCTCATTTAGCAATGACTGCACAGTTAAAAAGTCATTATCCCATCGCCTATTTTGGTAAACACTTAAAAGAACGCTGTACTCTTCTGAAAGCTCAATTAAATGACGAGCTTGCTCTTGTGATACAACAAATGGTTTCTCAACAATCGTATGCTTCCTTCCTTGAATCGCTTGCACTGCCATCTCATAGTGAAGATCATTTGGAGTTGTTATCACAACAACGTCAATCTCAGGATCTTCTGTAATGTTTTCAAGTTCTTTGACAACTTCTACTTCCGGAAAAATTTCGCTTACTTTATCAGGTTTTGTTGACATTACTTTTTTTACATTGAATTCCTCTAAATCTTTGAAAATGGGGGCATGAAATGTTGCTCCAGAAAATCCAAAACCTACTAATCCTACGTTAACTTTTCTCACAAAAACCACTCCATTATATTAAATTCCTCTTTGTTTCTGTTCCCCAGTGATAAAATACCCAAACTTTCATATAAAATCCATCATTTTACACATACTATACTTATTACAAATAAGGAGGAAGAAAAATGTCCATTTACAAAAGATATATTCTTGTTCTTTTTTTCATCATGTCTTTTAGCTTACTTGTTGGTTCTCTTGCCACAACGCTCTTAACAGAAGAAGGGGGAATGATTTTTTCTCTCTTTGCTTACTTTTTGCTTTCCCTCACTTTATTATGGCTCCCCCTCAGAGTTGAAAATCGCTTTTTTGAAGCTTATAAACGTTGGATGGAAAAGGGAGGAAAATGGGGAGAAGGAAAAACAAATGAAGACTAAATTAAAAAGGGCAAACGAGTTCGTTTGCCCTTTTTACGTTGATCTTCTTTTTTCTCTTTTTTCTTTTTTTCCTCTTGTAAAAGAGAACAGAATAGATAGGAAAATGAAAATGCCTCCTGCTAGTAACAAAACATCTCCTAAAAAAGCGAAGTTAAATAGACTCATCCAGAACGCTCCTTTTTTCTTACTCTATTCTCTATAAAGGGGTTGTATGACTATTAGTAAGTTAAGCTTCCAGCTACAATAAGTCCAACGGCAATAGAAGCACCAAATAAACTTACTCCAATTGCTACATTTCCTTCTTCTACTTTCTGAGCAAGATTAGTTTTGGGAGTTAGAATATATTCAATAATCCAGTAGGATATAACTTGAGTTAGAATACCGATAACTCCCCAAATAAATGCATCAAACAAGCTTAAGCTATGTCCCCAAACTGTATACAATACAATCGCAAGCCCTATACCTTTCCCCCATAACTTAAGCGCAACAGCTATATTCCCCTGTCTTATTAATTCACGATCTGAAAACTTTGTTGTTAATTCAAAAACAAGTACACCTAAAAGAAGAAGAAGAAGCCCTGTTCCTGTATAGGATAAGAAATTAATAAATCCTTCCGCTGTTAAATACGTTTTCATTTTGAACGTTCCCCCTAGTCTAATTTTGTGCTACAGGCAAAAAATAAGCTCCGTTATCTGTAATCTCTCCACCTGCTCGAATTCCGATTGCGCTCGCTTTTCCGCTCACTAAAAAACATCCGTACATAATGCGCGCTTCTTTTACTCCATCAATCGTTTGAATATTAGATACTGGTAGACTTTCATACTGCTGATAAACACTTAAATACTCGTCATACGTGTGATAAGGGTTTTGACTTTTGTTTTCTCCTTTTTCACTGTAAATTTCTACTGTATCTCCCTCACGTCCAAATGCAGGTTTTTGTACAAAAGCTTTCTCTTGTTCTCGAAACGGTGCAGAATCTAAATACGTTGGTAGAAAGTAAGTAGAAATCCAGGTATGCTCTTTTTTCGTAAAAAAAGAATGATTTGTTTCATGAAGACCCCAAATAAGTGCTTGCACAGCTTTTGACTGAAGTAAAAATGCCGCTGAGGGGTTAATAATAGAGAGCTTATTCTCGTTAACAAGCCTCATCAAAGCTTCTCCAACAGCCTCATTAGAGTCGTCTTTATCTAAAATAAGATGTTCTAGAGGATATGTTTGTCTATACAAAACATCTATTTTTTGGTAAAAAGAGTCGTAAATTCCTCTAGCTATCTCTTCTTCATCCTCTATCACAATTTTAAGGTTCTGAAGGGGAACATAGTGAGCAGGAAGAGAGCTAAGATCAAGAAGATATTTTGTTGTATAGAAATCCTCCATATCATCTTCATGTGAAGTGAATACAATATTTGGAGGTCCGCTCTTATGTAAGCATCTAAAGCTTTGACTTACGGCCTCTTCAATTGCTTCTTTTAGCTCTCCTTCGCATCCTTTGTTTGGATTCTGAACCCCAAAATGCTCACAAACTTTTCCATTCACAAAAAAAGTTTCTTTAATAAATGTGGGGGTGTCTGCATTTAGTTCAAGTAGTTTAATTTTGCCCTCTTTCACAATTAGATCTGCCCGAGCAATCACGCTTGGTACGTTTAAAGGTGAAGAAGATTTCAGAAAGAAGAGAGTACTAGCTGGAAAACCAAGCTGAAGCAGTACATCATCTTCTAAGTTCTGAAGAAGGGGAACTGTTTTAAAAAACAAATGTCCAATTCGCTCTGTTGCTGTTCGAATTTCATCGATTGTTTCTTTTTTCTCTTCCTTCACATCATAAAGAGCATACTCTTCGTTATATAAGTCAGGCCAAAACTCGGGAATATGGCTAAAAAAGTCCTTCCTTTTACGTGAGAAATCTTCCATACTTAGCCACCAAAGCTGCCTTTCGTGCCGCTGCCAATGCCAGATTTAAATTTTGAACTGTTCTTATATGACTTATAGCTGCTGCTTTGCTGCAAAGCTGATTTATTCGAAAACCACCTTCCACCATAATAAAAATAGCCGCTTCTGTGTGAAGAAGAATCATCACAATAGTATGTTTGTGTTTCCTCGTCCCAATCCCAGTCTTTACACTCATCTGTATCAGGTTCCTTTGGGCGTGAATCAGAAGAAGAACAAGCTGTCATTGAAAATGTAAAAAGTGAAGCAACTACACCTGTCATCATCTTTTTAGTTTTTTTCATGATAAACTCCCTTTTGACTTAGATTATCTGTCACTTTTGTTACATATAAAGAATATGTACGCCGGTCTTCGTCAATTTCAGCTGAGTCACGCTCCCACTCTACATCTTCAATATATGTATAAACACTTCCGATTACGCAAAAAACATCCAAATGATTCTGAAAATATTCAACCTTTAAAATGGGATGATCTTGATTTGGAGCATATTCTCTTATTTCAAGTTTCAGAGAGTGACTGGATGCTTGATCAACATTTAGAATTTCTCCTTTTTCATATTCTTCAACATAAATAATAAAAAGACTGCCTTCTAGAGCTGAGGATGTTTGTTTATACGTTATCCCCTGTTTTACAAAAAATTCACACTCTCGTCTTGCAATAATTTGCTCAATTTCAATATTCTCATAGAAATAAAGAGCTTCAATTTCCTTCCCTTTTAAAAGCCGATACTCTAATACTGGATTTCCGTGATACATACTTTATCCCCCTTTGCCTTTCACTTTAATTATGACAATGTATTAAATGTGAGAAGCATACCGAATAAAATGACTAAAACAATAATCCAGCTGAAAAATACTGTGAGAAAACTTTTTCCAAAAGATAAACGATGTGCTTCACTAACTGACGCTACTGTTAAAATAAAGGACCATAAAAGAGCAATCACTTCAATAATAGAAAAAACAAGCAAAGTAATTGAGGAAAACGTTGATAATGTATTACTTTGAATTTGAAAGAAATGCTCCTGTAAAAAAAGAAGCGGAATAAGGGTCAAAATAGTATTAGTAGCAAGCGGTGTTAGACTATAAGCTGTTGCAATTTGAATATGGCTAAAATCACTTCTACCTCCAAATAATGAACCAAAAAACATATATAAAACACTAAATAAAAACCATCCCAAAATCCCCATTACAAATCCACCGATAATAACGGAAAGTAAAATAGTTAAAAGACTTGTATCATCTCCCACGTTTTGCAATCGACTAATAATGGTGATTCCGCTTATTCCTCCTAACCATAATATGAGGAAGGCCCAGAGAAACCGAGCATCATAAAAAAGTGATGTTAACGTTTGCTTTGGACTTTTTAACATTCCTAGAAAAGGATGTTGATCTCTTGTTGACATTCTTAACATTATTGTACCTCCATATTTTTTGCTTTTTTCCCTCATAAAGTATAACAAAATTTTCAAAAGAATATCGTAATCCTTTAAAAATGCTTCAGAATTCCTTCAAAAAGAGGCACGTTTTTTTCTTTACTAGTTCTTTTTACACGTCTATTTTCTACATTTTTCTGACTTTCTCTTCTTTTGATATAATGAATAGGCGAGGTGAATAAAAGATGGATTTTTTAATTGATACACTAATGTGGAGCGGTATTGTGTTTGTTGTGCTTTTTTTAGCCTTACTTACAACATTAAATAAGCGAAAATAACTAATGTTTATATAGAGACATTTCATAGAGTAAGGGAGCTATTTTTTGAATTTTACTACTTTTAAAATGCTGTAGATTGTCCTCTTATGCGCTGTTATACTACATACATGAAAAAAGAGAGGACTTACATTATGAAAAATTTAAACAACAAAGAGCTTCTTCTACTAAGCTTTATGCTTTTTTCTATGTTTTTTGGAGCGGGTAATCTCATCTTTCCTGCTTTTTTAGGAAGAGCTTCCGGTGAAGAGATGGTAATTGCATTAATTGGTTTTATTATTACAGCCGTTGGACTTCCAATTTTAGGAGTAATGACAATTGCTAATACAGGAAGCATCCAAACGTTAGGATCTCGTGTTCACAAAAGTTTTGCTTTCTTATTCCCACTTGTTATTTACGTTTCAATTGGTCCAGGCCTTGCTATTCCTCGTGCAGGGACTATTGCGTATGAAATGGGAATGAAGCCTTTTCTTCCTTCTTCATCCCTTCTTCTCGGAATCTATACAATAATCTTTTTTGCACTTGTTCTATGGCTGAGCCTTTCACCATCAAAGCTTGTTGACCGCTTTGGGAAACTGTTGACTCCTATTTTATTAGGTCTTATTTTAATGATTTTTGTAAAAAGTCTTATTACGCCGCTTGGCAATTTTCAACAAGCAGAAGAAGTTTATCAAGAAAATACGTTCTTCAAAGGATTTTTAGACGGCTACCAAACAATGGATGCTTTAGCTGCGCTTGTGTTTGGAATTTTTGTAGCAAACGCGATTTTAGCAAAGGGAGTCCAAGAACCAAAGAAAGTTTCAAAATATATGATGATAGCTGGACTTGGTGCAGGGACACTTCTTGCTTCTATTTACGCTATACTAGCATACTTAGGTGGTTCAAGTTCTTCAATTGGAATGGCTAATAACGGTACTGACGTCTTAACAATCGTAATGTCTACCCTTTTTGGAGAATTTGGCACGCTTCTTTTAGGTATTTTATTTACTTTAGCTTGTTTGTGCGTTTCTATCGGGCTTATCATTTCATGCAGTCAATATTTTTCTACACTTTTTACCTTTTTATCATACAAAGGGTGGGCAACTTTACTCACTATAGTCAGTTTAGCTATTGCAAACTTAGGGTTGAATCAAATATTGGCTTTTTCCTCCCCTTTGCTTGGTTTTATTTACCCCATGGCTGTTGTTTTGATTGTACTTGGTCTTTTTGATCGTACGCTTCGCTATCGAACATCTGTATATCGTTATGCAGTTGTTTTCTCTGGTCTCTTTAGCTTTTTTGAAACAATCAACACTGTATTTTTAAACAAGAAACTTGATGCAGTACTCTCTTTGGTTCCACTCTATGAGGCTGGAGTTGGATGGGTCGTTCCAGCTCTTTTAGGCATAGCAGTTGGATTTCTTTTCTCTTCTCCTCTTTCATTAAAAGAAGAAAAAAGGCTATCTGCTTAATAAAAAAGGCCTTCATATGAAGGCCTTTTCTATTCTTCAACAGGAAACCATCCTGGCGTATTCATAATTGCATTCCATAAATCATCAGGGATAACGAGCTCTTTCTGACTCTTCTTACTGAGTGTCGTCCGAATATTTTGTTCTTCACCTTTTTCTACTTTTTGAATCCACTGAGGCTCCATGACCAACTCTCTGCCAAGTGCAACGAGCGGCACTTCTTCTAGAGCTTTTGCAACATCTGCTGGTGTATGTAAAGATCCAACGCCAATAAGCGGCACCTTATCACCAATGCGCTCTTTCGCTAGTAAAACCCGAGAAGCTTTATCCTCTTTATCACGTATTGATCCTCCCCAGAAATCTTGAACCGAAATATGCAGATAGTCTAAATTTTGTTCTTTTAAAAAGTCTATAAGCTTAAACGTATCCTCCATTGTAATGCCTGGGCTTTCAATTTCTTCAGGTGAGAAACGGTAACCAATTACAAAAGGACGATTTTCTACAACCGATCTTACCTCTTTAATGACTTCTTTAATAAAGTTCATTCGATTGTAAACATCACCTCCCCACTTATCCTTTCGACGATTGGAATGAGGAGAGAAAAATTGCTGAAGCAAATACGTATTAGCTCCGTGAATTTCTACGCCATCAAACCCTGCTTCAAGTGCACGTTTGGCAGATTCCTTAAATCCTTCAATAACACGTTCAATGTCCTCCTCCGTCATTTCTCTTGGCGTCACACTTCCTTCACGTTCGGGAGCAACAGCACTTGCACTAATAGGAATTCCATCTTCTAGTAACTCTGGTGGGCACATGCGTCCCCCATGAAAAATTTGCAAAATAGCTTTTGTTCCTCGATGTTGAATTGTATTTGCTAACTTTTGTAAACTTGGTACAAGATTATCTTGGTGGGATCCGATTTCTCCTTTAAAGCCTTTCCCGTCTCTCGTTACGTAAGCGCAAGCTGTAATGATAGCTCCAACCCCTCCAGTTCGCTTACTGTAATAAGCAAGTTCTTCTTCTGTCACTTCGCCTGTTTCATCATCAGAAGCATAGTTTGTCATTGGGGCAAGCATTACTCTATTTTTTAATTCTACGCCGCTTTTAAACGTAAACGGCTCTAGGATATGCTCATAATTAGAATTCATCTTTTCATTCCTCCAACCAACAGTTTAAGGTACCATTACTTTTCGTTATCTTTCCCTTTTTACTTTTTTATTAAACCGTTGCGTTGCTTCCATTCTTTACTTAGCATACTCATTTCAATACTGTTCCAATATCCGCTTGTTGTTTTGAGCTTCTCGCGCAGAATTCCTTCTTGAACAAAGCCAAGTTTTTCATATGTTTTATAAGCCGATATATTGAAATCATATACTCCAAGACTGATGCGATTTAAGTTCAGCTCTTCGAACCCAATCTGTAGCATATGCTTCATCATCAATGTTCCATAACCTTTTCCACGGCTATTTTCTTCGACAACAACCCTTCCAATTCGTCCTGAACGGTTTTGATAATCAATGTGAGCAAGACTAATGTGTCCGACAACGTCATCATCTTGAACAAGGACAAAAATATACCGGTCACTTCCTATCCCATTTGCTCCCTTTATGTACGCTTTTAATTCTTCTATTTTTAAAGGATAAGAAAAACTTGAACCTGCCCATGTCATTAGCTCTTCTTCACTAGAAGCCCAGTTGACGATTTTCTTTAAATCTTTTCTAGTAATTTCTCTCATATACACCACTGCGCTCACCTCTCGCCTTTTCTATAAGATACCTTAAAAGAAAAGCCTCGTTCAAACTTTTTTGCACGACAAATTTTTTCATACAAAAAAGCTCTCACATAAAGAGAGCTTTTAAGCTTCTAAAAAGGGTAGAATAACAACTACTTCTGTTCCAATTCCTTCTTCGCTATTCACATCAATTTTCCCACCGTGAAGAGCTACAATATTGTAGGCAATAGCCAAACCAATCCCAGCACCGTTATGCTTCATATCTGCTTGATAAAAAGTTTTTGAGATATGGGGGATATGTTCTTCGGAAATGCCTTGTCCATTATCACAAATTTTCACACTTACCGCTTTTTTAAATTTTTGCAGAGAAACTTTTACTTCTCCCTTTGTTCCCGTATACTTCACTGCATTATCAATAATATTTAAAAACACTTGCTTTAATCGATTTTCGTCTCCCCAAAATACAGCACAATCACCGCTATAAGTTAGTGAGATTTCTTTTTCCTGTGCTTTTATCTTCCAGTGAAACACAATTTCCTCTAAAAGCTCATTAAGGTCAAACGTATGTTTCAAGAGCGTAATTCGATTAGCTTGCAACCGTGAAAAGTCTAACAAATCTTCTACAAGATGAATGAGCCGGTCTGTTTCAGAAGAGATAATTCCCATACCTTGCGCAATTTCTTCCTTAGAAAGATAGTCGGGGTCTTTCAACGTTTCAGCCCATCCTTTAATTCCGGTAAGCGGGGTTCTTAACTCATGAGAAATCGAAGATATAAACTCATTCTTCAAACGCTCGTTTTCTTGAATTTCATCTGCCATATAATTTAAAGTTAAGGCAAGATGGCCAAGTTCGTCCGGACTTTTTGTTTCAATACGATTTTGAAATTGACCTTTTGCCATTTTCGAGGAAATAGAAATAATATGCTGAATAGGTTTTAAAAAAGAATTTGATAACCTCCAACTTAAGATAAAAGCTGCGGATGCAATAATCAAATTAAGAACAAGCGTTATGATTGTAAAACGTAAAATCATTTTATCAATATCTGTTAACGATGTTTCATAACAGAGATAGCCAATCACTTGATCTTGATGAAAGAGAGGTTGATAAAAGGTCATGACTTTCTCGCCTAGTGGAGAATAGACAATATCTTTTAAAGTGCCCCCTTCTTTTAAAAAAGTCGGAATGTTAACTTTCTTCTCTACTGCCAATCCAGATGAAGATTGAACAACCTCTCCTCTGCTGTTCAAGAGAAGAAGGTTTGTACCAGGCATCTGAAATGAATGAATAATTTCACTGCTATACTCTTTTAAGTCGAATGTATAGAGAGGGTGATATTGATCAAAAAAAGAACGGCTTGTTTGAGCATGCTGACGGATCGTTTCTTCAATGTTTCCATAATAATAATGATAAATAGCAAAAGTAAAGATAGCTTGAAAAAGGATTACAATGAGAAGAATAACCGACATGAAATAGAGAAGAATTCGCCGCCTCATTCTCCCTCGCCTTTCCAGTAATATCCTCTTCCCCAAACTGTTTCAATATAAGTAGGACGTGAAGGATTATCTTCAATTTTTCGTCTCAATCTTCTAATATTAACATCAACCACTTTAGGATCTCCTATGTACTCCTCTCCCCATACGCGATCCAACAGCTCATGACGTGAAAATAATTCCTTTGGGGCGCTCATAAATTCCTGCATCAAACAAAATTCCGTTGGTGTTAAATCAATTTCTTCTCCTCTTTTTTTCAAGACTTCATTAACAAGGTAAAGTTCAAATGGCCCTGACTTTACAATGTCTTGATCTCGTTTTTGAATGCGACCAAGTCTTCGCAAAAGAGAGTGAATTCTCGCCGTTAGCTCGCTTGGGCTAAACGGTTTTGTAATATAATCGTCTGCTCCAATTGTTAATCCTTCTACTTTATCTTCGTCCTGCGTTCGAGCTGTAAGCATAATAATTCCCACAAGTTCATTTTTTTGACGAATTTGCTCGCATACGGAAAACCCATCAATTCCGGGTAACATCACGTCTAATAAAGCAATATCAAAAGAAGAGCTTTCCATAAGTTCTAGCGCTTGTTCTCCAGTATGAGCTTCCGTAACGTCATAACCCGCTTTTTTTAAATTTAAAACAATAAAACTGCGAATTGCACTCTCGTCTTCTAATACTAAAATTTTCCCCATAGCTTTGTCACCTTACTTAGTCTCTAATATTTTCTGATAAAAGATGAAAGAGAGAACCATACTTTCTTTCTTCTTCTGCTTTCATTGCATAGACATGCTTTAATGTATTCTCAATTTCAATATAGCTCTTGCTTTGGCTTTCCCACTCTTTATTTGTAAAACGATAGAGAGTGAAAAGATTTTTACCGTCTTTAACTCGTTCAATCGTAAGCTTGTGTTCATTTGTAGAACGAGCGATTGTGACAAGGCCGAACCACTCTTTTGGAAATGTAAGCTCGTACCCTTGTTCATAGTTTGGATAATGTTCCGCAACTTCTTTTAACGACCCATCTTCTTTTAGTTCATAATAATATACAAACCACGGTAGTGATACAAAAGGCTCTTCTTCCCATCCTTTTGGCACAACCGTCTTTCCTATCTCAATAATTCCATTCTCGTTAACATCCTCGCTATAAACAATCATAGACTTGATGGCCTCTTTATTCTTTGCATCAAGCTTCATAATAAGCTTGCCTTCCTCATATCCAAGAACATATGTTGAAGCAGAATGGGCCCCAACTCCAACATCAATGAAAACTCCTTTTTTCCCTTTTGTATAATAACCATCTTTCATTTGCTCAATGCCATTAATAGATGAATCAAGTTTAAGAGAGGACTGCTCTATAAAATACCCATTGTCTTCTTTAAAAAGGCGAGCTGTAAACTCTTTTCCCTTTTGGAGGCTAAGCGTTATAATTTCGCTGCTCCCATCTCCATCGAGATCTGCTGCAATAGTGCGCGTATAAGAGGTTTGAAAAACATCCTCTATTTTTGAAGCAGAAAATCTATAGATGTGCATTTTTTTCTCGCTTATACCCTCATATCCAAATCCAGCAGCTAAAAGCATTGCCTTCTGTCCTTTTACTTGAATAGGGGACAGATCTGTAATCTCCCCATAATTTTGAATTGTTTTGGTTGCAACCTTTTCCCACTGATCCTTCTTTTGATAGAAAACCATCTTGATTTCAAAAGGTTTTTTTTCATTCTTGTAGAAGAAAACTGCTTCATTTTTCTCCCCGTCCCCATCAAAATCTTCGATATAAATAGAGCGTTTCTCTTCGGAATGTTTTGGAGTAAGTAAAAAGGGGCGTGTCCGATATAAAGAATCTTTCTTTATTTGTTCTTTTAATGCTTGCTCGTTTTTTTCCACTTTTGGGCTTTTCATTAACGAGCTTGGTGGTTCCAAATTTAGACCACATCCACCTAATAAAACTGTTAATAGAAGAACTAAAAGCAGCAAAACGCTTTTCATCATATAACTCCTCTAATCTGCAATGTAAATTCTCATATTACTTTCATAAGTTGCCTTTGCTATCATAACAAATTTTAAAATCTAATTCATCTTCCACAAAAAACAGAAGGCTTGTCCTAAAAAGGAAAAGCCTTCACAATAACACCATTTTTTAAAAATGAACAACTGGTAGCGTATCGTCAAGTGGCTTCATTTTATAGCCATGAGCACTTAAGTAGTCTAATAGGTCATTCAAATGTTGAGCCGTTGTTTGTTTGTCATGTAGGAGAATTACTGGTTCTTTAAAAGATTTCGTTTCAATATCATGAATAACTCCGTTCACATAACGAGCATCTTTGTATTTCCAATCTAGACTATCAATATTCCAATCCCACAGTTCAAATCCATTTTGGTGCACAGCTTCTAAATATTCCGGTTTCATATATGGAACGCTTCCATAAGGAGTACGAATAAGGTTTGTGCGCACGCCTGTTAAATGATAAAGATCATTCTGTGCTTCTTTCATCTCCCCAACAACCGTATCTTTAGATTGGTAGATTTGATGAGCATCATGGCTTACTCCATGTAAAGCAGGCTCATGGCCTCCTTCTACAATTGCTTTCGTTGCTTCAGGGAAACGTTTCATATTAGGTCCAAGCATAAAAAACGTTCCTTTAGCATTATGAGCATCAAGGATTTGTAGAATTTCTTGAGTATGTGTACTAGGGCCATCGTCAAATGTTAGATAAACGACTTTCTCTTCTTGATTCTCTTCGTTTGAGGGAGCTGTTGGCAATTCAGGTGTAGAAGGGGTCGTTTGATTTCCACTCTGCTGAGCAGATGCTTGTTCTTGTTTATTTTCAGATGAAGAAGACACATTCTCTTGTTTCTTCTCTTCTTTATTTTCTTTGTCTGCTTTTTCTTCCTCATCCACTCTTGGTTTTGTTTCTTTCTTCTCTTCTGTCTCTTGTGCTTTTTCTTGTGCTTTTTCTTGTGCTTTTTCTTTTACTTCTTCTTCCTCTTTTTCTTTTACTTCTTCTTCTGCCTTCATGTCTGGTATACTTTTATTCTGTTGTTTAGCTGCTTCTTCTATAGATTGATTCGGCTCTACTGAGTTTTCAGCTTGATTCTCTTTCTCTTGTAAGGATTGATTCGGCTCTTCTTGTTCTTCGTTCTTATGTATAGAAGATTGATCTTTCTTTTCTTCCTGCTGGATTGCTTCCGATTTCATTTTCTCTTCCTGTGAGTCTACACTTTTCTCCGTTGAGCTCTTATCAGTGCTGCTTTGAGCCTTCTCCACTGCCGCAACTCCACCAAGGCTTATAAGTACAACAGCTGCACCAATTGCAATCTTCTTAACGCTATTACTCCATCCTTTTTTGTTACCTTCTTTTTGCTTCATTCTTACAAATAACCCCCAAATATTGTCGAAAATTAGTTTATTATTCTAGTATAAATTGGTTACTTCGACAAATGGTAACAAAAGAGTTACAAGTTTACCGCAATGGCACATTATAAAAAAGACTTGCCAATAGACAAGTCTTTTTTATATCATTCCTTAGTACAAATTGTTTATAAACACCAGTATCCTTTTACTCTAACGCCTTTACGACTTAGCTGTCTCACAGTTAAATTTTTTAAGACAGCATCAGATACGATAATAACAACTTCATTCTTCGGAATATCACCGTATTGCCTTTTCAAATACGGCAATGGAATATGCAGTGCATCTTCACACGGCTTTGTTTTAACTTCGTGAAAATCGCGAACGTCAATTAAGATAGCACTCTCAACTTCCTGACATGAAGTTACCTTTTTGACGCCCACAACAGGGATGTAGCGCTGATAAACAAGAAAAAAAACTAAACAACCTATAAGACCTATAACACTCATTAGAAGCACAATGCCACCTACTTACCCTTATTTTACAAACTTAATCCTACTACACGAAAAAGCAAAAATCAAAAATAAAAACTGAATTAAATAAAATTATATAAATTTTCTAAAATATTTATCAATTTTTCAAAAAACAAGGTGTTATAATGCACCTCAAAAATAAGGGAGGAAAACGTGATTGTCTTGATAAGAAAAATGATGAACTCAAGATAGCAAGAACGTCTAAGGAGTTGACAAACGTAAGTGGTAGAGCATAGCTAAGGAAATTGTTCCTTTTCCCATTCAAAAACTTTTCTCGAATCAGCCCATAATAAAGAAGTATGATAAAAGTAGATGAAAGAGTCTCTTTTTTCACAGCGAAAAAAAATGGTAAAATAGGTGCCCATGCTAATTTTACTCTTCTTCAAAATAAGACAGCTAGCCTTCTAGCGCCTTATGTAGATTGTATTTATCAACGTAAAAAAGTAAATTTCCGCCTAATAATACAACACTTTTTAAACAGAAAAAATAAATAAGGAGTATAGTTCTACGTTAAAAACCATAAAAAAAGCCTAAACAAAAGTTTAGGCTTTTTTTTACTCTTCTTTTGTTGAAGCAACTTCTTCGAGCGTCTTATGCATCTTCAAAAGTCCATGTCCTTCTCCGCTCCGGTCATTTCCAAGTGAAACAGTGTGAGAAATAAGACGTTCATAAAGCTCAGGCTCTTTGATATCTTTGCCGTAATCTTGTTTCCATTTGTTTGCTAAAAGAGCTGCTGCTCCTGCAACGTGCGGAGTAGCCATTGATGTTCCACTCAATACGGCGAATTTCCCTTTTAGATAGGTTGACAAAATTTCCTCTCCTGGAGCTACTAGATCAATTTTGTCATTTGTATTGCTAAATTCAGAAAGCTGACCGCGTAAATTCACAGATCCGACTTGAACCACTTCCTCATATGCCCCTGGATACGCGTACTCATCTGTTTGATCGTTTCCATCGCCTTCATTTCCAGCTGCACAAACAACTAAAATGTTTGCTGCAACAGCTTCTTGAACAGCTTTGTGAAGAGCTGGATCATCTTGTGGTCCACCTAGAGACATTGAAATAATACTTACTTTTTCTCCTTGTTTTCCTCTCCACTCTACTGCATATTTAATAGCCTTTATAATCCAGTCTGTTTGCCCCATCCCTTGTTTATCGAGAACTTTAAGAACAAGCAACCCTGCTTTTGGTGCTACACCTACAACGCCCATATCGTTTTCCATAGCAGCAATCGTCCCGGCAACATGCGTGCCATGGCCGTTATAGTCTTTTACATTCTCTTTTGTATCATCTTCTGTAAAGTTATAAACATCAACAATTTGGTCTTTTAAGTCAGGATGATCTACTTCACATCCTGTATCAAGAACAGCAACAATAACTTCTTCTCCTCTATATCCTTGCTGCCATACAAGCGGTGCATCAATAAGGCGAACCCCTGGCGGTACCTCATTTGATGATTCACGAACTTCCTGTACTTTAAAAGGAATTAAGCCGACTTTAGCCATCTTTTTCTCCCCTTTTCCAAATGATTTTTTATACTTTACGATGAGATGGGACGCACACTCTTATTTCCTTAACTTCTCTAAAGATGCTCTACAAAAATCGCCTCTTTCGTTTTGGTTTCTTTTTAATATTTTTCATACTTTTCATATTTTTTACGCCGATTGTTATCGTGGTAAAAGTCGTAGCGACTAGTGCGAACAGCTGCAGAAACTGCTCTAACCACGCTAGCACAATATCTCCCCCCTTCTTATAAAAAAGCACCCGCAAACAGCTTTATGATTAATGACTGCTCGGGGCGCTTTGTTCTATAAAGAATTGAATATAATGATAGGAATAAAATGTGCGTCTTATTAAAATTTTAACATATACTGATAATTCAAACAAGTATAATTTTTCAATAAATACAAGCGAATGTAATCTTAGCATGCGCTTATATTTATTCATCTCTTAGAGCATTTCACTAATTGTTTTAGGGAGCATGTGTAAAGGAAGATAATCTGGACCTCCTGCTTTAGAATCTGTGCCAGACATGTTAAAGCCACCAAATGGATGATATCCAACAATCGCTCCTGTGCAATTTCGGTTGAAATATAGATTTCCAACATGAAAGTGACCTTTTGCATACTCCAGATGTTCGCGGTTATTTGAAAAAACGGCTCCTGTTAATCCATACTCCGTATTGTTTGCTATTTCAATAAGCTCTTTAAAGTCTTTTCCTTTTGAAAAGGCTAAAACAGGACCAAATATCTCTTCCTGCATAATCCGTGCATTTGGATCAACGTCTGCAAAGATTGTTGGATCAATGAAAAAGCCTTTTGAATCATCGCTTTTCCCTCCATATACAAGACGTCCTTCTTCTTTTCCAATTTCAATATAATCTGTAATTTTATCAAATGAACTTTGGTCAATAACAGGTCCCATGTATGTTCTCCCATCTACAGGGTCTCCTACTTTTTTAGTTTCTGCAATTTTTACCACTTGTTCAACTACGCTATCGTATACATCCTCATGGATAACCGCTCTGGAACCAGCAGAACATTTTTGTCCTGAAAAACCAAAAGCCGAAACAAAAATTTCTTCTGCTGCTGCCTCTAGATCTGCACTTTTATCTACGACTACTGTATCTTTGCCTCCCATTTCAATAATGGAGCGCTTCAACCATTTTTGTCCTTCTCTTACTTGTGAAGCTCTATTATAAATTCTTATTCCAACTTCACGAGAGCCGGTAAAACTAATAAGATGTGTTAACGGATGGTCCACTAAATAATCACCTACTTCACTACCGCTTCCAGGGCAAAAGTTGACAACGCCTTTCGGTATCCCTGCTTCTTGCAGAATGTCAATAAAAGCCCGAGCAATAACAGGAGTGTTTGAAGCTGGTTTTAGGACAACCGTATTTCCTGTCACAATAGGAGCAACTGTTGTACCAACCATGATTGCAAAAGCAAAATTCCACGGAGGTATAACTACTGTTACCCCCATACTTGTATAAATATATTTATTTTTCTCTCCATCTCTGCTTTTTACGGGCGCTCCGTCTTTTAAGCGAATCATTTCCCGACCATAATACTCCATAAAATCAATGCCTTCTGCAATGTCTGCATCTGCTTCCTTCCATGGTTTTCCTCCCTCTTTAATAAGAAGCGCTGTTAATTCCTTTTTTCGCCGGCGTGTAATAGCTGCTGCTCTAAATAAAAGCTCTGCTCGCGCTTCTGCATCCCACAAACGCCAACTTTCAAAAGCATGGTGAGCAGCCTGCATCGCGTCCTCTGCTTGCTCCTTACTCGCTTTTGAAACATAACCTACTACTTCCTCTTTGTTAGCAGGGTTAAGAGAAGTAATCTCTTCATCTGTTTCAACATTTTTTCCATCAATTAATAAGCTATGTTTTTTACCTAAATAGCTTTTTATATGTTCAAGAGCTTGTTCCATCTCTTGATAGTTTTTCTCAATTGAAAAATCAGTAAATGGCTCATGCGAATATTCCTTAATCATCTTATCTACCCCTTTGCTATTTATTGAATTCCTTTCATCCTTATAAACTCATATAACCTCCTAACCTATAATTAAACATATATTTTTCTAACAAAAAAATGCTTGTTTGTCTTGCATCCATTTCCTGTAAAAAAAGACTTCCTATTATAATGGGAAGTCTTTTTGTTGAGATTAATTTTTCATATCAAGTGACTCATCTAAATGTAAACGTCCTTTTTGTTCTTCAGACTTTGTAATATACATCGCACACGCTGCGTCTCCTGTAATATTAACAGCGGTTCTCACCATATCAAGAAGACGGTCTACTCCGATAATCAATCCAATTCCTGCTACAGGCAAACCAACAGATTCTAATACCATTGCTAACATAATTAAACCTACACCAGGAACGCCTGCTGTTCCAATGCTTGCAAGTACAGCTGTTAATACGACCATAACAAGTTGTGAAAATGTTAGGTTTACATCGTAAACTTGGGCAATAAATACGGTTGCAACCCCTTGCATAATAGCTGTTCCATCCATATTAATTGTTGCACCAAGCGGTTGTACGAAACCACTGATTGCTTTTGGAACTTTCAATTCGTTTTGTGCCGTTTTCATACTAAGTGGTAAAACGGCATTACTGCTTGATAAGCTGAATGCAACTGTTGCTGCCGGGAAAAATTTCTTAAAAAACATAAGCGGATTGTATTTTCCTAAAAATGCAACAGCTGCTCCGTAAACTATGAAAAAATGAAGAGCTAAAGCAATTAATACAACACTCATGTAAAGTCCCATTGATCTGATTGCTTCCCAACCTTGTGAGCCTGAAGCTGTCGCGATTAAACCAAATGTACCATATGGAGCAAACTTCATTACAATGTTTACTAAGTACATCATAAGTTCGTTTCCTTGCTCTACTATTTTTAACATACCTGCTGTTTTCTCTCCTAATACTGCAAGCCCTACTCCAATAAATACAGCAAAAAAGATAATTTGTAACATTTCGCCACTACTCATAGCAGCAATAGGGTTTGATGGAATAATGTTTAAAAGAGTCTCTACAAAGCCTGGTGTTTTTTCAGCCTCAAATCCTGGACTTGATGAAGCATCAACATCCATTAATTTACCAGGCTGAATGATAGACGCAAGAGTAACCCCTATTGTAATCGCTAAAGCGGTTGTAATAAGAAAAAAGGAGATTGTCTTGGTTCCAATAATACCAATCTTTTTAGGATCACCAAGCCCAGCTACTCCTAAAATAATCGAAAAAAGAACAATTGGGACAACTAACATTTGAATAAGTTTTAGGAAAATCTGGCCTAACGGGACAAACAAATACTTATTGACCCCATCAAAAGCATCTGGAGAGATCATGTGTAAGGAAATTCCTACAATCGCCCCCAAAACTAAAGCTACAATAATTTTTACTGTTAAGTTAGATTTCATCTCTATTCCCTCCTTCATTTTAAAAAATTGATTTTTAATATTCAGAAAATTTTAATTAATTATCCTTCCTCACTTTCCGCACATTCTATCATATTACGTGCTGTTTTTACTATATCACATAGAACAAACGGAAACATACAAAAATAGTCATTAAACACCATTTTCTAACAAAAAGAGTCGTTCTTCCTAAAGAAGAACGACTCTTTGTTTATTCACTTTTTGTTTTCTTTAATATCCCTACAAGTAACGCTGTTACAATCGCTCCGATTACAACTGCTAATAGATATAGAAGTGCGCTTCCTTGCACAAATGGGAAGACGATGATTCCACCGTGTGGCGCAAGAAGCTTAATATGAAACGCCATTGTTAAAGCCCCAGCAGTTGCTGCACCCACAACTGCAGCTGGAATAACGCGAAGTGGATCTGCTGCTGCAAACGGGATTGCTCCCTCTGTAATGAATGTTAAGCCCATGACATAACACGTTTTTCCTGTATTACGTTCTTGTTGTGTAAACTTTTTACGGAAAATTGTTGTTGCAAGTGCCAAACCAAGTGGCGGTACCATTCCACCAGCCATAACAGCTGCATGTGGAGCATAGTTTCCAGCATCAATCATTGCAATACCAAAGGCAAATGCTGCTTTGTTGATTGGACCGCCCATGTCAATTGCCATCATTCCACCTAATAGAATACCAAGGAAAACTAAGCTTCCTGTACCAAAACCGCCTAACCAGTTTTGAAGACCTGTGTTAATTGCTTCCACAGGACCATTGATTACGTAGACCATAATAAGACCCGTAATTAACATTCCTAAAAACGGATAAAGAAGAACAGGTTTTAATCCTTCTAATGACTGTGGTAAACCTTTTAAGGCACGTTTAATTCCTAATACAACATAACCTGCTAAGAAACCTGCAATAAGTCCACCTAAAAATCCAGCGTTTGCTGTGAAAGCTAAGTATCCACCAACCATACCTGGAGCTAGACCAGGACGATCTGCAATACTCATTGCAATATAACCTGCTAAAACAGGGACTAATAGTTGGAATGCGTTTTCAGCCCCAATTTGATTTAAAACTTTTGCGAATGGGTTGTTAATTCCGCCATCTTGATCAATACCAAACAAGAAAGAAATAGCAATAAGAAGTCCGCCACCTACAACAAACGGAAGCATATTTGAAATTCCGTTCATTAAATGCTTATAGAAAGCATTTCCTTTCTTTTCAGATGAACCCGATTCTTCACTTTTATCACTGCCACCGTTTCCTTGATACGTACTTCCTTCACCTCTAGATGCTTTTTCTAAAAGCATCTGTGGTTCACGAATGGCACGAGCTACAGGAACCTGGATAATTTTTTTGCCTTTAAAACGTTCCATTTCAACTTGCTTATCAGCTGCAACGATAATTCCTGCTGCATTTTCGATATCTTCAGAAGTAAGTGCATTTTTAACACCTGTTGAGCCGTTTGTTTCAACTTTAACATTCATATTTAATTCTTTAGCTTTTGCTTTTAAGCTATCAGCTGCCATGTACGTATGAGCAATTCCTGTTGGACAGGCTGTAACAGCTAAAATTAATCCTTCTGAAGGTTGTTCAACTTCTTCTTCGCCTTCTTCTTCTCTTTCTTTTGCATCAATTGCTGCAATCACTTCGTCTTCTGAAGATGCATGAAGAAGCGCTTCACGGAAATTCGCATCCATTAGAAAAGAAGAAAGTCTTGATAATGTCTCAAGGTGAGCATTATTAGCTCCTTCTGTTGCCGCAATCATGAAAAATAAATGTGCATTTTGACCGTCAAGTGACTCATAATCTACACCTTGCTTTGATACACCAAAAGCAATTGCAGGCGTATCAACGGAACTTGTTTTTGCATGTGGAATAGCGATACCTTCGCCAATTCCTGTTGTACTTTGTGCTTCACGAGCTAAAATTGCCTCTTTGAACCCTTCTCGGCTTGATAAACGTCCTGCTTCATCAAGTTTACCAACTAGTTCATCAATTACATTAGCTTTTTCTGTACTCTGAAGCGATAAAATAATCGTATCTTTTTTTAGTAAATCTGTAATCTTCATTTTGTTTCCCCCTTACTCATCCATACCTGTAACATGAATCTGCGGTAGTAACGATTCCATATGGTCTTTCGTACAAAGTTCAATTGAAAATGCTGTTGCACTTCCTGTAGCTGCTCCAACTTGTAATGCTTTTGCAAAATCCCCGTCTTTCACATAACTAGCTAAGAAACCGGCTACAAGAGAATCGCCTGCACCAACTGAATTTTTCAGTTCGCCTTTTGGAACATTGGCTCTGTAGACATTATCTTTTGTAACAAGTAAAGAACCTTGTCCAGCCATTGAAACGATAACGTTCTCAGCTCCCATGTCCATTAATTTTCTTGCATATGGTACAGCTTCTTCAGCTGTTTGAATACTAACATCAAAGAGTTCACCAAGTTCGTGATGATTTGGTTTAATGAAAAATGGTCCTTCTTTTACGATATCTAATAAGTCTTTTCCGCTTGTATCTACAACAACGCGCGCGCCCTTTTTACGGGCTAGCTTTGTTAGCGTCACGTAAATATCTTTCGGTGCAGAACTTGGAATGCTTCCTGCTAAAACAACAAAGTCTCCTTCTTCTAATGAAGAGAACTGTTGATACAATGCCTGTAAATTCTCTTCAGTTAGCGTTGGGCCTTGTCCATTAATTTCTGTTTCTTCATCTGCCTTAAGCTTAATATTAATGCGTGTATCTTCATTAACTTCCACAAATGCCGTTTTTGTGCCTTCTTGTTCAAGAATATCTTTAATATACTGGCCTGTGAATCCACCTGTATAACCAAGTGCTGTACTTTCTAATCCAAGGCGATGCAAGACACGCGAAACGTTAATTCCTTTTCCCCCTGGATGTTTTGTATCAAATGAAGTTCGATTTAATCCACCTAAGTCAAATTCCTTCACATGAACAACATAGTCAACGGAAGGATTTAATGTACACGTATAAATCATGTTGTCACAACCTTTATATCTGTTTTTTCTTTTAATAGAGCTTTTTGTTCATCTTCTAGTTCATTTGTAATGACAACGGCTTGGTTTAAATCCGCAATTTTAGCAAAACTCACTTCTGAGATTTTTGTCTCATCTGCCAAGATAAAGCTTTCTTTTGCAAGATTTATAGCACATCGTTTAACCATTGCTTCTTCTGGATCTGGTGTTGTATATCCATAAACAGCATCAACACCGTTCGCTCCAATAAATGCTTTATCAAACCTGTATTGCTTTAGACTTTCAAGCGCATTAACTCCGATTAGGGCCCCTGTTTTATGTTTCACAGCTCCTCCGATAACAAAAAGAACAATTTCATTTTGTACTAAGTGAGCTACATGGGGTAATCCGTTCGTCACTACTGTGATATCTTTATCAGTTAAAAACGGAATCATTTCATATGTGGTTGTTCCTGCATCTAAGAAAATACAGTCGCCAGATTCAATTAGGCTTGCCGCATAGTGAGCGATCTTTCGTTTTTCTTCAATGTTTCGAGCTGATTTTTCAGCAACACTCATCTCAAACGCTTTTTTACGAAAAAGGGTTGCCCCTCCATGTATGCGTTTGAGTACGTTTTCTTCTTCAAGCTGACTGAGATCTCGCCTTATTGTAGACTCAGAAGCGCCTGTTATATGAATTAGTTCACTAATTTTAATTGTGTCTTTTTCTTCTAAGAGATTTAAAATTAACTCATGTCGCTCTTGTGTTAGCATGAAGATATCGCCTCTTTCAAACGCTTTCATCTTTTGCTTAACTTAATTTAACATGAACATCTTTCAAAATCAATCATTTTCTATCAAAAACCGTCAAAATTATTCAGGTAAACGTTCATAATCTTTCACCGCGGATTGCTCTACCTTTTTACAAAAGAAAAAGAGTGCAGGCAAACTGCACCCTATCATTTATTTTTGAATAACTCCACATGCAATTCTACTTCCTGCATCTCCGGCAGGATTTGTTTTGTTATCATCTGCTTTCTCGTGAATCATAAGAGCACTGCCATCTTCATCAAACAGAGAGTTCTCTTTTCCTTCTTCTAATGTAACAAGAGGAGCTACCACTTTTACATCTACCTTACCGTTCTGGTCAACTTCAATATTTGGCAAATCCCCTGCATGCGGGCCCTTCGGATTGTCTAACCCGTGTTCTTTATTATAAGGATTAAAATGACCTCCAGCAGATTCAAATCCAGCTCCTTTACATTCCCCTTTTTCATGAATATGAAATCCATGTACACCTGATGGTAAGTTCTCCGCTTTCAAGTGAATGGTAACCCCGTTTTTACCTTCTGTTAACGTGGCTGTTCCAATTGTATTCCCATCAATATCTTTCAGTTTTGTTTTATACATATCTTCGGCTTTTTCACTTACTTCTATAGAATTGTGATGCTGTGTTTCTGTATTTGCTCCACTGCACGCTGTTAAAAAAAGGATACTCAACAAAAAAACGTGAATGCTTTTATTCATGGAAAAACTCCTTTTTCTGTTGTCACGTTCAGTTTGCATCAAATCAACTTTTTTTAAACCTTTTTACTATTTCTTCGTTGAAGTAAATCGGTTTCATAAAGGATGCTTTCGGGAAAGTGGAAACTATCTTTTTTGAAATATAGAATCCAAATATATTTTTACGCCGTTAGCTTAATATGAAACGAAATATCTCATGACCGTAAACAGCATGATCGCATACTTTTTTAGAGACATCATAATAAGAGGGAGCATTACTTTTCATAATCACAAAGATAGCCTGCCATTTCAAAGCCTTTATGGACCTTTAGAAGGAACCGTTTCTTCTATCTCCTACGATTCTCGAAACGCACGAAAAAACACAGCGTTTTTCTGCCTGCGTGGCACAAACTGCGATGGACATCTTTTTATTAAAGGAGCGATAGATAACGGAGCTTCGTTAATTGTTGGAGAAGATGAAAAAATCTTACGCCATTTTTCTTATCAATATGATCATATTACCTTTTTAAGCGTCAAAGATTCAAAAAAAGTGATGGGTCTTTTCTCTTCCTCCTTCTATCATCATGCTGATCAAGCCTTAACAACTGTTGGTATAACAGGAACAAATGGAAAAACAACGGTTACCGCATATGTACGCTCTCTATTAAATAGAGTTGGAATGAGGACAGAGTCAATTGGAACAGCTGGTATTTGGGATCATGAAAAAGAACTTAACTTCACTCACACGACCCACACAACCCCTGAAGCACCTGACCTTCATGAAACTTTTTCTCACTTTGTTCAAAAGGGATTAAAAACAGTTTTAATGGAAGTAACCTCTATCGCTATTGAGCAAAAACGAGTAGAAGGGATTTTATTTGATATAGCCGTTCACACGCATTTAACGCCAGCTCACCTTGACTTTCATAACAGCTTTGAAGAATACAAAAAGGCAAAGCTGAAGCTTTTTACACGTGCTAAGAAAGCTGTTGCTAATCTAGATGATGAGGGAATGAGCAAAGACATTTTATCTTTATTTAAAGGACAAGTTATTACATATAGTATGAAACAAAAGGCAGATGTTTTTGCTAAGGTCATAAAAGTAGAGAAAACGGGGACAGTCTTTCAATTGCATGTCTACGGAGATAACTACCTTGTCAAAGCTCCCATTCATGGAGATCATAATATCGCGAACTTTCTTGCTGCTTTCTCTGCATGTCTTCTTATGAAAATATCGATACAAGATCTTTTAACAGCAGCAAACTTTATTACAGGCCCTGAAGGAAGATTCCAGCTCCTTACCAATTATCCAAGTCACCAAATTATTCTAGATTATGCACATACACCCGAAGCATTAGAAAGTCTTGTTAAAGCTGTTAAAAATCTTCCCCATAAACGTTTGATTTTGATGGTAACAGGCGTTGGACTAAGAGATCCAAAGCAGCGTCCCTTCATTGGAAAAGCTGATGAAATCGTCGTTACTGTTGATCATCCTGGGCCACATAATAGAAGAAACATTGTAAATGATGTGATGAAGGGCTTTTCTTCTTCATCTTCCGTTCATGTTGAACTTCATCGCGAATGCGGTATTCATAAAGCTCTTTCACTTGCGGATAAAGATGACCTTATTGTACTAACTGGTCTTGGTTTTGGTGGCTATCAAGTCATTGGAAAAGAAAACGTTCCATACTGTGAATACGATGTAATTCATCAATATTTCAACAAAGAACAAAAAGTTCTCGTATAAAAAAGAGCGGTCAATTTTGACCGCTCTTTTTTTATAAAGTTAACGCTGATACAGGTTGTTCAAAATACGCTTTGTACAGAGATTGCACAGCCTTATTTAGTTCTGTTTCTTTTACGCCAAACATCATGCTTACTTCTGAAGATCCTTGGTTAATCAGTTCAAGGTTTACTCCCGCTTCAGCGAATGCATTTGTTGCTTTAGCTGCCACTCCAACAGAGCTTGTCATCCCTTCTCCTACTACCATAATTAAAGCTAAACCGTACTGGACTTTCACATCATCAACCTTCAGCTCTTTTTGAATGCGTTCAAGCACTCTTTCTTCTTTTCCATTTGTAAGCTGACATTTTCGCAAAATAATAGACATATCATCAATGCCAGATGGCGTATGTTCATAAGAAATCTGTTCATCTTCTAAAATTTGTAGCAGTCGACGTCCAAAACCAATTTCTCTGTTCATTAAATATTTTGAAACATAAATGCTACAAAATCCTTCATCACTTGCAATTCCTGCCACCTGTTGTTTTAAATAATCACGCTCTGCTACAATTAACGTCCCTGGCGCTTGTGGGTTGTTCGTATTTTTTACACAAACAGGGATTTTTTGACTTACAACAGGATGAAGAGCTTCATCATGGAAAACAGAAAATCCTGCGTAAGATAGCTCGCGCATTTCTCTATACGTAATTTCCTTAATATCTTTTGGCTTTTCTACAATTGTAGGATTGACGCACACGATAGAATCTACATCTGTAAAGTTTTCATACATTGTTGCTTTTACACCCGCTGCTACGATGGAACCCGTAATATCAGACCCTCCCCGCGGGAATGTTACAATATTTCCTTGTTCTGAGTAGCCAAAAAATCCGGGAATAACTAGAATTTCTTCTCGTTCTCTTAGATTGGCTAGCTCTCTATACGATTGTTCTAGAACTTGAGCATTTCCTGGCTCGTCTGTTACAAAGATGCCCGCTTCTTTTGGATTTACATATTGCGCTTTTAAACCTAAGCTTTGGAGATAAAAAGCCATAAGCCTTGCATTATTGTCTTCACCACTTGCTTTTACACTATCTAACAGACGGTTAGCGTCGTCTTTGTATGTATCAATAATGTCTTGGAGATTTTCTGCGATTTCATCACAAATATAACTTTTTAGCTTCAAGCCATCTGCAATTTCTTTATAACGCACAATAATTGCTTTAAACTCTTCCGCATAGGAATTTCCTGTTAAAATTTGGTTTGTCAAAGCAATGAGCAAATCTGTCATCTTTATATCGTCTTTAAATCGTTTTCCTGGAGCAGAAACTACCACAATACGTCTCTCCTGATCCGCCATGACGATATCCGCAACTTTCATAAATTTTTCTGCACTCGCAACAGAGCTTCCACCAAATTTTGCTACTTTCATTCCTCATACACCTTCTTCAATAGATTGTTTACAATGCTGAAATAAAATATTGTTACTATCATAGCACAAATTTTCAAAAAATTAAGCTTTTATTGAAAAAAACTTTCAAAAATTCCACCAGAAAAGAACAAATGTATTTATTAAAGGTACAAAAACGTTTTTCTTTTACTTTTCATGATATATTTTTTCATCCTTTGTATAATGTGCACCTTTATGACGCAAATTAACAAACGTATCAATACTACAAAGGAGTGAACACTTTGAAATTTTCTATTTTTACTCTTGGTGCTGTTCTTCTTCTAGCAACAGGCTGTGGAGCAAACGACAACCAACAAGGTCAAGGCGGGATGGACAATAATGCGCGTGACGTTCGCTACAATGCTGATTATGATCGCGGCATGAACGATGCAACAGATAACAATATGAATAACTATGATATGAACGATGCTGGTCCTTACCAAATCAATAACGACGATAATAACAATAACAACAATGACAACGACGACAACAATAATAACGACGATATGCGCGTTGATCAGAACTTAAAAGGAAAAATTGAAAATATTGATGGAGTAAAAACAGCTCACGTCATTGTAACAGGCGAAAATGCTTACGTTGCTACTGTATTGGATAACAACCAAAAAGGTGAAATTACAGATAAAATGAAAGAAAAAGTGCGCAATGTAGTGAAAAAAGCGGACAATAATGTTGATGAAGTGTACGTATCTTCAAACCCAGACTTTGTAAAACGCATTGGTGGTTATGTAAACGACATTCAAAATGGCAAACCTGTTGAAGGCATTGGACAAGAGTTCTCAGAGCTTGTACGTCGCGTCTTCCCAGAAGGTCGCTAAACAATTACGCCTCATTCATTAAGAATGAGGCGTTTTATTGCCAGATTGGATAAAGACTCACCGTAACAAGCGCAAGACAAATGGCAAATCCAATTAAATAGAGCACGTTAAATAGACTTGTTAGACAAAGCAGCCCCCATTTCGAAACTCCTTTACTCGTAAAAGCCACATAGAAAAAACGATAATCAATCAAAAAAAGCAACAAAAAAGAACCAATGAAATAAAAAGGAAGTACCCAATCCCCTAACGCTGTTACGCCACTTTTATTCAGCCACTCATGCTCTGAAAGACCATAATAGCCTGTTTTATAGCGAATTAAAAAAACACCGCTTAAAAAGAGAAGAAAAAGCCCTGTAAAAACTCCCCCAACTTTTAACTTAACGTCTCTTTTCATTCCAATGAGAAATGAAAAGCTCGCCGCAAGGTATAAAGAAGCAGCAAAAACCATCTCTTTCACTCCTTTTACTTCTATTATATTGTCCACTCTTTTTTTTAGACGTTTTTTCTATTTGTTTTAGACAAAAGAAGAAAAAATAGTGAAAAAACTCTCTTAATCTAGTTGTTTTATCTACGCTTACTCTCTTTTTCTTTCATACGATACGGTAAGAGACAATGAAAGGAGATGACACAATGCTAAAAGTATTCATTGATCCTGGCCATGGTGGAACAGATTCAGGAGCTACAGCAAATGGAATTGTTGAAAAAGAGGTTAACCTATCAATAGCCCTATTCCTTCGAGAAATCCTCGTTCTTAATTATGAAAACGTGCAAGTTAAAATGAGCCGTGATCATGATGTGTTTATCCCTCTATATGATCGGGTGAAAAGCGCTAATAACTGGAATGCCGATCTTTACATTTCCATTCATTGTAATGCGAGCAGCATTAGAACAAGAAGAGGATACGAAGATTTCGTTTACACAAAATCTACTAACAGTCTCGAATTACAGGATGTTTTACACGGGTCTATTACCAGAACAATTACCATCCCAGACCGAGGACAAAAAAAGGCTAATATCTTCGTACTAAGAGAAACTAATATGCCTGCTATCCTTACTGAGAACGGCTTCATTTCTAATGTAGAGGATGCAAAACTTCTCCAAGATAAGACCTACCTAAAAATGATTGCTAGAGGGCATGCACAAGGAATTGCTGCATTTTTCAATCTGCATCCAACTGTTTCTGAGATAATGTACTATCGTGTTATAACAGGAAACTTTAAGACAGAGAAAGAAGCTCTTATCAGGAAACAAGAGCTTCTTGAAACAGGTATCGAAACTTTCATCCTCATTGAGAAAGAAGATGAAAATAAAGAGTATTCCGTTGTTTCTGGAAGCTTTCAATCGTTTCAAAAAGCACATGAATTTGTGCAAGTGCTACAAGAAAAGGAGTTTAAAAGTTTTATCGTTACTGTAATAATTCAGTAGTTGAACACACTCTTCATGTTTAACAACTCTTTAAAGATGGAATAATAGGAATAAGAGTTAAAACAAAGGAGTGGAATGATTATGACAGTTAAAGATGTAAAAGAAAAAATTGCAAAAGTATTAGAAAATAATAAGATTGGTACACTTGCAACAATTGAAGGAAACAAACCAAATTCTCGTTACATGACATTTTTTAATGATGATTTAACACTTTATACACCAACAAGCAAAGAAACACATAAAACAGAAGAAATCGAAAAAAACTCAAACGTTCATATTTTACTAGGTTATGATGGTAAAGGTTTTGGAGACTCATATGTTGAAATTGAAGGTACTGCTGAAATCTATGAGGATCAAAAAATGAAAAATGAGCTTTGGGAAGACGAGTTCGAGCACTGGTTTGATGGAAAAGATGATCCAAACTACATCATCTTAAAAATTACTCCTTCTCAAATTCGACTTATGAACGAGAAAGGTCAAAAACCACAAACAGTGACGGTATAAAAAAACGCGAGTTCAAAGAACTCGCGTTTTTTTATATCATGACATATACTCTTTCATTTTCTACAACAGCTTCGTAAGTATGCACACACCCTATATCAGGAGCCTGCACCTTCCCATCTTGAAGGGATATTTTCCAGTCATGCATCGGACAGAAAACAAATTCACCGCTCACAATCCCTTCAGCAAGTACACCATTCTTATGTGGACATCTGTTTGTGACAGCTCTCACTTTTTGATCTGACAGTCTAAAAACGGCAAGCTCTTCTTCCCCTACAATAACGGTTTTTCCAAGCTGCTTTGGAAAATCGCTAAGATGCCCAATCTCTACTTTTGACTTTACTGTGCTTTTCATCTACTTTTCCCCCTTAGCCTTTTTGAAGCATTACATTTGTAAAGAGTTCGTTTTTCGTATCTTTATTTTCAATAATTTCACGCCAAGGATCTGTTGTGACAGCTAATGCTTTATCCATTCGAATGTTAAGCTCTGTTCTTGTATCCATGTTATCGAGCACTTCTTTAATGTGAGCAAGACCAACGCGCTCTACAAAAGCTGAGGTTCTCTCTAAATAATTTGCATTTTCGCGGTAATATTGTAAAAAGGCCGATGACATTTCCATCACTTCTTCTTCTGTCGCTACTTTGCAAAGTAAATCTCCTGCTCTTAAGTGGGTTCCTCCGTTTCCACCAACATAAATTTCAAAAGCTCCTTCAATTCCTACAATCCCAACATCTTTAATCCCTGACTCTGCACAGTTACGCGGACAAGCTGAAACACTCATTTTTACTTTGTGTGGGGTTTGGAGTCGTTCAAATTTCTTCTCTAATTTAATGCCAAGCCCCATAGAATCTTGAGTACCAAAGCGACAAAATGACTCTCCTACACACGTTTTAACGGTGCGAAGCGTTTTTCCATATGCATATCCTGACGGCATATCAAGCTCTTCCCAAATTTTCGGTAAATCTTCTTTCTTTGCTCCAAGGAGATCTAATCGCTGCCCACCTGTTACTTTAACGAGAGGAATGTTATATTTATCCGCCACATCAGCAATTTTGCGAAGCTCTTTTGGATTTGTAACACCTCCGTACATTCTCGGTACAACAGAAAATGTTCCATCCTTTTGAATATTGGCATGCATTCGCTCATTTACAAATCGAGACTCGCGTTCATCTTCATACTGCTCTGGATCGATCATACCAAGATAGTAGTTAAGCGCTGGACGACACTTTGAACATCCTTCATCATTTTTCCATCCTAGAACATTCATCACTTCTTTGCTGTGCGTTAAGCCTTTTTCTTTAATCTCCGCTACAACTTCATCACGAGAAAGAATCGTACATGAACAAATCGCTTCTTTTTGTTCTACTTCACTTCCGGCTGTTAAACTAATCAGTTCAGCTACAAGTGGTTTACAGCCTCCACACGAGCGACACGCTGTTGTGACATCTTTGACTTCATCAACGCTCGTTAATCCGCCTTCTGAAATTGCGCTACAAATGGTGCCTTTCGAAATTCCATTACAGCCACAGATAATGTCATCATCACTCATCGAAGCTACAAGACTCTCTTCTTTTCCACTATTTGTTGAGAAAAGAGTTGGACTCAATCCCTCAAGAGTGCTTCCTTTTTGAATCATTTGGAAAAGTTTATTTCCATCCTTTGTATCACCAAAAAGCACAGCTCCAATTAATTTCTCATCTTTTACAAGAAGCTTTTTGTAAACATTCGATACTTCATCAAATATTTTAATGGCATAGGCATTTTCCACTTCATGTTCCATAAACTCTCCAGCTGAAAATACGTCAACGCCTGATACTTTAAGCTGCGTGGACAAAACAGAACCTTCATATGGAGCACAATCATGTTCAAGAATGCGATGTGCCAATACTTTTCCTTGCTCATAAAGCGGTGCAACAAGACCGTAAGCAATTCCTCTATGTTCAGCACACTCTCCAACTGAGAAAATGTCCGGATCGCTCGTTTGCAGATGGTCATCAACGGCAATTCCTCGGTTAACCGTCAAACCACTTTCTTTTGCAAGAGAGGTATTTGGAACAATTCCAATTGCCATTACAATCAAATCCGCCTTTATTTCCGAACCATCTTTAAAGCGAATTCCCGTTACCCTCTCTTCACCTAAAAACTCGTCTGTATCATGATTAACAAGAATATTCATTCCCTGTTCTCTGAGCGACTTTTGAAGCAAGTTTCCAGCTGTTTCATCAAGCTGTCTATTCATAACGTACGGCATATTTTGAATAACATCGACTTCCATCCCTAGATTGAGCAATCCTCTCGCCGCTTCAAGCCCTAGAAGTCCACCTCCGATAACAGCTGCTTTCTTGTACTGTTTTGATGCATCCACCATTTTTTCGCAATCTGCTATATCTCTAAATGTAACAACCCCTTCTTTGTCTATTCCTTTGAATGGAATCATAAGCGGGTTTGAACCTGTAGCAATGATTAATTTATCATAGCTTTCTTCACGCCCTTTATTAGTGAATAACGTTTTAGATTCACGATCAATTTTGATTACTTCTTCACCTTTATGAAGGGTAATGTTATTTTCCTCATACCACTCTAGACTATTTAACACAATATCTGAAATCTCCGTATCCCCTTGAAGGACTTTTGATAACATAATTCTGTTATAGTTTGGATGTGGCTCACTCCCAAAAATCGTAATCGAAAAGCGATTAGGGTCTAATTTTAAAATCTCTTCTACAGCTCGAACACCGGCCATTCCATTTCCAATTACAACGAGTTTTTGCTTTTCCACTACAGTTCCCCCTCTGGAATTAAAACATGTATTGTATTTACATATTTACAAACTTGCGTCTTTTTTAAAATCAGTTTGTGAGTTTTCCTTACATGTTTTTTGTAAATTCTGATAATTCATCCATTTTTAGAAAACGCTTTCTGTCAAGGAGGGCTTACGTTCTAGAAGAAAAACACTTTCTGAGAAAAAAGAATAAAGGAAAGAAAAATGAAAGCGCTGTGACCATATCATAAAAATATGGTAATATTGAATAGACAACCACTATTTTATTTATTTCAAGGGGGATCTACAATGGAATACCGTATTGAAAAAGATACGCTTGGCGAAATGAAAGTACCAGCAGACAAACTATGGGCTGCTCAAACACAGCGCAGCAAAGAAAACTTCCCAATTGGAACAGAAAAAATGCCTCTTGAAGTGATCAAAGCATTTGCTATTTTAAAGAAAAGCGCGGCTCTAAGTAACTATAACTTAGGAAAATTATCAAAAGAAAAAGCAGACGCAATTGCAAAAGCTGCGGATGAAGTAATTGAAGAAAAGTTAACAGACCACTTTCCACTTGTTGTTTGGCAAACAGGAAGCGGTACACAGTCAAATATGAATACAAATGAAGTAATCGCGAACAGAGGAAATCAAATTTTACAGGAAGCAGGAAGCGAAGAGCGTCTTCATCCAAATGATGATGTTAACATGTCTCAAAGCTCAAATGACACGTTTCCAACGGCTCTTCATGTTGCAGGAGTAATTGCGGTTGAAGATCATCTTCTTCCTTCATTACGTACGTTAAAAGAAACGTTCCAACAAAAATCAGAGCAGTTTGATTCCATCATTAAAATTGGTCGTACACACCTTCAAGATGCAACTCCACTTACACTTGGTCAAGAAATTAGTGGATGGTACCGCATGCTTGAAAAAAGTGAAAAAATGGTAGAAGAGAGTATCGGCTACCTAAAAGAGCTTGCTATTGGCGGCACGGCTGTTGGTACAGGCATTAATGCACACCCTGAATTTGGAGATCGTGTAGCAGCTGAAATTAGTAAAATCACTGGTAAAACGTTCACTTCTGCTCAGAATAAATTTCATGCTTTAACAAGTCATGACGAAGTTGTATACGCACACGGTGCCTTAAAAGCTCTTGGGGCAGATTTAATGAAAATTGCGAATGATGTACGCTGGTTAGCAAGCGGTCCTCGCTGCGGAATTGGAGAGATTATAATCCCTGCTAATGAACCGGGAAGCTCTATTATGCCAGGAAAAGTAAACCCAACACAAAGTGAAGCAATGACAATGGTTGTTTCTCAAGTAATGGGAAATGATGCAACAATCGGGTTTGCAGCAAGTCAAGGAAACTTTGAACTTAACGTCTTTAAACCGGTAATCATTTATAACTTCCTTCAGTCAGCAAGAATTCTTGCCGATTCAATGAAAGCATTCAACGATAAATGTGCTGTAGGAATTGAACCAAACTTGGAAAAAATCCAAGAAAATGTTCAAAATTCACTTATGCTTGTAACAGCCTTAAATCCTCATATTGGATATGAAAATGCGGCTAAAATTGCTAAATATGCTCATCAAGAAGGATTAACATTAAAAGAAGCGGCTCTAAAATTAGATCTTCTTACAGAAGAGCAATTTGACAAAGTTGTAAAACCTGAAAACATGATTAGCCCTTCCGTTTAAATAAAAAAACGTGCGGTTTCTATACCGCACGTTTTTTATCTTTCCGTTTGCTGTTGCTGCACAAGCTTTTGATAAAGGTTGTGGTCCTTCAAAAGCTCTTCGTGTGTCCCAACACCTGATATTTCCCCTTTTTCGATTACAACAAGTTGGTCGGCATGAACAACAGTGGAAAGTCTATGAGCAATAATAAGGGTTGTTCGGCCTTTCATTAAACTATTTAAAGCTTGTTGCACAAGGTGTTCTGAAGAGCTGTCTAAGTTAGATGTTGCTTCATCAAGAAACAAAATTTTTGGATCTCTGATAAGAGCTCTTGCAATAGCTATGCGCTGGCGCTGTCCTCCTGAAAGCTTTATTCCTCTTTCTCCTACCTCTGTATGAAATCCATCTGAAAGATTATCAATAAACTCTTTTGCATTAGCAAGTTTAGCAGCTTCTTTTACTTCCTCATCGCTCACTTCTCTGCCTACTCCATAGCAAATATTCTCTCGAATTGTTCCTGACATGATAGGACTTTCTTGTGAAACATAGCTAATCGCTTTTCTCCAAGAAGAAAGCGTAAAGCTATCAATATCTTCTTCTCCTATTGTAATACTTCCTGAAGTTGGCTTATAAAATCGCTCTAGGAGCGAAAATAGTGTTGTTTTCCCTCCACCACTTGGACCAACAAAAGCAGTTGTTTTTCCTTTTGGAATACGAAGGTTAATATCTCTTAAGATAGGGGTTTTATCGTTATAGGAAAAAGAAATATCCTTAAGTTCAATATCTACAAGTGCTTCGTCTAAATTTTTTCCTTTCTGTTTTTCTTCCGTTCGTAAGTTCAGCATTTCTCCAATTCTCTCTGTCGCCCCAAGTGCTTTTTGAAGAGCAGAAAAAGATGTTGCCATCTGACTAAATGGAACGATAATTTGGAACATGTAAATAATAATGGCAACAAGAGATCCTGCTGTAAGGGTCCCAGAAGCAACTCTTACTCCCCCGTATCCAATAAGAATCACAATTACCAACATCATAATAAGTGTCATAAAAGGATGAAGCACAGACTGAATTCGAGCTTCTTTTAATCCAAAGCGAAACAGCTTTTTAATTCCTTCCTCTCCTTTTTCAACCTCTTCATTTTCTGCACTATACATTTTCACAAGACGGATTTCACCAAGCACACGTCCAAGCTCTCCTGAAAATGAAGCAAGTTCGTCTTGAGTCGCTTTTGAAATTCTGTACATTTTTCGTCCTAGTGGAATAATAAGAAGTAGCGAGAAAGGAACCGCTAATATCATAACAAGCGTCATTTTCCAGTCGATAAAAAGCAAAATAATAACAGATCCAACAATTGAGACAATACCTGTTAAAAATGAAACAAGATGCTGAGTCACAAGTGTCTTAATTGTATTTGTATCTTGCGTAATTCTACTCATTGTTTCGCCTGACTGATGTTTATCAAAGTAGGGAATTTCTAAAAAAAGAACTTTTCGCCAAAGGTTACTTCGTAAGCGAGAAACCACAATTTCACCTACGTACATAATCAGATAGGAGGAAATACCACCTGAAATAGCTTGTAACATAAAAGCAAAAATGAGTATAACAATGACAGATGTCTCAAGAGCAGATGAAGCTGCTTTATCTACTAAATTTTTTGTAAAAAGTGGAACAATAAGAGCAGCCCCTGTTTCTAATAAACTTAACGTTAATGCCGTTATCATAATAGCTTTAGGAAGCTTTATGCTCTTTAGTAACTGCCAAAATGAGGCTAAATTTGCTTTTGTATTTTCCTTCTCCATGTCCCTTATCCTTTCTCTTTCTTATCTATTAAAGTAAAGTGATGCTCAAAAGCTTCATCCATCCATTTTTGCTGTTCTTCTGAAAAAGGTGAAGGAAGTTTCAATAAATCTTGTGGTAAATCCTCTTCTTTTATTTCTTTTATTAAAGATAAATCTTCTCCCACAAAAGATACGAGCAAATCATATACTTTTCCAATACATTTTTGAACAAGAAGCGAACTAGATTCTATTCCTTCCTTATAAAGATTTGTTAGTTCTACAAAAATGTTAACCCATTTTTGATTCAGTAAAATTTGCTCTTCATCTGAAATGTTAAAAATACGATCAATTGTATCTTCCGGCAAAATTTGCTTCAATGCTTTCTTACTTTTTTCTTCCATTTGAAAACTATCAATAATAGCCACATATATAGAAGGACTTAGTTCTTTTTGTTCTTTAGAAATCGCCAGCGCATTGTCAAGCGCTTTAATAATATTTGTAAGTTTCTCTCTTTCCTTCTCCATGATTTGACGTTGAAACAGAAGACTTTGTCGCAGGTCCCATACTTCTTCATTAAGATACTTCTTAATTTTTTCAAGCGAAAGACCGATATACTTCAATGAAATAATTTTTTGTAGAGAGCTAAGATGAGAATCATAATAAAAACGCCGGTTGGTTTTTGTACACTCCGGAATTAATAAACCGATTTCTTCATAGTAACGCAGTGTTCTTACCGTAACACCTGTTTTCTTTGCAAACTGACCAATGCTATATTTCATTACCTTCCATCATTCCTTCCCTTCTCTATCTTAAAACGTTACGTTACGTAAGATGCAAGACTTTTTTCCTCTATTAGAGAAAAAAACTTCACAAAAAAAGAACTCTACTTAAAAAGTAAAGTTCTTTCTTCCTTAATGTTCAAAAATGCCTTCCATTATAAATCATATTTTGTTACATTAACCATGTAATAAGAATTGGTAACGTAATCAACGAAAGGATAGCACTAATAACGAAAGCTGAAGCTGTTTCTGCTTCGCGTTTTTCAAATCGCGTTGCAATTAGTGCTGCAACTGCAGAACCTGGAAAAGCTACAAGTAACATTGCTTTTACTGTATCGTCTGCTGAAAGACCAATCATTGTAGCAATTCCTAACATTACAAGTGGTTGTACAGCAACTTTTAATAATGCAATTGCAAATGACACAACGCTGAAACTAATTTTACGAACTCCAATTGTTACCCCAACAGCAAACAGGGCTACACCAGATGTTGTTGTACCAATTTGGTTTAACATATCATTGAAAAGTTCAGGAATTGGAATACCAATTAATACAATGACAATCCCAATAAGCGGAACACATGCAAGCGGTTCTGATAAACCATGAAGAACCGATTTAATGGTAATCTTCCACAAGCTCTCGCTTTTTTCATCTTTATTATCTCCACGTTGTCCAATTGTACCGAAAATAATAGAAAGTGGATCTAAAAGTGCATTTACAACAATCCCTGTAATGGCAATTGGAATTGCTACTGCCTCTGCTCCAAATAAACTCCCTAGTACAGGAATCCCCATAAAAGCGAACGTTGGTTGAGCAGAGTTCAATGAAATCATTGATGCTCCTGTTAAATCCATTTTAAAAGCATAACGAGAAACAATAAGTAGAATAATATAAAAACCAACAATACCTAAAAACATAGTTACAACAAATGGCCATTTTTCAATAAATTGTTGTTTTGATGTTGTTACAACCCCTACAAATAGATGGGCAGGTAACGCAAATTTTGTAACAAACGTGTTAAGCCCCTTTGATGTTTCCATATTGTATTTTTTAAAGTATCCTGCTAAATAGCCTAATGCAATAACGAAAAAGATGGGAGCTAAAATAACAAGAATATGCTCAATTCCCATGAAAAATCCTCCTTAAAATAAAACAGAAAAGAGAGAAGCTTGAGTGGAGAAACTCAAACCTCACTCTCTGTTAATGCTTATTTAGTTGCTTTGATTGTACGGTAAACAGGATTCCAAATTGCATCATTTACCGCTTTTTCTACATCTCCTGGTACTTCTTCAGCAACACCGTCTTTAATTGCTGCTTTTGCAACTTCGATGGCTACGGATACGGAAACCTCACGAAGTTGTTTTATGCTCGGAAGTAATGATGCACCAGGTTTAGAACTATCTACCATTTTTGCTACAGCATCAGCACAAGCTGCAAACATACTATCTGTAATAACTTTTGCTTTTACTACAATTGAACCTAGTCCTAATCCAGGGAATACAAATGCGTTGTTGGATTGTCCAATCTCATATGTTACGCCTTTGTATGTTACAGGATCAAATGGACTACCTGTTGCAATTAGAGCCTTTCCATCTGTCCAGTTCAGTAAATCTTCTGGAACAGCTTCAGCAAGTTTTGTTGGATTAGACATCGGTAAAATGGCTGGACGTTCTACATGTTTTGCCATCTCTTTTACGATTTCTTCTGTGAACGCACCTGCTTGACCAGATGTTCCAATTAAGATCGTTGGCTTCACTTGTTTAACGACTTCTAATAGTGAAATTTTACCTTCTTCATCACGTGCAAAGCCTTCAACTTCTGATGCTTTACGTGCATAAGGTTCTTGGAAACCTAATAAATCGTCCATGTCGTCAATTAAAAGACCACGGTAGTCAATTGGCCAGAAGCGTGCATGTGCTTCTTCTTTAGAAATCCCCTCAAGAACCATTGCATCACGAATTTGATCAGCAACTCCGATACCTGCTGTTCCTGGTCCAAAGATAACAACGCGATGTTCGCTAATTGGTGTTTTTGTTACTTGAACAGCTGAGAATACAGCGGCAAGTGTAACAGCTCCTGTACCTTGAATATCATCATTAAACGTTAGAATTTTCTTTCCATATTTTTCGATAATGTGGCGAGCATTTACATTACCAAAGTCTTCCCAATGAAGAAGCGCATTTGGAAACTGTTCTAATGCTTTTTCAATGAATGTATCGACAAATTCGTTATAGCGGTCTCCACGAATACGTTCATGACGATTTCCAATATAAAGTGGATCTTCTAAAAGTTCTTTGTTGTTTGTACCAACATCAAGAACAACTGGTAACACACGGCTTGGATCAATACCAGCAGCTGCTGTATAAACAGCTAATTTACCAATCGCGATGTTAATTCCACCAACACCCCAGTCACCAATTCCAAGAATACTTTCAGAGTCCGTAATAACCATTAAATCAATATCTTCAGGTGATTTGCCAGTGTTCTTGAACGCTTGCTCAATACCTTCTGGATTATCAATTGAAAGATATACCCCACCAGGACGGCGGTATTCATGGCTATATTCTTGAATGGCTTGTCCAACAGTTGGCGTGTACACAACTGGAAGCATTTCACTAAGATGGTCTGTTAAAAGTCTGTAAAATAGCACTTCATTGCGATTATGCAGATCATTTAAAGAAACATTTTTACGTAAGTTATCCGGCTGAGCTTTAAACTGCTCGTAAGCGCGTTTTACTTGCTCATCAAGTGTTAAAATTGTTGGAGGAAGAAGACCTTCAAGTCCAAGCTCTTTTCTTTCCTCTTCAGTAAATGCCACACCTTTATTAAGCATTGGCATTGCTAGTACGTCTTTTCCTCTTAAAGTTGTTTCAATCGCATCAGAAGATACGTGTAAGTGACGCATAAAATCCGCTCCTTTAATGTTCTTGTGCACAAGGTGTAAGACAAATACTCACACATTATAGTACCCGTAATTGTGCATTGGTATTTTATCTTTACCATAAAGCTATTTGTTTCTAATTTGTACACATTTTTTAATCAATCGTCCATTGACTTATGTCCTACAGTAGGATATTATATACCCCTGTTTTTTCGAAAACAAGCATCTACATATTAAGTAAGTAAATTAAATTATGAAAAATCAATCTCTTTTTTAAATAACATAAATTATTTTAATGTGTCTTTTATTTTCGTATTTTACTCACTTTAAAGGGTTAGGTTTCTTTACCCTTCAAAGCAGCAGGCTTTTATTTCTTTCTCAATAAATTTACAAATAAAAAAAACCCTCTTTCAAAAGAGGGTTTTTGCTATTTTCTTGCACGAAAATTACAAATTAAGGAAAGAATATTCCGAAGAATTTTTCTTCTTTATATCATTCATTTTTCTTAAATCTTGTCCTAAAAAACCATATTATCCTTTTTAAAGGAGACTTTTCACCCTAATTTCACCTAAAACAGAAGATCAAAAAGGGTTAGAAAGAACGCTTTTTCTTCAATGAAGTACTTAAAAGATGAAGGTCGATAGCTCAAAAAAGAGAAAGAAATAATAGCTTTTCATATTATCACCTTACGTTCATTTAACACCTCAATTGAAAAAGTTACTTACAAACTTTCCTTATTAAACATGACGTACATGAAGAAATGAGGTTTTAACAGCAATATCTACAATAATTTCATATGCAATTTTTTCGCGTTTGTTTACCATGTCTTCCATTCGTTTAATAAGACTTCTTCTTTTCCATTTGTCTTCTAGAACAATTGAAAGCTGCTCTTCAAATCCTTGGTCTTCATGAAGCATTACAGCAAGCCCTTTATCAATGATTCGTTTTAAATTGATCCGCTCTTGACCTGGAAGTGAAGAATGAATAAAAATAGGCAAACCTAGCTTTAATGCTTCACTAATTGTAATTCCTCCCGGCTTTGTTACAAGTGCATCTGCTCTTGCATATAATTCGTTCATTTCCTCACGTGAAGAAATAAAGGCCTTTGGTTCAATATGCGGTATATGCCATCTCTTCAATTCTTCATACAGCTTTTCATTTTTCCCACATAAAACAGTATAGTGATAATTGCTTGAATGTTTAATTTGCTGGAGGTAATCATTCATTTTCCCTAATCCAATACTTCCTCCTGCAACTAAAATCTGCTTTTTCATTTTTTTAGAAGAGCTGCACTCCTTTCCAATCTTCCCGTTTACAGGAATTCCTGTTATAAAAATATGTGAAGCAGGAATAGAAAAACGCTGGATAAGCTCTTGCTTCATCTGCATATCATTCACTAAATGGTAGTCAATTTCAGCCCCACCCCAAATACTGTTGATAAAGAAATCCGTATATACATTCACAACAGGAATATTGATAGCCTTGCGCTGCTTTAAGCGACTTAAAATAGCAGAAGGAAAACAGTGTGTGCAAACAATAGAATCAGGCTGCTCTTCTTGAATTAGCTGAAGCATTTTTTCCTCAAAACGCAAACTATAAATGCGATTTAGTAAAGAAACTTGCTTGTTTGTAAATTGGTTGTACATAAAATTGCGATAAACCCAGTCATACATATTAGGAAAAGCATGAATCATTTTTAAATAACTAGATTCCACCAATTTCTCGATATGTTTATTCCAATAGCTTAAGAAATCTACTTTTTTACAGGTTACATTTTCCGTTGTTTTTTCAATTTCATACATAAGTGCATCTGCCACTTGGTGATGACCAGATGGCATTTGAAATAAAGGTAAAAAAAGAACTTTCTTCAAGAAATGCACCTCCTTATTTAGCTTGTTTTCTTTCGTTTTTTCACAATAATCACTACAACAAATCCAATCAATGCTGCTAGTCCTAAAAATGAGACATATTCAACAGGGATACGATTTCCAATAAAATAGCCACCTATAATATACACCACAACCCATAAGCCGCTCCCAAGTGTTGCAAAAAACAGGTATGAAAGAATTGGAAATCCCGTGATTCCGGCTACGTACGGCGTTATTTGACGAAAACCTGGAATGAACAAACACAACAACGTTGATAGCTTTCCATGGCGTTTAAAGTTACTATATGTTTCCTCCCTGTTCTCCTCTGTGATCTTAATGTATTTACCAAACTTTTTTACAAATGGGCTACCAACTTTTCTTCCTATAAAATAGGCACAGAGCATTCCAACTAATGTTCCTGCAAAAGCACTTCCAATGCTCTCATAAAATGAAAGCTGATGTTTGGCAATAAGCATACCTATAAAAACAAGAAACGTCTCTTCTGGAGCCGGTATTCCAACAATTCCACAAAATAACACAAGTAAAATAATCCAATATCCATATGTTAGTAAATACTCAGTAATTTGATCTACACTCATTTTTTAATGTCCTATTCTATAGTGTTTCTTCCCTACTATAAGGTCTTGTAAGCTTACACAAGTGAAATTTCTTTTGTACATTTCATCTAAAAATAAAGAAAGCTGCTCAATCATAACACGAGGAGCCTGTTCTTCGGCCCCAAATGTGGAACCATTATCGTGTAAAAGATAAATATGACCATCACCAAGCCCTTCGATTAAGCGTTTTGAGAGAGTGCTTTCTCCCTTTTCGGTTTTCCAATCTTGTAAGATTACAGACCACATAATAATTTGATATGTTTTGGCTAATGCTAGTGTACATATATTAAAATGGCCCCATGGCGGTCTATAATATCTCACTTCTTTTCCTGTAATATGCTCGATCGCCTCTTGGCACATTTTGAGTTCCTTTTTCAATTTTCCGGGTGTTAAAAACCATCCACTTTTGTGTTTGTAGTGATGAATCCCTATTTCATGGCCTTCAATAACCATTCTTCTCAATAAGTGCGGGTGCTTTAAAGCATGCTCTCCTACAACAAAAAAAGTTGCTTTTACATTGTGCCTTTTCAATAAATCAAGAAGGTTCTTCGTATATTGAGGATGTGGACCATCGTCAAAAGTGAGAGAAATCTTTTTTTCTCCTACGCCTTTCTTCACAATACGAAGAGAAGACAAACGTATGAAAAGCGTTGGCAAAATGCTGTAAATAAGAAATAAGATAATTGCAACAAATAATAGTTCTACAATAAACAAGGTCTCCCCTCTTTCCTTTCACTTTTTCTCCTCTATTATAACGATTGAAACCTTAAAGCGTTTCAAAAATATAGAATAATCAAGCTGATTTTCATTTTTCTTTGTATTATAGCGTTAATTATAGTTCATTTCGATTACTTTTTATGGTAAAAAATAAAACCATCTATAAAAAGATGGTTTTTACTTCATTTTTATGAAAAAGGAGTTTTGCATAAGGATGTGTAAACGGCTCGGTTTTCCAGTCTTTTACTACTTCAACAAGTTTACCTTTGTACATCACAGCAATCCCTTCACAAAGCTTTTTGGCTGATGCTAAATCATGGGTAATAAATAAGTATGCTAACCCTTTTTCTTTTTGTAAACTAAGAAGCATATTAATGATAGACATTTGAGCCGATTGATCAAGACTTGCGAGACTTTCATCAAATATAATAAGCTCAGGCTCTACAGCTATTGCCCTTGCAATACATACTCGTTGCTTCTGCCCTCCGCTTAGCTCTCTTGGATATCTTTCTAAGAATGTTTCATCAAGACCCACTTTTTGAATCAACAAAAAGCATTTCTTCTCTCTTTCTTCCTTATTCAACTTAAAGAAATTTCGTAATGGCTCTTCTATAAGAGCTTTAACAGACATCCGCGGAGAGAGGGAAAAAGAGGAGTCTTGAAAAACGAGCTGAACTTTTTTATATAACTCAAGCTCGCTCAAATCCCCATTATGTATAGAATATCCATTTATAAAAATTTCACCTTTTGTAATGCTCTCAAATTTTGTAATTAGTTTTGCTAATGTACTTTTCCCACTTCCACTCTCCCCGACTAATCCTACCCGCTCTCCTTTTTCTATATTCAAACTTACCGTATCTACGGCGGTTATAGAGGAGGAACGAAAGCGTCTTTGTATTTGATATTCTTTTGTAACTGACTCTAGTTTTAAGAACATACGCTTATCTTTCCTCCTTTCTTCATTCTAATGACTCGATCTGCAATTCTTTCCACACTCTCTTGATCATGAGAAATAAGCAAAACAGTTAACCCATATTGTTTTTGAAGTTTTTTTAGCAACTGCATTACTTTTTCTTTATTGATTGTATCAAGAGCTGTTGTCGGTTCATCTGCAATAAGAAGAGATGGTTTTAAACTAAGCATCATCGAGAGAAGAACGCGCTGACGCATACCACCGCTAAGTTCAAAAGGATAGGAAGATAAAATATAGCCCGGATCTTTAAATCCCACACTTTGTAAGAGCTCATAAATATGCTTTTTATCCTTTGGTAAATCTCTATGCTTTTTAAGCGTTCTTTTTATATGTTTTTTCACAGTGTGAAGCGGGTTTAAACCATTCAAAGATTCCTGGATAAGCAAGCCTACTTCACGGCCCCTTATCCGTTGAAAATCTTTTTTATTTCTGGCATCCAAACGTTTACTTTTATAATAAATGGCTCCTCCTGTCACTTGACAGTTCTTTTCAAGCAGGCCAACTAAGGCATGAGCTGTCAGGCTTTTCCCACAACCGCTCTCTCCTACTAAAGCAACAATTTCTCCCTTTTGAATATGAAATGAAGCTCCTTTTATGAGAGGGACCTTCTTCTCCTTTATAATTGTGGAGATTTCTAAATTTTCCACCTGCAACAACGCGTCATTTTTCAATTTAAAGTTCACCACTATTCTTTTTTAAATTTTCGCTTATAAGCTGACATGCTAATACAAAAAGTAAAACAAAGAGCCCTGGAAAAAGCATAACGTGTGGAGCACTTTGAAAATAAGAAGCTCCATTATGAAGCATAACTCCCCACTCAGGCGTTGGTGGTTGTACGCCTAATCCAAGAAAAGATAATCCTGCCATTAAAAGCACAATCTTGCCCATATCAAGAGAGATAAAAACAGCAAGTGGCGTAAAAATAGATGGAATAATATATCTTACCATCACTTGAAAGTGCGTATTTCCAGCCATTCTTGCTCCTTTTATGTAATCTTCCTCACAAATATTTAAAACAAAGCTACGTACAATGCGCACATAGTTTGCCCATCGAACAATTACAACCGCAATCATCATATTTATAAATCCTTGCCCTAGCACACCAACAATAGCAATAGTAAGAACAATATCAGGAACAGCTAGAAAACCATCCATAATGCGCAGAAAAAAGGTGCCCTTTCTACTTTTGTATCCTGCTAGAAGACCAATTGGAAGGCTAATAAGAAGCGTACTAATCATAATGAGGAAAGCTCCTCCAACACTTATTCTCATTCCATACAAAATACGAGACAGTATACATCTTCCAACATGATCTGTGCCAAATGGATAAGTAGAATTTGGCGGATGTAACCGCTGGGTCAAATTCGTATCTAAAGGATTATGCGGTGCCAAAAGAGGCGCTAACAGTCCCACAAGTAAAAGAACGATAAGAAAACTTACACCTTTCATCCCTCGGCTATATTTGTTATAAAACTGATGTGTCATTCTTTTTCCTCCTAGTTGGCCCGTAACCGAGGGTCAACAAAACTACACAATATATCTATTAAAATATGAATTAGCACAAATAAAAAAGTCGTAAAAATAACATACCCTTGAATAATAGGGTAGTCTCTCATATTAATCGCATCAATGATGTAACGGCCTAATCCAGGCCAAGAAAAAACCGTTTCAACAATGATACTCCCGCCAAGCATAAAAGCAAAGCTCGTCCCTGTCATCGTAATTATTGGTAATATAGCATGTTTTAATACTTCACCTGTTAAAAGAGAAAACTCGGACTGACCTCTTGCTCTTGCTGCTTTCACAAAAGGCTTGTGTAAAACATCAAGCAAATGCTCTCGTAATACGCGGGCATACACTGTTCCAAGTCCAAAACCGAGTGTGATAGCTGGCAATACTAAATTTTCTAAGCTCCCTCTTCCCATTGAAGGAAGTAACTGATACTTTACAGAACAAATATATATAAGTAAAAATCCTAGCCAAAATGATGGTAGAGATGAGCCAACAAGCGCAAGTCCCTTCCCAAAACGATTCACTATTCCTTGTGAACGGAGGGCTGTTGATATTCCAAAAAGAAAAGTCATAAAAAGCATAATCCCTAAACCGCCTAGGGCTAGTTCAAATGTGGCTGGAATTCTTCTCACAATTTCTTCAAGTACAGGCTGTTTTGACATATAGGACACTCCCCACTGTCCTGTAAATACGTCTTTTATCCAATGCACATATTGAACGGGGAGTGTGTTTGTTAAGCCAAGCTCTTCTCTTACACTATCTAAAGCTTCCTGTGATGCAGGCACGTTATGAGCTGTTAACATAAGGCGTGCAGGATCTCCGGGGGCTAGCCTAAGCAATAAAAAAGTGAAGGTTGACATAAGAAAAACCACAAGAATAAGCTGTACAACGCGTTCAGCGATAAAGCGAATCATTTAAGACGAGCTCACATCAACATTTGGGGTAATATAGTAATACTCGATTGGACTTGGCTCAAAGTTTTTCACCTTTTCATTCACTCCAAATACGGTATTTGGATAAACGATAAAAGATTGAGGAATATCTTTATTAATTTGATTACCGATTTTTATTGCGATTTCTTCACGCTCTTTTTCTCCAGAAGTTTGATTTAACTCTGTTAACAGTTTGTCCACCTCAGCTGAATTATAATGACTTACATTTGCTAGGCTCTTAGAATTATAAAACAAGTTTAAGAAGTATTGAGGATCTCCCGTGTGTGCTGTCAGCATGCTATACATAGATAAGTCCCAATTATCCTCCGCAAGAACATCATCAATATTTTCCACGCTTCTTACCTTTACTTTTATCCCTTCTTTTAAAAGCGAACTTTGAATCGTTTCAGCCATTACCGTCAACTCTGGTCGTTGAGGGAAAGTCAGCATTGTTAGTTGCAAAGGCTCTCCACCCTTAGTCCATACTCCACCCTCTTTCGTATAGCCTCCTTGTTTCATTAACGAATCAAAAGACTGATTTTCTTGACTCTGCTTTACTTTTCCAAAAGACAATACTTCTGGAAATGGGCCGTTTCCTTTCGCTCCTTCATTTTTCATAATAGACGTTAAGATCTCTTCTCTTGGCAAGACTTTATCAATTGCTTGTCGAACGGAAAGATTTGTTACACGAGCTGAGTTCATATTGAACATCATCATATGGGTTCGAAGTGAAGGAGCAGTTAAGACATTTATATTGTCGCTGTTTTTCAGCACGCTAATTTGATCTGTTGAAATATCAACAGCACCGTCCACATCTCCTGATTGTAAAGCCATAAATCTCGTATTTCCATCTGATATGAATTTTATATCAATTTCCTCAACTCTTGCTTTCTGTCCCCAGTAGCCCTCATTTCTCTTCATAGTCAGCGATTCGTCTTTGTTAAATTCCTCAAATTGAAAAGCTCCTGTAAGGGCAGGATATTCCTCTTTTCCATCTAATGTAGAGACATCTGCAATAATTGTAGATGGATCGGCTAGATGTGAAATTAAAGCTTCGTTTGGTTGTTTTGTAACAATCTCAATTTTGTGATCATCAATGACACGGATAGTTTCGAAGTTTAGTAAATCTTTAACCTTTGAATCTTTTTCATTTGAACGTAGAAGCGATTTTTTTACACTTTCAGCGCTCATTTTTTCTCCATTATGAAAGCTTACATTTCCCTTTAATGTGAAGGTCCACGTTTTACGATCTTTTCTTTCCCAGCTGCTTGCTAACCAAGGTTCTGGTTTTAAGTCTTCATTGAGTTTTACAAGTGTTTCACCTGCACCAGATCGCATTACTTCCCAGCTATCGCTGCCGTGTGGATCAAGGCTCTTTGGGCTCCACGGAAATGCAAAGGATAATTTTTTTGAGTCTGACTCTGCCCTATCTTGTCCTTCTGTACAGCCTGCTACAGCTAAAAAAATAAAACAGAATAGAGCTAAAATAACCGAATAACTGCGTGCTTTTTTCATTTTCTTCTCTCTCCTTTTATTTATCTAGGCTAAAAAAATAAGCATGTCTCCCCTTTCAAAGGTTAGACATGCTTTTATATTCATAAAGTTTAAGAAAACAGGCATTCTAACCACCTCCCTAAACTCCCGTAGGTCGAACAGCGATGTTAAAACAGGCAGGTCTCCTGACTAAGGAAAAGAGCCTTATTCCTTCCCGAACTTTTGTTCAGTGGTCTATTTAAAGCTCCTATACTCCATTCACAGTGGCGGGTCCGTGTCGAAATTTCATCGACTTCCCTTTTAAGCAAGCAAACTATGCTTTACACCTGTTTCCAAACTTTATAAAATTTTTATTTTTTGCACTTTTTAAAGTCTGACATTCTAATAACTACAAATGCAACTCTTCTATATTATAAAGCAAATGTATCCAATTGCAATATGAAGAGAAAGAGAATAAACTGCTCCCCTCTTTATTATAAAAATATAAATTCAAAAAGAAAGTTCCACTAGACAAAAAGAACTATATTTCTTTTCTTCAAATTCTTTAAAACAAGCTATATCCCTTTAAACATATTGTTCTATTATCTTTTTGATATTTTTACCTTTTTAGGTGATAATAGTCATATTTACTCAAAACAGACTTTACTCCTAGTCTCTTTTACTTTAGAATAATATTCCGAATAGTTAAATTATTTTCTCATAAAATAAGAGAAATAATTCACTTCATCAGCGCTTAAAGCGTAAAAACAAACAAGGGAGAGATTTGGTGGAGATTGGTACTTATATTACACTGGGCATCTATTTTTTAGGAATGCTCGCAATTGGTTGGTATGCATATAAAAAATCAACAGATGATATATCTGGTTACATGTTAGGAGGACGTGGTCTTGGTCCTGCAGTTACTGCCCTTTCAGCAGGTGCATCTGATATGAGTGGATGGATGCTTATGGGGCTTCCTGGTGCATTGTATACAACAGGATTATCTGGAATATGGCTCGCTGTTGGGTTATCACTTGGAGCTTACCTCAACTACTTGCTAGTTGCTCCTCGTCTTCGAACGTATACTTTTGTAGCAGATGATTCGATTACAATCCCCGACTTTTTTGAAAATCGATTTGAAGATAAAAGTCGTATGCTGCGACTAGTATCAGCTCTTGTTATTTTAGTCTTCTTTACACTTTATACCTCATCTGGATTAGTATCTGGAGGTCGACTATTTGAATCTGCATTCGGATTAGACTATCGATATGGAATGTTTACTATTGCAATTGTTGTTGTTGCTTATACGCTTTTTGGCGGCTTTCTAGCTGTAAGCTTAACGGATTTTGTGCAAGGTATTATTATGTTTCTTGCTCTTATTCTAGTACCGATTGTTGTGCTATTTGACTTAGGTGGACCAACGAATGTATTTGATACCATCAAAAGCATTGATGAAACACATTTGGATCTTTTCAAAGGAACAACAGTTATTGGTCTCTTCTCACTTCTTGCCTGGGGATTAGGATATTTCGGCCAACCCCATATTATTGTTCGTTTTATGGCTATTAGTTCTATAAAAGAATTAAAACCAGCTCGACGTATTGGAATGGGCTGGATGATTATTGCTATTATTGGAGCCTGCTTAACAGGACTATTTGGATTAGCCTATGTTACAGAAAATAACATAACATTGAATGATCCTGAAACGATCTTTATCCTGTTATCTGACATTTTATTTAACTCTTATATTACAGGATTTTTACTAGCCGCTATTTTAGCCGCTATTATGAGCACAATTTCATCTCAGCTTCTTGTAACATCAAGTGCAGCAACAGAGGACTTTTATAAAACGTTCTTCCGGAGAAATGCCTCTGATAAAGAGCTTGTTACAGTTGGGCGACTCGCTGTTTTAATTGTTGCCGTAATTGCCGTTATTCTCTCATATACACCAAATAGCACTATCTTAGATCTTGTTGGCTATGCATGGGCTGGTTTCGGTTCAGCATTTGGTCCTGCTATTCTTTTGAGTCTATTCTGGAGACGTATGACAAAGTGGGGTGCTCTTGCCGGAATTATTGTAGGTACTGTTGTTGTGCTTGCTTGGGTACAAACAGGGATGTCTGATTTTATGTATGAAATGATTCCAGGCTTCTTTGCAAGCTTACTTGCCGTTGTAGTTGTAAGTTTCTTTACGACCACTCCTTCTCAAAGTGTTCAAAATACGTTTAGTAAAATGGAAGAAGTCTTAAAAGACAGTCAGAAATAATGTACGTTTCATTTATATTTAGAAACTCTCTTTGCTTTCAAAGGGAGTTTTTCTCTTTTCATCTTCAATTAAATATTCAAAATCGCTAATACAGCTTTAAAATTAAACGTGAAAGGCATATAATATTAAGAGATAGGTTTAACACGATACACGTTCGGAAATGCACAGCAGTTTTTAAATATTCCTTTTAATATTTTCTGTAGTTTCCCATAATAGCGGGTTAAACAAGAGTACACTATATTTTTTATGGGAGATGTAAACAATGACTGGATTAGCAAAACTCTGGGAAAACCGCGGTTTTAGACGCTTCTTGATTTTCCTCATTTTAGCGCTTGCTCTTTTCGCTCTAAAAAGCATGATCAATTTTATTTTGTTAACATTTATTTTCACTTTTTTAATGGATAGAGTGCAAACGTTTGTCACAAAATGGGTGCATAAATGGGTACCCATCAGCCAAAAGCTCATCGTGCTTATTCTTTATGTTTTACTTGTCACTGGACTTATTGTAGGTGGCTTTAGATTTTATCCAGTTATTAAAACACAAGTTGAAGAGCTTGTAAAACAAATTAAGTCATTTTATCTGAATCCAGAAGATATTCCTTTCTTCTCCTTTATCTCAAATACGTTTGATAGCGTAAATTTAAATACTTATATTGAACAAGGATTTAACTTTTTATACAAATACTTAACAGACCTTAGTATCCTAAGTGTCCAAATCTTTTTGTCTTTAATTTTAAGCATGTTCTTCCTCTTGGAAAAACAAAGACTTATTATGTTCAGCAAAAAGTTTCAGCAAAGTAAGCTGTCTGCTTTTTATACAGAGATTGCTTTCTTCGGTCGTAAATTCGTTAGGACATTTGGAAAAGTCATTGAAGCTCAGTTTATTATTGCTCTTGTAAACTGTGTTCTTACAACAATCGGCCTTTGGTTTTTTGATTTCCCACAGCTGTTTGGGCTAGCGATTTTAATTTTCTTCCTCGGTCTTATTCCTGTTGCTGGGGTTATCCTCTCGCTTATCCCACTTTCCATCATTGGATATACAATTGGTGGATTTACAATGATTCTATACTTATTGATTATGATTATGGTTATTCATGCTATTGAAGCTTACCTTCTAAATCCAAAACTTATGTCAGCTAAAACAGAGCTTCCGGTTTTTTTCACCTTTATTGTGCTTATTTTTTCAGAACACTTTTTCGGAGTATGGGGATTAATTGTCGGAATACCTGTCTTTGTATTTTTACTTGATGTATTAGGGGTTACAAACAATCAAGAAGAAAAAGCTTAACATGAAAAAAGCTCTTGAGAAGATTTCTTCAAGAGCTTTTTTGATTTGAATATCCATTTTCCCCATTTTCTCTAATAAAAAAATCCCACATGATCTTACTTGCATGAGGTCCTTCAGAATCTGTAAAGCTTCCATTTTCATTTCCTCCTGACCATGCATGCCCCATGTTCAATACCGTATATTTCTCAACAATAGATTCCCCTCGTTTGTTTCGATACAAGTCATGTGTATATTCTTTTCCATTCCTCACTTTTCCTTTTATTGTTTCATTTACTCCATGACAAATCCATCCTGCATTATGCCTTTCCACTAGATCATTTGTAACGATCCATTGTGAAACAACTTGCTCTCCGTTAATTGGTGCAACTGTTGTATCAGAGCTTCCATGAAAAACAATAGTTGGAATAACTCTTGCCCTTTCTCCCATTTCTTTATATGCTAAGTAACCCTGTTCAAACGGATTTGGTCCTCCATTGTTCATAACATTTAAAGCATCAAAAACGCTTGTAGCTCCTTTATATTCTAATCCTGCTCCAACTCCAAGTCCTGAGAAAATTTCTGGATAGGCTGCAGCCATAATAATACTCATTGCTCCTCCAGCTGACATTCCTGCAATAAACACTTTATGATTATCAATTGTGTACGCTTCTTTTATTTCTTCAATCATTCCGGCAATTGCTGCAGGCTCTCCTCTACCACGTGCTTGATGAAGAGGTTCAAACCAATTCCAGCACTTGTTTGGATTACTTTTAGCATCTTGTTCAGGATAGAGGACAAGAAAATTGTGTTCTTCCGCTAGCATATTCATCTCAGTACCAATCGCAAAGTCTGTTGCACACTGGGTACAGCCATGAAGCATAACAAGTAATGGAGATGCTTTTTCTTTGTCATACGTACTTGGAACGTAGAGCTTGTAGCTTTTTCCTCCATACTCCCCTTCCTTAAACGTTTCTCTTGTTTCAAAACTACAATCACTCGATGCAGAAGGACTACCAAACAGTGGACAAAGTGCGAGAGAGAAAAATGCTTGCAAGGCTTTTAACACTCTTTTTTCCTCCTTTTATGAAAACGATTGCAAAAATATAAAAGTTACGAAAAAGTTCTTAAATAATCCTCATAGTTTTAATGGGTATACCTTTATATATATGTGACTTACACATAATTAGTGTAGGAAAAAGAAGAATAGCTTTTCTTTTCTCAAATTTTGTAAAAAAAAGAAACGCTTAAGAAGCGTTTCCTGTCTTTTCTGTCCTCATATAATCAATGGTTTGTTTTATTCCTTCCTTATAAGGAGTTCTTGGAATTTTTCCGATTCTATGCTCATATTTTGTTCCGTCTAGAAACAGAGGGTCTTCATTTAAATAAAACATTTCTATAAATTCCTTCATATTACGATCAAAAATGCCAATAAGCCGTACCATTGTTTTTGTGGCTGTTCCTACTCGTTTCTGATAATTTGTGTATTCTTTAATATAAGAAAGAAATTCGGATCCTGAAATTCCACTGTAGCCAGGGATATTCCACGTCTCTCCGTAAGCTTCTTTACAAAGAGCAAGTTCTACAAGAGCTTTTGCTCCGTCTGGAGTATAAATATATTCTCTTTTTATTGTTTGATTTCCAACAAACATTGCTTTTTTATTTTTAATGATACTTTGAAGCAAATAGTCAATCTGTGTATTCTCTGCTCGTGGGCCGTAAAAATCGGGAAAATGAGCAAGAAGATAAGGAACTTTTGATTCTTCTAACAAGTGTTCTAAGCGAAGCCGGATCTTCCCCTTTTTTGTATGAGGGCTTTTCTCGTCATTTTCTCTCACTTTTTCTCCTTTACTTCTTCCATAAGCATAGATATTGTCAACAACGACAAGCTTCGCTTTGTTTTCTTTTGCTGCATTTATGATACACCTCATAAATGGTTCCTGTTGTTCTTGCCATTGGGCGTACGGAAGTGCCCCAGCATGGAAAATAATTTCAGCTCCGGCAACAGAGGAAGATAAATTATGAAAAACATCCCCTTTTTGAATTGTAACAAGGTCTTCTTTTCCGAAAAAACGGTGAAGTTTTCTTTCATTTCGAGCAAAAGCAATAACTTTGATTCCTCTTTCAATCAATTCATATACAAGAGCACTTCCCATTCCACCTGTTGCTCCTATAACAAGAGCTTTCTTCATATCCATCACTTCCTTTTATTTTTTGACCACTGGTTAATTAAAAGGTGAAAATAAATGAGGAAACTCCTCATCTATTTTTAAATCTTTTTTAATAAAAACATAACGTGTGCTTTTGCCATATCCTTCACTTCTTCAAATGACTGCTCACAGTATGAGTGATGTGCTACAAATCCATGAAGAGATAAGAAGATAGACCATGCTTCACTTATCGACAGCTTCGTTTTAGAAAGTGTACTAAGAGCCTCTGCAAACCTTTTATAGCTTTCTTCTGGGCCACTGTGCTGATAAAACTTTACTTCTTTATCTTTTGTAAGAAACATAACCTCATAGTGATTTGGATATGTGAGGCCAAATTCAATAAAAGTTAAAAGCACAGACTGAAGTTTCTCGTCAGCGCCTATATCTCTTTTCATCACTTCATAAAACTTTTCATCTAAAAGTGAAAAATCTTCTTTAACAAGTGCAGAAAAAAGCTCTGCCTTGTTTTGAAAGTGATAATAGAGCGCTCCATGGCTATAGTCTAGCTCTTTAGCAATCTTCCTCATTGATACATGACTATATCCTTCTGTAGCAAATAACTTTCGCGCTACGTTTAATATCATTTCTCTTGTTAGCTCATGTTTTACAGCTTTTCGAGGTGACATCATTTCTCCCCTTTATTGACCATCGTTCAATAAAATTATAGAAATAATTCCTGCATTTGTCAATTGCAGAGAAATAAATAAACCATAAAAGCTAGCAGCAGGAGCTCAATAAGTGGTCCAAGGCCTAGTGCAAGAGAACCTTCTGGTTGCTTTTCGAAGGCTATTGTAGCCATAGCAAGAGCAAGTGGTGAATTCCTTGCAAGCGTAATAAAATGAAGGCTTATCCCATCACATGTTTTAAATCTTAATACTTTACTAATAAGAAAAACAGCTAGAAAAGTGATTATGAAAAAAACAAGAAGGGGAAGCAATAACACGTATAAAACCGAGAAATGACGAGAAAGATAGCTTCCTTCTGAAGCAAGCATCATCATTACAGCCAAACTTAAAAATAGCATTCCGCTGCTTGTAAAAAATGCTCTCCACTTTTGTACTCCCCTTCCCTTTCTCCTTTTTATAATGATTGCTAAAAGGAAAGGAAGCAAAAACATATAAAAAACACTCTCCAAAAGCATAGATATGGAAAATGTTCTTTTCACACCTGAAAACAGATAAAGATAAAAGGGAAGTAAAGCAATTTGCAAAAGAAGATTTACAGGTAATAGCGAAGCTGCAAGTGGTACATTTCCCTTTGCTAATTTTGTAAAAAGCAAATACCAATCTGTACACGGTGTAACAACAAGCATCAGAAAACCGAGAAATATAAATGGTTCCTTATCTAAGAGAATACGTCCAATTCCATAAGCCACAAGAGGCCCTATGATGAAATTAAGAATAAGAACTGATATGAGAAAGCCTTTGTGTGATAAAGCTGTTTTTGTTTCTTTAAATGAAACATCTAAAAAAGACCATGTATCATAAAAAATAGAAAAAGCAAAAGAAAGAGAGGTGCATATGTAGCAAAAAGCGCTATTTTAGAAAGGAAGAATCCTATCAACATAGCGCTTAAAATTACAAATGGCTGTATCTTTTCCACTGTGCTCATTTTAGTCTTCCTTTTTTACAAACAGTAAGCAAATTGTGATAATAAGAAAAGCAACGAAAGCTAAGAATGGAATGGTAATAAAGCCTAACCAGTTAATATACTCTCCGCTACAAGGAACACCCATTGAACATGGTTTAATGGCCGCAAATCCTGGTACCTTTTGTTCTAAATAATGAAAAACAGAAATCAGCCCGCCAATAATAGAGGCTGGTAAAACATATTTTTTAACAGCCAGATCTCTTTTAAAAACAGCAATCCCCATTGTTACTGTTAAAGGATACATAGCAATGCGCTGATACCAGCACATCTCGCACGGCACATATCCGCGTACTTCACTAAAATATAAACTTCCTAACGTTGCAATAATAGAAGCAAGCCAAGCAACGTATAAAAAGATGATGGAACGATTGTTTTTTTCAGTCATGGTGTACTCTCCTCTAGTTCTTCCTCAATTGCTTTTTGAATTTCGCTATAGTTGAACGGATCTTCTACAACTTTGTTATTAATCATTACAGTTGGAGTTGAAACAACATGATAATCCTCCACAAGAGACATATCTTTTTCAACATCCGAAAGCATACTTTTTGCCTCGATATCTTGTTTAAACTGCACAAGATCCACATTTGTTGTATTTCCTGCAATCTCTGTAAGCTTTGAAACAGTTACCCATTTTTCATTATGATTTTGCGTTGGTTGGGCATTGAATAAAGCTTTATGAAAATTCCAGTAAGACTGCGGATCTCGCTTTAGTATCGATTCAGCTCCTAAAGCGCTTAGCTCAGACTCTTCCCCATGGAAAAGCACGTTTACATATGAAAAATTAACGCTATCTTTTTCAAGATATTCTTTTTGAAGCTTTGGAAAAATCTCTTCTCCCCATGCTTTACATGCTGGACATTTAAAATCTCCAAATTCAACAACTGTAACAGGTGCATCTTCCTCACCAAGCAACGGTTGGTTGTTCAAGGAAAAGGAATGAGCTATTTCATCCTCCGAAGAAGTTGTACTTGTTTTAGTTGAGTTGCTGTTTGCTGATAAAAGAAAAAAAGCGATACCAATTGCTAACACCCCTGTAATAAGAGCAGCTACTTTCAAACGAAAGCTTTGGTTACTTTTCAATTCATCACCTCGTTCCTATCAGTTTCTTCTAAACTAGTATTCTTCATTAGTATAGCAGAAACCCTTTTCTTTCTCCTTTTTTCTTTTCAAGAAAAAAAGCCGAAAATTCGGCTTTCCTCCCTATCTTTTTAAAATTCGCATCGCATTTAAGACAGCTAAAAGCGTAACACCTACATCTGAGAATACAGCTTCCCACATTGTAGCAATTCCAAACGCTCCAAGAAGAAGAAAAATTGCCTTAACGCCAAGAGCAAAGCTAATGTTTTGCCATACAATTTTTCTTGTTCGTTTAGCAAGAGAGATTGCTTCAGCAATTTTAGAAGGCTCATCTGTCATAATAACAATATCTGCTGCTTCAATCGCTGCATCAGATCCAAGTCCTCCCATTGCAATCCCAACGTCAGCTCTAGCAAGAACAGGCGTATCATTGAGCCCATCTCCTACAAAAATCAGTTTTTCTGCTTTTTCTTTAGCCTTGTCAAGCTCTTCTACTTTTTCAACTTTGTGCTGTGGTAAAAGTTCAGCATATACTTCATCAATCCCTAATTGTTTTCCAACGTTTTCTCCAACGCTTTTTTGATCCCCTGTAAGCATCATTGTTTTTTTAATACCAAGCCTTTTTAAAGACTTTAGGGCTTCTTTAGCATCTTGTTTTATTTTATCGGAAATAACAAGATAGCCTGCATAGCGATTATTTACTGCAACATAAATAATTGTTCCATACTCACTTGCTCTGCTATAGGAAATAGAATACAAATTCATAAGTTTTTCATTTCCAGCTAAAACTTGCGCTTCATCTACAACTGCTTCAATCCCATGACCGGCTTTTTCATTATAGCTTGTAATTAGCCCTTCATTCACTTTACCGTTGTATGCTTTTTTTACTGATTCTGCAATTGGATGATTAGAATGTTGCTCAGCATATGCCGCATAATATAAGACTTGTTCTTTCGTAAAGCTTTTTTCAGCATGTACATGAACAACTTCAAATACACCTTCTGTGAGTGTTCCTGTTTTATCAAACACAACATATCTCACATCATTTAGTGCCTCTAAATAGTTTCCACCTTTTACAAGAATACCTCGTCTAGATGCTGCCCCAATTCCTCCAAAAAACGTTAGTGGAATAGAAACAACAAGCGCACATGGACATGAAATAACAAGAAAGACAAGTGCTCTGTATGTCCAGTCAGCTAACGTTGCCCCTGAGAAAAGAAGTGGTGGTAAGAATGCGAGAAGAAAAGCAATAATGACAACAATAGGCGTATAATAGCGGGCAAATTTAGTAATAAAATTTTCAGTTGGCGCTTTTCGATTGCTCGCGTTTTGAACAAGATCTAATATTTTTGAAACCGTTGATTCTCCGTATTCTTTTGTAACCGTTACTTCTAATAAACCTTGTTTATTTACGAATCCGCTCAGCACTTCGCTTCCTTTCTCAACCTCACGCGGAAGCGATTCTCCTGTAAGAGCGGAAGTATCTACTGATGAACTTCCATTTAGGACCATCCCATCTAAAGGAATTTTTTCGCCAGGCTTCACAACAATAATATCGCCTTGTTTCACCTCTTCTGGGGAAACTTTCTTGTTCCCTTCCCTTTCTTTAAGATTTGCATAATCAGGACGAATGTTCATCATTTCGCTGATTGATTTACGAGAACGATTAACAGCTAGACTTTGGAACCATTCACCAGTTTGATAAAAAAGCATAACAGCAACGCCCTCTGCATATTCGCCAATCAGAAATGCCCCAATCGTTGCAATGGTCATTAAGAAATGCTCATCAAACACGCGTCCTCTAATAATGTTCCTTACTGCCCTATACACAACGTCTCCACCAACAATAGCGTATGCAATAAGAAACAGAGAAAGCTCAAAAGGAAACGGTAAAGAAGCGAACATCGCTATTCCTGTTAGCAAAACTCCTCCACCTAAACGCCATAATATAGAACGCCTGTGCTCATCCTTTTCTTTTGAAGCACTTTCTTCCTCTTCCACTGTGATTCCAGATTCAATTTTATTAATTTTTTGAATAACTTTTTCTTTTTCTCTATTCCAGGAAACTTCAGAAGCAAGCGTGATGTGAAGCATTTTTGAAACAAAATCAACGCTTGCTTTCTGAACAGAGGGAATCTTGCCCATTTCTGACTCGATTTTCCCTGCGCAATGCGCACAATCAAGACCATGCAAGTAGAGCGTATACGTCTCTACCCCTTTTTCTTTAATTTTAATATGTGAATCAAGTGAATGTACTTTCTTTTTAACACTTTCTAGCGCTTTCTCTTCTTCGTTCATTTCTACATCAAATGTCAACATTTTAGTCGCAAAGTTCACTGTACAACGATCAATACCTTCTAGTGTCTTTACTCCATTTTCGATTTTCATTGCACAGTTCGCACAATCAAGACCTTCTAACAAAAGTTCTCTCTTCACTCTTTCTCTCCGATCTTCCACTAGCCCTCACCTTACTTTCTCCATAAAAATACGTTTTTCCTATGAATAAAGATCAAAAGACTTAACCGCCTTATATGAGCATATGTTCATGTATTGACTTCATTATATTCAATAGGGCCATTTTGTGTCAATCTCTATTTTCGGAATATTAACGTTTGTTTATTCATATCCAACGCATTTTAAAGAGGTTCGTACAAAGGTTAAATTTGTGTTTTTGTCATATAAAAAAAGCCTACTATAAGCAGGCTTTAAACGTCTTTTCTTTTATGAATTTGAATAGTGAAGGACCATGAAAAGAGGAAAAGAAGGATCGCTATACCGCCACTAATATAGTAGAGGCTAACGCTTTAATCAGCGATGAACTTCATTAATAAAAAAGGCGTTCTTCTCAAAGAGAAGAACGCCTTTTTTATTGCTTATACAAAGATATCGAAAATTAACACTCCAGCAAAAGCAATGAATGAAAGAAGTGTTTCAAGTACAGTCCATGTTTTGAACGTTTCTTTTACAGTTAAACCTAAATACTCTTTAACAAGCCAGAAACCAGCATCATTGACGTGGGAGAACATAAGTGAACCTGCGCCTGTTGCAATAACAAGAAGCTCTAAGTTCACGCCTGTCATGTTTGCCACAACAGGTGATACAATACCAGCGGCTGTTGTAAGGGCAACAGTTGCAGAACCTGTTGCAATACGAATGAGACCAGCTACTAAAAAGGCAAGGACAATCGGTGAAAGGGATAGATGCTCAGCCATCTGAGCAATTGACTCTCCAACACCGCTATCAATTAAAATTTGTTTAAATCCTCCACCAGCACCAACGATTAAAATGATAGAACAAACAGGCAGTACAGCATCTTCAGTAAGCTTTTTCACCATATTTTTATCCATGCCTTGACGGAATCCTAAAAGATAGAAAGCAGCAAAACATGCAAGTAAAAGAGCTACAAGTGGATTACCAATAAACTCTAATGCCTGAATAACAAACTTTGGTAACGCTTCAATTGTAGGTGCTACAACAGACAGAACCATTAAAAGAATCGGAAGTAAAATAACGAAAAACGAAACGCCTGTGCTTGGTAAACTACTTGATGATGTATTAATACGAATAAGCTCAGGCTCTTTTTCTGGAATTACTCGTTTATGAACCCATTTTGCAAAAACTGGTCCTGCAACAATTGCAGCTGGAATGGCAATAATAAGAGCATAAATTAAAACTTTGCCAAGGTCTGCGTTATAAATCCCAATGGCTGTCATTGCCCCAGGATGCGGAGGTACAATTCCGTGCACAATCGAAAGACCTGCGATGACTGGAAGTGCAATCAATAGAATATTTTGCTTTGTTGTTTTATAAATCGAAATAACAAGTGGAATTAAGATAATAATTCCTACTTCAAAAAAGACGGGAATACCGATAACAAATCCTGAAATAAGCATTGCCCATGGAAGTTTCTTACGTCCGAAAGATCGAATGAAGAAGTCAGCAACTCTCATACCGGCTCCTGATTCAGCCATCATTTTCCCTAAAATTGTTCCAAGTGCTAAAATTCCAACTAGGTGTCCAAGCACACTGCCGACACCGCTTTCATAAGAGGTTACAATTTTATCCAACGAGAGTCCTGATGTTATAGCCAAAAATAAACTAGCTACAAGCAAACTAATGAAAGCATGCCATTTGAACACCGAAACTCCAACAACCACAATTGCGATAGATATTAGCGTCATAATTAGTAGATAGAAATCCAAGGTTCATTCCCCTTCCTGTTGTATATCATGTCTGAATTTCAAATTTTTAGTATATGGCGAGCGCTTTCAAAACGTACTGTTTGCTGAAAGCACTTTCAATCTATAAATCAATTATAAGGAAAAATATTTCTTATATCAATGGATTTGACTAAAAAAAATTTAATCTTTTTATTTTTTATCGATTTTTTTTATGAAAGACAGGAAAAAAGAACCATCAAAATGCTTTTTATCCATTTATCCCCACCCATCCTTCTACTAAAAAACCTTTATAAAACTTTGTTACTTCTGTAAATCCTGATCTGTTTAAAAGATGCTTCATTTTCGCACTTGAAATAAGATGAATGGTATTATCTATTGATTTTTCAAAGTTAAGCCACTCTTCAATAGGAATTCCGTTTGAAAGCATGTATGCTTTCATCTGCCATTGAAACTCCCTTCCCTTTTTACCAACAATAGAAGCTACAAAAAGAGGAGCGCCACTTTTTAATCGCTCACTTATTTCTTTTAGCAACTTGCATGCTTCTGCTTCCTTCAAAAAGTGAAGCACAAGCATGCAAGTTGCACCTGTGAATTTTCCTGTTATGCTTTCTACCTCTCCATGTATAAAAGTGGCGTTTATCCCTGCTTTCTTAGAGCGCCGTTGTGCGATACCAAGCATTTTTATAGAAGGGTCTACTCCTGTAAATGCCCATCCCTTATTTCTATTCCCGAGAGTTATAAGTTCTTGTCCTCCTTCAGCCCCAACGATAAGCATATGAATATGCTTGTTTTCTGAAGAGACATATACTGACATAAGATAATTCATCATCTTATAAAGTTCATCATATCCTGGAATTTTCAAGGGTATTTTCGCTTGATAATTATATACTTCATCACTATGCCAATTCATATTGCTTACTTCCTTCATCTTTTCTCCTCCTATAAAGTCTTTCTAATCTCTACTCTTTTCGATAAAATTAATTAAGAACTATTCTCAATTATAAAGAAGAAGAAAAAAATGACGATCCCAGAAACATGGGGAAATAAAAATAGCAGGAGCAACGATATGAAAAAGTGGCGTGAAATTGATACAGCTTTACATCGCTTAGAAAAAACATGCACATCATCTTGGACATACCGGCAACGTGTTATCACACTTTTACAGCAAGAACTCTCTTTTCAAGCATATTGCCTGTCTGCAGTAGACCCTCACACATTACTTTCTATAGGAGCTGTTACAGAGCATAACATTGAAAGTATTCATCATCAGATTTTTAAAAATGAATATTTACAACAAGACGTAAATCACTATGCAAGACTTTTTCATGAAGAAATACGAGCGGCCGTGCTAAGTGAACAAAAAGAAGAACAACTTAAGAAAAGTTACAGATACACATCTATCTTAAAACCCGCCGGATTCAAGGACGAACTTCGTGCTGTTTTGGTATATAAAAATCAATGTTTCGGGTATCTAACGTTATTCAAAACAGAAGAACACTTTCAAAGTGAAGAAAAAGAGCTTATTGAAAACCTTTCTTCCTCGATTGGTCGTGGACTTCAGACCTTTTATCATTTATTTTTAGAACCCGTTCCTTTACAACCTAAAATGCTGTTATTTTCTCCTGATCTTAAACTGATCTCTTATACTAAAACAGGGATAGAGATGTTAAGTGCCCTAAGAGCTTCTGAATCGTTAGAAGGAGACAAATTGCCAAAGTCAATTCAAGCTCTCTGCTACCGGACACTAGGAAGTGAGGAAGGGTCAGCACATACGCTACTTGCTCTTCAAAAGTACGGATTTCTCACGCTTTCCTCTTTACTCTTAATAAAAGATAAAGAGGATTTCAACATAGCCATAAATATTGCTCAGACCTCTCCAACAAATATTCTAACCATTAATAAAAAGTATTATAATTTATCAAAACGTGAAAGTAATATCCTAGATTATTTAATTAAAGGTTCTTCAACTAAAGAAATAGCAAATGATCTCTTTCTTTTTCCTTATACAGTGCAAGATCATTTAAAATCTATCTTTCTTAAAACAGGTGTATCCACACGAAGAGAGCTTGTTTTTAAGGTGTTTACCCGCTATACAATTCCCTAATTTTTTTCTTTTGCACAATGATTCACAAATTGTTCATAACTTTATTGAAAACGCTTACCTTTTTTGTATATAATAAAAGTAAGGAAATTCTATAAAACATTAAAAATTTTAATATAAATAACAAAGGAGAATGTCATGATTTTAAAAGCGCTACGAAAAAACCGGTTGCTTACAATTAACTATTATGAAGATGGGCTTCTGCAAACTTGTCAAGGGCGCGTTCATAATCTTAACCTCTTAGATCAAACTTTATTTCTGAAAGATGAAAAGCAAAATATTTTTTCGATTCGTTTATCAGGCATTCAAGATATACAATAAAAGGAGCTAACTTTAGTTAGCTCCTTTTGCTATTTATCCTGCCCAAACATCCTTTGCGAAGCGGCCTTGTTTTTCTAAATCGAGAAGAAAACGCTCTGCTTCTTCTTCACTTTTATGTTCTATGTCTTGATATGCCTTTTTCAACGTACTTTCTACGGCAGGAGCCATACTTTTGCCGTCTCCGCAAATGTAAAGAGCTCCTTCTTTTTCAACAAGAATAGAAATCACTTCTGCTGCATCCTGTTCTATTAAGTGTTGAACGTACGTTTTGTCACAGCTTTCCATTCTTGAAAATGCCGTATGCAGTGTTACAATACCGTCACTTTCTGCTTTTTCAAGTTCATCTTTGTAAATAAAATCATGGGCTTCATTTCGGCAACCAAAGTAAAGATGGGCTTCTCCAAGTGTTTTTCCTTTCTCTTTTAACACAGATCTGGCTTGTAAAAAGCCTCTGAACGGAGCAACGCCTGTTCCTGGTCCAACCATAATAAGCGGTGTACTTTCGTCAGCTGGAAGCTCAAAACGAGACTGAGGTGTATTAATAAACATCATTACTTTTTCACCTGCTTGACATTGAGCAAGGTAAGATGAGGCAACACCATGATACATTCCATCTCCACTCCATGCTTTTCCTTCTACTACACTTACTGTAATACTTGCTTTTTGATTGCTCTTAAGCGGTGAACTTGAAATAGAATAATAGCGCGGTTTTAACGGTGAGCAAAGTGTTAAAAAGCGCTCAAATGACAATTCACACGCCTCATATTTTTCAAGAAGAGACAGCATTGTTAATCGTTTGTTCGTCACGTTTTCACTATAATGATCTCCTAGGAGGGCTTCAAGTTCATATTTATGTGGCGGACAAACGGTTGCTTCCGCTAACTCCTGTAGTGCTTTTCTTGAAACAGGTTCTTGCAATTCAACATTAAAAGTCAAAACATCTCGCACTCGTACAGGTTTGTTCAACGGTAAGTGTTGAAGTCCATATGCATCGCCTTCTAACATAATGCTCTCGCTTCCGTCTAATCCGTAACGCTTCAATACTCGATTAACAAGCTCAGCCCTATTTTGCGGAAGAATACCGAGATGATCTCCTTCCTTATAAGAAACACCATTTGGTAAAGAGATTTCAATATGACGTGTACTTCTGCCACTTTCTTCTCTCTGAAGCTCCTTATTTAACAGAACTTCTGCTTCTTGTGCTTTATACGTTTTGACAAGCGGATGCTGAACGTTTTCTTTTACAAATGTCACGTTTAATCCTTTTTTCTCTGCTACTTCTTTCGTTTCTTCGACGTTAAATGTTTCTTTCACTTTTTTCGTCAATTGATTTTTCCACTCATCAAGATGAAGCTCAAAGTCACCGCTTGCATCTCCTTCTCCTCTATCTACAATCCGTTCTGCACCAAGCTCAGTCATTTTTTCATCAATAACTCTCGGTATGCGTTGATACGTACTTGCCCAGTTTCTGTCCCCACATCCAAACACAGCATAGTGAACACCTGATAAATCATTTTTTGACGTTTCTAACCAGTTCACAAACTCCGTTGCATTATCTGGAGCTTTTCCATTATAGGAAGCTGAAACAATTAAGACAACGCCTGATGTTGGTAGCTTGCCACTATAGCTGTTCAAAGCAGCAATAGTTGTGGAGAAACCGTATCTCTCGCCAAGTTCAGCAAGTTCATTTGCAATTCCTTCAGCAGTGCCTAAATTTGATCCATGAAGAACAAGAAGCGGTGTGTTATGCTCTTCAATGATGACGTCTTGTTCTACTTTTTCAGCTGCTTTGTTTTCGCTTTTATGATCGTTTAGAGCTGCATATTCGCGCTCTCGAGGACTTACTTGAATTGTAAAATTATCAGGTTTTAATGTTAAAGTTTCTTTTACTTTTAGTTCGTAGTTTCTGTGATCCACAATATTAAATCTTTGCAGGATCATTCCTAGTACAAGCGTTGCTTCATGTAGTGCAAACTGTTGACCAATACATGCGCGCTGACCGTTTCCAAACGGTTTGTACGCATGATGTGGAATTTTCTCTTCATCTTGGAACCGTTCTGGTCGGAATTCTTCCACATTTTCTCCCCACACTCTTTTGTCTCGGTGAAGATTTCCTAAAAGAACGCTTACGCTTTGGTTCTTTTCTATTGGATATTTTCCTCCTAGCATAATATCCTCTTTCGCATAAAGAGAAAAGGCTGGAGCAGTTGGCCAAAGTCGTAGGGCTTCATTTAAAATCATTCGAATATATTTTAGCTTTCTTACATCTTCATAAGTAGGCATTCCTGTTAATACTTCATCAACTTCCTTGTATGCTTTCTTGAGCACGCGCGGATTTTTCAAGAGATAGTAAATCGCAAATGATAAAAGACCGCTCGTTGTTTCATGACCCGCAATTAAAAACGTAATCATTTGGTAGCGAATATTTTCATCATCTAGTTTCTCTCCTGTTTCAGGATCTTTTCCATTTAGCATATGGGCAAGAAGATCGTCTCCATCTACCTCTCCTTGTTTTTTACGCTCTTTAATAATCTCATCAGCGAGTTCAAACATGAACATTTTGTCCTCTTGAAATTGACGTTTTTTACGCACCATCAGCTTATCTTGAATAGGTAAACGATTCATTTTATTCATTGATTCATCCAATGCTCTCACCATACTATCTACAAATGGATGAGCTCCTTCTCGGTAGAAGCTATTGAAACGATAACCAAAGCCGCAAAGACCGATGGTATCTAGTGTTAAACGAGTCATATCTTCTGGTACATCAATTTCTTCTTCTTTATTTAGACGTTCCCATTTTTCAACAAGCTGTGTTGCAATATCAAGCATCATATGATGATAACCTTTCATTGCGCGTTGACTAAAGCTTGGTAATAAAATATTATGGGCTTTTTTCCAATTCGGCTCTTCTGTATAACTTGTAAAAAGTCCGTCACCTGCAAACTCTCTAGCGCTTGTAAGAGACACTCCTAGCTGCTTTTGAAACTTCTCTTCATCACATACTTCAGCAACTAAATCATGTCCTGAGACAAATGTGCCTAAAGCGTGTGGAAATTGAAATTGAAAAATAGGGCCTAGTTCCTGACCAATTTTCATAAATGTTTGCATTGGCTTATCTTTATCCATAAGCGGTAAGCTGCCTAACGGTCCATAAGTTTTAGGTTGTGGAATAGTACGTTCTTTTTCCATGAGAAAAGCCTCCTCTTTTTTTGTGCAATTGTTTCATAAGATAGACTGACGAAAAATATAGGTATCTATCATTCTATTTTCATAAATTAATGTAGCGGAATGAATGTTCATTCTTTTCTTCTTAATAAGAAAGCGGTAGAATTTCTACACTCTCACCGCATCCCAACAACACGCTTCTAAACTATTCATAAGCTGATCACTTTCTGAAAGAATCTTTTTACGCAAAAGTTTTGCTATCTCAACATATGCACCGTACACAATTGCAAACAGCGCTTCTGTTGGTACAGAGCGAATAACATTCACTTTCTTTCCTTCCTCTAAAAATTGATAGAAAAAATCCATCATTTCTTGGAAACTGTCAATACTTTTTGAATCTAAATAGGGCGCATTGCTTTGGCTTTCTAAAAATGAAAAAGCATAAACGTGATCTCGGGCAAAACCAACTACTTTAAAAAACAAGTGTCGAAACTGTTCTCTAATACCGGAATCACTCGGATAGTTCTCTTGTAAATGATGTGAAAAGCTTTCTACGCACCGTTGAAAAACAGCATTAACAAGAGCTTCTTTATGCTCAAAATAACGATAAATGGTCCCTGCTCCTACTTCAGCATTTAAAGCGATTGTTGGAACTGTTGTAGCGTTAAAACCTCGCTCTGCAAAAAGCTCGAGTGCAGCATCCATAATCTTATCGCGCTTATTTTGCATGATGTCCATCCTCTCAACAAGCATCTCTTAAGTAAGAATGAATATTCATTCTATTTTCATTTTACCTTCTTTCTCGTTCAGCAGTCAAACTTTTCACACTTTCTGAAAATCGTGTAGAAAAGAACTTCATCTCTTATCACTGTTCCCGTTTTACACAAAAATACTCTTTTTTTTCACTCTATAGATTTAGCATCCAAAGTTCCTTCTTCTCCATTACATACAAAATAAACAATCTCTATTTATAGATTAAAAAACCGGCATGTAAGTTCATACCGGTTTTATCGTTTCTTATAGTTCTTCTCCATTGCTTGCGATGACTTTCTTATACCAATAAAACGAATCTTTTTTCTTTCTTTCTAATGTACCATTTCCATCATCATCTTTATCAACGTAAATGTAGCCATATCGTTTAGACATTTCGCTCGTTGACATCGAAACTAAATCAATTGGTCCCCAAGATGTGTAACCAAGCAGTTCAACCCCATCTCCTATCGCTTCTTTCATTTGCTCAATGTGCTTACGTAAATAATCAATACGGTACGTATCATGAATTGATCCGTCTTCTTCTACTTTGTCATATGCACCTAAGCCATTTTCAACAATAAAGATTGGAAGTCTATAGCGGTCATACATATCATTCAACACGATTCGCAAACCAACAGGGTCAATTTGCCACCCCCAATCAGATGCTTCTAAATAAGGGTTTTTAAGAGAATTCATCAAGTTTCCATCTGTACGCTCTCCCTCAGGAGCAGAGGATGACAGCATAGACATATAGTAACTAATTGTAATATAGTCAACAGGATACTGTTTAATAATTTCATCGTCTCCTGTTTCTTTGATAATTTTAATATCATTTTCAATGAAGAAACGCTCCATATATTTTGGATATTCACCTCTTGCATGAACATCTGTAAAGAACAAGTTATCTTGATTGTCTTTTTGAGCTTTTAAGACATCTTCAGGGTTTGGTGTATTTGCATAGTGACTCATTCTTGCTAGCATGCAGCCCATTTTTCCTTCTGGATTGATTTCATGCAATTTTTTCGTCGCAAGAGCACTTGCTACAAACTGATGGTGAAGAGCTTGGTATTTCGTTTGTACCGGATTTTCCTCACGGTCTGAAACAATCCCTCCTCCTGTAAATGGACTTAATGTAATCACGTTAATTTCATTAAACGAAATCCAAAACTTTACTTTGTCTTTGTAGCGAGTAAAGACCGTCTCCGCGTAGCGTACAAAGTGATCAATCACTTCACGTCCTGCCCATCCGTTATATTTCTCTGTTAATCCGTATGGTGTTTCATAATGAGATAACGTTACAATTGGCTCAATGTTATATTTTGCGAGTTCATCAAACACACGATTATAAAAAGCTAGACCAGCTTCATTTGGCACTTCATCATAGCCGTTTGGAAAAATTCTTGACCAATGAATGGAAAGTCGAAAAGCTGTAAAACCCATTTCAGCAAGAAGAGCGATATCTTCTTTATAGCGATGATAAAAGTCTACTCCTTCACGTTTTGGAAAACGTCCTGTACTCTCACCGCTAAGTGTTTTACGAATTTGTTCTGAGGTGATTTCCATTGCATTATCTTTTGTGCGCTCTTTTTTTGGAATATATTCTACAAAGTCTGCAGCTGATAATCCCTTTCCATCTTCGTTAAATGCTCCTTCGATTTGGTTAGCAGCAGTTGCTCCACCCCAGTAAAAGTTTTTTGGAAATGTTGGTTTAAATGTAGCCATTTTTCATCTTCCTCTCAGTTTATTATTTTATAACGGTAAACACAGGCTCTTTACTATTCACATGCTTAAATGTTGATGGCACAACATCTAAATATTGATCTGTATTTGTTACAATAACAGGCGTTGTTGTTCGGTATCCTTCTTTTTGAATACCTTCAATATCAAATGTGACAAGCTTAGTTCCCTTTTTCACTTTCTCTCCTTGAGAAACGTATGCTGAGAAATGTTTGCCATCAAGCTGTACTGTATCAAGTCCAACATGGATCAGCAATTCGATCCCATCATCACTTTTTAAGCCAATTGCATGCTTTGTTGGAAATAAAATAGATACTTCTCCATCAAACGGCGCATATACAACCCCTTCTGTAGGTTCAACAGCTACACCTTTCCCCATTGCACCGCTTGAAAAAACAGGGTCTTCTACATTTTCCAGTGGAATCATTTCTCCAACTAGTGGAGAAGAAAGTTCAGTCTTTTGGCTGTTTTTCATGTTAGTCACAGCAGGTTCTGCAGTTGCTGCTACCTCTGCTTTTCCTTCTGCTTTTTCCACTTTTTTCTTTTTGCCTTCAGCTCCAATAATAAAGGTTAAAATCGTTGCTGCTGCAAATGAAATACTAATTCCAATCACATATCCTACCATTGGAGAATAAGCAGGAATTGTAAACATGCTGTTAAATACAAACGTAAACACTCTTACATCGAACACTGCAATAAAGGCTCCTCCAAGTCCGCCTGATGCAAGTAAGATTGGAATAAGCTTTTTATAACGTAGGATAATTCCATAAAGAATTGGCTCTGTTACCCCTGCAAATAGTCCTGATAAAAGGGCAGCAAATGAAAGGGACTGCAAGTTTTTGTTTTTGCGAGCGCGAAGGTAAACACCAAGTGCAATTCCCATTTGAGCAAATGTTGCAGCTGCTGTAATTGGGTTAATCATATCTCCGCCACGTGAAAAGTTTGCAATCGAAATTGGCGTAATTCCCCAGTGAACCCCTAAAATAACGAGGATTGGCCAAGCAGCAGCAATTAAAACCCCTGTAAGAATTGCTGATTTATCTAGCATAAAGACAATGCCTGATCCAATGCCGGCACTTACATATTCAGCAAAAGGACCGAATGCAAGCGCTGTCAAAGGAACCATAATAAGCAAGCTGATCATTGGTACAAAGAATAGTTGAATTGTATCTGGCGTGTATTTTTTTAATACTTTCTCAAGCAACGCATAAATCGCAATCGCAATCAGCATCGGGAAAACCGTTGAAGAGTAATCAATTGCAAGAAGTGGAATATTTAAAAAGTTTATATTTCCACTCTGTTCAATAAGAGCCGTAAAATTGGGTTCCAAAAGTCCTGCTGCAATGGCTCCCCCTACAAATGGATTTGCATTTAATTTCCGTGCTGCTGTAATACCGACAAAGACTGGGAGAAAGTAAAACACTCCTCCAGATGCGGCATTTAAAACGGCATATGTTGTACTTTTAGCATCTAACACGTTTAAAAGAGTTAACACGGCAAGGAGGGCTTTGATCATCCCTGCTCCTGCTAAAGCGGGAATAAGCGGCGAGAACGTGCCTGAAATATATTCAAAGACGCGAGAGACAACGCTAACCTTTTCTCCACCGCCTTCTGCTCCTTCATCTCCACCTTTAATCGCATGGTTTTTCATAATCTCGCTGTATACTTTTCCAACGCGGTTTCCAACAACAACTTGAAACTGCCCGCCCTTTTCAACAACTGTAATCACTTCTGGGTGATTCGTTAGAGCATCTTTATTTGCTTCGCTATGCTTTCGAAGCTTAAAGCGAAGGCGTGTTGCACAATGGACAAGGGATATGATGTTTCCTTCTCCACCAACTAGTTCTACAATTTCATTACCAAGCTGCTTGTTATCCATAACTCTTTCCTCCTTTTTAACGTAAAAAACCTGAAGGGAACACAAAAAGAGCATAGTCTTTTCTCTGTTCTCTTCAGGTTTTGCCTGCTAACCAGTAACAATCCTAAATGAGTATAGTTATTTATTTTTTTCTCGATTAGAAACTCTATGAATGTGAATAATAAAGTATGATAACTCATCTTTCGTCATTTTAACATCGTACTCTTTTTGTAAATACTTCTGTACTTTTTTTGTACATTCGTCTGCTGCAGGATACTGATTTTTCACTTGTTCATAGAGAGAATTTTCTTCTTCATCATGCTCAAGCTCCCCGCGTAGCATTCGATAAGCAAAATAGCGCAAGTGTGTAATAAAACGATTGTAATTAATTGACTCTTCATCAAAGGAAATACCGTAGTGATAGTTGACAATATTTACAACACTATTCACGATATTTGTCATTTCCATTGTCTCTTCCATGCCTGATGAATCTTGACGGGCATTGAAAAGGTGAAGAGCAATTGATGCGCTTTCATCTTCTGGTAAACGAATGCCTGTACGCTCTTCAATCAAATTTAGAGCAAGAAGGGCAACAGCGTGTTCATCTTTATAAAATTTCTTAACTTCCCATAAAAGCGGGTTCTTAATGATAAGTCCTTCTTTAAAGCGGGTTAGTGCGAAATGAATATGATCTGTTAATGAAAGGTACACCGTCTCATTAAGCTGACATGATAGTTTTTTTTGAGCTAATTCAATAATATCATTTGATACTTCTAAATGAAGAAACGGAATATCTTTGAGAAGTTCAGATAATTTGTTAGCAGTGGATTCTGAGTGAATAACGAATGTTTTTTCAATCTTCTCTTCCTCAACTTCGTCTCCTGCTTTCTTTTGAAAAGCGAGTCCTCTTCCCATTACAACTATTTCTTGATTATGTTCACTTTCTGAAAGAATAACATTATTGTTGAAAATTTTCTTTATGCGCATAATGATTCACCTTGTCACTGAGATTTTGTTCGCTAACAAAAAAACCCGAACTCATGACAGCATTATAGAAGCCTATAATACTCTAATGAATTCAGGTTTTGCCTGCCGAACAGTAACAATCCTTGTCTATGAACTTAGTATACAACATAATGATTGCGCTTGCAAACACTTTTTTAGTACTATTTTCACTAAAAACGTATAGAGTTGAAATTTCTTTTCTTGTTTGCTGTTATACTAAGAAAGACTATTGGCTTAGAAAGGATGAAAATAGGTGCAAAAGCTGCTTTCTTTTCTTCTTCATGAAGAAGAAAACCTACACTATCAATCTATCGAGAACATTACCATTATATCTGGAAATGTCGTTGCATGTGATCCTAATTTTTTTGAGGAAAGTACCCCTTTCCAAAAAAATATTCAACCTGGCTCATATCCTGTTTCTTTACTATTAGATAAAGAAAACTCTGTCGCCGGATCTCTTATTACGTTTTCAAATCAAAAGCCAGTTCGCTTTGAAATGGCAACAAAACCTGGTCAACATATTAAAAATCTTGAGAAAAATATGATTTTTGGTCATCCTGTTGATACAGGTTTAAGCTGTTTTGCTGATGGAAGTGCTGTACTAAAGATGGAAGAGCTCGAAAGAAAGAAAATCAACGAGCTTGGAGATGACTTTATTAGCTTCTATGATGATGTTCTAGAAGAAAAACTTGAAGAACACAATGATATGTGGGGAAATTTAATCCTTGATGAAGAACATAACCTTAATGCCCTAGTCTTCTCTTCTGGATATGGAGATGGATTTTATGCCTCCTATTGGGGGATTGATGAAAAAGGACATGTTGTTTCTCTTGTGACAGATTTTAATATTTTGTAAGAGAATCCTGCCTACAAGGCAGGACTTTTTTACACATCAACTTCCATTTCCAACAGAGCATAGCTAAGGCTCTTTCCGTGTGTATCAATGCTTAATGATGTTGTCACACCTCCACGCATGGCGTTATAACACACAAATTGTAAAGCCGAAATATTAGGAAGTTCATATCTGATAACCTCCCCTTCTACAATTCCTTCTAAATGTTTCCTCACTTTTTCTGCTGTTATCTTTTCACAAAGCAAACGATAATCTTGTTCATTGTAAGGGATAAGGGAAAGCATAAGTGTGTTCCCTTTGTCACCTGCTCGACTATGAGCGATATCATATAGTTTTCTCATGTGTTATATGCTCCTCTACTGTTATCCTTAGCTTTACTTTATCTCGAGGTATAAAGGATGACACAATCCCAATAACATCATAAGCATATTTTCTAGCTCCTCCACCGCCAGCAGGTCCGTTCGTATAGAGAGCTTCAACTTCTTCTCCTATTAATCTTGCCCTCTCTAGCGTATCTGTCCTTCCTGCAACTCGCACCCTCACTTCATATGGTTGATTTCTATGATTAAATGATGAATAGTGCAGCGAAGAACAGCCGATATAATCGATTTGAAAATCTGGAAAAAATTTTTTTAGACGTCTTCCTATAACTTCTCCTGCAAGTTCCGCTCGTTTAAGTGCATGCTCTCCGCCATAGGAAATTTCCCCTTCCCCAATGAAACCAGCATGATAGCCAACACTTACTTTCAAATGTTCAGGCTTCTCGCTTCCACTACCTCCGTAAACGAGAACAGCATCTTTTTCCACTTGTTCTAAATGGACAGAAGTAAAATCAGCGCGTACATCAGGAGTTATATATTCATAAGGATTTAATACTTCATAAAGAAGCTGTTCCTTCACTGTTGCTAAATTTATTTCCCCTCCTGTTCCCTCTAACTTTCTAATAACTGCCCTTCCGTCTTTTTCAATTTCTGCATACGGAAACCCTAATGTATCGAGGTCCTGTACTGGCTTTTTAACAGGATCTGCAAAATATCCTCCTGCAACTTGCCCTCCACACTCAAGCAAGTGACCAATAACTGTTCCTTGCCCAAGCTTATTGTAATCTGTCAATGACCAACCATAGTGATGCACAATAGGAGCTAAAAAAAGGGAAGGATCAGCAGCTCTACCTGTGACAATAATGTCCGCCTCCGTCTCTAAAGCAGAGATAATCCCCTCTATACCAATGTACGCATTAGCAGATACAATTTTTTGATACGAGTACAACGGCTCATTTGTTTCTAAAGAAGGTGTTGTCAAATCAATGCTGTGAAAAACATCATCACCAGTTACAGCTGCTACTTTCACAGGAATATTAAGCTTTTTGGCAATCTCAACTACTTTTTTTGCAGCTTCAATGGGATTTGCAGCACCCATATTTGTAATAAGACGAACGTTATGTTTGTGAAGCGAAGGTAAAAGAAGCTCTATTCTTTTTTCTAAAAGAAGATCATATCCTTCTTTTTCATTTTTTTGCTTCCGCTTTTGAGCAAGAGCAATCGTGCGTTCTGCTAAACATTCTAAAACAAGATAGTCTAACTTCCCACTTTGTGCTAATAAAAGCGCAGGTTCTAACCGATCTCCTGAAAACCCCGCTCCAGATCCGATTTTTAACATATTTATCACCTCAAATAGAAATAGCTCCTGTTAAAAGAGCGAGAACAGTCATAACAAGCGTTGTACCAAAAGCCCATTTAAAAATAAATTTCTGATGATCAACTAGGCTTACTCCTGTTAGTCCAATAAGAATGAAAGTAGAGGCCGTTAGAGGACTAAGCGGAAATCCTGTTGTCATTTGTCCTAAAATAGCTGCTCTTCCTATTTCATGGGGGTTCACTCCAAAGCTTGCAGCAGTTTCACTCAAAATGGGTAAAACTCCGAAATAATACGCATCAGGAGTGAAAATTAAACTGAGTGGCATACTTGTTATAGCAACAAGAACAGGAAGATATCCCCCAAGTGAATCTGGAATAATAGAGACAAGTGATAAAGACATCTCTTCAATCATTTTAGTTCCTGTCAAAACTCCTGTGAAAATACCTGCAGCAAAAATCATTGTACAAACAACAATAATATTGCTTGCATGATTTGTAAGCCTTTCTTGCTGGTCTTTTGGATGCGGATAGTTAATAAACAAGGCAATAACAAAGGCCACAAGGAATAAAACAGGCATTGGAAGCAGTTCAACAATAAGAGAAACTAACAAAGCTAAAGTTAATAAAACATTGAACCAAAACAAATTAGGGCGTTTTGCACTTTCATCAACAGCTGCTGCTTGTTCTGACAGCGTTTTATAGTCTTCATCGGTTTTTAAAACTCCAAGTCTTCTCTGTTCTTTTTTCCCTAATATATAAGCAACAAATAGGACCCAAACCATTCCTCCAAGCATTGCTGGAATAATAGGATTAAAGATATCTGAAGACTGGGCATCAAGTGTTGCCATTGCCCTTGCTGTTGGTCCTCCCCAGGGCGTCATGTTCATAACTCCTGCAGCTAAGCCTACAACTCCTGATAGAATAAGAGGATTCATGTTTAATTTTTTATAGATAGGTAAAAGCGCTGAAATTGTAATCATGAATGTTGCTGCTCCGTCTCCGTCTAGATGGACAACTAGTGTCAGCAAAGCTGTTCCTACTACAATCTTTAAGGGACTACCTTTTACGACAGCCACTATTTTTGCAATCATTGGATCAAACAGTCCTGCATCAAGCATTAAACCGAAGTATAAAATAGCGAAAACAATCATAATTCCTGTTGGGGCGACTTGGATAAGCCCGTCTAACATCATATTTCCTAAGTCACGCCCAAATCCTCCAATTAAGCCAAACAAAATTGGCACAAGTACTAAAGAAACTAAAACCGAAACCCGTTTTGTCATAATGAGAAAAAGAAAAGTTCCGATTGTTAATAAACCTAACAATGCGATCATGTTTTTCCCCCTATCTTTTTTCGGCTAATAAGGTTCTATTTCCTTTCCACTTTGAATGCTTTCTACGTTGAGTCTATTTTGTGGCATAGCGATTTTTTTGCTTCTCCATCGATAAAGCTTTGGGCTTTTGTACTTTCAGACATACAAAAAAAACAACAAGCTGCTGGACTAGCTATAAAAAACTTTTTAAAGTGAGTTCTTTTCATCCCTTCTCTCCTTTCCTCTACATCCTTTCTTTACTTTATATAGTGCAAGATGCATGCCAATCTGATCATTTCTAACGTTTCTTTCTCAAAAACAGCGGTTTTTAAAGAAAAGAAATTCTCTAACAGTAAATTTATTTCGAAAACGCTTTCTGATAGTTTTCTAAATTTCTAGAACTCCCCTCGTTTCTCGAAAATGAATTTCCTTTATAAGAAGAGAAAAAGAAAAGATTTCTAAAAGGTTAGAACACTTTCTAACCTTTTAGAAATCTCACATGTTAAGCTTCTTTAACTTGTTGTACAAAGTAGCAAGAGAGATACCTAAGAACTCCGCTGCTTTTTTCTTTCCTTCAATATCATGTCCACATGCACTTAATGCTTTTTGAATATATTCTTTTTCTCTTCTTCTTATCATTTCTTGCAATGTTTCACTTTCTTCTTTGTTTTTTTCTCCTTTCTTTACAATAAATGAGGGTAAGTTTTCTACTGTAATTTGTTCGTTATCTGCCATACAGGTAGCATAGTCTACAGTATTTTTTAACTCTCTAATATTTCCTGGCCACTCATAATTTCTTAAAACGCGCACAGCTTCCTCCTCAAAAATGTACGAGGTAAATTCAGAAGCTTGAGATTCAATAAGTATAGAAATATCTTCTTTTCGCTCTCGTAAAGGAGGAACTTCAATGCGAATAACGTTTAATCGATAAAATAAATCTTCTCTAAAGTGTTTTTTGTGCACAAGCTGTTCGATATTACGGTGTGTCGCAGCAATAATTCTCACGTCGATTTCTCGCTCTTTTGTTTCTCCTACTCTTCGAAGCTTTTTCTCTTGTAAAACACGAAGAAGTTTAGCCTGCAGACTCGAGGGCATATCACCTATTTCATCTAGAAATAGGGTCCCTTCATGCGCTACTTCAAAGAGCCCTGGCTTGCCGTTTTTTTTCGCATTTGTGAATGCTCCTTCTCCGTATCCGAAAAGCTCGCTTTCTAGCAATGAAGATGGAATGGCTGCACAATTTACAGGAACAAATGCCCGTCCACTTCGTTCACTTTTATTATGAATACTTTGGGCAAATAGCTCTTTTCCTGTTCCACTCTCCCCTGTTATAAGCACGGGAAAAGAGGATGCTGAAGCCTTTTCAGCAATAGATATGGCTTTTTTCACCTTATCACTCTTACCAATAATATCTTTAAACGTATACTTTGCTTCATAAGCTCTATTCATCCGACTTTTTAATGTTTCAACCTTTTCTCTTTGCCTTTTTAATTCCTGAGAAAGCTTATCTACTTCTGTTAAGCTTTTACAAACTGAAACAGCTCCTACAACTTCTCCATTCAATATAATGGGGGCCATATCTACCATATATTCTCGGTCTTCTGTTTTTCTATACACCCCAGCTCTTGTTTTTCCATCCTTTAACGTTTGTGGAAGCTTAGCACCTCGTCTGTATGTACTGAGCGGTTTTCCAATAATATGTTGGGTCACGCCTGTAATCTTCGTGTATTCTGGATTAATCATTCTTACAATTTCATGCTTATCAATAACAAGAATTCCATCATGAATACAGTGAGCAACGGCTTTCCACCATTCTGCACTATATTGCATAGAAATCTCTTCCCTCATTTTTTAATCCCCCTTCTTATGTATTAAGAATAGGCTAGAAATACTTTTTATGAAAGGGTTTTCTTTTTGTATTAAAAATAACAGAACAATGAATTGTTCTGTCACATTTAAGGTAAGGGTGGCTTTCCCATTTGTTTTCAATTCTTTTTCTTAATGAAGGATCTCTTTATGTTTCTTCTCTCTACTTCTGCTATATCGAATCGTTCCTACTTTTTTAGATTGGGTATTTCCTTCCGTATACTTTGTACAAAATATAACAATAGGCTACTTTCTCAGAAAGAAACAGTGCTTCTTCTACAAAAAATTCCCCATTTTAAATAGGAACAACATGCTATATGCCAGCAGAGCTTTTTAAACGAGCTAATATTTTTATAAAGTCTTCCTCTGAAACACCTGGTGCAAACTCTTCTGTAATGGGTTCTAAGTCTGGAATTGTTCCTCCTCTTGGCGTTCCATCTACAACTTGAACAGGCTTTCCATCTGATGGATGAGGTCCTTTCCAAATTTTCGCTATTTGTTTATAATCCGCATCGCTAAATGTATATAGTTTCGTATGAACATTTTGCTCTTCAAATTTCCGAGCACTATCAAAACGCTTATTTTCGAGGTTTGGAATTGGGAGCAACTTTGTTACATCAACACCTGTTGCAACTTCAAGTGCTTTTGCATAAGCAACCGCATGCGTTGTACCTCGTACAAGCAGATATCCAATCATTTCCCGTGCAACAGGATGATCTGTCATTTCATATACGCGCATTTTATGCGTGCGTGCTCCACACTCAAGAAAAAAGTTGTGCAAAAGATCAAAGATCAAATTCCCACTTGTTACAACATAATCTCCTGTCCACGGCTGACCCATTGAATTAGCAGGAATTGCAGTTTGAGCTGTTGCAATAAAATGATGCGTGTTTCGTTTATCCTTCGCATCCCTCATTGGAGCAAGGTCTGGATCTTCTGGAAATGTTGTTCCTTCAATCATTAAATTAATCGCATTTGAGACAAGTTCAACATGGCCGAACTCTTCTGCCGTGATACTTGCAATCAGTTCATAAAAAGGACGGAACTTCTTTTTATGACGAAAGTTAAAAGATTGAAACATATAGTTATTAAGCGTTGACATCTCGCCAAATTTCCCGCCTAGAAGCTCCTGCACGGCAGCAGCAGCATTAGCATCTGGATGTACAGATTTGGGTAAATCGATAAGCAGCTTATCTATTCGTTTAATCATAGTTGTACCCTCCTTGTGACAACAATGCTGTCTATTACGTTGTATGATAAGAAGGGATTGTCTCATTCATCCATTGTTTTTTCTTATTTCCTGTTTCCCATTAAAATAAAAAAGCCTTTAAGATGATCATTCATCTTAAAAGCTTTTTGTTTATTTTGCAGAAGAGCTTATAAATCCAAATTTGCCTCCTACAACTTCTTTTACATCATGAATTACAATGAAAGACTGCGGATCTATTTTGGTTACATTTCGCTTTACTTTTAACAACTCGTTCTTTTTAATAACCGTATAGATAATATGCTTGTTTTTATTTTCATAAAAACCGTATCCATAAAAAATAGTAGCGGCATGTCCACAATTTTTCGTTACGTAATTTGCAATTTCTTCGTGTTTTGCAGACATAATTGTCACAGCTTTTTTATTATGAAACCCTTCAATAAAAATGTTCACAATCTTAGCGCACAAATACACAAAAATGAACGTATAAAGCGTATTGTGTACACCAATTGCGACAACAGATGCCAAGATAATTAAGCTATCCATATAAAACATACTTTTAGAAATATTGTAACCTTTTGTATAGTTCAGCAAATAGGCAAGAAGTGTTGTTCCTCCCGTAGAACCATCTGCAATGAAAATAAGAGCAAGCCCAGCCCCCATTAAAAGGGCTCCGAATACAATACCTAAAATCATATCTTCTACTTTAAATGGAATAAAAGCAACAAGGCTCAGGAATACAGACGTCATAAAGGCTCCTAACACAGTGTAAGCAATTGTTCTTTTCGTCAAAAATTTAGCTGAAATAGCAATAAACACAATGTTAACAACAAAAGTACTAACGCTTGTTGGGATATGAAAAAGATAATAAAGGACAAGAGCAATTCCAACAGAACTTCCATCCCCAAGCTTATTCGGTACAACAAAAAAATCAATCGAAGCTGCAACAAGAAGAGATCCAACTATAATGAGTAAAAGATCTTTATAAACAGTTTTCATATGGTTCCTCCTTTCTCTTGCTGTCTAAAGTTTTACCGTTTCTTATAAAGTCCGTTCTGTATTATATAGGCCTTTATAAAGCATGTCAACGTTATGAACGGAAATAACGAAAAAGATCTTCTCTTCCACAAAAAAAGACAAAGATATCTTTGTCTTTTTTACATTATTGAAAAGATAAGGCTTCTTTTAAGTCTTCTATTAAGTCATCTTTATCTTCAAGACCTACTGAAATACGAATTAATCCATCTGTAATGCCTAATTGTTCACGTCTTTCTTTTGGAATTGACGCATGAGTCATAAGAGCTGGAATCGAAATTAAGCTCTCAACAGCACCAAGACTTTCAGCAAGTGTGAAATATTTTGTTTTCTTTACTAGTTCTCTTGCTTTTTCCTCTGTCTCTACTTCAAACGAAATCATTCCACCAAATCCTCGCGCTTGGGTTACAGCTAGTGAATGATTTGGATGAGAAGAAAGACCAGGATAGTACACATTCTTCACTTCTGAATGCTGAACTAAAAAGTCTACAATCTCCCTTGCATTTTGCTCATGTTCTTCCATTCGAATGCCAAGCGTTTTTATGCCTCTCATAAGAAGCCATGAATCATGTGGACTAAGTATGGCTCCTGTTGAGTTTTGAACGAAATGGAGATCATCTCCTAGTTTCTTGTTATTCACCACGGCTAACCCTGCTACAACATCACTATGCCCACCAAGATATTTTGTGGCACTATGAAGAACAATGTCAGCTCCAAGCGTAATCGGATTTTGCCAATAAGGCGTACTAAACGTGTTATCTACAATCGTAAGAAGGTTATAGCGCTTGGCAATTGCAGCCGCTTCTTTTATATTTGTAATCTTTAGTAATGGATTTGTTGGTGTTTCAATAAAGATGGCCTTCGTATTTTTTTTAATCGCCGGCTCTATGTTTTCTACCTTACTTGTATCTATGAATGTTGCCTCAATGCCAAAGCGACTTAACACTTTCGTAATGACCCGAAAAGATCCTCCGTATACATCATCACTTAAAAGAAAATGATCTCCTTTTTGAAACAGAAGAACAACAGATGTTATGGCAGCCATTCCTGAACTAAATGCAAAGCCTCTTTCTCCCTCTTCTAAATCTTTAATAAGTTCTTCTACAGCAAAGCGGGTTGGATTTCCTGTTCGAGCATACTCATATTCCTTCGGCTCACCTGGTTCTTCTTGTTTATACGTACTTGAATGGTATATAGGAATAGAAACCGCTCCTGTTTCTTTGTCAGTCGAGATACCACCATGAATAAGCTTAGTTTTCTTCCTCATTCTACTCTCCTCCATATATGTGCTGACTTAAATAGCGTTCACTTGAATCAGGGAAAATTACTACAATTTTTGATCCCTGACTTGCCTTTTTACTTTCTTGCAGTGCTGCATAAAAAGCAGCACCAGATGAACTTCCAACAAACAACCCTTCTTTGCGAGCTAACTCTTTAACCATTGTAAAAGCATGATGATCTTCTATCGTATGAATGGCATCAAAATAAGAAGGATTCATATATGAAGGAAGAAATTCCATCCCAATTCCTTCTGTTTCATGAGGACCAGGATCTCCTCCATTTAGAATAGAGCCTGTAGGTTCTACAATAACTGTTTTAACTTCTTTTTTTTGTTCTTTTAAGTACTTCGCTGTCCCCATAAAAGTTCCACCTGTGCCTGCTCCAGCAACAAATACGTCAATGTCCCCACCAAGCTCTTTCCATATCTCAGGTCCTAATGTTTTGTAATATGTTTCAGGATTTTGATCATTCGCAAACTGCTGCGGAGCATATGAATTTGGAATTTCCTTTAACAACTCCTGCGCCTTATGAATGGCTCCTTTCATTCCAAGCTTTGTTGGGGTGTTTACTACAGTAGCTCCTAGCGCTTTCATTAGTTCCTGTTTTTCTACACTAAACTTCTCCGGTACGCAAAAAATCACGTTCACGTCTTTATGAATGGCAGCGAGAGCCAACCCAATTCCTGTATTACCTGCAGTTGGTTCAATAATGGTTCCACCGCTTTGTACTAATCCTCTCTGGAATGCCTCTTGAAGAAGATGCTGACCAAGACGGTCTTTCACACTTCCTCCTGGATTGAAATATTCAAGCTTTGCAAACAACCGAATATTTGAAGGAAGAGAAAAATGTGTGATTTCTAAAAGAGGTGTCCGGCCAATGAGATCGTGGACGCTTCGGAAAATGGTCATACTATCTGCTCCTTTTAAGCAAATTAACGATAAATTATGCGGTTTAAAAGTTCGCAAAAAACAAATATTTTTAATCAATTAATTTCTATAGGTATAGTATGATTTTGTTTCAAAACCGTTCTCATTTTTTATAATCTCCCTTTATATATTGAACGAGCGTATCGATTCTTTGGTTTCCTAAGGCCTAAATGTTCTCTTAGTGTTGTTCCTTCATATTCACTCCGGTATATTCCTTTCTCTTGGAGAAGAGGCACAACATATTGAACAAAATCTTCTAATCCTGCCGGAAGTAAGGGGCATTGAAGCATAAATCCGTCAGAGGCTCCTTCTTCTATCCATTTCTCCATTTCATCAGCAATTTGGTGAGGCGTGCCTACGAACGCATCCTTCCTTCCCGCTCCAACAAAACGATAGTATAAATCTCCAACGGTTAATTTTTCTTCTTTCATAATACGCTTCATTTCATCAAACTGACTTTGAATGCCGTTTACTTTCGGGAAATTAATCTCTGATGCTAGCATATTTAAAGGGTATTTTGTAAAATCAATATTTCCCATATATCCTGATAAAAATTGCAGCCCTTCGTAGGATGAAAGAAGACGCTGTAGTTCAGTATACTTTTCGTGAGCTTCCGCTTCTGTCCGGCCAATAATAGGTGATATCCCTTGAAGAATGGACAAACTCTCAGGATCACGGTTAAATGTTTTCATCTGACTTTTTAAGCTTTGATAATACTTTTTTGCTTCTTCTTTGCTGTCTTTATGGATAAAAACTACTTCTGCTGTGCGAGCGGCAAGACGTTGACCTGAAGGAGAAGAGCCAGCTTGAACGATCACAGGTTGACCTTGTACAGATCTTGCAATATTGAGCGGTCCACGAACAGAAAAGAAGGTTCCTTTATAGTTTAGTCTATGGAGTTTTTCTTCATTAAAAAACGTTCCCTTTTCTTTATCCAATACAAACGCATCGTCTTCCCATGAATCCCAAAGTCCTTGTACAACGTCAATAAATTCTTCTGCCCGTTCATAACGAACGTCGTGTTCTTCATGAGTTTCCCGACCAAAATTTTGAGCCGTAGCTCCTGTAGCATCGCCTGTTGTCACAAGGTTCCACCCCGCGCGGCCTCTGCTTATATGATCAACAGAAGCAAATTGGCGAGCCAGAATATATGGCTCGCTATACGTAGTTGAGGCAGTTGCAACAATTCCGATTTTAGAGGTAGCTTCTGCTAGTGCTGTAATTAAAACGATGGGGTCAAATCGATTTAAAATATTAGGGTGAGATTGTTCATTGATCGCCAGGCTGTCTGCAATAAAAGCAATATCAAATTTCCCATTTTCAGCAACGCGGGCTAATCTTTTATAATGTTCAACATCTATGCTTGCTTTCGGATTTGCTTTTGGATGTTTCCACGAGGCAACATGCATTCCTGTTCCAACAAGATAAGCTGCCAACTTCATCTGTTTTTTGCTCATAAACCCTCTTCCTCCTTCATTAAAATCTTGAGCTTCCCTCCGTCCATTTCTCTTTTCTTAACTTTTGATCTCTTTTAAGGGAATAAAAGCAGGTAAATAGTTTCCATTAAATGTCTTTTCTATATAATCAGCAACTTCGTCACTTTGATAAAGATGAACAAGCTTTTTGTATGTTTCATTATTTTGATCTTCTTTTCTTGCTGCAATAACATTAATATACGGTTTAGCCGTTTTGCTTTCATGAACAAGAGCATCCTTTAATCCTAGTCCTGCTTCAACAGCTACCCCATTATTAATGATAGAAGCGTCAACGTCTTCCATTACGCGCGGCGTAGTTGCTGAGTCAACCGGAATAATTTCTAGGTTTTTAGGATTTTTCTTAATTTTGTCTTCTCCCCCATTTCCATCAAAATCATCTACAACTGTTAGTAAGTTTGCTTCCTGCAGAAGCACTAAAGCTCTTCCCCAGTTCGATTGATCATTAGGTACAGCAATCTTTGCTCCATTTGGAAGCTGTTTTAAATCTTTATATTTATTAGAGTAAAGACCTAGCGGTGCGATAATAGTTGTGCCAATCGGGACAATATCAGTATGATTCTTTTCATTAAACGTATTTAAATACGCAACATGCTGAAACGCATTAACATCAATATCCCCTTCTGAGAGAGCCTGGTTAGGATCCACAGCTGCAGTAAAAGTCACGATATCGATGTTTAATCCTTCTTCTTTTGCTTTTGATTTAATAAACTCCCACGTTTTCAACTCTGAAGTCCGTATGCCTACTTTAATCGTTTGTTCTGAAGTACTCGCCGTCTTTTCTTGACAGCCAATCAAGAATCCCATACACAGCAGGAATGCCACGATCCATCCGAGACCTTTTTTCATCCTTTTTCCTCCTAAGCTCTTCTTAATTTTCGTTCGAAAAAGTGACCTAACATTTGAATGAGTTGCACGAGAACAACTAAAATCACAACAGTTACGACAATTGTAATAGTGCTAAAACGCTGATAGCCGTATGTAATTGCTAAATCGCCTAACCCGCCTCCGCCAACTGCTCCCGCCATTGCCGTTGCACCAACCAAACCAATGGTCACAGTTGTAATACTTAGAACAATAGAGCCGAATGCTTCCGGAAAAAGAAAATGATAAATAATCTGTAAAGGCGTCGCTCCCATCGATTTAGCAGATTCAATAATTCCTTTATCAACTTCTAAGAGCGAATTTTCTACAAGCCTTGACATGTAAGGGCCAATATGAAGAACAAGCGGAACGATAGCTGCAGTAGTGCCAATAGAAGTTCCTACTAGTAATCTAGTAAAAGGAATGATAGCTATTAGTAAAATAATAAAAGGAATAGACCGAAGAATATTCACGATAGGATTTAAAATAGAAAAAATAAACGCATTTTCTAAAATGTGACCTTTCCTTGTTACGACTAATAAAACTCCTAGCGGAATGCCAATGAGCGAGCCGCAAACAAGGGATATACTGACCATATATAAGGTTTCCCATAGTGATTGTAAAATCAATTCTGTACTTACTTCCATTTCCTATCCAACCTCCTTAATGACGATATTTTGGGCTGAAATGTGTTCATAAGCGCGCTGAATTTCATTCACATCTCCTTGAAATTCTACAATTAAATGCCCAAAAGGAACGTTTTGCAATTCTGTAATATTTCCAAATAAAATGTTAATGTGAACAGTAAATGCTTTAGCAATTTCTGATATAATCGGCTGCCCTGTAGACTCTCCTACAAAGCGAATTCTGTAAACGCGACTATCATTTTTCGACTTCAAGTAATCAAACACCTTTTCTGGCACATCATCTTTTATAACAGTTTTCACAAAATTTTCTGTGATAGGGTTTTGGGGATTTGAAAACACATCAATAATTCGTCCTTCTTCAATAAGCTCTCCGTTATGCATTACTCCTACTCTATTACAAATTTGTTTGACAACATCCATTTGATGAGTAATCATGAGAATGGTAATGCCGTATTGCCTATTAATCTGTTTTAGTAACTGTAGAACAGAAAGCGTTGTTTCGGGATCTAAAGCAGATGTTGCTTCATCACACAAAAGGATCGACGGATTTGTTGCAAGCGCTCTCGCAATCCCAACTCGCTGCTTCTGTCCTCCTGATAATTGGTTTGGATAGTGATGGATTTTATCTTCTAACCCTACAAATGTTAGAAGCTCTTTCACTCGTTCTGCAATAAAGGCTTTTGAAGCCTTTATTAAGCGAAGAGGTAAAGCCACATTATCAAAAATAGTCTTAGATTCTAGCAAATTAAAATGTTGAAAAATCATGCCGATGTTTTTCTTCACATCCCGCATTTCTCTTTCTGATAAATGCACTAAGTTTTTTCCATTCACAATAATTTCACCTTTTGTTGGCTGTTCTAATAAGTTTACCGTCCGGATAAGCGTACTTTTACCAGCCCCACTATGACCGATAACCCCAAATATATCTCCTTTTTCAATCGTTAAGTTGATATTGTGCAAAGCTTGAATTTTCCTAGACTTTGTGTAAAAAGTTTTAAAGACATTTCTAAATTGAATCAACACGTTCTCCCCCATTAATAATAAATTTTGTCATGTATCGCTTTAAGTTTCATTTAAGCCTCCTGGCTATTTCTTTTTTCTTAAAAAACGGGCACTACAGCTCCTTTATAATGCTCGTTAATAAACGTTTTAACTTCTTCCGTTGTTAACGCTTTAGCTAGTTTCTGGATAGAATCGTTGGCTTTATTATCCTGACGAGAAACTAAAATATTCACATATGGAGAATGATCATCTTCTATTATTAGGGCATCTTCTTTCGGATTGAGCTTGGCTTCTAGAGCATAATTTGTATTAATAGCTGCTGCATCAGCATCATCTAATGAACGAGGAAGTAGGGGCCCATCAACTTTGATAAACTCTAACTCTTGTGGATTCTTTTTAATATCTTCTAATGTAAATTGTTTATTCTGAGCATCTCCTTTATCGAGTTCGATTATTTGGTTCGCGTCAAACAGCTCTAGCGCGCGTGAGAAATTAACAGGATCGTTCGGAAGAGCAATGCTCGCTCCTTTTTTCAAACTTTTAATTGAGTTCACTTTTTTAGAATATACACCAAAAGGTTCAATATGGATTCCCTCCACTTTAACGAGGTTTAAGCCACTATCTTTATTCGTTTGTTTTAAAAAAGGCGTATGTTGAAAAAAGTTAGCATCAAGCTCTCCATTTGCAGTGTTTTCATTTGTTTGAATTCCATCTGTGATCGTTTGAATATCTAAATTGATTCCTTCCTTCTTAAGCGTTGGCTTTATAAATTCAAGAATTTCTGCGGCGGAGTTGAAGAAGCTCCAATCCTTAGAGTGACGGAATGATTTTGTTGATTTTCTTCTTTTTTTAAAGCTTCACCAGAAGATGATGAACAAGCTGAAAGGATGAACAGGATCAAACTAAAAAAGATAAAAAGGTACTTTTTCTTCATGATTTTCTCTCCCTCTTCTCAATCCTATATTGTTTTATAATTTTTCCCTTTCATTTCAAAAGGTGGGATCTTGCTCTCTAAAATGTTCATCATGTGAGAGATATTGATGATTTAATCAATTTTAGACTGATATTTCTGTTCCTTGTATGTTTTCTTGTATATAAGCATGCGTTTTTCTAACAATTTTGTTTTTATCATTATCCATTGATGCAACATGAAAGGAATCACTTAAAGAAATTGACCTCTTCTTTAACGAACTTATATGTTGCATGATATAGTCAGTATTTTCTGGAGGAACAACGTGATCTTCTAAGGACTTAAAGCTTAAAAGAGGAATCTTTACGTTCCTTAGCTCCTCAACTGTAATTTGGTTCATTAAACGTTGAAGCTGATGAATAGACCGGAGCGGAACTTTACTGTATATTATTTCAACTACACCTTGTTTTTTAATATCAGGCTTACTTTCCTCTATATAGCGAGGAGTTAGTTGATTTCTCAGTAATTCATAACTTGGCACAGATAATGCCGTATTAATAAGGATAAGGCCATCTATTCCTTGGTGTTTATTTGCCAACAAAATAGCAAGCGTCCCTCCCATTGACTGCCCTACTACATAGATGACTGAACAATATCTTTTCAAACGTTTATATCCTTTTTCTAAATCAGAAAACCATTCCTTATGAGTTGCTTTCTCTACATCTTTATAGTGCGTTCCATGCCCTTTTAAACGAGGAGCATAAACCGTATAACCTAGTTGAGCAAATTGTTCTCCTAAGTCTTTTACACTTTGAGGTGTTCCCAGAAATCCATGGGAAAGGAGAAGACCAACTGAGTTACCTTTTATAAAAAAAGACTCTGCACCATCTATAACAGGATATATCAACTTTTCACCTCTTTTATTTTTCGAACAAAAAAGGCCTACTATGTGAATAGTAGGCCTTTGGTTATCCAATTGGCTTTTCGTTATTTAACTGATTATGATATTCGACTTCAAGCTCTGAAACGCTTAGTTCATAAAGATGATACTCACCCTTTTTATAAATACCAAGCTCAAGTAATTGTTGTACTAGGTGTTCTTTATGATTAAACATTCTTTCCCTCCTGACCCTGCTTTGTGATCCTCAAAAAAATGATTAACAAGGTTAATCCAAAGAAGAATAGCACCTTTCCTTTTCCATCTTCTCTCACCGCTTTTTAAAAACAAAAAAGATCCAACCCTTTTTTTGGTCGGACCTTCGTCTGCTCGATCGGTTCCTAAATTTCCTTTAGTATATACTTACTATTCTTATAAGTCAACTCAGTTATAAAACAAAATAAATGGCTAGGATTGACTTGCTCTAAGCGCATCATCTAAATCTTTTAAAATATCATCGATAAATTCTGTTCCAACTGAAAGACGGATAAGTTCTGGAGTGACGCCAGATGATTGTTGTTCTTCTTCTGTAAGCTGCTGATGTGTTGTACTTGCAGGATGAATAATCAGTGACTTTGAATCACCAATATTAGCTAAATGAGAAAAAAGCTGAACAGAATCAATAAGTTTTGTTGCCGCTTTTTGACCTCCTTTAATACCGAACGTCAAGATTGCTCCTTGCCCTTTTGGAAGGTACTTTTTAGCTAACTTGTTCGTCGGATGACTGCTAAGTCCTGGATAGCTGACCCAGTCTACTAGTTCATGACCTTCAAGAAAACTAGCAACTTGAAGAGCGTTCTCACTGTGTCTTTGCAGTCGAAGATGCAACGTCTCTAAACCTTGTAAAAGCAAAAAAGAATTAAAAGGAGAAAGAGCTGAGCCTAAGTCTCTTAGAAGTTGAACACGAGCTTTCGTAATATAAGCCGCTTCACCAGCAGCCTCTGTATATACTAACCCATGATAACTTGGATCAGGGTTTGTTAAGTCTGGAAACTTACCGCTTTTTTCCCAGTCAAATTTCCCACTATCAACAATAATTCCTCCAATTGTTGTTCCGTGACCTCCTATAAACTTTGTTGCAGAATGCACTACAATGTCTGCCCCAAACTCAATCGGTCTAAGAAGATAAGGACTTGGAACTGTATTATCGACAATCAGAGGAATTTTATGTTGGTGAGCAATGGTAGCTACTGCCTCTATATCTAGTACATCTCCTTTTGGATTTCCTACGGTCTCAGCAAAAATAGCCTTCGTTTTCTCTGTTAGCTCCCTCTTAAAATTCTCTGGATTCTCAGGGTTAACAAACTTCACAGTAATCCCAAATTTGGAAAGCGTCGTTGAAAATAAATTATATGTTCCACCGTATAAGCTGCTCGAAGCGACAATTTCATCCCCGGAAGAAGCAATGTTTAAGATGGAAAAAGCGGTTGCAGACTGACCTGATGAAACTCCTAATGCTCCTATGCCTCCTTCAAGGGCTGCCATCCTCTTTTCAAAAACGTCTGTAGTTGGATTAATGATTCTCGTATAAACATATCCTTCTTCACTTAAATCAAACAAACTCGCTGCATGCTCACTATCTTGAAACGAAAATGACGATGTCTGATAAATAGGTACTGCACGTGCAAAAGTAGTGGAATCAATAACTTGCCCTGCATGAATAGCTTTTGTATCTAAGTGTTGATTTTGAAAATTTGTCATCCCTATCCCTCCTGAAAAGCTATTTAATACCTATAAAAACAATCGGAATAATAAACTTTAGTAACTTTGAATAATAATATACAGAAAAGAAAATTTATTTGTCAACCTTTTTTTACTAAACTATGTAAAAATAAACCATAATCTTTTCTCACAAAGAAGCATAGACATTTGACAATTAAGATATTGTGAGGTACCTTCTTTTTAAACCAACTAATTCGATCAGTTTAGATAACTTTAAAGTTCAACCGGTCAACCGGAGGAGATACTGATGAGGATGCCTACCTCTTCACAGTATCTCTTTTTTTATCAAAAATTCCAAAAGGAGGATTTCCTATGCAAGCATCCCCCTCACTTATTGAAATTTATAATATGGAGAAACATTATATTAAAAATAAACTATATAATACTTCTGTCCTACGAGTAGTGGACGGCATCTCTTTATCTATTTCTAAAGGAGAAACCTTCAGTTTGATTGGTGAAAGTGGCTGCGGCAAATCAACACTTGGACGAATTATAGGCAAACTACTTATTCCTACAACTGGAAAAGTCTTATTTGAAGGAAGAGATATTACAAAACTCGTCCGAAAGAAAGATAAAAAATTACAAAAAGATATTCAATATGTAGACAAAGAAGCAAGGTTTAAAGGGAACAAACGCTATACTGTTTTCAAAATGCTAGAGAAAGTTTTAGAAACTCACGAAATGTGTAGCAATACGAACGGACATTGTCTCATTTCCCACTTACTTAATAGCATGGGCTTAGCTCACATAGCTTATTATCCTCTCCAAGAATTAACTCCCGGAGAAAGGCAGCTTGTTAACATTGCTTGTGCATTGATACTACAACCAAAGCTTTTAATCTTAGATGATCCCCTGTCTGGACTCGATTTGTCTGTACAGTCACAGGTTTTAAATACCCTCTCTCATCTAAAAAAGAAAAGAGCAATTACGTATCTTTTTATTTCAGATAATTTAAATGCCAGTTATTACATTAGTGATCAAGTGGCAGTTATGTATAAAGGAAGAATAGTAGAAAAAGGAACCGTATCTCAAATATACGAAGAACCAATCCACCCATACACGCAAGCTCTAATGTCAACAGTACCTTCAATTTATAAGCGTGAAAGAATTGTTTTAAAAGGAGCGCCTCCTAGTTTATCATGTCCTTCCAACGGTTGCCCTTTTTATAAAAGATGCCCTTTTGCTCAAGAAGCTTGTAAATCTAGACAACCTTTACTAAGAGAAATTCGTTCAGGGCAATTTGTAAGTTGTCATTTATACGCGTGAAAGCGCTATTATAAATCTACCCTGACTGAAAAAGTCAGGGTAGACCTTTTCAGTCAGGCATAATCCAAATGATTTGGCAAATGCGCACATAAAAGTCTTTTCCTTTTTCCTCTATAACAACATGATCAGGCTTTACTTTCTTTACTTTTCCTCTGACAGTTCCACGAGCTGTTTCAATAACAACATCTTTTTCATCAAGAGACTGAAGTGCTTCATATACGTATGGATCCACAAGCGTTATAAGCTGTGGTGTCATCTTTAATCTTTCTTCTTCAGACAAATACTCATGTTGATAATCTTCATATGACATCAAAGTCCCTCCTCATTTTTGCATTCTCTGCAGTTTATGAGAGGACAAATTTATAATATGATAAAAAAAGGATCCTTATATAAGGATCCTTTTTTATGAGTTTTGTCACTTTTCGCAACCCAACTATCAACTACAACTACCGTTTTTATAGTTTATGCTGTGGAGCTAATCGTTTCAGAAGGTTTGCGCTTCCTTCATTTAAACCAACGAGCTTCACGTTTGTTTCTTGCTCATGAAATTTTAGAACAACTTTATCAAGAGCTGCTGCTCCTGAGTCATCCCAAATGTGAGCATTTGTTAGATCAATTGTTACTTTTTGAACATCTTCTTTATAGTCGAATGATTTTTGAAAATCTGTAACCGAAACAAAGAAAAGCTGTCCTTCTACATGATAGATCTTCTCTCCATTGTTACCAAAATTCTTTTTGACATGAACTTTAGAAATTTTCCCAGCGAAAAAGATGGCACTTAATATTACACCTATAATTACACCTATTGATAGGTTATGTGTAGCAACAACCGAAATGACGGTTACAACCATCACAATTGAATCTGTAAGCGGCACTTTTGTGAATCCTTTTAATGAACTCCAATCAAATGTACCTATAGATACCATCACCATCACACCAACAAGCGCAGCCATTGGAATCTCAACAACAACGTTACTCAATACGAGAATAAGAAACATAAGGAACATCCCGGCAACAAACGTAGATAAACGTCCGCGCCCACCTGATTTCACGTTAATAACAGACTGTCCAATCATTGCACATCCTGCCATTCCTCCGAAAAAGCCTGTTACAATATTTGCAACACCTTGTCCTTTGCACTCTTGATTTTTATTGCTCTCCGTATCTGTCATGTCATCAACAATTTGAGACGTTAAGAGCGATTCTAATAACCCTACAAGCGCAAGTGCTAATGAATAAGGGAAAATGATTTTCAACGTTTCAAAATTTAACGGAATGTCTGGTATAAAAAAGGCAGGAAGAGAGCTTGTAAGTGTTCCCATGTCTCCGACAGTACGAACATCTGCATGCGTCCATACGGCTACAAGTGTAATCACAATAATTGCAACAAGCGGAGACGGAATTGCTTTAGTAACGCGCGGAAAAAGATAAATAATAGCTAAAGAACCAATAAGCAAAGCATACATTGGCCAAGATTCCCCTTTAAAGTGAGGAAGTTGAGCCATAAAGATAAGTATAGCTAATGCATTCACAAATCCAATCATAACTGAGCGCGGAACAAACTTCATAAAACGAGCCAGTTTTAAAACGCCAAATAGAATTTGAAGCACTCCTGTTAAAATTGTAGCCGCTAATAAATACTGAAAACCGTGGTCAGAAACTAAACTTCCCATTACGAGAGCCATTGCGCCTGTGGCCGCGGAAATCATCCCGGGTCTTCCGCCAAAAATAGAAATAGTGACTGCCATTGTAAAAGATGCATACAGTCCTACCATAGGATCAACGCCTGCAATAATGGAGAAGGAAATAGCTTCTGGTATCAAAGCGAGAGCTACAACAATGCCAGCTAACACATCTCCTCGAATATTTCCAAACCATTGTTTACGTAGTGTGTTCATGCTAACACTCCTTTATCAATATTCAGTTGTAGTTGTAGTGACTTTCCTCTTCTGAAAAGTCGGGGCCGACAAAAACATTGTAATCATACCATATATGAGAAAAGATGAAAATAGAATTTTATTCTCTTTTTAAGAAAACAGTTGTAATAGGGGCTATAAAAAAACAGAAAAGAGGTACTAGGCCTCTTTTCTGTTTGCGTTGTTTACAAAATAAAATACTCAACTACATGCATGTAATCTGCACATAAATGAGTATTGTTAGTGGTTTGTTTTATTATATACTTATTGTGATAAAATATTCAATATTTTTATTTTTCTAACAACTTTTTCTTCTTTCGTTTTTCTGTGTTTCTTTCTAAAAAAAGGTATAATAGAGAGTAGTAAAATTTCTTACTGTACGATAAACATGTTCAATATTGACGCTATTTATGGAAAATGGTAAATTTTCGAGTAGTAAGAGGTAGCCCTTTTATTTTTTGTGATTGGAGGAAAGAGTTTGTTTAAGTCAAAGCTTCATTTTTGGACGTTTGAATTACTGATGATTGCTGTTTTAATTTTTGTTTGTACAAAAATTTCATTCATCTTTAATCCCATCGTCATTTTTGTATCCACTTTATTTTTTCCTGTTCTTGTTTCAGGATTTTTGTATTTTTTATTTCGCCCTATCGTGCATTTTTTACAAAAACTTAAATTTCCAAAAGCGCTTGCCATTTTAGCTCTTTATGTTTTATTTATCGGTGTGATTACATTAGTTAGCTCACTTATTGGCCCTTCTCTTTCAAGTCAGGTGAATGATCTAGTGGACAATATGCCGAAATACATAAACCAAGCGCAAGGATTCATCAATGAGTTATCCAATTCAAAAGCATTTAAATGGGTAGTTGAACAAGATTATGTATCAATTGAAAAAATTCAAAACACGGTCTTGAATGTAGGATCATCACTTCCTGAACATTTATCAAACAGTTTTTCAACTATTTTTAGTGTATTAACAAATGTAACGCTTACTGTTGTTACCGTTCCTTTTATTCTGTACTACATGCTTAGCGATGGTGATAAATTTCCAAAAGCATTGATGAATTTTGTTCCGGCAAGCTATCGTGGTGAAGGATTAAAAATCTTAAAAGATACAAACCAAACACTTGCAACATATATTCAAGGACAAATGATTGTTTGTTTGTTCGTTGGGCTTGCAACCTTTATTGGTTACTTAATTATCGGTCTTCCTTACGCTATTATTCTTGGGATTATTGCCGCACTTACAAACATCATCCCATATGTAGGACCGTTCATTGGTATTGCTCCTGCTCTTATTGTCGCCCTTTTGGATTCCCCATCAAAAGCGATTTTAGTGATCATCGTAGTCGTTATTGTTCAACAAATTGATGGAAACGTCATTTCTCCTCTTGTAATTGGGAAGAAACTTGACACACACCCTCTTACAATTATCATTTTACTACTTGTAGCTGGAAACTTAGCAGGTATCCTCGGCATGATTTTAGCTGTACCTGTTTATGCGGTTTGTAAAACTGTTGTTTTAAATCTTGTTCGTTTTATTAAACTGCGTTCAAAGAACAACGAAACACCGCCGCCAGAGGCAACTTAAAGGCTCTCTTCAAAAGAAGGGAGCTTTTCTTCTATAGAAAAGGAGGAAATCACAATGGAATATATCTTTAAATTTAAACTTACAGACGTTTATCCCCGTACTGTTGACTCTTTAGGAACAAAGGAAGTAGCTGTTTCTTCTACAGTTAAAACAGAAAAAGACAAGCTCTTATTTCAAGGAAATATCCGCGTTCGGTTTAACGAGTTTGGTATTTTCCCGGACGCTAGGGACATTGCTAAAGCTGTAGAGGAAACAACGATAAGAAAACAGCTGACGTTTGAGCTTAAACGATATGTTAAACCACACCGAAAGTTTCTTGTTTAAAAGCAAGCTATCTTGTGAATTTTTTCTCTTGCCATTTCCACCGAAATAATTTCTTCCTAAAAAAAAGACCACTGCTTAAGGCAATGGTTTCCAGTCAGGATTTTTCTCTTTTAATGTATGGCGGCTTGGTTTAAGTGGAGACAGCTTGTACTCAGCCGCTAATTTTTTTTCGTTTTTCATTCCATCCATCAATCCGAGAAACAAACCAAATCCAAACATTGCCATTGCAGCTCCCATAATTCCTAATCCGAGCATTGTAAGAATATGATCTTTGTTGTAATCGCTTGCAATAAAGCTTAAACCAAAGACAATTACCCCCACAAAAAGTTCTCCAGAAGCGATCAATTTACACATTTCCGTCATTTCGTTTGTTTGGCCTTTTCCTCTTTTTAATCTCACGAAAATCAGCTCCTTTTTTTAAAATTACCATATTATTGAACAGGTTTCAATAAAAAGTTCATATTTTAGACACATAAATTTCACAATTTGTTCACTTATTAACATTGACAAATACCGATAGTTTATTCATTAAATGTCGAAAAAACACAAATTGTTCCTTTTTTACTCGTTTTTCCGCTTTTCCCCATTATAAAAAAGCAAGCATTTCTGCTTGCCTTTCCTCACTTCTATATGTAAACCTCTACATAACTTGAGTTTTACGACGAGAGCGAATTGCTGCTACAAATAAAACTAAAGCACTTATAATATGCATAACCATTCCAACAACAGGGATTAATGCTACAACAGAAGTGATAATTCCAAAAATACTTCCATACTTGTTTTCATTATCTCTTACAGATAAAAGAAGAGTAATTAAATGAACAATTCCCATAAACAGCAGTGGAGCCCATCCGTTTGCAAGAACAAAGAGTCCTCCTAAAAAAGGAATACCAAGCAATGCCTCACATATACCTGTAATCCATTTCATTATTGTTGAACTTTTCATTTTTCTTTCCTCCTTTCCTTTATAAAATATGTGTTCTCTTATAGAGATATCTCTCTTTATGCCCTTTTTCCAAGATATTTAAACTATATGTCAAGAAACATAACAAAATATTCAGAAAATTACACTTTTCTTTCTAAATTCACTATTTCTTTGTCATATTATCTAACAAAGTTGTTTTCTTCTATTCTTGACTATCTTATACTGATAAAGTAAATCAAGAAAGTAAAGGAGTATAAGTATGGAAAGCATAAAACGTTGGGTCTCCATTATAATTGGCTGCATAGCCGTTTCTCTCGGAATTAACTTGTTAACTTCTTCACATCTTGTCATGGGGGGAACTGCTGGACTTGGTATGGTTTTACACCCTTTAACAGGACTTTCATTCGGTATCTTATTTTTTATTATTAACTTGCCGTTCTATTTTATGGCTATTACTCAAATTGGTGTGCTGTTTACCATTCGAAGCTTTGTCAGCGTAACTCTTCTTTCTTTTCTTTCTGACTTCTTCTCTGAATGGCTTCCTATTTCACTTCCTCACCCTCTTCTATCCTCGCCTCTTGCAGGAATTCTTATTGGGATTGGGCTAATTTTCCTCTTCCGAAACGGCTCATCGCTTGGCGGTATTAACATGCTATGTGTATATCTTGATAAAAAATACGGTATTAATCCAGGAAAAACGATGTTTACAACAGATCTCATGATTCTTTGTGGGGCAATCTTTGTATTTGGAATTGTTCATGTTCTCTATTCTTTTATTGCTATTTTCATGATGAGTGCAGTACTTGGACGTTATCATAAACGCTCACCAATTGAAAAGAATCATGTGTCAGAACAAGAGGAAGATTTCTCTCCCTTATCTGAAAACTCCTTATAAACGATAAAAGCCCTTCATTACGAAGGGTTTTTATGATTCTACCGCATATTTTTTATTAATAATGTCCCAACAATCTTCACAATATCGGTTTTCTTTTGTTTGTTTATGTGGCTTCTTTTCTAGTTTACATACGTTGCAACGTTCCTTCATGTTTTGTCCTCCTGTTAGTGATGTAACATCAGTATAGCTGTTTTTCAAAAATTCTATTCAAAATTGCTTCCTAAACCGAAAAAGTTGTCCTAAATAAACATAAATGAATGCTTTCTCTACTATAATTTTAAAAAAGCTAGAGGAGGAAATAGAAGATGATGCTATTTGATATAAAACATAAACTTTATTATGAAGCAATCAATACCTCTAGACCGCTTATGTCACTTTCTCATCAAGGACGAACATGGGGGTATGTTCCTAAATTACTAAACGGAAAGAAAGCGAAGTTTTGGGTAGATTATACTCATGGTCGCTATATGTACTTTGAACATGATCAAAAATGGTATAGAGTACGTTATCTGCAATCTAATTACAAAAAACAAAATCATGATATTTTCAACGGAGTTCTTATTGATTTGCTTACTGAAGGCGAAGAACTTAAGCTTTTAAAAGGAAAAATTGAGAAGGACAAGCGTCTGTTAATTTAATCTACTCCTCGTGTTTATCATCCTCCCAAAAAGGCAACAAGATAAGAAACAGGAGGTAATATTATGGTTGCTATTACACACATTGGTTTAGCTGTATCAGATTTAGATAAAGCCATTTCATGGTATAAAGACATATTGGGCTTTGAGCTTATTGCAGGGCCTTACACAATGAAAGCAAAACCTGGAGAAAAAGGTGATCTAGGGCAAGATTTATTTGGTGCTGAAGTTACGCATAAACGAAATGCTCATCTTAGTGCTATAAATGGAGTGGGCATTGAGCTTTTTGAATTCAAGCATCCAAAAACAGAAGGAACGCCCCCTCCGCCATGGACGCCTGGTTTTTTTCATATTTGTGTGATTCATAAAAACGTTGATGAACTAGCAGACAAAATTGTAAAAACAGGCGGAGAGCGCGTAAGTAAGACGTGGCAGCTTCAAGAGAACAAACCTTATTATATGGTATATTGTAAAGACCCGTTCGGAAATATGATTGAAATATACTCGAGAAGCACGGAACAAATCTATGCAAATAAAGAAGAATAAGCCGCTTGCTATAGCAAGCGGCTTATTCTTCTTTTCTTACCATAGCCCAAGGATTTTCCACCATAGACCACCAATAATAACCCAAATAATGAGATGAACAATTGAAATGATAAAACCAATTGACCACCATTTATTTTGCGGAATATAACCTGCCCCAAATAATACAGGTGCAGGTCCTACACCATAGTGAGTTGTTGCTCCAAATAAACCGGCAATGAAAGCAAGCAATAAGGCTGCAAGCATTGCTGGAGCCCCGGCAGCGAGAACAACTGATAAAAAGGCTGCATACATCGCACTAACGTGAGCTGTCCCACTTGCGAAAAAGTAGTGTGAGTAATAATAAATAATAGCAAGTATAATAAGCGCTAAGATCCAAGAATATCCACTAACAACGTTGCTCATCACATCACTGAACCACGGAATAAGACCAAGCTCATTTAAATAGGTTGCAAGCGTTACAAGAGCCGCAAACCAAACAAGCGTGTCCCATGCTGCTTTCTCATTTTTAATATCGTCCCAAGATAATACGCCTGTGAGTAATAAAACAGATAAACCAATAAGAGCTGTTGTTGTTGATGCAATATTGAAAGACTCTCCAAAAATCCATAGGATCAGAACAAGAAAGAAAACGCCGATCATAAACTTTTCTTCCTTCTTCATCGGCCCCATTTCGGCAAGCTTTCCTTCTGCAATAGAAGCAGCTTCCGGGGTTTCTTTTACTTCCGGTGGATAAATTTTATAAATTAACAGTGGAATTACAATCAAACTAATAATTCCAGGAACAAAGGCTGCAACGGCCCAACCTGTCCACGTAATGTTAACACCTGCTACATCATGCGCAAGTTTTGCTGAAAGTGGATTAGGTGCGAAGGCTGTTAAGAACATTGTGGAGGTAATTAAGTTTCCTTGAAATCCAACCTTTAAAAGAAATGCTCCCATTTTACGCTCTGTTCCATCATTTGGTCTTGAGCCAAATGTCTCTGACAAAGCTGCAATGATTGGATAAATAATTCCTCCTGCACGTGCTGTATTACTTGGAATAGCGGGCGCAAGCAATAAATCACTAACAAGGAGTGAGTACGACAGGCCAAGCGTCTTTTTTCCAAATCGCTTCACAAACAAGTAAGCAATACGTGTGCCAAGACCTGTTTTAATAAAGCCGCGTGAAATGAAAAAGGCAATCACAATTAGCCAAATTGTTGTATTGGCAAATCCACTTAATGTTTGGTCAATTGTTAAAACACCTGTCACTGCAACGACAGCTAAGCTCAAAATAGCAAGCGATCCCATCGGCAATGGTTTAAGAATAAAACCAATAATTGTAGCAACAAAAATGGCTAGTAAATGCCAAGCTTTCGGATCTACCCCACTAGGTTCTGGAATAAACCATATAAGGACTCCTACTGCTATTGTAATGAGAAAAGGAACAACTTTCACGTCAGGTCACCTTCATTTCGAGGTGAACGACTATGTAAGGACATCATGTTAAACATCTTCTTTCTATAATATTTTATTCTCTTTTCTTTTACTATCCCACGTTTTTATTCTTTTAAATATCAAGTAAGAGAAAAAGAAAATATGTCCAGTACAAGTCTACTCCAATTGTAAAAGTGAAAAAAGGCAGAATGCAGTTATTTTAGTTATATAAGAAATTCATTAGTTTCATTATAAAATAAGCGAAAGCCACGCTCTTATTCAAGAAACGTGGCTTTTGAACACCATCTCCAAAAGATGATTACTACCTAGTATAAATCATTTTTATTCAGAAACAAAATCCAGAAGATATTTTTAACAATTTATCATGAAAAAAGCCCCAAACTCCTCTTTTTTAAGGTGACTTTACGACTAATAATTAAACCCTTTTAAGAAACTAAAAATATTCCCTTTTTATCATTTTTTGTAACAACTCCTAATATCATCCTTTTATTGATATTATTAATTTGAGGGGGTATCTAATTATGGAGCGAATAGATGAGCTAGAGATTTTAATTAATTCAACGCGACAACAGCTAGAATTTTATCAGCAGTTCTACGGACCTCATAATCCAAAAACAAACCGATTGGAAGAGCAGCTCAATATCCTATTAGAACTTCAAGAAGAACATCGCTAACTTTTATATCTTCTCAACATGCAAAAAAGGCGGATAGAATCCGCCTTTTTTAGACTGCAGCAGGTGTTTTAGCACCAATTGCTGGCATCAAGTCATATGTTAAGCATACGGGCTTGTTTGTTCTTGGATCACGCACAATCTCCGCATCAATTCCAAAAACCTTTCCTAATACTTCAGGGGTCATCACTTCATCAGGCGTTCCTTTACATACAACTTCTCCACTGTTTACAGCAATCATATAATCAGCAAATCGAGCTGCATGGTTAAGATCATGAATAACCATTGCAATTGTTCTGTTCTCCTGTTGATTAAGCGTTTGAAGAAGCTGCAAAATCTCTAATTGATGTGCTAAGTCTAAATAAGTAGTTGGCTCATCAAGCAAAAGCAAATCTGTTTCTTGCGCAAGAACCATAGCAATCCAAACACGCTGACGTTGCCCACCTGATAAAGCTTCCAGAGGGCGGTCTTTAAACTCTAACATCCCTGTTACTTCAAGAGCCCAATAAATAATATTTTTATCGCTTTCCTTCAATTTTCCGAATCCTTTTTGGTGTGGAAAACGTCCATATGAAACAAGTTCAGCTACTGTTAAGCCACCTGGAGATTCTGGAATTTGGGGTAAAATTGCCATCTTTTTCGCAATCTCCTTTGTAGATTGCTTTTGAATAGCTTTACCATCTAAGTAAATATCGCCTGACGTTGGTTTTAAAATACGTGACATTGTTTTTAAAATTGTTGATTTTCCGCATCCGTTTGGTCCAATAATTGTGGTGATTTTTCCTTTTGGGATTTCCACTGTTAAGTCGCTTACAATTTTACGATCTCCGTAAGAAATAGACAGCTCTTTCGTTTCCATAATAGACATATCCCGTTCCACCTCTTCTTTCATCCTAAAGTTTTCTATTAACACGTTATTATTTTTATATACACGCTTAAATTTTTGATTGATTTTTATTCTCATTGATAATTATAATCATTATCATCACTTCGGACAATACTTTTTCAAAAAAATGAGTACTTCCCTACAAAAAAGACTCATTTTAACTGCTTTAATACAATCTTTTCCCACCACTTCCAAGGGAGTATTGTTTTCGCAAAAAGGTTCAACTTTACTCCTTTGCCAACAGCATAGCGAAGTGATGGAGAGCGATGATTAGCGATTTTCGCTACTAGATCAGCTATTTCCCCCCGATCTCCTAAACGATCTTTTCCGCCTTCAATGTAATTTTCAATTTTCTTCATTTGTGCCACGTATGCAGACTGTTCTCTTTTTGCGACCTTTTTTCCTTTTGTCCATATGTTTGTATTATATGATCCTGGCTCTATTAGCACCACATAAACACCAAATGGTCTCATTTCAAGGCGCAAACTTTCACTAAATCCTTCAAGCGCAAACTTTGAAGAGGAATAAGGAGAAAGGCCTGGAAATCCTATTTTCCCACTTATGCTACTAATATTAATAATAGTGCCTTTTCGATTTTGTCGCATAATTGGTAAAACAAGATTTGTAAGAGCGATGACTCCAAACACATTTGTATCAAACTGTTGTTTAAAATCTGCTAACTCGCAGTCTTCAACAAATCCGCCTCCTGCATATCCTGCATTATTAACAAGCACATCCACTTCATCTATTTGTGCTAGTTCTTCGCGAAAAGCTGCAAGTGATGCTTCACTCGTTACATCAAGTTCTTTTACAGTAATATATTGCTTAACTTGGAGCTGTTCAGCTTCCTCGAGCAAGTCTTTTCCTTTTGCAATATTCCTCATTGTTGCATATACATAGAACCCTTCTTGTGCAAGCCTTAAACAAACCGCATAGCCAAATCCGCTTGAAGATCCTGTTACGATTGCATATCGAGCCATTGTTACTCCCCCTCTTCTACCTTAAAACTGAAGCAAGATACCTGTCTTATCATCTGAGTGTAGGTTATTTTCACTCTCTAACTTCGCCAACTTGTATGCATAGCGTTCTAATCCTCCGGAACGAATATGTTGATATGTAGTTTCTAAACTTTCTGATGGATGAAAAAATCCATCGCTTACGAGTAATAAGCAGCTAACCTCATTTTTTTGAATCTCTCCATACTGAATATACTTTCTTACTTCTTCTTCTCCATTTGCAACAGAATAGCCATTAGGGGTGTTCGCTAGTGTTCGGTTATAACGTAAAGAATATAGAGAGTTTTTTTGGTAAAAATCTTCATCGTTGTTCTCTTTTCCTCTTAAACGCTCCATTTCTCTTTTTTGTTTTGCACGAAATCCTATCCCTTTTACCGTATCTTTCGTGAGAACAGTAACTTTGCCTTCTTTATTTTCCATTACAATCATTGAATCACCAAGCTGTGCAAACTGAATTTTCTCTTTTTCCAACTTTATTAAGGCTACGCATGTTGACCAAAGTTCTTCTTTTTTATGAATTAAGATATGATGACTTTTCATCATCTCTAATAACTTTTTATTTGCTTTAACAACGGATTCTAACAAACTCTCCTCTTGTCTCACCTCTTCAGTAAAATATGTTTGAAAGCAACGAGAAGCTAGATATGCTCCATTTTGTCCTTTGCTATTTTGAAAAGGAGTGACAGGTGTTGCTCCATCAAAGACCCCATAAATGTTTTGTTTTTCATTTATAACATAAGCATCTTCACTTACTGTCTTGCTTGGAGAACATAAATATACAGTATCCAATTTCATCCTCATCTCTCCTTTTTTCCTTCTCTTATTCTTTCATTATATCAAGTTTTCCTCACAAAAAAGCTGCCCTCTTCATTATGAAGACTAGCAGCGGACTTATCCTCTATTTTATTAACGTTTTTCTTTTTGTATCATAGAAGTTGCCAAAAGTAAAAGGTAGCGTTCGTCCGTTGTTAGTCTTAACCAATGCTTTACTTTGTATTTCATTTGTCTCCCTCCCTTTTTTAACGTTTCTTGTAGCACGTCACTTTATGATATAAATGTATTCCCCGCTATCTTCGCTTCACAAACGTCCCCAACCTATAAATCGTTTGACAATATTTTATGAAATAAGATATATTTCTATCTTTTATATAAGGACAAACTGGTTTTCCCACGAAATGTTGAAAACTAACAAAATCATTACAGAAAAAAAGCAGAAGACCTAATAAAACTGGCCTTCTACTTTTCCTCCTTCTATTTCTCTGTAAATATCTCTCTTTCTACGTCTTCCATATGTTTTAATTCTTGAAAGGGTCGTTTCTTCCTTTTGCTTCTCTTCGTAACGCGCTTCAAAAACTTCTTCCCAATTTCGTGAAAGATTCATCTGTTCATACCAACTTTGAAAAAGTTCAAGAGGCAGTTGAACAGTATTTAAGTCTGCTTGCACAACTTCAAGTGGTGTATAGTGTTGAGCAATATGTACGTACCATTGCCATCCTATATTTTGCGCCACTTGAAAAGCTGTTGCTTCTTCTTTTATTTTCTGATCTCGTAAATCTTCTATGTATGAGTGCTCTTCATATTTATAATATTTAATGACAAATTTATCACACCAATAAACGAGATCTTGGTGAGTAAACTGGTTTTTCTTTTCACAAATCATTTCTAATAAAAATCGTAAGCTTTGAGCATTATAATCTAACGTAATTCTGTTTCCCACCGCTGTACACCTCCATAAACTCTACCTCTCTTTTTTACATCGGCTAAAATATTCTAGGTTTAATAACAAATAGGATAAAAGTATTGTATAAATAGACCTACATTCTTTAATTTCCATTCCATTTAATCCCTATCATTCTTTTACTATACTCATTTTCCTTTATTTATTGAAAATAAACCACATATTTTTAATGGCTATACTTCAATCTTTTTCCTGTATTTCCTTTCTTAATCTTAACCTTTGAATACTAATCCTAGTATTTACTAATGTGATAAATTATCCCTACATTTCTATTTTACTATATTCATTACAAATTATTTACAACTAGTACTTTTCTAACTTAACTAAATTTTTAAAATATTATAACATTAATAATGAAGATAGTAAAAACTAGGAGGTTTTTTTATGAAACGATATCCTTTTCGAAAACCACTACTTTCTGTCGCACTTGTAGCAGGACTAGCAACAAGTACTTTTGGAATCCCATCCTCTTCGTTTGCAGCTTCACAAGTTGAAACATCCGCACTTACAAAAGAAGATCAAAAAATCGTTCAAAGTGTTAATGTTAATAACATATACAGTCATATTTCCCGCTTGTCTTCACAACCAAGAGTAGCAGGCACTCCTGCTGAATATAATGCTGTTCAATACATACAGCAGAAATTTTCTTCGTATGGATATAATGTTCAAATTCAGCCGTTTACTTTTGAAGCATATGTTCCACCAACAACGCTCTCATTAGATATTAAGGACGATAATACAGAGTACACTCCTCAAGCTTTAACATATACAGGAAATGGACAAGCAACAGGTGAGCTTCAGTACGTTGGGTTAGGTACTGAAGACGATGTAAAAGATCTTGATTTGACAGGAAAAATTGCCTTAATTGAACGTGGAAACATCTCTTTTGCTGAGAAAGTACTAAATGCAGCCAAAAAAGGAGCGGAAGCGGTCATCATTTATAACAATGAAGACGGTGAGCTAAATGGAACCCTCGGTGGAGCTAATGATGCTTATGTTCCTGCTCTTTCTTTACCAAAAGATGTTGGTGAAAAACTCGCTAAAAAGCTCCAAGACGGAGAAACTGTAAATGCTGAAGTCGCAGTTGAAGGTTCAAAATTAGAAACACGAACTTCTCACAATGTAATTGCAACGAAAAAAGCTTCAAATCAGAAAAAAGATACAGGCGAAATTGTCGTTGTTGGGGCTCATCATGACTCTGTTGAGGGAGCACCAGGAGCAAATGATGATGCATCAGGTGTTGCTGTAACGTTAGAGCTAGCTAGAGTGATGGCAAAAGCTAAGACAGATACTGAACTTCGTTTTGTAACATTTGGAGCAGAAGAAAACGGTCTTATCGGCTCTACAAAATACGTAGATTCGCTTGGACAAAATGATATTTTTAGAACGCGCGCAATGTTCCAGCTTGATATGGTTGGAAGCAAAGATGCAGGCGACCTTGTGATGAATACCGTAAGTGGGCAGCCTAACACAGTAACAGATGTTGCAGGCGATGCTAGTGAGCGATTGAATGGAGAACGAACTCCATATGGCCAGGGAGACCGAAGCGATCACGTTCCTTTCGCTGAAGTTGGCATACCATCTGCATTATTTATTCATGAGCCAACAGAACCATGGTATCATACCCCAGATGATACCGTTGACAAGATTAGTAAAGAAAAACTTCAAGATGTAGCAGAGATCGTCGGAGCAGGCGTTTATGATATTGCTAAGATCGATCGCCTTACACAAAATGTAAAGAAACCAAAACCAATGAAAAATGTTTCAAAAGAAGTCCAAGATGTAAAATAATAAAAGAGCAAGCCTTTTATTAGGCTTGCTTTTTTATTCTAGAGAAGATAAGAGTTTTGAGAGTACTTTTGCAGCTTGAGCCCGCGAAGACGATTCATATGGTGAGAAATTGCCGCTGTTCTTCCCACTCATAACTCCTAATGTATAAAGAGCATCAACTTTCTCCTGCGCCTCTTCTGAAATCATTCCTCTGTCTTTAAATGGTGCTCGTTCAACATGAGAAAGCTTTCCTTTTTTCCATTCATATGCTCTCATAATCATAAGAGCCATTTGCTGACGGGTAATGGATTGTTCAGGCTCAAAAATTTCCTTAGTTTTGCCTTGGATAATTCCTGCTTGATACAGGGCATTAACATCGTCACTTACCCATTCTGGAACATCTTTAAAAGGAGCAGTGTGAGAAACAGACGGGATATTTAACGCTCTTTTTACTATTTTAGCAAACTGAGCCCGTGTTACTTCTTCTTGAGGAGAGAAAGTACCATCCTCTTTTCCATCTACAATGCCTTTTTCTACAAGTTCTTGAATATATGTGTATGCCCAATGAGTTTTTGGAACATCTTTAAATTCTTTAGCTTTCCCTTCTATTTCATACAGAGCAACAGTTCCTGATACTTCGTTAGAAACGATTAAAAGCGGCGTCTTTGTTGGACTGTCCTTTTGATCAATAAACGTTATCCCTTCAGGCGCGGAATCTTCTTTCACATCTTCTGACATATCGCGACTTGAAAAGTACGTTGTATAGTGTGCTTTTGTAGGATTTGAGATATTATAAACCATCACGCCTCCCATCCGTTCAAGACCAATGAAAGCATAAGTTTGACCACCAATTTCCCCTACTTCTGCAGCTTCTGGCTCTGGCCCTTTATCATCACTTCTATTATCTAGTTTTACTTTATCATTTGAGGAATTAAACGTTTCAGGATAAACCTTAGCCGTAATATCTTCAAACTGTGAACCACTATCATATACTTTTTCTAATGTTTTAGCATCCCAAATGGAAAAAGAACGCCCTCCAAAAGAATACAGAGACTCATAGACGCCGTCTTTGTTTTTCCCTTCTTCAATACTTACTTTTAAATCCCCAAGCTCTTTCTCGTTGAAAAGCCCATTTTGGACCATTTGATTTATTTCTTTTTGAGTAAAACCTTTATAGTGTGTGGCATTCAGTTCAATTTTCTCACCGCTATTAAGAAGTTCCTTGATCGTTTTCTCTTCTCCATAAACCTCATAGTCGCGGGCATCTCCCTCATTCGGAGTTACGATATATCCTTTGTTGCCTTTTTGAAAATAATCAAGCGCATCTGGTTGGTACATTCCTAAAACAGGCAGGGGTTCAATATTAATTTTCCCATTATTCATTCCATCAAGGGCATTTTCTTTGAGAGAATGATCTTTCACTCCTAATCCTACAATCTCGTCAAACTTCTGCGTTTTTAAGTTCAACTTTGCAATCGCGTTATTTTCTTGAAGAGATACATATGCATACTCACTTTTCTCATCAACTGTAATATACTCGGGCTCAAGCTGTTCCATTAACGTGCCTTTTGACTTCTTTCTCACTTCCCCCCGAATTGGTACATCTTCGAAAGAAACGTTTATCGCCTTAATATTCAATTTCCTCATTTCTTCCTTTTTAAGATTATTGATTTCTTTTACATTAATAATGGAAACAGACCCTTCTGGATTTTGCTTGTAGTCACTGCTTGGCTCACCTTCATTTGCAGTGAGAAGAGTCTCTCCATCCGGAGTAAAAACAACGTTGTCAGGCAGAGCCCCTACCTCAATCTTTGTTAAAAAATTCCCTTCTTTATCAAGCAATACAATATAACCATTTTCCTGCTTCGGACTGCTCGGAACAGCAGCAGCTATAAAGTTCGCTTTCGGGTGTGTTGCAACACTTGTAATTCCATCCGCATTCTCAATTCCTAATTGTTTTAAAGAAATGCTTGCAGAAGGCTTTAAAGAGAGGTCTTCATTCTTGTTTAATGTTGAAAAATCAACAATATCAATAGATTTTTTCGCACTGTTTGTTACAAACGCTTTTTTTGTATGTATGTCATAAACTAATATTTCGGTTCCGCCTTCACCAGATCCACTATCATAACTTGCGATTTTTTTAATTTGAAGCGCATCATCTTCTCGGTCTACTGTTAACTCCCTTTCTTCACCTTGCACCAAAGAAGCACTGCTTATAAAGGCGCTTGCTGCTGTAAAAAGAGCTAAGGAAGCTTTAAGTCCTTTCATTTTCTCTCCTCCTTTTCTTTCAGCTTATTCTACACGCTAATTGTTAAGGAGCTATGAAAAAAACGTAAAAAATTGTAAGAAAATGCAGAAAAAGCTCTTATTTAAAAATAAGAGCTTTTTTCTACTATTATAATTAGTAATAACTACCTTCATCTTTTTTCCCATCACGTGTCCATTTGAAGACAGGATTATTGGGATTTGTCTCCTGAATATATTTCCAGTTCTCTACTTCGTCATCATCGTAATCATATTCGTCCATGTCATCAATCAGCCATTGTTTTTTCTCTGCACTGTAAACTAACTGATAGTCACGAAGCGCTCCGTAGGACAAATCTTCAAATTCTTTTCCGCCGCTAACCTTGACTTTATTCATATAGGAAACAGCTGCAGATGCATTTGCTTTCCACTTTCCGTCGAAATACGAAATATCAAGAGAATCAAGATCAACAATGCCTCCCTCATATTGAGACTGAATTTCATCTAAGGCATCTTTGACCTCTTCAAATCCTTCTCCATAATTGGACTCGCCACTCTTCAATTCTTGCGTTGCGTTTGAAAAAGCAGAAAGTTGAAACTCAGATGTCTCGTAGCGTGAAAAATCTTTGTTAAACAGCTCTACTGCCGAAACCAAATCTTTTTTCACTTTTTCATCAGACTTAGCCATCTTTTCAGAGTCAATTAGAAGACTTGTTTTCCCTGTTCCCCACAGCTCTTTTTTACGGTCTCCAATAAATGTAGCAAGATCTGTTTTTACCGATAGTTTAAACGTATATTCTCCAGGAAGAAATGGACCATATAGAGAATCTTTCTCTTTCGGAAGCCCCTTTTTAAATCCATTGGAGGAAAGGGTTACTTTCTCGCCTTCTTGTTCTCCCCTAATAGCGAGCTCTATTGTTTTCACCTCAAATTTATACTTTGGAAAAAACAACAGCTCTTTTCCGTCTTCCACAAGACTCACCTGTGAATTCGTTTCAGTAAAGTTCTTTTCCTTAAGCTGCTCGTCCAGGCTATCTTCAATCGCTTCTAGACTGCTACTATTAGATTGTAAATAGTTTGCAAACGCTTGTAGGGAAGTTTTATTGACCTGTGCTTTTTCATTATTTGGAACAATAAGCTCACTCAATAAATCCGTATCTTTTGTTGAAACAGCTTTCTCAAACTCTTTGACTGCTTCTTCAGGACTTTGTGTGTTTTGTTGAATCACAATGCTCGCCCCTACTATGAGTAAAAGGACTATAGCGGCACTAGTTAGTATCCACTTCTTCATTTTTACTCTCCTTATTAAAGCAGTCCTTCACCAAATGCTGTGTTAAAATCTTTTACAGCAGATGAGTCAATTTCCCATTTTCCGTCTTTCAGTTTTAAGTCAATAGTCATGTCGTATGAACTGTTCTTTGCATCTGTATCTTCCATGATTTTATCAAATTTTGTGACTGCATATTCATAAGCGGCTTCTCGGTCAAATGTTGCATTTTGTTCCATGTACTCCTTAGCATAATCACCTAAAGAATCATAAACGTCGGAAAGCGAAACGCTTGAATACTTTAATTTCACTTCTGCTTTATCTTTTCCTCTTGCTACAACTTTTGGTTCTAGTTTTGCCTTTTCTGCAAGCGTTGCTTTATAAGTGTCATACATCTTATTCATTTCTGAGTCATCTACATTTGTACCACTAGTTGCTGTGCTCATTCTATCAACAAATGCTTCTTTTGCTTGTTCTTCTATTTTCTCTTTATCTGCTGAAACTAGTTTGTCATAGTTTTTATCTTCTTCACCAAAGTAAAGAGTTTTCACATATGCTTCAACTGCTTTTGCAGGATCTTGAAGCGCCTCAAAACTATCATCATATTTCTTTGTATCTAGCTTGAGCATCACTTCTTCAGCTTCATCTTCCACTTCTTTTGTTCTTGGTTTTAAACCAACTTCATAACTTTTATCTTTCTCAACGTTAAAGTAGTACTTTACATTCTTGACTTTTTTGCCGCCAATAGTGCCGCTACTATCGTCATCTAAGCCTACTTCTGTATCATATACGTTTTCAGGTTCTATCTGCTCGTCCCCATCATAAAGCTTAACTCCATCATATGAATCAAGCATAATTGAAGAATTTGTCTTGTTTGTAACTTTCACATTGACCTCAAGAAGACCTGTTTCAGAGTCTACAGATTGACCATCGTCCTCACTTGAAATTACATATGCCGCATCTTTAATTGTTGCTTCAATAACATCACTCTTAGACGAAGATCCTTCTTCTTTCGAACTTGACTCAGACCCACATGCAGCTAAACTTAAAGCCAGTGCCGAACTCATTCCTATAATACTTAACTTTTTCCACATCACGCGTTCTCCTCCTGTTACTTAAAGCACAATTCCTCACCTGAATTTGCCATATGTATTTTTTAGTTCCCTTCACTCTTTTATGTATCAGCGCTGAATAAGAGCTCTTAAAAACTTCTTTTTCCATAATAAGTAACAATTGGGGGCTGGTCAAGGTAAATCATGTAAGTAAATTTACTTATTTTTCATATACCTTTTCCTTTTATACACTATATAAAAACCATTTTTTATAGTGTAAAATACCCAAAAGAAAGATATACGCCTCCTTTTTACTAATATAGAAAATAACGAACATTCATTGCTATAATAGGGTTTATAGTTATTGTTTTCTTTAACATTAACCTTTTTCTATAAAAGGATGTAAATGGATTTTAGGATAGTCCGTTCGATCTATTCTTTTTTTGCTTCTTTTTCAAAAAAAAGAGAGAAGGCCACCTCCTTCTCTCTCTCTTAGTCTTTTTACTTATAAAGAACGTAGTGCTTCCGAAACGTCTTGCTCTCCAGAAACTAAATCAAATCCACGTTTAAACGTTGCTTCTTCTGTAAGAGCAGTTACAACCGTTTTTGCTACATCTTCACGTGGAATAGATCCTCTTTCTAGATTTTCCGAAACTTTAACTTTACCTGTTCCAGCATTATTTAGAAGACCCCCTGGACGAACAATTGTATAGTTCAGTGAACTGCTTTCTAATACTTTATCTGCATAATGCTTCGCAACATAGTATGGAAGTAAGTTTCCGTTCCAATTTTCACGGTGATGGGCTTGAAGAGCACTTACCATCACAAATCGTTTAATTCCAAGCTTTTCAGCCGCTTCGATAGATTTTCCCGCACCATCTAAATCTACTAGAAGAGTTTTGTCCTCTCCTGTACCTCCACCTGAACCTGCTGAGAAGATAAATGCATCGCAATCTTTTCCCGCTTCAACAATCTCGTCTACTGTGCCTTCTAGACTTGCCACAACAGCTTCAATGCCATTATCTCTTAATTTTTCAGCTTGTTCTTCTTTGCGAACCATTGCACGTACGCTATGCTCTGTGCTGTTTTGAAGAAGTGGCACGATATGTTGTCCAACTCCTCCGTTGGCGCCGATAAGTAATACTTTCATATGTATCAAACTCCTTTTTCTTTTATTTCTTCTTATTATTTCAAAAGGATGATAGACGAGCAAACAATCTGCTTTAGGTTGTTTGCTTTCCCTCATAACAAATTTTTCTCTTTTTCTTATTCCCTAAACACGTTTAAAAAAACCTTTTACTACACTTCCGTTCCCAAAAATTGTTACTTTATCCCTATAATAGCATTTCCAAATTCCTACTTTTCTAACTTGGAGGGGATCCCTCATTTTAGTAAAATTAAATAAGTTCAAAAATGAAAATAGCGAAAAAAAACCTGACATGGAGCTTCTTTTTTAGCCCTAGTGATTTTACTCGCCCCTTTTGAAAGCGTATACTTTATTTTACGGTCAGTAAATAAAGCGTATTTTCTATATATGATAGAAAGTACGCTTTGTTGTTTTCCCCTCTTAAAATACGGGTATAAAATTTATTTACCTCTTTTGTACACCTCTTTCTCTTTTTATCATACATATAAAGAGTGATTCTTAATTATTTTATTTTCGACAACTTTTGAGTGACTTCTCTGTTGATATTTTGTAAACTTTATTACAACAATGTAAATAAGGAGGCTATCTTATGAGAATCCAAGATTTCATGCTTCAACCTGACTATGAACTTGTTCAATTTTCTTTCTCCTTAGTACGCGACGTAGAACAAAAACTTCGTTCAAAACATTTATTCTACGAAAATCAAGTAAAGAACTATGTAAAAGACCAAATTAATGCCTTTATTATAAAAATGAACGTCAAAAAAGCCCTAAGCACTGTGTACAAAGCTGAACTTCATATGCTTGTTAAACATCGTTTAGACGCCTTAACACAGCGCTATAGCTTGCTTAAATGTGTATAAAAAAATCCTCCTAAAAAGGAGGATTTTTTATTTCACTGCTGCTTCTTCACGTTCAATAACAGCTAATCTTTCTTGAATTTCTTCTTCTGAAAGATCGTGCTCTTTTACATATAAGTTTCTTGGTGTCACACGACATTCGTGCGTGCAGCCGCGCATATATTTGTGTTCATTTTCTTCTGAACAGATAATTTGCTTGTTACATTCTGGGTTTGCACAGTTTACATAGCGCTCACAAGGCTCACCTGAAAAGTAGTCTTTCCCAACAACAACGTGTTCTACTCTGTTAACAGGAACTGTTAAACGCTTATCAAACACGTAGCATTGTCCATCCCAAAGTTGACCTTGCACTTCAGGGTCTTTACCGTACGTTACGATTCCGCCGTGAAGTTGAGAAACATCTTCAAATCCTTCACGTACAAGCCATCCTGAGAATTTCTCACAGCGAATTCCGCCTGTGCAGTACGTTAAGATTTTTTTACCATCAAGCAGTTCTTTATTTTCTTTGATCCACTCAGGAAGCTCGCGGAACGTACGGATATCCGGACGGATCGCTCCTCTGAAATGACCAACATCATATTCATAGTCGTTACGTGCATCAATAACAAGCGTATTGTCATCTTGCATTTGCTCATAAAATTCTTTTGGCTCAAGATATTTCCCTGTTAACTCATGTGGGTTAATATCTTCGTCAAGCTGAAGATTTACAAGCTCTGGACGATAACGAACGTGCATTTTTTGGAATGCATGCTCATCTTCTTCATCAATTTTGAAGACCATATCTGCGAAACGTGGGTCCGCATGCATTTTTTTCATATATTGTTCAGTCTGTTCGACTGTTCCAGAAACGGTTCCGTTAATACCTTCATCAGCAACTAGAATACGACCTAGTAGCCCAAGTTCTTTACAAAATGCTAAATGTTCAGCCGTAAACTCTTCTGGATTTTCGATTTTTACGTACTGATAATAAAGCAATACTCTATATTGTTTGTTTTCCATAGTTAAAACATCCTGTTCAATTGTAGATTTGGTTGCAAGCCAACGCTATCCATTATACAACAAAACAATCCATATTGGAAACGACTTATTTTAAAAATGTAGTGAGCAGCTATTCTTCTACCACTATACCCCACCTTTTCACTATTTATGGAAATGGTTATTTATTGTATGATAAAAAGAAAAGATAAAGGAGAAACCGGTATGAATGCTCTTATGAAGGATCTCGAACAAGAAATGACCCCTTTATTTTCTTCCTTTCTTAATCCTCCTGCCTCAAAGGAAAAGATAAAAGAAGTAGAAAAAGAAATTGGCGTTACGTTTCCAAGCGAACTTCGTCAACTATACCTTTATAGTGATGGAGAAGGAGAAAATGGGCCAGGTTTTTTCTTTGGTCTTCCTTTTCTTTCATTAGATGGGCTTTTAGAAGAATGGAGGGTATGGAAAAGTATAGGGACTGATTTAAATGAAGAAATTGATTCTTACTCAGTGCCAACTGGCTGGATAGAAGAACTATATACAAACTCTAAATGGATCCCTATTAGCAAAGATTTCGGTGGCAATAATATGGGCGTTGATCTCTCTCCTGATGTGCAAGGAATGAAGGGCCAAGTTATTAATTTTGGACGAGATGAAGAGACAAAATATGTTATTGCCCAAAGCCTGAATGACTTTCTTCGCTTTATGTTAAAAACAATTCAAAGCGGAAATTATACGATATATAATGAGGGTGACACAGTATCCTGGTCATATGGAGACAGCGGTGGCGATCATTTTTTTGATGAGCTGTCTGATATGAGTCTTCCGGTACTTCGTCCTCAGTTTGCTTCTACATCACCAAACGAGCTAGAAAAGTGGTATAGTTCGCTTAACTCATCATGGAGAGAAATTGTTGATGAAACCTCTTTGTCTCCACAGCAGTTTATAAAAAGCAAACAACTTTATTTTCTAAGAGGTCCAAAGGTAAATGACCTTTCACCTCTTTCTCTATGTACAGAAATGAAAGAGCTTATTTTAAGTGGCAATAATGTGAAAGATTTAAGTCCTCTTGCAAGGATGAATGGGTTAAAAAAGTTATTTTTAGCACATACCCCTGTTGAAGATGTAAGATCAATTAGTCATCTTCAACATTTAAAGGAATTAAACGTAAGCGCAACAGCCTTAAAAGATTTATCACAGCTTGCTTCATTTCCAGTCTTAAAAACGCTTCACTTAAAAGAGATGGGACATCTTAATTACAGCGGACTTTCACAGCTATCCATTCAGTCTCTTTTTGTTTCTATTGAAAATGGTGAGCAACTTCATGCTCTCTCAAAAATAAAGACATTAAAACACCTGTCTATTTCAAGCTTACAAAATGTAAAGCAAGAAGAAATAGCAGTTCTTGAACAACTAACAAACCTTCAAACACTTGAGATTTCAGAAGGATCTTTTCTTCATCTTGATTTTATGAAGAAGATGAAGAAACTGAAACAGCTTACTTTTTCTGATTGTGTTGTAAAAGATGCCGAAGCATTAGCAACCCTTCCTCAGCTTAAAGACTTAGAGCTGAGAGGTTCAGAAATAGTAAACCTAGAAAAAATTGCTCGTTCTTCTTCTCTTACAAAATTTTCAGGATCCTTTCAACAGTTTAATCTTTTAAAAGACCTTTTCAGTCAAAAAGTTGATTTCTCTACGCTCATTGGTGAAACATCAGCGGAAGAAGAAGACATTTGGCATCATTATTTAAATGAACAACGAAAATAAAATCGGTTTTGGGATTCCTCCCAAAACCGATTTTATTTTTTATTCTTATTGTGGAAGTGTCGCAAATTTCACACATACTGGCTCTGGAACAGTTACATCTTTTTGAAGAAGGGAAAGTCTTCCTGTTTCTTCATCTCTTCTAAACAGAACAAGATTGTCCGACTCTTGGTTTGAAGCGACCACAAATTTCCCTGTTGGATCTAATACAAAATCACGTGGCCAGTCTCCTTCTGTTGACGTATGTTCCACAAATGTAAGCAATCCTGAATCACCGTGAACTTTGAATACAGCAATGCTATTGTGTCCGCGATTCCCCGCATAAACAAATCGTCCGTCATGTGATAAATAGATAGCGCTTCCTTGATTGTTCTCCGTAAAGTCTTCTGGAATAGTTGAAATGTATTGAAGCTCAGTAAATGCACCGCTTTGTTCATCATAGCGAAGTACAATAACTTCTGAGCTAATTTCTGTCATAACATATGCATACTTTCCATTTGGATGGAATGCAATGTGACGTGGACCGCTTCCTTCTTTCGTAGAAAGTGTAGCTACTTGCTTAAGTTCTTTACCTTCTCTTATATATGTTACAATTTGATCACTTCCTAGATCAATAGCAAGTATATATTTTTCATCAGGCGTTCGTCCTGCATAGTGTGTATGAGGCTTTTCTTGTCTTTCATGTGGACCAGATCCCTCATGCGCAACAATGTCAAGTGCAGTATTTACAGTGCCATCCTGCTCATTAACTTCATATAGTTCAATTGTGCCTTTATGATAGTTTGCTGTATAAATTTCTGTATTTTCATCATTTGTTGTTACATGACAAGGAGGTGCTCCTTCTGCTGTTACTGTATTAAGTTCTTTCAGTTCTCCTCCGGTGACAGCATATGAAGCAAGTCCACCTTCTTCACCTACTTTTGCTACAGAGTATAAATATTTCTCATCTTTACTTAATGTTAAATATGTAGGATTATCTACATGTGCCGCTTCCTTCACAGAAGAAAGCGTTCCATTTTCCACATCAAGTGTGAAGGAATAGATTCCTTTACTTCCCCTTTTTGTATATGTACCAACATAACCAGTAAACTTCTTGCTTTCCATGTAAATACTACCTCCCCAAAATAATTGATTTCTTTTATTGTAAATGACCTTTTCCATTGAGACAACGTTCAATTTGTTCAACCTTACACAATTGAAAGAAAAAGCTTCTAATTTTTTGCTCTTGTTGAAACACGGTGTACCTCACGCGCCATCTCTTCTAAAAGATAGACAACAGGCATTTGTGTTGTAATATTCGCTCCATTTATCCATTCTTCGTTTACATAATAAGAAATATTCACATCAGCCATCTTGCTCATTGTGCAATGTTTGTTATTTGTAATACTCACAATGTGACTTCCGCTCTCTTTTAACTGATGAATGTGGGACACGGTAAAGCTAGTTTCTCCTGATACAGACAGAGCTATTGTTGTACTATTATGTAAAAAATTTGCCTGAATAGGCATATAAGGATCTTTTACATACATAGATAGCTTTCCAATACTCGAAAAATATCGAGCACCATATTCAGCTAAAATACCAGAGCTTCCTGTTCCAATAAAAATAACGTTATCACAACTTGTAATAAGATCGACTGCTCTCTTTATTCCTTCTTGAAAACTCTCAATTCTTTCTACAAACTCTGAGAGAGCATATTGGCTGCTTTTTACTTTAACTTCCTGCGATTGATTTAAATGAAGCTTCAATTTTACTTTAAACTCTGAAAAACCTTCACAGTTTATTTTCCGACAAAATCGTAAAATAGTGGACGTTGAAACATGCGTTTCATTAGCAAGATCGCGAATTCGCATATATACGACCTTTTCTCCATTTTTACAAATGTAGTTATATAAAGCAGTTTCAAGTTCATTAAACGAAGAAATCATTTCACTTGAAAACATGTTCCCCCTCCTTCTTTTTAAGAATAACATGAAACATAGTGTTTCGGAAATGTAACAAATGCCTTTTAACGTCATAAAAACCTAAACACCCTCTCTCTATTTACTCCCTTTTAGTAAAGCGATTACACTTAATGTGCACTCAATTTTAGTTATTGGAGGTTTTCACAATGTCAAAAGGAATTAAAATTGTAACTATTGGTGGAGGCTCAAGCTATACACCTGAACTAGTAGAAGGTTTTATTAAACATTATCATGAATTGCCACTAAGAGAGCTTTGGCTTGTTGATATAGAAGAAGGAAAAGAAAAACTAGAGATTGTTGGCAATCTCGCAAAACGCATGATTGCAAAAGCTGGATTAGATATTGAAGTTCATTTAACTCTAGACCGTAGAGAAGCCTTAAAAGATGCTGACTTTGTTACAACACAACTTCGCGTTGGTCTTCTTGATGCTCGTGCAAAAGATGAGCGCATTCCATTAAAACATGGTGTATTAGGGCAAGAAACGAACGGGCCAGGTGGACTTTTCAAAGGCCTACGTACAATTCCTGTTATTTTAGACATCGTAAACGATATTGAGGAACTATGTCCAAACGCTTGGCTCATTAACTTTACAAACCCAGCTGGTATGGTAACTGAAGCTGTTCTTCGTTATAGCAATCATAAAAAAATTGTTGGCTTGTGCAATGTACCAATCGGAATGGAAATGGGGATTGCTAAATTATTAGACGTTGATCATTCTCGAATCTCTATTGATTTTGCTGGTTTAAATCATATGGTATATGGACTAGATGTTTATTTGGACGGAGTTAGCGTAAAAGAAAAAGTAATTGAAAAGCTATCAGATCCTGAAAACAGCAGCTTTGTGAAAAACATCGAAGGTCAAGAATGGGAGCCTGGATTCTTAAAAGCTTTAAATGCGCTCACATGCCCATACCACCTGTACTACTATAAAAAAGAACAAACGCTGCAAAAAGAGCTTAAAAACTTTGAAGAAGGCACAACGCGCGCGGAAGTTGTGAAAAAGCTAGAAACTGAACTATTCGAACTGTACAAAGATGAAAATCTAGCCGTAAAACCACCTCAGTTAGAAGAACGTGGCGGTGCTTACTATAGCGATGCAGCTGTTCGCTTAATTTCTTCTATTTATAACGATAAACGAGATATTCAACCTGTTAACACAATCAATAATGGAGCAATCTCATTTATCCCAGCAGAATCTGCTGTTGAAGTAAGCTGCGTTATTACAAAAGAAGGGCCTCGTCCTGTTGTGAACGGTGAAATTCCGGTTGCTGCTCAAGGACTTGTTAGCCAAATTAAATCATTTGAACGCGTTGCCGCAGAAGCTGCTGTAACAGGAAACTATGACACAGCTCTTCTTGCCTTAACAATTAATCCACTTGTACCATCTGATAAAATGGCTAAAGTCATTTTAGATGAAATGCTAGAAGCGCATAAAGACTATTTACCAAACTTTTTCACACGCGTTGAAGCTTAAATAAAAAAAGGTCTGAATTTAATTTCAGACCTTTTTTTGATGAATACTGGATTGTTAAAAGCTAGTTATCACCCTAACATTTTGACCTGCTGTTCATGAAAAATCCCTCCATTTTGCAATGGAGGAATTAAGGCTATCTTATATGTTGCTTTGTCCTTTATTTATCTTTTTCGTCATTAAACTTACAATAATCGTTACAATTACGTTAATAAATAATGCAATGAATCCAATATTCAAATCTTTTACTCCCTGAGGTATGTTAGGGAACAATGTTGCAATCGTTGTTCCGCTTAGCGTGATATAAGTTACAGTAGCAAGTCCAACAATAATACCTGATGCTGCTCCTTGCTTTGTTACAAAGTTGCGTTTTCTCAAACTAAAAATTAAACTTGGAAAAAGCTGCGTCATAATGTTATAGCCCATAAGTGAAATGGTTGCGAGAGTTGTTCCTTCATTTAGTGTAAAATAAACCGAAATAAGAGCAATAAAAGGAACAAGCGTTTTAGCTAATTTAACAACTCTCTCATCAGGTGCAGATGGAACGAATACTTTATAAACATTTTTTGATAATAGCGTTGAAGCACTGAGCAAAATCATGGAGCCAGGCACAAGCGCTGTTAGCAGCCCTGCACCTCCAATGATTCCAATGAACCATGGATCAAACGTCTGAATCGATAAGCTTAATAAAGCTAAATCAACGTCTCCCCCCTGCAAGCCCGGAACTTTTAAAACAGCTGCATATCCTACAAAAAAGACAAAAAGAAGCATAAGTGTATAAAGTGGACTAATTATTGCATTTCTGCGAAAGACTTTTCCACTCTTCGCTGTATATGTTGAGCTAAATACTTGTGGCCACATATAAAAACCAAGCACAAGTAAAATAACGGTTGAAATAAACCAAGACACGCTATAGCCTTCATCTGGTAGCTTTAAAAGCTCAGGCTTTGAACTGTAAATAGCTTGAAACATATCATGATAGCTTCCATAATAATGAAGAGGTAAATACACTCCTAAAAATCCAATAATACTAACCATCATAAGATCCTTAATAACCGCTGTCCACGCAGAACCGTGAATGCCCGAAATCATCACATACACCGTCAAGCAAATCGCTCCTACCCAAACGGCTGTTGAGAGAGAAATAGCTCCATATGAAGCTTGTGACACGATAATTCCAAGCCCTTTAAGCTGAACAACAATAATAGGAATCATCGCAACAACACCAACGATTGCTACTAGCACACCTAAATACGGACTTTTATATTTACTTACAAAAAAATCTGATTGAGAAACTAAATTATGTTCCTTAGCATATTTCCAAATGCTTGGAAGAAGCCAATATGAGAGAACATAAGAAAGCGTAATATAGATCATAACGTACAAAGCAGGTGTTCCTTTTCCATACGCCCAGCCGCTTCCTCCTAAAAAGGAGAACGTTGTATAAATTTCCCCCGCCATCAGTAGAAAAACAAATATCCCACTAAAGCCGCGGCCTGCTACTGTCCACTCTTCTAAGTTCATTTCTTTTCCCTTTGAAGCACGGATACCTAAATAAAGAGCTAAAAGTAAAAATGCTAAAATAATAAAAAGTGCCAAATTCATTTTTCTTCCCCTTCCCGGTTTCGCGGGTCTAATTTGTACATAATGCCTAGAATGACTGATGTTAACACTGTCCATAAAGCCATCCAAAACATATTAAAAGGTAAGCCTAATACAAAAGGCTCTATTCTGTTTACAAAGGGAAGAAACCCTAATATAGCAATAAAGGGTACAAGCGAAAGTAAATAGATCTTTCTCATCCAGAAAACCTCCTTATCACAACTCATCCCCTATACGATATCTGTTATAGAGGAGTAACTTTTCTATTATAAAACGAATTTTAAAAACTACAAAGAAGAATTGCTTGGTATAGTGAATTTTCTTATATGAGAAAGCTTTCTACTTCGGCAATAGTTTCAGCCACTATTTGCTGATGACTCGGATCAAGCGCATAAAAGCTCGCCAAAAAATGTTCGATAAGCTCTTCATCAATGCTTTCAAGCGTTTGAGGAACATACTTCTGTCCCTCATAGGCATACGCCCAATAAGCAGTATACGCTACTGTACTCACAACACAGTCCCAAACCTGTTCAGTCTCCTCTTCCATATCTATATACCCTGTATAATTAAATAAACCTGACTCATCGCTTCCATCCTCAAGCAATGAGTACAAATTATCTCCTTTTTCTCTTTGAACTTTCGACCAGTCCGCACAGCGTCTCAGCGCTCCTTTTGCTTCTGGATACCCTTCTATCCCCCTTAATCGATCTACAACCTTCTCACTTAATAGAACTAAACAAGCAACTTGACTCCTTGGACTTAACATTAAAAAATACTCTAGCATATTACACCTTCTTTCTATTTTGTTTCATCTTCTTCTGTCAGTAGATGATGAAGCATTCTTTCTCTATTTTGTAAAAAATAATGTGTAATTTGGTAATGATCTGTCATTTCATAAGGGATTTCCTCAAGAGAAGAAGAATCAAAATTCAAGATAACTCCCTCTGGATAGCCTAATAAAATAGGAGAATGTGTAGCGATAATAAATTGTGCATTCCCTTTTTTAGAAAGATCATGAATTGTTTTTAGTAACGCAAGCTGTCTTGCTGGGGAAAGTGCTGCTTCTGGTTCATCTAAAAGATAGAGAGCTTTCTCATTAAAGCGATGTGAAAAAAGCGAAAGAAATGCTTCTCCATGTGATTGCTCATGCAAAGATTTTCCTCCGTACGCTTTAAAAACATCTTGATCAGGATTTTCTTTTTGCAGGATATCAAGATAGGTGGCAAAATTATAAAATGATTCTGCTCTTAAAAAGAAACCGTTCGAGACTTTCGGCATCCATGATAAGCGAATATATTCATCTAATATTGGTTTTTGTTCATACGTGCTATACTGATTATTTTTAGCGCCTCCAGAGAGATGAAAGCCACAATTTGACGCAATAGCCTCTAATAGCGTGGACTTACCAGACCCGTTTTCTCCCACAAAAAAAGTTACGCACGTGTTAAAATCGAGCTCTTCAAGCGCTCCAATAACTGGAATTGAAAAAGGGAACTGCTCGAAACTAGTCACTTTATCGCGCAGTAGACTCACTTTCCTCAAAAACATAAACACTCTTCCTCCCTATTTTTTCTTTCATTTTAATAGCAATGTAGAAAGAAAGACAACCATAACCAAATACATTTTATCCCAAAATTGAGTGGATATTGTATACTAAATGAAAGAGCGGTGTTAAAGATGTACTCTACTGGAAAAATGGCTTCACTCTGCGGCACTTCTATAAAAACAATTCGATATTACAGCAATATTGGACTCCTAGAACCTTCATTTATACATAACGAAACAGGATATCGTTACTATAGCTATCAAGAACTTGAAAAATTACGGTACATTCTGTTTTTTAATTTGGTTTATTATTTATCGTACAAATTCCATCATTACTTAAAAGGAGATCTATCAATGATTACTCACTATTCTGATGTCCAGCTCCATACACTATCCATTCAAGGTGTTAAACAAATTTATAAAGAGCGTCTTCACTTCCCTATCATCTATGAATCTTCCACATTTATCCGTTTTCAAATCAGCTCTTATACAACGCTAAGTTTTAAAGAAGAATATACTCCCGTATCCCCTGCTCATGTCGCGTTCCAAGTGCCATATTCGCTATTCTATGAATCCGCATCTTTTTTAAGTCAATCTGGCTTGCTTCTCCTAGGGCAAGAAAATGATAAATATATTGATGATGAGAACGGACGAAGAAACCTTTATTTTCGAGACGGAGACGGTCATCTTTTAGAAATTATTGCTCATGAAAGTGTTGACGAAACAGTCCTAAAACCGTTAGGAGATCTCCATATTATATACATCCGGGAAGTTGGTTTCCCTGTTTCTTCTGTTCCTGTTTTCAGAGAGTGGCTAAAAAATAAACTGAGTATGAAAACAGAGCGAGATCAAGATATATTTAACTTTGTAATAAGTGGAACCGCTCATGCTGTTGTTGTTTCTAAAACAAGGCCTTGGATTCCGATTGCTCTAAAAGCCTTAGCTCCTCGTATGATTGTAACGTTTGGCACACCTAACTTGTCCTTTATAAAAGAGCTAGGAGAGAAAGTAGAAAATGCCAAATGGAATAGCCATCTTCTTTGCTTTTCAAAAGAAGAGTATGCTTTTCAAGTACAATTTACTCCTGACCTTCATAAAGATGTCCCAGCACAGCTTAACCTTCCGTTTTGAATGAATGATGCTCGTTCAGGGTAAAACAGAAAGAAAAAGGTTAAAAAGGTGCAACAACATGATAAAAAATATTAGCGATTGCTTAGAAGCAATTTATAACTTACCTTTAAATCAATCACTCTCGCGTGAGCATCTGCTTCATTCATCTTTTCTCGTCGGAAAAGAAAACAACGTTGAAATCTACTATTCCCCGCACAATGAATATATCAATAAGGATGCAAAAGTGATTATCGTTGGAATTACACCAGGATTTCAGCAAATGAAATTGGCGTATGAAACGTTGAGAAGTGAATTAGCCAATGGACATTCATTAGAATATGGATTGAAAAAATCGAAAATAGCGGGAAGCTTTGCGGGAAGTATGAGAAGAAATTTAATTCATATGTTAGAAGAATGCGGTCTTCCGACAGCGCTTAGGATAAAAGATGCTGCTTCTCTTTTTTCAACAGAACGAAACATTCTTCATACAACATCAGTTATCAAATATCCTGCTTTTTATAAAGGGAAAAACTATACAGGTTCTCAGCCTATGATTAATAAAAATAAACTTTTGTCGTCTTACGCGTACACTATATTCCCAGAGGAGCTTGCACAGTTGCCTTCTAAAGCCCTTGTTATTCCCCTTGGAAAAGCTGCTGATCATGTTCTAACAAACTTAGCCCAAGAAGGAAAAATTAAACAAACATTCTTAACAGGTTTCCCTCATCCATCAGGTGCAAATGGACATCGTCGCAAGCAGTTTGAACAACGAAAAGAAGCGTTAATAAAAGCCATTTTTCAGTGGATACAAGAAAGGGCATAAAATATTTTTATGCCCTTTCTTTTTTATTCTAATTTTGACTTCTTTCGTTTTTTTCCTATCACAAAAGCTGCACAAATTAAAAAGAAAAGCCCAAGAGCAGTTCCAATGAGCATCGCATAATCAAAATGACGTTCAAATCCTAATCCAGCTGTAATACAAGCGATAAATAAACATAAAAAGAATACGGTATAGCTTCTACGCATCTTACCTCTCCTTTTAAAACTTATTTCTCCCTTTTATAAGCATCCAAAATCTTTCTCATTAGTATGCTCAAAAAGCTAGAAAAAATGATGCTTCATATATAACATATTTGTTAAGATTTTTCACTCTGTAGTTTTCTTACTAATAGATTAGCAGGTATGTTAAAAAGTGTTTTCCTCTCCCCTTATTCTCTTTTATACTTTCTTTTTATGATTTAGTACTGATATTCAGGAAACAAATTCCGCCCTGTCTCTTTTTAACATGTTCTCTCACCTTACCCGTTTTATGATAAGTTTTCTTAATGGTTATTCATTCTTTTTTTCTATTTTCATAATCTATAAAAAAGATTATATAATGAACATTGTAGACATTTATAACACCCTTAGAGAAGCTAAACCGTCTAACAAAGGAGTTAACACATTTGGAGAGGCGTGTGAAAGATGGCATTAAATAAATCATTAGCAAAAGTGGTTGTAGAGATTAACGAAACAGCCAATAAATTTCAGTCAAGCATTGTCATTAAAACAGATGATAAAACGATTGATGCCAAAAGTATTCTTGGTCTAACGTATACAGTACTTAATTCTCAATCATTTCAAGTTGAAATACATGGAGAAGATGAAGAAGGAGCAAAACGAGCGATGTCACACGTTTTTTGGAAAAATAATCTTCCTATTGAGCTTGTCTAACTCGCCGCTTTTTTGATTTCTACTAAACTGTACAGGGGGAAAAGGGATGGACTACATTATCAATCAGTTTAAGGAAGTACCAACAACATGTATATCAGATGCAATGGACGGTTTAAATAACTTGGACTCAGCTATTAAACCATTAAAAGAAGAGTACAAATTTGCCGGACGAGCCCTAACCGTTAAGATGCCTGTTGGAGATAACCTTGCCGTCTTAAAGGCCATACGTCAAGCAAAGGAAGGCGACGTTATTATTATAGATACAAAAGGAAACAGCTACCGTGGAATTGCAGGAGATTTTGTTGTCGGAATGATGCAAACGCTTGGGGTTAGTGCACTTGTTGTAGACGGTGCTGTTCGAGATGTTGTTGGAATTAAAGAACTGAATTTCCCTGTTTTCTGTAAAAGTACAGCTGTTGCGGCAAGCGGAAAAGCAGGCGTAGGTGAATTGAACGTGCCGATTTCTTGCGGAGGTGTTTCGATCAGTCAAGGTGACATTCTTGTTGGTGATGCAGACGGCGTTGTAGTTGTTCCCCAAAGTCAGGCGGAAACAGTGTTAAAAAAAGCGCTTCAAAAGCTGCGGAAAGATGAAGAAAGAGAACAAAAAATTTCTGGAAATCCTGAAGCTATTAAAGAATACTTAGATAATATGATTAATAAAACAGCAAAATAACAGCGCAAAAACCTAGCTTGCAGGTAAGCTAGGTTTTTTATTTCTCTTATGTACAAGATTATCCAAGAGATGAAGCTTATTGAAAAACCTTTTGGTCACCTTTCGAACAAAACATTAGAAAATAACTTCTTCTCACAACATCCTCTATCCTTTTTCTTATAAGGCTCATGCACTTCAATGCTCCATTATTTACGCATCACTCTTATAATATATGCCTTATATTCGAAATAGGGAGGTTCGTCTTCCCCCTTCTTTCCATAGGTCTATTCCTTTCACTATTCCAAACTGATTCTTCTATCTTAAATTTATCTGAATAAGTTCAATTCTTAACGAAGATGCTAAAAAAGAAAAAAACAAAAAGTACTTTAATGTACATCCCGTCTACAAACTTTATTTTAGTTAATCTTCAAAAATCCGAACAATACGCCTTTTCCCTCTTAATTATAGAAATAATTAAATGAGGAAAAGAAAAGAAAAATATAGCGCTTACTTTCCTACTTTTTATGTTTAAATCTCTACAAAAACTATTATTTCCTCTCAAAAAATAAAAACATTATAAAAGTTTGACAACTAACTCAAAATGAAGTATATTTTTAACGAACGTTGAAAGTTAATTTAAATATAAATATTCGTATTTAGAGGTGTAACTAATGGAAAACGTGTTTGACTATGAAGATATTCAGTTAATTCCAGCTAAGTCTGTAGTAAATAGCCGTTCTGAGTGTGATACAACGGTCGAGTTTGGCGGTCGTACGTTCAAACTTCCTGTAGTTCCTGCAAACATGCAAACAATTATCGATGAAAAAATCTCTGTTTACTTAGCAGAAAACGGTTACTTTTATGTAATGCACCGTTTCCAACCAGAAAAGCGACTTTCATTTGTAAAAGACATGAAAGAACGTGGACTATTCGCATCTATTAGCGTTGGTGTTAAAGAAGAAGAGTACACATTTGTGCAACAGCTTGCAGATGAAGGTCTTGCACCAGAATATATTACAATTGATATTGCCCACGGTCATTCAAATGCCGTGATTAAAATGATTGGACATATTAAAAACCTTTTACCAACTACATTCGTTATTGCCGGAAACGTTGGAACGCCTGAAGCAGTACGTGAATTAGAGCGTGCTGGCGCAGACGCAACTAAAGTTGGAATCGGTCCAGGAAAAGTATGTATTACAAAAATTAAAACAGGCTTTGGAACAGGAGGATGGCAGCTAGCTGCTCTTCGCTGGTGTGCAAAAGCCGCAAGCAAACCAATTATTGCTGATGGCGGAATCCGTACGCACGGTGATATCGCAAAATCTGTTCGCTTTGGTGCTGCTATGGTTATGATTGGTTCTCTATTTGCTGGTCATGAAGAGTCTCCTGGAGAGTCTGTTGTACGAGAAGATGGCAAGCTCTACAAAGAATACTTTGGCTCAGCTTCAGAATTCCAAAAAGGTGAAAAGAAAAATGTTGAAGGAAAGAAAATGTACGTAGAGCATAAAGGTGCTCTTCAAGATACGTTAACAGAAATGGAACAAGATCTTCAGTCTTCTATTTCTTATGCTGGTGGCAATAAGTTAGAAGCTATCCGTAACGTTGATTATGTAATCGTGAAAAATTCGATTTTTAATGGAGATAAAACGTATTAATGAATAGAAAAGCCCAAGACTTTGTGTCTTGGGCTTCTCTTATTCCACTCTGCTGAATGCATAAATAAACCTCGAAAGCATCTAGCAATCGAGATTTATTTTTTATTTACCATTATATAGTTTTTAATAACTTAATAATTTCTATATAGATAGACTTCTTGCTAAATGATAAATCTCTAGATTAATAACATGCTGATCTTCCATTAATTCTTCCAAAGGTCTATAGATTAATTGACCATTTTGCACTCCTACCATTACTCCCTTTTCATCTTCGTTGAGTAAATCTACAGCCTTTGCCCCCATTTGACTACTTATCATTCGATCATAAGCGCTAGGAGCTCCACCACGTTGAAGGTGTCCAAGTATGGTCACTTTCGTATCAAATCCAGTCTTTTCTTGAATCATTTTTCCCATCTCTGTTCCTATCCCTTTTCTTACTCCTTCGGCAACAACAATAATACTATGGGTCTTTCCGCGTTTATAACCATGTTTGATTCTAGCAATAATATCTTCTATATCATATTCTGCTTCTGGAATAATCAGGGATTCTGCCCCTACACCTATCCCTGTCCATAGAGCAATATCACCTGCATGACGCCCCATCACTTCAATAACATATGTGCGATCATGCGAAGAGGCAGTATTCCGAATTTTATCGATAGCTTCCACTGCTGTATTGACAGCTGTATCAAATCCAATTGTATAATCGGTACCTGGAACATCGTTGTCAATGGTTCCTGGAATACAGACTGTAGGATATCCTTGAATACTTAACATCTCAGCACCTTTAATGGCCCCGTTTCCTCCAATTACAATAAGACCTTCAATTCCTACTTCTTTCAATTGTCTTAATGCTTTTTTTTGGACTTCAACGGTCTGAAAGTTTTCACAGTAATCATTTTGTAGGATTGTACCTCCTCTATGAATAATATCCCCTACACTGCCAAGATCCATAGAAATCAAATCACCCTCAACTAGTCCTCTAAAACCATTTCGTACACCATAAACTTCGAGCCCACTAAAAATCCCTCTACGAACGACAGCTCGGATAGCCGCATTCATTCCTGGAGCATCACTGCCACTAGTTAATACAGCAATTTTCTTCATCTTGTTCCCTCTCTATCATCTCTATTATTAATAACATGCTTCTACAAACTGAAACTTTTTAGAATTTGCCCCTGTTGTTAAAAATGAATGTGTTAAAATTGCACCATTTTCTTTTTGTTGAGTTCCTTTAAGTAACATGCCATCTGTAATACCTGTAGCAACAAAGAAACAACGCTCAGATCTTACAATATCGTCCAACTTTAAAACTCCTTTAGGGTTTTTTAACCCCATTTTTATGCAACGCTCCTCTTCTTCCTTATTTTTCGGTATCAGTTTACCTTGAAAATCTCCTCCAAGGCACTTTAAAGCAACAGCTGAAATAACCCCTTCTGGAGCACCACCTGTTCCAACAAAAATGTCTACATCCAGTGCATCAATTGCTGTTGCGATAGCACAAGTAATATCCACATCAGAAAATAGGCGTACTTTCGCCCCTACTTCAAATACCTGCTTTATCAAGTAATCATGACGAGGCCGATCTTGTATCATAACGGTTAGTTCGTTCACAGCTTTCCCTAGCGCTTTTGCTACCGCTGTCATATTTTCTACTAAAGAACAATTAATATCTATACATCCCTTCGCTTTTGGACCAACTGCAATTTTCTCCATATACATATCTGGCGCATGAAGGAGTGTTCCCTTTTCAGACACAGCGATAACAGCTAAAGAGTTATCTTGCCATTTTGATACAAGTGTTGTTCCCTCCACTGGGTCAACGGCAATATCTACATGCGGCCCTGTACCAGTTCCTAACTTTTCGCCAATATATAGCATAGGGGCTTCATCCATTTCCCCTTCACCAATTACAATAACAGCATTCATATCAATTAAATTCATTTGTTTCCTCATGGCCTCTGTACCTGCACTATCTGCTTCATTCTTCTTACCTTTTCCAATCCATGGATGAACAGCAACTGCTGCTTTTTGCACAACAGATAGAAACTCACCTGCTAATAATTGAACGGATGTGTTATGATCTATCTTTACATTAACCAGGATAATCTACCTCCTCATTTCAGTAAAAGTAAGTTCAATTTCTGATTAAATAGGATCTCATATATTTTAAAAAAACCATCCATCCGCTAAAAATACTTGATCTTTGCGAAGAATGGATGGAATTTATGTCTTCTTATTATACTTGGATATGGTTTAAAAACTCTTGCTCTTTATCATTAATCTGTTGAACTTTTCTAGCTGAATTTCCACCATCAAAGCTTGATTCTAAATACACTTTCACAACTTGTTTTGCCAGTTCTATTCCAATTACTTTTGCTCCCATTGTGAGAATTTGGGCATTATTACTTTTTTGAGCTCGTTCTGCCGAATATGTATCATGACAAAGTGCTGCCCGAATACCAGGCACTTTACCTGCAGCAATTGCAACCCCAATTCCAGTTCCACAAACTAAAATACCTCTTTCAATTGTATTTTTATTAATATCTTCGGCAACTTCAAAGGCAACTTTCGGATAATCCACTTCTGTACAAGAATCTCCACACCCATAATCTACAACCTCATGTCCTAATTCTTGAATATAATCACTTAAGCTCTTCTTCATTTCAAATGCATTATGATCTGCTCCAATTCCAATTTTCATAATTAACACTCCTCATAGTTTAATAATTTATCTAATTATATATTTTCATTTGTTTTCGTTTTTGTCAATACATTCAATAAAATAAAAATAAACGAAAATCATATATTTACTAAAAAATAATTGCATTGGTTTTTAAACTGCATTAAAACTTCATATACTATAGATAGAGGGTTAATAAAGTGCTGACAAACTAAAAAAACTATTATACATAGCTTGTATAGCTCATTATATATAATCAATCACTTTCGTTATTTGTTGTTTTTTATCGAATACAAAAGTAATTGACAAATAACGAAAACAGACGTAAAATAAATTTAGATAGAATTTGAAAGCGCTATAGAATGTCTTTTATTTTTCTCTATATTTCTCTCAAGTTATTTAAAGTTTTAAATTAATCTAATAAATTTAGAAGGAGCGAGTATCATGTCAAACTTATCATTACCTATTGTAGCTATTACGATTGGAGATCCTGCTGGAATTGGTCCAGAAATTACTCTCGATACCATTATAGAAGAAAGAGTTTATCAAGAGTGTAAGCCTTTTCTTATCGGATCTATCGATATTGTCAAAAGAGCAATGAAAGTGAAAAAGTGTAATTTTGAGATAAACAAAATTAATCACCCTTCTGAAGGTAAATTTCAATATGGAATTATTGATGTGTTGGAAACTGGCAGCTATGACTGTGAAAGTATTGAGTATGGGAAAGTACAAAAATTAGCGGGACAAATGTCATATGATTATGTTTTAAAATCAATAGAGTTAGGGCTTAACAAGGAAATTGATGTAGTTGCTACTGCACCAATACATAAAGAGGCGATCAAACTTGCAAATTGTCCTCAACCTGGTCACACTGAAATCTACGGTGAACTAACACACTCAGATTATGCATTAACAATGTTTAATTGTCGTAATTTAAAAGTTTTCTTTGTTAGCCGCCATAAAGCTCTTAAAGAAGCTTGCGATTATGCTACAAAAGAAAGAGTGTTAGACTCTGTTCATCAAATTAATAAAGAACTTGTAGGCATTGGTCTTAAAAATCCTAAAATCGCTGTTGCAGCCTTAAATCCTCATGCCTCTGACAACGGTTTATTTGGAACTGAGGAAGCTGATCATTTAATTCCTGCTGTGCAAACCGCTCAAGAACAAGGAATCAATGCAGTTGGCCCAGTACCTGCCGACTCTGTTTTCCATTTAGGTTTACAAGGACGATATGATGCTATTCTATCTCTATATCACGATCAAGGACATATTGCTTGTAAGACCCTAGATTTTGAGCGTTCTATTACAATTACATGGGGTCTGCCATTTATGAGAAGTTCTGTTGATCATGGAACAGCCTTTGATATTGCAGGAAAAGGAATTGCTGGCTCTGTAAGTATGCTTGAAGCAACTCTTGTTGCAGTAGATTATTGGAAAATGAAACAAAAGAATTTAGCTTATAAATAAATATAATTTCCCGTTGATTGATATAGGAACAAGAATTTCTATATCAATCAACGTTGTAACATAATTATCCATTCTAACACCTTTATGAAAACGTTATCTAACTATGAATGCTTACCTTTTATAAGCATTTTCTCGTTAAACCTAAATTTTCAATAAGTTGGAGGGTACAAAATGGGCAAAATAGGTATAGTGGCAGATGATTTAACAGGGGCCACTACAGTTGGTGTTTTATTAGCTAAATCAGGTATCTCGACCGCGGCTTTCTTTGATGAAAAATCACTCGAGGAAAGAACGAACTATCAAGCAATGGTTCTTAGCAGCGACAGTAGACATTTAAAAAAAGAAGACGCACAGAATAGGGTTAAATTAGCTGTACGTGCATTAAAAAATCATGGTGCTGTTTACTTTTCAAAAAGAATTGATACAACGATGAGGGGTGGAATTGGATTTGAAGTTGATGCAATGCTTGAAGAATTAGATTCTGATACAATAGCCATTATGGTTCCAACAATGCCCCAATCAAACCGAATTCTAGTAGGTGGCTATTCCTTGATTGATGGAGTTGCTTTATCTAAAACCCCTGTAGCAAATGATGTAAGAACCCCTGTTACAGAGACGCATGTACCAAGCCTTATGGCACAGCAAACAAAACAAAAAATAGGTATTATTCCATTAGGAGATGTACTCTTAGGAAAAGAACAATTAAAACAAACGCTAGTCGAAAAGCGAGAGAACAATGCAAGAGTAATTATTATAGATGCCGTGACACTTGAGGATGTAGAAACAATTGCAGAAGCTGTAACTGAGTTAAAGTGGAATGTTTTAGCTATTGATCCTGGTCCATTTTCAGAAAAGCTAGCTATATTAAAAGGTTATGGTTCCCATAACGAACAAATCATAGATAACTATACTATTGAACAAGAGATAAAAGGAACCGTTCTAGCTGTTGCTGGTAGTGCCTCCCCCGTTACTAAAACTCAATTGAAAGCGCTATCTTCAGAGAGTGGTACTTATCAGATATCTGTTGATGCGGAGTTACTCATTGATAAGAGAAATCACGCATTTTTAGAAATACACCGCTCAACAAAGAAGGCTATTGCTGCTTTAGAATCGCAAACTTCTAGAGTTATATTGTTAGAAAGTGCCTTAAACGGGAATGTCCTTAATTTACAAGAGAAGGAAGCATATTATGGATTACAACCAGGAGATGCTGCTCGCAATATTAATACAGGACTAGGAGAAATCGTTAAAAACCTACTAAATAATAGAATAGACGATATTAAAGGTATTTATTTGACTGGCGGGGATACTATGGTAAGCGTTCTTCGTCTGCTAGGTGCACAAGGAATTGAATTAATTGATTATGTAATCCCACAGGCTGATTTAGGAAGAATCATTGGCGGAAAATATGACGGACTTATTGTTGTTGGCAAAGGTGGATTAACAGGTAAGGAAAATACAGCAATCTCTATTATAAGAAGAATCTTTGAAGAATCCTTAAAATCCAGTGCAAAAACGACCTTAAACCATTAACAAATATGTAAGGCAGCATAGTAACTTATGATTTAAGCTATTCGTTTCTCAAGTTAAAAGATAGAGTTAGTAGTTCCTATAAAAAGGTGTGATAATATGAATATTTTAAATAAAATGCAAAAGGTCCCTGGAGGATTAATTATTATTCCCTTATTGGCCGCGATTTTAATTAATACATTTATCCCTAGTGTTATGTCAGTTGGTGGTCCTACAACGGCCTTATTTAAAGAAGGATCATCAGCAATGATGGGGATATTCTTACTGATTTGTGGATCTTCTATTAATATAAAACAAGCAGGTTTACCTCTCTATAAAGGTTCTGTGTTACTTGGCTTAAAATTTATTGTTGGTGCGGGTATAGGCTGGGCTGTTGGTCTTATGTTTGGTCCTGAAGGAATCTTAGGATTATCGACACTTGTACTTATTAGTGCACTAACTAGCTCTAATAGTTCACTATATATTGCACTTTGTTCAGACTATGGGGATTCAAGTGATGCCGGAGCCATTTCTGTTCTATGTATTAAAGATGGGCCATTTGTAAGCATGGTTGCCTTGGGCGCTACTGGACTTGCTAGTATTCCTTTTGAATCATTAATTGCCATGATTATTCCCCTTCTAATAGGTGTCGTTTGGGGAAATCTTGATAAACAGTTTCGTGATCTTTGTGCGAAAGCACAGCCACTTATTATTATTATTATGTCTTTTGCTATCGGAGCTAACTCTAATATCAATACTATTTTCACGGCTGGTATTACAGGTATTTTACTTGGTTTAATTGCATTTCTTACAGGTTTTCTTTTTTACTTCCTATACAATCTGTTCTTAAAAAAGAAAACCGCTCTCGGAGCTGCCCTTGGCACAGTAGCTGCAAGTTCAGCTTTAACTCCTGCTATTATAGCTGAAGCTGACCCTTCTCTACAACGTTTTGTAGATGCTGCTACCGCCCAGCTTGCTACAGCAAGTATTATTACAATGTTACTTTGCCCACTACTTATTGCATTCTTAGATAAAAGGCTTAAAAAGAAAAGAAATATTAAAGAAGCTAAAATATCAGATATTTCTGATAATAGCAGTACAGCTTGATAGAGAATACAAAAAATTGTTGATTGATTGAGTCCTCTCTTTCAACCAACAATTTTCATTTTTAAGGAGTAGATGTCATTATGATTAAAACATTGCTAAGTGAAAACAAAAAAATAGACGTTCTTCCTATTGGATTAGGAGCAAATGCTATTGGTGGATATAATATCTTCAATAATATAGAGGATGATAAAGGAAAAAAAACACTCCATCATGCTTTGGAAAGAGGAATCAATTTTATTGATACAGCTTTTCGTTATGGGAATGGACACTCAGAGGAACTAATTGGGGAAGTTTTAAAAGAACATAACCGCGAACAAGTTGTAATAGCAACCAAAGGAGCTCATCGACTTACATCAAATGGAATTATTATGGATGGTTCCCCAGCTTATCTGAGAGAAACGCTCGAAAACAGCTTGCGACGTCTAAAAACAGATTATATTGATTTATTTTATCTTCATTATCCGGATAAAACCATCCCTATTTCAGAATCAATTGGGGCTCTAGAGACATTTCGTCAAGAGGGGAAAATTCGTTATATTGGAGTTTCTAACGTTACACTAGCTCAATTAAAAGAGGCAAACCAAAATCATTCTATTAATGCTCTTCAATATCGTTATTCACTAATTGAACGAGATGCTGAAGATCAATTACTACCTTACTGTATCAAACACAATATCTCTTTTATCCCTTACGGACCTTTATCATATGGTTTATTAGGTGGGAAATATACACCTGATACCGTATTTCAAGGAAATGACTGGCGTACACGACTTGATGTCTTAAAAGGAAAACAATTTATCGATAATCTTCAACGTGTGGAACAACTGAAAATAATCGCAAATAAGAAAAACACCTCGACAGCTGCTTTATCTCTCGCATGGCTCTTATCCCAGCGAGGAATTGATATTGTAATTCCAGGCGCAAAGTCTCCGGAACAAGTAAGTGATCATTTGCTCGCTCTGGACATTTCACTTACAAATCAGGATCTAGATGAGATTGATGCTATTTTTAACGATCTTATCTACAGCAAGAAGTGATAAAGTAAGCAGAGCAAATCTAATCTACGCTTTTTTCTATAATGTTAAAACAAAACCGATGTAATTGAACGTGTAAAGTGCTCAATTACATCGGTTTCTTTTTTCCTTTTATTTAGCTACTTTGCTATTTTGAATGAATCTTTCAATATCATCTAGTATTGGTTCAAATTTTTGTAGATCCCAAGCAGAACGTCCAATAAATAAGCCATTTACATTTTCACCTTGTAAATAATCTATTGCGTTTTTTCTATTTACACTTCCACCAAATAAGATAGGTACATTATTTCCTACATGCCCAAACATTTCTACAAGTACGTTACGAATGTGATTATGCATCTGATGAACATATTCTGACGTAGCTTCGACCCCTCCTTCACCAATTGCCCAGACTGGCTCATAAGCAATCATCACATCCTCTACTTGTTCTTGAGATACCCCTTTTAAACATACCTTCAATTGTATGGAGAGAGATTCTCTACTAATACCAAACTCTTTTTGTTCTATGTGTTCTCCAATGCAAACTAATGGGGTAATGTTATGTTTTAAAGAAGCTTGAATTTTCTTATTTAAGTCTTGATCATTTTCATTATAAAATTGACGTCTTTCAGAGTGACCTAGTTCAACTAAATCTACTCCTATTTCTTTTAACATAGTAGGAGAAACTTCACCTGTAAAGGCTCCCTCATCCTCCCAATGCATATTTTGTGCTCCTAATAAAATATTAGAGTCTATTTCTCTTTTTAGAGGAAATAATGATGTATACGAAGGAATAATAAAAAGCTGCATACTCAGGTCTTTGTTTTTCGCTATTTTCTGCAACTCTCTAAAGTAAACTTGTCCTTCTTCAATCGTTTTATGCATTTTCCAGTTAGTACCAACATATACCTTATCCATTTTGATATCCGCTCCCTAATAGTTTCATCCCTAACTTCATTCTTTATTATATCATCTTTTTATCTTTTGTTATCGTTTTCTTTGTTTTTTATGGTAATATTAATAATAAAGAAAATAAACGAAAAAAATAATTATCTTCTCTTGTCATTTTTAAAAACGAATAAAAATGGAAAAGGTAATCTAATTTTAAAAAATAGGTGGGAAATATTATGTATGCGGATGAACGTAGAAATAAAATCTTGGAAATTGTTATAGAAAAAGAAACAGTATCTGTAAATGAATTAACAGAACTTCTTAACTTTTCCGCAGCCACAGTTCGTTCTGATTTAAGCCAATTAGAGAAACAAGGGCTCTTAAACCGAACCCATGGTGGCGCCATGATTAAAGAAAAAGGTATAGATGTAGTAGATAAAAAATATGAAGTACGTGAAAAGAAATATCGTACTGAGAAACAGAGAATTGCTTCATATGCGATTAAACATATAGAAGAAGGTCAATGTATTCTTTTAGACGCAAGTTCTACCTGTTTCGAGCTTGCAACACTGTTAAGGGATTCTACAATGAGATTAACTGTTGTAACAAGCGGTTTATCAACAGCATCATTGCTTAAAGAAAACCCATACTTAACAGTCATTGTAATCGGTGGGATTGTCCGAAGCTCTTCTAATTCTGTTGAAGGCCTACTAGGATGTGAGCTCTTAAGAAAGATTAATATTGATATCCTTTTTACTTCTGCATATGCTTTCAATACAAAAGACGGACTTACTGATTTTAGCTTATATGAAGTAGAATTAAAACGAGAAATGGTTGCTGTTACGAATAAAACAATTGCTTTACTTGATCATAGTAAAATCAACAAAAACTCTATTGCTACTTTTGCTCATACACGTGAAGTGGATGTATTAATTACGGATCAAGAAGTTTCTGACGAGATAAATGAATATTTTACTTCCCACGGGAAAATTATAGAAATTGCGAATTAACTAGCCTTATCCTCTATAGAAAGCGCCGTTTAATATAATCCTTTATATTAAACGGCGCTTTTACAATCTATACATGAGGACAATTTAACGCTTCTCTTATATGGCTTTCGAGCAGGTTTAGAGGAGTATTAATACAAATGCCTGTCTTCTCCCCCACATGTTGAGCTAGTGGAGCCATAGAAAGCTGTGCAACAGAGAGCGATATATCTCTTCCCTCGTTTAGAAGGTTTTCTAATCGTTCCTCTACTATTCTTTTATATTTCTCTTTCTCTCCTTTCATAACAAACTCGAAGGCCCCTTCTATTAAGATTGGTGTAATATTAATCTTCTTCTGATACCGGTCAGCGAACATATCTAATTGGTTCATTGTCCCTTTAACTGTTTCAGGATTCGTAAAAACTAGTGTTTGAGGCGTCTCTTTCTCACAAATTTTATGGAATAGAGGAGCATCAATTTTTATAATAGGAATACAAATCCCCAATTTCTCTTCATTAAGATATGCTGTAAAAAACGTGCACGTAATTAAAATTCCATCAACTCCTGTGCTAGCTATCCAATTTAGTGTATCCCCTATTTTCTTTTGTATATCACTAACAGTAAAACTTTGATCATTCTTACGAGTATCAAGACCTGGATCTACAAAATGTAGAAGTTCAATATCCATATTGCGTAATGATGCCTCAATATGTTCAATATTTGAGTGATGAGCATGGAAACAGGCTAGTTTTTTCATTTGTAGTGCTCCTTTAGCTAGCTATGTAGTATTTTTGAACAGGGTGCTTTACTAAATCAATACAACTATCATCAATACTTTCCTTTTCTTATATATTGTTCTACTCTAGCGGCACAGAAATCTTTGATTAACTTATCAACTTTGTCTTTTCTCACTATTTTTTCTAACCAATCTTTAGGAATACCTTCCATCTTATAATACATTCCTGCTAAAGCCCCTGTTATCGCCCCTACTGTATCTGAGTCATCTCCCAAATTAACGGCTTTTAAAACAGCTTCTTTAAAAGAAGAAGTCGTCCCTAAACACCATATAGCTGCTTCTAGAGTATGTACTACATAACCACCTGACAAAATTTCTTCTTCTGGAGTGTTAAAGAAATTATCTTTAAATATTCTTTCATAGTGCTGAAGTTCTTTTTGATAGGAATGATCTTCATTAAAAATATGATTAAAAAGAAGCTGTATATTTTGAATTGCTTTTTCAAGGGAGTCATTCAGAGACATTCTAACTAACAGTTCTACATAAATAAAAGAACCTACAATAGCTCGTGGATGCGCATGTGTTATTTCCGTATATTGTTTAATGATTTTAACATGTTTATCAAAGTCAAAATCATCATCTAAGGTGAAGGCTAATGGAGCTATCCTCATAATTGCTCCATTTCCATTATCATATTCAGATGTTCCGCCACACTGTGCTAACGGTGTTCCTTCCTTAAAACGTCTAATTGCTTTTACGGTAGCGATTCCTATATCAAACATCTTTCCATGAGGAGTAAGGTAGCCATTCTCTTCATATTGTACGAACTTCTTCATCAAACCTAGCGGACTACCATTTTCCGTTAAGTTTTCGACTAAACATAAAGTCATTGACGTATCATCCGACCATGTACCAGGTGGCTGATTATATGTTCCATATCCCGTGACATCATCAATATGAAAAGTACCTCTTTTTTTGAACTCTACAGGTACTCCTAACATATCTCCAATAATGCCTCCGTAAAGAGTTGGGCATGCTCGCCATTTTATATTTAAAGCTAAATGTGACTTATCATCATCTTCCCATCGATCTAACATTCTTCTTCCTTCCATTTATCTCACCTTCTCCTTTATGTTTATATTCCTTTACTTTTTCTAAATATTTTTCGCACTCTATCATCATGTCCCTCACATTCTATTTCACTTTTAACCTATAACTTTTTTATACAGTAAAGGCCGGATTTCTCCGGCCTCTTTATCTATTACTCATATCCAAGATCATTTAATGCTTTTTTAGCATTTGTTATTGTTTCTTCCCCTGCATATTTACCAATCTCAGCAACGGCTTTATAGTAAGTTGCAGCTTTCACTTTCTCTTCTTCACTTCCTGTGCTCCATGTTTGAGCTTGTTCTAACATACTGCTTACATGAGCATCATAACGCTGTTGAATTTTTGCTTTTTCTTCATCAGACCAACCGGTGTTTTCTAATGCTCCAACTGCTTCATTTAAGTAATAAAGCCCTTGCTGTTTGTTTTCTTCTACATTTTGTTCTTGTTTTTCTAAAGTATTTACTCGATCAAGTATATCAATCACTGTCTTACGACTTTCTGCTTGAGTTTTTATACTTTCATCAAGACCTTTTACATTTACTAACAAATTGTAGATCTTAATTTGTTCGGTAACGTCTTCTGTACCTACTTCATCTAACAATGCTTGAGCCGTTTCCTTCATTATTGTCGATGTCAAGTCTTTCTCTGGATACAGTCGGTTTGCTTCACTAAAGTAGACAAGAGCTTCTTGATTATTACCTTTTTCGTGAAGATCTTTACCAGTTGTAGCATATCCATAAGCTGTCTTACGGTCAACAGCCGTTTGCGCGATATCTTCATTTACATCTTTTGCTGTTACTGTTAGAATCTCGTATGCACGTTCAGCTTGTTCTTGCTCCATGCCTACCGCTTTTTCACTTAAAGCTGTATTCGCTTTTTGTAGAACAACTTTTGCTCCATCTGTTTCTTGTCGTTTATAGCCTTCATGAGCAAAAATAACGGCTTGTGTTGGATCTTCGTCAATTAGTTTTTCAGCTTGCATAACTAAGCGATAGCCATAGAACTCATCTTGTGCTTTTTCACTAATTTCACTTGGTACTGTTGATAGTCCAGTTAAAGCAGCATAGCTTTGAGAGAGATATTTCTTCGTATCTTCATCTGTGTAAGCATTATTGCTCTTCATATCTTTAATAGATTGTTCAAGAAGCTTCTCACTTGCTTCCTTGATAGTATCTTCTAATTCTGGATACTTTTCTACATATGCTGAAGCTTGTTGAAGAACTTGGATATATTCCCCTTCTTCCATCAACTGATTAAGAGACTTTTTAAGTTCTTTTTGATCATCAACTTTTGATTCAGTCTTATTATCATCATCATCTGTTTCTACTTTAGTTGTATCATTCTTCTCTATTTCAGGCTCATCTGAAACTTCCACTGATTCGCTAAGGATACGAAGGGCTTCGTTTCGTTTAGCTTCTGCCTCGTTTCCAGCTTCAGTTGAATAATTGGCAATAAGTTGATAGCTGTTAATTGCTTCAATAAGGGCTTTTTGATTAGCTTTACGTTGCAGCTCATCTAGCTTGTTATTTCTTAAATTCTCAGCAGCTTCATTTGCTTTTTGATCTGCTAAAGCCATCTCGCTGTTTTTCGCTTTCTCCAGTTCATCCTTGTTTCCGTTTAAAAGGTCTTTAAATGTACCAGCGTAATAAAGCTGATCTTTGGAGCTTCCTACGTTAATAACATAAACATCAACATATTCTTCACGCGTAACTTTTTCAATTTCTTCTTTAAGCTTTGCAAGCTGTGCATTGTATACTCTAGCTTGCTCATCATTAAGCTGAGACTGGTTTAAAGATTGAATAAGCTGACGTGCTGTAATATCTGTATCGTTTGCATTGTTGTAATTTCTAAGCATCTCGTCCAATAGGGTAACAATTTTTTGATCATTTAAGTCCTCTTTATTCCCATAATAAAGGGCATTATAGACTTGCTGTTGTTTTTTATAAGATATTAAACGATCATATGTTTCTTCTGGAAGAGCAATAGAAACGTTCTTAAGGGGCTGATCTCCTTGGTCTTGGTCATTATTTCCTTGATCCTGATCGTTGTCTCCTTGACCTTGATCGTCGTTTCCTTGACCTTGGTCGTTATCTCCTTGACCTTGATCGTCGTTTCCTTGATCTTGATCGTCGTTTCCTTGACCTTGATCGTCGTTTCCTTGACCTTGATCGTCGTTTCCTTGACCTTGATCGTCGTTTCCTTGACCTTGATCGTCGTTTCCTTGACCTTGATCGTCGTTTCCTTGACCTTGATCGTTGTTTCCTTGATTTTGATCGTTGTTTCCTTGATTTTGCTCGTTGTCTTCTAAAGGCGGCACTAAGCCCCCACCGCTAGGAATATTATCAGTATCATTATCTTCCCCTAAGTCTAAACTCCCTCCCGAAAGCTTTGGATCATCAACAGTCGGTAGTGGGCTCTGATTTAAATCCGTTGGAAGCACAGCAACAGGACCATTCGGCGTTTTGTCATCCTGCACCCCTGCTACATCATCCGTCTTACTCACAACAGGCTCTGGAACATCTGGAAGCTCTGTTGGATCAATGCTTAGGAATGTTAAAGGATCTTCTGATTTTGATGGGTTAAAAAGATAAGCAAACGGATCGCTTGATTTTGTTGTCGTTGTTTTATCTTTGCTATCTGTTTTCTTATCGTCACTGCTTTTATCTTTCTTTAATTCACTTAAGGCTTTCTCAAGGTCGCTTCCAATTTGCTCATCTGCTGTTTTTTCTTTTTTATCCTGCGTTGCTTCTGTCGCTACTTCTGGCTCCTGCTTTTTATTAAGCTGAATTGCCACTACGATCAGAACTGCAAGACAAATGGTGACAATGCCCCCGATAATCCATCTTGCTTTTGGTGACATTTTCTCATTTTGTTGTTCTTCCACGTTGTTCCCTCCCAATTAAAGTAAATTGCTTTCTTTCATCTTTTGAACAGCATCTTTTGAAGACTGAACATATTCTTCGTTATCATTCATTTCAATTACTTGGTTGAAGTAAGTTTCAGCTTCTTTGTATTGCTTTTCACCAAGCTTGAATTTAGCGTATACAAACAGCGTATTGCTGCTGTTTGGATAGTCCTCACGCGCTGTCTTAAAGTACGCTTCAGCTCCTTTTTTATCTCCCACTTTGTTGCTAGCAAGAGCGGTGTTAATGAGGAGGTTCTCACTTTTCACACCAAGACCTAATGCTGTTTTATAATCATCAAGCGCTTTTCGATATTGCGCTGTGGATCCGTTATCGTTCAGCTCTGTAAGCAGTTGTCCGAAATCGTAGTGCATGCGTCCAAGACGCGCTAAGAGCTGTTCGTTTTTCGGCTCTTCTTTTAACACAACAGCTAGAATGCTTATGCCTTCTTCATAGTTAGCTCGCTTTTGTTCATTTGTTGTACTTGGCATCGCATTAATAAGCGCATACGTATCTGAAAGGGCTTCAACATGGCGATCTCGCGTTCCTTCAAGCTCCACTGCTTTTTTATAGTACGTAAGAGCTTCATCATAACGCTCAACAACAGAGAAAAGCTCGCCTTTTAAATATTGATAAAGAGCTTGACTTTCAGCGTCATCTTGCGGAATATCTTCAACAATATAGTTTGCTTTATTTAGCTTGCCAATCGCAATATAGCTTTCAACTAAATCATGAACAAGGCGGTTGTAGTACGAGCTTTTCTTTGCTTCATATCCTTGTTCAAAATAAGAAATGGCTTTTGCATACGTTTTTTCTCTGTAGTAAGACTGCCCTGCTAGGTAGTTTGCTTTTTGGCTGCTTTTCGATAGCTCTTTTTGCTGAAATGCTTCATCAAAAAGCGTTGATGCTTTATCATTTTCACCTGTTGCTAAGTAAAGTTGACCAAGTTTCAAATATACTTCAGGCTTTTTCTTTTGCTCCATTGCGCTCTTAAAATACTCTTCTGCTTGAAGGTAATCGCCTTTTTCATATGCCTCTGTTCCATGAGCAAGCGTTGTTTCCCACTTCTCATTTGCTGAATAACGGAAAGCCCAGACAGTGACGCCAATTGTGACAATAACAAGCGTCACAACAGAAATCATAATCCAACGCTTTTTAACAAACGTTCCGACCTTTTGCTTGGCAGGTTTTTTTGCTTCTTGTGTAAAGGGTCTTGTTTGAATTGGTGTAACAGGTCGCTTTTCTTCATCTTCTTTCAGTAGTTCCTGAAATGTTTCAGTCGTTGATTTTTGTCCTGACTCCTCGTCCCGCTTTTCCGCAAGCTCGCTCATAATGAACTGAAGCTCTGTTTTAAAAGAAGGTTCAATACTTGGCAGCATGCTTGCTCGTTTGTAAAAGAGAAGCGCTTGGTCATAGTCATAAAGCTTCTCAAAATGAGCAGCGGCCTCTAAGTAATCTTGGACAATAAAAGGTCTGCTGTTTTCTTCATAAGGATGATCAAGAAACATCTCAATCTCTTTAACAATTGATTTATGTTCTTGAAAATGATGAACAACATAGCGATACTCAAGCTCTGCTGCGTCTTTTTGACCTAACCCTTCAAATTTCGCCGCAATGTCAAGGTGGTCCTGAACCGATAATTCGTTATCCCCTTTTTCACCTTGAATGCGTGTGACATCTTCTTCAACTCGATTTCTAACATTTTCAGGGAAAAGATTATACCATTCCTTAAACGTTGGACAATCTTCTAACTTCTTACTCTTCCAAACTTTCTTGAACAAGTTCTTGCTTTCTGGTCCAAGCGTTCCACTTATCGTTTTTAATAGAAGCTTAAATCGATCATTGTTTTGGCCAATTTCATCTGGTTTAAAGTAGCTTGCATCATCTGCTTTATTTTTTCTCACTTCATCGCTATGCCAAGAGATCATCTCAGCTAGTAGGACAGCTCCTGAGAAACGATCCGCTTCCTTACACCATTTTCCTTCCTTAATATAGTAAGGGGCATATCCGAAAGATCCGCCTGGCAAAGACTTTGGTTTTGTCAGATGTGGCGCATACATTTCTTCAACGTCAACAAATTCAATGTTCCCAACCCCATCTCTTCGTTCAGTTGAAAAGAATGGAAGAATAATATTACTTGAGGACAAATCACAGTGTGCAAGTTCGCGCTGCTCTAACTCTCGTAAAATGTATGTAAACATACATGCTATGTATAAACTTTCATCACTTGTTATCTTTTTTTCATCAACAATAATGTCTGCCCATGTCGGACCTTCAATCCACGGCATCATTAAGGAATATTGCAAATCTTCATAAGTGGAAAGCAAGTGCTCGTGTTCTTTTATTTCAACGACTTTTCGCGCGCAAACGCGAAGGCCAGGCAATTCAGCATATGGCTTAATATCTTGAGCAACCCCTACTTGATTGGGGCCTCTGAAGCGGTCGCGAAATACTTTAAGAGCTACAAAGTCTTTTCTCCCTGCTTTTGTTGTTTTAAGCTGATAGACGGTACCTTGTCTGCCTTCTTGTCCGTAAGGCATATCTATTCCAACAACAGCAGGATGTTTTGTAAATGAGTAGGATGTCGAGAAAAGCTTAATCTCATCGCCAACTTCCGGATGAAAGCTCATAAGCATACCCTCAATTCTTTTTATAGTTAAAACGATTTACTCTTTATTTGAATAACTGCTCTTTGATTTATCGTAAGAAAGGCTAGCTACCTTTGCTGTAGCTAGCCTTCCTCCAATCATGGTCTTATTGACCGTCAACTTGACGGAAACGTGTTGCGATATCAGCTAACTCTTGACCAATAGAATCAAGTAACTGTGTATATGCTTCCATATGTTTTTGAGACTGTTCAAACTGTGTGAAGAAACGTTGTTTTGTTGCTCCATCCCAGCGTCCATCAAGAGACTGTAGTGCGTTTCTTAAAGTTGAACATTGTTGACGACTTTGATCTGCACCGTTTTTAAACTGTCTTGAAATTCCATCTAGTTCTTCTGGTGAAACAAGAATTTTCATTGACATAATATTTTGCAGCTCCTTTATATTCAAATAGAGTAAATATATTACATGGAATAATATATTATAACTTTATAGGAAACTAAATAGTTTTAGAGGAATTTAAGTCTTTATAACCATTCAACTAAGGAATATACTACTAATTTCTCTTTAAACTAATATTTTTTATAATCCTATAGTTCTAGTTCTATACACACCCAATTCGACATTATTCAACAAAATCCTTAGTTTTCGATAATTTCGTAAGCAAGCTTTTTTGTTCTTCTTTGTCGAGGAATGGAAGAGCTGCTTTGATTTTCTCATGCTGTCCTCTTATAATAAAACCTTCTCCTGTTGGAAGCTCTCGGTCTGTTTCACTATGCGTTAACCTCATATTAAAGAAATAAAGGTCATTTGACATTGTTGAGCCAAGTAAAATGCCCGTGAATTTCTTTTTAAGGTTTACAAACCATGTGTCATGGCCGTATGCTGTGAATCCTCCTACACTTCCAGCAAAGATAAAGTGTACATTTTTTTGCCGAGCTGTTTTGGTGATATTTTCAAGCTTTGGTTTGATGTTAAAGTCCATGGAAACTTGGCTCATAAAGTTCTCTCCATCATCAACAACAATAATGAGCGGTTTGTATGTTGGGCCTTCTTCATCTTGAAAACTTCCGAAATCAAGTGAAGCACCTTCTCGCGTTGCGAGTTCTCTTTCAATTTCATCAAAAAGCTCGTTTGCTTGCGTAAGATCTGTTGCATAGCCTTTTACATGTGGAAGAGAAGCAAGTGTAAGCATTCCATTGCGTTTTGGCTCAAGTTCGATAAGATATATGTCAATCTCATCACTTCTAAATTGTCTACCCATTCCTAAAATCAATGTTTGGAGGAGAGCGGTTTTTCCTGACTCAATGCGTCCTGAGACAATAATATGGTTCTCCTCTTCAATATCAAGCGATAGAACATTTAAATCTTCTTTTTCGAGGCCAAATGGCAATGTTTTCGGTTTAATTCGATCTCTTCGGTTATAAAGGTCCTTTAGTGTAACAAGTTTTGGGACGAGCGGAATGGAGAATGCTTCACTGCCTTTATTTTCTTCCTTCATTCTTTTTCCCCAGCCCTGCAGAAATTTCATTTTCTCAAGTTCGTCTTCTCCTTCATACGGAGTTGCTGCTTGGAACATGTATGGTGGAGTGCTTCCTTTAATAAACCCTCGTCCAGGCGGCAAGTCTGTTGCAGCAAAGTCAGGTCTTCCAACTGCAAAATGGAAATCTGAACGATCTGCAAGCTCAAAAGCTACCGCTGATTGGAAGTTATTGCGATATCGCTCGTACATATCATTTGCTTGGTTAATACTTGTGATGAAATAAATGCCATATTTCGCTCCATCTCGAAGCAAGTACTCAAACTGCTCATTTTCTTCTTCAAATGTCTTTCTAAATGTGGCGTAGCCATCAATCGCTACAACGATAGCAGGCAACTCTTCACCTGTTAAACGTCGGTAGTTCACAGGTGAACTTACTCCATGCTCAGAGAAAAGAGAAATGCGTAAACGCAGTTCTTTTTGAAGAAATTTAAACAAGCGCATCATTTTTTCTTCTTGTTCTTCTCCAATGACATCTCCAACATGCGGGAAGTAATTAAAGTCATGAAACTGACGACTAAAGTCAATCACATATGCGTTCAACTCGCTTGGCGCATAGTTGAAAAACAAGGATAAAAGCGCAGACTGAAGGAAATATGTTTTTCCTGAACCAGGCATCCCGTAGATGAGAAAATGTCCTGCTTCCAAGTCAATTGAAATTGGAAACTGTGTTTGATTACGAACATCATCAATTAGTCCTGATGTAATAATCAAACCTTCTTTCTTTTCTTGCCAGCGCTCAACACTCCACTTTTCTGATTCAATGAGGTCGGTAATCGGTAATGACTGTGGAAGCGGAGGCTGCCACGGTCCTTGTAGCGGTTCGATACCCGCAAGTTTTGCTTCATTGCTTATATAGTGAATAAGCGCATTGATTTGCTTTTGCTCTGTTTCCTTTTCAGATTTTAGAGCTTCATAATAGGAGCGCGCTCCATTTAGCCCAATTTTAGCAATCTCGATTTGTCGCTCTTGTTCTTCCTTCTCTGGATGATAAGGAGCCCCGCTCCATGCAGATTGGAAATATTCAAGCACTTCATTGTTTCCAACTTGAAAATAGCCTCGTCCTGGCACATTGATATCCGCTGCATTCGGAATTTTAATCATCTCTCGGCTGTCTGTTTCATCTTGTACACGTAAACACACTTTAAAGCGCGAGTTACTCCAAATTTTATCGTTAACAACTCCAGTTGGTTTTTGGGTTGCAAGCAGAAGGTGAACACCTAGCGTACGTCCAATCGCGGCAATACTAACAAGCTCATCCATAAATTCAGGCTGCTCTTTTTTCAGTTGAGCAAATTCATCAATAACAATGAATAAATGTGGAAGCGGCTCTTTAAAACGCCAATCTGATTTAAAATACTCATCGATATGCTGAAGATTACCTGCTTTATTAAACAGCTTTTGTCGGCGTTCAAGCTCTGCTCGAAGGGAAGTTTTAGCCCGTTGAATCAGATTTGGATCTTCTAAGTTTGTAATCGCTGCTACAACGTGGGGAAGACCGTCAAACGTATTGGACATTCCTCCGCCTTTATAGTCAATAAGCATAAAAGAAAGCTCGTGCGGATGATATGTTAGGGCAAGTGATAAAATGATGGACTGAATCACTTCACTTTTCCCGGAACCTGTTGTTCCAGCCATTAAACCATGGGGACCATGCCCGCCCTTTTCAATTTTGTCGTGGATGTTCAAGAAAACGGGCTTATTTCCTTCCCTCACTCCGATAATAACCGGAAGCGTGAGTGGATAACGGTTTTCATTCCAACGATCAAGCACATTTAATTCTTCAACACGCTGTTTTTCGTACATTGATAAGAACGTGAGCACGTTCGGTACATTAATTGACGCCGACTCTTTTACACGAAGCGGTGCGCTTGCTCTGGCCATTTCTTTTGCTTCTTTTAAGGAAAACTGATCAATAGCTACTTTTTCAGAGCCTGTGAAATATTGAATTTCATCTTCACCAGCAAATGTTTCGTAAAGCTTAGCAACGCCATTTTTCACTTCAATAATAAGTTCACATTCCATTGGCAGCGTCTCTTTTTCAGGAGACATTAAAAACGTACAAGCTCCAATTTCTTCTTCTTGATTTAAAAGAAGCGGAAGCAGTGGATCATCCTCTAAAAGCGTTAAGTCGCTTAAAAAGAACACAAACTCAGGCACATGCGCTTCTTTTTTATTGTCGGCTCCCTTTTCAAGTCTACGAATATTTAACATGCTGTAAAGCGTCTCAAACAGCTCTGTTGTCTCTTCTTGCCCTTTTGCCATATAGCGTAGCTTTCGCCCTTGGCTCCACGTGTGGGGCAGCCAGCGCATCCACGACCATTCTTCTTCCTCTTCTTCATTGTAGTTTGAGACAACTTTCACTTCTTCAGGTGAATGATGTGTCACAAGCTGTAAGGAAAGAACGCGTGCTAAGTTTAAAATCTCCGCTCTGTCTCCAACAAGACCAACGACACGCTTTTCTTTTAACGGAATGGTAACAGGTACCCCCACCACTTCACGATAATGCTCCTGTAATTTTTGAGCTTCCGCAATAAGCAGGTTTACATCATATCCTTGCTGATTTGGTACTTCTATTTCCATTTGAAACGGTCGTTTTCCGATTCCTACGCGAAGTTCTAAAAAGTCATCTGTTTGCGGCGTTCTCTCCCAAAGCGTACTTTTACGCTGGTGAATCCGCTCCAAACAATGATCAGGGTGTGGATTATGCTGACGTAAAAACGCTTCTTGATCAGAACGGATGTCTTCAATTTCTTTTTGATGTTTTTCAATTTGCTCTAGATATTCTCTATGTAATGTTTCGACTTCATTTCTATGTGCTTTCTTTTTGCGAAAATGCATCACAATTGTAGCTGTGTAAGAACCAATCATGGGTACGCTCATCGCAAGCATAAAAATTGGATACATACTGTTGTTCATAACCGTTTTGGACAGCCAAAACATAATCCCAACCGTTGCAGCCGTTAGAAATATAGGAATAACCATTGATTCAAATGAAAATTTCGGCTCCTGCGGTTCTTGTTTTGGACTATGCACAACCATTTTCCCTGTTGGTAAAGCAAGCTTTAAACGAGGTGAACGTTTAAAGTATGGTGATTTTCTCATAACGTCCTCCTTATTGAATCATTTTCCACACATAATCATCAGAGCGTTCTACAAGCTCTTCAATTTGTTCATCTTTTCCTTCATAAATAGTTGGTAATGAAGACATGCCTTGTTTACAGAGTCTCAAGAATACGCCGTCCCAAATCATTGCGTATTCTAGCGTTTCTTCTGGATCTGCTTTATACCACTGTTTTTGGTCGAAAGAATATTCAATCTCTGGTGGCTCCATTCCTTTATACGCATGTTGAAAATGCTTTGCTAGAAGGCTTGCTGCTTCTTTTGCTTCAATATCATTTGGAAGCAGCAGATCAAGCTCTTCTTTTCCATGAATGAACGTTATAATAATTTCTTCCATATCATCACTTCCTATAACGTAATTTCTAAAAGAGAGATATCATCACTTTCAGGTGTGGATAAGCTATGAGAGATAGCTTCTTTTATCTCGTCATTTCCTATCTCTTTTCCATCTAAGAAAGCCAAACCATCTGAATAAAGAAGAAGTTTATGAAACGCACATGATTTTTGAATCACTATATTGGCTTTTTCACCTATAAGCCCTCTTTTCGTTGACCATCTTACCCCTGTTTCTAATTTACTTTGATAAACTGCCTCTCCATTATCTGAAAAAAAGCGTACTCTAATATCGCCTCCACTACTTAAAAATAAGCGATATAGTCCATTAGAGAGCGCATCAATTCGCCCGCAAGCAAACATTGTCTCGCTTCCGTTATCTCGTTTTTCTTCAAGTACGCTCTTCACTAATGGGGGAAGATATGAATGTACAGGCACAGCTTCTATATATTTTGTCGCTTCTTCTGTTAACGTCTCTAAATAAGCAGGAAAAAGAGTCTCTCCTTCTTCATACAGAAGTTCATCTTGCTTCATAAGCCAAGCAACAAGCTTATCTCCTAAAAATCTTGCTGCAGCATCTCCATAAAAAGACAAGCTAACACCATCACAAAGAGCAAAAGCAAGTGTGCCATTTTCTTCTTGAAAGACAAGATAATCCTGACTCTTTTCTTCGTTCTCCATTGTTTCGCGAGCCCTGTAGAAACCATAACAAAGCTGAAAGAAGTCAGTATTTAAAAAACATAGCTCTTCTTCTTTTCGCTGATTACTTTTAAAACCGTTCATTGTTTCCTCCTATCTAACAGGAGTTGCAGCCGACATTTGAAAGCCGAGGGACACAAGATCTTCATTTGCCCCAGGAAGCATCATGACTGCTCCTTCTTTAATGCTATATCCTGTTTCATTCATCATTGTTCGGTAACTTTCAGGAATAGGAGAAGATAGCTTTTTTAGCTTCATTCCATATTGATCAAGAAACGCTGTTTGCTCTTGAATGCCACCCCATTTTTTGGGATCTAAAACAGGTTCTTTTAAAATGTCATCGGAGATGAAAATATTTTCAACAAGTACATTACCATCTTTTACAGTTAATCCTTGTATTCTTTTAACAATTGCTTCTGGATCTTCTCCTGTATATTCTCCATCTGTCATATGACATACAAGTGGAGCAGGACATTCTTGAAGATGCGGAAGTTCTTCCTTTAGAAGGTCTTCCACAGCCTGAAAGCCTTTCGCTGTGTTTGTAAAGCGCTGCGTTTTGATATTTTTAAGCGGTGGTTTACCAGCGAGCTCATCAATTCCTTTCGGGCCGTCCAATACGTCAAAAACGTAATCACTATATGCTAAGATAGATACGCGATAGCGCGGGCTCAATCGACTACCTTTTGTAGAACGAAATACCATCTGCCGAATAGCAGATTGTAGAGCAGACGCAACAACGTCAATTCGCTTTTTTTCACCTTGACCAGATTTCATCATCCCGTTCATTGAGGCACTAATATCTAACAAATAAATAATATAAGCAGGCGTTCCCTGCGTTGCTTGTTTTTCATAACTCATGCCAGTTGCCTTCCTTTCTCTCTCTTTTTTTCATAAGGCAAGGTTTGTGAGAGTACCTTCTTACCAAATGGTAATATTTATAGCAAATTCTCTTTCAATATACATATTTTATCTTTCTTACAGAAGGATGGAAATATGGAAAAGGTCTCACATTGACTATCAAACTACATCATAAAATTCGAAAAAGAGGTCAAAAGAACTAAAAAACCCATCCAACTTTTTACTCATTGGGTGGGTTTTAACAAAACAGAGGTAAGCAATTAGAAGTTTTATTATTTCCAAATAGGTAATCCGCCTAAAAAAACCACAATAATAATGAGAGGCAGAAGATATTTGAGTAAGAACAACCACAAAATGAACACTCGTTTTCCAATTGAACTTCCAGCTTGAAATTCTTCTAAGAGAGTTTCTCGTTTCATACGGTATCCAACGAAAATCGAGATAGCTAAACTTCCAAGTGGCAGCATCATGTTGCTTACTAAAAAGTCAAACAAATCAAAGATATTCTTATTAAATAGAGTAACATGGCTGAGAGCTCCGTAAGAAAGAGCTGGGAATACGCCTACAACAAAGACGATAATTCCCCCTATCCACGAAAATTTCTTGCGTTTCTCTACATCTCCTTTTCCTAATGCAGAAGTGATAATTTCAAGCATTGAAAAAGAAGAGGTTAACGTTGCAAATAAAAATAGAATTAAAAAGATTGTTAAGAAAACAACCCCAAACGGCATCTGTTCAAACACAGATGGCAGAGCAACAAATAATAAACCTGGTCCTGCCGTTGGCTCAATTCCAAATGAAAATACTGCTGGAAAAATAGCAAGCCCTGCAAGAAGCGACACGAAAATATTTAAAAGAGCTACGCTCCCTGCTGAACGAGTAAGGCTGACGCTTTTATCTAAATATGAACTGTACGTAACCATACAAGAAAGTCCAACACAAAGCGCAAAGAACGATTGTCCAAGTGCAAATAAAACAGACTGACCTGTAATCGCACTAAAATCTGGTTTCAGAAAAAAGCGAACTCCTTCCATTGCATCTGGCAGAGTTAGAGAGCGAACAACAAGCACGATGAAGAAAATAAATAAAGCAGGCATCATATACTTATTTGCACGCTCAATTCCTTTTTGAACGCCAACAGATACAACAATAATATTAATGAGTAGAAAGACCGCCTGAGCTCCAACTACAACAAAAGGGTTAGCAATAATTGTATCAAAAAGTGGACCATACTCTTTTCCAAGTAAATCTCCAGAAATACTTAAAATCGTGTAAAGCAGAATCCAACCGCCTACAACGCTATAAAAAGCTAAAAGTAAAACGCTACTTGCTACTCCAAGTTTTCCAATCCACGGCCATCCTTTTGGAGCAAGCGCTTTATAAGCACTAACTGCTTCTTTTCCAGTACTACGTCCAATTACAAATTCAGCAAGTAAAAGAGGTAGCCCAACAAAAAGTGTGAAAATGATAAATAAAAGAAAAAATGCGCCTCCTCCGCTCGTTCCCGCTACGTACGGAAACTTCCAAATGGCACCTAATCCAATCGCCGCTCCAGCGGATGCTAGAATAAAACCTAGCCGCGACGACCATTTATTACTGTCTTCCATAAAAAGCCCCTTTCTCATAAAACAAACCACTGTTTCTATGTTACTAAAAATAGAGGCTTCTCCACAACTAAAAACGTATATTTTGTGCTTTAAAATATTTTAGAGAACCTAAAAAAAAGCCGGTGCTCATGCACCGACTTTTTTAATTTGTTTCGTCTGTTAACCGAACAAGCATACGAGCTAAGTGATGACGATCCTCTTCTTCGCCAACTTTCCATAGTTGTTGTAGTAAGTACTCTTCACGGTTTTTAGGTTCTTCATTCTTCGCTAGATAGTCTGCTACTTTTTTCGCTGACTTTGCAATAGCTTCTTCGCTTAATCCAAGCTTTTGACCCTTTTCTACTTTATCACCTAAGTAGTTCTTGAATTCCTCAAAGTTTTGAAGAATTTGCTCTTTCTCTTCTTGGTTTTTTTCACGTACTGCTTTTTCTGCTCTTTCCATTTGTAAAACCTCCTAATAGTTTGTACTAACTTATATTAGGTTGGTTCCCCCATTTCGAGCTTTCAAACATGTAAAAGTGTTTTTATTCTTCGTGCACATTATAGTATGGAAACAGCAGTTCATACACTTTCATAACAACAACTTTTAGCACACAATATGTTGGAAGGGCAAGAAGCAGGCCTACAAATCCGAAGAAGCTCCCAGATGCAAGCAAAAGTAAAATAACGGTTACAGGATGCACATCAAGCTTTTTCCCCATAACTTGTGGAGAAATTAAGTTACTTTCAATTTGCTGAATAATGATAATCCCGATAATCACGTAAAGAGCAAGGCGAGGCTCTTGAATAAAACCGACAATCACGCCTGGCACTGTACCAATAAAAGGGCCTACAAACGGAATTAGATTCGTAAACAGCGCAATTAAAGCTAAAATTAGCGCATAATCAAGCCCAAGCAAAAGATATAAGATATAAACACAAATGCCTACAAACAAGCTCACAATAACTTGTCCTTGCACATAAGCGCTTAATGTACTACTTGCTTGCTTTAATACATCATACGTTACTTCACGATATTTAGCTGATGGAATAAAGCGTGAGAAAGTCTTTGGAAGCTTGTGTCCGTCTTTCAACATATAAAAGAGGACAAATGGCACTGTAATAATGACAATAATGGTATTACGTAAAAAGTCAATAATTTGAATTGTGCTATTGCCAAGTGTTGTTGCTACTTCACCAAGCATCTCAGTTGCACGCTTTTCAAGATCATTATTAGCAAGGCGAGCTCTAAGTTCATCAGACCATGGAAGGGTTTGAAGGTCTTGAATATTATCCGTTATATCCCGAGCAACGTTTGGCAAAAAGTTCACAAACTGAGCAAGCTGATGAGATACAATTGGATATAAATATGTTCCAACGCTTGTTACTCCTGTAATAAAAGCCGAGAAAACAAGCAGAATAGCTAGGATTCTCGGAATTTTTAGAAGCGTTAGTAAAAAAACGATCGGGCGCAATAAATAATACAGAACGCCCGCAATAATAAGAGGGGCCAAAATATTTGTAATCATGCTTATTATTGGTGTGATAACAAAGGATACTTTTGAAAGCATGAAAAGTATCGTTAAAAATAGTAAAATTAAAACACCTGACTGCAGTGCCTTAGACTTTCTCATAAAACCCTTTTCTCCTTCTCTCTCTACCTTACTTTTTTTAAACATAGGCTCTTTACGTTAAATCAAGAAGACGTTTTTTCAAGTTATCTTCCATGTGCTGTAATTCTCGTTCAGCTTCCTTCCGTTTTGTCCGGCCATCTGCTTGAATTTGAAGCACTTCTTCTAATGTTTCAACTAAATTTTCCTGCGTTTTTTGGAGCGTTTCAATGTCAACAAGCCCACGCTCGTTCTCTCTTGCAATATCAACCGTATTTTTCTTCAATAGCTCTGAATTCTTTAACAATAAATCATTTGTTGTGTTCGTTACCTCACGCTGCGCTTCCATTGCTTTTTCTTGTCTTAAAAGCGTAAGAGCAATCACAACTTGATTTTTCCATAGAGGAATTGCCGTTAGAATAGAGCTTTGTATTTTTTCTACAAGTGTTTGATTTACTTCCTGAATCATTCGAATTTGAGGAGCGCTTTGAATAGCGATTTGTCTGCTTAACTTCAGATCGTATGTTCGTTTATCAAGACGAGTCATAAACTGCTTTACATCGTTCACTTCTTGCACGGTTAAATAATTGTCCGTTTTTAATGCTTCTTGTTCAAGCTTTGGAAGCGTTTCTGTTTCAAGAAGTTCTAGTTTATGTTCAGCTGCTGCAATATAGATATTTAATGCATCAAAGTACTCTTTGTTTTTATCATAGAGCTTTTCAAGCATAAGAAGATCTCGGTACAGCTCTTGCTTTGTGTGCTCAAGCTGATCAGCAATTTTCTCAATTTCCACTTGCAAGCTGCTGTATTTTGGAAAAATACCTTTTGCTGAACGAGAAATAGTAGAAAAAAAGCGGCCCACTCTTCCTTGTTTCTTACCTGATAGCTCATCAAGATTAAGCTGTTTAATTTTCCCCATAAGATCTGTCAGCACTTCTCCTACTGGTCCTGTATCTTTTGCCTGAACATGCTGAAGAACGCCTTGAGAGAACTTAGAAAGCTCGGACTGTGCAGCAACTCCATATTGCAAAATTGCCTGATGATCATTTTGATTAATTTGCTCTGAAATTTTAATTGCTTTTTCTTTATATTGAGGAGAAAGCCTTTCAATTGCTTTTACCTCTCCTTTTTCTTCTTTAGAGAGCTCAGTTGAAGATTCATTTGTTTTAAATGGGTCACTTAATAAATCATCAAAACTGCTTAAAGAATTATCTTTGAATTCGTTCATTTTATCACCCTTTTCATTTCCCTGCTGGTGGTTTACTTTCTCCATAGCTGTTATGAAGAAGACTCTGCTCAATTTCGAGCGCTGTTAGATCCTGGCTAATGCTAGATGTTAGAACTTCATCATATTTCACCATTAATTCATCTAACGTATCTTCTGTTTCACTTAGCGCAATTTTCACTTCAGCATTTTTAGTTGGCTTCGCAAGTAAAAATGTATATCGATCAACAATTTTGACCGTAGAAGGCAAATATTTTTTAAAAAAGTCTTGTGCTTCATAAAATCGAGCAGGTTCTTTATCAACCATATCAATAATGGAGCGACCAACTTTTTGAAGTTTGTTAATTTTAATCCATACATGCATTGATTTTACTTTAAAACGAGACTGACTTAGCATACGAAGTGATTTTCTCGCTTCTTTTACATGATGGTCAACATATGCTTTTTGCTCTTTAAATGGATCGTAGCGGAAATTTCGGCGCAAAAGAAAGTAACATAAACAGAGGAGAACCGTTGCGCTCCACGTTCCTATCCCAATTAATATAGAAAAGAACAGCGGAATATCTAAAAAGAACGCCGCTCCAACGATTGTTACAAACCCAGCTAAACCTGAATACAGCAACGTTTGAATGATTCGCTTGATCACTTTACAATTTCCTCCCTATTAGCGAACATTTTCTTTCATAATAGCACACTTCATCTAAATATTCGAACGAGTTTGCTTTCGGTGTTTCTTCACTATGTTATACGTTTTTTCTCTATCTAAAGTTTCATTTTTCCGCTTTTGAACTTATAAAAAAAGTGTGAGGGATATATCCCTCACACTTTTTATTTAGCTTCAGATTCTTGAGTTTCAGACTCTTGAGTTTTAGTTTGTGGCGTTTCAGATCCTTGAAGTTCAGATCCTGGCGCTGCTGGCTCATAATCTGCTCCGTCTTTTGCTTGTTCTTCGCTCGCTTCAAGACCGTAACCTTTAGCTTTATATTCTGCTTCTTTTTCCTGTTTTTCTTGTTCAAGAGTTTTCTTCTCTTTTTCAAGGAATCCAGGTTCTTTTGCTAATTTCTCATCTTTTGAATAATCAAATGATGTACGCTTCGGTTGTTCAAACCCTTTTAAGTCATAGAAACGGAGTAAATCACCATATACAAGCTTATCTGAAAGCTCTAGCTTCTTCTGTACAAGCTCCTGGTCTTTTTTCGTTTCATCTGTACTTGGGAGTTTTTCTCCTGTTGCGTTGTCGTACACTTTATCATCAAGCTGCGTATATTCTGGTGTTACAAAGTCTCCGTTACGGAACGGTACGATTTGCTGATGATCTTTTGATAGAAGATCTGTACCAAATTGAATTTGGTTTTTCGTATCGACTCCGAGTAAGTGTTCTACCGTTGGTCTTACGTCGACTTGTCCGCCGTACGTATCCTTCACTCCACCTTTGCCTTCAAGGCCTGGTGCATGAATAAACAGTGGTACACGCTGAAGCTGTGCTTCTTCAAAGTCGTTGATATCTTTACCCATAACTTTGCTCATTGCTTTTTTATGGTTTTCAGAAATACCGTAATGGTCACCATACATTACAATTACAGAGTTTTCGTAAAGACCAGATTCTTTTAAGTCATTAAAGAACTGTTCTAAAGCTTCGTCCATGTATCGTGCTGTTTGGAAGTAGTTATCAACAGATGTGTCACCTGTATCCCCTGGTGCAATGGTCTTTTTATCATCACTTAACGGATAAGGGAAATGGTTTGATAACGTAATAAACTTCGTATAGAACGGTTGTTTTAATGATTCTAAATATGGCATTGATTCTTTAAAGTATGGTTTATCTTCTAAACCGTAGTTTAAGACATGACCATCTACCATATTGTAGTAGCTTTCATCAAAGAAATGATCGTAGCCAAATGCTTTATAGTTCTCTTCACGGTTCCAGAACGATTTGTTGTTTCCGTGGAAGACCGCTGTATCTTTATATCCATTTTCCTTCAATAGTTGCGGTAAAGCTTGGTACGTGTTTTCAGCTTTTGTTGAGAACACAGAACCTTGTGGTAATGGATAAATACTATTTTCCATCATAAACTCAGCATCAGATGTTTTACCTTGACCTGTTTGGTGGAACAGATTCTTAAAGTATAAAGTGTTGCTATCTTTGGCTAAGCTATTTAAAAACGGTGTTACTTCCTGCCCATTTAACTTATAGTCAATCATAAATGACTGAAGGGACTCAAGTGAAATATAAATCACGTTCTTCCCTTTTAATTGACCAAAATATTCTGGGTTTGGTTCTGCATAAGATGCTTTTGTAAAGTTTTCTACTTCCGTAATATCACTGCTGTCTGCTAAAGCACGTTGAGCAGATGATTTTGTACTTTGAATTGCATCATAAATAGTATAGTTGTAAGCACCAAGATATTTTACAAGGTAGTTACGATCAAACGCACGCGTTAGAAGCTGTGGACGATCTGATTCAGCAAGAGCTAAGTTTCCTGCAAAAATCATAATCGCTGCTGTAAAAACAGCTACAATTCCACGACGGCTAAATTTCTCCGCATGTGGTTTAACAACTTTAAATAGAACAAGTGCGATTAAGATGATTGTATCTGTAAAATATAAAATATCTGTTGGTGTCATTAATGCTTGTGCACTTCCGCCCAGTTTACCAAAGTTTTCAGTTTGTCTTAAAACCGGTATTGTAATGAAGTCATTGAAAAAGCGGTAAAACACAATATTCGCAAATAGAATAAATGATAATACAAAGTTAATCGCAATCAATACTCTATACTGCGCTTTCCCCTTGAAAAATAGCGCAATTCCTAAAAAGAATAAGGAAGAGCTGATTGGGTTAATGAATAATAAAAACTTCTGCATTGAATTGTCTATTCCAAGATCAAATTCAAATCGATAAGCTGCGTAAGTTTTTAACCAAAATAGAACCGCAATAAATAGGAAAAGTCCTAAATGCGTGTTCAAAAATTGTTGACCTTTCCTGAAAAACGATTTCATACTTTCACCTCTCTACAATTAACGTTCCCTTTTTTTATAAGAAAATGAACGCAACAAAAAAAGACAAACTCCCTAACAGAATAAAAGAGAGCTTTTTGGACAGTATGCCACTATTCTACCGCTTAGCTGATAGAAGTCAAATGATATTTTTGGAAAAAGAGCTTTTTTTGTAGGTTTTCCTATTATACGTTATTCTTTTTATTTTACAAATAGCCCATTTTACCTATTCATATCTTAAAGCCGCACTTTATTCTAACTCCCTTTACCCTCTTCCGATTAAAAGTATGCTTCATTTTTTATTTTCTTTCATAAATCGAACAAAGTGAGTGGAGCTAGGAATTAATATATGTTGTCCTATCTCTAAGTAGTATATATATTATTTGTTTTTCTCCGATAAAACTCCTGCCGTTTCCTTAAAACACCTGTGAACTTTCTCAGAACGTTTTACACTATACGGGATGTGATCGAAGAATACAACAAACAATATCTGCTAATGAGAAAACAACACTTTTTTGTTCTGTCTTTTTTCTCTATTTGCCTTTTCCTTATATATAGACGATTTTGTTTTTATTTTGTTTCAGTTTTTATAAAATTTCTATTAAGATAAAAAATGAGGAAGCACCTGTATAAGGATGCTTCCTCATTCTTTATCTGGTTGAATTCGCCACCATACAAGGATTCCTCCAATAAGACTAAGCACAACATTTATATAAAAAAGACCCTTATCCATATGAGTTGTCAAAATAGCAAAAAGAGGAGGACCAAGTGCAACTCCGACAAAACGCATAGAGCTATAAATGGATGTAATCGTCCCTCTTTCTTCCTTACCAACACCTTCTGTAATAAGGGCATCAAGACTTGGTAGTGAACTCCCAATTCCAATCCCTGTTAACACTAAGAGACCAACAAGCACAACAAAAGAAGAGAAAAAGGATGCAATAAATAACGAAGCAGCTGTGAGTAGCAGTCCAATCACTGTAATCCATTTCATAAGAAGCTTGTTTTGCTTGATCACTTTTCCGGTTATAAAAGAAGCTAAACAGAGGGCTGCAAGCGGGATAGCCAACACAAGCCCTTTATCAACACCAACCATTCCAAATTCTTTCTCAAGTCTGTTTGCTAAATAAAAAAGAAAACCGAACAAAATGAACATTAAAATAGTACCAGCAATAAAAATGCTGTATAACCAGTGACCTTCTTCTTTAAAAATTCGTTTCACTTTCTTTAAAAATTCGTTAAGTGGTAATGGTTCATCTTGCTGTTTTGGTACTTTCACACAGAAAAAAAGAAAAAGAATAGAAATTAGACAAAGAACAGGAATGGCAAAGAAAGGCATAAACCATACAACTACGGCTAGTAAGGACCCTAATATAGGGCTAACAACTTTCCCTAATGTATTAGCGGTTTCTACAATACCAAGATTTGCACTAACTTCTTCTTCGTCTTTGTACAAATCTCCAACAAGAGGAAGCACAATAGGAGAAGCCCCTGCAGCCCCAATTCCTTGCAGTATCCGACCAATTAAAATCATCATATAAGGTTCATTAATTTGCCATGCTGCATACCCAGAAACAAGCCCACCTAATAAAGAGATAATAAGGCTTGGAATAATGATTTTTTTTCGTCCAAAGCGATCTGAAAGATAGCCTGCAACGGGAATTAAAATAATAGCAGCTACGGAATAGAGCGTAATAATAAGGCTTGACTGGAAAGAACTAATAGAAAGCTCTTTCTCTAGAGTTGGTAGGATCGGGATAAGCATTGAATTTCCCAATGTCATTACAAGGGGAATTGTAGCAATTGAAATTAAGCATAGGACCCCAGGAACATTTTCTTTTGGTGAGTTATTACATGTTGCTGATTCTTTCACTATTCTTCACCTTTCTTGCTCTATAAAAGCTGATGATACTCTTACTATTCCCGCTTGCTTTGTTTTCACAATAGAGAAAGTTTGGTAATCAAAAAAGACCCTCATATATGTATGAGGGTCTTCTCCAATTTTAACATTACTTAAAGCAATAAAAGTTTGAGCATTCTTTTTGTAAATGCAATAATGCATAAACACTTCCCATATTTGTTCCCACTACAACCCAAGGCGAATATGCTACATTACTTTTCTCTGGTTCAAATTCTTGCACTGGCCACTGAGCCATATAAAGCACACCATTATGTTTAACAATTTCACCTTGTTCATAAGTTTTCGTTGGCTGCCATTTTATGCTTTTTGGCATTTTATTTTTAACTTTGTTTTCTGTTTGTGTTTCTTCTGGTTCCTCTGTTTCTGTAACTGTACTATGAATTTGCTTAAGGGTTGTTTCATTCTGCTCGGCATTTTCTTCATTCTCTAATACAATTACGCCACCTGTTTTGTTAAGCGCTAGATTTGTTTTTTCTTGCACAGTTTCCTGGGTTTCCGTTGTTTCTTTCGTTTCCTGAGTTTCCTGAGTTTCCTGGATTTCTTCTTTTATTTCTGTTTTAGGCATTTCTTCTACATCTTTTGGTTTACTCTGTTCCTGTGCTAATGACTTAGTTTCAGCAGGCTCCAAGTTTTCCGAAACTGGAATGCTAAGTGTTATTTTATTTTCATCTCCTACTTGCTCTGTCCAGTAGGCAATTGTTTGCTTTGACTCTTCATAAGACATTGTTTCCGTGTCATTAGTAGGCATAATGTTTACCCAATCCACTGTAGCTAAGATACTTTTTACTTCTTCACTTAATTCACTTGCTTCGTTTTCATCATTAGAATGACGAACAGAAAGGGTAAGAAGTGTTTGGCTTTCACTCGAAATTTGATCAAGCTCATGAATAAGTTCAACATAAAACAACTGCTTTTCTTTTTCATCTTGAGAAGCCCAGTCAACATTGATGCCGTCTACTCCATATGTTTGAATAAGATTTTTTACTTCTTTACTAAACGTCTTTTGTATAGTTTCTTCTGCCGGAAGAGCCGCGTATGCACTAGCATCCGCTTCTTTCAAATCTATAAGCACCTTTACTCCATGTTCATGTGCTTTTAAGACAAGCTCTTTTAATTTCTCTGTATCTTGAGGTGAAGGGATTCTCCCATCTTTCTCCATATATAAACTGCCGTATATAACATGAGTAACGCTCTCCCATTGGATTGCTTTTTCAAGATCTACGTTATCGTTAACTGAATAGTATCCCATGATTCGAAAAGAATCTTCTCCTTCGTTCCCAATTGGAATACTTGTTAAGTCTTGTGCGAATGCTTTTAACATATATGGGGAAAGACCTAATGATAAAAAAGACGCACAAAACAGAACAACACACACTTTCTTCATAATTAAGCCCCGCTTCTATTTTTACTTGTAACATGTTTGTAATTTTTGATTTTATTATCATATCACGAATAAGCAGCGAAGTTAAGAAGATATTTGTAATATTTTTAACATAAATGTATTATTAGTAACATACTATCGACCTATAAAAAAGTAAAAAACAAGATAATAAGGTATTATCTTGTTTTTTACTTCCTGTATTTAAAAATTCATGCGAGATTGACCGCCATCTACATTAATACTTGTTCCAACAAGCCATGATGACTTTGGTGATGCTAAAAACAAAACAGCGTTAGCTACTTCTTCCACTGTTCCAAATCGACCTGCAGGAATTTCCTCTTCGATAAACTTTTTAATTTTCTCTGGATGTTCATCAAGGCGTTTTTGCCAGTTTCCTGTTGGGTGAAGAATGCTTCCAGGAGCAATACTATTAACGCGTACATTATGGGGAATACATTCATTTGCAAAAGCCTTTGTAAAGCTAATGAGCGCTGCCTTTGCATTGTTATATGTTACTTTTCCACCGCTTTCTCGTCCAAAAATAGAGGTAATCTGTATAATGCTGCCCGCTCCATTTTCTTTCATATGAGTTCCTGCTAATTTGCTTAAATGAACAGGAGCAAAGTAGTTTAATTCCATTGCTTCATAGAACATATCAAGCTCTGTTTCAAATGCACTTCCCCCATTGCTTCCTCCAGCGTTATTAACTAAAACGTCCACTTTTTTGAAATCTTCTAAGAAGTGATGAAAAAGCTTCTCTCTTTCTTTTTGTTGAGAGAGGTCTACTTCATATATCCTTACATCTCCAAGCTCTTCTCTCGCTTTTTCAAGTTGTTCTTTTGAACGAGCTGCAATTCCTACATTTGCTCCTTCTTCAATAAATGCTTTTGCGATGGCCTTTCCAATTCCTTTTGAGCCTCCTGTTACGAGTACATTTTTATTTTTTAATTGTAAATCCATATAGCTCACATCCTGTTCTTTTGAGTGTTCTTATACCTTTCTTCCTACTTTCATGAAAATAAAAAAAAAATTATAAGTTTGTTGCTCGTCTGCTTATGTAAAAAATAGTTGACAAAAATACGATAACCTCCTAGAATTCATGGGATGAATACGATTCACCAAAAGATGGGAGGATTCTTTTTGTATCAAACATTTACAACAAGTGAAAAACTCAAACAGCTTTTATCCATTTTAATTCCAATCTTCATTACCCAAATTGGTATGTACCTTATGACATTCTTTGATACAACAATGTCTGGCAAAGCAAGTCCTAAAGACTTAGCAGGTGTTGCAATAGGATCAAGCATTTGGATGCCTATCTATACTGGTCTTGCAGGTATTCTCCTAGCAGTCACTCCTATTGTAGCTCAACTGATTGGAGCGGAGCAAAAAAAACGCGTCTCTTTTTCAGTTATTCAAGGGATTTATGTAGCCATTGCGATGTCAATTTTAGTCATCGTAGCTGGAGCATTTCTCTTAAATCCCATTCTTCATATGATGGACATTACAAATGAAGTTCATCACATTGCAAAAGATTACTTAATTGCTTTATCATTGGGCATTTTTCCTCTTTTCATTTATACAACAATTCGCTCCTTTATCGATGCATTAGGAAAAACACGCGTAAGTATGACAATTACTCTTATTGCGCTTCCTGTGAATCTTGTATTAAATTATTTGCTCATTTTCGGGAAATGGGGAGCGCCAAAATTAGGAGGAGTTGGAGCTGGATATGCTACAGCTATTACCTACTGGGTGATTTGCTTTATTGCCGTTTTTACCGTCTCGCAAAAAGAACCTTTCAGGCAATTTCGTCTTTTTAAGAGCGCTTATCGCGTTTCTTTTGCAGAATGGAAAACCATTTTAAAAATTGGTCTTCCTATCGGGTTTTCTATCTTTTTTGAAACAAGTATTTTTGCAGCAGTAACGCTTTTCCTTAGCGTCTACGATACGATTACAATTGCTTCACATCAGGCAGCCATGAATTTTGCTTCCTTATTATATATGATTCCTTTAAGTGTATCGATGGCGCTAACAATTGTGGTCGGATTTGAGATGGGGTCACAGCGACCTCATGATGCTAAAAAATATGGTCATTTAGGTATTATAATTGCTTTATCCCTAGCTATTTTAAACGGTATCTTCCTTTATATTATGCGTGAACCAATCGCCTCTCTTTATACAACAGATCCTAACGTACTAGCACTTACTAAGGTCTTTTTAATATATGCGATTTTCTTTCAGATTTCTGATGCTATTCAGGCACCTATTCAAGGGATTCTTCGCGGACATAAAGATGTTAATATAACCTTTGTAATGGCGCTTGTTTCTTACTGGGTTATCGGTCTTCCTGTTGGATATTCTCTCGCTAATTTCACAAACCTTCACGCATTTGGGTATTGGGTAGGTCTTATTACAGGATTAGCCGTAGGAGCTATTGGTCTTGCTTTTAGACTGCTTTATGTACAAAAAAATGCACAAAAGAAAATAGAATTAGAAAAATCGGCTTCATAATATAAGAAACAACCCTAGGAACATTCCTAGGGTTATTTTATACCAAAATTATCGCGTACCGCTTTTTGAATCATCGATTGACATCTGTCTAGCTCTACTTTAAGCTGACGCTTATATTTTTTTGCTTTTTCATGTCCATTCTCACCAGCAAACCGATAGTATACAACTTCTTGAAGCTTCATGCCTTCTTTTTTCTTTTTCACTTGTTCCAAAACCCCATCTTCAATAAGGTCGTGCAAGGCTTTATAAATTTCAGAGTGATTCGGACGATATCCGAAAGGACGAAATTCTTCTCGTAATACATCAAGCAAACGTAAACCATACAATCGTTCTTGTTCTGTCATTGTAATCATATAAAGCTTAAGAAATGCACGCTGTTTTACTAAGAAACCGCTTGGATTGCGCTTTTCACTCATAAAATTCCTCCTTTTTGTATGTAACGACCTTCCATATTCTTATTATAGTATGAGATTCCTAGAACGGACAAGTGTTCGCTTCCTTTTTGTGTGTTTTATTTTATCATATATCTTCTAAAACATTAAATAAAGAAAAAATAAAAGCAGCTCTTTAAGAGCTGCTTTTATACAACATGCTTTTGTTCTTCCTTTTGACGCTTTTCTTTTCGTTCGTGCTTTTTCCCCCAATATGTGGCAAGAAGCGGTCCTGAAATATTGTGCCATACGCTAAAAATGGCGCTCGGTACAGCTGCAATCGGGCTAAAATGTGCTAGGGCAAGCGCTGCTCCAAGCCCTGAGTTTTGCATCCCAACTTCAATAGAAAGAGCTTTCTGACTTCCTTCATCTAAACGGAAAAGACGAGCAAGAAACCAGCCGAAAAACAAACCAAATAAGTTATGAAGTATAACAATAAAAACCATTTTTAAAGCTGCATCCGCAATTGATTCTGCATTAACAGCAACAACACCTGCTGCAACAGCCACAATTCCAATAACCGAAATAAGCGGTAGAGCTTTTATGCTTTTTTCAACTCCGTTTTTAAATAAAAGCTTCACGATAATACCTAGTATAATAGGAAGCAACACGATTTTTAAAATGGAGACTAAAAGAGAAGATGCGGAAACCTCAAGCCATTGACTTGCAAAAAGCATAATTAAAACAGGAGTCAAAAATGGGGCAATAAGGGTAGCAATACTCGTAACAGCAACGCTTAATGCTGTGTTTCCTTTAGCTAAATAAGTCATAACATTAGAAGCCGTTCCTCCTGGACAACATCCAACTAAAATTACTCCAATTGCAACTTCAGGTGGAAGCTGAAATAAAAGGGCAAGTCCATAAGCAAGTCCTGGCATTATGGTATATTGCCCTACAACACCGATAAGAACGCTTTTTGGTTGCTTAAATACCGCTTTAAAGTCGTTTAAAGATAGCGTTAATCCCATCCCAAACATAATAATCCCTAATAAAATCGAAATGTAGTTACTGATCCAAACAAATGATGAAGGATATAAAAAAGATAATAGCGAAAATAGCACAACCCATAAGGCAAATGTGCTGTTAGCAAATGAACTAATTTTTTCAAGTGCTCTCAATGATGTCAACTCCCCTAACAAGATATAAAGTTTATTATATTTAAAACTTTCGGAAAATTCAACCTTATTTTTATATTTTGTTCCCTATCCTTCCTTTTTAACATAGGCTAGAGCAGACTAATCTCTAGAGAGGTGATAAGATGAAAAAGTATACTTATCTTGATTTTCTGGCTAATTTTGGCGTTGGCGGAGCTCATCCTGGAGGATTACTTCTTACAAAGCATATTTTTGATCAGTACGAAATTGATGAACATACAAGTGTACTAGATGTTGGCTGTGGTACAGGGCAGACTGCTGCATTTCTTTCTCTCGAATATAACTGTTTTGTTGATGCTTGTGACGTTAACAAAATAATGGTTGAGAAAGCAGCCAAAAGGTTTGATGATTTCCTTATTCCAATTGAAGTACGTGAAGAAAATGCTGAAAATCTATCTTACGACGAAAACCTATTTCATTTTGTTCTTTATGAGTCTGTCTTAAACTTTATGAATCTTGAAGAAGGACTAAAAGAAGCTTACCGAGTCTTACAGCCTGATGGAACATTACTAGCTATTGAAATGTTAAAAAAACCTGAAATGACCAAAAGCCAAGAAGAAGATCTTTCATCTTTTTACAACTTAAAATCGCTTCTTTCAATAGAAGATTGGCAAAAGTCTCTTAAAGAAGCAGGATTCACATCTATTACCCTTTCTCCTCTTCCCTCTCTCGCTACGAATAACGAAGACATAGAGCATGGGACAGAGTTTATTCTCTCTCCACATATTGAAAAAGAACTATATGATTTTCTCGATGGTCACGAGAAGCGAATTAAAGATTTTGAAAGCGTACTAGACTATCGAATTATTCAAGCTAAAAAAGAAAAATAGAGATAAGTGCTTATACATCTCCTTTCTCTCCCTCATATGTTAATAGTGCTAAGAGAAAAGGAGGAAAAGCTATGCAATATTATGACTTATGTTGTCGCTACAGAGGTCGTATGGTTCGCATTAATGACCGTCATGGACGCACACACGTAGGAAGAATTTTGAATGTAACACAGCGCAGAGTATTTATTCAGCCAATGCAGGGCGGCCGTGGCTTTGGTTACTTTGGTGGATATGGGTATGGATACGGATATGGAGCAGCATATGGAGTTGCTCTTGGGGCTATTACTGGTATTGCCCTTGCATCTCTTTTCTTTATTTAATAAAAAAGCAGGCTGCTTTGTTTAAAGCAGCCTGCTTTTTTATCATTCCATTAAGCTTCTACTTTTCTATTCTAAAGGATTTATTTGCTGTTCGCGTTTTTCTCCTTGCTGTTCATTATCTTGAAGTACATTGGCTAAAGTACGCTCTTTCATACCTGTTGAAGACACTTTTTAAGCAGTTGAATATGAGAGAAGTCCAACCCACTAACATATCGATCTTATAATAAGGTCACTTACTTATGATAAAATTTAATAACACGATGCACGGTTTTTCCTTTCTTTCATCTTTAAAACATGAAAATAAAGGAAAGAATAAAAAGGAGACAAAAAGGATGGAAAATAATATCGTATTGTTTGATGGAGTATGTTCATTTTGCAATAGCAGCGTTATGTTTTTAATCAAAAGAGATCACAATGAGCTTTTATCATTCTCTTCTCTTCAGTCATCATATGGACAAAAACTGCTAGAGGAATTCAATCTTCCAAAGGATGACTTTGATAGCTTTATTTACATAACAAACGGGAAAGTCTATAGTAAATCTACTGCAGCACTTAAAATTGCCCGCAAGCTTTCGTTTCCTTATAATCTCTTATATGGATTCATTTTAATTCCCATCCCTATTCGAGATAAGGTTTATTCTATTATAGCGCGAAACCGTTATCGATTGTTTCGAAAAAAAACTTTATGCGAAATTCCACCGGAACATATTCGCAAACGATTTTTAGATGACAAAAGCGAGTGATGTAGTTGAAAAAAGTAATGTTGTTACTGTCTTTATTTCTTGTTGTCCCATTTTCACATGCTTACAGCTCTGTACAAGACGTAAATTACGTAGCTCTTGGTGACTCTTTAGCAAAAGGCATGAATCCATATAAAACAGTTGGCAAAGGGTATAGTGATAAACTCATTCCTCTTCTTGAACAGGAAGGCCGTTCTGTTGCATTTTCAAAAGAGTTTGCTGTACCTGGTTACACAACGGCAAATCTTCTTCAAGATTTAGAGGTTAATGCGTATAGCAAACACGAGAACTTGTTTCATTCTGTTGAAAATGCGTCTCTTATTACTGTACAAGCAGGAGCAAATGATCTTCTTCATTATATTGCTCCACACCGTCAACATATGGTATCGCTTAGCAATGGCGAATGGGAGAGCTTATTACAGCAAACACAGCAAAACATGGAAACCATTTTAGAACGAATTAGAGATCTTAACCCAACAAGTGACGTCTATGTTGTTGGATATTATTTTCCTTTTTCAAACATTGACAATCCCTTTCAAGAACAAAACTTGAAGCAGCGGGTTTTAGACCTTAATGTAGCCCTGCAAAAAGCAGCCTCTTCACAGGAGCATGTTTATTACGTTTCGACAGAGAATTTATTTTCACAAAACAGAGGAACCTATTTACCAAATAAGATTGATATTCATCCTTCTCAGCAAGGATATGATCTGTTGGCACAGCGAATTTTTGATACGATCCATTTTTCAGAAAGATTCCTCCAATAAAAAAGCACCGTTCAGAGGAACGGTGCTTTTTTATTAAGCTTCTATTAGACTTGCACGATATTTCTTTGTTGCTTCAACAAGGACTTGGAGTGATTTTATCGCTTCTTCCTCTTTACGCGTTTTTAGACCACAATCTGGGTTAACCCAAAATTGTTTTTCATCTAATACACGTAGAGAAGCTCTAATGTTTGAGATAATATCCTCTTCATTTGGAATTTGCGGGCTATGAATATCATATACGCCAAGCCCAATTTCTTTTTCATAATGAAAATCTTCAAATGCTTGAAGCAGACGGCCATGACTGCGTGATGTTTCAATTGAAATCACATCTGCATCAAGGTCATCAATTGTATTCATAATTTCATTAAAATTAGAATAACACATATGAGTATGAATTTGCGTTTCATCTTTCACACCGTAAGCAGAAAGTCTGAATGCATATGCAGCAGCTTTTAGATACCCTTCCTTCTCTTCTTCTCGCAATGGAAGGCCTTCTCGAAGGGCAGGTTCATCAATCTGAATAATAGCTATTCCTGCGTCTTCTAATGCTAATACTTCCTGACGGATAGCAAGACCGATTTGATTCATCACCACTTCTTTTGACTCGTCATGACGAGGGAAAGACCAGTTTAAAATGGTAACAGGACCTGTTAGCATCCCTTTTACAGGCTTATTTGTTAAACTTTGAGCATATACGCTTTCTTTCACAGTCATTGGCTCTTTAAGCGATACATCTCCGTAAATAAGAGGTGGTTTTACGCAACGTGAACCGTAAGACTGCACCCAACCAAACTTTGTTACTTCCATACCGTCCAGCTTTTCACCGAAATATTCGACCATGTCTGTACGCTCAAACTCTCCGTGCACGAGAACGTCTAATCCAAGGTCCTCTTGAATTTCGATCCAGCGGGATGTCATTTCTTGAATAAACTGCTCATATTGTGCGTCTGTAATTTGTTTCTTCCGCCATTTTAAACGTGTGCTTCTCACTTCTTTTGTTTGAGGCATACTTCCAATCGTTGTTGTTGGTAAAAGCGGTAGCTTTAACTTTTCCTGCTGTTTCTTCGCTCTTATCTCATACGGTGGACGCGTTGCCTTAAGTTGTGCAAGCTCCTTAATTTCTTCTTGAACTTTATGATTATGACGCAATGGTGCTGCAACGAAAGCTTCAAAGCTTTTATCATAATCTTTAAACGATGTATTGTTCTCAATTCCTCTTTCTAACGCTTTTAGTTCTCCTAACTTTTCCTTAGCGAAACTTAGCGCTCCTTCTAAAAAGCTCGGAAGACTTTCATTCTCGGCTGTAACAGGAACATGTAGTAAGCTTGATGAAGGCTGTACCCAAAGATCACCATCGATTAAATTTAGAAGCTCTTTAACTTCAGCACTCGTTTCTGTTAAATTAGCCTTCCATACATTTCGTCCATCAATAACTCCTGCTGCTAATACTTTTCCTTTTGGAAAGCCCCATTTTTTCAGCTGTTCTTTTGTTTCCCCTTTATCATGAATAAAATCAAGTCCAAAGCCATCTACAGGGAGTGATAGAACCTTTTTATAATCAAAAACAGCTTCATAGTATGTTTGAAGAAGCAACTTCGTATTTTTGCAGCTCTTCGCTATTTCAGCATATCCGTTTTCAATCACTTTCCATACTTCCTGATCTAATGGGGATGTAAAAATTGGTTCTTCTAAGCTGACCCACTCTACTCCTTCCTCATCTAATTGTTGCAAAAGCTGTTGATAAAGCGGGATAAGACGCTGAATCCATGATGCTTTTTCGGTTTCTTTATATCCTTTCCCAAGAAGAACGAGCGTTGCTGGCCCTACAAGAGTTACTTTTCCATTTACACCAAGCTTCTGTTTTGCTTTTTTCCAATAATCTAAAAATCGATTTTCTTTTAAAGAAGGCGTAACATTCTCAAACTCTGGCACAATATAGTGATAGTTCGTATTGAACCATTTTGTCATTGTCATTGCTTCCGCCCCGTCTGTTCCACGAGCCATGCTGTAATACGTTTCAAGCGGTGTTTTATTTGTATTTTTGAACCGATCTGGCACAAGATCAAACGTCCATAATAAATCTAAGATATGATCATATAAACTAAAATCACCAACAGGAATATGCGTGATTCCCGCTTCCTTTTGCACGCGAATTCCTTCTAAAAATAAGCGGTCTAGTTCTTCTTTAAACTCTTTTTCTTCAAACGTTCCTTCCCAAAAACTCTCTAGCGCTTTCTTCCATTCTCTTTTTTCTCCGATTCTTGGATATCCAATATTTGAACTGTATACTGTCATGTTTTTTCCTCCGTCTCTATTGTCTTTTTAGCTATCAAAAAAACTCCCTTTTTTTCAAAAAAGAGAGTTAGAAGGCGACTTTAAGAACTGTTGAAACGGATCCATCTATTCAACATAAACCTTCACTCCTCCCTATGAACGCGTAGGTATAAAGCGCAAACAAGTGGCAGGTCTCCTGACTTAGGTTCATCGTTCTTCTATCCCTTCCCGCTTTCGCAGTGGCTATGATAGAAACTCCCCTTCACAGTGGCGCGACCGTGGCGGCTTCTCACCGCTCTTCCCTTTTAAGCTGCAGCGTATGTACAGCACCTCTTGCATGGACATTATAAAATTAGTCTCCTCGACTGAGGAATTGTTAATAAGAATAACGCGATTTTCCCCTTTGTGCAAGACTATTTTTCAGATTATTCATTTTTGATCTAATTTTTTATTATTTTAGAGAAGCTAACATAACCGCAATTTCGTCTTCGATATCTTTTACATCTTCTTCTAGAAAAGCATTAAAAACGATTGAGAAGATAAGTTCCTCTCCAGCTGCTGTTGTTACATATCCGGAAAGAGAGCTAGCGCCTGTAATAGATCCTGTTTTGGCTCTTACATTTCCTTCTGCAACAGTCCCTCTCATCCGTTCATCGAGCGTTCCCCCTATCAATTCATCCGGATCTCCTGCTAAAGGCAAAGATTCATAAAAATTGTCGTACCAAGGTTTTTGCCTAGCATGAAAAAGAAGAGAAGAAATTTCGTCTGTTGGCACTCCGTTCACATGTGATATGCCTGAACCATCTCGAATCATCATATTGTCTACATTGACATTCATCTCAGAAAGCGTTTGTTTTAAAGAAGCTAAACCAGCTTCAAAGCTTCCTTCACCATACTGTACTTTTCCCATTTCTTTCACAAAAATTTCTGCAATTGTATTATTACTCAATTTCATATACGGAATAAAAATTTCCCCAAGTGGAGGAGATTCCTTTACTTCCATCAACTGAGCTTTTTGAGGTGTTTCTTCTTTCTTCACTTTTCCTGTTACTTTTATTCCGTTCTTCTCTAAGACGTCTTTAAATAAAGAAGTCGTATACAAAGCAGGGTCCTCGACGGCAATGGCTGTTTGAGCAGGTTCCTCTCCCTCCTTGATGATTCCTTTTACTACAATAACATTTTCATTCCGTTTTCTGACAATTTCTAAATCTGTTTCTCCTTTTCCTGTTTTAGTTTCATTCATCACTTTTACGTAGTCCGTTTTAGGTAATATAGAGATGTGAGCTTTCTTACCATTTTTGGTCGGTGTTGTCTCTACTATAACTGTTCCCGCTTCATAGCGATGATCAGGAGAGAACGTCAACGCTGATATTTGAGCTCCGTACGCATATGATTCGTCTTTCCAAATCATATCTTCTGAAAGCCGAACATCGTCATACCACGTTTCATCTCCAATAATATTTCCCGAAATTTTTTTGATTCCTTTTTCGTGTAATAGAGCTGAAAACTGCTGTAACTCTTTTAATCCAAGAGTTGGATCTCCTTTTCCTTTTAAATAAAGATTCCCTTTTAACACACCATTTCTCACTTTTCCATCATGCCAAATCTCTGTGTGAAACTTATACTCCTCACCTAATGTTTCAAGCGCTGCTGCCCCTGTAAAGAGTTTCATATTGGACGCAATTTTCATTCGAACTGAGCTGTTCTTTTCATACAGTACTTCTCCGCTTTTGGCCTCTTTTATACTGATTGAACTTATCGCACCCTTTAAATCTTTATGTTGTAACACTTGTTCCATTTTTGTTTTTAATGTACTCGCCCCCTCCGCTGACACATTAACGGCCTGTATTATGATTAATACGAACATCACCAAAATTCCACACCATTTTTTCATATCCTTCCTCCTTTATGTACTCTTGTGCATAGACTTTCACATTCCCCTTATTATTATTGATGTTTTATGTACAGAGAGAAGAACAAGTTTATAAAAAAAAAGAAGCTTTTTGTTTAAAAGCTTCTCTCTTTATAAGATGAAATATAGTCATGATAAGCAGACTTAAGAGAATATATTGATCAGCTTATTTGTTTTGTCAGGCATGCAGACACTCCGCTCATCAATTCCTCTCAATAGTGAAAAAGCACGAGCAGAACTTAAGCATAGGCAGGCAACGGAGTATCTTTTACCATTGCAATACGCAAAAAGAGCAGAAATATAATATCTTCTATTATTCTAAAATACTTTCTTGTCCCTTCAAATGAAATCAAGAACCCAGGACTTACAGTCTGAAAAGTTTTTTCACAAATAAATTTACTGCTAAAAACAGCGACACAGCGCTAATAATATAAAGCTTTTCATTCCTCTTTTCTACAACTCCATTCCCTCAACTACCCAATTACAGCACAAAAAAAGCAGATGTGTTCATCACATCTGCTTCCTTCTTTACTTTCCTTCATCATCAAAAGAATATGTCCAAAACTCTTCACGAGCAAGCATTTTTAAAATTTCAGGACTTTGTTCGATATTGTTAAAGTCCATGGCTCCAAGCATTCCTTGTGTTTGAGAACGGTGTGCTTTAATTGCTGCAATTTTGATATCTTTCACACTGCTTACATCATGAACAACATCAGGATGACCAATCGCTTCTAGGCGGTCTTTCGAAAAGGCGTGACAAAGAAGGCGAGGACGATCTTCTGGACGAAGACGCTTGACCGCTCTTACTGTTGCCGCTCCTGTTGCATTATGATCTGGATGAACAGCATATCCAGGATAGTGCGTAATAATCGTCGTTGGCTTAATCTCGTCAATAATGTTGCCAATAACGTCTGCATACACTTCGTCATCTAAAAACTCAAGCGTTTTATCACGAAGGCCCACCATACGAAGCTCATCTAGCTCCAGGATTTCGCCAACTTCTGTTAACTCTTCTTTTCGAATCTTTGGTAGTGTTTCACGGTTTGCAAACGGAGGGTTTCCCATGTTGCGTCCCATCTCTCCAAGAGTTGTGCATGCATATGCTACATATCCACCACTTTGCTTTGTGAGCGCAATCGTTCCTGCTGCTCCAAAAGCTTCATCGTCTGGATGTGGAAAAATGACTAATAAGCGTTCCATTTCTTTCAGCTCCTTATGTAAACGGCTTTTCACTTAGCTGAAGAGCAACGGCTAATCGACCTTGATCATCGTGCCCTGCAAGTAAAAGACGCCCTTCTTCATCTACTTCATAGTGCGTAAGGCCTTCTGCATACACCCAGCCGTTATTCACTTGAAGACCAACTCTGTACGGACCTTGCCCAATGATTTTACCTGTTTGAATATTTACGCGCGCATTTCTAATAAATGCTCCAACGTTCATTGCTTTATCGTTAAAATGTGAAGCATACGCTCCATTCGTTGTTTCTAAATGCACGTAAACTTCTTTATGAAAAAACGTAGAAAGATGTTTTTTAACATCCTCTGCCTTAATGACTTCCATTCTAAAACCTCCTTTAGCAAAAGCTTAATTCCATAAAGCCAGTTTTATTTTAACGCAAAATCGCATAAACTGCGAATAGTTAGGCTTCGTTTTTTATTTTTTCGTCTTTAAAGAAACTTTTTCACTCTTCTTTCGTCTAATAAATTGGATAAACTGTTGCTTTTTTAGACTTTACTGTGTTATAAAAAACATCTATTCTTAACAAGAAGTTAATTAATTTCTAATATCTGCTTTACATACAATTCATCTTTTTATGTTACGTTATTAATATAACGGATAGATTAAAAGAAAAGGGGGATGAATGAACGTGTCACAACTTGTTAATTTCATCTATGAAGGTGCAGCAAATATGCGTAACGATTTTCGTATTCGTTTAATGAAAGGTGTCGCTTTTCTTTTACTATTCAGTTTAGTGGCCTTTACTCAATTAGGACCTCATCTTTCACAAACTACAATAGGTATTATTGGTTTTATAATCTTTTTAGTATACATTCTAAGTGACGTCTTATTCGAGGAAAAACGGTGGACGTTAAAGCTTATGCAAACATACCTCTCCACAATGCTATTCATTGTAGGCATCATTGAGATGCATCGTATGGTTACAACATGCTGTATTATAGGCATTCTTATGGTTCCATACTTAATTGAAGAGCTGAAATAAACGAACCCTTAAAGGCTTCGTTTATTTTTTTGGACTTCATATACTTTTAAGTTTTGATATACCGCTTCTAAATATGGACAGCGCATTCCCTGTTCTTTTGCTTTTTGCAACAAATAACCTTGAAGATGGTCTCCTTCTACGTGAAGTTCTTTTTCCATATCGCGCTGCATGGAAGATTTCATCCCGTAGTCTTGCTTATGCATTGTCTCCATATGCCTTTGCACAATGTTTTCACTCAAAGGAGCCTCAATGGCATCCATCACCATTTTAATTTCTAGCATCAATGCCTCTACAAACTGCTCGCCACCCTTTGATTCTAAAACAGCCCCAATTGGCGCTCGAGTTAGCGTTGTGACGCTTGAAAGAGTTGTAATAAACAAATACTTATTCCACATATCTTGCAATACATGATCACTATTTTTATACATTGCTTTTGTTTTCGCAAATGCTTGTTCAAGTTTATCCATCCGTTCACTGCCTACACCTGTTCGTTCTCCAAATGTAATTTTATGTACTCCGCTCGTTTGGATAATATGTCCGTGTTCATTTAGTGTTGTTTCAATAAAGCATAGACCTCCGCTTACTCGTTCGGCTCCGAACTTCATTTCAAGCTGCTCTACGTGCGCAAAACCGTTTAAAAGAGGAACAATTACCGTTTCCTCTCCCACAAACCCTGTTAAATCTTCCATAACTTCTTGCAGGTGATAAGCTTTTGTAGACAAAAGCACAACATCAAATATCTGTAGATTTTCCTTCGTAACAAGAGAAGGTTGGATGTAGATATCGCCGTGAATGCTTTTCACAACAAGTCCATCTTCACGCAAACGCTTTGCCCTTTTTTCACGAACTAAAAAAGTAACGTCTTCACCACTTTCAGCAAGTCTAGCCCCGAAATAGCCGCCAACACCGCCAGCTCCTACTACTAAGATTTTCATTTATCATCCCTCCTTCTCTTTTTTATACGACAAAAAACTACAAATTCCTGCTTTTTCAGAAAGATACTATTTCCCCATCTTTAATTTTCATGTGATAAAATAAACCTACGGAAACAATAAAGGAGACTTTAGCATGAGAAAAGTAGACGTTTTTATTTTATCCGGATTTCTAGGAAGCGGCAAAACAACGCTTCTTCGCCAACTTCTTCAAGAAGAAAAAGAACACGGAAGGAATGTTGGCGTCATAATGAATGAAGCTGGAGAAACAGCTGTAGATTCGGAAGTTTTACCAAATGAAGTTCCACTTGCCGAACTTTTAAATGGATGTGTATGTTGTACAATTCAAGGACAGCTTGAAGGGCAGCTTGAAGAAATGATTTCCTCTTATACCCTTGATGCCATTTACATCGAAACAACAGGCATTGCTCATCCTATTGAGGTGCTTGACGGATGTATAACACCTTCTCTTTCAGAGCGTATTACAGTTCGGTCTATTATTACGGTGGTAAATAGCAAACTTTTACTTGAGCTTGATTCTCTTTCAAACCGTGCGCAAAAGCTCTTTTTGGAACAAATTCGACACGGTGACCTTCTGCTCTTAAATAAAGAAGATTTGCTGACAGAAGATGAAAAAGCAAATACGCTTATGAAAGTGCAAATGTTAAATGAGGGAGCTAAAACTATTTTAACAACACAAGCACGCGTCCCGCTTTCATATATTCTTACGCAAACACGCTCACGTACGGCTTCACATGAACCGACACATATGCACCATCATTTGCACATTGAAACTTTCTCTTATCATGAAGAATGCGCGTTTAATGGCGAAAAGCTTGAAAGTTTTTTAAAAAGCTTGCCTCAGTCTGTTTATCGTGTTAAAGGCTACGTGCGACTGCAAGGAAACGATCAATTATATTCGCTTCAGTATGCATATGGCATGCCTCTTTTAATGCCTGTTGAGCTACAAGCAAAACCGTCTCTTGTTTTTATTGGCGAAAACTTGCAGCCTCAAATCCTTGAACAAGGTCTGAACAGTGCCATCTAAAAAAACACGACACCTTTGTCGTGTTTTTTTAGATTTAGCTATTTTGAAGGTAGCGTAGAATTTCATGAGCGTGAGCTCCTGTTAGTCTTGTAAGTTCCTCCCATATTTCATCTCGTTCTATATCAAGCTCAATAATTCGCTTTGCTAACCCAACAATTTCTTCTTTTTTTGAATGTTCCACACGCTTCTTCCTTCCACTTCTTTTCTTTTACTTTATCTTGTTTGAAAAAAAATAACTATTAGTATGTTAATTTTCTTAACATAAGTAGTTACATTTGCTTTTTTAAAATGTTATAATTTCTCACATAGAGAATTTTCCGCCTAATTTTTTCAATTTTTCAAAATTATCATCTATCTTAAGTAGAGGTGAAGGTATATGAAAACAGAAGAAGCTTCATACCGCGATAAAAAAGTGATGTCAATTGGAATTGTGAAAGAACTAACAGGTTTGTCCGAACGACAAATTCGATATTATGAGAAAAGACAGCTTCTTTTTCCTGAAAGAACATCGACTGGCATTCGAAAATATTCTTTTTCTGATGTAGAGCGACTAATGGATATTGCTGATAAGATTGAGGAAGGAGTTCAAACAAAAGAAATAAGGCATGAGCTTGCTCGCCGTGAGGAAAAGAATAAAAACAAAACAAATGAAATCCGCAACAGAATGCTTCAAGGGCAGCTTAATGCCCACTTTCACTCAAGAAACTACTAAAAAAACCCCACCTGTTTTCCTCAGGTGGGGTTCCTCATTAATGAAGCGAACTTTCCTTTTTAAAGCGCGGTTGATGAGAAAGCATAAACTTCGTTTTAGACAATGAAAAAATAATCGAGCCAATCCAAATCAACATAAAAGTTAAAAGCTGTGAAGAAGAGAAAGGTTCATGAAACACAACCGTTCCTACAAAAAGCATAATAGTTGGCGCAATATACTGTAAAAAACCAACCATTGATAGTGGAATGCGCTGAGCTCCTTTTGCAAAATAAAGAAGAGGAACAGCTGTTACAATTCCACCCCCCGCTAAAAGAATGAACGTTAAGAATGAAATGTCCATTAAAATGCCATGTCCGTTTGCGAACAAAAATAGCACATAAAAAAGAGCAATAGGTGTTACAAAAAGCGTCTCAAGTGTTAGACCAACCTTTGGATCTAACGTTAACTTTTTCTTTACAAGTCCATAAAATCCAAAGCTCAAAGCAAGGGAAAGGGCAATCCATGGAAAAGTTCCATATTGAAAAGTAAGGATTCCAACCCCAACAGCCGCTAATAACACCGCAATCAATTGCCAAAAATTTAGTTTTTCTTTTAAAAAGATAACGCCAAGTAAGACGCTAACGAGTGGATTTACATAATATCCTAAACTTGCTTCAACAACTAAGTTAGCATTTACAGCCCATATGTAAACAAACCAGTTCATGCTAATTAAAATTGAAGCTCCTGCTAAGGCGATAATCTGCCCTTTTGTCATTAACTTCCACTGTTCTTTCACCTTTTGAAAGCTACGTGAAAATGCTAAAAGAAGAATCATAAAAATAAAAGACCATAAAATGCGATATGCTAAAATTTCTCCTGAAGGCACGCTTTCAAGCAGCTTCCAATATAGCGGAAGAATTCCCCACATTATATAAGCCGCGGCGGTATAAGCAACGCCGTGGCTATCAAGTTTTGTTCGTTGTTCTTCCATTATCCTCATCCTTTCTCATTACTATAATTTTACTATTATAGCATGAGATGAGCATTTACTTCGTATTATTTGGCTTAAATACTTTAGCACTTCTTTCATATTCAACATCGCTTACGTTTGCACGTGCATTTGCAGCCCGTGCCGCTGCGAAAAAATAGTCTGATAAACGGTTAAGATAAGATAAGACACTTTTATTAATTTCGTGTTCTTTACTTACTGTAACAACAAAACGCTCTGCTCTTCTTGTAACTGTACGACAAACGTGAAGCGTTGCAGCAAGCTGTGTGCCCCCTGGAAGAATAAATCGTTCAATTGCTGGAGATTCCTCCATATAGCGATCAATGCTTTTTTCAAGCTTCTCGCTCATTTCATCACTCACTTTAAACGGGTGTCCTTTCTTCGCATATGCAAGGTCGCTGCCACAGTCAAAAAGTTCGTGCTGAATCGTCAGCAGCTCTTCTTTCATATCCTCTAGTTCTTTCGTTTCAATAAGAGAAGCTGCTTGCCCAACAAAACTGTTTAACTCATCAATTGTTCCATATGCTTCAACTCGCATATCGTCTTTATCAACGCGGCCTCCTATTAAACTTGTTTTTCCTTTGTCACCTGTTTTTGTATAAATGTCCATCTCTTATTCCCCTTTCAATCGTTCTTGTATTCCATACCAAATGTAATCAACTGTTGAAGCTGCCTTTATCATATCCTGATAAATATACCCGCAAACATCACGGAAATGACGGTCTAACGGATCCATTGGCACAATTCCCTTGCCAACTTCTGTCCCAATTAAAACAAAATGAGCTCCTTTGTCTTTTTCCTCTTTTTTTATCTTTTCTATAATCCTCCTGGCAAGGCCTCTTGTGTCCTCAATAGAGAGGGTTTTTATCCTTTCTCTAACCCATAAAGTAAATCCTTCTACTATGTACACTTTCTTATGAAAAGCCACAGAGCGGTTGAGATGCTGAAATGAAAGAGTCTCTGTCTGTTCCATCGCATAATATTCATCTATCCACTGACGTTTTCCGTTAAAAGCCCCTCCGAATACGAAATGCACGACTCATCCCTCCTTACTCTTTCATACGTCATCTTCCATGTGATAGCTTCTGTATAACCAATATTCAAGTTCCAAAACACATTGTTTTCTTTTAGAAAACGCTCATGCAAAGAGCGAATAACGCCTCCGTGTGTTACAATGACCAACTTTGTTTTTCTACTTTTCTTTAATTCGTTCAAACTATAAAGAAGAGCTTGATTGATGCGCTCTTTGAAGTCTGTATACATTTCACCGCCTGGTATTTCACGTGTAAAGGGATGATCCACCCATTTTCGGTACTGTACATTATCTTTTAGTTCATGATACGTTTTCCCTTCCCACTGTCCAAAATGAAGCTCACGCCACTCTTTAAAAGAATAATAAGGAGCTTTCGGAAAGAGAGCCTTTGCTGTTTCCTCACAACGTTTCAAATCGCTTCCTACAACAAGTACATCCTCTTTCTCATATGGGGTAATCTTTGCTAATGCTTCCTCTAAAAGCGGTGGATTGCTCCATCCCATATATGCTTTTCTTTTATTATATGCTGTTATGCCATGACGAACAGCTGAAATAACCACATGATCATCCATAAAAAAGTTTCCCCTCCTTCAATCGTTGCTCCGATACCGTCTCCTGTAATCCCTCCAAACTGACGGTGGAAAAAGATACGAGCACAAAACGTATAGAGCAAAAGAGCTCCACCCAAAACGAAACAAAGCAGCGGAGAAACAAAAGCACAAACTCCGAAAAAAAGCAGCACTTCAATCCAAAATCCTCTTTTTATAGGCGGTGTAATTCCACTTTGGAAATAAAAAGCGAGTCCACTTTCTTTTGCAGACTTTGTATATATAAGTAAAAAAGCGGAAGAAAGCCGAGCACCGCTTAGAATCATCACAAGAAGAGGAAACGAAACTTCTTCAACACGAACAAGCTCATAAATAGCCATAAACCGAAAAGAAAGCAAAACAAGAAGTGAAATTACCGCAAAAGCCCCTACGTTTGGATCACTTAAAATGGCAAGCTTTTTTTCTCGATTTTGATGAGAAAAGTATGCATCACTAACATCCATCCACCCATCAAGATGAAGCCCTCCTGTTATGATGATCGGAATAAAAAGAAGAAGAAGCGAAAAGACAAGCGGAGAAAACAGCTCTTCTCCTTTTATAACGCCATTCAATAAGAAGGCTAAAACGCCACCTAAAACAGGAAGAAAGAGCAGCGTTCCAGCTACTTTCCTCTCTGTCCATTCTACTCTTTTTCCTGCTGGAACGATTGTAAAAAAGCTTAGCCCAATTTTAATAATTTCAATGAGTTTTTTCATAGATGTATCTGTCCTTTTTTCAGCCTAGGAATTCCTCCCACAATCTCTCCTGCGACATCTGCTCTTTTGACAATTTCCACATGCAAACAACCTAGTGCTTCCATATACTTTGCCGTTACTCCTTCTTCATATCCTCCTTGAAAGATCTCATTTGATACAATAATGAGATGACGCACTTTCTTATGCAATGCTTTGACTTCATTCACCATATTAGCTACGATCCATTCCCAATTTGACGGCCAATTGTAAGAAGGCGGTGTAAACAGTTCATTAGCAAGCCAGTTTGTTGCACAGTCTAGGAGCACAACGTCCGTTTCTTTTAAAGAGGGAAAAAGAGTAGACATGCCTTGTTGCTGTTCTAATGTACGCCAAGGCACTCGCCCTTCCTTTCTCACAAGCTTGTGAGCTTTTATTCTTTCTTCCATTTCATCATCTGTTTTTTTACTCGTTGCAATATATACAGCTTCTTTAGTAAGCAAACGCTCAACAAGATCTTCTGCATATGTAGATTTCCCGCTCCGGACGCCTCCTGTTAGAAAAATAAGCATTGTTTCTTAACCTTCCCGAGCACGTGTAAAAGATGCTCATTTTCCTCCCGTTTTCTCACCGCTAATCGAATGTAGCGTCCTTCTAACAAGCGGAAATTTTCCGTATGTCTTGCAACGATTCCTTCTTGAGCTAGATATGATAAAAAGGTTCTTCCTTCAAGTTCTTCTGGTACTTTACATAAATAGTAATTTGTATACGATGGCGTAAAAGAAAAGCCAAGATCTTTTAATCTATGAAATATAAACTCTCGCTCTTTTTTGACATATTGAACTGTTGCAGCTACAAACTCATGCTCATTCATAAGCTTCTCTCCGATATATTGAGCCATTCCGTTCACACTCCATGGCGGTTGCTTTTCTTGCAGTGCTTTCACTGTTTCTTTATTGCTTATAATATAACCTAAACGCACGCCTGGAATATGATACATTTTCGTAAGAGAACGCACAATTATAACAGGATACCCTTTTTGCACATAAGAAACAAAAGAATAACTTTCCCCTGTAAAATCAGCAAAGGCTTCATCAATCACAACTGTTGTTCGACTTTCTTTCGCTTTTTCTAAAACGAGTTCCCATTCTTTTTCAGGATACATCATGCCAGTCGGATTGTTAGGGTGACAAACAAATAAAATGTCAACCTTCTCTATTTCTTTTAAAACAGCCTCAATATCCCACTGCCAGTCTCTTTCTTCTTCTAATGAAAGATGCCGAATTGTACAGCCATATGCAAGACATGCCCGCTCATATTCTACAAATGTTGGCTGAAGAATGCTTGCTTTTTTGTTTGCAAAAAGAGAAGCAATTAAGAAAAAAGCTTCTGCTGCTCCATTTGTACACAAAATATTTTCACTAGCTGTTTCTTCTCCTAAAGCAATATAACTTGCTAATGTTTCTGCATGCTGCTCTGGATACGAAAACATCGATTGATTTCTTTCTTCTATTCCTTCATAAAGAGAAGAAGGAATACCAATCGGGTTAACGTTCACGCTAAAATCATAATAAAGCTCTCGATCTTGAACATTGAGCGCTTTTAAAAAATTTTTTGGGTTAGCTCCATGTGAGGGCAACAAAAAGGCCACCTCCAATTAAAATAAAAAAAGAATAATAAAGAACCCCTCGGTTCATAATTTGAATGGTTTCTTTAATCATAGACGCCTTCAGTTCTCGATCAGGGTTTCCCATATGTGCTCGATGTGAGACAACTCCTTTATATGTATTGACTCCACCAAGTCTAACGCCTAAAAGTCCTGCAACAGCACTTTCTAAAAAACCACTGTTTGGACTCGGATGCTTGCGGGCATCACGTTTAACAATTGATAGGACTTCTTTTAACGTATACTTACTTTTGTGAATATAGCCTAATACAAGAGCAAATGCTGTTGTGCGGCTTGGAATTAAGTTTAGTAAATCATCTAACCGGGCACTGCAGTAACCAAATTCCATATACTGCTTATTTTTGTACCCTACCATTGAGTCACACGTGTTCACTGCTCTATAAAATAAAGCGAGAGGAGCTCCGCCAAATAGAGCAAAGAAAAGAGGAGCTGTTATGCCGTCACTTACGTTTTCAGCCACCGTTTCAACGGTAGCACGCGTTACTTCCCCTTTTGACAACGTGTCTGTATCTCTTCCTACAATCATTCCAACACTAGTACGAGCTCCGTCTATATTTTCTGCGTGAAGCGGTTCATGGACTTCAAGGGCTGCCTTTGCAAGCGATGTTCTGGCAATCGTTGTTGAAATCAGAAGGCCTTCTATCACAATGCCAAATATGTATGATAAATGATAGCAAAAATAAATGAAGATTCCACTCACTATAACGGTCCAAAAAAATAAAAAAAGCGGTGGGGTGATCCCTTTCAATTTTCGGTGTTTCCCTCTATTAAAAAGGCGATCACACCATGAAATTTGGGCTCCAAAAAAGCGAACAGGGTGTGGCCAATGCTCAGGATCTCCTACAATAAAATCAATGAAAAGAGCGAGAACAATAGCAGCAAGATGTGCAAAAATAATTAATGAAATATCCACTCTCTTTCTCCTTTTCTCTTCAATATGGAAACGCGAAACTTTTCTAAATGTTCTGTCGGTTAAAACCATAAAGAAGGCCAGTCCCCTAAGGAGACCAACCTACTCTTCTTACTTGTAGAGTTCTGGATATACGGCTTTAGCCATATCTTCTAGTCCATTAACAAGACGTGGACCAGGACGCGTTACTTCATCAGAATTGAGATCTGTAATGCTGTTTGTTTCTACAGCTTTAACAGCCTCAAAACCAGGACGCTTTTTAATATTTTCGACTGCGTTTTTATCTGCTGCTCCATAGGTTGTTAAAATAACATCTGGATTTAAGGCAACAACATCTTCTTTTGAAAGCTGTACCCATCCTTCTTGATCTTTCGCTGCATTTTCAGCTCCGATAAGGGTTAACATTTCGTTCATGAACGTCCCTTCTCCTGCTGTGTAAAGGTCAGAAGAAATTTCAACCCAGACTTTTTTCTTGTCTTTCACTTCTTTTGCCTTATCCGTAATTTCTTTGACGCTCTCTTTCATGTCAGCAATCGTTTCTTCCGCCTTCTCAACATGACCTGTTAAAGCGCCAATTGTTTCAATTGATTGGTATGTAGCATCAAATGTTTGAGCATCTTTAACGACAAATACTTTAATTCCTGCATCTTCAAGCTGTTTATAAAGATCTGAACCGCTTGCCATTGTAGAAGCATGTGCTAAAACAAGATCAGGGTTTAGAGAAATAATTTTCTCTACGTTTGGTTCCATGCCGCCAACAGATTCCTTCTCTTTTACTTCTTTCGGATATGTATCATTATCCGTCACACCGACAACTTGTTTTCCCGCTCCAATGTTGTATAAAATTTCTGTATTACTTGGAATAAGAGAAACGACTTTTTTCGGCTGCTTTTCTAGCTTCACCTTTTCACCGCGCGCATCCTCTATTGAGACTGGATAAACTTTGTCTTGCTGTACAGAAGCGCTATCGTTTTTCGTACTGCTATTGTCATTGCCGCCTGAATTACATGCACTAAGCACGAGTACAATGGCAAATAAAAGCATATAAAGCTTTTTCACTTCTTTTCCTCCTTCTACTTCCTAAAGATTCCGCCTTTCTTCCATATAAATGAACTTCTGCTTATGAAGAATACGACCTCTCCTCTTTTTCAGTCACAAAAGAGAAAAGCTCGTTCTGTAAAAACACATTCTCTATTTCAGAAAGTTGGCTAAAGCTAGTATATCCTACATATTTTGAAAAGAAAATAGGTGAGGAAATAAAAACAAGGGAAGGCTTTCTAACAAGCTTTTTCACACGGCTTATAAACCTTGCTATAGTGAACATATCATATGTGACTCTCGTATGATACGTAAGGGGTGAATGGTCTATTGCTCAGGCTTTTAATAAGGCCTGAGTCTTTTTATGTTAAAAAAGAAAGAATTTCAGCGAAGGAGACGACAATGGGAGAAAGAAACTCTTCTTTACTTGTTCTCTCAGCACAAACTGCTAGCTTATACCCTTCAAGATCGTATATTTTGCAGAAAAAATCTTGAATCTCATGTCTTTCTTTTTCACAGACAAAGGTTGCTCCTTCATCGTTCCTTTTTACAGAAATAGTATCAGGACTAATCGTAAAACCTTTTCCAACGGCTTTTACATAGCTTTCTTTACTTGCCCAAAGCTCGTAAAAATACTCCTTGTCCTCCTTCATGATTCTTTCATATTCTTCGCTTGTAAAAGCTATTTTTGCAACGTCCTCTTGTTTATCTTTTATTTCTTCAATATCAACCCCTACTTCACGATCATGAAAAGCACAAGCAACCCATTCCCCCGAATGTGAAATATTAAAAAAACAGGAGGATAGATTTTCTTTAATATATGGTTTTCCATAAGCATTTTGAGTAAACGTGCACATTGACTGAGATGGATGTTTTCTCTCATAAAGAAACCGAACAAGAAGTTCACCAAGAGTTGTACGATATTTGTCACTAAGATGATAAAGTTTGGAGACCTTTTCTTTTTTCTGTTGCGATACTCCTTGCAACAAGAAGTTTAGCTCTTTTTGTTGTAAAAGATGTGGTAATTTGCATAAGTACACTTCAACCATATTGATTTCCTTTCATGTGAAAAAGAGGAGAAGATTCTCCTCTTTTTTTACTTTTTAATTTGAGCAAGTTCTGCTCCTTTTTTATGCTTTACTGTAGTCTTTTCTCGTGCTCCTACTGTTAAGGAAACTAAAAAAGCGATAAATAAAATAAGAGCCGCTCCTCCTAATGAGGCTTGATAAGGAAGTAAACTTTCTCTTGATGGCGATCCAAATTGGAATAGGGCAATAATTCCTGCAAGTACCGCTAATCCAATGGAAGAGCCTAATCGATTTTGCACTTGAAAAAGTGTTGTAGCCCGCCCCATTGAAGAAGAAGAAACATTCGCAAAAGAAGTAAACTGCACGGTTACAACAGCATGTCCAAGTGAAACTCCTATACCAAATAAGATGATACGAAACACCCATGGATTAGCGATTGATCCTGCAAAACTTAATAAAACAAAAAGAAGAGCAGCAACTAAAAGACCTGTGGAAATGACGTTTTTGGCTCCCCACTTTTTGTTTGAAAAAGGAACAAGTCTTGATGCGAGCATAAGTCCTAATGCTTCTGGAAAAAGGACAAGCCCACTTTCAAGCGCAGAAGCTCCAAGCGCACTTTGATACATGAGAGGAAAAACATACAGCATTCCAAGCAATCCGCCAGAAGCTAAAAAAGAAATCATGCACATTTTCTTAAAATTGTCTTCAGCAAGAAGGCGGAGAAAAAGCATAGGCTGCTCGATTTTCAATTCCAAAAGAACAAAGAATGTTAATAAAACAAGGCCAGCAATTCCTGTGATTAAAACCACAGAGGAAAGACCTTCACTCGGAGCTTCAATAAGGGCATAAAGTAAAAAACATAAACCAGGTGCGCTTAGTAAGAAACCAAAAGCATCGAATTTACCTGCTTTTTGTTCCTTATGCTCCTTCAAGAAAAGGAGTGCAAAGATAATCGTAAAAAGGCCAAAAGGCACGTTAATATAAAAAATCCATCTCCATGAGGCCATGTCAACGAGTAACCCACCAACAACAGGACCAATGGCAGGTGCAACGGCAATTGGAAGCAAAAGCGAGCGAGATGCTCTCGCTCGTTCTTCCTTTGAAAAAGTTCGAAAAAGCATTGCCATTCCAACAGGTGTTAAAAGTCCTCCTCCAATTCCTTGGAGAATACGAGAAACATTTAGAGCACCTAAACTATTTGAAAGTCCACAAAGAATGGACGCCCCTGTAAACAAACTCAGCGCAAAAATAAAAATCCGCTTTGTCCCGAACCGGTCTCCAAGCCATCCTGAAAGAGGCAAAATAACCGCAAGACTCGTAATATAGCTTATATTCAAAGAACTTGTCGCAGACGGGGAAATGCCAAATTCTCTGCTTATCGTTGATAACGCTACATTCACAATCGTACCATCCATGGCAGCCATAAACATTGCTGTTACATAAATAATGCTTATGACTGTTTTCGGATGAAGCTCTTTTCTCATTTTAAAACTCCGTCTGCTAAAGATTCTTTTAACGAGAGTGGACGCATATCTGTCCACTCTTCATTAATATAAGCTAAGCACTTTTCTCTCGTATCTTCTCGGTAAGAAATTTCCCAACCAAGCGGAATATCTAGAAAAGCAGGCCATAAAGAATACTGTCCTTCTTTATTTAATAATACAACATACAGTTCATCATCACGTTCAAATGGATTTGACATGCGTTTTCTCTCCTTCATTTTCAATTCTTTCAAGCGCTTGCGCTAAAAGCTCGCCTATTTCAGCGAGGGGCTTCGGCTGGCACATATCTTTATGACGACAATCGATGTCATACTGCTCAATTTCTCCATCTAAATACGTCTTCCATGCATCTGGTGAAATAGGATCAAACCATTCTGGAATAATCGTTGATCTAAAGAACATAAGATTTCCTTTAAAGGACTGCGGCTTATACTCTCCTAAAATACGAACCGAGTTTCGGTACGTTTCCTTCAAGCGTACGATTGTTTCGTCACTAAGGCTTGCTAATGCACTTCCATCTTTTTTCAGTATGTTAATGGCGCTTTCCATTGTGAGCGGTTCGTTTTCTCCAAAATGGTCTGGATCATATCCCCCGAGCGCTAAAAGAGCGATAAGAGCTTCCTCTTCATCAGGCCCGCCTTTTAGTGGTAAGAAATGACTTGGATATGCATCAAGCAAAGCAAGAAGACGTACTTCTTCTCCTTCACGTTGAAGTCTTGTAGCCATGGCATGCACAACGTTCCCGCCTAGTGACCAACCAATAAGATGATATGGCCCATGAGGTTGAACAGTGCGGATTTCGTTTACGTAGTCTTCTGCCATTTCATCAAGCGTACGTGGGAATGCATTATCTTCTGAAATTCCGCGTGCCTGCAGTCCATAGATTGGATAATCAGCAGATAAAGCTGTCATAAGTCCCGCATAGCACCAGCTTAATCCTCCAGCAGGGTGTACGCAGAAAACAGGGTTGCGCTGGCCACTTTTTCGAAGAGGTAAAAGGACGTTGAGAGAGTTCTCTTCCCCGCCTTCATCAATCTGTCTTGCAAGCCCTGAAACGGTTGGAGCTTCAAATAAATGTCCAATATTTAATTCCACACCAAGGGCATCTCGAATTTTTGAAATAAGCTCAACAGCTAGAAGTGAATGCCCTCCTAGGTTGAAGAAATTATCATGAATGCCAACACGTTCTAACTGAAGGACGCGCGTAAAGATATCGCAGAGCAACTCTTCTTTCGGCGTACGTGGATAATCTCCTTCTCCTTTGTAGTTAAAGTCCGGAAGCGGAAGCTTTTTGACATCAAGTTTTCCATTCACCGTAAGCGGAAACTCTTCCATCTCAATGAAAGCCGTTGGAATCATATAATCAGGAAGGTGATTTCTTACGTGAGTGCGAATTTCTTCTTCTTTTCCTTCTCCATTAGAAGTAGGGATATAGTAAGCAATTAGCTTTTGCGTTGAAATTTCTTCTCCTCCAACAACAACAGCGGCACTTTCAACAAACTCGGACTGAAGCAATACAGATTGAATCTCGCCAAGCTCAATTCGGAAACCACGAATTTTCACTTGATGATCCGCTCTCCCTATATAGTCCAGCGTTCCATCGTGACGGTACCTGGCTTTATCTCCTGTTCGGTACATGCGAGAACCTTCTTTGCCATATGGATTAGCTACAAATCGCTCTGCAGTTAACCCTGGGCGATTTAAATAACCCCTTGCAAGTCCCTCTCCACTTACGTACATTTCACCAATAACGCCTGGAGCAACAGGACGCAGGTAATCATCTAAAACATAGATCCCTAAATCTTTTATATTTTCACCAATTAAGCTATTTCCATGATGAGAAATGCTTTCAAGACCTAATTCTAGGAAACTTACATGCACGGTCGTTTCGGTAATCCCATACATATTAATAAGCGTTGGCCTATTTTCCTCATGACGGCTATACCACTCTTCTAGACGCGAGAGGTCAAGAGCTTCACCGCCAAATATAATAAATCGAAGCTTCAATTCTTCTCTTAGGTTCTCATTCTCTCTTTCTTCCCTCATAAATTGATAGAAAGCAGAAGGCGTTTGATTCAGAACCGTGACACCCTCACGCACAAGCAACTGAAGAAACTCTTTTGGAGATCGACTTACAGTATGTGGTACAATAACAAGCCTTCCTCCTCTAAGAAGCGCTCCCCATATCTCCCATACGGAAAAATCGAAAGCATAGGAGTGGAACATCGTCCAAGTGTCATGCTCGTCAAAATGGAACCATTCTTCTGTTGAGTCTAATAGTCTGATAACATTGTGATGTGGAATCACAACTCCCTTTGGTTTTCCAGTCGAACCTGATGTATAAATAACGTAAGCAGGATGATTCCTTTCCAATGAAGAAAGTCGTTCTTCATCTTTCACATTATAAGAAGAATAAGAGCTTACATCTTCTCTGTCTAAATAAAGCGTGAATCCATCCTCAGCCGGAATCGTAATCGTGCTGTTAGACAATGTGAGAAGACCTGAAGGCTTTGTATCTTGCAAGATAAACTCTAATCTGTCACTTGGATATGTTGGATCAAGCGGAACATAAGCAGCACCTGTTTTTAATACGGCTAAAATACTCACAATCATCTCTACAGATCTTGGTAAACTTAAAGCAATAAAGTCTTCAGGACCGACTCCTTTTTCAATAAGAGAGCGCGAAAGTCTATTTGCTCGTTCATTCAGTTCTCCATAAGTTAAATAATCTTCGTCGAACACAAGCGCAATATTGTCACGATAGAGATGTGCTTTCTCTTCAAATAATTGAGCAATTGTAGCCGGACTGTCTTGTGTAGCGATGCTTGGTTGTTTTACTAGTTTTGTTTTTTCTTCCTCTGTTAAGATATCTAAGAAGGAAATGTGCTCATCTTGATGATCTACGGCTTCTTCTAAAAGTTTGCACCATCTTTCGACCATTTTTATGGCACTCTCTTCTGTAAACAGATCTTTGCTATACTCTAAAAAGCCGTGAATTCCTTGCTCACTTCCGTTTTTGTCATACTGCTCGCGCAGCTCAATTGTTAAATCAAACTTTGAAGCTCCCACATTAGGCATTTCCACTTCTGCTTCTGTTCCCTTAAGCACGAGAGAAGGTTCTGCCGTATTTTGTAGAGCCAGCATAACTTGAAACAGAGGATGTTTTGATCTTGAACGCGTTGGATTTAATTCTTCTACTAGTCGTTCAAATGGTATATCACTATGTTCGTATGCATCTAAGTTCACCTTGCGAACGCGTCCAAGCAATTCGCGGAACGTAGGGTTTCCTGACGTGTCTGTTCTAAGGACAAGCGTATTAATGAACAAACCAACAAGCTCTGTTAAAGCATCGTCATTTCTTCCTGCAACAGGTGACCCAATAGCAATATCTTCTCCTCCTCCAAGTCGCGTGAAGAGAGCGGAAAGTCCTGCTTGCAGTACCATAAACAAGCTTGTGCCATTTTCTTTTGCGATTGCACTAAGTTTTTGATGAAGCTTGCTTTCGACTGAAAATGGAACCGTTCCACCTTGATAGCTTGACTGAACTGGTCGTGGGTAATCGGTTGGAAGCTCGAGCTCCTCCGGCAACTGTGCCAACTCTTTTTTCCAAAATGAAAGTTGTTCTTCAATTCGGTCTCCTTCTAGAAAACTCTTCTGCCATAACGTATAGTCCTTATATTGAACAGGTAGCGGCGTAAAACTAGGCGTTTCTTGCTGACAACGAGCGTTGTATGCAAACGCTAAATCTTTCATAACTGGTGCAAGCGACCATCCATCACAAGAAATGTGGTGAAATAACAGCAACAGTACATGCTCTTGTTTATTTAGGCTAAAAAGATAAGCGTGAAACGGCGGTTCTTCTGAGAGACGGAACGAATAGCGAATAGCCTCTTGAAGCCTCTCATCAAGTTCACATTCTTCTACTTCCTTTACTGTCAAAGGTAATAAGCGTTCCTCCCTTATTTCTTGATAAGGAACTCCTTCTCTTTCTTTATAAAGAGTGCGAAGTGGAGCATGTCGTTCAACTACATCTCCAATTGCTGATTTTAGCGACGTAACGTCAAGTTCTCCTTTAATTTTAGAAACGACTGGAATGTTATACGTTGGACTCCATCCTTCTAAATAATGAAGAAACCATAAACGCTGCTGTGCAAAGGAGAGTGGCACTTCTCCACTGTAATTCACTTTCTGAATAGGTGGTCGAGCTGCTTTTCCCTCTTCTAGTAGAACGGCAAGCTCGGCTACTGTACGATGATCAAAAAGCGCGCGTAAACTAATTTCCACACCAAACGTCTTACGAATACGCATTAATAAAACAGAGGCTAATAGAGAGTGACCTCCAAGATGGAAGAAGTCATCGTCAATGCCAACGCTTGTCACCCCTAGTACATCGATAAATAAATCTCTTAGTATCTCCTCCTGAGGCGTACGAGGCGCTCTTCCTTCTAGAACCGAAACGTCTGGCTCTGGTAGAGCCTTACGATCAATTTTTCCATTTGGAGTTTGCGGAAGCTTATCCATCGTCATAAAGATAGCTGGAACCATATATTCTGGTAATTGTTCACTAACGTACTGACGCAACGCTCGCGTATCAACTTCTTCTCCCTCTAGAGGAACAATATAAGCAACAAGCTGGTCTGAGCCAGCATCTGTTTTCCGTACAATAACTGTACTATGAGATACAGTCTCATAAGCTGAAATCACGTTTTCAATTTCTCCCAGTTCAATTCGGAAGCCGCGCATTTTGATTTGATGATCCGCTCTGCTTACATATTCAAGTGAACCATTTTGACTAAACCGCACAATATCACCAGTGCGATACATTCTTGTTCCAGGTTCAAAAGGATTTGCAATAAAACGCTCGCTTGTTAAAGAAGGTCTATTAAAATAACCGTGAGCAAGTCCTTCTCCCCCAATATAAAGTTCACCAAGCGTACCGTACGGGACAGGCTGTAAGGCACTATCTAACACATACATTGTTGTATTTAAGATCGGTGTCCCAATGTTCGGTGTCTCGTTACCATCTTTAGAGAATGTGACAGAAGACGACCAAATCGTAGTTTCAGTTGGGCCATAAAAGTTCGTAACTTCGCAATCTAGTTCTCGGAAATGTCCTAAAAGATCTCCTGGTAGTGCCTCTCCTCCGACAAGCACACGAAGTTCTCGTACGGCTTCTCTACTATAAGAAAGAAGGGCTCTCCACAACGTTGGTGTAGCTTGCATAACCGTCACTGCTTCTTTTTGTAGAAGGGACGCAAGCTGTGCTTGATCTTGCACTTCTTCCTTTTTCGCAATCACGCACTGTGCACCGCTTAAAAATGGAAGATAAAGTTCAAGAGCTGAAATATCAAACGAAATGGTTGTTACAGCAAGCAACTTATCCTCTTTTTTCATCGAAACATCATGCTGCATAGCATGCAAAAAGTTGACTAAACTCTTTCTTGAAATGACAACACCTTTTGGATTTCCTGTTGAACCAGAGGTATAAATCATATAAGCAGGAGACTCCTCTGAAACAAAAACAGTTTCTTCCTGAGTGACCTCATAAGAGGCGAGTTTATACTGAACATGTTCTTCATCTAGTACAAAACGATCTACAGTTTGATCATCTAAAGAAGGGACAGACTTCTCATCTGTTAGAACAAGCGAAGGTTTTGCATCTTGAAGCACGTAAGAGATTCGTTCTGCTGGATACTCTGGATCAATTGGAACATAGGCAGCACCTGCTTTTAATACAGCAAGCATCGAAATAGCCATGTCTACCGATCGATCCATCATAATTCCAATAAAATCTTCACTCTTTACTCCGTGCTCTCTTAGCAAACGAGAAAGTCGATTTACTTTTTCATTTACTTCTTTATATGTAAGAGAAACAGAGCTGTCTGAAAAAGCCGTTCTTCCCTCATATTGTTTTACACTTTGTTCAAAGAGTTCTACTAGCGTTTGAGGTGGAAGCTTTACAGTAGTATCGTTATATTCCGCTAACTGCGCTTGCTCTTTTTCAAGCAAAAGAGGTACTTTTCCAACAGTAAGAGATGTTTGGCTTTTCATAAATGTTTGAAGGAGCTGTAAGAAACGTTCGCTATGAAGGGCAATATCTTCTTTTGTATAGATAGAAGCATTTCCTTCTACATCAATACGGAGACCATTTTCATCTTCTTGGTCGTACACATTAAAAGTAATATCATCAACTGGACCTGTTGCAAGCTTATGTGTAGTAGCTTTATATCCTCCAAAATTCAGCGCATATTGAAAAGGCATAATGTTAATTTGTGGACCAAAGATACGTTCATTTCCGCCGACCTTTCCTAGCTTTCTTCGCAGCTCCTCATGTCTATAGCGGCGATGTGGGCGTATTTTTCGCATCTCGCTTGAAACAGCTTCGATAACGTCTAAGAAATTCATGCTCGAAGTAATCTGAAGACGGAGAGGAAGAAGATTCAAAGCCATCGTTGGAACGTTTAGAGCAGCAGACCCTAATCTGTTCATCATTGGCAAACATAGTACAACGTCTCTTGTCGATGTTAAACGATGGATGTAAACCGCGAGAGCTGCTGTAATTGTTTCGTGCCAATTTCTGCTTGAGACATAAGATGATTTTACTTCTCTAACAATGTTGCTTGGCAAATATACGGTATGTTGCACAATATCTGAGGAAGGATTAGAAACCTCTTCCCCTAAACTCACAACATCAGGATTATCTTCAAAATAGTTCATCCAAAAGCTCTCATCATCACGAAACTTCTTTGATTGGTGATACGCTACATCTTCTTCTAATACGTTGGTGAAAGGAGAAAAGGTTCCTGCCTCTTTCTCTCCCTTAAGAAGAGATGTATAAAGGCTTGCTACTCTTTTTGTGATAAGCGAAAAACCAAATGCATCCATAGCAATATGGTGAATACGTTGATACCAGAAGAAGCGCTTGGACTCTATTTTAAAAACAGCTTGTAAAAAAAGAGGATCTTTCTCTAGTGAAATAGGTTTAGCTAAGTCTTCACGCATCCACTTCTTTGCTTTTTCTTCTGCATTTTCTTCATGACTTAAATCTATGTAATGAACGTTCACAGGCTTTGAATCATCGAGGAGTTGAAAAGGTCCGTTTTCATCCTCTGAATAAGAAACGTGCAAGGCTTCAGCTTCTGAAACAGCTATTTTAATTGCTTCTTGAAGCTTTGTGACATCTATATCGCCATTAAGATCTATGTATTCACCTGTGTTGTATATCGGATCCTTCGGGTCTAACTGCTGTGCAAACCAAATACCAGATTGCGCGCCGGACAGAGCCCAGCGCGTTTTTTCACTTTTCTTCATCTCATCAACTCCCTACTCATTCTACTTTTGCAAACGTTTTTTCTTTGCCTTGTGAAAGCAGTTTCGTCCATGCGGCTATCGTTGGTTGCTCTGCAAGCGTCATGAAAGTAATCTCTTCGTTATGATCTCTCCATTCTTCTACGAGACTCATAATTCGAATAGAATCTAATCCTAGATCTGTTAAATCGTCATTGTCATCGATTTCTGATTGTGAAATTTCAAGAAGAGAAGCTACCTTTCCTTTGACGTCTATTCCATTTTTGCTTTCTAACTGATGAATTAAATTGTTTGTTGATAATGTAAAAGCGCATCGTTCTGAAGCATACTTCAGTGCCATATTGTGGTTTTCTAAAGAAAAATCTCCGAGTGCATCGCCAACAAAAAAGGCTTGGATATCTTCCATAAATGCTTCTCCTGCCGTTATCAAGCAGCCAATATGTGCATAAACACCGCAAATGATAAGCTGATCGCGTCCTTCTTTTTTCATTCTTTCTAACAAGTCCGTGCGTTTAAAAGCACTATATCTCCACTTTGTTAGCACAACATCCTTTTCTGAAGGTGACAGCTCTTTTAAAATCGACGTTTGTTCTGGATCATCTTTCAATCCTTCTCCCCAAAAGTCTTGTAACAGCGCACGATCACGAGGATCTTGGTTTCCAGGCTGAGCTGTATAAACAACAGGGATACCGAGGTTATCGCACGTTTTTTTCAATAAAGAAATGTGCTCTACAAGCTCGGGAACTGGCGACTGTTCTCTATCAAAAGAATTTAGGAAATATTCTTGCATATCATGTACAAGTAGGACGGCACGGCTTGCGTCAGGCGTCCAGTTTACTCTGTTTTTTGGAAAATCTTTTTCAGTTGGCATATTGTACGATGTAATAGATGGAAGACCCATCAAAATCACTCCTTTTTTATACTAAAGTTTGTTGGTTAAGCTTTTCTTCAATCATTTGTCGTAAACTCTTTTTATCCACTTTTCCAAGCGGGGTTTGCGGGAATTTTTGAACAAATTCAATTCGGTCTGGAATTTTAAATGCCGCAAGTCCGATCTCTTTTAGAAACTTTTTAAGACTCGCTGCTTTCACTCCCTCACGATGCGGGATAATATAAGCGCATGAACGCTCTCCTAAAAACGGGTCTGGCATAGAAACAATCGCCGCATCATAAACATCCTCATGTGCAAGCAGATGGTTTTCTACTTCTTCAGCCGCGATTTTCTCTCCGCCGCGATTAATTTGATCTTTATGACGTCCTTCTACTGTGATGTAACCCTCTTCATCTACTTTGACAAGGTCGCCTGTACGGTAAAATCCGTCTTTTGTAAATGCTCGTTCGTTATGAGAACCGCCTTTATAGTAACCTTGAATTGTATAAGGACCACGTGTTAATAGTTCACCAACTTCAGAGATTCCAACGATTTGGTCATTTTCATCCACAATACGAATTTCATCGTACTCTGACATCGGCTTTCCTTGGGTGAAAATAACTCGCTCGTCTGAATCATGAAGACGCGTATAGTTTACAAGACCTTCTGCCATTCCATACACTTGTTGAAGCGTGCATCCAAATGCAGGAGAAATACGTTTCGCCGCCTCAGCGCTTAGCTTCGCACCGCCAACCTGTATCACTTGTAAACTTGATAAATCTTCATTTCTCGTTTTTCTTGCTTCTAGCCAAATAAGTACAACAGGAGGAACAACACCTGTAATTGTGACGTTTTCCTTTTCGATAAGTGAAAAGGCTTCATCAGGGCTAGGATCTCTCGCAAGAACAACTTTCCCTCCCCCATATAGCGTTCCAAGTACACCTGGTGAGCTTAAGGGATAATTATGCGCAACAGGAAGAACGGTAAGATATACGCTATCTTCATTCATTCCGCAAATTTCATTGCTTTTTACCAAACTATAAATATAGTCATTATGCATTCTCGGAATCAGTTTTGAGCGTCCTGTGCTTCCTCCTGATAGCTGGAGAAAAGCAAAGTCATTTGGCCCAACATCTGCTGTAAAAGAAGCCTCTTTTTCATACACATCGCTAAGTGAGAGGAACTCTTCCGCCTCTCCTACTACAATGACATGTTTTAAAGAAGGAGCCTCTTTTTGAACTTCACGTGCAAGCTTCCGATAATCATATCCACCATGCTTATCGTAAATAATGTAAGCAGTAGCTTCTGCAAACTCACAAAAATATTGAATCTCACTATAGCGGTGTGACGGCAAAGCAAAAACAGGAAGAACACCTAACCGGAATAAAGCAAAGCATACTTCAAAGAACTCTGCTTCATTTGGAAGCTGCAAGACGACTTTATCGCCTTTTTTCAATCCAAGCTTTTGAAATCCAGCGGCAAGCTCATCTGCTTTTTGATCTAACTCTCTATAGCTCAACTCTTTTGTACTACTTTTTACAGCTATTTTTTCTCCATATGTTTTAGCGCGGTCTTTCAACATGCTGCCAAACGTTTCGTTTGTCCAACATTCTGTTTCATAAAAATGAAAAAGCTCTTCCGGCCACGTTGGAAATCCTGACGTCATTCTTTTTCCTCCTCATTAATCCCCATTGCTCGCAGCATTGTTTTAAACTTTGCCGCTGTTTCCGCTCGCTCCTCGCTTGGAATGGAACCTTCAACAATTCCAGCACCAGCGAAAAGACGAAGAGATTCTTCTAGTACTTCAGCACAACGAATCGTTACAATCCACTCTCCATCCCCATTCTCATCGCACCATCCTACAGTGCCAGTGAAAAAGCTCCGGTCAAACGGCTCAATATCCTGAATCTTCTGACGAGCTTGTTCAGTCGGTGTCCCGCATACAGCAGGTGTTGGATGAAGCACATGAGCAAGATCAAGCGAAGAAATGCTGTCATCTACTACTTCTCCTGTTATCACTGTTGATAAGTGCCACATTGTTTCGGTATGAAGAAGCTCTGGTTTTTCTGGCACATGTAAATTTTTACAATACGGCTTAAGTGCCCGAGCAATTTCTTGAACAACAAACGCATGTTCATATAAGTCCTTTTCAGAAGAAAGAAGCTCTTCACTTCTTCGTTTATCTTCAATCGGATCTTTGCTTCGCGGTCTTGAGCCTGCTAGAGGATTTGAAACAATTTGGTTGCCACGTTTGGCAATTAAAAGCTCTGGACTTGCTCCTACAAGCGTTTTGTTATCTACCTCATCACTAACGTTAGTGGCAAATGTATAACCATGCTGATTTTTTGAAGCGAGCTTATATAAAAGCTCTGGTACGTTAATTGCTTTTGAAGCGGATACTAACAGGGAGCGAGCTAGGACAATCTTGTTGATTTCTCCCTCTCGGATACTTTGTAATCCAGCTTTTACTCCTTCTTCATATTCTTCTCCGCTTGGAAAAGAGCGTACTTCATATTGAATGTCCTCGTTAGAAAAAACGTGTTCTTTCACTTTTTCTGTTTCTTCAATATGAACATGTTCAGGAATGATGAGCTTAGACGGTTGAGACGGCAAAAATGGAATGGCTCCAACAGCAACTGGCTTCTCATATCCTTGTTGTTTTGCATTATGTAATAATTCTTTTACTGTGCTTGGTATTTCGCTTCTTTCTGTAAAAGGAACTTCTTTTACTTTTCCTTTTCCGAGTAACGTTTTTGTTGGTGAAGAAAAGAAAAAGTCTCCTTTCTCATACTGTTCAAGCAATGGTTTTGTAGCTTCCTCCATTACGCTTTGCTTCATCTTTTGTTCCTCCTTTTAAGGTTATACACCTAGGGTTGCGCCCCCATCGACACACAAACTATTCATCGTAATGTGACCTGCTTTGTCAGACGATAGAAATAAAACGGCTTCAGCAATATCTGATGGAGTTGCTATTTTGTGGAGAGGTATACCCGTTTTATACGTTTCAAGTGAACCTTTAATAACATTTTCTTCTCCTTTTTCGTCTTCCCATAGCAACTTCAGCATTTCCGTGTTCGTTGATCCTGGAGCTACAACGTTACAACGAATTCCGAACTGAGCAAGCTCTAATCCTAAGCATTTCGTGAACATTGTTGCAGCTGCCTTTGATGAAGCATAAGCAGCCATATCTATTCTTGGCATATGACCTGCATTTGAACTAACTGTTACGATAGAGCCGCGTCCTCTATTGATCATATAGCGGCTCACTGTTCGAGACATAACAAATACTCCTGTTGTATTGACTGCAAAAGTTGCCGCCCAATCTTCATCGCTAAGTTCAACTGTTTTTCCCATCCGAAGAACGCCTGCAACATTTGCTAAACATTCAATAGGCCCTATATTCTTTTCGATATCATCAATGATTTCTTCAACATCTTTGCTTTTTGTAATATCTACTGAAAAAGCTTTTACCTGATAATGTTTACTTTTCAAACTTTCTTCAACAGCGTGAAGATTTTGAACATTTTGATCCAACAAAGCAACAAAGAATCCTTCCTGAGCAAATCTCCTTGCTACTTCTTTCCCAATTCCTTGGGCTGCCCCTGTTATAAGGGCAACACTAGGCTTTCCTTCACCCATATCTTCACTTCCTTTTTTTCTATGCTGAAAAATTGTCTTAGTAGGACTAGATCAATTGATAATGATTTTCACTATCGATTGAACAGTTCAAATGATAATACTTCTCAACTATTCTCGTCAACCCTCTCAAACTTCTTAAAGAAAAAAAACAACTTTTCGACTATCTTTCTTTAAAAGCCTAGAGCTATTTGATTTTTTAAATTCCCCTTATATATAAAGACTTTTCTCTTCTTCCACACTCCTTTTTCCTTTATTTTCTAAGTATAAAGACCTAAACACGTTACCTAAAGAAGCTTTTTATTTTTATTTTTTTCAAATTCTTCCTTGAATTTTAGAAGATTTCTCGCTATATTTGATATTGATAATGATTATCAGTATCAAATTTTAAAAAGGTGAACACGCTATTTTAGCTGTACATAAAAAAATATAAAAGGGGTTAAGAACATGAAAAAGAAAATTGCTCTAATTGGAATGTCTACTTTACTTACACTAGGACTTGCTGCATGCAACACAGAAAAAACAGCTCAGCAGTCTGATTCAAAAGCAGAAGAGACAAGTGCAAAGGAACAAACAATCAAATATTTAGGAAAAGAGTACACTCTCCCTGCTAATGTGGATAAAATTGCAGCAGCAAGCTTAGAATCTATGGAAGATTCTGCGGTGCTTGGCATTAAACCAGCAGCAACAATTACAGTAGGTGGGAAAATACCTGAATATTTAGCAAAAGACTTAGATGGAGCTACAGGCATTGGGGAAAAAATGCAGCCTGATGAGGAAACGCTTCTCAATGTTGATCCTGACGTTATTTTATGGACATCAAAGTCTCCCAAAAACGTGACTGAAAAGCTAAATAAAGTAGCTACAACCATTCCATACTCTCACGTTTCAGCAAACTGGAAAGATAACTTGCTTCTTTTAGGAGGACTAGCAGGGAAAACAGACAAAGCGAAAAAGATTATTAGTGACTATGAAAAAGAAGCAGCTCAGTTAAAAGAAGATATTAGTGGATCTGTAAAAGATAAAAAAGTACTTCTTGTACGCGTACGTGGTGGTAACTTGTATGTTTACCCACAAGATGTATATTTCAACTCTTCTCTATACAATGATTTTGGCATTAAAGTACCAGAAGAAATTAAGCCTGTAAAAACACAAGAACTTGTTTCACTTGAAAAACTTGCAGATATTAATCCAGATTACCTTTTTGTTCAGTTTGCAGATAGCGAAAATGCTAAAACACCAAAAGCATTAGAAGATCTTCAGAAAAACCCAATTTGGAAAAGCATAAAAGCAGTGCAAGATGACAAAGTATTTGTAAATTCTGTTGATCCTCTTTTCCAAGGTGGAACAGCTTATAGTAAACAAGAATTCTTGAAAGCAGCAAAGAAAGACTTAACAAAATAATGTAAGGTGCGTTCACATATGCTAAAAACAAGCGCTATTCCTATTCTAATTTTATGTAGCACTCCATTTCTTGTAATTGCTACGATTCTATTATCCATTTTATATGGAGCAAAAGACATTAGTATTCTTAGCGTTTGGAATGCTTTCATGCATTATGACCCATCGAATGTTGATCACAATGTTATTCTCACCTCTCGTTTGCCGAGAGTGCTAGCAGCCCTGCTTGTCGGGGCTTTTCTAGCTATATCAGGAGCACTTATGCAAGGAATTACACGAAATTACCTTGCCTCTCCTTCTATTATGGGGGTTTCAGATGGATCTGCTTTTGTAATTACGATTTTGATGGTTGTCTCTCCAAACTTAAGTTCAACAACAATGATTCTCTACTCAATCGCAGGATCTGCTCTTGGTGCAGCACTTGTCCTTGGTTTTGGGTCTCTTGTTCCAAACGGCTTGTCTCCAATTCGTCTTGCCATCATCGGAACGGTCATTGGAACATTTTTAAGCGGCATCTCTTCTGCTATTGCCTCTTATTTTCAAGTGTCCCAAAATATAAGTTTTTGGTACAATGCGAAGCTTCATAGTGTTGATATGGACGTTTTAACTCTTTCTGTACCGGCTGGGATTATCGGAATCTTCCTTGCTCTTTTTATCTCTAAATCTGTCACAATTCTTTCACTCGGCGATGAAGTGTCTACTAATTTAGGAGAACGTACAGGATTGATTAAAACACTAGCAATCTTAGCAGTTGTGATTTTAACCGGTACAACTGTTGCACTTGTTGGAAAGATTGGCTTTGTTGGCCTTATTATCCCTCACATGACCCGTTTTTTAGTTGGGATTGATTATAAATGGCTCATTCCTTGTGCAGGAGCTATTGGAGCTGTTTTTCTTGCTCTTTGTGATGTGATAAGTCGTTTTGTAAACTATCCTTTTGAAACACCTATTGGAGTTGTTACATCCCTTATTGGCATTCCTTTCTTTCTATATCTTGTGAAAAAGAAAGGGGGCGAAAAAAATGCCTAAAGATTCATGGCAGCGCTATACGCTTACAATTATCATTCTGTTGCTATTAATCTTAACAACAGGGTATTTTAGCTTAACAAGCGGAGCGTTTGAAATGACGGTACGAAACGTAGTAGAAACACTTTTACGCATCAATGAGGATCCTAAATACGATCTTGTTATATTTGATTTTAGACTTCCACGTATTTTAATTGCTGGATTAGTTGGTTTAGGATTAGGAATTGCAGGAGCCGTTATTCAAGGGATAACGCGCAACGGACTAGCAGACTCAGGGATACTTGGAATTAATTCAGGAGCTGGAACAGCAATTGTTCTATTTATGTTTTTCTTTCAAGGTCAAATCGCTAATGTCGGCTTCTTTTCCCTTATGATTATGCCGATTTTTGGACTTTGTGGAGGCCTTTTAGCCGCCTTCTTAATTTTCATATTTTCATGGCAAAATGGACGAATTGATACAGGAAGGCTGATTTTAACAGGAATTGCGATTAGTTCAGGGTTTGGAGCTCTTTCTCTCTATCTTTCTCTTAAAATGAACTCCTCTGATTTTGAAATGGCAACAGTCTGGCTTTCCGGAAGTATTTACGATGCTAACTGGCACTATGTTCTGTCTGTTGTGCCTTGGCTGCTCATTCTTATCCCTCTTTTATATCGAAAAGCTCATTTGCTCGACCTCTTCCAGCTTGAAGAATCAAGTATCAAAAGCCTTGGTGTTTCAGTTGAAAAAGAGAAGGTACTTTTACTATTAGGAAGTATTGGGATTGTTAGTGCATGTGTAGCTGTCTCAGGAAGCATTGCTTTTGTTGGCCTTTTGTCTCCACATATTGCAAGAAGGCTTGTTGGCGTTCACCATAGACGCGTTATTCCTATTTGTGGCGGAATTGGAATGCTGCTTGTTTTACTTTCTGATTATATTGGAAAAACCATTTTTCAACCGCTTGAGCTTCCGGTTGGTATCGTGTTATCGATTATTGGTGTTCCTTATTTTCTCTATTTACTTTCAAAAGCAAAAGCATAGGAGGAATAAAATGAGTATTTTACGAACGGAAAATCTAGCTGCAAGCTATGAAAAATTCTCAGTGTTTACAGATCTTAATGTAACAATCCCAAAAGGAGAAATCACTACTATTATTGGTCCAAACGGCTGTGGAAAATCAACGTTGCTTAAGACAATGGGCCGTATTTTAAAACAGCAACATGGAAACGTATATTTACAAGGTCAAAATCTAAGCAAGATGGCAACAAAACAAATTGCTAAAAATTTATCGCTTCTTCCTCAAACACCAACTGCACCAAGCGAGTTGAAAGTAGAAGAACTTGTCTCATATGGACGTTACCCACATCGCACAAATAAAAACAAGCTTTCTTCTTATGATAAAGAAATGATCAACTGGGCTCTGGAAGTGACGAGAACCTCTTCTTTTAAGCATCGTGAAATTGGGCAACTATCAGGAGGTCAGCGCCAAAAAGTATGGCTTGCAATGGCACTTGCACAAGAAACAGAAGTACTTCTTCTTGATGAGCCAACAACATATCTCGATATGGCCCATCAGCTTGAGGTATTAGAAATTGTAGAAAATTTAAATAGGGATAAGATGCGCACAATTGTGATGGTTCTTCATGATATCAACCATGCAGCTCGTTTTTCTCATCATATTGTGGCTATGAAAAACGGAGAAATTATTCAAAAAGGAGCACCGCGAGATATTATTACCGAAGATGTGCTGCGCGAAGTCTTTGAAATTGAAGCACGCATTATGATTGATCCATATAATGGCGCACCTGTTTGCTTTGGATACGATAGCATTGGAAAAAAACAAGAAGAGTCATTTGAAAAAGTATATATTACAAACTAATGATGAGAGGAGAAAAAAGATGATTTCTATTCAGTCTGTCAATCACAACGAAGACTCTTTCGACCTTCATTCTAAAGAAGGAGTTTCATATCAAATTTCTGTTTATGTCCCTAATACACCTCCTCCACAGCAAGGATTTCCCGTTTTATATGTTCTTGATGGCAATGCTTTTTTTCGAACATTTCGGGATGCTGTGAGACTTCAAGCAAGACGTTCTGCAAAAACGAATGTTTTACCTATGATTGTAGTTGGAATTGGGGACGCTAGACGTGAAGACTTCGTTTCTGAGAGAAGATGCTATGACTTCACTCCGCCCTCGTCTTCTCTTAAGTTACCGAAGAAACCAAACGGCGAACCATGGTCTGAAACAGGAGGAGCAGATACTTTTCTAGCTTTTCTAGAGGAAACACTGAAGCCACAAATTCTAGAACACTACCCAATTGATACTGAAAATGAAGCACTTTTCGGTCATTCACTTGGTGGACTCTTTGCTCTTTATTCGCTTTATACAAAGCCTTCTCTTTTTAGCGCTTATATTGCAAGCAGCCCTTCCCTTTGGTGGAACGAGCGTGCTATTTTAGCAAAAGAAGAAGAGTTTAGAAAAAACCTCCACAATGAGACTTTACATAAAAAGCTATTTGTGAGCATTGGTTCAGAAGAAAAAGACCATATGGTCACAGATGCACAAGATCTTGCAAAACGATTTTCATCGATAAACAGCAGCCCTTTTTCCTTTTCTTTTGTCGAAGCAAAAGGGGAAAACCATATGTCTGTTGTTCTAGCCGTATTAAGTCAATCTTTGCGGTTTATATCACTTCGCACATAAAAAAAGAGAGGATGATGCCTCTCTTTTTCTTATTTTACAGACTCCAAAAATTCTTCGACAGATTCTGGAGTTTTAGCATTAGCGCTATGTAGATGCGCCATTTTTTCTCCGTTTCGATATACAAGAAGTGATGGAATACCCATTACTTGGTTTTCATCTGCCACTTCTTCAAGCTCATCACGATCAACGGTAAACCACTTTTTATCGTCGTGTTTATTAATGATATCGTCGATAAACATATCAAGGCGCTTGCAGTCTGGGCACCACGTTGTTGTAAAAATCCCAACGCTTATTTCATCACCTGCAATAGCTTGCTGAAACTCTTCTTTTGATGTTAATTTCTTCATACTCTACACCTCCCACTACTCATTATAAAAGCCCTTTACTCATTTTTCACGTTTTTTGTTTATCCATTCAACAATTTCTTTTGCTTTTGCAACACTTTTTGCACTGATTGGTTTTCTCACATGACAAGATTCTCGAACACCTGAAAACAAGTGAACTTCCTCAACATCTGTAACATCTAAAAAAGCCTTTAAATTTTCAGGTTTTAACCCTCGACAAGCCGTTAAATGTGGACGATTGCTTTTCTTTAAAAGCCTTTTAATATGTGGAAGACCATTTAAAGCTGTTCGCTCACGCCCTGATGTCCATACGCTTTTTACTTCTTTATATTGGGCAAGAAGCTCCAAAGCTTCTCCTTGATCTCTTATAAAATCAAAGGCATTGTGAAAAGAAACATGCATCCCTCTTGCTCTATATAAGAGAAGCTCTAACATCTGTTTGTCAATTTCGCCTTCTTTTGTTAAGCATCCAAAAGATACTCCTTCTACTTTTAATTCCTTCATCATTTCAATGTCGCGACACATTGTTTTTACATCATACTTGTTATACGCATATGTTTGACAATGTGGTTGAATAAGAACGCTTAGTGGAACAAATGAAAATTTCTTAATTTCCTCAACAAGGCCAAAGCTTGGCGTTACACCTTCATTTCCAACAGACGACATGACAACCATTCGATCTGCACCATTCTCTTGAGCAATAAGCGCATCTTCCACTGTTGTTACCGCAATTTCTAATAACACAACAGCCACCTCCTCCTGAATTTCTTTTACACTACCCTATCTTTCTCTCAACGAAAAGAGTCCTTTTTGCTAGGTCTTTCTCTTTTTTACGTAAACTAAAATTAAAAATAAGTTGACATAAAAACCATTTTTCTTATAAACTCTTAACAAATACATTGAGGGGGGTTTCGAATAATGAAAACAAAAGAACTTGCTTTTGTGAGTATGATGGCAGCCATTATGGGCGTATTTGGCCTTTTTCCACCTATTATGCTATCTTTTACACCTGTTCCTATTGTGCTACAAAACTTTGTTGTTATGCTTTCTGGAGGACTACTTGGAGCGCGGCTTGGCGCTTTAAGTCAAGGACTTTTTCTTCTTCTAATTGCAGCAGGCATGCCGCTTTTAACAGGTGGACGAGGCGGATTTAGTGTTTTTGTTGGTCCAAGCGGAGGATTTGTATTAAGCTACCCTCTTGCTGCCTTTGTCACTGGTTTTATTGTACATAAAATAATAAAAAAACAGAATTTTTCAAACATTTTTAGTGCTACAATAGTAGGAGGTATTTTGACTACTTATGCAGTTGGTATCCCCGTACAGGCCGCTTTTATGAATATATCTTTTCTTCATGCACTAAAGCTTAGCGTTGTTTATTTACCTGGCGACCTTATTAAGGCAGCTGCTGCTTCCTTTTTTATTTTAAAACTAGCGCGAGTATTACGACCAAAGTTAAAAATACCAACATCTAAAGCATCGTAGAGTGCTCGTTTTTAAAGGTGGAATAATCATGAATGTTACAAGTACATACGAAAAATATGCAGACAGCAATCCACTTCGTCCTGCCCTTGTTACAGCGAAAGAAACCCTTTCTTATAAAGAGTGGAACAATTTAATTCAAAAAACAGCAGGCTGGTTTCAAAACTATTCACAGAAACCTTTAAAAGTAGCCTTTTTGCTCCAAAACAGTCTAGAATTTTTACAAATATTCACTGGGGCATCAAGAGCGGGATGGACAGCTATCCCGCTTGATCCCCGTTCATCACCAATGGAACTAGAAGAACGTCTTTCTCTTTCTTCTCCACATGTTTTACTAACTTCCTCCTCTCTTTCTAGGAAACTCTCTTTTACAAAGAAATTCACCTTAGTAGAGGATTGGAAAATAGATGTAGAGAAAACGTTACCTTCTCCTGTTCTCTCTGTTGACCCACATTCCCCTTTCTATATGGGATTCACATCAGGTTCAACAGGAAAACCAAAAGCTTTTCTACGTTCACAGAAGTCATGGGTAAAAAGCTTTGATTGCAACAAAACAGATTTTCATATGCATAGTGAAGAATGTGTGCTTATACCAGGGCCTCTTGTTCATTCTTTATTTTTGTATGGAGCTATTAGCACGCTCTTTCTCGGAGGAACCGTCCATCTTATGGAGAGATTTTCTTCTTCTGCTGTTTTCTCTCTTTTGAAATCCCAAAATATAACAACCGTATACAGTGTTCCAACAATGATTGAAGCACTGCTTTCTAAAGGAGAAAAAGTGAATTCCTCCTTTAAAATGCTCTCTTCAGGCGCAAAATGGGAACCGTCCACGCGTAAAAAAGCTCTTGCCCTTTTTCCTTTTATGAAGCATTACGAATTTTACGGAGCATCTGAACTTAGCTTTGTTTCTGTGTTGAATAATGAAAATCGAAACCATGCTTCTTCTGTTGGGACACCTTGTCAGCATGTTTCTATTAAAATTGTCGGTGATAAAGGAGAAATGCTCCCTCCTTGTGAAATTGGAACTGTTTACGTAAAAAGCGAGCTGCGTTTTCTTGGCTACTTAAATGGAGATGGAATAGACTCTCCTGATGAGTGGATGACCGTTGATGATATGGGCTATCTTGATGAACAAGGCTTTCTCTACATTATCGGACGAAAGCATAATATGATTCTTTATGGCGGCTTAAATATTTTTCCTGAAGAAATTGAAGAAATATTAAAGAAACATGAAAATGTACAAGAAGCAGCAGTCATTGGGGTAACTGACGCTTATTGGGGACAAAAACCACTTGCTTTTATTGTAGGAAATGCCTCAAAAAGAGAACTTTCTTCCTTTGTCCGAAAGCACCTTTCTTCGTACAAAGTACCAAGGTTATGGCGATTTGTGAAGGAACTCCCGTATACATCAAGTGGAAAGATTGCTCGGCAAGCGTTAAAAAACCACCTAGAAACGGAGGAAATACAGTGAAGGAAGCCTTAATTGTTCAAGCAAAACGAACGCCAATTGGGCGTCAAAATGGCGTCTTTAAGACAAAAAATGTAGAAGAATTAACAGCTCCTCTCCTTTACGAGCTATCGCGCTGTGTTCCTGGAACAATTGATGAAGTCATTTTAGCTCATACCATTGGCCCAGGTGGAAACCTTGCTCGCCTTTCTCTTTTGCAAGGGGGGCTTTCCCCAAGTATCCCTGGCTTAACACTTGATCGCCAATGCGGAGGTGGTCTTGAGGCTATTCGCCTCTCAGCTGCTTTGATTAAAAGCGGCAGTGGAACATGCTACTTAGCGGGCGGTTCAGAAAGTACAAGCACCTCTTCCTACAAAAAAAGAGCGAGATTCTCTCCTGATGAAATTGGTGATCCTGATATGGGCCTTGCTGCAGAATATGTGGCTCAAAAATACGGCATTACACGTGCTAAGCAAGATGAGTATGCTCGCATTAGCTATACGAGGACGTATGAAGCTCTTCAAAACGGTAGTTTAAAAGAGGAAATCCTCCCTCTCTTCGGAATTGATTGTGACGAAACATTAACTCGTAAACCACCTAGTGAGCGACTGTTTTCGCGCGCAGCTCCTTCTTTTTTATATGATGGAACAGTTACAGCAGCAAACTGTGCAGGCATTAGTGATGGCAGCTGTGTTACCGTTGTGATGGAAGGTGAACGAGCGAAAGAACTTAACATGTACAGAGGACTTAAAATACTCGGTACCGCTTCAGTTGGCGTGCATCCTCACTTCCCTGGAGAAGCACCCATTAAAGCAATACGTAAACTGCTTGACGAACAAAATTTAACTGTCCATGATATTGATTTATTTGAAATTAATGAAGCTTTTTCTTCTAAAGTTGTGGCATGCGCTCGCGAACTTCACATTCCAATAGAACGTCTTAATGTAAGAGGCGGAGCGATTGCCCTTGGTCATCCGTACGGAGCATCAGGTGCCATGCTTGCTACTCGTCTTTTTTATGAAGGGCAAAAAAGAGATGCCCGCTACGCGATAGCTTCAGCTGGAATTGCTGGCGGACTTGGACTCTCTATATTATTTGAGGTGATAAAATGATCAATGATAAATTTTCGATTCTGATAACAAAGCAAGATGTTCAAGAGTATGCTAACTCAGTTAACGAAAAAGAGGGTATCTATTTTTCTGAAGAGGAAGCCAAACAACATGGTTTTGCCTCGATCCCCCTCCCTCCTTCTATGCCTTTTCTATTCCTTAAACCGAAAGAAGAAGTATTCCATGGAGTCGTTCATCGAACACAATCTTTTGACTATAATCAACCGCTATACATCGACACAAACTACATGTGCGAATATACCTTTAAAGAAGTGAAAAGACGACACGGCTATATTTTTTACGAACAAAAGCTTACCATTTTTAACGAAAAGGGAAATCAAGTTGCAACATGTTCCTCAACTCTAATCAAAGGAGAAAGAGAATGAAAACTTATACCCTTTTTGTAAGCGAAGAAGATATCAACAATTATGCAAAGGTATCTTCTGATTATAATCCAATTCATATGAACAAAGAAGAAGCAAAAAAGTATGGGTTCAAAGACCGAATTGGGCATGGCATGCTTTCGATGGGGAAAGTAATGGCTGCTCTGTCTTCTTCCATCCCAAAACGCTCATACGTCAAGCAGTATAACATGACCTTTCTTTCTCCTTTATATATAGGACAGTCCATTTCTTTAACTGTAGAGGAAAAAGGAGAAACATTACATGTAAAAGGGGTATGTGAAGGCGAAAACATTGTTAAAGGAAACATTTCATTTTCTTCTTTATAAGATTACAAAGGAAACACATTGAAAGTTGTTCATCTTTTCTAAACACGGTACTTTTACTAACATAATACAGAAAGGAGCAGAACAATGAATCTATAAAAACGTTAGGAAAATCCTTTATATATCTTTTAGAACAACGTTTTATTAAAAAACGCTCAATTCCTTTTCATTCTCTTGTATTTCTCTTATAATAAAGAAAGGGAGAAGAGCTAAGAAAGGGAGTTGATTAGCATGAAATTGACTGTTTCAGAAGAGGCAGCAAACTGGTACAAAGAAGCTTTACATATCGATAACGGAAGTAAAGTTCGCTTTTTCGTACGCTATGGTGGCTGCAGCACTGTTCAAAAAGGATTTTCCCTTGGCGTGAAATCAGACGACCCGCTTAAAATTGGCGCTTCTGACGAACAAAATGGAATTACTTTCTTTATCGAAGATGAAGATCTCTGGTTCTTTGATGAGCATGATGTATCGGTTACACTTGATGAACAAGGGGAAGAACCTCTATTTCACTACAACAAATAAGAAAAAGCGTAGAAGAATATTCTTCTACGCTTTTTTTGCTTTTAAATAAGCTTCATGCCACGTTGGAAAATACTTTCGCATTGAAACTGGGCGAAAGTTTTCTTTTTTTACACACGCATGTTTACTATAGCCAATAACAGATAAATAACCGTTACCATTATAGATTTCATACCCGTATGTTACTCGCACTCCATCATATTCTTCAATCCATGTATGTACAGAAGCTACTTCTCCATATTTAACGGGCTTTTTATATTGAGCATTAATTTCTAGCACAGGCGAAAGAATCCCATCCTTCTCCATATCTGCATAGCGAAATCCAAGCTCTTCAATCAGTGCGGTGCGCCCAATTTCCATCCATATTACATAGTTTGCATGATATACAATGCCCATTTGATCTGTTTCAGCATAGCGTACTTCAATATCTCTTTTGGATAAAATCATAATTTTCCCTTCTATCTTCTAAGTTTTCTCTTTTATTTTATCATATGTTTCTTTTTGAATAAAAAAAGAAAGGCTGCATTACGCAGCCTTTCTCTTTTACGAATAGCCGTTTTCGCGGTCAGCGGCTTCTTCTTTTACTTCATTACGCATCGCTGTAAGGCTTTCTTCTCGACGATGATTTTTCGCTTCAATATCAGCACGGTCCTTGTCAGAAGCATGTTCAAGAGCATCTTCTGCTTTGCACATGTTTTCAACTGTGTTGTTAATTGCTTCTTGAAGTCTTTCTACGTTATCACTACGATCATCTGGATTTGGTTGTTGCCATGCCATTTTTCATTTCCTCCTTTGATGAATAACAATGGTAGTTGAAGAAACTGTTTTATGATGAGCATGGGAGATGTCCCATTTATGTTGGTTATTCGCCTTTTGTTTGCATCACTTGGGCGTGTTTGCCTGATTTATCTTGCATCTTTTTTCCTTTGTTTCCACCTGCAGCACGAGGTTGTGTACCAATGTGACTTGGAACAAAGTGCTGGCTATGTCGTTTTGGATTGCTCATAGTTCTCCCCCCTCGCCCTTTACTATAACCAAGACGAGGGAAAACTATGTACGTATTTATCCTTCTTCCCGACTCATACGTGCTTCAAGACGCTCTTCCAATTTATCCAATGCTTCCTTATCGTTTAATAGCGCCTGCTTGTTTTCATGCAAAAGCTGTGTAAATGAACGTTTTCTAACTTTTCGCATTTTTCTCTTCCTTCCATTTCCTAAGATTCTTTGTATTTTCATTATCCCCAGAAAAACGCGACTCATACAAATCTTCAGACTTTTTAACTTTGAATAAATTCGAGCATCTCTTTTTCAGTGAGCTGTCCATTGATACGTTTAACAATTTTTCCTTCTTCATTAATGAAATAAGAGGTTGGGAATGCCACAGTTTTATACAAATTTCCGTTCACTTCCCCTTCTGGATCAAGTAAAACAGTAAAAGTATATCCTCCTTTTTCAATAAAATCTTCCACACTTTTTACACTTTTTTCGTTGTCTGTTGAGTTGATCGCTAAGATTTCAACTTCCTCTCCATGAGCCTTGCTTATTTTTTGCATTTCAGGCATCTCTTTTTTGCAAGGTGGACACCATGTTGCCCAGAAATTAAGAATCACTTTTTTTCCTTTTAAGTGCTCTAGTGCGATCTCCTCTCCGCTTAGGGAAGAGAGTGTAAAAGATGGAGCCATTTTCCCTTCTTCAATCCCCATCGAGGTTTGGTTATTTTCAACATTTCCATTCTCATATGAACTGTTTGCTTTATTTTCTTTTGGCTGTATCATTTGCCATCCTGTATAACCAATCATAATAAGCAATAATGCAACGGCTAATCCTTTTCTCCACAAGTCTCTCACCTTCTTTCTCAATATTATGTATATATGCATGTGTTTTTTAATCCATACTTTTTATAAAACTTCGCTTTTTCTTTCTCTTGTTCCTTTTTTCATCCATAAAAAAAGAAGGATTCTCTGAAGAATCCTTCTTTCAAAACATTATGCCATTGATTTAGATTGAAGCTTGTCGCGAAGTACCATTTGTAAGATACCGCCGTGACGATAGTAATCAATTTCCACTTCACTATCAAAGCGAACAAGTGCTTCAAACTCTGTAACTTTACCAGTTTCATCTGTTGCTGTTACTTTGACGAAGTCACGTGGTTTTACATTTTCATCAATCGCAATGTTGAACGTTTCTTTTCCTGTTAAACCTAGCTTATCAGCGCTGTCGCCTTCTTTAAATTGAAGAGGAAGCACGCCCATAAGAACAAGGTTGCTACGGTGAATACGCTCGAAGCTTTCTGCAATAACTGTTTTAATGCCAAGAAGATTTGTTCCTTTAGCAGCCCAGTCACGAGAGCTTCCCATTCCATAGTCTTTTCCACCCATTACGATAAGCGGTGTATTGTCTTCTTTATAGCGCATGCACGCATCATAGATAGACATTGTTTCGCCTGTTGGCCAGTATGTTGTATAACCGCCTTCAGTGCCTGGAGCAAGCTGGTTACGAATACGGATGTTAGCAAATGTACCGCGCATCATCACTTCGTGGTTACCACGACGAGAGCCATATGAGTTGAAATCACGAATTTCAACATCGTTGTTTAGAAGATAGCGACCTGCTGGTGATTCTTTTGCAATTGAACCTGCTGGTGAAATGTGGTCTGTTGTTACAGAATCTCCAAATTTACCAACTGCACGAAGACCAACAAGTGGTTTTACTTCTTCAATGTCTTGTGTTAATCCTTCAAAGAACGGTGGGTTTTGAATGTATGTTGAATCATCATTCCAAGTGTAAAGAGGTTCTTCACTTGTTTTAATGTCGTTCCAACGTTCATTATCATCAAACACGCGCTCATATTGCTTACGGAATAATTCTGGTGTTACATTATTTTTCACAACTTCATCAACTTCTGTCATAGATGGCCAGATATCTTTGAAGTAGATTTCATTTCCATCTTTATCTTTTCCAAATGAATCTGTTTGAAGATCAACATCAACCGTTCCAGCTAGTGCATATGCTACAACAAGCGGTGGAGATGCTAAATAGTTTCCTTTTACAAGCGGGTGAATACGTCCTTCAAAGTTACGGTTACCTGAAAGAACAGACGTTATAAGAAGGTCGCTCTTAGCTACTGCTTCTTCGATTTCTTGCTCAAGTGGACCAGAGTTTCCGATACATGTTGTACAGCCATAGCCTACAACGTTGAAACCGATTTTTTCAAGGTATGGAAGAAGACCTGCTTCTTCAAGATAACCTGTTACAACTTTTGATCCTGGTGCTAGTGATGTTTTCACATACTCAGGAACGATAAGACCTTTTTCAACGGCTTTCTTAGCAACAAGACCTGCTGCAACAAGTACGTATGGATTTGATGTATTTGTACAGCTCGTAATTGCAGCAATCGCAATTGCGCCTGTTTTCATCGTTGTTTCACGGCCATCGTTAAATTTCACTGTTACTTCTTTATTTTTCTCTGTTGCTTCTAAGCCGAATCCTTGGTTTCCAGCTGGTGCAACAAGTGCTTTATTAAATTCATCTTTCATTTGAGAAAGTGGAATTAAGTCTTGTGGACGTTTTGGTCCAGACAAGTTAGCTTCGATTTCACTTAAGTCGATCTCAACAACGGACGTGAACGTTGGATCTGGCGTACCTTCTGTATAGAAGAGGCCATTTTTCTTACAGTACTCTTCAACAAGTTTGATTTGTTCTTCTTTACGACCTGTTAGACGCATGTAATTTAGTGACTCTTCATCAACAGGGAAGAATCCACATGTTGCGCCATACTCAGGTGCCATATTGGCAATTGTTGCGCGGTCTGCAAGCGGTAGAGCTTTAATACCAGGGCCAAAGAATTCAACAAACTTTCCAACAACACCTTTTTGACGAAGTACTTGCGTTACTTTTAACGCTAAGTCTGTTGCTGTTGTTCCGTTTGGAAGTGCTCCTGTTAATTTAACACCGATAACTTCTGGTACTGGGAAGTAAGATGGTTGACCAAGCATACCTGCTTCAGCTTCAATACCACCAACGCCCCATCCTAGAACACCGATACCATTAATCATTGTTGTATGTGAATCTGTTCCAACAAGCGTGTCTGGGAATGTTTCAACTTCTCCATCCTCATTTTCAACAGCTTGCACAACATTTGCTAAATATTCTAAATTTACTTGGTGAACAATCCCTGTTGCTGGTGGAACTGCACGATAGTTGTTAAATGCTTTCTGTGCCCAGTTAAGGAAGTTATAGCGCTCTGCATTACGTTCGAACTCAAGGTTCATATTAAAACGAAGTGCATCTTCGCTTCCTGCTTTATCAACTTGAACAGAATGGTCAACAACAAGGTCAACTGGGATTTCAGGGTTAATTTTATCAGGATCTCCACCCATATCTGCCATTGCTTTACGTAAAGATGCAAGGTCAACAACGGCTGGAACACCTGTAAAGTCTTGTAGGATAACGCGAGAAGGCTTGAATGGAACATCTATGTCTTTAATATCTGATGTGCCCCATTTTGCTAAATTCTCTACGTGTTCTTTTGTAATTACGCGTCCGTCTGCTTGGCGAAGAACTGATTCTAGAAGAACCTTCACAGAGTACGGAAGTTTTGAAACTTTTCCTGCTCCTGCTTCTTCAAGCGCTTGCAAACGATAGTAATGATATGTTTTTCCATCTACAGTAAATGATGAACGTGCATTGAATAAATCTTTGCTCATTCGATTACCCCCTTAAGTAATATGTATCAACAGACTTTTCCACCTTGTAAAACTTCTCTCAAACTTATCTTAATATAACCTCATACATAAGTAAATAAAAAGAATGTTATTAGTTGTTATAAGTTTTACTTATTATTAAGTTTACTTTTCTACAATTTTATCTAATAATTTATAATGGTCTGTTTTTTATGATTATTTTTTCTTTTTTCTGGAAGTTCGGTCTTTTCTCTCTTTCCCGAAAAAAAGAAAAGAAAACGTTCTTTTTTTATTATCATTTACCAAACTTCCCACGTCTATTGCCCCCTTTTCCCATACATAAAACTTCTTCATTTTCTCATCCTATAAGAGAGCAGTTCTGCTCATCCTTTACAAGAGAAAGGAAGGCCCACAATGAACAAAAACAACGGTAAAGATATTCGAAAAAACGCACCAAAAGGCGATAACCCCGGTCAGCCTGCTCCATTGAGCGGCTCACATAAAGTAAAAAACAGACAGCACTCGCGTCAAAAACAACACAGTCATCATGACATGTAAAAAAAACAGGATACCTTTTGGTATCCTGTTCTCTTTTTACACACCATTTATTCCCTTGCAGAATACACTGTACGAGGAAGAATACAATGGTGGAGGAAGAATAATGAAAAAGGAAAACGCTCACAATGAAAGTGAGGTTAGCGACGATTTTAATGCATGGGTAGATTATGTGTTTTCACACCCTTTTTTGCATTATGCTGAACAAAACTATGCCCGTATTGATCTTTTTGAAACAGAGCAAGATTATATTATTGAAGCCGAACTTATTGGTTACGAACGAGAGGATATTTCCCTTTTGCTAGAGGAAGATGCGCTTAAGCTTTCAGCTTTTCATTCTCTTTCAAATGAGCAAAAGATAGAACAAATTATCGATTTCCCCTTCAGCTTACAGGAGCGAGAAATTCGCGCTGTTTTTCATAAGTCTATTTTAGAAATCTTTATAGCTAAAACTCGTACTGCTTTTACCCTCTCTTCTCATATCCCTATTACTAGCCGCTAAAAAGGGACGTGTTGCTTAACGTCCCCTTTTTACGTTAGCTGAAGTCCGATTAAACCGATAATCATTACAAGAAAGCTAATAAGAAGCGGTGACTTCTTTTTTTTCTCTTTTTTAAACACTCCATACATAAACGTTGTAGCGTATAAAATGAGGCCCAAAAACCCAAGTGCTGTTAAGAATGCAAACATTATATCACCTCATCTTTCATTTCATATGTAGCATAATCGTTTTTTTCGATAGAATCAATCATGGAAAATCCTGTTTTCATGAAGTAAAATAGAGATAACTTATAAATAAAGGGTGATCATATGCTGTCAGGGTGGTTTTTATGGTTTATTCTTTTTTGGGTGATCATACTTTTTGGCCTATTTGCAATCGGCGGTTTTTTTATGTTTCGCAAGTTTTTAAAACGCCTCCCAAAAGAAGACGGTATGAGCGATCTAGACTGGGAAGACTACTATATTACACAAACTCGACAACTATGGAGCAAAGAACAAAAACAGCTGCTTGAGGAGCTTGTTGAACCTGTTCCAGAGCTATTTCGTGATGTAGCTCGCAACAAGATTGCTGGAAGTATAGGACATCTTGCTTTCAAACGTCGAGTAAAGGAACTGACAGATGATATTATCATTGAAGGCTACATCATCGCAACACCAAAACGCGACCATAAATTTCTTCGCAAAAAGTTAAAAGAAAAAGAAATCGATCTCGCCCAATATCAGCAATTTTTCACGTAAGAATATAAAAAGCGGCCAATCGGCCGCTTTTCTTTTATACCATTTTTGTTTTATTGAACATTTCTTGCTCTAACTTACGGTACGAACGATACATCGCAATGCGCCAAGGCACAATCATACCAAAGGCCAAAATCCAGAACATGCCGCTAAGCTGTCCAATATCAATGGACATGCTTAAATATGATTTAAGACCGATTCTTACAATTAAAAGCGTAATAAGGATAAGCGCAAAAGCTTTAGATCGTTTCAAATAAATAGCTTCATCTCGTATTTCGAATTTTGATGTTTTGATAAGTAAAATAGAAAAGAGCATACCTAAAAGAATAGCTTCTAAAAACTCAGATAGAGAAACTCGAAAAAACGGATCAATAAACATAAGTGCTCCTGTGCTCATAAAAAATGGCGGCAGGATAATTTTTTTAGCATTTGTTGGTTTCTTTGAGGCTTTAATCCGTACCACAATAACAGTAAGAGCCATTAATGTTGCAATTATCGCTGAAAAGATCGTAACTGTATTGACCATTATAATCCTTCCTTTTTTCGATAAAGTTATACTTCTAGTATAACCAATATAACGTTAAAAAAGAAGTGGGACACCTTTTTTATTTGAAAGAAGATCTTTCTTTTGCTTGTGTCCATATATTAAGGATGTGGCGAAGTTGGAGAACTTCCTTCTGGCGTTACAGCATTCTTTTTCACCTTTTGTTTCTTTAGGCTTTTTAAAAGGAAGCCACCTTTAAATTTACGCGGCTCGTAAGAAATAATAAAAGCACGCGCGTCATACTCCTCAATAAGACGAAAAAGTTCGACTTCTCGATTTCGCTTTGTTAGAATTTCAAGCTGGTAGCGTACGCTGTCTCTTCCTTCACCTTCAAAGACCGTGACACCAAATCCTTCTTGGCGAAGACGTGCAATAAGCTCTTCATTTTTATTGTCCAAATTCACAATAAATGTTGTAAAGCCAATTGCTAGACGATTTTCAACATAGCTTCCAATTAAGATTCCAACACCAAAGCCTACTGCATATACAACCATCGCAGCTGTACTTTGATCACCACTAAAAACAAGGGATAATCCAAAAACATAAATAAGAGCTTCCAAAAAACCGAAAACTGAAGCATACGTACTCATCCCTTTAACAAGCAGAAGCGTCCTTAATGTTAAAACAGGAACATACACAAGCTGCAGCAGCAAAATCAAGATAATCTCTTTCAAAAGACCCACCTCTTCGTACCTTTAAGATCTTCAATTATCCATTGAATCGATATTATTTTACCACTCAAGTTCTTCGTTGGAAATAGACTTTTTCATAATTTTTTTTATTATTTTTTTTTAGAGACTCAAGACCTGTCAATCCCTTGTCTTTCAAGGGATTGCGTTACATTCTAAAAAATGAAGAAACGCGTAAAAAAAAACCTGTTTAACAGATGTTAAACAGGTTTTTGAAACAACCGATGAACTGTATCAAGTACTGTTGTTTTATGAAATGGTTTGACGATGAAATCTTTAGCGCCAGATTCAATTGCTTTGACTATCATCCTCTGCTGACTAACAGTTGAGCACATCACAATTTGTGCATCCTGAAATTCACTATGTATACATTTTAATGCTTGAACTCCATCCATTTCAGGCATTGTCACATCCATAATCACAAGGTCAGGGCGAAGAAGTCGATACTTGTCAACAGCTTCTGTCCCTGTCGCTGCTTCTCCTACGACTTTATATTCGCTTGTTTGTAAAATCTGTGCAAGAGTTTGCCGAATAAATTGGGAATCATCCACGATGAGAACACTTGCCACTCTTGTAGCCTCCTAAAAAATCCTTGTACATTCTATGTTTTACTCTACCAACCAATAAGGCCTTTTTCAATGCTTTCCACCATTAAAACCCTTGGAACCCTCCAAAGAGACTTGTAGAGTACACAATTATTTTTGTCATCCAGTCAAAATAAAGAACAACCCCCATTGCTACCATCAAGCCTCCCCCTACTTTTGTGAAGCGGCGGCTATATTTTTTAATCCATTTCGCTCCTCCAATGAAGAAAGAAAGGAGGAAAAAAGGAATTGAAAAACCAAGAGCATATGCTGTCATATAAAGGAGCCCTGAACTTGGATTTGTTGCAGCAAGCGCCATAACAGATACAAGAATAGGCCCTGTACACGGTGTCCATCCTGCTGCAAAGGCAACACCAATTAAAGACGAACCTAAAAGTCCGCTTGGCCTCTTTGTAAAACTAAGTTTTCGATCCTTCATTAAGAAAGTAGGTTTTAAAATACCAAGCACAATCAGCCCAAAAAACACAATGAAAATCGCCCCTATTTGTCTAATAAAGTCTTGATAATTATGAAACCACGTTCCAACAAGAGATGTGGCAAACCCAAGGGCAATAAAAATGACGGAAAAACCTAAAATAAAGAAAAGCGTATGAACCATCGCCATTTTCCGTCCAGATCGCTCTCCTTCTTTTAATTTTTCAACTGAAACCCCCGTTATATAAGAAAGAAAGGCTGGATATAATGGTAGACAGCAAGGAGAAATAAACGACAAAACACCTGCTCCAAAGGCAAGGAAAAGATTAATATCAGAAACCATATATGTTCCTCCTCCTTTTGCTCTACTTTTACATGTAGTATAAAAATACCATATCTAACAATTTTTATTTTAATGCCCTGAATTCCTTTTCTTGAATTCCATAATCTAGTATAATAAAAACAACCTTAAGGAGAAAGGACAATGAGCGTGTCAAAACAGGAAATGTTACTGAAAATCGAAAAAAAACGATCAGAGCTAGCAAAAATTGTTCAACACACAGGATTAAATTCAGATCCTGCTCTTCAAGGAAGTCAGGAACTCGATCACTTACTTAATCAATATAACAAATTATATGAGCAACACCTTCACACAATGAATTACAGCAAAAAGATGTTTCAATAGTAAGCACGTTCCCGACTTGACAAGTCTAAAGTCCGAGAACGTGCTTTATTTTTTTAAAAGATAGTTTCTAGTGCCCCTCTCTTTTTTGATGTCTTTATGATAAGAAAGGAAACAAACTATGAACTACTCAAAGAAGATACGTGCAGAGCAGAGCGCAAAGCGCTTGTTTTAGGGCATTGCGCTTTCTAGGCTTGCCCTCACTTCCTTCATCTCTTTCATCCTATCCCTGTGGTCAGCCATCAAAAGAGGCGTCTCCTCTCTACACTTTATGCACTTCTCTTACAGAAGCGTATTCTTCCTTATGAGAAGTTGAAAAATCCGTTACTTTCCCTTTCATACTCTGTAAAAGCTTTGTTTCTATTTCTCCTGTCATTGCTGGACTTTTCACAAATGCAACTTGCTGTAAGGCTTTATTAAGCGTTTGAACAGCAAGCTTTCGTTGACCGCTTCTTTGATGAAAACATGCTTTGATTTTTAAGGAAGAAATTCGCTCACTTCTATCTTCTAGTGATACCTCTTCCTCATCAACTTCCTCATACTCATAAATCATGTTTTGCATAAAAAGATAGTTAGCGAAAAGCTGACGTTTGTATATACTTTCAAAAGAGGAGGAGAAAGCTTTCTTTAAGAGTCCTGCCCCTTCTCGGTACCGCTCTTGTAGAAGATAGTAAGAACTTATATAAAGCATTGTGAGACAAACTAAATCACTCTGGACACTGTTATCCTTATCAAGCGTTTTCATTTGATCTAACAACTCTTTTTTCATTTTAGAGAAAGCCTCATTGTGAAGCTCCGTTACCTTCTCCCCACTTTCTAAATAGTGACGAGCTTTTATCATATTCGCGTAGAGGCGACTCGTATTGTCATTTTTAAATAAAAGAGTAAGACTATACCCATCAGAATACTCTTTATGATATGTTGCTGGTGTAAGCGATATAACAGCTACAACAAGATTAGAAAGGCCAAGAAGGATAGAGAAGAAAGAGCCGTTTATGAAGAAAGCTACAAAGGCCCCGATAAAGACGAGAACATTAAGCATACTTCCTGACAAAAAATAACCTATATATCTCTTTCTCATTTTTTCATATTCAGCTATCTCTGGCATCATCACAACTTGACCCCAGTTAACCCAGCTCTTGTTCTCTGTCACTTGAAATTTATCCCTCTGTTTAGATACAACAAGAGGACCAATTACAAAACGTTCAAATGTATAACCATTTGCTTTACAAAATAAGAAATGACCAAGCTCATGGCAAAGGACAGCAAGTAAAACAGCAAGAAGTGGGAGCACTCCAATAACGACAAAAATCCCCCAATCAAACGTAACATAAGTAATGAAAGTGAAAATGATAAATAAAACAAAGTAAGGTAGCGGAAATTTAAACGTGTTCACTCTTTTCCATTCCTCCAGTTTTAGTTTCAATCTTTCATATGCCTTACTCTCTAAACAAAGTGAGACAGGTATCTTTTATGTTATGTTTCGTTCTCTCTCCTTCTTTCTCCTTGTTCCATTCAAAGGTTTTCAAAAAAAGAAGAATATAGGAGAGAATGGATGTTTCTTTTTAGACTTACATTTTTCGGTCAACTTTCTCAGACAATTGGTCTATTTTCTGTTCCAATCGTGCTAAATGTTGCTGTTTCTTTTTTTGTTGCTTTATCATCTTTAAGGTGAACTGTATGATAAAGCCTACAATGGCAAGAAGAAGAAGCATCATCAATAGTTGATAAATAGCATCTCCGATAGCAAAGCTTCCCATCTACTTCCCCCTTTACATACCCGAGTTAAAAATATCCAATCACCCTTATAATACCATATATATCCAAAGATTTTAACATAAAAAAACCACCCTCTCTATTGTGATACTGTACAATAGAAAAAGTGATTTTCAGACGGATTCCGCTATTATGGTAGCTTTCACAATCGAGAAACAAACCAAATGCTTGTCCTTTGTAAAGATGAAGACAAATTACTTGTCAATTTGACTGTTCATAGCTTTCATCATTTGGTTAATTTTCTTTTGCGACGGCTTCATGCCCATTTGCATCATCATCATTTTGAGCATTTGCTCATTAATTGGTGGATTTTTCTTTAAGTAGCTCATCATATATTTACGAGCAATGAAAAATCCTAGTGCTATTCCAACAAGTAATGCTAGAACACCAACTAGAATGGGTACCCACATAGTTATATTTCCTCCTTCATGTTGTCTACATTACAGTGTACTAAAACACGTTTTATTATACAACACTTCATCTACAATTTCTCTATTTTACCCAAATTTTCTTTGGTCCTCAACAGGACTTTTCAACCAATTGTAGTGTCCGTTTTCAGAATTTGTAATAAAATAGCGAGAATCATACGTTGCTAACAGTTTTAACACAAGATGCTCTATTTTATACGGGCCGTTTGCATGTAAAATCATAAGATGATCATTCATGCAAAGAGCAGCTTCACTTCCGTTTTGTTGACATACAAGAAGTGATCCTCTCATAAATACCCGAAAGCGAGGAAGCCCCTCAAACCCATCTCGCAAATATTCGCGCACTTCTAAAACCGGCACAAGGTTTGTAATATAGCGTACTTGTTTTTCAATTTCTTTATAATAAACATGCTCTTTATGTTTATATTCCTTTAAAAGACCGCCAATCATTTCTGGTCTCGCCCCGTAGTGAGTCCAAAACGGCTCTTTAATTGAATAGAGTTCATAAGTTCTCAACGCTCGTTCTCCCCTTTGCGTCTTTTCCTATTATTATAAAGGGAAAAAGAAAAAAGGCTTGTCTATCGCTGACGAGGAGAAGCACTTGTTTTGTCGAATTGAAAAAAAGACTGTCATAACGACAGTCTTTTTTTCATTACTGTAGATTTTATGCGTTTAATAAATTTTTCACGCGAGCTACAACATTTTCAGGAGAGAAGCCGTATTCTTCTAATACTTTTTCTCCTGGGCCAGAAGCACCGAAACCGTCAATTGCTAGAACTTCGCCTTCTCCGCCTACATATTTATGCCAGCCGAATGAAGATCCCATTTCAATGCCAAGACGTTTTGTTACAGCGCTTGGAAGTACGCTTTCTTTATAGTCAGCTGATTGAGCTTCAAAACGATCAAATGACGGAATGCTAACAACTGCAACATCGATATTGTCTTTTTTAAGCTCTTCTTGTGCTTTCATAGCTAAACCTACTTCAGAACCTGACGCAAGTAAAAGCGCATCTGCTGTTTCTTTTTGTGCAGGAGAAACAACGTAAGCACCTTTTGAAACACCTTCGTATGCTTCTTCGTGCGTAATATCAAGCGTTGGCAAACCTTGACGAGTAAGCACAAGCATTGTTGGTTGATCAGTAGATTCAATTGCTAAGCGCCATGCTGCTCCAACTTCCATTGCATCTGCTGGACGCAATACAGAAAGATGAGGCATTGCACGGAATGATGCAAGTTGTTCAACAGGCTCATGTGTTGGACCATCTTCACCAACAGCAATGCTATCATGTGTGAACACGTATGTTACAGGTGTTCCCATTAAAGCTGAAAGACGAATTGCTGGACGAAGGTAGTCAGAGAATACGAAGAACGTACCGCCAAATGGTTTTAAACCGCCATGTAAAGCTAAACCATTTAAAGCTGCTCCCATTGCAAATTCACGAACACCGAACCAAATATTACGTCCGCTGTAGTCTTCTGCTGTAAAGTCACCAGAATTTTTAATTGTTGTTTTGTTTGAACCAGCTAAATCAGCAGAGCCGCCGAAGAAAGATGGAATGTTTTCAGCAATCGCGTTTAGCACGTCTCCTGAAGATGCACGTGTTGCAACTTCCTTACCAGCTTCAAAGCTTGGTAAAATGCTGTTCCAGTCTACGTCTACTTCGCCTTTTAAAGCTTTTTCAAACTGCTCAGCAAGCTCGCCATACTGCTCTTTGTATTCTGCAAAAAGCTTGTTCCATTTTTCTTCGCTTTCTTGTCCTTTTTGAACAATTGTACTTTCAAAATGCTCGTACACTTCATCAGGCACATGGAAATCTTGTTCAAATGTCCAGCGATAAGCTTCTTTTGTTAGCTTCATTTCGTCTTCACCAAGTGGTGCACCGTGAACACCTGATGTACCAGACTTGTTTGGAGAACCATAACCAATTACTGTTTTCACTTCAATTAATGTTGGACGTTTTGTATCTTTTTGTGCTTCTTCAATCGCCGCATTAATTTCTTCAATGTTGTTTCCGTCTTCAACACGGATAACTTGCCATCCATATGCTTTGAAACGATCTTCTACGTTTTCAGAGAATGAACGATCAAGTTCACCATCTAATGAGATGTCATTAGAATCATAAAGAACAATAAGACGACCAAGTTGTAAGTGTGCAGCAAGTGAAGCAGCTTCGCTTGCAACCCCTTCCATAAGGTCTCCGTCTCCACAAATCGAATATGTATAGTGGTTTACGATGTCAAAGTTCTCTTTGTTGTAAGTTGCTGCTAAATGTCTTTCACCCATAGCCATACCTACAGCCATTGCGATACCTTGTCCTAGTGGACCTGTTGTTGCTTCAACACCAGCTGTATGACGGTATTCTGGATGTCCAGGCGTTTTACTTCCCCATTGACGGAAGTTTTTGATTTCGTCCATTGATAGATCATAGCCTGAAAGGTGTAGAAGGCTATACAGAAGCATTGATCCGTGACCTGCTGATAACACGAAACGATCGCGGTTAAACCATTCAGGGTTTTTCGGATTATGATTCATAAATTTTGTCCATAAAGCATATGCCATTGGAGCTGCGCCCATCGGCATTCCAGGGTGTCCTGAGTTTGCTTTCTCAATTGCATCAATAGAAAGTGTGCGAATAGTAGTGACTGATAAATCTTCAATACGTTGTGACATTTTCTTTCCTTCCTTTCTGCTAACAAAAATCTAATAATAACTCTATCATACTAATATTGCCTTGATTTGTACAACAATTCAATAGCAATTATATCATTTCTCATTAACGCTGTTTTCACTCATAAAATACACAAAAAGGCCAGAGTATAGCACTATTTCTCCTCTAACCTTTTTATGATAACCCATTAATTTAATTTGTTACGTTTTTGACTCTCTTTTAGCTTTTTCGGTGTAACATCATTGCCTTCTGGATCGACAATTTTGACCGAATGTAAAGAATTGGTCATTGATTTACGAAAAGTTTGTAAATATTCTTGTCGTAAATTTTTTTGTTCAGAAGCTTCTTTTTCTGTTAAACCTTCTGTTTTTGATTTGTTTGCAAGCTCATTAATTCGAGCAATTTTATCTTTTGATAACATTGTATTCTCCTTATAAAAAGTTCTCGTTTATGTACATATCGTACAAAAGAGAGGGTAAATTAGCAAGTAAGTTACCTTATTCTATTTCAATGTCCATTTTTTCATTCTCTTCTTGTTCTTTCATATGTTCCTGATAGCGACGGTGAACTGTTGCTTTGCTAACATCATACCCTAATCCTCTTAGCGTTAAAGCAATATCATAAAACGTCAGCTTTTTAGCTCGAAGTCTTATAATGTCTTCAATAGGAACTTCTTTTTTATCTCGTCCACCGCTTGTTCTATTTTTTAAGTTTAGTTCAGGTTTATATCCGTTTTCTACAGCTCTCTTCATTCCCCGCTTAATTTTAAAGCGAACAATTTGGCGCTGATATTCTTCAACAGCAGCTAAAATATTTAAAACCATTGTGTCACTTTCAGATAAATAAAGCTCACCTTGTTCATTCAACGTATAAACTTTAGCACCCGCTTTTTTCAGCTCATGCATAAGCGCTACTTTACTGTTGCCACGTCCAAGTCTTGTATCATCCTGTACAAGAAGCACATCTCCTTTTCCTTCTTGAAAAAGAGTGAGTGCTTCAATAATTCCATCACGTTCAACGTCATATCCACTATGACGCTCTTCAATAACTTTTATAATTTCAAAACCGTGCTTTTTAGCAAGCTCTTCTAACTCTTCTCTTTGCCTTATTAATGATGTTGTTTGACTTTCTTTTTCCGTGCTTACCCGACAATAAATAATCGCTCTCATATTTCGCCCCTACACAGTGTTTTTAATCTATTATTTCATGAAAGAAAAGAAAACAGCAAGAATCTATTACTGTGTTTTAGCAACAAGCGCATTGTTTAGTTTTTCTTTTAAAACTGGAATATAAATTTCTTCGCCTTCTTTGAGGTCTTTCTTCTCTATATTGTTCTGCTTCTCGACCCAATCTATAAAATCAACGGTTGAAAGCTGATGATTCCCTTGATACTCGTTCGCTAATCCCCAAAGCGTGTCACCTGCTTTAACGGTAACAATCGCATATTGATCAAGCTCTGGCTCTTTTGACACGTTTAATATAATAAATGAAAAAAGTGCAAGTCCTGCAAAAAATGTGACATAGTATGTAAGTGAATTAGTCCTCGTTTTCATCTTTCTCCCACCTTTAAGAATGTATGTTCGGAATATATGTTCTTATTTTATCTCTTTCATTCTTTTATTGTCAACGGATTTTTTTCGAACTTATGTTTGTATCTATGAAAAAACCATGTTATAATCCTAGTAAGATTGAGCTAGATTTGAGGTGAATCCCAATGACAAAGTTATCGAAGAGACAGCAACAGATTTTGAGTCATATAAAAGAATGTGTAAAACTTAAAGGATATCCCCCGTCAGTACGCGAAATTGGTGAAGCAGTCGGACTTGCATCAAGCTCAACGGTTCACGGGCACTTAGCTCGCCTTGAAAGCAAAGGATTAATTCGACGTGACCCTACAAAACCGCGTGCAATCGAGATTCTGGACTTAGATCAAACAAACGATGTTCAAAAAAATAATGTTATTAATGTTCCGGTTATTGGTAAAGTAACAGCAGGACAGCCTATTACAGCTATAGAGAACATTGAAGAATATTTTCCGTTACCTGATAAATATGTGGCTCCTGATGAGCACGTATTTATGCTTGAAATTGTTGGAGATAGTATGATTGAAGCTGGAATTCTAAATGGCGATATGGTAATTGTGAGACAACAACAAACAGCAAGCAACGGCGATATTGTTGTTGCTATGACAGAAGAAAATGAAGCAACAGTAAAACGTTTCTTTAAAGAAGAAAACTATATTCGTTTACAACCTGAAAACGCCACAATGGCTCCTATTATTTTGAACAATGTTTCAATTTTAGGAAAAGTTATTGGCGTATATCGCTCGATTCATTAGAAGGCGTAAAAAATCCCTCTTACTTATTTAAAGAGGGATTTTTTACGCTATGTAGTGATCATGTACAACCTTCGCACTCGTAATAATGATCTTTTGCTTCAATAACTTTGATCAATTTGCCAATCTTCACATCATCTTCATCTGTGAACTCAATATCTGCCACGCGCTCTAGAATTTGAGATGCTGCCTCTTCTTCACTTTGCGCAACAACGCTAAATTCTCCTTCTTTCTTTAGCGAAAGCACTTCGTATTGAAATAAATAACGATTCATTTTCCCCTCTCCTTTCCTATAAAGTATATCCTAATATACACTAGCAGAAAGAATGCGCGCAAGAAATCTGATTACGCTCTTTCTCTTCTGAGATGCCAAACAAAGAAAAGTTTGATACAATGTTTGCTTAAGAGTACAAATGCTACTGGCATCATGATAGAGAAAGTGGTGAAAAGCACATTGGAAAGAACCGAAAGAACAAGAAATAGAAAAAGAAGACGTCGACCAAGATGGGGCCGCATTATTCTAGCGCTCATCCTTCTTGTAGTCGTCGCTGGAGGAATTTATAGCTTTATTCAATATAAAATAGGACTCTCTGAAGCTCAAGATGGAAGTTTCGCAAAAGACGGAGAGCTTTATGATGACTTTAATGGCTCACTTCCTAACGACGGAAAAATGAATGTCCTTTTGCTTGGAAGTGATTCACGAGGTGAAGATCACGCTCGTACAGATTCTATCCTTATTGCACACTATGATCAAGACGCAAAACAACCTAAAATCGTTTCCCTTATGAGAGACATGTATGTTGACGTTCCAGGACACGGAAAACAAAAATTAAATTCTGCCTTTGCTTTTGGAGGACCTGAGCTTTTACGTAAAACAATTGAAGAAAACTTCGGTGTTGATATTAATTACTATGCTGTCGTAGACTTTCAAGGCTTCCCAAAAGTCGTGGACGCGATTGCTCCAGACGGTATTACCGTAACCGTTGAAGAAGAAATGTCTTCTGGTATTGGTATGACCCTTCATGAAGGAAAACAAACATTACATGGTGATAAACTTCTGGGCTATGTTCGCTTCCGTCACGATAGTTTAAGTGATTTTGGACGTGTTCAACGTCAGCAAGAAGTGCTAACAAAACTGAAAAAAGAAGCCGCAAGCATTGGCAGTGTCTTCAAACTTCCAAAATTGCTCGGTCTTACAGATCCGTATGTTGATACAAACATTGATCAAAAAACACTTCTACTCCTTGGAAAAGACTTTGCTACAGGAAGCACTAAGGAAGTTAAAACACTTCGCCTCCCTCTTGACGGTACATTTGAAAATGCCCGTGAAGACGTTGGAGCTGTGTTAAGTATTGATAAAGAAGAAAATAAAAAAGCTCTACAAGAGTTTCTTGATTAAATGAAGGAAGACTCACATTTTCACAATGTGAGTCTTTTTTTATACCAATTAATCTTTTAGAACATATATTAATAGGAACACAAATAACTTCTGTTGTATTTTCTAACAATGCTTTTTATACTTTAATGAGAGTTTCTAAAAAACAGGAGGCATGAATATGGGGGAATTTGAACGTCATAGCACTTTTTTTTCGGGTTTTCTAAACAGCAACTATTTGCGTGAAAAAGATAAACACATTTATAAAAACGAAACACCTCTTTATAAATTTAACATTATTGGTGCCGGGATGATTGGGCATGAGCATATTAAAGCAACAATGTTAGAAGGACGTGCTTCAGTTCATGGCATATATGATCCTAACCAAAAAAGTGTCAAAGAAGCCCTTCATATGATTGAGGAAAACTTTCCGGGTCATATTGTACATGTTTATGATAATTTAAAAGCAGCGTGCGAAGATCCTGATGTTGATGGACTTATTATTTGCACCCCAAATTATACACATAAAGAAATTGTGGAAGAAGCGATGAAATCTGGAAAACATATTTTACTTGAAAAACCAATGGCAACTACGTTGAAAGATGCATGGATCATTCAACAATGGGCTGAGTCTTATCAGAACGTTTTTCAAATTGGTTTGCAATATCGCTACAAAGCGCTTTATCAAGAAGCCCTTTATGAGACAAAAGAGCGCAACTCAATTGGAAATATAAAAACGATGATGATGACAGAACACCGCCTTCCTTTCTTAGATAAAGTCGAGCAGTGGAATAAGTTTTCAGAACTTTCAGGCGGAACTCTTATTGAAAAATGTTGCCATTACTTTGATTTATTAAATCTATTTGCAGATGCTAAACCCTTTTCTGTTTATGCAGTAGGTGGAAACGCTATCAATTTTAAAGACTTTCAATATGAAGGAAAGAAAGCTGATATATTAGATCATGCAAACATCATCATTATTTATGAAAATGGAATACATGCTTCTTTTAATTTGTGCATGTTCTCTCCCCTTTTCCGTGAAGATTTAACGCTGTGCGGAGACCGTGGAAGACTATATGGATATGAAAATGAAGATTTTCTTCCCTATCATAAACCATCTACACATTTAGAAGTGCTTTGTGGAGAAAGCGCTCCTGCTAAGATTACTACTCCTTGCTATCCTGAAATCATTCAAAACAGCGGTCATAATGGCGGAACGTACTATGAACATAGGGCATTTGTTGATGCGATTGCTGGAAAAAAAACAAAAGCAGCTACTCCTGCTGAAGGATTTTGGTCTATTGCAGTCGCAAGCGCTGCTGATGAATCGATCCAAAGCGGAAAAGTCGTAACTATACGCGAGTTTCTAGATAGACACCTTTCATAAATAACGAATCTGTTACATTTTTAATGTTGATAATAAGTCAAAATTAAAGGAAACCCCCTTTCTAAGGGTTTCCTTTATTCTCCTACTAACAAACTATTCAGCATACTATTAAAGCGGTGGATTTTCCACACCTAAACGAATCCAATCTTCTTTTGGTGGTCCATAAACCCCAAAAGGTTTTAGTCCTGCTTGACGCATCAAAACTGTAACTTGGCCGCGATGATGAACAATATGCTTAATTAATCCCATTAGGATCATAGCGTTTGATTCCTCTCTTCCGAACGCTTCTTGTATGTGTTCTAGGGATTCATCTGTCCATTGTTCTTCAATGACTTTGGAGGCATAAGAACTTACATTTTTAAAGGTTTCAGCGATTTCTTTGGCGGAAGTTGGGACATTTCCTGCCTTTTCGACTTCATCTATCTTCAACCCGAAATGAGCTAAGTATTCTGGAATATTTGTTGTGAAATGCCACGCAATTCTTCCTAACGTACGACCTTCTGGATAAACTTGCTGTTTTAACGAATGATCTGTCAAGCCATCTAAAACCTTTTGAGTTAATAAGGCTTCTTTGTTCCACTCTCTAATAAAGTCTGCAATTGTTACATACATATGTAATACCTCCATCATCAATTTTCATTTTGGAAACCACATTCTAAAACGGTCGTTCTCGTTTTTCAAATATCCTTCCTTATTAAGTTCTTAAATGCTTTGTCCACCTTTACAACCAAAACGAACATTTGTTCCCTTTTGATTATAGCAATACTTCCAAAAGGAATCAAATATTAATACTTAAATAAAAACCAAAAAAGCCGATGCATAAGCATCGGCTTTTTATTAATGTGCGCGCTGTTCAACGTTTACTCGCTTAATAAAGAACGAGATAACTAAACCAATAACAGCAACGATAATCGCAAAGATAAAGGCATGTTGAACGCCATTTGTAAATGCAAGAACCTGGTTGAGCGGATCCTTTTGATCAGACACTGTTTCAAGGAAGCTTCTTGATCCTGAAGAAAGGATTGAAATTCCTATTGCTGTACCAATCGCTCCTGCTACTTGTTGTAATGTGTTCATAATTGCTGTTCCATCTGGATATAGCTCAGGTGGCAGCTGGTTAAGTCCATTTGTCTGAGCAGGCATCATAATCATTGAAATACCAATCATAAGCGCGATGTGTAATCCAACAATAAATCCTGTTGATGTTTCAAGCGTTACGGTTGAGAAACCATACATTGTTCCTGCTACAATAACAAGACCAGGAATAACGAGCCATTTAGGACCAAAACGGTCGAACAATCCACCCATAACAGGGGAAAGAATTCCGTTAATGATTCCTCCTGGAAGAAGCATAAGACCAGCGGCAAATGTTGATAATGCTAATGATGTTTGTAAGTACAATGGTAGAATCATCATGGCTGAAAGCATAACCATCATACAAACTAAAATTAAGAGAAGCCCGATTACGAACATTGGATATTTAAAAGCGTTCAAGTTTAACATTGGTTTATCCATCTTCACTTGACGAATAGAGAAGGCAACTAACGCAACAACTCCAATTGCAATGGCAAAAATAACGTTTGAGCTTCCCCAGCCGCCACCTTCACCAGCGCTACTGAAACCATATACGATTCCACCAAACCCAATTGTTGAAAGGACGATTGAGAAAATATCGATTTTTGGCTTTGTTGGTTTTGTAACGTTTTGCATAAAGAAGGCACCAAACACTAATGCTACAATTAGTAACGGCAGTGAAATCCAGAAAATCCAGTGCCATGTTAAAGTTTTTAAGATTAAGCCTGAAACAGTTGGCCCAACAGCTGGGGCAAACATAATCACAAGACCGATAATTCCCATTGATCTTCCACGTTTGTGTGGTGGAATAATCACCAGAATCGTGTTAAACATAAGTGGTAAAAGCAAAGCTGTTCCGACTGCTTGCACAACACGGGCAATCATTAATACGCTGAAAGTTGGAGCAATCGCTGCAATAAATGTGCCAATAATAGAGAACACTAGCGATGTCATAAAAAGCTGCCTTGTTGTAAACCACTGCAAAATTAAGCCTGAAATTGGGACAAGTACCCCTAATGTTAATAAGTAGCCTGTTGTAAGCCACTGTGCTGTTGTTTCATGAATCCCAAACCCTGTAATTAAATCTCTTAGGGCCATATTCAAGGCTGTTTCACTAAACAAGCCGATAAATCCAGCAATAAGAAATGATGTAATAATCGGCAGCGCTTTGATATTAGAATCCATTGCTGCATTTTGTTGATTACTCATATTAATCTGTTTTCCCCTCTCTCTTACGTAATTCTTTTATATGTTAATGAACAAGCAAAGCTGGCAGCTGTTTTGCGACAGCTCGAAGCGGCCAACCGCTCTCATTTGTTTGTGCCAAAATAGACGCACCTTCAAGCAGCGAATTGATAACAACAGCAAGCTCTTTTGCTCGCTCTGTTTCAAAATCAAATCGCTGTAAACATTCTGTATAAAGTGCTTGCCAGTCTTCATAAGCAGATTTGCAAACAAGACGAATGGACTCGTGAGATGATGCCATTTCAGAAGCAATCAAACCAATTTGCAGTCCATCTACACAAGCTTTTCCGTCAAAAACATCCGCAATTTTTGCTACATGATGTTGAAAAGCTTCTATTGCTGTGTCTTTCTCGCTTAAGTCTTCTCGGGCGCTCTCTAATATATGTTGCCCCATTAATTTAATCGCTTCGATAGCAATTTCTTCTTTCCCATTTGGAAAGTGATAATAAAGTGATCCTTTTGGTGCTCCGCTTTTCTCGATAATTTGGTTTAGTCCAGTGCCATGATAGCCTTGACGCTGAAACAGTTCAGACGCCGTATGTAAGATGACGTCTCTTGTGTTCCCTTTCTTCATCCAATCCTACCCTTCCTTCTCCAATTATAACAATTGGTCTATATAATAATATTGGTTTTAGATTGGACTGTCAACAACTTTGTGAAAAAATTCGTAAATGATTTTCCCTACCTTTTAATATAAGAATTTTCTTGCAAAAGATACCACTATATTTTGCAAAAATAAAACATCTAGCCTTTTTTAATTAGGCTAGATGTTCCTTAATATGTTCTAAAATCTTTGAACAGTCAGGGTGGCGTGTGAGGGCGTAAAGGAAAGTTCCTCGTTTTGAACAAAGTGTCCATCTTTTATATTCATTTCAGCATAATGAACAATTTGATCTCCATGTAAAAATACAAGCAAATTAATATCATCTCGAAAACCTAAGCCGCTCCAATCCCTATAGCTTTGAACCCCAAGCTCGTCCCTCATCCCCTCAACTGTTGTATATGGTGGAAAAACATACGCTTTATCCCATTGGAAATCTGTTAAAGACGCTATGTTGACATTATGAACATCACCCTGCAATGCAGTATGTAGAGAACGTTCCAATTCTTTATGACGAATATCTTTGTAGCGTAGCATATGTCCAACTAGTAGACAAAACATAAAAAGGAAAATATATTTCTTCACTGTATTGCTCCTATGTATTTTTTTATCTATGGCATAGAGTCTACTGTACTATCAACCAAAAAGCTTAATACCGCAATCGCAACCATTGTAAAAGTTGAAGAAAGAAGCAGCTTTTTGTATACGATATGATCTGTCGACTTCTTGTAGTAAGTAAAATAAATCACTCCTCCTACTAGAGTTGAAATTCCCCATCCCCATAACCAAGGAGCCGTATAGAGCTTTTCCCATTCAAAAAGCCACAAGTATAAAATAAAAAAATGAAGGATAAAAAGTAAAATTGAAATGGGTTTTAACATTTTTTTCATTAATGATTACTCCTCTAAAAAGTCTTCCTAAGAAATGACGTTTTTTTATTCCATCTGTTTCATATTTTACCATATTATATTTTCAAATTACTTACAAAGATAATTTTTAATTATATTAAGTGAAGGATTTCATTGTTCTCTATTAAAAATAAAAAGACTTAGAAATAAATTCTAAGTCTTTTCCCTTTTATATTCTTACTTTAGGTCTGTAAAATTCATTCCAAATTTCTCCGCCACCTCCACTAACTGTTTCATTTGCTCTGAAGTTGGTGGCTCAGCTTTTGGTAATCCTGCATCTTCACTAACAGGCTTTCCTAGTTCTTTAATAAAACGATCAAAGCCAGCAGGTGATGCGGTTACAAACATTTCAGACACTTCGTCCCCTGCCACAAAATGATGTCTAATCCCTCTTGGAGCGTGCACATAGTCTCCTGCTTTTGCTTCAATGATGTCATCTCCAACAAAGAAAGTGAAGCTTCCTTTAATAATATGGAATTGTTCATCTTCATTCGCATGGATATGTGGCGGCGGTCCCATTTTGGGAGGTTCTTGTACTTTCACTACACAGTATGCGCCATTTGTTTGTTCACCAGATACAAGGATTGTCGACTTCTCTTGCATAAAATGATATGTATTTTGATCATTTGCTGTTCCATGTAAAGGTTTTGTGATTACTTGTTTTGATGTTGTCATCATTATAACCCCCATCTTTACCATTTTATTGATTAAGACTATGAAGGCGTCTCTAAAATATATTATACAGAGAAATATCTATTTTCGGTAAAAAAGAACTGTTAATTTTATATTTATTTCCTGTATGTACAAATTATTCCTTTTCATTAGGTATGATGACTGAACACCTAAATGTATAGGGGAGAAAAGCAAGGATGCCCTTAGGTAGATGCCAACTCCTCATTACTTGATTTAAATCGTTTCACATTATATTCCTTATGTAAGTACGCTTTTAAAATCTTAACATCTTCTCCCAAAGCAAAGTTTGGTCTTTTAGAGAGATGACCAATCTCTTTTTCATCATCATATATCCGGCAGTTAATGGACATTGTTTTTGAATCAAAGCTAATGTCCTTTCCAGAATAATAATATTCATAATAACCATCTTCATCTTGCTCACTTTTATCTTCGAAATGTGTGACTTCGATATAATAAAGTTCTCCATTTAAAGTAATGGATTTCATCGTATATGTTCCTCCCTTGTTTTATTGAACCTATTTAGAATTGTTGATTGCTTATTGGACATGTGCTATATCTGTTTCTCTCAGAAAATCTCTTTTTTCTCAACCATAAAATTTCTCTTACCCTCTGTCCTTCTATCCCTTTTGCATCGTTTTTCACATACTTCCCCCTGACACATACACTATAAAAGCGAGGTGTAAAATGAACGGAGACTTTGATATTCTTGGTCTTGTTATTTCTCTTTTGGACATCATTGTGATTATTTCCATTGAAGATGAACCACTTATTGGAATTATTTTAGCTCTTTTATTAAAAATAGTATGCAAAGACAAACTCATTCGCATTTTGTTAATCTTGCTTGTAGTTGTGCTCGGTGAAGTAATGGGGGATGAATAGCCATCAATAGAATCATTCTCCTCCTCTTCACCATTCAAAATTGTCTTTGACGTACTCATTCCATATTCTTTTTTTGCTCTTGTTTAAAATTTCCACTAAAACATAATATCACAACAACTATATTTCTGGAAAAGAAGAGAAAGAATGAAAAAGTTAGAGGATTAATGCCCCTTCTCTCAATTCTTATTATGATTTTTGTTAATAACAATCCTCCCCTTTTTACACTCTTCTTTATCTCAACCGTTAACTCCTGCGTTTGTCTCACGCTTGCTTTCACTGTTTTTCTACATATAAAAAGAAGAGCTTCCGCTAAATAACTAACAGAAGCTCCTTCTTTATTCAATCAATCCCAATCTGGCTGCAACGCTATACCCAGACGAACCAAACTTAAAGCGATTTCTAAGCTCAATCAAATTCGGGCCGAAGCTTTTTTCCAATGTGTCCCGATGTTCTTTCATCATCTCGTATATATACAAGTCATGTACAATCACTTCTGTAATCGGCATCACAAGACCTGGATGCATTGTCCATGCAGCACGGCTGTCGTCACCAAGTGAGAGAATGCCTGCCACAACTTCTTGATCATCAACGCTTAAAACAAGCCAACGTCCCCCATATTCTTCAGTAATTTCATCACTTGCATCATGTTCATATACTTCCGCGAAATCAAAACCAAGTGTGCCGTAAGAAACAATTAAGATTTGCACACCACGCCCGGCCGCTTCTTCGAGTTCTTTGCGTATTTCTTCTGCATCTTCCATCCAGATTTCGAGGAGAATTCGTCCTTTTGCTTCTTTAATCGCTTCTTTGGCACGATTAATAATGGCTTCATGCCCTGTAATGTTCCAAATGTTTTCTCGATTTAATGAAACATAAGAATAATGTTCAAGCGCCTCTTCTGCTACTTCAAACGATGTTTCTGCTTTTCTTTTTTTTAAGTTAATGAGCTCATGTGGAGGAAGCGGAGTGTAAAGAGCCGGGTTTTCATGACTTATCATGACTTCTCCTCTGTCAACAAGGCCACCAAGTACTTCATAAATTTTAGAGCGAGGCACACCTGAGTTGAGAGAAATCGCGTAACCTGACAATGGTGATTTTTCTAACAATGTTATATATGCTTTTGCTTCATACTCTGTAAAGTTCAGATCTTGCAAAATTTTAATAATGTCTACTTTCATGTTTTCCTCCTTCATTATCCGAGCACTATTAGAGCTATTATATCATTATTGCCCTTGACAGATAATGGCGATAATTATAAGTTATATATAGTCGCTACATTTGTAGCAACTACTTTTAGATTCAATGGAGGGGTAGAATGGATACGGTTTTGAATCAGTATGAACCAAAAGTGAAAGCAAAAAAAGTGAAAAAAGGCCTTACATTATACATAATGGCTACACTTATTGCTGTTCTCTTTTGGAGTACATCGTTTGTAGGTACAAAAATAGCTTATGCATCATTTTCTCCACTTACACTTGGTGCAGCACGTTTTATGGTAGCAGCCATCATTTTAGGAATCATCATGCTCATAAAAAAAGACAAAACAATTCCATCACTTAAAGACATTGGCGTAATGTCACTAAGTGGTGTATTAGGAACAACGCTTTACTTTTCAATGGAAAATATCGGAGTTGAGCTTACAACAGCCTCTAATGCTGCTATTATTATTGCCGCTTATCCAGCTATTACCGCTCTTATTGAATTTATATTTTATAAAGTTAAAATATCATGGGCTAAAGGGATAGGTATTCTAATTGCACTTATTGGAGTTTACCAAATTTCTTATAATCCGCATGTAGCAGAAAGCGGGCATGCCCTACTTGGAAACGTAATTTTAGTTTTAGCAGGTTTCGTATTTGCTTTCTATAATTTTACAACACGTAAAGTCGTTAAAAAATATTCAATGATTACGATTTCCTTTTACCAAACATTAGCAGGAGCGATTACTTTTATTCCTGTTGCTTTTATTGAAAAATCAAGTTGGAAAATGCCAACAATGGAATCATTTTTAGTGCTTCTTTATCTTGGAATATTTTGTTCTGTTGTCGCTTTTCTTCTATATAATTATAGTTTACGAAAATTATCTTCAAGTTCCGCTGTAACGCTTATGAATCTTGTTCCGATCTTTGGAGTTATCTTTTCTGTCATTGTGCTCCATGAAGTGATTCGAACAGCTCAAATTATTGGAGGCATTATCGTTATTTTCGGAGTTGTATTAAGTATGAAAGAAAGTAAAAGTGGGAAAGCTAAAAGTTAATCCCTTTCAATATAGACCGCCTAGTAGTCATTCCCTGCTAAGCGGTCTTTTTATTTATTTTCTATCTCCCAAACGCTCCTCCATCACTCCTTGGATCTACTCCACCATGTAAAAACCCTTGATCATCAATAACAATTGCGTGTGCATGCCCCATCACTCCATCTAAATCACTCACTCTTTTTACAAGATGACCAGCGCGAGCTAGCGATTTTTCCACTTCCTCACTAATGCGCCCTTCGATTTTTAACTCTTGTGTTTCCTCTCCCCATGTTCTTCCCCATAAAAAGCGTGGAGAGCTAATCGCTTCTTGGGGATTCATTCCATAATCAATCATTCTTGTAATAAGGGCTGTCTGGGTTTGCGACTGCCCTTCTCCACCTTGTGTTCCGTATAAAATAGAAGGGTTTCCGTTTTCACAAGCCATTGCGGGCATTAGAGTGTGGAACGTTCTTTTCTTTGGTTCTAGTGTATTCACATGATTCTCATCAAGAGAGAAAAATGATCCTCGATTTTGCATAAGGATGCCGGTATCTCCTGCGATTACACCTGAGCCAAATTCAAAATAGAGGCTTTGAATAAATGACACTGCATTTCCTTGTTCATCAACAACTGCGGCATAAGCTGTATCATTTCCAATTGGCTGTGTTGTCACATCGTTTGTTTTTTCGAAAGTAATCTCATTCGCTATTTCTTTTCCATACGATTTACTTAACAAATTTTGAAGAGGAATGGCTGAGAAGTGAGGATCTGTCAAAAATTCGTTCCGATCTTGGAACGTTCGTTTTAATGCTTCGACTAACAGGTGATAATATTCATAGGAGCCGTGCGGGATAGATCGTAAATCATAGTTTTCTAGCACGTTTAACGTCATTAGTCCAACAAAACCTTGCGAATTCGGTGGCACCTGGTACATCGTATAACCGCGATACGTTGTTGAAAGAGGTTCAACCCATGCGCCTTGGTGCTCAGCGAAATCTTCAAACTCTAATAAACTTCCCTTTTCTTGAAGACTCCTCACAATTCGTTTGCCAAGCTCCCCTTTATAAAAGCAGTCCCGCCCTTTTTCAGCAAGCTCTTTTAACGTATGAGCAAGGTTCTTTTGAATGAACTTTTCATTTACCAGTGGTACACGCCCATTTGGAAGGAAAACAGCAGCAGTGTCAGGCTGTTCCCCCAATAACTTTAAATTGTTCAGCGTGTTTTCATGCTGATCTTTTGAAAATGGAAAGCCAAATAAAGCATAGCCGATAGCTGGTTCAAGAACTTCTGCTAGGGACATCGTCCCGTATTTTTTTAAAACAGCATCCCAGCTGTCAACCATACCTGGGACGGTAATTGCACTTTTAATCCCTCTTGTTGGAATCGCTTTTTCTCCCCGATATTTATCTCTTGTCACTTCACGACCTGAGCGGCCGCTTCCATTATAAACGCGTACTTTTCCCTCTTCTTTCTGCTGCATGAGCCAAAATGAATCTCCACCAAGCCCAGTCATATGAGGATACACAACTGCTAAACAAGCACTCACCGCAACAGCCGCATCAAATGCATTCCCGCCTCGCTGAAGAATTTTATCTCCTGCTCCAGAGGCTAAATAATGTGGACTAACGACCATTGACTTTGTTCCAACAATTGCTTCATTCATATTAAGTTTTCCTCCCCTGATTTATAGTTCTTTTTCACAGCTAGTTGTGAAACTGGACTTTCTTTTGGCCCTTTGTCTGTGAACAGAAAAGCAACAGCGCCAACGAGTAATAATGCTCCAGATAAGTAAAAACCAAGCTCAAGCCTTCCTGTTCGATCTGCAAAATAGCCTGTAATATAAGGTGCAAAAATGGAAGACAGCATGCCGCTAAAATTAAAGAATCCATAGACCTTTGAATACATAGAAGCTGGTGTAATGTCTGCGATGTATGAGATTAGTACAGGGTCAAGAGCTAATTTTCCAAGCAAGCCATATAGGACTAACCCTGTAAGGAGAAGTGAATAACTTTCTGTATAAGGAATAACAATCTGCAGGAAAGCTCCTGCAACAGCTAGAGAGATAATAAGAGGCTTTTTGCTTTTCACACGATCTGAAATGTAACCAAAGAAAATGGCGCCTGGAATGGATGCCCATGGAACAAGTGAAGCAATAATGCCTGTTTGTGAACCATCAACACCACGAGCTGTCTGCAAATAATATGGAAGCCATGTTAACATTCCGAAAAAACCGTAAAGAGAGCAGAAGATAATGATATAGACGCATATATGGTTTTTGGTAAAAAGTTGCTTAAGGCTTACGTTTTCAGTTGGAACAGCAGTTGAAACCCTCTCTTCTTTATTGCCATCCCGAACAAAGACACCAATTAAAATGGCCACAATGACAGTTGGTATGGCAAACAAGTAAAATGAAAACTGCCATCCTTTATCTAACGTGTAAGTAAAATAGCTTGCTGCAATAAGACCAAGTGAAATTCCTAATGCCATCCCACTGTTAATGAGAGCTGAAACAAGACCTCGGTATTTTTTCGGCGTAATGTTAGAAGAGATACCATACTGTGATCCATAGTATGTTCCTTCTCCTAACCCTGTAAGAGCACGCATAAGAAGAAATAAAGCAAACGTTGTGACAGCTCCACTTAGATATGTAGCAACTCCAAAAAGAAGATAACCTGTCACAAGGACTCTCACTCGTCCAACCTTGTCTGCTAAAAACCCTGTTGGAATTTGCATAAACGCATATGAAGCAAAAAAGACCGTAGACATAAGGCCGAGTTCTGTTTGACTTAAATTCCACTCCTCTCCGATATCACCCATAACAGGAGAAAGAATATTTCGATCTGCATACATGAACACCCATCCTAAGAAGAATAAAAAGATAACAAGAGCTGGATTGTTTTTCTTCATTTCGCTCACCTCTATTTTCTGAAAATTATGAATTAATTATATCCAGCACTTTTCTCAAATGGTTTATTCTTGTTAGATTCTCTTCCATTGTTTTTTTACGTTTAGTAATTATATTTTTATTTTTCTGTTGATTCGGAAAAATAAAATGGTAATATGTTTATAAATAGAATGTTTTTCTCTCTATATAATTACATAACGAAAGTGAGGTCGGAAATTCCTTGCATTATGATTATCACGTACCTAATTTAATTTTGGATGATGTGGATAAAACTATCCTCTCTATTCTTCATGAAAATAGCCGAGTCTCTTATACAGATCTCGGCAAAGAAGTTGGGTTATCGCGCGTTGCTGTACAGGCGCGCATTAATAACTTGATGGAAAAAGGCGTTATCGAAAAGTTCACGGCGATCATTAATCCAGCTAAGATTGGGATCCATGTTTCTGCTTTTTTCAATGTGGAAGTTGAACCACAATATTTAGAAACTGTTGCTGAACAACTTTCAGAGGAGCATGCTGTCACAAGCTTGTATCACATGACAGGACCAAGCAAACTTCATATGCACGGCATTTTTGCAGATAACGGAGAAATGGAGCGCTTTTTAACCGAAAAGCTTTATCCAATGCAAGGCGTTGTGAGCGTTGACTGTCAAACACTTATTAAACGCTATAAAAGCAGAATGGGCATGAAGCTATAACAATGGCAAACAAGGGGGAATGAAAGTGAATGCTTATAAAGAATTAATTATTGCAATGGTACGTACAGGAATATTGGGCTTTGGGGGAGGTCCATCTGTTATTCCGCTTATCCGCCATGAAGCTGTTTCACGGTACAAATGGATTGAAGATGATGAATTTGGAGAAATTTTAGCCATCGCAAATGCGTTACCAGGCCCTATCGCAACAAAGATGGCCGCTTATTTAGGATACAGGGAAAAAGGAGCCCTTGGAGCAATCGTTGGGGTGCTCGCTCATATTCTCCCGACATGTCTTTCAATGGTCATCTTACTTACTGTTGTGAATGTTTTAAGCTACTCAGCCGCTGTCGCTGGCATGATTTCCGCTGTTATGCCTGTTATTGCCGTAATGCTCGGCCTTATGGCATACGAATTTGCCGCAAAAGCAGTCAAAGGATTAGGGAAATTACTTGGCTGTATCCTTTTTGTAGTCACCTTCCTTCTTCTCCAAACAATTGCGCTTCATCCCGCATTTGTCATCGTCATCTTTCTCGCTTATGGAACAATGCATTTTAAACTCAAAAATAAATGGGAGAACAAAAATTCAAAAAGTAAGGGGTTGTCCGTATGATGCTTTTACTTAGCTTGTTTTTAGGTTTTTTTATTGCTAATGTACTTGGATATGGCGGAGGCCCTGCTTCAATTCCGCTAATGTATGAAGAAGTTGTTGATCGCTATCATTGGCTCACAAATGCCGATTTTTCAAATATGCTTGCTCTTGGCAACGCCCTCCCTGGACCTATTGCAACAAAGATTGCGGCATATGTTGGTTACGATGTTTTTGGATGGTGGGGATTTCTCATTGCCTTATTTGCAACTGTTTTTCCATCGGCAATTGCTCTTATTCTACTTCTCAAACTTATGCAGCGCCATCGTCAGTCTCAAGTTGTTAAAGGTATGACACTTCTTGTTCAACCTGTAATTGCTATTATGATGCTTTTACTAACATGGGATATGATCAAAGATGCGGTTGGTTCAATTGGGATTTGGCAGTCTCTAATCATCGGCCTGATTTCTCTTTTAGCACTCGCAAAGTTTAAAATTCACCCTGCTTTTATGATTATTGCTGCGTTTGCTTATGGAGGCTTTGTTATTCCGTATCTTTAATCTATCCGTAAAACTCGTTATCTATAATTCAATTCAGTGAGCACACTCCCATTGAGAGTGTGCTCCTTTTGCTTTCATTCTTTAAAACTACTTTGACATGCCCTCTTTTTCTTCTTTATACTATATATGGAATATAATTGAAATTTGTATAGGAGGCACAAATGAATAAAACAAATGTCATCATTTTCATTATATTCATCGTGACGTTTCTGCTCGGGACTTCTCATATGATTTTTAAGATTATGAGAGGAGAAAAAATCGGCTTTCATGAATTTCTTTTCTTCTCTACGTTACTTATACTGTTACTCCCTTCAACTACCTCAAAAGGAGAGAATGATGAAGAAAAGAAAAGAGAAGCCTCTGAGAAAAGTGCTAAAATAAGCTACTTTCTCTTACTATCTCTCTTACTTGTTGCTGTCATAGTAGATGAAATGCTAACAGGAGAAATTAACACTTTGCTAGCTATAGTGTTAACAATTGGGATGGCTACGCTGCCCGTTATAGAATTTTTCATGATGAAAAAATACCGTTCATAATCCTATTTCACACCAAAAGAGGAACAATGGAAGATTCCACAGTTCCTCTTTTTCGATACAACACAAACTATTCTAACTTTCCTGAAGCTTGCTTTCTAGCTCTTTCTTTAATATTTCTGCGCCTTCATCACTTAGCACAATATTCCCTGGATACACTTTGTTATCTGAAGACACTTCTCCTGTAATGATACATTCCAAGTTAGATTTGTATTTTTGCAAAATGATTTTTTCTTCATCAATAAAAATCTCAATCGGATCTTTTTCATGAATAGAAAAGGTTCTTCTAAGTTCTTTTGGCAACACAACTCTGCCTAGTTCATCTACTTTTCTCACAATCCCCGTACTTTTCATAAAACGCTCACCTCTTTTTCTTTTATTTTTACCGCCACAGCAAGTTATATAATCAATCGTTAGCAACAGGTTTAAGAGAGCGGTTGTTGTACTGGTATACTTTTTCCTTTACCTCATTACACTCCAGAGCAAACCTATTCTAGCAATCCTTTCCTTAAACCGATAAAAAAAAGAAGCGCACTCCCGCTTCCTACAAACCTTCTATTCTTTTCTCTCTCTGTTTTCGGCCATACTCTAAGCCATCATAAATTTCTCTAAATCGATTTTTTACATCTTTCAGGGATTCGATCAGCCAAGGATCAAACTGTGTTCCTTTTGCTAACTCTAAACGATAAAAAGCCTCTTCAAATTTGATTCCTCGTCGATAAGAGCGGGTCGTTGTCATCGCATCAAAAGCATCCGCAATAGCCAGAACCCGAGCATCTAGTGGAATGTCTCTTCCTTTCAGACCTGAAGGATATCCTGTTCCATCCCATCGTTCATGATGATAAAGAACACCTGCTTTTAAAAGCTGCAGTCGGCTCATTCGCTCAATGATCTGAGCGCCGGCAGTTGAATGGGTTTTAATTGTTTCATATTCTTTTTCAAGCAGTCTCCCTTTTTTCATTAAAATGTGTTCTGGAACGTTAATTTTCCCAACGTCGTGAAGGAGTCCGCTTAATTTGAGTCTTTTCAAGTCTTGTTCATGATAATCTGGCAAGGAGCTTGCAAGGGCAACAGCATACTGACTGACGCGCTCACTATGACCATATGTATAAACGTCCTTTGCTTCTACTGCCACAACAAACGTATTCACAATTTCTTCAATTGTTGTCTCTGTTGATTCTTTCACAAGGTCTACTTGTCTTCTATAGATAAGATGAAGTGTTTGCAGTACAAGAAAGCTTAAGGTTGATAAAATAAGATACAATAAAACTCGATTTGAAATATCAATGCTGTCTGCCGTATAGTTCTTTTTAGGCAGCTTTATACTGAAGAATGTTAGAAGTCCTAATCCAAATAATGAATAATAAAAAAGGGTCTTCTTTTCTCCATATAGGCCAGCAAGAAGCGGTAACAATAAGAAAAAGCTCCATGCTTCAGAGTAGCCTGACTGAAAATATACAACAATGAGCAATCCAATAGAATAGATGAGAATCATATGCTGATAGATGCTCGCTTTAAAATCAATATATCTTGTTAAACTGCCCATCATAATTAACAGAGCTAAACAAATTAAAAAGGATGGTAAACTAGCTCCTGAGAAGTTTACTTGGAAAAGATAGAAAAACCCATTCCAAGCGCAGCTTAATCCTAAAAAAACAACGATGACCCGATAAAGGTATGTTGTTACTTTCAAACGATGATCATTAAAGTATTCCTCATACAGTTCGTTGTGTTGTGCCATTTCGAGATCTCCTCATTATTCAAAATGCCTTTATATTGTAGCATCTTTTTCCTCTTATGTGGGAACTTTTGTAGAATAATGACGTTTCTTTACATATCGTGATTATTTTCACTGTTTTGTTAAAGAAAAACTAAAAAAGCAGCGTTAACGCTGATACTCTGTCATAAAGCGATAGACTTTCTTCCCTTTCTTTATTCTCTCCTGTGCTAAACTAACGACTTATAAAAAGATAAAAAGAATGCCCTATACCTCTTACATTGTATAAGACATTCCTCTGCTATATTTATATGAAAGCTACTCATTATACATTTTCAAACCTTTTCGACTTTTCCTCTTCCTAAGCTTGCTGATTTTCTTTTCATCCATAAATAAGGGCGAAGCGGGAAGTAGAGAAATTTGAGTGCTTTTGGTAGTTTTAGCTGATCTTCTTCAGAAGCTTGAGGGTATAAATATCTTAAGACTTGAAACCATCGTTGAGAGACGGTTCCTGTTTTATAAACATATGGATGTTGAAAGAGAATAATCTTTGCTTTAAAAAGCTTGGAAAGTAGCAGGAAAAACATGCTCCCTTTATATTCTTCTTCTCTCTTTAGCTCCCTTTCCATGTAATGCTGACTTATTTCCAGAACACATGAAACAGCAAGCTTCGCCAGTTCTTTCGCTTGATTTTCTTCTATTATACTTTTTGCCTCTTCTGGAATAGGAGTCTCAAAAAAAGTGGCAGAAACAAGGAGCGCTTGCCCAACAAGATTGAATTGTTTGCTTGAGCGAAGTTGTTCTACTTTCTTAAATGGTTGCTTTCTTCTCATCATATAATCAACATCAGCAAGCCAGCGCAAGCGGAACCAGCCATGTCTTGTTCCATGAGCAATAAGAAAAATAAATAAATCTTCTTCCCCTAGGAAATAAACAGGCGAACGTGTTAGCTCACTTTTTCTTCTCCGCTCCCATAGCTCATGAAATGTTGGCTGTTTAATTGGAAAGGGTTGTGAACGCCAATGAATTTCAACTTGAATCTTTTTTTGAGGATGAAAGTAAATAATATGATGATGAAGCCATTTCCATTCATTTATAAGAGAAAAAAAGCGGTCTTCTCTTTCATAGCCAAGCTCAATTAGAATATCTTCTGCTTTTTTTATATCTTCGAACCTAATTAACACATCTAAATCTTTCGATGTTCGAAGCGAAATATCTCCGTAGATATCTTGAGCAATTGGAGGACCTTTCAAAAACAGAAGTTTAATATTTTGTTCGCTGAATAATTTGCTCACTTGCTCCATTTCTGCACTCAAATGAAGCATCGAAAATGTATTTTTTTGATATTCTCTCTTTAACACTTCCATTACGAATGGAGGAACAGCTGAATCCCTTAGCTCTCTTAATTTCGCATATACTAAAGGATAAATGCGATGATGCTTCACAAGCTGCAAGAAATAGTGCCAGTCCATATTTTGTTCTAGAACTAGACTTTCTTCTCGATGATTTAAAATAGTTAACATCACTTTTAGTTCTCTTGGCAGCAATGATAAATCAAGCTCACCGTTTCTTTGCATACCTTTCACCATCCCTTTATTGAACAGCTTGCGCCTGACTTTGAAGAAGCTCACTAAATAAATGTCCCCTCTCCTTTGACAGCTGTGTGTAACTTCCTTGCTGAACAAGTTTTCCTTTTTCTAAGACAACAACAGCATCTGCATTACGAATCGTTGATAAACGATGGGCAATAATAATGACGGTCATCCTCCCTTTTAATTCTTCAACTGCTTTGCTTACTTTTGCTTCATTTCGCACATCGAGCGCACTTGTTGCCTCATCAAGAATAAGAATAGATGGTTTCTTTAACAAGGCCCTTGCTAGGACTAGGCGCTGTCGTTCTCCACCTGAAAGTCTTACCCCTCTGTCTCCAATCACTGTATCAAGCCCATAAGGCAATTCTTTCACAAACTCATACCCTTGCGAAAATTGAAGTGCTTCCCACATTTCTTCATCACTTGCTGTATTTTTTACCATGAGCAAGTTTTCCCGGATTGACGTATTAAATAAAAACGGATCTTGTGAAACATAGCTAATCGAGTTGCGAAGTGCAAAAAGATTCTCTTCTGTAAGAGGAGATCCATCAATTAATACTTCTCCCTTTTCTGGAATGTTCAGCCCCATTAACAAATCAATTAACGTACTCTTCCCTGCCCCCGAAGGTCCTACAATAGCCGTAATTTGGTTTTGTAGGATATGTAAATTGATATTATCTAACACAAATTCTTCTTTTGTTTTGTTATAACGAAATGACACGTTCCGACATTGAAATGAGCCCTTGATGATAGCTTTACCTGCTCTTTCATCGCTAACCGCTACTTCTTCTTGTTCTTTTTTGCATTCCTGTAAAAGCTCTCGAATTAAACGACAGGAAGGAATACTTGCTGCAATTTGCTCTATGTTTGACTGAATGCTTGTAAACTTTGGCCAAAGGCGTGAGAAAATTAAAATAAGAAGTAACACCTGATCCTGCTGAGCACCAAAAGACTTTAAAGAAACAAAGATAAAGAGGGCGATAAGACAGGCTGATGATAGTTTATAAATAAGCTGTGAATCAGATTTTAATTTCATATAGTTGATTTGTTCTTCACTCATTTTCTCCGTTAAAGACTGAAGCCAGTTCACATGATTACGTTCTAATGTATTGCTTTTAATATCTTTGATTCCGTTGATTTGATCCGTAATGCCCGCCATATAACTTTCACCAAGCTTTGATGTTTGCTTGCCAAGCTTGTTTGATCGTTTAATTAAGCTTTTTGAGCAGTATCCAATCATAAGACCGCACGCTAAAATAAACAAAGTTAATCCAGCAGAGAGCCAGAGCGCAATACAAATTTGAATAACGGTAAAAATAAGATGAGATAAAAGCTGAAGAAAATAATTAATCGCCCCAAGTACACGGGCAAGCTCTGCCGTTAGTAAATTAATTAAGTCCGATTTCCGTTTTCGTAAGAAAAAACTCCATTTTGAATTTAACAGAGAACTGTAAATGTCCAATCGCAAATGCCTGCTAAAATTTTCACGAATGCGAGCATCACGAATTGACAAATAACGCTGTAAAAAAGTTTGTCCCACAACAATAAAAAGATATAGACCTAACACAAGGGGCAAATAAAACGATTCGGGAATACGAGTAAGAAAATGAAAAAGCTCCATAATCTTCCCTGAGACATTTTCAACTTGCACGAAGCCTCCAAGACTAATAAGTGGAATAAGGAGCAATATTCCTGCTCCTTCAAGCAAGCTAACAAGCGCACGCCCCACAACATTCACATACAAACCTTTTCCTGAGAAATGATGCATTCTTTTAATATAGTAAAGAAAGGCATTCACTTTGTTCACCTCACCATTTTCTAGAGGTTTTTTTATTTTTTATAAAAAAATGCTAAACATTGTTTAACATGTTCCGATACTTATAAATGCAGCAGGAATTTTCACTATTCACTAATGATTCTTGAAAACTTTCCAACAATCGTGAAATTCTCCATTGTTTCTGCTCCTGTTACATATTTTGGACCGCTGCGCAGCCACGCATGAGCAATTAAGCGTCCATCTTTGTCTTTTCCCGTACCTAAATATAGCGTACTTTCAATCTTTCGTCGCTGGAGCATTTTCATTGCGGCAATTGCTTTCACTAAGCATTCACTTTCCCAAAAAGTATACTTGCTCATTTTATGAACAGCATAGGAAATATCGCGTAGCATAGGCTCATTTGAGGGATTTTCAATCATTCCCGTTTCTTCCATGTACTCACCTAGCGTTGGAGCTACTTTAGCAAATGGCCGGCTCTTTAAAAACCGTCCATAGCCTAAATAAAAGAAAGCTTCTAAAAGTAAAAGCTGCTGCTCCCATTCTAGCTTTGAGAATGTTTTTAATTTATGGATTAGTTTCACTCTCTTCACTCCTTTACATGACTTTAATCAGGTTTTCGTTCTGTAAATGTGAAAGAAAAGATAAAACATGATTTTCGCACTGCTCTCTTTGCACGTCATATTTATTTAGAAGTTTTTCAATAAGCTCTTCAACTAAGATTGCTTCACTTATTTCATCCCAGATGGCTCCACCAATGTTACCTAAGTTATAGTACTTGCCGTTTTCAATATTTAGCATGACTTTTTCTTGATCCATATCACTTTCGATATTTCCTTCACCTTGAACAACATGATGTTTTAGAGATAATGTGCTCACTCTTTTTCCTCCTCTTGGATCACTTTTAAAATTTCATCTACAAGCCTTGGTGCTGTAAATCCTTCTGATGGTCGCCTAAGTTCAAAAATCGGTGTTCTTTTCCCTACTTCCATCGAATGTTTGAAATGCCATTCGGCTAACTTAAGTCTGTCAATTAAGAAATCACGATACGTATGCTGAAGTAAAACGCGGAACTTCTCCAACGTTCCAATTTTTTCAAACCTGATTTTACTTGTGTTTCCTTTTGCAAGTTCAAAAACGCCACCGAGTGGGATGGGCTTATCGTAAAAACTTTCTTTTACAGGGACTGCATACTTTGTCTCCCTTTCAAACAGGGATTGATAGCCACTTGAATTGATTCCAAATCCAACTAAACTTTCTTCCCAAAGTTTCTGATGTGGATAAGAAGGATAAGCGATTGGCACTCGCTCTTTTGATAGGCGTACAGGAATGACATCATCGCTTAGTAACTTGTAGCCTTTTTGGATAAAAGCTGCTGCTAAAGTTGACTTCCCTGCTCCGGAATGTCCAACAAATGCATAAGCTTTCCCATTAATCTCTATTGCACTTCCATGAAGAGGCATGACTTTACGCTGCATAAGTAAGATGCCCATACACGAACCAAGAAGATAAAGCCTTACTTTACGTTCATCAACCCCTTCAAAAGGCACAACCGTAATTTCTCTTCCCTTCGTAATACAAAAGAAAGCGTTTTTTTGTGACTCAAATATAACAGAATCCCCATCAACAACAACTCGGCTCCGATCTTCTCGTTGCACCCATGTTTCTGGTAAAGAACCTTTTTTAATCCATATATCTATTGAATCTTCCCCAAACTCTCCAGAAGGTAATTCAGGAAGATGAACTTCACTCCATATGTTTAGTCCAAAAGCGTTATAAGCATAAACTGTTTGCGTTATACTCATTATCTTCACTCCGCTCATCACAAATTTTGAAAACCCTTATACACCTTACAGTGTATAAGGGTAATGAACGTATAATTTCATATCCAATTAACTATCATGATGCATTGCGTCCTCTGGATCTGGATCTGGTTGCACTGCATCAGGATAGCTTAGCCCAGGTCCTGCCATTGTTTTGTTTACATCCAACACTTCTACTTCAGGCTTTTCCCATTGTTTTTTCTCCACGATGTCACCCCCTTTCAAAAGTTTTTTTGAAGGAATCGATAGAGAATCAAGCTTCTCATTAAAATTCGAAAATCATTTCGAAATACTTGGTCAGCTGAAGGTTCATGGCGTATGTTTTCTAACGATTCCTTTAAAAGGTCTATATTTAAATACTCTGATAGATAGTCGTCCTTTAAAGCTCTTTCTAATTCTCCTATAAACACATTCCACTGTGGAAGCATCCTTTGAATTCCATCTGCACCTTGAATCCCTCGCGTTCGTTGGTTTAGTCGAACATCATCTGGAAGATAGCCTTTCATTGCTCTTCTAATGAGTGACCGATCTTGTCCATTTTGAACAAATTGACTTTCTGGAACTGATAAGCAAAAACGTACAACGCGTAGATCATTTGTTGGATCTCTATCCCATATGCCGTATCGAAGTGATAGCTTTGTTGTATATGCTCCGTTGAGAGCCCAATAGTATGGACGCTGAAATTGAATTTTTCGTATTTCATATGGAGTTTTTTGAATTAACCCATTTTTTTGAATATCATGTGAAGCTAATTTATTATAAACGTTAAACCGACTCGCTAATTTTTCATTAATCATTCCTCGAAAAGGTACTTCTTTGTTTTTAGATAAAGCTCCGCTTAGCTTTGGAAACACTTTACGCCCAACAACACGAAGTACTCTTGACCTTTTTGCCCCAAGATTTTTACTATACATCCGAACTTCTTGGCTGAATTTTCTTAATTGAAGTTTTCGTAATAGCATTGCTTGATAATCAAGAGCATGTCCCCACGAAACCGTCCAGTTTCCACGCTGTCCATTCAATATCACACCTATTCCTTGCTGTGATGCTTGTTCAAAAATCCCCTTCGCCCAAAAGCTATTTTCATAGAATTTATACGGCGTTTCTAACACGTCAAGCCAATCATCAATTTCAGAAAAAGAGCTTTTCTCTGGAAAGCTTAAGTAGTTGTCTCTAATGTTGCCAACATAGTTCACTGTTGACTTTATGGAAGGCCTTTCATCAGCTATTCGGCTTTTCGGTGACCAGTCTTCAAAATCATCGATAGGGACATAGCTATATGTATGCAATGATTTGTTTTGTACTCGTAGCTCTCGTGCTGCGATACTTGCAACAGAACCTGAATCCAATCCTCCACTCAGATGAGCTCCAACGTTAAGATGTGTTCGCAATCGGGATTTTACTGCTCCCTTAAAAACCTCAAGAAAAGCTTCTTCATATTCCTCATTTGATGAGAGCTTTAATTTCTTCCCCATGTCAAGCGTGTAATATGGGGTAAGCTTCACTCTTCCTTTTTCTACTGTTATGCTATGTGAAGGAGGAAGCTGTCTAATATTTTCATAGACGCTTGAAGAAGAATCTGTTGACTCAAACGTAACCGGTATAGCCAAAAACTCGGCTAGCCACGCTTCATTTAACCTTTTTGAAACAAAAGGAAGCGTAAAAAGCGGGTTAATAGCGGTACAAAAGGCGAAAGTTTTCTCATTATTGAAAAAATAAAGTGTGCGACACCCCGAAAAATCGCGAGCCCCAAACAGTTTTCCTTTTTTCTCATCCCAAATCATAAACGTAAAATCACCAACGAGAAACTTTGGCATCTCTTCTCCCCACTTAGAATAAGCATGTAGAAGAAGTTCGCTATCTTTCATAGAAACTCTATATTTTATATCTATTCCTAATCTATTAAATAATTCGTCTCGATTGTCGATGATAGCATCTGCTGTAATAGCGAGCTTTCGTTCACTATCATAAAATGGTAGTTTCTCTCCAATAGATTCCTCTGTAATCCATTGAGCATGACAACCAAAGAAAAGACTATCTTTTTTCCATGTTCCAATGTCATCAGCACGATATCTTTTTAACTCTTCCATCATTGCCTGACAGTGTTCTACACGAATTTCACTTTGATTCCATTCATATATGCCTACTATCGCGCTCATGTTTTCTCCTCTCGCAGTGCTAAAAACTTCTACTAGCTCTACTTCTTGTCTACCTTTTCACAATAAGGGTATAAAGTCTTAATAAAAAACAGAAATCACCTATGTATATGGATATATTAGCACAATTTTTCGTTTTTGAGTTAAATAAATGTAAGAATTATTCAATAAAATCCATTTTATGTAATTTATTACCTTTAATTAACTTTCTTTAAATATCTTTTTTCTTTCCCAGACAATGTAAATTACTATTTTTTCAGATAATATGTTATATTAACTAACATAATGTTAATATTATTAATAAACAGATACATCTCCTTGTTTATTCGACAAATAAAGGAGAATAAAAAATCATTTTTTGTTATTTTATAAACCTTTAGAACTATAAATAAGTCTATTTTTTTACAAATTACGACATTTCTTATTTTTCCGTATTTCCTTACTCTTTCATAATCGTTTATATATATTAAAATTGTAATGAAAGCGATATCAATATACATTTCATAAAAACGCTATTTTTATATAATATTTTCAAAGCACCTTTCTTTTATTTTTTGTAGAAAAAGCGATTATTCTTTTTCTCTCCCATTAATTCTTAATGCAAGCTGTAAACGACAAAAAAGACTTCGCTCATCACGAAGTCTTTTCCTCTAAAAGTCCAATAAAATTCCCGAATGCCTCTCTTCCTTCTCTCTCTTGTTTAAATACCCCTGCATCTTCAAGAACACGCAGAAACTTCATGCCAACCTCTTTTTGAAGGACTTCTGTTATGTTCTCTTTTGTTAGTTGATCTTTATACGTTTCTTTAATTTCCTCTGCCCAGTGAAGGTGATAAGTAGCAATTTTATTTTGTTCACCTAGTAAAAACTGAGCTACTTCTTGAAGCTCTTTTTCAAGACGAGCGGGTAACACCGCAAGGCCCATTACTTCAATTAAGCCAATATTCTCTTTTTTGATATGATGAACATCTTCATGGGGATGAAAGATGCCAAGTGGGTAATCTTCTGTTGTTCGATTGTTCCGTAAAACAAGATCTATTTCAAACTGACCGTCTCTCATTCTCGCAATTGGTGTAACCGTATTATGTGGAGTGTCTCCTGTATAGGCTTCTATGCTAACCCTAGGATCACTATAATTTTTCCATGTTTCGAGAACAAGGGAAGAAGCTCGAACAAGCTCTTCTCGCTCTTTGCTTCGAAGACGAATGACAGACATTGGCCAGTTCACAATTGCTCCGTGAACGTTCGGAAACTCTTTTAGTGTAAATACATGATTTTCTTTCGCTTTTGCCATTGAGAATTCATAGTTTCCACCTTGATAATGATCATGCGTTAGGATAGAACCCCCTACAATCGGAAGATCTGCATTTGATCCGATAAAATAGTGAGGAAACTTTTCCACAAATTCTAGCAATCTTGTAAATGTGCTCTTGCTTATTTTCATATCACGATGCTCACTTGATAGAACAATGCAGTGTTCGTTGTAGTACACGTATGGTGAATATTGAAGTAACCATTCTTCATTCCTTAAATTCATTCGAATCATTCGGTGATTCGAACGTGCTGGATGACCAATTCTTCCTTCATATCCTTCATTTTCAATACAAAGCAGGCATTTTGGATACGGATATTCCGTTTGTTTTTTTTGTTTTTCAGCAGCAATTTGCTTTGGATCTTTTTCTGGCTTAGACAAGTTAATGGTAATGTCTAACTCTCCATAATCTGTGCCCACTTTATAAGCGATATTTTTGGCAATTCGCTTTGTTTGAATATAGTTGCTGTTTTGACTAAGTGTATAAAAGTAGTTTGTAGCGTGTTCTGGATCGTTTTTATAGTGTTCATAAAAAGTACGATTAACGTCTGAAGGTCTTGGCAAGAACACGTTCATAATGTCACTGCTTAACATTTCTTTTTGGTCTAACATGTCTGAAATGATCCTATTTTCAACAGCATATCCTACAAGTTTTTCGACTAAGTCTGGAATCTCTCCTTCCTCTGTCTCTTGTACATGCTCGGGGAACATATCAAAACCTAAAAGGGACAGTACCCTATTTCTTGCATAGATACGGTCTTCAGATTCGATTAAGTTTACCGTGAATGCTTTTTCAACTAGGCTTTGTATGACGCTAAAAATATTCACTTTTTTCACTCCTGTCTTCATAAATTACAGCACTTAGTGCAGCACTTCTTGCGTAATTTCCTTTGTTCCTTCTCCGATATTCGCCACATAAAAAGTTGCCTCATATCCTATTTTCCTGGCATATTCTTCGCCTACTACTCTAATAAATTCTTCTGTCTTATCTTCTGCGACAATCGCAATTGCACAGCCGCCAAACCCTGCTCCAGTCATTCTTGCTCCAACTGTTCCGTCTCTTTTCCACGCAGCTTCTACTAATGTATCAAGCTCAATTCCTGTTACTTCATAGTCATCACGCAAAGAGCGGTGTGATTCATTCATATAAGATCCAAACGAGGCTAATCCATCATGTTCTAACGCTTGAAAAGCGCGTAAAATTCGTTGATTTTCATACACAGCATGTTTGGCTCTTTTCTCTAACACCCTATCATTTATAAGATGACGATGTTGTTCAAACTCAGTTTCCATTAAATCGCCAAGCGACCCAATTGAAAGACTTTTCTGCAGCCTATAGAGAGCGCTTTCACATTCACTCCGACGTTCATTATATTTAGAATCCGCAAGCTCTCTTCGTTTGTTTGTGTTCATAATAATAATTTGATGATTTTCTAGATTTAAAGGCATGTATTTGTATGTTAATGTACTGCAGTCAAGCAAAATGCCGCAGTCCTTCTTTCCCATTCCAACCGCAAACTGATCCATAATTCCACTTTGAACACCAATAAACTCGTTTTCTACTTTTTTCCCAAGTGACACAAGTTCTAGGCGTTCTATATGAAGCTGAAACATTTCGCTTACAATAACGCCAATAAGCATTTCAAGCGAAGCTGAAGAAGACAAACCTGCTCCATTTGGAATATTTCCGTAAATCATAATATCTAAGCCAGACGGAAGCGTCCATCCTCCTTGCCTGATATAGTGAATCATTCCTTTAGGGTAGTTCCCCCACCCATCGCTCTCTTCATAATGAAGCTCATCAAGCGAAAAAGTAATGGTTCCTTGTTCCGGAAAGTTAAGCGAATACAATCTCACTTCACGATCCTCTCTCTTTCTAGCAACTCCATAAGTACCAAACGTAATGGCACACGGAAAAACGTGCCCACCATTGTAGTCTGTATGTTCACCAATTAAATTAATTCTTCCTGGTGAAAAAAATAGACGCCCATCTCTTCCTTGAAAAAGCTCATCAAATTTATTTAATAGCTCCTCTGTTTTCACTTTTTCTCCCCCCAATAGCTCTTCCCTTTATCATCTAGCATTTTCACTATTATTCTTACCAGCATTTTATAATGTCAGAATTCTCCTTCATTTTAAGTTAAAAAGTAAAAAAGAGCAATATTTTTACTAAAAGTTTTACTAAAAACATAGAAAAAAGCTTGGAATATTTCTATTCCAAGCTTTTTTACTTTGTGCTTTCACGAATGTTTAATGCGGTTGAGAGCACGTCCTTTTTCGGGACCTCTCTTCCTTCAAGTCTTTCCATTAATGAATCGACGGCTGTTTCGCCCATAAGTTCTGTAAAGACTTTAACAGTGCTTAATGGAGGATAAACATGTTTGGATACGCTAAAATCATTCACTCCAATGATACTAACGGTTCCCGGAACTGGAATTCCCTCTTCATGCAGTGCCTTTAATGCTCCAAATGCCATTGAATCATTTCCAAGGAAAAAGGCTGTTGGGAGATTTTCTTTATGGTCTCTAATCGCTTTTTTCATGAGAGCATAACCATCATTTACAGAGAAGTTTCCAATGTAAACAAATGATGAATCATAATGACCTTTCTCTGTTAAAAAACGCTCGAAACTGAGAGTTCTTGGGTCTTGAATAAGCGCTGTTTGATCTCGATATGATTCCATTCCACCAATATAACCGATACGTGTATGTCCATGATCTAAAAAATACTGCAAAGCCTTCTCAGTTGCTCTTTCAAGATTGCTTATCACTGAATCAAACATATCCTCATCTGGTGAGCAGTCCACAAAAACAAGATGTGATGATCTCTCCTTAAGCTTTTCGGCTTGAGATAAACTAAACTTCCCAATCGCAATAATACCGTCTATCTCTTCTGATTCTTTCAGGTTGTCCATTGACACTTTCATAAGCTCAATATTGTGAACCTCACACGCTTTTTCTACACCTAAGTTTATCGCGTGATAATAAAGGTCATCAAGCTCCTCTTCTTCTGTATACCAGCTTACAACCGCAAATTTGTATGCTTGAGCGAGCTTGCGTCCGCCTTTCTTTTTGTACTGAAGTTCTTTTGCTGCTTGAAATACCTTTTCTTTCGTTTCTTCACTAACAGAGAGAGATTTATCATAGTTCAATACGCGTGAAACGGTGGCAATGGAAACACCTACTCGTTTCGCTATGTCTTTGATCGTCGCCATTTTTTGCTCCTTTTGTCTTGGTTAAAATAAACGCTACACTTCTTCTTCATTTATCATACCACATTGCTATTTTAACTAATTTTTTTACTTTAAAAAAAGAAAAATTTTCTATATAGCTGTTAAAAAATGCAGAAAAAAAATCTTCTCTTTTTCCCTTTTCCTCTACTATTCCCTCTATATATCTAACATTTTGACTGATAGTTAAAACATAATACCCTACTTTTCTACTTCTTCTGCACCTATACTAAATGCACGCACTACAATTCTCTCTCACATATGACACGTTATGTAAGGGATTACAAAGGGGTATGGGGAATGGAAAAACTATCTGCAAAAGCAAAGTATTCATTTGGGGTAGGAGCAATCGGAAAAGATGCTGTTGTAAACTTAGTCGGAATTTATCTCATGTTTTACATTACAGACGTATTAGGGCTTTCGCCTGCATTTGTTGGAACGCTATTTTTCATTGCTCGGATATGGTATGCAACAAACGATCCTGTCATGGGAATGATTGTTGACAATACGCACTCACGCTTCGGAAAATTCCGGCCATGGATTGTGATTGGAACGCTTGTCAACTCCGTTATTTTTGTTCTCTTATTTACAAACTTCGGCCTCTCTACAACAGAGCTTTATGTGTATATTTCAATTGCCTACCTCCTCTACGGCATGACATATACCATCATGGACATTCCGTATTGGTCGTGGTTACCAAGCTTAACAAATGATCCTCGCGAACGAGAGGAAGTCTCTGTCATTCCACGATTTTTTGCGAGTCTTGCTGGTATGTTAATTGGAACGTTTGGCCTTTATATGATTGATTTCTTTGATCGCTCCTTCGGCGGCAGTGGAGATCGTCAAACAGGTTTTACTGTTTCTGCAATTGTAATCGCTATCATCTTTATTGTAACAATTGCCGTTACTGTTTTTAACGTTCCTGAAAAACCAACGAATAGGAATGCACCACGAATTAAATTCAAACAGATTGGAAAGCTTCTTGCCAAAAATGATCAGCTTGTCGCTTTTATTGGGATCTTACTTTCTTTTAATCTCGCCATGCAAATTGTAAACGGTGTCACTATTTACTATTTTAAATATGTTACAGGAGCAGAACACTTATTTTCCATTTTCAACTTTATGATTACAGCAGAAATGCTCTCTCTCCTGCTCTTCCCAAGGCTTGTGAAAGCATTCAATCGTACCAAAGTGTTTACACTCGCATGCAGTCTTGTTGGAATAGGACTCGTCACCATTTTAGCTGGTGGATACATTGCACCGCAAAGTCCAGCATTCATTATTGTTGGCAGCTTTCTTTTAAAATTTGGTTCAGGTCTTTCCCTTGGGATTACAACCGTTTCAATTGCAGATGTGATTGACTATGGTGAGCTTAAATTTGGAATTCGCTCAGAAAGTATTATTGTCTCTACCCAAACATTTCTGATGAAAGCCGCTCAAGCAGTCTCAGGACTTCTTACTGGTGTTGGTCTTTCTCTTGTTGGCTATGTGCCAGACGCTGTCCAAACTCCTGGAACTGTAATGGGACTTCGCATTTTAATGATTGCGATTCCGCTCATTTTTGCTGCTCTTAGTCTCTTTATTTATCTTAAAGCTTATAAGCTAAAAGGCTCTTACTTAAACCTGATTGTGAGCGATCTAAAAGAAAAAAACGCAAATAATGAGAAAAATGAAGAAAACATTCAAAACATTCATTAAAAATCACGCTTAATAGGAAAGGATGATTATGATGACGATTATTTATAATGAAGAAAAGAAAGAGTTTCACCTTTACAATAACGAAATGAGCTATATTATGAAAGTGCTTCAAAACAACCAGCTTGGGCAGCTTTATTTTGGGAAAAGAGTACCGCACAGAGATTCTTTTGACTATTTAGTCGAAATGCAGCATCGCCCAATGTCCGCTTATCCGTTCCAAGGCAACTTATATTTCTCTCTTGATCATCTTAAACAAGAGTATCCATCTTACGGAACGTCTGATTTTAGGCACCCTGCTGTTGAAATTCAGCAAAGAAACGGCAGCTGCATTACGAACTTTGAATATAAAACACATGAAATCTATCGCGGGAAACCAAAACTAGCAAATTTGCCTGCGACGTATACAGAACATGATGATGAAGCAACAACGCTTCAAATCACACTACTAGATTCCGTGGTTTCCGTTGAATTAGTTTTGCTTTATACGATTTTTGAAGGAGAAAATGCGATTGCGAGAAGCGCTCGTTTTAAAAATATCGGAACAGAAAGCGTTGACCTTACAACAGCGATGAGCGCCAATCTTGATTTGCCAGATGATGACTATGAATGGATTCAGCTTTCAGGTGCTTGGGGACGCGAGCGTCATATTAAAAATCGAAAGCTTCAGCAAGGAATACAGTCTGTTGGGAGCATCAGAGGAAACTCAAGCCTTCAACATAACCCGTTTATAGCACTCAAACGTCCACACTCAGATGAATTTCAAGGAGAAGTGATAGGATTTAGCTTAGTTTATAGCGGCAACTTTTTAGCACAAGCAGAAGTTGATACACATGGACAAACAAGAGTTATGATGGGCATTCACCCGCATGGTTTTACATGGCACTTAGAAAAAGACGAAGAGTTTCAAACACCAGAAGCCGTAATCGTCTATAGTGATAAAGGGATAAACGGCATGAGTCAAACTTATCACCGTTTGTACAGAACCCGTCTTGTGCGCGGAGAGTGGCGTGATAAAACGAGACCTGTTCTTATTAACAATTGGGAAGCTACTTATTTTGATTTTGATGAAGAGAAAATTTTAGAGTTTGCGGAGGCTGCAAAAGAAGACGGAATCGAGCTTTTTGTGCTTGATGACGGCTGGTTTGGGGAACGAAATGATGACAAACGAGGACTTGGGGACTGGGTTGAAAACCGCGAAAAGCTACCAAGTGGGATTTCTGGATTAGCCAAAAGAATTGAAGAGATTGGCATGAAGTTTGGACTGTGGTTTGAGCCTGAAATGGTTAATAAAAACAGCAACTTATACAGAGAACATCCAGAGTGGATCATTGAAACTCCAGAGCGCAGAGCTTCTCACGGACGAAATCAGTTTGTGCTTGATTTTTCTCGGAAAGAAGTTGTCGATCATATTTATGAGATGATGGCAAACATTCTTAAAGAAGGATCTGTCTCATATGTAAAATGGGATATGAACCGTTCAATGACTGAAGTATATTCAAAAGCGTATGACTCTAAAAGACAAGGTGAGATTTTCCACCGCTATATTTTAGGCGTGTATGATTTATATGAGCGATTAACATCCTCATTTCCACACGTTTTATTTGAATCATGCGCAAGCGGTGGCGGACGATTTGATCCAGGTATGCTTTACTATGCTCCGCAAACATGGACAAGTGATGATACAGATGCCATTGAACGGTTAAAAATTCAATATGGAACATCGCTTGTTTATCCATTATCAAGCATGGGCGCTCACGTTTCTGCTGTGCCAAATGAGCAAGCATTCCGCACAACACCTCTTGAAACAAGAGCAAATGTGGCCTACTTTGGCTCGTTTGGATATGAATTAGATGTTACAAAGCTGTCAGAAGAAGAGCGAGATGAAATGAAAAAGCAAGTTGCCTTTTTCAAACAATATCGTCATCTTCTCTCACAAGGAACGTTTTATCGCTTGCTTAGCCCGTTTGAAGGCAATTTCACAGCTTGGATGGTTGTGTCAGAGGATAAGAAAGAAGCAATTGTTGGCTATTATAAAATATTAAATGAAGTAAACGGCAGATTCCGCAGACTTCCTTTAAAAGGACTAGATCCTCATAAGATTTATGAGATCGAAAAACTGAACGAGAACTTTAGCGGCTCCGAATTGATGAATATCGGACTCGTCACCTCGGATGCTTCGGCTGGTCAAGATCTCCAAGGAAATGAACCGCCAAGCGATTTTAGTTCGGTCCTCTATGTATTAAAAGCTGAATAATAAAAAAGGACTACGCACTTTTTAGCGTAGTCCTTCTCTTTTCTCCCTTGTGTTCATCCCTTCCAGCCGCTCACGCTCTCTGTACTTTGTAGGTGAAACACCTTTCTCTCTTTTAAACGCTTTTGAAAAAACTAGCGGATCACTATAGCCGCATGACTCTGCAATCTGCTCGATGGATAAATCCGTAAGCGCTAGAAGCTCAACGGCTCTTGTTAGACGAAACTGTGCTAAATATTGTTGAATCGACACTCCCGTTCTTTTACGAAACAGCGTTGTTAAGTAGCTTCTATTTAAGGAAACATAATGCGCAATGTCTGTTACTTTAATTTTCTCGTTATAGTGCGTTTGAATAAATTCAATTGACTTTGTAATATAGTCATTTTCCTTTGACGTTTCTTCTTTATAGAAGTCTGATGAACTGTTTGCAATAAGAGAGAAAAATAGATAAAGTAAACTTTGAATCCGATACTCATCCCTCACATCGAGCTTCTTGTACTGAAGCATATCCATCACAACTTCTTCTAATTCTATGAGACTAGAGGATTGAAAAAACAGCTTGTCAGCGCCAAGTCCAATATTGCGCAGATGTTCCATACTGTTTGTTCCATCAAATCCAATCCATATATATGTCCAAGGATCTTTCTCATCTGCTTCATATCTTGTTAACACATCAGGCAATATTAAAAAACCTTGCCCTTTTCCAAGCGTATACTTCTCTTCGCCAACATAGTAATAGCCTTTTCCTGATAGAATAAAATGAATAATATAGTTCGGACGTACAGCAGGACCAAAATGATGAAGAGGCTCACATACCCCATAGCCGCAAAAAAGAAGATGAAAATCTTGAAATTTCTTATCCGGTATTTTTAACACGTACGATGTCTCCATTTCCAGCACCTCTTACTACTCATTATACTTTTCGTTATAAAAAAGATAGCATAGCATTCTCACAATCTCCTACCTTTTTTTAAAAGTATAAAGGGTGCCATCACCCTCCTTACATCAAGCCCAATGCAAAATCGATCTTACTCACATATTGCGGGAAATCAATTAAAGGATTACGATTTCCTTGTTTCTCCCAAATCGCTCGATTGCGGTGTTTTTCGTATAGAGAGACTTCATCATCTCTATGCCATTTTACGAGCATCGTAATATCTTCTCCTTTGTAGTTACGAATCTCTCCTGGATATCTTAATAAGAAATAAAGAGTAGCTCTGGCAGCTTCTCCTTTGCCGCTCTCAGGCTCAAATTTGTTTTCTTCATACTTTCCGCACGTTTCTCTAATGGTTTTCGTGCTTGCTTCTGGAGAATAGTCAGCAAAATCGTAAAAAGGATGGTTCGATCTTGAGGAGTTACACTTAGGCTCGCATGCAAAAAGATGATGCAAATCTCCTCTCATTGGATTTCCTTTATCAAACCATGATTGTGGCACAACATGCTCACAATTGTATTTGTTCTCTTTTTCAATCGACTCTTTCATCACCTCAAGCGTCTTTTCGTCTTTTTTATCGTTTGTTACCAGTGTGTTATATGCCTTTTCTCTTCTTAAGAAAGTCTTATAATCTTCTTTTATCACTTCTTCTGGATTTTGCTGTTGGCCGGAATAGATACTTTTAAGCTTTCCGTTTTCTTGAAGGTCTGCCCATGAATAAAGATAATTTCTCGTCTCCGTGCTGTACGGAAGCTTAGTATGATGCGTACGTGTCACAAGATCGTTTAACTTTGTAAAAAGCTCTTTACTACTCGTTTGCTCAAAATCGATTCCGCTATAATAGCTCTGGATGTCCTCACGGTCTTTCGCTTCATCATAATACTCGTTTTTGTCTTCTATTTTTCTTTGATTTTCTTTTAATTCGGCGATAAAAGCATTCATCTCTACACTTTTATCCATATCTTCCATTTTTCTATTCATTACAGCATCTCTCCTTTTATATTGAAATCTTCTTTACTAATTCATTCTTGGAAACAACTCTTTTCTCCTTTCTTCAACACTATAAAGTGAAGAATTACCCATATTTAAAAAAAGCCTGAATTCAACATGTGAATTCAGGCTTTTTCTCTTATAGAGCATTGTTTACTTGTTTTTGATACGCTTTTACTTTGCTTATGAGATAAAACAAGAGTGATAATCCTAACCCTGCCCCAATTCCGATTGTTAAGTTTGTAAACACTGTTAGAAGAAACGTTACGACGAGCACAAGGGAATGACTTGATTTTTCTTTGACAATCTCTGTAAACTGTTCTTTTTTACTAATACTCCATGCTACAACCATTAAGACAGGTGCCAAACTAGCAAGAGAAACAAATGAAGCATATGGAGCAAGTAACACCACAACAATTAAAACGAACACTGCGTGTGTTGCCCCTGCAATTGGAGAAGATGCACCATTTTTAATATTTGTTACGGTTCGAGCAATCTCTCCCGCTGCTGGAATGCCTTGAAATATCGGCGCAACCATGTTTACTACGCCTTGACCAATTAACTCTTTTCGACTATTATGCTTCACGCCTGTCATCTCGTCTGCTACGCGAGCCGTTAATAACGACTGCAGTCCAACAAGAACCGCGATAATAAAAGAAGATGGAAGAAGCATCATCACTTTGTCAACTGTAATCTCAGGCAGCTGTGGCATCGGAATCTGACTCGGAATTTTTCCGTAGATTGACCCAATTGTTTCAACTTTTCCAGAAAAGAAGAGAGATGAAACAACGCTTGAAATAATAATCGCTAACAGATACGAAAGCTTCCCAACCTTAGGGAACAAGCGTGGTATTGCTAACACAATCCCTAAGCAAATGAGCGCTGTTAAAATGCTGTAAGAACTTAAAAACTGGAGGTTCCCTACTATTTCTTTCATATTTAAATGAAAATACTCAGATTTCTCAATGTCGTGTAGTCCTAAAAAGTTTGGAATTTGACCGGCGAAGATAATGACCGCGATTCCTGATTGAAACCCGATGATGGTGGCTTTCGGGAAATATTGAATTAAGCTACCAACTTTACATAGCCCAAAGATGATGAGCAAGATTCCTGACATAAACCCCGCAATAAGCAAATTCTCAAACCCAAACTGCAACACGATTCCTAGTAAAACTGGAACAAAAGCACCAGTGGGTCCTCCAATTTGGAATCTACATCCCCCTAAAAGAGCGATCAGTATTCCTGCTACAATTGTTGTATAAAGGCCTGTGGCAGGATCTGTCCCAGATGCAATCGCAAATCCTAATCCTAAAGGAATAGCAATAATACCAACAACAATTCCTGATAGCACATCTTTTTGTAAGTTGCGTAAGGAATATCCTCTGAATGCTTTTAAATTCATGAACTCACATAACCTCCGTTTTTAAGTATCGATTATTTTCCTTTTCATCAAAATCTAGTTTTCTATGTCAAGATGGGACTCTGTGGGCATCTAATCTTCTTTTTTTATGATTTATTCCTTAGATGCTCCCCATACTAAATTTCGTTCTCCAAGCAAATGGTGTATATAAACGGCGATGTTCTGATCTTTGTTATTTCATTAACAGTAATTTTAAATTCTTTTAACATTATCAACATAAAATTTACAAAATTTTTAAAAAACTTAAGAAACAGCAAACTTTCGCTTCTTTTGAAGTTACCTCTATCTTAAATGAGCTAAATTATAATGAAATGACATAAAGATGAGAATTTGATGAGGATTTTTTAACCTATTTCTTATTTTTTAATTTTAAAAATGAGGGAAAAGGAAAAGAGATTATGTTTATTTTTGTTAATTTAATTAAAAATAAAGTAATGATAAATAATAAACTTAAATAAATCCTTTTAATGGAACGCTTCATTTTTATTCTAAGAAGAATATAAAAAAACCAGTAGCTCTAATGTGAGAGCTACTGGTTTTAACGTATCTATAGTAGATGTAATTCTTATCCTACAGTTCAGTTTTTAGACTAAATTTACGTATCAAATGTATAAAAGATAAGTGACTATCTCATGCTATTTCTCTTCTGATGATAATCTTGATTTTTCACTATCAAGGACTTGATCAGGATCTACTAGATTAGCAAAGCTCCATGTCTTCCCTTTGTCGATTGAAATAAACCTCGCTAGAACGTTCCCTCCTTGATAATCTCCACTCGGCCCTTGATTCACAAGTAACGTTCCTTGTGAGCCGTCAAAAGTTGGTGGCTCAGCAACAACGAAGATACCTTGATACTCGGGAGGCATTGGCAATTCAACTTCACTCCATGTTTTTCCTCCGTCCCCTGTTCGAAATAGATAAGGACTTCCCTCTTTGTTCAATTCATTTTTTGTACCAAATGAAAGGAATCCTAGCTTATCATTAATAAATGTTCCATCTGTTACATGATTGCTGACGTCAGGAACAGAGCCAGCTTTTTTCCACGTTGCTCCACCATCATTTGTTTTAAAAACCGTATGTGCTTCAAACCCCATTGTTCTGTCATAGGTAAGGATCAGATAGCCATCCTTTTTAGACGTAAAGCCAATTGTTCTAAGTCGTACAGACGCAAACTCTTCTGAAATGCGGCTCGTCTTCCACGTCTTTCCTTTATTATTAGAGTAGAGAATACTTACTTGTTCAGCTTCCATACCATCTTCTACAAAAACAAAGGCTGTTTTCTCTGATGAAATAACAAAACTTCCTTCAATCAACGTATCCTTTGAACCACTGTAGTCCCCTTGAAATAATTGATCAACCTCAAGCGGAACCTTCACCCAACTTTTTCCGCCATTATAGGTAACTTGTAATTTGTCCTGCTCAAGCGTATAGTTCATATCACTGTTTTCTACCTTTATGCCTGCTTCCTTTTGATACTGTTTTTCTACTACAGGGAGTCCTGCTACAGCGCCTGAGGTTTCTTCAATTTTTGTAAGCTCGTATGTGTTGTCTCCCCTTTTCTTAAGTCTCATCGTCCAGTGAATATCCCGAATCGTTCCATCCTTCTCCATGCCGCCCCAATTATGAAAAATACTCCACGTTTTATTTTTTGGTTTAATCCAAAAGGTAACCGCTACGGCTGCCTCCTCATTGTCACCTGCAAGCAGTTGAAATTCATCAAAACGTACATCTTCAAGCTTTTTCCATGAAGGAGCTTTACTTTCTTTGTACGGATTAAGAAGATCTGACAGGAACATGTAAGCAGCATCTTCTGCACCTAATTCTTTACTTTCATGATCAATCGAAATTGACATCGGAAGGTCTTTGTTGAAGTCTGGTTCGGACAACTTTAAGAAAAGAAAGAGTCCTATTGCTAAAAGAAGTATGCATGTTGTAATGGCTATGAGCCACTTTTTGCTTTTTATCATGTTAGAGCTCCTTTACTACATTTCCCATCTCATTCTAACACTTATTTCCACTTTAGTAATCTATTAAAAAATCATCGGCTGTTAGATTATAAAAAAAGAGTATTGAAAGCTAATTTCAATACTCTTTCTATCAAGCTAATCTTTCTCAAATTCCGATCCTATAATATCTTCAAAATAATCCGTATCCTTATTCATCTTCTCAAGAAACTCTCCAAAAGAATCGGCTATTTTTGTTCCTAAATAATATACGGGAGATTGCTTCTTATTCCCAAGATCAATTGTTAAATAAACGCCTTCATTCACTTCATAAAAAACAAGCTCGTCTTCTTCCTCATATATATCATCTAAATCTGGATCATACTCATAAATTCCTTCCCGAAATCGAATATCTGCTACAGAATGAGGATCTAGCATTCTATTGAATGAATTTTTATTATTTACATCCAAGAAGCCGTATCCAACTTTCTGATAAAAAGCTCTTAGCTCGGCTGGAAAAGCAAAGCCTAATCGTTCTTCCGCTTCTTTAATATCATTTTCTGTTAGCTTATAAAATTTGTGATTGCCATTTTTTAATATCGAAAAATCAAACATCCTGTTCCCTACCTTTAAAATAACCTTCTTATAAAAGTTCTGTTTCCAACCTATAAATTATCAACTCACTTCGGACCTCAAACTGATGATGACTTAGCACAAAGATGAAGAAATTAGAGTGTTTTTTTACTATTCGACATCTCGCAAATATCATATTTAAATGCGAGTGCAGCATAAAAGATTGCGTTTGATGCTGAATTAAGAGATCAGCTTCTCGAACAAAAACAACTACATTCTCTAAGGTTATTACTTCATGAGGATTAGATGCTGACCATATGATTTTTTCACCATTATTGGGGTTGTATAAAGCATATTCCTTTTCCCTCCACCCCTTGTAAATAACTTCATGATTATTATGGTTATATGTTACAATTCGAGCCTCCTTTGTTTCAAACCATAGTTGATAAAGATCAGCATAATGTTGTTTAACTTCAGATCTATCCGTGTGCTTAAGAATATTACTTTCAGTATCGAAAATAAAAAAGTCACCACTAAGCGTGACAAATATCACCTTTTCCCCTTCCCACTCATAAAGTTTCAAGAAATTCGGTAAATCTCTAACGTGTGTGTATATCTTAACTTTAAAAGAGTTCAACTCAATATGTATCAATGCATTGTTGTAAGAATCATACAAAATTAGCTCATTTGTTTTTAAATTTTTATAAGAAGAATATATCTCCATATTATCAACTATGGGGATTTCTTTTAATGGATTCAGATTATGATCAAACACCGTTATTCCCTCACTATGGTTGTTCACTACAATTTTTTCTTGGAAAACATCGATATAGTAAATATCCTCATCGAAAGTATGCTTTCTTACTTCACTTATATTCATTCTGTTTCTCCTATTTATTCAAAATCATCAAATGTAAAATTATCGATTCTCTCCCAATCTGATTTAATTCCTTCTATTGATTCTATTAAATTTTTGACCATTTCAATTGAGATACTTCTGCCCTCTTCATATATGGCTAGTTTTGCTCCCATTGAAAGCAGTTTTTCGTAACATTGCACTAAAAACATTAATTCATCTCTATCGTAATAATCACATTGGATTACAGGCTTTCCTAAACTTATACATTGTTTAATTTCCATTATTGATTTAGATGTCTTCTCCCTCAAGAATGGAATATATGTATTTACGTTTGAATCATGACAAACTACTAGATTAATTGTTGTAATGGCAATCAGTCCTTTCTATTATTACATTACAAATTCAATACTACCTTTATTTTGACAAATCATATTCCAAATACTCCTCATCCCAAAAGAGTACATGGTCATCGATATGCACATGCCATTCTGCATCCCAAATCACACAGCGTATTTGTGAAAGTAATGAAGACTAATGTTGAACACCTTCCCACATAGCCTCTTCACTGTTATCAGGGAGCTGGGTTGAACCTTCGAAAATAACGTTCTCTTCTGTTGGATTTTCCGGCTCATAAACGTAAAAGTTTGTCCAATTATATCTTTCACCTGTACTGATATATTTTTCAATTTCCTGATCAACCGAATAATCCAAAATTAATTTATGGATAGCTTCTTGCTCATCATCTGTGAGTTTTTGTTTACGTTGTGCAGTGTAATAAATGGATACACTCATTTTGTGACCTCCTTTTTAGAGAATCCCTATATTCTAGTCTCTTATATACAAGATACTACTTTTTCAACCTTAAGTTCCTTATTAATTCTTCAATATTGCTTGCAATATTGGAGAATGTCCCTCGCTCATAGTCTTCTAATTGCACAAGTCCACTGCTATTTTCAATTACAACGAGTAGCCCATTCCCCTCAATTCCAATCGGGACTTTCTCTAGACAATCTTCATGGTTTTTCTTATATCCTTTCACAGACTCTCCAAAGGAAACCATTTCAGCATCTGGTAGCACTGCTTCTAAGCAAATATAGTAGTCTTTGAAAAAACCATCTAAGTCCACAAACCAATAGGAATTAAAATACTCAACAAGTGATGGATGAAACTTTATATTTAATTCATCTTCTAATTTCTTAAAGTCTTGTGTAACAGTCATTTCTATAGGTTTCCATGAAATATACCCTTCATCATCTATTTCACCTTTATAAATGATTAAATCGTTATTCGTAACAGGTGTTTTCCTTAAAAAGTCCAAACCTTTATCAGCTGCTTCTCTTCTCATTTCAAAATATGTCTTCATCGCTTCTTTTATTGACAAAGTTAACATCCTTTACTAGAACCTCTTAAAAGTAACAAGTCTAACGGCTTATAGCCAATCAGAATCCTCATATCTCTTATTTTCATGATAGCCCCCAAGTGCTAAATTCATAAAAGTATTCCGTTCGTTCTATACACAAACCAAAACTGAAGTCTTCTGCAACTAGTATGAAATCTCCATATCCAATCGAAAACTTTGTTGACTCAAGAATCATGTGTAAGTTACTAAATATTTCGTTCATACTAATTAGTACTGCTTCTATTTCGTTTTCTCTAAAAAATAAGAGCCTGCCTCTTTTTGGGATTACTCTAATAGTATGAATAGTTTCATTTAACAAGTCGATTAATTTTTGAATGTTTTCTTTATAGTCATCTCCTTGCAATTTGATTTTATTTTTCTTTGTCTTAAGCAAAGAAAATACTTTCTTACAAAAGGCATCATTATGTTCAACGTCTAAAAAAGGTTCCTCTGTAAACGTTATGTAGCTCAACTCTTGGAGTAAATTCTTCCGTCTGCTTTTTCTTTTTAGCAACTCCATTTTTGTTGTTTTTTCATTACTCAAATTAATCACCTTTCCTATAATTCTCCTATTTAGATTTGTTTTCTATTGTCTTGTCCCTCTCATTCTAATAGTGCCTCCCCCTTTAGTTGCATGCCACAGATAAGCTGATCAAGACTATCTGCTATGACTTCATACTTTCCTGTCTCACAATCTTCTATCTTAACGTTTCCGTTACTATTATCAATCACTATTAAGAAACCATTTTCACAGTCCAAGCCCAATGGAATATACTGCAGTTTATCTTCGTGAGCTTCTTTATAACTTATTAGTTGCGAAACAAAATCTTCTAGTTCAATGCCGGGCAAAACAGGTTCTAATATAATATTATATTTTTTATAAAATCCTGCTAATTCTGCAAACCAGTACGAATTAAAGTAACGTTTTATAGACTCATGCAAACTACCATCTAGCACTTTCTCTATATCGGCAAAGTCATGGCCTATATCCTTTTCGACTGGTTTCCAGCATATATACTCATCTTGATCCATTTCTCCTTCATATATAAAGGGAATAACCCTATCATCCCAAGGCACTTTTGGAAGTGAATGGTTAAAATCATGCCAGACATTAATGAGTTGAGTGAAGTACCTTTTCAGTTCATCTTTCACTGTAATTCTCCTTTTTCTATTTGCTTTGTTATAAAAAGTTGGGTAATTATTCTCTTATTACTAATTATAAATTTATTTTAAAACATCGTAACCATCTAAAGGGATTTACTTATTAGTAATTAAAAAAGCACTTGTTGTCTTTAATAAACAATTAAGTGCTTGCAATTCGCTCATATGTTAAATTTAATAATCTCCTTAAGTTTTCATAAGCTCTATATACCTTTGGACAATTATGATTTGCTTTTAACTATTTTTCATCGTTAGGCTCTATATTTAGCACTCTACCAATGGGTCCTAATTTCTCAATTCGTTTCTTTGCCTTACCATATGGGAATTTCTCTGCTAATATATAAGGAGTTTTTTTTGAACCCTTTAATAGATTTAATGCTGAAATCTCTAGTCCTAATACGTTCTTTATTTCTATTAAATCTTTTAAGCCTCCATTAGGAGTTTTTGCTAACACTATGTTACAAGTATCAGGTGGCTCAATTATTACTTCCTGCTCTGTTTCACTCACACAACCATTATTCACCCATTTGTTAAAATCCAGAGTAACTATAGTTGCATGACTCGGGTTCATATCCCCAGAATCACTAACTAACACCTCTTCTTCGTCTTCATTTTGAAGCATTAAGAAAACATTCCCTCCACCATCATCACCGATAGAGATATATCCAGTTGCACATTCATCTACTTCCCAAGTCTCGTTTCTCTCCTCCAGATCTTCTGTTCCATAAATAAACAAGCTATCATCCGTTAAAAAGCCATTTGTATATCTTAATAAATCTTTATAGACGTTTGGTAAGGTAATTTTCATAAGATTTTCTACTTCTCGAATTTCAGCCTCACTTGCTGCTTTATTTTTAATCAAGCCTGCAACCGTGGATAAATTAATCATTTTATAAATCTCCTTACAGCTCTCGTTAAATTTATAATGGATATCAGTATCGTAACCTTCAGTTCTTTTTCTAGAGATTATGGCGAGCTTTATATCAGTATTATTCCTCAAACAGAAGATATCCTTGTAACATTAAATGGATCAACATCTCTTTCTTCTAACAAATCCTCAAATTTCTCCGCTCCATACTTTATAAAATATTCATACTCTGATTGGGAAATGAAAAATGCTAACAGGATTCTACCATCCTTATTCTCGGTCTCAATATGAACGTCGCTATATTCTTTTGGGAAAGCAAAGGGTTCTGTGAAGTAAACTGCGCTTTTATTATACTTTTGGACAAAGTCTTTATCCACGCTTTCAATGCCACCTATAGCTACTCCTCTTCCCATTCCTACTTGGTTACTGATACAGTAAAATAATGCATTGGTCAGAATATATCCTGTACGATTAAATGCTCCATTAATCACCATTTAAACCTCAATATTATTTCCTACTATATCTTCGTAATTACTAAATCCAAGTGTATTATAAACCAAGCATTCTTCAAATACATTTTCATACTTCAAAACTTGAATACCTGGCATTTGTCCATTACTTTTAAATATTTCTCGGTCAATCGGCTCTCCTAAAAATTTTTCATAATGGTTGTAGTAGAGTTCTCCGTAGTTAATCATTCTTTTTTACTCCTTTATAGGTTCCTCTTTCATTTTGAAGTATCTACATTATCTAGTAGGTTTTAATATTTAAAAATAAAAAGCACTTAATATCTATTATAGATAATTAAGTGCTGCTACTAACACGATGAATAGGTTACTGACAAACCTCTCCATTTTATTCAACTAACCTATATTATTAGCTTTTAAAAAATTGGAGATATTTGGTGTGCTTTGGACTCCCAAAACATCTTCCTTCCGATTTTCTATTGGCAATGCTAAAAAATTCTTTTGCCGTCTCTAAATCACCTAATTCAAAAGCAACTCTTCCTGAAATAAATTCCTTACCACCTGAATCTATACGGTCAAATCCAGTTAAAAATATTTTTTCTGCCCATTCCTTTGCTTTTTCAAAATCATTTACTATAAAATAAGTATGAATAATATCCTTTACTAAATGATAACTTTCTTCACTATAAATACCTTTGGGTTCAGGTATTAAGTCCCAAGCTTTTTCTAGCGACAAAATAGAATCCATATGGTTACCATTATTAAATTGTTCATTACTCTGATTCACAAGACTTTCAAACTTTTCTTTTATAGGGGGTTGTAAAACAGCCATCTTTATCCTCCTCAAATCATATCTATTATCAATTGAAAATACTTGTCGTCTTCATCAAAAAACAGCTTATAGCCTTCTAACATGTAAGCTCTTAATAGATACTCTTTAGCTTTATCAAGCTCTCCACATTCAAACAAACTTTCTCCAAGTCTTAGTAAAATAAATGGATTTGAAGGTCCATCTGGACAGTTTAGGGCATTATAAAGGTGATTTTTTGCTAATTCATAGTCACCGTTATAAAAATAACTGTCGCCTAATGCTGTATAAATCCATGTACTTGTTTCCCATTCGTTTTTCGGCAATGGGACCAAATTCAAAGCCTCTGTATAGCTCTCTATTGCTTTATCAACTTGACCTTTTTCAATAAGAGAGTTTCCAACATTACATAATTGTACAATTTGATCATATAACTGATCGTCCAGTTCCACTATTAATTCCCTCCAATGATTACTTAGTAGGTGGCAAGTAAGTCTCCTTTAACTTTGCACCCGCAGATCTGTTCAACCTATAATGGTCTAATACATAATTATTAGAGTCTAACATCCCTTCCCTTACCTCTGGAGACTTTGCTCCATAATATTCTCCTGGATTGTTCCACTTATAGATTTATTTTGATCTATCCTAACCATTAAAGCTATTTACTTATTTAGTAATCAAAAAAAGCACTTGTTGTCTTGGATAAACAATCAAGTACTTTAAGTTCGTACATATTCTAAATTTAATAATATCCTTAATTTTATATAACTTTAATACATTTTTTAATAGTACAATATATTGTTAACTTGCTAATATTAATTATATTTCACTAATTGGTTCTATATTTAACACTGTAACAATGGACCCTAAATTTCCAATTAGTCCCTTTATCTTACTGGAAGCTTTATTGGAAGGGAAATCCCCTTATTAATATATAAGGAGGATTCCTTAAACCTTCTAGTAAATCTGTTGCTGAAGTCTCCAGCTTTAATTACGCTCTTTATGATTTGTCATACCAGTTTTAAGAGATATTCTCTTGTAATCGATGTCTAAACTCATAACCTCTTTTATTCATATAAATAAAATGCAGAACTCTGTATTTTGTCTTACAAAGCTCTCCACTATTACATTACAATGTACAAACAAAGTAGTAATGCTAGTCATACATTTGAGTTATTATTATTATTTTTATCTTTTTACTTATTATCCACGTTTATCTTACACATGGAATTTAAGAAGATATAGATAAAATTTGAATATATATTTAAAAGAAGGCATTATTTTTATCTTGAGGAAACAGTATGTTCTAATTAGATATATTACTCTTCTAGCATAGTCACAAATTCGTCTACACTATTTGCAATCTTTTCTGTGACAGGTTCAAACTCCCCTGAACCCTCATTATACCAAATACAAATTGTTGGACTTTTTTCATTATCCCTATAATCTAGACACACAAAGTTTCCAGCAAACAAAGCGGCAAATGGGACTAATTCAGCTCCTGTAGAATCTTCATCTGAAATAATTCTTTCATCTAATTGACTAAATACAACTTTTATGTCGTACATACCTCTGTCATTTTCACGAGGATTATCTAGTAAACATAAAAAACGATCAACTACATATTCATTAGACTTATATTTAAAAAATCTAGTTATTGGAATAGCACCATTATTTTTTGATAAAAAATGTATAAAGTCTGCTGGAAATTTAATTTCAAAATTATCTTCTACCCGTGTAATCAATTTCTCATCTGGAATAGGGAGAACTACACTATCATTTTGAATTTTCATAGTCATTTCACCTCTAGATTAATTTAATGTCGCGGAGCATCTGCCCAATGTCCTTTGGTTCTTCCTCCATTATGTTTAGTAATATTATGAATACCAAATGGGACAAGTTCCATTTCTCCATCTTTTTCTTTATGATGCCATGTTGTGCCTTCAGGCTGTATTTTATTAGGTAATCTCTCATTTAACCAGTTAAACTGTTCTCTGTCTGTTGCTAACCATAATCTCTCTGGAAGAACATCTTTAGATAATACCACACCTGCTCCTTTAAAATCGGCATATCCAAATTTTAATCCCTTTACTTTTTGTACCTCAATAGTAGGTATATCAGGATATAGCCCTAAAGCCCTCTCTTTTATTATCTTTCTTCGTCCTGCTGATATTTTACCAATAAAGTCATCTTGCCAAGACCAGGGTTTATTTGATTTAACTAATTCTCCATAAATAAGAGCATAATCATCAAGAACATCTTCAAATTTCTTGTTACCTTTAACAAACTCTTCTATACTCTCTAAATCTGGCTTTCTCGCTCTATCAATTCCTTTGGTACCTTCCCTAGTTCCTTTACTACCAGATTCTCTAACTTTCACCGCAAACTGCTGCCCAAGCTCCTTCAACGATCTCTTCTCAGGAACTATCATTCTAGCACCCATTCCCGTATCCGCAACACGCACACCTACAGGAACTTTTACATTACCAATATTCTCTCGAACTCGCTTAACCGCTTCTTTCCCTTTAACTATGTACTCCTTAGCCGACCGAAATCGCCCCTTCATACTATTCCACGCACCAGAAAAGAAGTCCTTAAAAACAGCAGGGTTAACGGCTTTTCTTCCACTTTTTATTTTACCAAGGGCTGAAGCTTCCTGTCCAATCTTTGCCGTTTTGGCCATCTTTCCGCCTTTAGCAACAACGCCAATGGCTTTTCCTGGCGAGAAGTTGAGGATTGTCATAACCCCAGCTTCAGCACGCTGGCCTCCTGTAATTTTTTCACCTGTTTGTGGGTCATACTCGCCGAACGTGCGCTGAAGATCGTACCAGCCTGAGAATTCTCCAACTGTCCGTCCTAGCTTTGCTTGCCATGATTGATCAAGCTGTCTTACGTCTGCCGCTGTTTTCTTTACAAATGCTTGAGAGTCATCTAATAAATCTTTATATTTTTTAATAGAGCCTTCAAACTTCTCTTGAAGATGATTAATATTACCGCCGCCAACACCGGCAATATCAGCGGCTATGCTTCCCATCCCCCACTTTAATTTACTTAGGGCAAAGCTACATTTCATTTCTGCTGTCCCAATTCCACTTGCTAATTCATCAAGCTTGTCTGGATCAACTTCAATTGTATATCCACCATTTTGTGTCATGCAAGATTACCTGCCTTTTCTCTGAGCTGAGCGGCTTTCCTCTCGATTTCAATGATAAGATTTTGGCCATCAACACGGGCTTCACCAGCCACTGTGCGAAGCTGATTTTGATAATCATCATAGGCTTCTTTTTTCTTTCCTTGCCAATCAACCGCATGCGCATTATAAGCTTTCGCATTTTCTTGAGGAGCTTGGTTAAAGTCTTCAAGCGCTTTTCTTACATTATTCGCATAGCTATCTAATGCTTCTGCTTGAGCCAAATATTTAGCCCGAAGAAGTTGACGCTCCGCTTCTTCCTTTGCGTCTTCCAATTTATCTTTGACATCATTAGCTGTGTCTTTAGTCTTATCCCAAGCATCACTCGCTACATTTTTCACGCCGCCCCATACATCGTAGCCCAATCGATCCTCTCCTTCCTTTTTCCTCAAATCCTTTTCTTTTCCAACTACTATTTTAAAGGAATATATGGAAAATTTGGATAGGAAGAAGGATTGCTTTTTTCAAGCCATGAAGACCTTTATACCTAATAAGAACAAACGTTCCAAGATTCAAAAGAACTAGTTTCTACTTCTCTATTAAAACTTCTGTTATATCTTATAGGAGAGATATGTATGTCACTTATAGCTATTAACGAACAAAGTCCCACTCTCTAATCCCCTTACCATTATTGATAAAGGGGCTTAACAAACATTATTAAAAAGATATAAAAACTCAAAATCTCAGACAGATTAGTTTTTTCGCAAAATGAACTAATAAGTTAATGTAATAGTTTTATAAAGCATTTCTTTATAATAAAAAATACTTTTTATCTTTAGCTAAAACCACAGATGAATATAAACAGCAATAAAAATATAATCATAATCATTAATTATTTATTGTATTTCGATAAATAATATGTTAAATTCAAATGGATAATAAATCAGTGAGGTGTTTTTTATGAAACGAGGTTCAACCATCTTTTTAAAAATAGCTGTTTTTCTGATTGGAACTCCAGCTCTTTCCCTATGTATATTTGGCTTATATTACTTAGCTAAGCATCCAGCAAATCCAGAGTATGCTCATATACTCTATCCCATTGTAATTATTATGTATGTATCAGCGATTCCATTTTTCGTTGCGTTGTATCAGGCATTCCGACTTCTAAACTACATTGATAAGAATAAGGCATTTTCTGAGATTTCGGTAAGAGCCCTACAGAGAATAAAATACTGTGCCATCACAATTAGTATCTTGTATGTAGTAATGCTGCCATTTGTTTATTTCGTAGCAGAGCTAGACGATGCCCCAGGTCTTATCCTAATTGGAATGGTCCCTATCTTTGCTTCACTAGTCATCGCATTCTTTGCGGCTGTTCTTCAAAAGCTTTTACAAGAAGCCATCGATATAAAATCAGAAAATGACTTAACGGTCTGAGGTGAACATAATGGCGATTATAATCAATATTGATGTAATGTTAGCGAAAAGAAAAATGAGTGTAACAGAACTTTCAGAGCGGGTTGGCATCACGATGGCTAACCTTTCTATCTTGAAAAATGGAAAGGCAAAAGCGGTTCGATTATCAACCTTAGAGGCGATTTGTAAGGCTCTAGATTGTCAGCCTGGAGACCTTTTGGAATACAGAGCTGACGAAGACACTGAGGGATAAGAACTTGCCCACCATAAAAAAAGAACACCTATCAAAGGGTGTTCTTTTTTTATTCTTCTTTCTCATCTTCTTTTGGCTTTTGGATCTTTTTTCTCTTTACCTTTGGTTTATTTACATACGCTTCGACTTGCTCTTGCAAACCTCCAAAAAGCTCTTGAAGCATTCTTTTTTGATCACCGGATAAGTGTTCCTTCACTTTTCTTGGATCAAGGTTGTTTTTCCTTAATACATCATTAACTAACGAATCCACTAGTGAGTCAGGAATGCCTTTCTGTTCGTCAGATGAGTTATCCATTCTACGTGCCCTCCTTCCACCATAACCTTTAATATTAGTCTATGTGGAAGGCTTGGCATATGAGCTAGCCCTAACATAAGAATACTAGAGCATTCCATTCATTAGTCTAGATGTTGAATTTCTCGTGGAGCACCGTTCTTTCCATACCGTCTATCTTTCTCTTTAAGTTCCGCAGCGTGAGATGTACGCTCATGACGAAAATGAACGAGAACAAGCGCGATTAACAAAATTAAAAATACAAAAAATCCATAAAGAAGCGAACGCTCTAACCAGTGAATCATAAAATTTGTTTTATTGATGTGAGCTGGGAGCTTCACCGCAAAAGATAAAGAAAATGAAAATAAGGATGCTATAAAACCGACCATAACGGGAACAAGCAGGATTGACTTTTTCATGATGCCCTCATTTCTATAAAGTATTTTATTTCTATATCGACCAATCTTTTTTCTTTTATAGATTTTAATAACAAAATATCTTTCCAATATATTTACGAATTTGAGGACAACATAGTTTCAGGGCTAATTGTTCTATGAAATCTTTACCATGCAGTTGTAAACCACCCTGCTAGTTATTTTTAATCTTTCGCCACCACTTTTCATTCTCTACATACCACTCGATTGTTTCTTCCAATCCTTTCTCAAAGATGTATGTAGATTCCCACCCCAATTCTCTTTCCATTTTTGTTGCATCAATTGCATAGCGGCGATCATGACCAAGTCTGTCTTCCACAAACAGAATAAGTTCTCTTGAAACGCCTAGTTTCTCCAGGATAAAATGCACAATTTCGTTATTCGTTTTTTCATTACCTCCGCCAATATTATAAACTTCCCCATCCACCCCTTTATGGATAACAAGATCAATTGCCCTGCAATGGTCTCGAACGTGTAACCAATCTCGAACATTCTTTCCATCTCCATAGACTGGTAGCCGTTCTCCTTTCATTGCATTTGTAATCATCAATGGAATAAGTTTTTCCGGAAACTGATATGGCCCATAATTATTTGAACACCTTGTAATATTTACATTCAGTCCATATGTTTTATGATAAGCACTTACAAGCATATCCGCCCCTGCTTTACTAGCCGCATACGGACTGTTTGGAGCAAGTGGCGTTTCTTCTGTGAAGTAACCCGTTTCTCCTAATGATCCATACACTTCATCTGTAGAAATTTGAACGTATTTTTTAATCCTGTTCTCTCTTGCAATGTCTAACAGCGTTTGAGTTCCTAAGACATTGCTTTTGATAAAAACATCTGACTCTGTAATACTACGATCAACGTGTGATTCTGCTACGAAATTTACGATAACATCAATTTCATGTCCTTTTACAACTTTACCAAGAAGTTCCCGATTATTGATATCTCCCTTTATAAATGTGTAATGCTCATGATGATGAACTTCTTTTAAGTTATCTAAATTCCCCGCATATGTAAGAGCATCATAATTAACAATGAAATACGCTGGATAAGTTTCTATCATATAATGAATAAAGTTACTGCCAATAAATCCTGCTCCGCCTGTGACTAAAATGTTCATGAGGACCTAACTCCTTTTTTAAATTCTTTATATAAATTTTTTCATAAGCTAAAGGGTTCCCTCCACACTATGCCCGTAGAAATATTTCCGACCTCTTTCCCAGCTTCTTTTTGATAGCGCATCTATGTAATCTGTAAGCTGTTGAAATACTCCTTCATCTATTAATGTTTTGTATTGAACAGGACATTTCGTACCGCTCCACACTGATAACAAAATGGGGATACTCTCCATCTTTACCGGTGTATTCTGTTCTCTAACAGTAAATGCTCTTTGGATAAGATTCTTTGTTAGGTCTCCTAGAAAAACAGGTTCTCTATTATAATAGTAGAAAGTCGGTAAAAGAGTGTTCATCCACTCCGTATAATAAGAGCCAGTTTCATCAACAGTAGCGTTCCAATCAAGATTCTGAGTGTAGTCCATCATATGATCTAAACTATCTCGAATCACTTCTTCCACAACTGTATCATCCCACTCTTCTAGGAGAGCTAAAAGATACGGAACAACTCCAGGAGATAGCGTCTCTCTTGCACATGAGGCAAAAACATAAGCATTATCCTCTGACACTCGGGAGAGAAAGTTCAAGTTCTCTACTTTTTGTAAATCCTCATGAGTACAAACGGAACAGAACACATGGATACATAAGTTTAAAACCTCTTCATTTTTAGTGCTGTTCATAAGATGAATTAAGGCATGTTTTAAAGAAAAATCTCCGCTCTTAAATAATTGGATTAAAGAAATTAATCCCTCTTCTTCTGTTAAGGACGCTCTAATATTTTGAGCCTCTTCAGCAGAAGGAGCTGGCCCATACCATATGCTTTTAATTAATTCATTAACCGTTACCAAGATTTCTTCCCCTCACTTCTAATTTCTTTGATTACTTCTATTATACTAATAAAAAAGCTCAGCAATCTCCTGCTGAACTTTCCCCGTCAATCTTCATGTGTATACAAGCCCTCTACAAAGCTTTTAAAATCCGGAGCTAATTCTAAAATAAAAGGATCCACAGCTGCTTCTAAATCAATGTAGATGATTGGTGGATTTTCATTTCTCTCTCTGTAATCCATCGCAATCCACCAGTGTCCGTCACCTTCTAACAACACGATGTTTTCCGGCAACTCCCACTCTTCGATATAGTAAGAACTTGATAAAATCCCTTCTTCATCAATCCCCGCAATCGATGTTACACTTACATGATCGTCCGCCCATCCTGTTGGTACTGATGTTGGAAAAGAATCATAAATGATGGAACCTCCATTGTGGATTTTACATAGCTCAATATAAGAATCCGGAAGTTTTATGCCGATCTTTTTCTCAGCTTCTATTACTTCTCTGTCTGTGACAGGTGCTTTTGTTTCGTATTCTGTATCCCAAATGTTTTTCATGTTGGTCCTCCCTAATGTTTACTCGGATAAATTAAGGCAAAATGCAGAAAAGTTATCAGAGAGAAAAAACAAGTTCTCTTTTTCTCTATCATGAACCCAAAAGTAAACTTTCCCAAAATACTCCCCACTAACTCCTAATAGAATCTCATTCCCACCTGGATCATTCGTAATCGAAAGAAACTCATCTGGAATTTCTCCTTCTAATATTTCAAACACCCTGCCTAAATCATTCAAATGATAACATTTATTAACCAAGCTTTCTCCTTCATCATCTGAAATTTTAAAGGTAGATCTTTTAGGATATCCTCCATTGTATTGTAGCAAAAAGTCCACATATTGTTGTGGCAGTATTATGTTACAGGTTCCCGCAAATTTCTCTATATCTCGTAAAGCTATTTTTGGACCTTGATGATTTATAACATATAAGAGCTTTCTAATTAAAATAAGGCTATACGCTCTATCTCTCCCCTTATTTTAATGTTTCCACTCTTAAAAACTGTTCTATTATTTGTGGATAAATTGACGTTCCTTGATGAGATTACCCCTTATAGTATAAATGTTTTGTTTTACCTAAAAATAACATGATTTTAGAACTATAAAAAGATAGTCTTTCACCTTCAATAAAGGTACAATACTGTTTATGCAAATCTATAGATAGTTGAGGAAACCATATGCAACCGAATTTAACGCCTATAAGGTCTAGTTTTAATCCAAAGAAAAATCGGTTTTATTTGACGGTGAATACAAAGTTTTGGGTCAGCCATGTGATATCAATCGCATGGACTATTTTTGCTGTTTATCTTTCATTGCCATGGGTAAAAGACTTATCACATATTGTGTCTCTCCCTGTAGCTATTTTTGTAATTGGAGGGATTGCTTATGTACCAGGTTATATGAATGCCTTTCTTATTGTTAGTTTATTATTAGATCGGCAACCCCGGTTAAGAAATGAATCTCCATCTGACGCAGTAACCTTACTTGTAGCCGCATATAATGAAGAAAAGTCTATTTTTAATACTTTACGATATGTCGCAAATCAAGATTATCAAGGGAGAATTCATGTTATTGTTATCAATAACAATTCAACAGACCATACAGATGAAGAAATTATGAGAGCCCAAAAGGAATTAAAGATGGATATTACTATCCTTCATGAAGCAAAGCCTGGTAAATTTCATGCTTTAAACAGAGGGTTAGAAGAAGTTCAAACACCGTATGTTATTACATTAGATGCGGATACACTGCTTCATCCGTCATCTGTTCGATACTTGGTAGCACGCATCAAAAGCAGTCCTTCTGAAGTTTGTGCTGTAGCAGGCTCAATGCTTGTCCGCAACAGCCGTGAAACCATTTGGACAAGATTACAAGAATGGGACTACTTTTTAGGAATTGCTTCAATTAAGAGATTACAAGGTTTATATCAAGGAACCCTTGTTGCACAAGGGGCTTTTAGTTTGTACAAAACAGAGGCCGTACGGGAAGTTCATGGCTGGCCTGACGCAATTGGCGAAGATATTGTCTTAACATGGAGACTTCTACATAAGCGTTGGAAAGTATACTTCGAGCCGTTTGCTGTCGCTTTTACAGATGCTCCTACTACTCTTGGTCATTTCGCAAAACAGCGCTCAAGATGGGCAAGAGGAATGATTGAAGGGTTAAAGGAAATTAAACCATGGAGTCAACCACAAATTTATACAAAGTATCTTACAGGAATTAACTTCACCATGCCGTATTTGGACTTTGTGTACACATTTTGCTGGATTCCAGGACTAGTTCTGGCGCTCTTTGGCCTCTTTTGGATTGTAGGTCCGCTTACCCTATTAGTCCTCCCCCTAACGCTGGTTAGTTATAGTTTACTTTATATCTACCAGAAGAATTATGTCTTCAAACATCTTAATTTAAGAGTAAGAAAAAATAAACTTGCTTTCATTTTATTTGTTCTTTTCTATCAAATGATCATGTCTCCAGTATCTGTCTGGGGATATATGCAGGAAGTGTTTAAGTTGAAGCGAGTGTGGAAGTAGCTTTTCTTTCATCTCTCATTGTATAGACTAAAACAAAAAGTAATTGCTATTATAACTTTTAACTATAAAAAAGTAAGAACCCACGAAGCCTTCTCTAAAAATGTGAGAAGGCTTTTTTATGCTTTTTAAAATAAAGTAAGGCAGGGTTTTAAAAAATTCTCAATGAAAATATGGATTTTCTTTCAAAAAAAGCTTAACATCTTCCTTTTCCTTCCGATATAAATAATGAAAAGATAGTACATAATTACTATCATTTTATCCTTTCTCTATAACCAAAAGAGCTATATATGGGCACAAGGACGTGCCCGCCAAAATAATAGATCTATTACATGGAGGTAGTAGTAATGAGAATTAATCACAATATCGCAGCACTTAACACGTACAACAAATTAGGTGTAAACAACAACGCAATGTCTAAAAACATGGAGAAACTTTCTTCTGGTCTTCGCATCAACCGTGCAGGAGATGACGCAGCAGGTCTTTCTATTTCCGAAAAAATGCGTGCTCAAATCCGTGGTTTAGATCAAGCATCTAAAAATGCACAAGATGGAATTTCTCTTATTCAAACTGCTGAAGGTGGAATGAACGAAACTCATGACATTCTTCAACGTATGAATGAATTAGCTACACAAGCAGCTAATGGTACACTTGAGCCAGATGATAGAAAAGCAATCAGTGATGAGTTAGGTCAATTAACTGAAGAAGTAGACCGTATTGCAAGTTCTGCTAACTTCAATGGTAAACATCTTCTTGATGGAAACTTTGGTTCTCAATTAGATACAGCATCTACTCTTAAGTTAGACAATAATACTACTGTTAACAATGGTGTAACAAGTATTGATGTTAGTGGTGCAGCAGCAAACTCTACGTTTACATTAAATCAAGATGTAGATGGAGGAGGGGCTGCAATACCTGGAACTTATGTATTGAGTGATGACAAGGGTAACACTCAGAAGTTAACGTTAGAAGATGGAAAAGCTGGAACTCTAAACTTTGATCATTTCGGAGTTAAAGTATCGCTAGATGGCACTCAAGATCCTGACAGCGCAACTGCTGCAGATGCACTAGAAGGTATGACAATTAAAACTACAGATAGCCAACAAATTAGTATTCAAATTGGAGCTAATACTAGTGATGGTGAAAGATTAGGAATTTCAATTGGTGATATGACTTCTAAAGGTTTAGGAATTGATAACCTTAGCGTAAATACAGAAGATGATGCTAGAAATGCAATGGATACAATTAAAAAAGCAGTTACGACAGTATCTTCTGAACGTTCTAAACTAGGTGCATACCAAAACCGTCTAGAGCATTCTATCAATAACTTAAACACAACTTCTGAAAACTTAACGTCTGCAGAATCTCGCATCCGTGATGTTGACATGGCGAAAGAAATGATGGAGCAAACAAAGAACTCTATCCTTGCTCAAGCTTCTCAAGCAATGCTTACACAAGCGAATCAACAGCCACAGAACGTACTTCAAATGCTTCGATAAAACAGAAAGGTATCCTTTTACGGATACCTTTTTTATGTTTGGACCACAAAAAAGACCTACTTTTGTAAAATAGGTCTCTTTGTTTCAATCAGTTTTCTAAAATATCAGCTATACGCTTACTTGCAAATCCATCACCATAAGGATTGCTTGCTTGACTCATCTTCTTATATTCTTCTTCATCTTCAAGGAGTAATTTGAAGTGACTATAAATATTTTCTTCATTTGTGCCAACTAATTTAAGAGTACCAGCAGCAACACCTTCAGGACGTTCTGTTGTATCACGCATAACTAATACTGGCTTCCCTAGACTAGGCGCTTCCTCTTGGATACCACCACTATCGGTTAAAATCAAATAAGATTGAGCAAGGAAGTTATGGAAGTCTAAGACTTCTAAAGGCTCAATAATCCTTACTCTGTTGCTTTCTCCAAGAATCTCCTTAGCAGCTTCTCGTACTACAGGATTCATATGAATTGGATAGATTACTTTAATATCTTCATGCTCATCTACAATTCTCTTAATTGCTTTAAACATGTTTCTCATAGGTTCTCCAAGGTTCTCTCTTCTATGAGCAGTTATCATAATTAGTCTACCATCTTTAGCCCATTGGAGTTGTTCATGAGAGTACGCCTCATTTACCGTTGTTCTGAGGGCATCAATTGCCGTATTTCCTGTCACAAAGATACTTGATGGGTCTTTACCTTCTTTAAGAAGATTTTCTTTTGACATTTCTGTTGGTGCAAAGTTGTATTTTGCAACAATTCCTACTGCTTGACGATTGAACTCTTCAGGATATGGTGAGTAAATATTATAAGTACGCAAACCAGCTTCTACATGACCAACTGGAATTTGCAGATAGAAACATGCTAGAGACGTAACAAATGTAGTTGATGTATCCCCGTGAACCAATACTACATCTGGTTTTACCTCTTCTAATATCTCTTTCATTTTTTCTAAGATGTTGATTGTTACATCAAATAGTGTTTGCTTTTGTTTCATAATAGAAAGATCATAGTCAGGTACTACGTCAAAGGCATTTAACACTTGGTCTAACATCTCTCTATGTTGACCTGTCACACAGACAATAGTTTCTAAACTATCTCTTGTTTTTAGTTCTTTAACTAGAGGACACATCTTTATCGCTTCGGGGCGTGTGCCGAAGACTAGCATTACTTTTTTCATAATAATTCACCAATCCTATCAATTACTTATATTAATTTCTATATAGAAGTTTAATCGTAATATACTATATAAAAAACTTTTCTATCGTAGCTTGTTTACATATTACCTAAAAAATCTTTTGTAAATCTTGTAAGAAAAGTAATGATCTTAATTTATTCATAATAATCTGTATATAGATTACATATTTTAAATCAAAAATTCGTAAAAACCTAAACTTTAGACGTAATTATCTGGTATAATTTATCTGACATAATTCATGTTTTAAAATTTATTTAGGTGGTTAAAGAAATGAAAGCCTGGTTGTTAGTGATTTACTTTTTTTCGGAAGGTTTATATTTTGGTACAAGAGCCTTAATGAATAATAACCTTTCTACTTCTTCTAATTTTGCATATATTAACCTTGTCTTTACATGTATATCTATTAGTTTATTAATTATTCAACTAGCTAATAGAAAAAAGCAGCATCTTTATGAGTTCACAGTCTCCAGCCTTATTATGTTTTCTACTATTGCTTCTCTATCAATTGGATTACTGATTAGCCTGTTGAGATATAACTTTGCTTCTTTTTCTACTCAACAATCCCTATACTTTCTAATGTTCACTATCCCTGCAGTAATTATAGGAGGGATAGTGAAGAGAGAAGATTTATTAGAAGCATTTTCTAAGGTGAAATACCTCAATATTTACTTATCAATATGTTTTATAATAGCCTTGAGACATAACCTAGGTGGAGAATCACAAATGTTTCATAACTTTGGGGGAGCCTCTCATCTTACTATAGGGTATACAATGTCTTCCCTCTTTGCATTTAATATGATTTGTTTTATGATTTACAAAAGGTTGTTAATTAAACTTTTCTATCTGCTTCTTATGATTTTTAATGTTTCGATAATATTATTCTCTGGCTCTCGAGGGGCTTTAGTAAGTGTATCAGTCATACTGTTAATTATTTTCGTCTACTACGTGATTAAAAAGAGAAAACTATTTCAAGGAATAATATTAATTGTTGCCTCTTGGTCAGTAATTCCTGTAATCATTACCAATCAAAATTTCTATTCAGCAATTGAAAGAATTGGAGTAGGTTTCAGTTCTGAAGGGGATCAATCTACTGATGAGAGAAAGTCCTTCTATAAAATAGTGCTAGATGATTTTTCAACTAGTCCTTTATTTGGAAACGGTATAGGATCTTTCTCTGAACATCTTGGTAAATACTACTACCCCCATAATATTTTTCTTGAATTATTAAATGACTTTGGAATCTTAGGAGTAATAATTGGAATTGTTCTATTACTTATTATACTAAGAAAAGCTATCTCACTTTTTACAGAAGATTATAGACTTCATCTAATAACGCTATTATTCCTTGGTATGATTACTCAACTTCTATTTTCAGGAAGTTATCTTGTTTCCTCACAGTTATGGGTACTCATTAGTATACTTTTAACCACTCAATTTAAAGCCTGGCAAGCCAATTCAAAAACCTCATAAGAAGAACTGTATTATTTTTTAAAAATTAATTTATATTGTGCCCTTAGTTAACATATCCAAGGTTATTATATTGAGACATAAATGCCTCTTAATATGGATTTACGATTTCATTGCTCACTTCACTTTATAAGGTTCTCCTATTTGTAATTAAGAGATAACTAAACAAATAAGTGAACCTTATACAATTATCCTGAAGCTTCTGAATCTAAAGAAGGACTTGAACTCAAGTATAGAAAGAAATATATAGTATATAAAGGGTATAGTTAAATAAAAAGCAAGATTATTATCTCATCCTAATTCAACCTTACTAATTTCCTTATTTATAGAAAGTTAGTAACTATACCCTTGTTCTTCTTACATACGATAACTAAATTTATTATCCAGTAAAGCTGTAGAAATTCCCTTTATACTCTCTCTATCCTTTTAAATATAAGTAAAGCCTAAAGCTTATATACCCCTTCTAGATTACATACATTTTTTGTATCAAGTATAAATTTATTTCCAATCATATCTATATTATCCTTAATATGACTATGTCCTACCATAATGACTAAGATTTCTATATCGTTTAAAAACTCTAAGAAATCCATATACTGCTGTGGCAATATCTCTTTTCTTACATGAGGATCATATACTTTTATATCATTTACTAAGTGGTTATTTAACTCTTCCACTAATTGCAAAGTAGGACTCTCTCTTATATCATCTACATCTTCTTTATATGTTAAACCATATAAACCAATCTTAGAAATATCTTTTATATGCTTCTCTTGCATTAAATCTTTAATACGTTTTATTACATGAGTAGGCATTGAATCATTAACGGACCTTGCTGTTAAAATTAACTTTGTTAAATCCGGATAATCTCCTACTAGAAACCATGGGTCTACAGAGATACAATGCCCCCCTACTCCAGGCCCAGGTTGCATTATATTTACACGTGGATGTTTATTGGCTAATTTAATAACTTCGTATACATCTATATTATCCTCTCTACAAATCTTCGCTAGTTCATTTGCAAAAGCAATATTAATATCCCTGTAAGTATTTTCAACAACTTTAGACATCTCTGCAGAACGTATATCTGTTACGGAAATCTCAGATTTGCAAAAGTTAGAGTATAATCCTTTTATTTTATTCCCAACCTCTTTACTATCCGCCCCAATAGTTCTTGCATTATGTTGTAATTCATAGATCATATTACCTGGGATAATTCGTTCTGGAGCATGTAAGATATGAATGTCTTTTCCAATAGTATATCCTCGTTCTTCGACTGCCGGGCGAATATACTTATTAATCGTACCTGGTGAAATAGTAGACTCAATAATTAGGAATGATTCCTTTTCACATACGTCCAATATATTACTTATAGCAGCAATTACATATTGAGGATCTAGCTTTTTATCATTCTTATTATAAGGAGTTGGGACTGCTATGATATAAGTATTGGTTCTCTGATATTGTGTAGTGAACTCAATACCATTTGAAATAGCATCTTGGAATAATTCTTCCAATCCTTCCTCCTCAAATGAAAGTACTCCTTCATTTAATTTCTTTACTAAATTGTCATCATAATCTGTTCCTATTACTCTCATTCCTGATTTTGCAAACATAAGAGCTGTAGGCAAACCTATATAGCCAAGCCCTATTACGTTAATTACTTGCATAATTTTCATCCTTTGCTTTATATTGTTTTAAACTAGTTGTTGTTATCCATATCATTAATAAAATTCTCGTGAAATTAACAATTACTAGAGAATAACAAAAACCTAATAATCCATAGCTTGACATACCTAGTAATCCGAGGATTATATATTGCACGAAGTATATACCCTGTATAATTAATTGCCATTTCTCATCACAAAACTTTAACAGGGTAGGCTGGATAGTGTTCCCTAACATAAAAAGCGCCGCTGCTAAGTTTGCAATGTAGAAATACTTTATAGCACTATCTACCAATGATGGGTAGAGAAATCTAGTCACAGGGATACCTACAAGGAGTATACATATATAACACAGGACAGTGAGGAGAGAAAAAAAACCGACTCTACTATAAAACTGTTTAATGGTTAACTCACTTTCTTTTGAATAATATGTAAGTAAAACCCCGGTTACTGGTATAGTTATAATTCCTACTGTTTTACCTAGAAAAGATGCTACATTATAAATAGCAACTTCCTCTGCCCCTAAAACTGGATATATGTAGAACCTATCCATATAAGTTATAATCGTAGATAATATAGCTGCTGAGAATATATAGAGATACTTCCTTAGAGTTTTCTTAAATAAAGGAGTGATTTTAAAATTATCCCTCAGTATCGAGGCAGTAAACAAAATATAGATACAAGGGAGCAATTCTCCTAGAATAAAAGTAAATACCCATATTCCTGTTAAATTAGTGATAAAAAGACCAACTACATACCCAATAACACCTAGTATACTTACAATTAGATTCTTTTTATAATCTATCAATATCCTATAACTAACAGAGTAATATGCTCTAAATAGTAAAAAAACAGTTATTAACACACAGCCTACAGTTAAGATATTAAATGTTTTATAAATTATAACAGCTAAAGTAGATACCATTAGTATGTTGATGACTAATAAAACAGAGAATATAACATTATAATCCCCGGTAATTTCCTTCTTCTGATATTCAGAATCCAGTAGAATACGTGTATTGTTTAAAGGGTTTCCTAAAGATACCCCTACGACATTAACGATTCCCATCATTATTAGTAGCAATCCATAGTCTCTATGTGAAAGAAACGTACTTAAGTACGGATAAACAAAGATTTGGGTAGTTATAGTTAAAATCATGGTAGCTATAATATTTAATGCAAAATCTTTAAATATACTACCTTTTATATTACTGATATATTTCTTAATCATGGATTTGCTCCCATTTCACTTCTTTAATTTCATTCTTACAGTCGTAACCTAGTAACTTATCCTTTATATAAATCTGATAATCTTACTTCCAAGAATATCTTATTACTAGACAATGAAGTCTAATAGGATAATTTTGATTCCTCTTTCTGTTTAAATCTATTTACTTGTTCTTCAATAACGTCGAGATATTTTTGGGCAATATTGCTATAGTTATAGTTTTCTTTGACATATTTAGAGGCATTATCTCTATATACTCTATACTTCTCATCAGAAGTTTCCGCGTAGTCTATTATCTTTTTTCTAAAATCCTCCACATTACCAGCTATAAAAGTTTCTCCATTACCGTATCTTAATCTATCTATATTAATGTTATTATCTTCAGATATTACAGGGAGCCCGCAGGCTTGTGCATCATAAAAGCTGAGACTACATTGTTTAGGGAATATAGATAAGTCAGCGGATTGATAAAATTGAGCAAGATTTGTATATTTTTGAGTTGGAAAACGTATTATTGTGTTTTCTGACTTGGATAGAATTTCCTCAACTCTCTCTCCATACTCTCCATTAGTATTTCCTACTATCATTACTACTATATTTTTATTAGTATCAAATCTCTTTCTAAGTGTCTCCGCTAGAAATATTCCTCCTTTCTCTTCATCAAGCTTGCCAGTATATAAGACTACAAAATCTCCTTCCTTTATGCCTTGTTCCTTTCTAAATCTTTTTCTTACTGTTTCACTAGGATGAAACAACAACACGTCCGATCCTACTGAAATCCAGGGCGATTGCTTTAATGGAATATTTAAAAACTTCTCCACATAAGAATCATCTTGTGTTCTAATAACTGGTATATTATTTTTAACAATTGTAGGAGTAAATGCATTTCTATATATAAGTCTAAATATATTACTAAATCTATTTTTTGAGGCCATTGCAAGCATATGACTATCCATTACAAGAGGATAGGTTAGGCGTTTAAATCTTAACAAATACCTCATTGCTGTAAGTGTATCATTACCATGAAGATATAAGACATCGGGTTTTAATCTATCTACTACTCTAAATATTTCTCTAGTAAAAATGGCTCTACCACTAAAGAATCCTTTGTTATCTATCCTTAGAATATCTACTCCTGTATCTTCCTTATATTTTTTATCTCGTTTATCTATGTCTTCTTTCCCGAAGAAACTTGTTAAGCTTGCTGGGGAACTCTCCATCTTTGAAGTTACAATGGTAACTTTATGTCCTTGTTGTACCATATATTTAGGTAAAATATTTATCTGATATCCAGCGTCTGGATGAAAGAAATCTTCTATATGAACAATATTCATTCCCTGATACCTGCCTTAAAAATATTAGTCTTGATTACAATGCGTATCCTATAACTTATTGATAAAATCTTTTATCCTAGCATTAAATACCTTATTGTCTTCCTTAACTGTTCTTACAAATCTACTACAATTATTTCTAAACTCATTCCAATCTATCGATTTAAAATAATTAAATAATTTAGTACATGCATCCTTATCTTCTAAATCTAAAGTATAACCAAAGCCATATTCAGAAGTGATTTTTTCCATGTATGTATTTGAACATACAATAATAGGCATATTTAATTTAGCAGCATAATAGAGCTTATTAGAAAGAGCATAATCCAGTAACGGTGAATTATTTCCGTAAAAGTTATAAATAATATCCGTATCGTAATAATACTCTAAGGTCTTTTCAGGAGGAAAATGATCAATTAACTTGACATTATGCACATTATTATCTTCACAAAACTTTCTTAAACTTAAAGCATCTGTACCAATAAATTGAAGAATGAATCTTGGATCATTTTTAAATTTTAGTATCATCTTTTTATTTTGTTCATGAAACCTTATTAACCCTATATAAGATATAGTAATCTCTTCTTGATTCCTGTCTCTATCTCGAAATTTTTTCAAGATGTCTTCATGAATCTTTATATCATTATGCACCATGGTATAATTATAATTAGGAAGAAAGTTTTGGTATCCTCGTGATGATATAATTGAATTTGCTGAATACTTAACCAACTTCTTTACAAGGGAAAAAAACAACCAATTTTTTTCCCTTGTATAGTCCCTTATATCTACAATATATCGATTTTTATAGATACTTAGTAAAGTATTTTGCAATAAAATACCTCCAATAGTTTGTAAAACCACTATACCATCATAATTATTCTCTTTAATAATTCTTGAAGCATATTTACGAAATTTCAGATACCCTATTGCTTTTTTTACCTTTCCTTGTTGTTCGTCCATACTATATCTAAAAGCATAAACTTTATTAGCATCTATATTCTCTTCAATCCCATGTCTATCCCAATATATTATGTCGTAGTCACAATCCATCAATTCTGTGTATTTCGAGATATATGGACACAAATAAAGATTCCCTAGCGTAATGAAACATATTCTCTTATTTCTCATATTGCTTATTCCACACTACTCTGTTTACATAATCAGTATAAGATAAGATAATTCTTAACACCTTTTCAGACACATTAGGCATACTATAATCGTTTACTAACCTAAAAAACTTACTCTTCTGTTCCTCTAATATATGTAAACCTTGCAATATTCTATCCTCACTAACCCCTACTAACATGACTGATGCTTCTTCCATGGCTTCTGGTCTTTCATGAGCTTGTCTAATATTAAGAGCATTTAGCCCCAATATAGAAGACTCTTCACTAATTGTTCCACTATCACTTAATACTGCTTTAGCATTTAATTGAAGTTTTATATAATCGTTAAAACCTAAAGGATTAAGTATTTTTATAAGTGGATGAAATTTTACTTTCTGTGAACTAATCATATTTCTTGTTCTCGGATGTGTGCTTACAATTACAGGCATTTCATATTTCTGAGCTACTTTGTTTAAACTTTCCACTAAACTTAAAAAATTATCTAATGAATTAATATTCTCTTCACGATGAGCAGACACCACAAAGTATTCTTTACTGTTTAGGTTTAATTGATGTAATATCTTCGATTTCTCAATGTCTTCCTTTCTTGAATTAAGTACCTCGTACATCGGACTTCCTGTTTTAATAACTCTATCAGCAGGTATCCCTTCTTTAAGAAGATATTCCCTTGCGATATCACTATATGTTAGATTGATATCTGCAATATGATCTACAATCTTCCTATTTGTCTCCTCCGGCACTCTTTGATCGAAGCATCTATTTCCAGCTTCCATATGAAAGATCGGGATCTGGCGTCTCTTAGCAGCAATTGCACATAAGCAACTGTTAGTATCACCCAACACTAGAAATGCTTCAGGTTGTACCTTTTCCATTATCGGATCAATTTTAACTAATATATTACCAATAGTTTCAACTGCAGAACCTGTTGCTGCATTCAAAAAGTAATCTGGCTTCTTCAACTTAAAATCATTAAAAAATACTTCATTTAGTTCATAATCGTAATTCTGTCCAGTATGAACCAAAACATGTTCAATAGCATCTGATTCTTCCAGTTTATTTATTACAGCTGAAAGTCGAATGATTTCTGGTCTAGTCCCAACAACTGTCATTACCTTTAATCTCTTCATAACTTTATTTATACCTCCAAATAATAAGTATCAGGTTTTTCTGGATCAAATAGTTCGTTAGCCCACATAACTGTGACCATATCCGTATCTCCAAGATTTTCTATGTTATGGGTATAGCCAGTTGGTATATCAAGAACTTCCAATTTATCCCCACTAACAAAATACTTAATCACTTTATCTGAATCAATCTTTCTAAAACGAATAACACCTTTCCCACTCACCACTAAAAATTTCTCCGTCTTAGTATGATGCCAATGATTACCTTTATTGATACCAGGCTTAGATATATTGATAGATACTTGTCCTCTATCTATTGTTTTAATAAACTCCGTAAATGACCCTCTATTATCCTCATTCATCTTCAATTCATAACTAAATTGGTCTTCAGGTAAATAACTCAGATAAGTGCTATATAGATTCTTTACAAATGGTTCAGAGACATCTGGTATAGTACGTTCTAAACGACTTTCTTTAAATGAATAAATTAAATTAGCAATCTCCCCAAGGGTAGCGCTATACACTTTACTTACTTCGCAAAACTTACCTGACTCATTTTCTTTACCTCTTAAAGCATTAATTAATTCTCCAATTACATCATCAATATAAATTAAGTTTAATTTAACTTCTGGGTCATTTACGTGAATTGGTAAGTCATTTGCTATATTATGACAAAAAGTTGCCACTACACTATTATAATTAGGTTTACACCATTTCCCAAAGACATTTGGGAAACGATAAATAAGAATTTTAGAGGATGTATCCTTATTATGTTTAAAAATAAGATCTTCGCTCATTTTTTTACTGTGACCATATGGATTATCTAACCCCGCTTGAATAGACGAGGACAACATTATCGGACAATTATTATTATGTTTGTTTAATGTATCCAACAATAAAGAAGTGAAATTAGTATTGCCCTCAATGAATTCCTTCTCATCCTTTGGACGATTTACCCCAGCAAGGTGAAATACAAAATCAGCTTTCATACAATACTTATCTAATAAGGACTTGTCTGTTTCTCTATTATACTCAAAAATCTCTGTGTAACCCTGATTTCTCAATTCTGCTATAAGGTTTCTACCAATAAATCCTTTAGAACCCGTAACTAGTATGTTCATTATTGATTCCAACCTTTCAATTCTTCCCTTACATAATCAAGCATTAGTAATTTATCCTTAATTTGTTCTATATTTAGGATTTGGGTATTATGGGAATTATATTCATCTTCTGAAGACAGCTTTTGGTCACCTTCTACAAAATATTTATCATAATTTAAATCCCTTTTATCAGCAGGCACTCTATAGAATCCTCCTAAGTCTTTCGCTACTACATGCTCTTCCCTAGTTAACAGTGTTTCATACAACTTTTCTCCATGCCTTGTCCCAATAACCTTTATCTCATTATTAGCATTGAATAACTCTTTAATTGCCTGAGCCAAGTCTCCAATAGTTGAGGCAGGAGATTTTTGAACCATAATATCTCCTGCTTCTGCATTTTCAAATGCAAATACTACTAGTTCTACTGCTTCCTCAAGGCTCATTAAAAACCTAGTCATATGTGGATCAGTTACTGTTAAAGGTTGACCACTTTTTATTTGTTCAATAAACAAGGGAATTACAGATCCACGAGATGCCATAACATTTCCATAACGAGTTCCACAGATAAGAGTTCGATTTGAGTCTGTTGTTTTCGACTTAGCGACAAAAACTTTTTCCATCATTGCTTTGGATATCCCCATTGCGTTAATTGGATAAGCTGCTTTGTCGGTAGAGAGACAAATTACCTTCTCTACGCTACTCTCTATAGCCGCTGTCAAAACGTTCTCCGTTCCTAATACATTTGTTTTTACAGCTTCTAGTGGAAAGAACTCACATGATGGAACCTGTTTAAGCGCAGCTGCATGAAAAATATAATCCACGCCATACATAGCATTTTTAACACTTGCTAAATCCCTTACATCTCCTAAATAGAATTTAAGTTTCTCACTCTTATATGTTTTCCGCATGTCATCCTGCTTCTTTTCATCCCGTGAGAAAATTCTAATTTCTTTTATATCCGTATCTAAAAATCGTTTCATTACTGCATTCCCAAAGGAACCAGTACCACCCGTAATTAGTAGAGTTTTATCTTTAAACATTATTTCAGTCCTCCAATATTCTTTGCATCATATCTACGTATTTTTTGGTACACTGATCCCTTGTGTACTTTTCAAGAAATACATCCCTGCAATTTTGACCCATTATCTTCCTTTTATTTTCATCATGATAAAGGTCCTCAATAACTTCAACTAATCTTTCTACATCTCCTGATTCTAGTGAATATCCTGCCTTATTCTCCTCTAAGTCTCTAGCTATATCAGAATTCCCCCCTATAATACTAATTACAGGTTTTCCTGCCATCATATAGCTATAAGTTTTACTTGGTACAGCTAATCCAGTTAATCCTTCTGCTAAACTGACAATAAAAGAATCACTAATATTCAGGGCATATTGAAAGTCCATTCCATGTAAAAAATCAAAAATTTTCACATTGGTAAGGTTCTCATTTTCTACAATATTTTTAAGATTGTCCATTTTATTACCATGACCAGCAAAGATAAACTTTATATGTTTATTTTTTTTGAATCTTCTTATAGAGTCAATTATAGTCTCTAAATCCTGACAAACACCCATATTTCCAAAATAAGATACTATTAAGTCTCCTTCCTTTTTAAGAGACTTTAATACTTTATTTTCTGGGAATACTGTTTCATTATTTTCCCCTTTATCTTCGTACCAATTAGGGATAACTTCAACTTGTTCACTAGATAAAGCTTCTCTATGTGTCAGTAAGTACTGCTTCATTTCAGTAGAAAGGGAAACAACCTTATTAACATGTTTGAAAACCCTTTTGTTTATGAAATTCATAACTTTACCTATAATGCTACCTCTAGAAATAGTATTGGTAACGTAGGCCATTTCAGGATAAACATCATAACTTACAAAAATGACCTTCACTCTAAAAAATTTCATAGCCATTGCTGCAATAAAGGGGAGGATAGGTGGGTTTGAATAAACAATTATTGATTTATACTGTCTCAACCTTCCAAAACGTAGTGCCACAGCAAAGGTGAAAGAAAAATAATTTATTAATCTTCCTATAAAGTTACTACGCTTTAATTGAAGATACTTTAAACGTTTAATTTTAACATCTTTATACGTCTCTTCCTTCGGTATTTCCCTATCTATATTATACTCTTGAGGATAACCTACTAATGCCTCTACTTTAAATCCTGCTTTACTAAGAGCCACAGCTGTATCAAAAGGTAGTGTAGCAGATGATACATACTCAGGATAGAAATATTGACATAAAAATAAAATATCCTTTTGCTTTTTCATCAATAAAGCTCCCTACCTTCAGTTTGCGTAATTGATTCTTTAAACGATGATGTTTCATAATTTAATGATTTACCGTTTATTAAAGTGCTTGGTCCTCCATTCATATCCTTGCTGTATACGAATGTTCCAAATACCTTTCCAAATGTCCCAGATACTTTTATTGCCAATGAGATACACCAATTAAATATTGGAATAATCAAAATGTATTTATTGTATACTTGTGCTACATTTTTCACTAGTTCAGTTGTATTCACATATTCCTGATTTTGAGGAAAGAACAAACCCTCAGCATCATAATCAATTAATAACCTTATAAATTCTGATAAATTGTTAATAAAAATCATACTACGTTCATTTTTCAATCTAGGAAACAGAGGAATCTTCCGAGCAACAGCAGCCAGTCTCTCATAATTCCCTGGACATTCTTTCCCATACACAATCGGAGGACGAAGAATAGCTACACGAAACATATCACTTGAGACATGTTCTAGAAGAAGTTCCTCAGCTTCATATTTTGATTTGGCATAAGGAGTTTTTGGATTTGGCAGAGTATTCTCATCTATATATCCAACTCCCCCTCCATATACACCCATGGTGCTTAGAAATATGAATTGTTTAACTCCCTCTTTTTTCGCTTTAATTGCTAGCTCTAAAGTTAAATCACGATTAATAGAAAAATATCTATCTGTATCACTTTCTCTAACATGAACAATAGCTGCAGCATGGAAGACTACATCATATCGTGAGAAATCTTTCTTTTTCCATTCCTCATCCCGTACACTCACCGTATCTACAGCATACTTTTCAGGAAATTTTGAAATCCACTTTTGAAAAGAAGTACCTATGTATCCTCTAGTTCCCGTCACAAGTATTTTTTTCATTTTGAGCTATTCTCCTCTTTAGTTGCAGCCACCTCTGTAACCTTTTTATTGATATTGATCATATGGTTATTTAAATACTTATCTTCTCCAAACAGTATAACTCCCACAGTTCTTAAAATAATTCTAATATCAAGCCACAAACTAAAATTCCCCACATAATAGACGTCAAATTTGTATCTAGTATTTAGAGAGATATGAATATTTCCACTGACTTGGGCTAGGCCTGTTAAACCAGGTCGCATGTTTAACCTTTTCTCTATCTCACTTGTGTAATCAGCAAGAGATGCAATTCTTTCAGGTCTTGGTCCAACTAAACTCATTTCCCCTTTTAGTACATTGAGTAGCTGCGGAATTTCATCTAGTTTACTTCTTCTAAGAAATCTCCCTACTCCGGTAACTCTATCATCATCTTTCATAACTTCTTTTCCCTTTATCATCGTTTCAGATCCTGGCTTCATAGTACGAAACTTATACACCTTAAATATTTTCTTATGAAGGCCTGGTCTTTCTTGTAAGAAGAAGATTGGACCTGGAGAGGTAACTTTTACTATAACAGCAATTACAATCCACAAAGGTAAGAAGGTTATAATTACGAATAATGAAATCATAATATCGATTAGTCGTTTAATTCCTAATTGAAGTTCTTTAACATTCATTTTTTTCTTCTACCTCATATTTAATAGGAGTTAAATATCCATCTTTTAATTTGATTTCGCCTTGGTCCTTATCTACCTTTGCCGACCATATCCTAATAATGTTATTATCTTTACTATAAAATGCTCCAGGATAAGGACTAGTAACAGCTCTTACCATTCTATCCGCTTCTATCATACTCATACTCTCCAATATTTCCCCATCGGCTTCTTTTCTTCCCGGCCATTCAGTAGCCTTTGTATTATCTTGTTTAATAAGTTTAACTTCATTATTTACAATACTATTCCAATGTTCCTCTATAAGTTCCACGTGCATATTATTCACTTTATAATAAAGATCTGTAGCATTAATATCATTGGGTAGATTAATAGTCCCTTGCCCAATAATATCTCCTGTATCTACACCTTGGTCTAGTTTAAACATAGTAACACCAGTTTTCTCTAATCCTTTAATAATAGCCCATGGAATTGCAGCTCTTCCTCTACCTACAGGTAATAGAGTAGGGTGCATACCAATACATCCATACTTAGGTGCCTCAAGAACCTGTTTCTTAGCAATTTGAGACCAACCAATAATGAACAACCAATCTATCTCTTTCTCTTTCAAAGCGTTTATAACTTCTGAGTCATTAATATTATTAATCTTTAATAACGGTACATTATGCTCAGAAGAAATGTCGTCTAGATAAATTCTCCCCGATTTATTTTTTGCTTTTTCATCTTTAAGGGTAATTAAAAGTTCTAAAGTTCCATCGATTCTAAAAATTTCTTCAATACAACTTAACCCTAATTGAACACACGTAGCAAAAGCTATTTTTTTCATTCTCAGTTTCTCCCCTTCAGATGACTATAGACCTCGTCTAAATGCACTTTCAAATGCTTCTGCATACATCATTCCGGCTTCGCCACCTCTATACGCTGCTAGTCCTTTAATTGCCTCATAACTTCTAGGATGTGGATAGTCTCGCATAACTCCTCGGTACTGGGATAAGGCATCAATTTTCTTTCCAACACCTATTTCCCCAACTTCTACAAACACATTTGGCGAAAACTGATTCATTGCTTTATTTAATCCCCATTCTGTTGAGGAAGGAACCTCCATAAATAAGAGTTCCTTTAAAGGTTTAACATCATCTCTACGTTGAAAAAGTCTTGATGCTGCCTGACAAGCCAACGATGTATGCAAATGGTCATTATTTAAATCTGCTGGATGATGTGTAAATACTACTTCTGCTTGAGTTTCTACCATCGCCTGTTCAATGAACTTTACTACCTCCAAATGAGGTACTGTATTAAATTCAATATTAGGAAATTGCCCTGTAATAATTTTATCTACCCCAAGAATATCTAAAGAATTATTTACATCTTCATTCAACTCTTCTGTACTTGGACGATAATTTCTAGCATTAACATCCCCTGATAATATACATACATTTACAGAGTGACCCTCCTGAGCAAGCTTATACATAGTAGCACCTGCTCCTAATACTTCATCGTCTGGGTGCGCAATAACAATTAAATATGACATATGTCTTACCTCTCTTGTATTAGTCTTATATTAATTAACTTTTTATTATTTCTAGTAACATTTCTAATGAAATTAAACTATTAAAAAATGAAGTTTTCTCTTAAGTAGCACTCTTAACCAATTCAGCCTCTGTTCTATTAGCTAAGTTAAGTACATATTCTCGAATATAATTTGACTCATAACTGTCATGTTCCTGAATTAGTATTCTCACCTTGGAATAGTCAAAATCGACTGACTTACCAACAAATATTTTTGGAAAAACAGCCTCGCTATGAACTTCATTCTCTCCAAGAAGCTCTTCATACATCTTTTCCCCAGGTCGAATCCCTGCATATTTAATTCCAATCTCTTCTTCTGTATAACCAGAAAGCTTAATCAAGTTCTTTGCCAAATCCACAATCTTAACAGGCTCACCCATATCAAGGACGAAGATTTCTCCACCATAAGCTAAAGCTCCTGCCTGCATGACAAGTCTTGATGCTTCCGGAATTGTCATAAAGTAACGCGTCATATCTGGATGTGTTACAGTAACTGGACCACCAGCACGAATTTGCTTTTTGAAGAGCGGAATCACGCTACCGCGACTTCCAAGCACGTTCCCAAAGCGCACTGCAACGAACTTCGTTTCACTACGTTTATCAAGATTTTGAATAATCATTTCAGCAATCCGTTTTGTTGAACCCATTACGTTTGTTGGGTTTACGGCTTTGTCAGATGAAATTAAGACGAACGTTTTTACTCCTGCCATATCTGCAGATTCAGCTACATTCTTTGTCCCAATTACGTTATTTTTCACAGCTTCTTTTGGGTTGTACTCCATTAATGGAACATGTTTATGTGCTGCAGCATGATAGACAACATCAGGACGATGTTCTTGCATGACTTGCATAATACGCTCACGATCTTGTATATCAGCAATAACTGGAATAATTTCAAATTCTCGCCCATGTTTATTTCGTAATTCCATATCAATTGCGTAAATGGAGTTCTCACCATGACCAAGAAGAAGAAGTTTTTTCGGGCCAAATTTACAAACTTGTCTGCAGATTTCAGAACCGATGGAACCGCCAGCACCAGTGACAAGAATTGTTTTACCTTTAATTTTTTTCGAAATACTATTAATATCAAGCTCAACAGGGTCTCGTCCTAGTAAGTCCTCTACTTGGACATCACGGAACTGATTAACAGAGACTTTTCCTGTAATAATATCTTCGATCATTGGCATAACTTTTGTTTTTGCTTTTGTTTTGATGCATTCTTGATATATCTTTTGAACTTCGCTTTTCCCTAAGGACGGAATAGCCAGGACAATATGTTTAATATTGTTCTTTTCCACGATTGCTGGAATATCTTCTGTTGTTCCTGCAACAGGAACTCCGTAAATATCGAGTTTTTGTTTTGCAAGATCGTCATCAACAAAGGCAACTGGGTGAAGCTCGCTTTCTGGATTTTTCAAGAGCTGTCGAACAAGCATTGTTCCTGCTGCTCCCGCCCCAACAATTAGTGCACTTTCTTGTAATGCGTTTGCTTTAATAAGCCGATGTCTTGTGACACGCCAAGAAAGTCTTGATCCCCCAATAAGACAAATATGTAGTAACCACGTGATGAATAAAACACGAACATAAATATTTCCGTTCACGACAAGCTGCACAACCGCTGCTGTTGCCACAGATAACGTTACTGATTTAAAAATCGTCATTACTTCTCCAATGCTCGCATATTCCCATACTTTATGATATAAGCGGTAAATAAATGCGAAAACATGGTGACTAATAAGAAGTGCTAAAGAACTGACAAGCAATACTTTTAATGTAAAAATGCTGAAATAAGGATTTAAAATATAATAGCCAATGTAAATCGAAAACAACACAATTAAGGAATCTAATCCAATTAACAGCGCCAGTCTTTTAGAATAACTCAAAATATCCCCTTCTTTTCTGTTTTTTGTTCAATTAACTCTGTTTTTCTTGTAATCTCTTTTCTATAACTTCATTAATAATTTTCTGAATATCCATTAGTTTGTCTACTGGCGCATCTTGATAGATATAGCGTACCGTCTTTTTTACTGTCTTTGGTAAACTATTAAAGTTTGGCATCGTTCTCTCCACTTTCATCATAAAATGTTTTATTACTAGAATATCCCTAAAAACCTCTTCCTCTTAACCTCTCTCGGCTCGTCCCCATAAATAGTCTTTCCTTCTAATAAAAGCTCTGTATTTTCTCTAAAGAAATAAAGAAGGTCATGACTAAATTCCCTCTCAATCACATCTAGTGACTCCTGTAATCGGAAGGATCTTGTTGTTGTGTTATGGGCATCTGACGCAATGAAGTGTGTTAAGTTCGCTTCTATTAAACTCTTAGAAAATTTCTGAATCTTTTTACCAAAATGACCTGTAGTGCTTCCTGCTGTGACTTGTGTTAATGTACCCTTTTTCACAAGGTTATGTAGTAAATTTGGATTTTCGATGATCTCTGCATTCCGTTCTGGGTGAACAATAATCGGAGTAAAGCCTTTAACATGAATATCAAACAATAACTTTTCCGTATACCGAGGAACATGACTAGATGGTAGTTCAATGAACAGATATTTCCCTTCATTTAAAGGAAGAATCTCATCTTTTTCAATATCTTCAAGTATTTCACCATAAATACGGGTTTCTTGTCCTGGTAAGATTGTTAGAGGAACATCTTCCTGTTGAAGTAAATCGTTTAGTTTCTTTACTTTTAAAAGTATGTCTTCTTTAGGGTTATGATATCTTCCATTTTTGTGATGTGGAGTTGCGATGATTCTCGTGATGCCTTCACGAATGGCTTCTCGCGCCATTTCGAGTGATGCCGCTTCGTTTTCTGCTCCATCGTCAACGCCATATAAAATATGACAATGAATGTCTAACAATAAATTCACTCCTCTGGCGTTTTTTGACATAAAAAAGGAATATTTATACCGTCATTTCCAACTTTAATCATTATAGCATTACAAAATCCCCAGAGAAAGAGGTAATTTTTGTCGAAAATTCACCATTTTTTCTGGGGTAGTTCTTTTAATCTATTCTATTTTTTAAAAATATTAATTCCTTTTCTCTCTATTATAATTCTTATTAATCTTTATGGATAGCGCTTTCTTTATCTCTATGGATAGGGTTGTAGGCTTTTTTACGTTACTAAAAATAACTAGTGAACAATATGTTAAAAATGTTCATATAGTTCTTATCGACTATTCTCTTTTATTTTTCACAGAACTTTAAAACTTTTTTATTTTGTTTCACTTTTTTTAATTATAAAATTTAAAAGGTGCCATTTTTCTTATCAAAAGTGTACATATCTTTTACAAAAGACTTATACTTTACTATTTTTAGTCCTAGTCTCCGTCTATAAAAAAAGGAAGACTCTCCCGAAGTCTTCCGCCACATTTTCTACTCTTAACAACTACCTTACACTTTCTTCACTCCTACTGTGCTACACTCCCTAGAAAGAAACGTTTTAAGGTGAAAAGTATCCAGAATCGTTCCCCCGTTCTGTGAAAAAGTTCAAACAGGTTTGTGCTCGCTCGAACTGCTGCCGAAGCACAATGTATGAATTTGGAACGGAGATGTAGACACCGCTTTTTAACTGAATTGCTGGATGATTTGTTCCTTCATAGTTGTTAATAATTTTAGCAATATGTAAAACCGAGAACCAAGAACAGTCCATAAATCGTTCAGGAGCTCCTGTTGGCATTAAGCATATTCTTCGATGCGGACAAACAAGGATTGGTGTTTTGCGTTGATACCCTAATAATTTGGTTGCAGCGATTCTTCTCCCCGCATACGTTGATCCTGCAAAAAGACAAGCATCTTCAATAATCTTCTTCGGCGTATCATGACATTTATACGCTTCACCTCCTTCATATACGATAGACTGATACGACGAATTTGCGTAAGGCAGTATCGCTTGGGTATTTTGATTCACAAAACTATCAATCTTGTTAAAAACCATTGTTTATTCCCCCTTTAAATTAACATTTCAAGGAAATTATACCTAATAAACTGGTAATTTAAAAGTTAAGTTTTTACGGAGGATTTTTACAATACTTTAACGAGAATCTGTTGAAGTTACACGTTCCTTATGTTATTTATGACTCTCTAGGAGATAGCTCCTTCCGTCAGAAAAAGCACGAGAGCAACGACAAGTCCGCCTCCATTTAGCACTGCCCCACTCACTACAGATGGCCACTTTTGCGAAAGAACAGCAAACACAAGTCCAAGCACCGAAAGCGCTCCAAATATCCCAACCACAAGACCTATGTTTACGCCTGGACCTCGCAGTAGAAGAAATAATGTGATATTAAAAAGAGAAACAGCAATTGAAGCGACTCCAAGCTTATTCATCTTTCCTTCTCCTTTCTTTTTTCCCTTCACCTATCCTTTCCCTTCACAGAAAGTTAACAATCGTCTTTCCGAAATTCCATTTTAAAAATTAGGAAGAATGGAGCATAGACACGCCATCAATAAAAAAGAAGCTTTTACTCCTCTAAGAGTAAAAGCTTCTTTTTTGTTATGGAAGGGAAATCCGAAGTTCAGTTTCCGCGTCAAAGAAATGGGCTTTGTTCATGTCTAGAGCTAATTTGATCAATTGTCCATGTTTCACTTCTGTTCTAGCATCAACACGTGCTACAAACCTTTGCTCATCGATGTGTGAATAGACCATTGTTTCCGCTCCCATCAATTCTGCTACTTCTACTGTGCTATTAATCACTGTATCTTGTGAAGATTCGATAAAGAGAGGCTCGTCATGAAAGTCTTCGGGACGCACGCCTAAGATCATTTCCTTGCCAACATACGCTTTCTCACGCAACGTTTTCATCTTTCCTTCTGTTACGCCAATACGGGTTGTACCAACGTGGAAGACGCCTTCTTCTAATGTCCCTCTAAAGAAGTTCATCGCAGGAGAACCAATAAATCCTCCCACAAAAACATTAGCGGGATTCTCATACACTTCTTTTGGTGCCCCAACTTGCTGAATAATGCCGTCTTTCATGACAACAAGACGAGTTGCCATTGTCATGGCTTCTGTTTGGTCATGTGTTACATAAATCGTTGTGGTTTGTAAGCGCTGATGCAGCTTGGCAATTTCAGAACGCATTTGAACACGCAGTTTGGCATCTAAGTTGGATAGTGGCTCGTCCATCAAGAATACTTTAGCATCTCGAACAATAGCACGTCCCAATGCAACCCGTTGCCGCTGTCCTCCTGAAAGAGCTTTTGGTTTACGATCTAAATATTCTTCTAATCCAAGAATACGAGCCGCTTCCTTTACACGACAATCAATCTCTGTTTTCGAGAACTTGCGCAGTTTTAAACCAAATGCCATATTGCCGTAAACGCTCATATGTGGATATAAAGCATAATTTTGAAAAACCATTGCAATGTCACGGTCTTTTGGCGCTACGTCGTTGACACGTTTTCCATCAATATAAAAATCACCTTTTGAGATTTCTTCAAGCCCTGCAATCATGCGAAGCGTTGTTGACTTTCCACATCCAGATGGGCCAACAAAGACAATAAATTCTTTATCACCAATCTCAAGATTGAAGTCCTCTACTGCTGTAATGTTTTTATCGTACATTTTATAAATATGATTCAAACTTAACTTAGCCATATTTTTCTCCTTCCTAAATCAAGATCGTTCCTTTACTTTATCGCTCCTCTTGTGACACCGTTGATAATCCACTTTTGCGCAACTAGATAAACAATCAACATCGGCAGGAGCGCTAATAAATAGGAAGCAAAAGCTAAATTGTAATTTGTGCTGAATTCAGACTGAAAGATATATTGAGCGAGCGGCAGTGTTGCATCGCTTGGATCTGATAGTATAACGAGCGGCAACATAAAATCGTTCCACGCAGCTAAACAAGTTAGGATCGCAACTGTTGCATTCATTGGCGCTAATAGGGGGAATACAACTTTCCAAAAGACGCCCCATGAACTTGCTCCATCGATAATTGCTGCTTCTTCTAGAGCAATCGGAATGGACTTGATATACCCAACATACAAGAATACATTAAATGAAAGCTGATACACAATATAAAGAAAAATTAAGCCAACTAAGTTGTCCATATTCCAAATTGCTGTTTGCCTTACAATCGGCAGCATAATGATTGGAAAGGGAACAAACATTGCGCTAATAAAATAGTAGAAAAGCGCTTTAAAATACTTTTTATGCATGTTCCGAGCAATTGCGTAGGAAACAAGTGAGTTTGTTAGAACTGTAAACACAACAACGAAAAAGGTAACAAGAAAACTGTTTTTAAAAGCTTGAAAAAAGTTCGTTGCTTCTATGGCATCAGCGAAGTTTTGAAATCTCCATTCTTGCGGCAGAGATAGTAATGGGTTAGACATCTCCCCTGGTGATTTCAAAGCAATATTGATTGTTAAATACAGGGGTAGAAAGATAGCAAATGTTCCGATAATAAGCAGTATCGTAACCAATACATTTTTCTTTTTCTTAATCACTACAAGTCAACCTCCCTTTTCTGAAGGACACGTAGTTGGAAAACGGATATCGCAACAATAATAATGAAGTAAATCACTGCATTCGCTGATTGGTAGGCAAATTCTCCTCCGCCAAATCCACCTCGGTAAATAAGCAGAGAGATTGATTCCGTCGATTGCCCAGGCCCTCCTCCTGTTAATGCAACAATATGATCAAACACCATTAGAAATCCTTTCATGGAAAGAACCATATTGATTGTGAAGAAAGGAGCGATTAATGGAAACGTGATGCTAAAAAATCTTCTCCACGGACCTGTCCCATCAATTGCGGCTGCTTCATAAATATCGCCTGGTACTGTTTGTAAGCCCGCTAGATATAAGATCGTATTAAAAGCAGTTGCTTGCCAAACCGCCATAAAGACAATGCCAAGCCATGCCGTCGTTGGATTTCCTAAGATGCTTTGTGATAGAGATTCGATTCCCGTGAACGTAGCAATCTGAGGCAAAAATTGTGTAAAGATGAACTTAAAAATAAAACCGACAATAAGAATGCTTAAAATGTTAGGAATAAAGTAGATCGCTCTAAGTGTTTTTTGAAAGTAAACATTTGCATTAAGACCTAGGGCAATAATGAGACTTAAGATATTGACTAAAATGGTCCCAACAATGGCAAATTGAAAAGTGAAGCCGTAGGCGTGTAGGGCACGAAAGTCTTGGAATACGTTGAAGTAATTTTTCAACCCAACAAACTCCCACTCCCCATATCCTCTCCAATTCGTAAAGCTATAAAAGATTCCTTGAAGTGCTGGATACGTATGAAATACGAAAAACAGCAGCAACGCTGGTATTGTCATAAAGTAAAAAATGCGGCCTCGATGGAGCATAACTCTCCCTCCCTTTATCGTCTACGTTCAATTTTGTTCCACTCGTTGTCCATCTTCTTCAAAAATACTTCGATATTTTTGCGGTAATAAAACTCCTGAATTAAATTCTCAGCGCCCATTCCGACTGGATAATAGTGATCTGGAAAGCTTGTAATCTTTCCCTTTTCAAAGTTTTCTCGAAAACCTGCTAGCTTAGGATCACTCGGATATAGTCCTTCGAGTACTGAAAAAGCAAATTGCTCTTCCATGTATTGTTCTGATTGCGCTTCTTCTGTCATAAATTCAAGGAACATTCGAGCTTCTTTCGGATGTTTTGAGTCTTTTAAGGTTGAGAGAAGAACATCAACGCCTGAAACGAGTTCGTTTTCTTCCGGGTTGTTACTTACTGGAAGAGGGAAAACGCCTAAATTTGCTTCGGGATTTACTTTGAGCAACTCAGGGATCGCCCAGTTTCCTTGCAGATAAAATAGACCTTGACCATTTGCAAAAGCGTTATTTCCCTCGTTGTACGCCATTCCGTACATGTGCTTATGACCATAGTTTAATAGTTGCTTCGTCTTTTCTGCTGTTTCTTCGTAATCGCTTTCAAAACTTGCATCTCTGTTAGACTTTTTCTCTGCAAAAGAATCCGGCTGCAAGTTCCCGCCAACAGCATTCCATGGAATTAACCCTGTCCATGCGTCTTTTAACGTGAAGTAAATTGGAATTTCACCTTCAGCTTTCGCTTTTTCTAACAAGGCGATAAATTCATCCCATGTTTGAGGGACTTCCCCATTTAGCTCCTTCATTTTATCTTTGTTATAAATAACAGCATTTGCATTTGCAGCATACGGAATTCCGTGAATTCCTTTTGTTTCTGACCCTTCCAACTCTTCTAGCATCTCAATGTAAGCTGGCTGAACTCCGTTTAGTAAAGAACTATTTTCATAGTTTGTCAGAATACCAGCTTGAGCTAATTCACTATAAAGAGCATTCCCCCCTAGAGAGACAATGTCTGGCAGATCATTTTTGACAAGACGCGTTCTCAAAACAGTCTCAGCTTCTGGTGGAGCATAAAGAGAGACATCAATGTTCGGATGTTCCTTTTCAAATTTCTCAATCATCCCTTCATACGTACCGATGCTCTCTGATTTGTTTGAAAAGAACTCTAAGTGTACGACATCGTCTTCCTTTGCCCCACTGCTGCCGCACCCTGTTAAGAGCAGGGTGCAGGCTATGGTGGACATTCCTACTAAAAGTCGCTTCATCCGTCGTTCCTCCTTTTATCAAGCGATAAAAACTACGTCCACCACAATTCAGAAGGGGTTTCTTCAATTAAAATGCTCTTTAAGTTCGCAACAGCCCGCTGGAATCCTTCTTCAACAGACATAATTGGATCTTCATGTTCAATGCTCACAACATAATCATATCCATACGTGCGTAAGGCACTCATCATATCTGACCATTCTTTCACATCATGCCCACATCCAACAGATCTGAATGTCCAAGCACGCGACCGAACTTCACCATATGGCTGCATGTCTGTTAATCCATACATATTGATGTTGTCTTGATCCAAATATGTGTCTTTGGCATGGAAATGGTGAATCGCGTTTTCTTTAGCTAAAATTTTAATCGCTGCTACAGGATCAATTCCTTGCCACCAAAGATGACTCGGATCTAAGTTAGCTCCAATCGCCTTGTTCGTTTCCTCACGTAACTTTAATAATGTATATGGCGTATGAACCAAAAACCCGCCGTGAAGCTCTAAGCCAATTTTCACTCCATGCTCTTCAGCATATTCTCCAATTTCTTTCCAGTATGGAATCAGCTTGTTTTCCCATTGCCACTTTAATACATCTCCATATTCATTTGGCCACGGCGTAACAGGCCAGTTCGGATATTTTGCATCTTCATGATCGCCTGCTGTTCCTGAAAAGCAGTTAACAACCGGAACATCTAGTAATGATGCTAGTTTAATAGTCTTACGAAGCGTTTCATCGGACTCTTTTGCAAAGCCTTTCTCCGGTGAAATCGGATTGCCATGGCAGCTGAACGCACTGATGATGAGATTACGCTCTCTTACTTTCTGGAGATAGTCTTTTCTCTTCCCTTCATCTTCGAGCAGTTCATCTAATGGACAATGATGATTTCCCGGATAATTTCCTGTTCCAATCTCAACAGCGTGAAGTCCCGCTTCTTTTACTTTATCTAGCATCTCTTCGAATGAGAGATGAGCAAACAGTACCGTAAATACACCAAGTTTCATGTTATCTTCCCTCCACTGTACTTTTTTGATAGATTTCATCAATGATAGCTGAGACTTGCAGAGCTCCTTCTGGCTTCACGACGAGCTCTGCCTCTCCCCCGCATGCCTCAATGAAATTTTTAGCCTGACTGAAACTATAATCGTCTTCTCCTTCGATCCAAGGAGAAGTGCTGTTTAGTAACATCCCATTTTTAGAGGTGTAGAGTTCAAATGGAAACACGTTTAATCCTCCATCAACACCTGAGATGCTAACATGTTCTTCATCACTTTTAATATTTGCAGCCCATGACGCTTCTAAGAGTAGTGAAGCTCCGTTTTCAAACTTAAGATAAGCTGTCACATGATCATCAACATCAAATGTCTTATAATCGAATGTCCCCCACTCGTTTAGTCCATTTGGTGTTCTACTAAGTTTGTTGTATACGCTTCCATTAACAGCGATATGCTTTGGATTTCCCATAAGCCAAAGAGCTAAGTCAAGTAGATGGCAGCCATAATCAATTAAGCTTCCTCCGCCTTGCAACTCCTTGTTCGTAAATACGCCCCACCCCGGAACTTTGCGACGACGCATTGCCCTCACGCGAGCTACAAGCGGAGTTCCTACTTCTGACATCATCCGCTTCGCTGCCTGCGCTTCTTTCATAAAGCGGTAATGATAAGCAATAGCAAGCTTCTTTCCAGACTTTTCCCCTGCTTCGATCATGTCCTCACACTCTTTTTTAGAGAGGGCCATTGGCTTTTCACAAAACACATGAACACCGCTATTTAATGCTTCAATCGCATATTGGGCATGAAATTTATTTGGTGTACAAATGCAGACAGCATCAACTTCTTTTAATAAATCCCTATGATCGATAAAGACGTGGGGAATACCATGCTCGTTCGCTACTTCTGTAGCTCTTTCACTGTTAATATCACTTAATCCCCAAATGGTACATTTATCACCTAACGCTTTAAATGCGGGAATATGCCTGTTAACTGCAATTCCTCCTGCACCAATTATGCCTATTTTCAAATCTCTCACCTCTTATATTTCTGTAATCTTCTTTGTTCGACTTGATTTTAGAGCAGCGAGAACAACAGAAAGTGACTTTAATCCTTCTTCTCCTGAGACAGGTGATGATTCGTCTTCTACAATACAATGAATAAAGGCATCAATAACACCAGTACTGCGTTGGCCGCCTTCCTCATTTGTCTGGATTTTTCCTAACTGGTAATTGACCGTTTCTCCATTTGCATATTGAGCAATTAGGGAGTATGTTGGGTCTTCTTCTAGGCGGAGAATGGCTTTTTCACCGTAAATAATTGTTGAGTTGTCTTCTTTCCCCATGTAAGCCCAGCTTGCAGCGAGCGTGCCGATAATGCCGCTCTTTGTTTTTAATACACATACCGCATTGTCATCCGTATCTCCATAGTCTTTTGCATGGTCTTCTACAAATGCTCCAACTTCCGCGAATTCTTCATCTAAAAGATAGCGAAGCAAATCTGTTTTATGAACGCCAAGATCGCCCATCGCTCCAATAATTGCTTCCTCTTTTTTAAAGAACCAGCTTTCTTTTCCCTCGACACTCCATTGAGCTGGTCCACCATGGCCAAAAGCTGTTCGGAAGCTATAAACACGACCAATTTCACCGTTTTTAATAAGCTCGCGCGCTTTTTGATGCGAAGACACAAAACGTTGGTTATGACCAATCATCAGTTTCTTACCGCTTCTCTTCTCTGCTTGGATCATCTCTTCCGCTTCTTCTATAGAAGTTGCCATCGGTTTTTCGCATAGAACATGAAGACCTTGATTTAAAGCAAATATGGAGATTTCCGCGTGTAAATAGTTCGGTGTACAAACGCTTACAGCATCAACAGTGCCGCTTTCAATAAGCTCTTTGTAATCCGTATATGGTTTTGCTCCGTATTCTTCGGCCACTCTATGAACACGTTCTTCATTTTTGTCACAAAGGGCTACAATTTCTACGTTTTTGTTCATTTTATATTCAGGTAAATGACGATGCTGAGCAATACTTCCACATCCAATAACGCCTACTCTTATTTTCTCCATCATTTTAGTCCCCTTTCGTTTTTAAGAATGCTTTGTTAATTTTTAATTGTAATATGTTCAAGCGGTTTCGCGTTCCCGTATAGGGGTCTTTTTCTGTCAACTGGCTTTGCCCACTGAACAGCATTTTTGATCACACGCTGAATTTCTTTATTGTAGTAAGTTGGGTATGTTTCATGTCCTGGTCTAAAGTAAAATACTTTTCCATTTCCGCGTTTATATGTACATCCGCTTCTGAATACTTCGCCGCCTTCAAACCAGCTTGTGAAAATAAGCTCATCTGGTGCTGGAATATCAAAATGCTCTCCGTACATTTCTTCACGCTCGAGCTCAATAAATTCAGAAATTCCTTCTGTAATTGGATGGCTAGGCTCTACTACCCATAAGCGCTCTTTATCATCCGCTTCACGCCATTTTAAGTCGCAGCTTGTGCCCATTAATGTTTTGAAGATTTTAGAGAAATGACCTGAATGGAGAACAATGAGTCCCATTCCATCTAGGACACGCTCTTTTACTTTTTCAACGATTTCATCCTTTACTTCGTCATGCGCTAAATGCCCCCACCATACTAAAACATCTGTCTCTTGTAAGACTTCCTCTGTAAGACCATGTTCCTCCTGATCTAATGTTGCTGTTCTAGTAGGGAATCCTTCTTTTTCTAAAAACGCTGCAATTGTGCCATGAATTCCTTGGGGATAGATTTCCTTTACAACCGGATTTTTCTGTTCATGGCGATTTTCATTCCATACTGTAACTCTTACCATTACGACAACCCCTCTCTTATTGATTTGTCATTAGTATAAAAAAAAGCAGCAGGGAAAAATATGCTGAATCTGGCTCTCTTTATATTCAAAAGTGCTATTGTGTTTCTTTCTTCAAGAAAATCCAACGTAAAAAGCCTGTCCCCTCCCTCTCCAAATGTGTTATATTCTAAAAAAGGAGGAGGTAGCGTGTCTCTAGTACAAAGCAATGATGTTCAAGATTTAGAAGCGGTGAATGAGGAAGTTGTGTATCAAAATCCGCTGCTTTATTTAAAAATATGGGAAATTTATAATCGCACAAGAGATATGAGAACGTTAGAAGAGCACCGCTGGCATTATCATAAAGAAGTCGAACTGCTCGCGATTATAGATGGCTATTTAGGCATTCAAAGTAAAGACCATTATACTGTGCTCGGCCCTGGGGATGTTAGAATTTTTGGAGCCTCTCAACTGCACCGCACCCACCAGCTTTATACGGATAAATTGCGTTACATTGTATTCCAAATTGATCTCCAAAAACACTTTGATCAAAGTACAATGCCTTATCTCTACTGCTTCTCTGAACTTACTCAGCCTTTAGATGTGATGAATTATATTTTTGAAGGAAACGACATGGTAAAAACGGAGTTTCATACTTTAATAACGGAAATTTTCACGGAATCTCAGTCAAAGCTGAACGGTTATGAAATCGCTATCAGTTCAATGATTAAACGAATCATGCTCTTACTTCTTAGACATGATACACGCAACCTTTTAAGCTATACAGAAAAAGCTGCCCTACACCGCCTGCAGCCTGTGCTCTCCTATATAGATCAAAACTTAGAAAACAAGATTACCGTAGAAGAAGCATGTTCACTATTAAACTTAAGCTATCACTATTTCATTAAGTACTTTAAGAAAACGATGGGCAAATCATTTATTGATTATGTAAATTACAAGCGCATCAAAAAAGCAGAACGTTTACTAGTGACAAGTGATCTTAGCATTGAAAATATCGGCTATGACGTTGGTATCCCTAATATGGCTCAATTTTATAAATTGTTCAGAAGATACAATAACTGTTCACCGAAAGAATTTAAAGAACGAATGAGAAATGAAGGATAAAAGATTGTAAATACGTACAAGAACAGACAAACCAGCCTGTTCTCGTGCGTATTTAACATCTAATTTGTTAACAGAAGCCGCCGCCACCACAGCTGCCGCCGCCGTAGCCGCCACCGCCATAGCCACCACCATAGCCATCGCCAACATAAGCAGTACCTACAATGATGAGTAGAATGAATAAAACAACAACTAAAGCAAAGCCTTTTCCAGATCCACCTGAGCTCATTACTTCCACCACCTTCTGTGTTAATGTATGATATCTTATGAAAGCAGTAGTGAAAGTGGACTAGACGATGGCCTTTTCTATTCTTTATTTATTTTCAAAGAATGATATTTAACACCATAAAAAAAAGCTGTCCTGGGACAGCTTACACTTAACTTTCAGTGACCTTTAAACCTCTCTCTTTCAACGGTCCTTCCACTTCTTCAAAAATCTTGCCTGCGATTACTTCCATTCCTTGATCATTTGGATAAAGGTTATCACTAACTCCGTTATACGTTTGAACACCTTTTCTTCCTACATTTGAACTGTTGCTCCATACTTCAGAAAGATCAACAACAGGAAAATCATGCTCTTCCCCAACTGTTTTTACGGCTTCATCAAAAGCTTGGCAACGTTCTCCGGCACTCCACGTTGTTAGAAGGACAACTTGAGGTTTTGAAGTTCCTTCTCCTGTTAGGTCATCAACAAGAAGGTCTAGCTGCTTTTGAAATGTATCAAGGGGGATATTGTTTTTGGCACTGCAGTCGCTTGTCCCAAATTCAATTGAAACAAGATCAGGCTCTTGCTTATTGATCTCTGGAACAGCATCGAGCCCGTGCATAAGCAATGCTTCATGTGCACTATGTCCTTCTAGTGATACTTTGTAGTTCATCTCTTCTTGGATATAATTACTTAACACACTTGCAAACTTTTTGTCTTCTTTTGAAGCATAGTAGCCTGCTGTTAAGCTAGACCCAAGCGGTGAGTATGTAAATTCTTCTCCTTTAAAATCCACTTTCTCATTTTTGTAAGGATGTTCCCCTTCTGTATCTTGCTCAACAAGCGCTGCCATTGCCTTGTCAATCTCTTCTTGACTACTTCCTGCACTTGCTTCTCTTGCAATATTTCTCTCTTTCATTTGCCCTGCCACCATTACACCAATAAAAGCTAGTAAAAGAACAAAAATCAACAGGTTTGTTTTTGAGCTCCCCACTATAAGATCCTCCATTTTTTATAAAATTAAGTTTAATTATACACTATTTTCATAATAATGGATGTTTTTCTCTTATTTTGGAAGGAGGGAATTTTAATAGAGCAAGGATCATTCTAGCAATTGGTATAGCAAGAAAATTAGTATAGTGGTAATATCTTACTTAGCATTCATTACCAAAAGAAAGTAAATAGAGCATTCAGGGATTGGAGTGAAAAACAATAGTTGAAGATATAAACGCAAAAAAACGAAAACGGTTCTTTTCCCCTCTACTTTTTATCATCATTGCAGCACTAGTGCTCGTTTTTTTATGGTATCAAGGGATCTTCATTCCTAACGCTCGTGTCGCAAAGGATTATCCTGTAAGGGGTGTTGATATCTCCGCTTATCAAGGAGAAATCAATTGGAATACATTAGCGAAGCAAGACGTGGACTTTGCTTTCATTAAGTCGACTGAAGGAAGCAGTCATGTTGATCAGTATTTTGAAGATAATTGGAAAGAAGCGAAAGGAACATCATTACGAACTGGCGCTTACCACTTTTTCAGCTTTGACAGTCCTGGTGTAACGCAAGCTCAAAATTTTATTAAGACAGTGCCTCGTGAGGAAGGGTCCTTGCCTCCTGTTATTGATGTTGAGTTTTATGCTGACAAAAAAAAGAATCCTCCAAAGCGCAGTGAAGTCGAAAAAGAACTTCAAACAATGGTAAAAAAACTCGAGGAGCATTATAAACAGCCTGTTATTCTTTATACAACAAAAGAAGCTTATGATTTGTATATTAAGGATAGTTTCAAACAGTGTGATATATGGATAAGAGATGTTTTTACAAAACCTTCGTTATCTGATAAGAGAACGTGGGCGTTTTGGCAATATACAGATCGAGAAAAGTTAGAGGGATATGACGGGGAAGAAAAGTTTATTGATGTTAATGTTTTCAATGGTAGTGAAAAAGAGTTTGAGAAATACGGATTAATAAAATAAAAAAGGACACTGACGAATAAGTATCCTTTAATATTAGAGGTTTTATTTAGATAGTTGATTGATCTTCTCATGTAAATCTTGAATTTGCTTTTCTAACCTTCTTATACGCGCGTCTTCTTCGTCTATTTCTTGTTGTTGTGTAATTTGAACTTCTATTTCCTCTTCAATAGCAAGTTTTGCTGCATATGTGGCAAGGGCATCTCCTACAGTTGAGAAGAGACCTGCAAGTAATTCTATCTTAAGGCTAGAAGCTAGTTTAATTTCTTCCGTCTCTAGCGTAGAACCCGTAGACTGATTATTTATCATACCAAACCTACCCCATCTATAAATTATTAATTATTACTCCTAATGTATTCTAAATGAAGGCAAATGGTTAACTTTCACTTCTACTGGATAACTTACTCTTGTTCCCATAGAAAAAACACCTTTTCGTTATCGTTCGGTCATTTGTATACGATCTTTAACAAAAAGGTGTTTTTTATTTGTCTCACGTCATGGGGGCAGTCCCACTCTTCATATCAAAAGGAATGGGGATAGATTTGATATTAATCCAAGAAATCAGGCTGTTCCTTTTGAAGTTTCTCCCAAAGAGGTTGAAAGCTTAGCCATCCTTCATATTCGGTTCCCGTCTGTTCAGCGGTTAGCATTGCATGTTTTTTGTCAATAGGAATTGGTTTTCCAGCCGCTTCAGCCATTAACTGTGCCTGGCACGAACGTTCCATCGTAATAAACCACCAAGCAGCGGAATCAACGGATTGTCCTACTGTTAATAATCCATGGTTACGCAAAATAACCGCTTTATAATGACCGAGAGCTTTTGCGATCCGTTGTCCCTCTTCAGTCGCATAAACTACACCCGTAAAATCATCGAATAATCCATGGTCATTATAAAATTGACAAGCATCCTGGGTAATCGGATCGAGTAATCGACCTAATGTAGACCATGTTTTTCCGTATACCGAATGAGCATGTGCCGCTGCCACTACATCCGGTCGAGCATTATGGATTTCTGAATGAATAGCAAAGGCGGCTCCATTAAGAGGCTGATCGCCTTCTACAATTTCTCCTTTATGGTTGACAAGCAAAAGGTCGGATACGCGAACTTGACTGAAATGTTTTCCGTACGGATTGACCCAGAAATGATCTGTATATTCTGGATCCCGTACTGTAATATGACCTGCTATCCCCTCATCGAAACCGAATTTGGAAAAGAGACGGAAAGCAGCAACCAGCCGTTCTTTGCGATGTCTGCGCTCTTCTGCTACTGTTTCAAACGTTGGGATCTTTAAATAAGTTGTATTATTCATTATTTTTCTCCTCCTAGAAATAAGTAAAATTTCCATTAGGTGAAGCTCCTGAAGGTTCGTTGAATCAATTGGGCGTTTACCGGTCGCTGGAACGGGATAGTTGACCAGTGGAATACGGCGATATTCCGTCCTGCTGTAAGTGCTCGTTTCGTTTCTTTAAAGCAATCAACGTAATCATTTCATAAATAATTGAAGATGCAGCAACAGCGGTAATTTCGCCGCTGTCGTAAGAAGGTAGAACTTCAACTAAATCAAACCCAACCAAGTTAAGGCCATCTAACCCTCTTACAAACTCTAATCCTTCATAACTAGTAGGACCTCCAACTTCCGGTGTCCCCGTCCCCGGAGCATAAGCGGGGTCGAGAAAATCAATATCATATGAGACAAACACCGGTTTGTCCCCTACCCTTTCGTGAATTCGCTTCATCACATTGTCGAAACCGATTTTCCTTACTTCGTTCATCGTAATCACTTCAAAGCCAAGATCTTTTGCATCTTCAATGTCTTCTGGTCCATATAGCGGTCCCCGCATCCCTACTTGGATTGAATGGGCTACATCAAGCAGTCCTTCTTCAACAGCTCTGCGAAACGGCGTCCCGTGCATATATTTTTCCCCATAATAGTTGTCCCACGTATCACCGTGAGAATCAAAGTGAACAAGGGCAACAGGGCCATACTTTTTAGCAAATGCTCTTAAATGACCGAGTGATATTGAATGATCACCGCCCATCAAAATTGGCGTAATCCTTTTTTCAAGAATTTTGTCTAGTTCTAATTCAATATTTTCATAGGTTCTATGAATGTTGCCAGGAATGACATCAATATCGCCGTAGTCGACTCCCGAACAATAATCGAAGATATTGATATCCTGATCAGGATTGTACGGGCGTAGCAATACTGAAAAATTCCGGATATGCTGCGGTCCAAGACGCTGACCAGTCCTATTAGAGGCTGCAGTATCGAATGGTACTCCTGCAACAATAAAATCAACATCTTCAGTTGTTCTTATTGGTTCTAATCTCATAAATGTACGTGTGCCGCAAAAACGCGGTGATTTAGATGAATCTTTAGGTTTATACATGGTTGTCCTCCTTATTAATATAATTGACTATCAATCATGCATGTTCTGTAACAATATCTGTGTTTCATCTTGAACTAAAAATTTGTAGAGCATCATTTATTTACTTGTTGATAAGATTTTTTATTCACTGTCACCAATGTAAACCCAGCAATTACGATAATGCCGCTAACCATGCCGTATATAATCGGGTTTTTAGATGAAAGACCTTCTATCATTAGCCCTGCCATGACGACAATAGTGCTGACGATAATGGCATAAAACCCTGATTTTGGTTTGACATTTTTTAAAAATAGCGCCGCTACAAAGGGTACAAAAATAGCTCCGGATAGAATCGCATAGGCGACATCTAGTGCTACTAATACGTCTTGTATCCAAATAGCAAGAGTAATGGCTACCACACCAACGCATAAAGTCGTCATCCTGGAAATAAATATGATTTCCTTTTCTGATTTATTTTTATATACAACTTTAATAAAATCATTTGTAATAAGCGTTGAAGATGCAAGTAAGGTTCCGGATGCGGTTGACATCAAAGCTGAACAAACACTTGCCAGAACGAATCCTAATACCCCTGGAGGAAGTACTTCGATAGCGAAGTTCGCAAAGGTGTTTTGAGTATTTCCCATGTTTGGTAATAAAACCATTGCACACATCCCGATAATGCTTCCAGCAATGGCATAAATAATACTGTAAAGTCCGGCATAGACCGATCCTTTCCTAGCGATGGACTGAGAACGAGCCGTAAAGATGCGTTGCCATATATCCTGAGAGACTACCATTCCTAACGTAAATAGTAAAAAGTATTGAAATATATCTCCAAATCCGATAGATAATAAATTAAAATGTGAGGCTGGAAGTTCCGAAAAAAGCTTTCCCATCCCTCCAGCTTCCGAAAGACTGATTGGTAACATAAAAACGAATATTCCGATAGTCATAACAACAAATTGAATAATGTCCGTCAATGTTACACTCCACATGCCTCCAAGGATGGTATAAAGCAAAACAATGCTGCCCCCGACAAGCATAGAAAGAATAAAATTCCAATCCAACAATACACTGATGATGGATCCAATACCAATCACTTGAGTTACGGTTATCATTAAGGTGTAAATGGTAGCAATTAAGGCACTGACATATCTCGTTTCTTTATTGTACTTTTTTCCTAGCAGTTCACTTATGGTCGTAACTTTTATTGAGGAAATCCGTTTGTTGAAAATTGTTCCCAGAGCAATGATACCCAGACCGATCATCGTCACGAACCAAATACCGGAAATTCCGTGTTCATACCCGAGTTGAGCTGTTCCAATGGTCGAAGCTCCCCCAAGAATAACTGCAGATAAACATCCCAGATACATAAACATTCCTAAATTTCTTCCTGCAAGCATAAAGTCTTCTGAAGATTTCGCCTTAATGGAGCCAATAAATCCAGCGATAATCAAAACCGCAAAATACATGAGCATAACACCCGTATCCAATAAATTCATAATTTGCCCCCTTCCATTTAAATTAATGACATTCATTCACATTTTAAAAGCGCTCACAAACTATCACTGCCAACGTTCGTTCGTGATTCTAGTTTCACTGCTGGCATACGAGTAGAGCCCCAACATGTTAACGCTTCAAAAGTTTGTAGGTTGAATGTTCGCCGCTTTTTCGACTTCTATTATGGCCTCACTCAACACTTGGATACCCGTATCAATTTCCTCTTTGGTTACCGTTAATGGAGGAATCATACGAATGACCTCTCCGCTGTTGCCACATAAATAGAATAAAACTCCTTTTTCCAAGCATTTGTTAAGAATCTCCAACAGTGTATGTCCATCTGGTTCTCCTGTATATGAATCAACAATTTCAATACCAATCATAAGACCAACTGAACGAATGCTGCCTATTATAGGATGCTGAGCTTTTAATTCAGTAAGCTTCCTAGTTGCATAATCGCCCATTATTTTGGAGTTAGCGATCAGGTTTTCTTCTTTTAACACTTCAATCGTAGCTAGTGCAGCTGAACAAGCAATTGGGTTTCCGCCAAAGGTTGTTCCATGGCTCCCAATTGGCCACTTTTCCATAAGTTCCTTAGAGGCAACAGTTGCGCTCAGCGGCAGCCCCGATGCTATTCCTTTTGCAATTGCCATAATATCAGGGGTTACGCCAAATGTTTGAGATGCAAACCAATCTCCCGTTCTTCCAAATCCCGTTTGGACCTCATCAAAAATTAACAGGATGCCATGCTCATCACAAACTTCCCGGATTTTTTCCAACCACCCTTTTGGAGGGATAATATATCCCCCTTCTCCAAGTACGGGTTCAATAATCATGCAGGCGACTTCTTCTGGGGTTACTTGGTGCTTAAAAAGTACGTCAAAGTCATTTTCTAGTTTTTTCTTGAAGTATTCTTCCGGATCTTCATGAACTGGACATGCCGTCGGATTGGCATAAGGAACTTGATAAACAAGCCCTGTAGGCTGCAAAAATTTGCGATATTTACTTTTCGAAGTTGTCACGCTCAATGCGCCTAGTGAGCGACCGTGAAAACAACCCATGAATGAAACAACATACGGTCTTTTCGTCACATGTTTTGCTAATTTAATGGCGCCTTCGATCGCTTCTGTTCCGCTATTAGCAAAGAAAAAGCAGTCAAGACCTTTAGGGAGTATCGTTTTTAATTCTTCTGCCAATCTAAGGATAGACTCATACATAATTACTCCAGACGGCCCGTGCATCAAATGATCAGCCGCCTCTTTAATCGCATGTATCACTTTGGGGTGTCGATGTCCTGTGTTTGCTGTCGCGATACCCGAAGTAAAATCTAAATATTTTCTTCCGTCCAGTCCGTAATAATAGCAACCTTCCGCTTTAACAACTGGGAGATTCGGATGATCCTTTGCCATACTTGGAGCAAGCAGATCGGATAAATGATCCATTAAGTGATTCCATGGTTCAGTCATAAAAGGCCTCCTTAAACAAATGTAGGGTAGGTGAATTTTTTTAAAAACACCTACCCTTCCTAATTGCAAGTTTCATGCCAAAGAGGAGTTATTAAATGTTATATTTTTTTAATTTTCTTACAACTGAAGGCTGACTGATCCCTAAAGCATTTGCCATTTCAATGGTGGTTCTATTTTGCTTTTTGGCTTTTAATAACATTTCTTTTTCCACATATTCTAACGCATCCTTAAGCATTAGACCGTCTGCCCGTTGAAAGATTCCTTGTGTCTCTTGATTTCTTATCGATTGCGGCAAGTGTTCTGCAGTAACTAACGTGGTAGGAGAAGTTACCACTAAACGTTCAATCATATTAATTAATTCTCGGATATTTCCTTTCCATTCATATGTCAATAAGCTATGAGTAACAGCTTCATCAAGCTCTTTTGTTCTGTTGTACTTTTTTTCAAATTGCTGAAGAAAATAGGTAATGATAGGGAAAATGTCTTCTGGCCGATCGCGCAACGGAGGGATTGTGATGGGAACGACACTTAAACGAAAATAAAGGTCTTCCCTAAACTCTTTTTCCCTCACTCCTTTTTCCAAGTCTTTGTTCGTTGCTGCAATAAGCCGGCAATCAACCTTTCTCAGCTTTCTACCTCCGACTCGGTAAAATTGTTTCTCCTGAATGAATTTTAATACTTTCACTTGATGGGTGAGAGAAAGTTCCCCTATTTCATCTAAAAATAACGTTCCCCTATCAGCTAGCTCTACCAACCCGACTTTTCCATTACGCGAAGCGCCTGTAAAAGCCCCTGCTTCATAGCCGAAAAATTCAGCTTCAAACAAATGATCGGGAATAGCCCCACAGTTGACTTCTATAAAAGCTCCGTTGTTTCTAGGACTCTTATTATGTATAAATTTAGCTAAATGAGACTTTCCAACCCCAGATTCACCAAGGAGTAGCACATTTACATCAACATCTGAAACTTGTACAGCTGTCGAAAGAACGTTTTGCATTTTTTCACTTTTTGCCACTAGTCCTTCTGTCAGCAGATGTTTGTTTCTGAGCATTTCCAATTCCGTTTTTACGCGTCCCATTTCATCTTCCATGGAATCTAAATATTTCTTAACCTCTATTAACTCCGTGATATCGTGAGAATAGCTGACGACTCGTACGATCTCTCCTTTCGCATCCTTGACAGGGATTCCGGTGACTAATAATTTCTTCCCTTGTTTGGTCGTTTGCACCAATGTTACTTTCTTTTTATCCCGCAAAATAATCGACGTCACATTAGGCGTGAATAAACCTTGTAATTCTAACTCATAAACCGACTGTCCTACCAGTTTTTCCGAATTAACATTATAAATGTCACCCGAACCTTTACTGGCTCTTACAATGATTCCATCCCGATTTGTTACCAGCAAATCATCTTTTAAAGAATTAAGAATTAATTCATTTTCGTTCCAGTCTTTTTGTTTCATGGTCAACACCTTTTCAAATTGATTATAATTATTCATTTTTGAAATATACTCCCTTCAATGCTTATAAACAAAGGGTATTCAAAAATAAATAATTATTTATTTTTGAATAATATTAGCATGCCTACGTGACCTCAACAAGCATTTCTTCAAATAGCTTCAATTATGACTCGTTACAGATCGACTTTTCCTTTACCAGTCCGTTTGTTTCATATTTAACATCGTTCCATTAAAGGGTCAGGAATTTATATGCATTGATAATAATATTAAGCATGAATTTGCGTTTACACCTTCATTTTATTGAAAAAAATAAAAGGTATTATTTGTAAGGTAATCGAAGTTTATTCAGAAGATGTTATTTCATTTAGCATTGTAACGTACTATAAGAAGAAAAAAATTATCAAGAAAGTGGGAGATCAATTGGATACAAAAGAGATATTGAAGCGATTCGAACAGGTGGTTACATATTATATTGAAGAGTTAAGTAAATATTCGCTAGATGAGTTTAGGAGAAAGCCTTCTGAGGATGAATGGTCATTAGGACAAATGTACAATCATTTAATAAAGTGCACTCTTGATCTTCATTTGAAAGCAATTGAGCAATGTGCTAATGGCAATGCTTCCGATGGGGGCCAAAAAACAGAAATAGGCGAATCGATTTTTAAAGAAGGAACGTTTCCTCCAATCAGAGTAAAAGGTCCGGATACACCGGATTTCACGCCGCCAAATCCTACAGGAAAAGAAGAGGTAAAGGAAGGACTTCTTCAAACCAATGAGAAAATGCGGGAGATCGAAAGAAAGCTCTCTGACATCCCGGCAAGCCAGAAAGTTCAGCACCGGGCAATGGGATATTTAAATGCGGAGGAATATTTTCAGCTAATCGAAATGCATTTCCGACACCACTTCCGGCAAAAAGAGCGAATCGATCAGTTTCTTTCAAAAGTAAGTAAGTAAGGTATATAAGATGTTTCATTACACGTTGAGCAATCCATAAAAGAAGCCCTTGATACTCTTCGTATCAAGGGCTTCTATCACTTTATTAATCTCTTAATAAAGCGTCATATATTGGTCACGTTCCCATGGATGTACTTGCGTACGGAACATATCCCACTCGATTTCTTTCGCTTCGATGAAGTGTTCGAATAGGTGTTTTCCTAGGGCATTAACCATTACTTCGTTTGATTTAAGCTCTTCAAGCGCTGCAGCAAGTGTTGCTGGAAGGTCTGAGATGCCTTCTTGTTCACGCTCTGGCTTGTTCATAACGTAGATGTTGCGGTCAATTGGTTTTGGCGGAGTTAGTTTGTTTTTAATTCCGTCAAGACCTGCTGCAAGCATAACAGCGATTGCTAAGTATGGGTTTGCTGCAGGGTCAACGCTACGTACTTCAACACGTGTGCTAAGACCGCGTGATGCTGGGATACGAATTAACGGGCTGCGGTTTTGTGCAGACCAAGCAACATAACATGGTGCTTCATATCCAGGTACAAGACGTTTGTATGAGTTAACTGTTGGGTTTGTTACAGCTGTAAAGCTTGTTGCGTGCTTAACAATTCCTGCGATAAACTGGCGAGCTGTGTCGCTTAGCTGAAGGTCAGCGTCTTTATCGAAGAATGAGTTTTGTCCATTATTAAATAGAGATAAGTTACAGTGCATACCAGAACCGTTAACACCGAAAAGTGGTTTTGGCATAAATGTTGCATGTAGTCCGTGTTTGCGTGCGATTGTTTTGACAACAAGCTTGAACGTTTGGATGTCATCGCATGCTCTTAGGGCATTTGCATATTTGAAGTCGATTTCGTGCTGACCAGGAGCAACCTCATGGTGAGATGCTTCAACCTCAAAGCCCATTTCTTCAAGCTCAAGCACGATATCACGACGGCAGTTTTCACCTAAGTCTGTTGGTGCTAGGTCAAAATATCCGCCTTTATCGTTTAGTTCAAGAGTTGGCTCTCCCTTTTCATCTAACTTGAATAAGAAGAATTCTGGCTCAGGTCCAAGATTGAAATCTGTGAAGCCTAGTTCTTCCATCTCTTTTAAGATGCGCTTCAAGTTGTTACGAGGGTCCCCTTCGAATGGAGTGCCGTCTGGATTGTAGATGTCACAAATAAGACGAGCTACTTTTCCTTTTTCAGATGTCCATGGGAACACTACCCATGTGTCAAGATCCGGATATAAGTACATATCAGATTCTTCAATACGAACAAAGCCTTCAATTGAAGATCCGTCAAACATCATTTTATTATCAAGCGCTTTTTCAAGCTGACTTGAAGGAATTTCAACGTTTTTAATCGTTCCTAGGATATCCGTAAACTGCAAGCGGATATATTTTACGTTCTCTTCGTTCGCCATTTTGAAAATGTCTTCTTTTGTGTACTTTGCCATCATTTATCCTCCCCTGAATAACTAACACTAGTAATTTATTTAGAATACTTCAAAATGAAGTAACCCTTACATTATTAATGGAAAAAGCGTGACATATCCCCTTGATTTAACGCTGTGCGGTTTTGTCTTCCCGCTTGGTGCGTAATTTCAGAGCGCCATAGTTTGCGAAGTTCTTCTTCGCTCATCTCTTGGTCTGGCGTCTTTACTTCTGTTTTTGTATACTTGCCTTTTTCCTTTTGAACTTCGAAAATTTGCTTGATTCCAGCTAAATTGACGCCTCTTTCAATTAGTTCCTTGATTTCAAGAAGCTTATCAACGTCGTTAAATGTGAAAAGACGTCGATTTCCTTCTGTTCTCGCAGGAGCAATAAGATCGTGTTCCTCATAGTAACGAACCTGCCTTGCTGATAGTTCTGTCAATTTCATAACGATACTCATTGGAAATAAAGGCATGTTTCGACGAATATTATCACCCATATTTCGTTCCTCCTTTACTTAACTACCCTTATTGTAGAACATGTGAATTCCTGTGTCAATTATATGTTAGTTTTTCTAACATTATTTTTTATGAATTTTCAGACGCACTGTTTTTCCCCTTTGTTCTAGAGCCCTAGAGCAGCTGAGAACAAAGAGTTATCATCAGCAATTCACGTTATTTTTCTTTTGTATATATTAACTAAATCTTTTTTATGAAAGCGTTACAGAGCTAACAACTCTTTTTCGATTAATGACGTTACAGCGGAAAGAATCGCAATCTTTACGTGCTCATACGTTAGTCCGCCTTGTACATATGCTACAAATGGAGGACGAATCGGTCCGTCCGCCGTTAATTCAAGGCTTGCTCCTTGGATGAACGTACCTGCTGCCATAATCACGTCATCTTCATAGCCAGGCATATAGCTTGGATACGGAGTAACGTGGGAATTAATTGGTGAAGCATATTGAATAGCTTGGCAAAAAGCAACCATTTTGTCTCGCTCATCAAACTGAACAGATTGAATAAGGTCTGTCCGGCTTTCATGCCATTTTGGACTTGTATTCATGCCAAGACGTTCTAGAAGCGCAGATGTGAAAATCGCGCCTTTTAACGCTTGCGCCACAGTGTGTGGCGCCATAAAGAAACCTTGATACATTTCTTGAAGGCTGTATAGTGATGCACCTGCTTCACTGCCAAGTCCTGGTGCTGTCATACGGTATGAGCAAAGCTCAACAAGGTCACAACGACCCGCAATATAGCCACCGATTTTCGCCAAGCCGCCGCCCGGGTTTTTAATAAGCGAGCCTGCCATAAGATCTGCGCCAACATGTGATGGCTCCATTGTTTCAACAAATTCACCGTAACAGTTATCAACAAAAACAATAACATCTGGGTTAATGTTTTTGACGAAAGTAATCATTTCCCGAATTTGTTCTACAGTAAACGACGGACGAATGCCATAACCTTTTGAACGCTGAATGCCAATCATTTTCGTATGTTCATTCATGCTTTCTTTTACAGCTTCGAAATCGACGTTTCCGTCTTCCCCTAGCGGAACGGCATGATAGCCAATATTAAAGTCTTTTAACGAGCCAATGCCTTCTTTGCCTCTGATGCCCACAATTTCTTCAAGTGTATCGTACGGCTTTCCTGTAATATATAAAAGCTCGTCCCCTGGGCGAAGCACACCAAATAGGGCTGTTGAAATGGCATGCGTCCCTGAAATAATTTGCGGACGTACAAGAGCTGCATCTGTTCCGAACACGTCAGCATAAACACGTTCAAGCGCATCTCTTCCAATATCGTCATAACCATATCCTGTTGATGGTGTAAAGTGCACGTCACCAATTTGATGCTCACGGAAACTTTTTAACACGCGATGCTGGTTGTATTGAGCAATTACATCTACTTCCCCGTGTCTTTCCTTAATGAGTGCTTCTACTTCTTCTGCAATGCGTGCTAATTTTGTTCCGTACAACTTTTCTAACATATTACTTTTCTCGCTCCCTCAATGATTCATACAGCGGATGTGTTTTAGCTATATAGCCGCTGCATTCATATACTTCTTTTTCTTCATTAAAATGAAAACCTTCTAAAATACTGTCGCGTTTTAGAGTTGACAGCCACTCTCCTTCACCTGGCGAAAGCTCTACATTGTAGTGCTCCATCGAAGATTTGATAAGATCAAGCGTTTTAGTTTTAAGCTCTTCAATATCCTTAGCGTCAAGCGCTGAGATTAATAAGGACTCTGTTGTAGACGGGATAAATTCCGGATCCACTTCATCCTTCTTATTATAAACGGTTAACATCGGTACGTCTGTAACATTTAACTCTTCTAAGAGTTTATGTACCGTTTTTTCATGTGTTGTGTAATCCGGATTTGAGCTGTCAACAACATGTAAGATAAAATCGGCTTCTGTTACTTCTTCAAGCGTTGAACGGAAAGCAGCAACAAGCGTTGTTGGCAAGTCTTGAATAAATCCAACCGTATCTGTTAGCAAAATATCAAGTCCTGATGGAAGCTGCGTTTTGCGCGTTAGCGGATCAAGCGTTGCAAAAAGCTGGTTCTCCTCAAATGTTCCTGCATTTGTCAACTTGTTAAAAAGCGTTGATTTCCCTGCGTTTGTATAGCCAACAAGTGATACTTGAATCGACTGATTTTCCTTACGACGCGCTCTATAGCGTTTGCGGTGTTCAACAACTGTTTTAAGCTGCTGTTTTAAATCATGAATTCTGCCGCGAATGTGACGTCGGTCTGTTTCAAGCTTTGTTTCCCCAGGTCCGCGCGTTCCGATTCCGGCTCCAAGACGAGATAAATTCACACCTTGCCCTGACAAGCGAGGTAATAAATAGTTGAGCTGTGCAAGCTCAACTTGCAGGTGTCCTTCTTTGGTTGCAGCGCGCTGTGCAAAGATATCTAAAATAAGCTGCGTTCTGTCAATAATCCGAACGCTTAGCATGTCTGTTAAGTTGCGAAGCTGACTTGGTGAAAGCTCGTCATTGAATACAACAAGATCAGGCTCTGTTTCTTCAACAGCTGCGAGCAGTTCTTCAAGCTTTCCTTTTCCAATATATGTAGCAGGATGGACTCGTTCACGCTTTTGCGTTAGCGTCAAAATTACTTCTCCACCAGCCGTTTCTGTTAACGACTCGAGCTCATCTAACGAATGGCCGAAGCGAACTTCGTCATCCCCTGGAAGCTGACAGCCAACAAGTACAGTTTTTTCCTTTTCGTTTCGTTGTAAAGTATGCAAACTTTTTCCTACTTTCTTCTCATATATTCACCTAATTGCTAAATCAATCCTATCATAGCAAAAAGATGCGGGAGTTTACAAAATTTTTAAAGCTTTTATTTTAAAATGCCCGATATCCTCTTGAATAAATAGAGAAATCGGCATACAATTTGAATGATTTCGTATTTATGGGGGTTGAGTCTGGCGTGACGTGGGAAGTGTTAAGCATCATTGGAACAATTGCGTTCGCAATCAGCGGCGCGATTATCGCCATGGAAGAAGAATATGATATTTTAGGCGTTTATATTTTAGGGATTGTTACCGCATTTGGTGGAGGTGCCATCCGAAATGTGCTAATCGGCGTTCCGGTTTCCACGCTTTGGGATCAAAGCATGTATTTCCACATTGCGCTTATTTCGATTACACTGGTCTTTTTATTTCCTAATCATTTATTAAAACACTGGCACAAGTGGGGAAACTTAACGGACGCAATTGGGCTTGCCGCATTTGCCATTCAAGGCGCGCTTTATGCAACAGAGATGAACCACCCTCTTAGCGCGGTTATCGTAGCCGCTGTTTTAACAGGATGTGGTGGCGGACTTGTGCGTGACTTGCTTGCAAGACGAAAGCCGCTTGTACTGCATGATGAGATTTATGCGGTGTGGGCTGTGATGGCTGCGCTTTTCATCGGGCTTAACATTGCAACAACGCCCATCAGCCTCTATGTTCTTCTTGTTGGAATTGTTGGGCTTCGGATGTGCTCTCTTTTTTATAAATGGCGCTTGCCTTTCAGATCGCTTCGCCAAGAAAGAGGAACAGAAATGTAAGAAAAGGTGTCGTCTCAAAACGACACCTTTTCTCCGTCTGATAAAATTAAATCAATACTCTTTAACGTCATCAATTCTTCACGATCGAACTTATTTGTTGTGAGGAGCCGCATGGCTTGTGAGCGAATCGACTTCTCAATCACGTTCCTGACATAGCGTCCATTGCTGAAAGTTTGAAGGCTTGACTGTCCTGTTACGTCGTTTAAATGCTGACGAAGTTTATACAGCGCTTCTTTTGTCAGCTCGTATTGACGTTCTTTTAACATTTTATCCGCAATTTGCAAAAGCTCACTTACTGTATAATCTTTAAAATCAATCACAAGTGGAAATCTCGATTTTAAGCCTGGATTCAGCATTAAGAAGTTATCCATCTCGCGGGAATACCCCGCTAAGATCAGCACAAACTCTTGATGTCTGTCTTCCATATGTTTTACAAGCGTGTCGATGGCTTCTTTTCCAAAGTCTTTCTCTCCGCCTCTGCCAAGTGAATAAGCTTCATCAATAAACAAAATGCCGCCCATTGCTTTTTTTATGAGATCACGCGTCTTTTGCGCCGTATGTCCGATATATTCCCCAACTAAATCTGCCCGCTCTGCTTCAATTAAATGCCCTTTTGAGAGCACCTTCATTTCAAGAAACAGTTTGGCTAGAAGTCTCGCAACTGTTGTTTTCCCTGTGCCTGGATTTCCTTTGAACATCATATGAAGCGCCTGTTTTTCAGCTTTCAAACCGATTTCTTCGCGCCTTTTGCTCACGTAAAGCCATGCGTACACTTCTTTCACGATGCGCTTCATTTCTTCCATACCAACAAGCTTTGCCATCTCTCTTTCGATATCGCGAAGGGCTTCATGTTTTACCTCTTGCTTTACAACAGGGATAAAGGAGGAAGTTTGAGTTCCATGTGTTTTTTGCGTTTCATTATTTAAAACGATGTTAATTTGACCGTTATTTTTTAGCGTAACTGGTCTCTCCAAGAACGTTCACCTCTTTACTTCTTGTGCTGATTCTCACATCTTCAAAAAACCTCTCTTTCTTTCACTTTATGTTAAAAGAAAAAAATCCATGTTAAAAATCTAAAGCTGTTTAGAAATTTGTTAATGTGGGAATAACCTTTTTAGAGAAAATGCTTTCAAGTTGTGAAAGGAATGTCAAATATGAACAAAGTGAAACAAAAAGCGGCAGAAGACCGCAAAAATCAACTAATCACAAAACTATTAAACGTTGGGTTATATAAAAAGTATGGAAAACATCTTTACGAGTTTTCGCTTCAAGAACTTGAAAAAGAGTATCTCAACCAAACGAACCAAAAAATAATCTCTCGCACATAAATAGAAAAAGAGGCAACCTCATGATGAGGTTGCCTCTTTTATGTAAAACATAGGCATGAGCGCCTTGTATTTATTCAAATTCCATTGAAACAGGTTTGTTTGGCGCAAACGTCGAGATCGCATGCTTATAGATAAGCTGCTGTTTGCCTTCCGTTTCTAATAAAACGGTAAAATTATCGAACCCTTTTACAAGGCCGCGAAGTTGAAAACCGTTTAGTAGGAATACTGTTACAAATACGTTGTCTTTGCGAAGCTGATTTAAAAACTGATCTTGAATGTTGATTGACTGTTTCATGATATTGCCTCCTCTTTATCTCTATAAGCTAACTATTTCTCGATTATATCCTATTTTCCTTCTATATAAGCAAAAATTTCAGCAAACTTTTCAGAAGGACGAGCATCTGTCATGTCAAACCACTGTATAGGCAAACGATTGCGGAACCATGTGAGCTGACGTTTTGCATATCGTCTTGAATTGCGCTTTAAGAGCTCAACAGCTTCCTCTAAGCTTGTGCGCCCTTCCGCAAAATCGTACAGCTCTTTATAGCCGATTGCTTGAACAGACTGCGCCTCTTTATTAATTCCTCTTTGGATTAAATCTGAAACCTCTTTTAAAAGTCCCTTACTCATCATAATATCAACGCGCTCGTTGATTCTCGCATATAGTTTCTCTCGCTCCATTGTAAGTCCAATAAAGACTACATCATAAAGAAGCTCATGCTTTTCTTCGTCAACATGCTCACTAAACGGCGTTCCTGTTGTTTCGTATACTTCAAGCGCGCGGATGACCCGTCTTGTGTTATTCATATGAATGCGCTCTGCGCTTAGCGGATCCACTTTTTGGAGCTCACTGTGAAGCACTTCTGCTCCTACGCGACCTAGACGCTCTTCTAGACTCGTGCGAACTGCACTGTTTGCTTTTTCTTTTGTAAACTCGTAGTCGTAAAGTGCCGCTTGAATATAAAGCCCTGTTCCACCTACAATCATCGGCAGCTTTCCTCTACTTGTAATATCGCGCATTTTGTCGCGCACAAGCTTTTGAAATTCGGCAACAGAGAAACTTTCGTCCGGATCCTTAATGTCAATAAGATGATGCACAACACCATCCATCTCCCCTTCCGTAATTTTCGCTGTGCCAATATCCATTCCTCGGTAAATTTGCATCGAGTCTCCTGATATAATCTCAGCGTTCAGCTTTTTTGCGAGCTTTATGCTTAGCTCGGTTTTTCCAACGGCCGTTGGACCGATAATTACGACCACTTTTTCTTTCGCTGTCAAACTCTCACCACTTTTCTGTTCTTCAACCCTTATATCCAATATGACAAGATTTATACGTACATTCACGTTTTTTGTCTCATTTTGTATTCTACGCGGAACGCTCCCCTATATTCAAGAGCCGTTTGGTCCTATGAACTAAAAATTGCCGTCTCTAAGCTTTATCGCTTCCTTTATGAGTGATGGACCGAATTCTTCTTCATATTTCTTATAAAGAGGAGATAGCGCTTTAAGCCATTCTTTGCGCTCTTTTTTCGTTAATGTATGAATCTTCATTGACGAGTTTTTGCGGATATACTGAAGCTGCTCTTTGTTTTTTTCAAGTGCCTCTTTTTCATTCCACGCTGTCGCTTCTTTCATGGCTTCTAAAATAATGTTCTTCGTTTCCTCATCTTGTTCATCCCAAAATGAACGATTAATCATTACTGCGTAAGCAAGATAGCCATGATTTGTGATTGTCATGTTTTGCTGAACATTATAAAATCCTTTTGAATAAATGTTAGACACCGTATTTTCTTCCCCATCAATTTCCTTCCTATTAAGCAAAGAATAGGTATCGTTGAACTGGTGCTGAATACCGTCTGCTCCAAGCATTGTAAACTGAGCATCTAAGACAGGACTTTGCATAATCCGAAATTTTTGTCCGCTCACATCTTCAGGTTTTTTAATCACTTTCTCATTTGTTGTAAGCTGCTTAAAACCGTTAGACCATAGAGCAAGCCCTTTGATATCTGTTCCATCTAATGTTTGTAACAGCTCTTTTCCAATGGGTCCTTCAAGTCCATGTCGAACGGCTTCCTCATTCGGAAAAATGAACGGCAAGTCAAGTACGCCCCATTTTGGTGACAGCATTTGGAGCTTTGAAGTGGCGGGTGCAATCATCTGTACTTTTCCTTCTTCTAATGCTGAGACTTCTTCAATATCTGAATAAAGACTTCCATTTGGAAAAACAGCCACTTTGATTTTACCGTCTGACTTTTCTTCTACAAGTCTAGCAAACCTGTCTACTGCGAGCCCTTTTGGTGTATTTTCGGCAACAACGTGGCTGAACTTAATTAAAACTTGATCCCTTAATCCTTTCTGATCATCATCATAAGGAAGTTCCTTAAAAGGAAAAAGATGATGGAATCCAAACACGATAGCGGTTACAATACCAGTAAACAAAAAAAGGATGAGAAGAATTGTTTTTTTCACATCATCCCTACCTTTCTTTTTAAAGCTTTTTCATACTATTATTATAGGATAAGTTAGCTTATAAAACATATTTATTTTCTACTTGAGAGGATCCTGCCATGCTCAAAAAACTATCAATAAGCTGGAAAATTACAACTCTATCATACGCAATTGTTCTTTTCTCACTTTTAATTGCCGGGATTTTTTTAGTCGGGATTGTTGGTCAAACAAAAGAACAGGAAATTGGGATGCGCTCAATGAACACAGCGAGAACGGTCGCAGAGCTCACAGATGTCGAGGAAATGCTCCGGGAAAAAGAAGGCTGGAAGAAACTGAATCCGATTATTGAACGGCTCAGAATCATCAACGGAGCAGACTATATCGTTGTGATGAATATGGAGCATATCCGCTACTCTCATCCGGCAAATGAGTTGCTAGGAAAAGTATCCAAGGGACGAGATGAAGACGCAGCATTTGCTGAACATATTTATCTATCAAAAGCACGCGGAGAATTAGGAACGTCCTTGAGAGCTTTTGTTCCTATTAAAGACGAGGAGCTTAATCAAATTGGCGTTGTCCTTGTTGGCAAAACACTCCCTAGCACATGGGATATTTTGATGAACTTAAAAAAAGAAATTTTCATTGTTTTATTCATTACCCTACTTTTTGGCGTCATTGGCTCTTTTATGCTTGCACGACATATTAAAAATCAAATGTTCAAGCTTGAGCCACATGAAATTGTCCGCATTCTTGAAGAGCGGACAGCCACATTTCATGCGTTGAATGAAGGGGTAATTGCGATTGATAATAAGGAAGAGATTACGATTTTTAACGAGAAAGCACGCTCCATCTTTAATGTCCAAGGCGAGGTAGTCGGCAAGCTGATTCGTTCAGTATTAAAAGACACTCACCTTCCTGAGATTCTTTATTCAAATCGTCACGTGCATAATCAGGAAATTCAAATGAGCGGCAAGCGGATTTTTAGTAATCGCTTTCCGATTAAAGTAAATGATGAGCGCATTGGAGCTGTGGCAATTTTTCAAGATCGCACAGAAGTGGCCGCGCTTGCTGAAGAATTAACAGGCGTAAAAAACTTCGTCGATGCCCTACGTGTACAAAATCATGAGCATATGAACAAGCTTCATAGCATTGCAGGCCTTATTCAGCTTGGACGTACAGCAGAAGCTCTTCAGTTTGTTTTTCAAATTTCAAAAGAGCAGGAAAAGCTTACAAACTTCCTTAATGAGCATATTCACCATCCTGCTGTGTCAGGGCTGCTCTTAAGCAAAGTAAGCCGCGGCAAAGAGCTTGATATTGACGTTGTGATTGATCCTAACTCATCGCTTACAGACTTTCCCCCAGGTCTTGATTATCACGATTTCGTTATTCTGCTTGGCAACTTAATTGAAAATGCGTTTGATGCTCTTGAAAAAAGCTCACACACCGAGAAGCGAATTGATGTGAGCATTGATGAATCAGAAGGAGTATGCGCGATTCTTGTTGAGGATAATGGAATTGGCATTGAAGATCATGATGTGCCGCTTCTTTTCCACCGACATTTTACAAAAGGAAAAGAAAGCGGTCAAGGCATTGGCTTATACCTTGTAAAACAAGTTGTTGATAAAGGTGACGGAGAGATTACCGTTACTTCAGATGTTGGCTATGGTACAACCTTTTTAATTACCTTTCCACTCTAGGATGGAGGAACAGCAATGACTAAAAATGACGTTTCAGTTCTTATTATTGAAGATGATCCAATGGTACAAGAACTCAATAAAACATTTATTAATAAAGTGCAAGGATTTACAGTCGTTGGAACAGCAAGCAATGGTGAGGAAGGGTTAGAAAAGCTAAAGGAACTGGATCCAGAGCTTGCCCTTCTTGATATTTTTATGCCAAAGCTAAACGGTGTTGCAACACTACAAAAACTGCGAAGCGAAAATTTCACAACAGATATTATCGTTGTTTCTGCTGCAAAAGATGGTGAAACGATCAAAAAAGTGCTCCAAAACGGAGCCATTGATTATATTATGAAGCCATTCACGTTTGAACGCCTTCAGCAAGCGCTTGAAAAATATCGAAACTATCAAAAGCGAATAAACACGGAAAGCACGTTATCACAAGAGCAGCTTGATTCTATTTTATATTCATCATCGAAAAAGGAAAACTTTTCTTCTCTTTTGCCAAAAGGACTTAATGAATTTACGCTCACTGTTATTGTCGATTATTTAAAAAAGCAAAGGGAGCCACACTCAGCTGAAGAAGTTGCCAACGGTGTCGGTATTGCCCGGGTAACAGCCCGACGCTACTTAGATTATTTAGAAAAAACAAAAGCCGTTAAAATTGATATTCAGTACGGAGGCGTTGGTCGCCCTATTAACCGCTACCTTTATGATGAAAATCATTACTAGAAGACGGACCTGTAAGAAAAGAGCTTCAGCATGCTGAAGCTCTTTTGGTTTACCTCAAAGCCATTTCTGTTAGTCTATTTCTCGACAATCTTTCGGGAGATTTCCTTCTCTTATTCATTCTTCGATCATTCGAAAAAAAGAGCGTTTTGCTTTTTTAAGTTTTAAAAGAAAAGGTTAAGACCAAAAAGACCAAAATGTCCGATAAGTTCATAAAATGTTCAAAATTATTTGAAAGCGATATCATTTATTTATAGAGTTGTTGATTAAGGGGACAAAGGGGATGAAAGACGATGAAGAGACTTTTTAAAAATTTAACGTTTCAAGTGCTAACAGCCATCGCGCTGGGTGTGCTTGTTGGGCTTATTTGGCCAAACATCGGAAAAGAACTAAAGCCGCTCGGCGACACGTTCATTAATGCTGTTAAAATGGTTATTGCTCCTATTATCTTTTTAACGATTGTGCTTGGTATCGCAAAAATGGGCGATATGAAGAAAGTTGGAAAAGTTGGCGGAAAAGCATTCATTTATTTTGAAGTTGTCACAACGCTCGCACTTGTAATTGGACTCGTTGTAGTAAACCTTGTAAAGCCTGGAGCAGGTCTTGATTATGATTCACTTGATAAAGGAGACGTTTCAGCATACACAACAGAAAGTGGAGAAGCAAAAGGCATCGACTGGATTGAATTTGTGACTCATATTGTTCCTTCTAATATGGTTGATGCATTTGCAAAAGGTGATATTTTACAAGTTCTCTTCTTCTCTATTCTATTCGGAGTAGGTTTAGCTGCAATTGGAGATAAAGGAAAAGGCATTATTGACTCATTAGATAAACTTTCACTCGTATTCTTTAAAATTATTGGTTATGTGATGCGCGCTGCCCCGATTGGAGCGTTTGGAGCTATTGGTTATACGATCGGGCATTTCGGATTAACATCCCTTCTGCCGCTTGCAAAGCTTATGCTCTCTGTTTACATTACAATGTTCTTATTTATTTTTGTTGTTCTTAATATTATTTGTAAAATGTACGGCTTTAGCTTATGGAATTACTTACGCTTCATTAAAGATGAAATTTTAATTGTACTTGGTACGAGCTCTTCTGAATCTGTGCTTCCTCGTATGATGAATAAAATGGAGCGCTATGGCTGTTCAAAATCTGTTGTTGGTCTTGTTATTCCAACAGGGTATTCTTTTAACCTTGACGGAACGTCGATTTATCTTTCAATGGCTGTTGTCTTTTTAGCGCAAGTGTTTGGTGTGGACTTAACGATTGGTCAACAGCTTATGATTATCCTTATTCTTATGCTAACATCAAAAGGCGCTGCAGGAGTAACAGGAAGTGGATTTATCGTGTTGGCCTCAACACTTGCAGCACTGCAAGTTATTCCACTTGAAGGTCTTGCTCTTCTTCTAGGCGTTGACCGCTTTATGAGTGAAGGACGCGCAATTGTAAACTTAATCGGAAATGGAATTGCAACAATTGTCGTAGCGAAAAGCGAAAATGAGTTTGATCGTGAGAAAAACGTTGAAGCCATTAAAGAAATCGGCAATAAAATTAAGCCAGCAAGCTAAAAAAACCCCCGTTGCTCTTAAAAGCGACGGGGATTTTTTAGCTGCTATAGCTTCCGCTACGGTAGCGACCTTTATAATGGCGATGGCCATATTTTGAATGTCCTCTTTTATAATCACTGCTTGAGTACGAACGTCCTCTGTAGCGATCACTGCTTGAATAACGTCGGCTTGGTCTACGGTGACGACGATCGCTGCTTGAATAGCGACGGTCGCTTCCCATCATACTTTTCAAAAACTTTTTAAACATACTTTTCCCCCCAATTATATGAGATTGTATATCATCATATGCTAAATTCTCTAAATGAACAAGGGGTTTACACGTTAAGTTTTTGTAAAGATTATTTCAATTTTCTTATAAACAAAACACTTCAGCTTTTTAAGCTCTATATTTGCGAACAAATTGGTGAAAAAATAAGCCAAAGAGCACAAGAATAATAAGAGAACCAAGCGCAACTCGGCTTGCTAGGTTTCCGTAATCCGCTAACAGGAGCGTAATTGTCCCATATAAAAATGGACCGATAACAGACGACACTTTTCCTGAAAAAGCGAAAAGACCAAAAAACTGACCGCGTTTTTCTTGAGGCGTAAGTTCAATAATAAACGTGCGCGTTGTTACCCATAGCGAACCAAGTGACACCCCAAAAAGGCTTCCCGCCACCCAAAATAGCGCAGAATTTGTTGCGACAACTGCAAAGGATAGAGCCACGATTAAAATGATACCAACTGCTACAATTGACTTCCATGCTCCCCACTTTTTGCAAATAAATCCGAAGACAAATGAGCCGATAATGCTAGCAACTGTTGAAACAAGATAAAGTAAAATAAATTCCCCTGCTCCAAAACCAACAATTGCGGTTGAGTAAACAGACATCATCGCAACAGCAGTCGCAATTGCATCATTTAAAAAGAAGTACGCAATCATAAAATAAAAGATTGCTTTATAACTTTTCATTTCTTTGAATGTTGCGATGATATCACGGTATCCGCTCCAAAATGAAGCTTTTTCTACCTTTTTCTCCACTTCTTTTTCTTTTGTAAAAAAGATAAAGGGAAGAGAAAACAATAAAAATAAGAGCGCTGTTGGAATGAATGCTTCATGATAATTCCCGCTGCTCACAAATGGATAAATGGATAAGCCAACTAGTGTACCAATATAGCCAACAGCAGTTCCAAATCCGGAAACAACCGCCATGTTTTCTTTTGTACTAATATCAGCTAAAATCGGATCGTAAAACACAAGGCTTGAGTTATAAAAGAACTTGGCAATCACAAAACAAATGATTACAAGAATTAATGAAAGCGGCAGTCCCCCAACCGTTCCACCCCCATCTCCCATAGCTAAAAATCCCATCATCATCGTAAAAAAGACGGAAATAAGTGTAAATGCCGTCACATACTTTTTCTTTTTGCCCGTTCTGTCAATAAGCACCCCGAAAAGCGGGGCAAAAATGACAAGAAAAAAACTAGACACAGCATTTGCATAAGAAATGAACGTGCTTGCAATCTGGTTCATTCGTTCACTGTCTCCCACAACTTCCTGCAGATAAAATGGAAAGAAAATGGTTGTAATATTGGAAGAGAAAATCGTGTTTGCAAAATCGTAAAGCGCCCATGACAAAATCGGCAGCATCATAAAAAGCTTGAAGTTGCTTTTTGGCATCATTTCACTTCGCTTTTTTTCTTCTTGTAGCATACTTCTACCTCTTTCGATTTTTTATAATATATTCGAATTTCTCCCCTTAATTCCCCTTTTGATTCTCATTACTTTGACAATGCTCAACGCAAAAAACTGCTGAGAACATATGCCTCAACAGCCAATAGCTGAAAAAAAACCTAATATATGTATTATATCTTAAATATTCCAAAATGAATATTTAAGTTTCAATTTAGAACATATAGACCTATTTGTTATAAGTCATCTAGTTCTTTAGACTTCCTCCTCCAATTATGAAGTGTATAATAGTGTTTATTCTATGGAAAATATGAGAGAGGATAACTTGTGGATTGTTTTTTACAAAAGAGGTGTTGTTCAATAGCTTTTTGTTTCTTTTTCCTTTTACATACCATAACTATCGTATTTTCATTTAGCTTAACGAAAGCTTCTCTCCTCCTTCTGATGAGAAATAGATATAAACTATACTAGATTACTTTATGCTGTTCACAGTCAGCACAAAGCCCTTCAATTGTAAGGCTAAGGTTTAATGGTGTAAAACCGGCAAACATGTCCGCACATTTCGCAAACATTTCTTCTTCTTTGCTGCTAAAATCAAGGGTAATGCCGCACCTTATACAAGATATTCCATAGCGATACAATTGCCTCGTTACAATCTCATAGCGGGACTGACCAGCCTCTTCTTTAATTTCCCTTACAACGCTAACGTCCTTTAAAAGAGCTAAATTAGTATTAATCGTTTTTTTCGTCACGTTTGGAAACTTTACCGCCATATTTTGAAAAAGACGCTCTGCTGTTATCGGCAGTTTTGTCTGCAACAAATGCCTAATGATGGCTGCTCGCTGAGGCGTTAGTTTGACTCCTTTTTCCTTTAGCTTGTTTTTGTAAAAATTCAGTTCTCCGTTCATTTTCTTCATCATCTCCTTTTTTTAGAGGGGCAAGTAAGGAGATCCCCTACTTGCCTCCCTTTCTATTTTTAGTGCATAGACGTTAAGACCCACACACTTCCCACTACAATAATAATGGCAATGAGACCTGATGCAATCATTTTCCCAATTTGCCAAAGCTTGTGCTCTCCTTCTGAAATATGCATAAACATAAACAACTGAATGGCTGCTTGAATAAACGCAAGCAGGAACACGAGTGCAACAATGGTTTGGACTGATAAATTTGTGTACAACCCAACCCAAACGGCTAGAAACGTTAGCGCAATCGATAATAGAAAACCTAATACGTGTGACCACGGAAAGTGACTATGTTTTTCTGTTTTTTGTTCCATTATTTCACCATCCCTAATAGATAAACGCTTGTGAAAACGAAAATCCATACAAAGTCTAAGAAATGCCAGTACAAGCTTGAAACAAATACTTTTTTCGCTGTATGCGGTGTTAGCCCTCGCTTCATCACTTCAGCGATGATCAGGATCATCCACCCTATTCCAAGCGTTACGTGAAGCCCATGCGTTCCTGTTAACACATAAAAGGAAGACCAGTAGGCATTTGTCCCAATTGTCGCACCTTCATGAACAAGATGGATAAATTCCATCACTTCCATGTATAAAAATCCTCCACCAAATAGAAGTGTCACAAGGAGCCAAATGAGCATTCCTTTCCTATTTCCTTTACGCATTTCATGAATCGCCAATCCACATGTGAAACTGCTTGTTAATAGAATAAGCGTCATCGCGATTGTATTATTAAGATCAAAAAGGTCGCTAGGCAGAGGTCCTCCTGCTGTTCCACCTTCTAACACAAAATAGGCGGAAAAAATCGTAGCAAAAAGCGCAACTTCTGCTCCTAAAAAGATCCAAAATCCAAATATATTTAATCTCCCAATTCCCGATTTATATTCTAAAGGGACGTTTTCTTCTCCAGCGTTACTAACCTGTGCCATTTTCTCACCCTTCCTTATGGAACGGCTGTTCCGCTTCCGTAATTTCTTCAACACTTACATAGTAGCCTTTATCTTCTTCAAAGGAACGAACTGAGCGAACGAGCATACAACCGAGTATTCCCACTGCGCCTAATATTGCCATCCACCATAGTTCAAAAACAAGAGCAAAACCAGCTACAAAGAAAAATCCACACATAATAGGAGCTGTTCCTGTATTGCTCGGCATATGAATAGGCTCATAGTTTCCTTCTTCTTTTTGCCTTCTCTTTGTTTGCTTTTTCGCTCTTTGCTTCATATCCCAGAACGTATCAATATTTTGGACATGAGGGATCTTCGCAAAGTTGTAGTGAGGCGGAATAGACGTTGTTGTTGCCCACTCAAGCGTTCTTCCGTCCCATACGTCTCCTTCTGTTTCTCTAATCGCATAGCGGTGGCTGTAATAAATGTTGTATACAAATACAACGAATCCAAGTCCCATTGCAGCGGCACCAACGCTTGATGCAACGTTTAGACCTGTCCAACCATCTTCAGGAGCGTACGTATACACGCGGCGCGGCATACCATCAAACCCTAGAATGAATTGTGGAAGGAAACATACGTTAAAGCCGATTGTAAACAACCAAAACGCCCATTTTCCAATTCTTTCGTTCATTTTGTAGCCAACCATTTTCGGATACCAGTAAATTAGACCAGCAAAACAAGCAAAGGCAACACCTGCAATTAATGTGTAATGGAAATGTGCAACAAGGAAATACGAGTTATGATACTGAAAATCCGCTGCTGCCATGCCAAGCATAACGCCTGTTACGCCTCCGATTACAAACGTTGGAATAAACGCAAGTGACCAAAGCATTGGTGTTGTAAACTCGATCTTACTTTTATAAAGCGTTCCAAGCCAGTTAAACAGCTTAATTCCGGTTGGAATCGCAATGGCCATTGTTGTAATAGAGAAAATATTGTTAACAGCTGCGCTTCCTCCCATTGTGAAGAAGTGATGCACCCATACAATAAAGCTTAAAAACGAGATGACTACAAGCGAGACAATCATCGTTTTATATCCAAATAGCGTTTTACGTGCGAACGTGGCAATAATCTCTGAGAAAATTCCGAATGCAGGCAACACAACAATGTATACTTCAGGATGTCCCCACATCCAGAACATGTTTGACCAAAGCATCGGATTTCCGCCGTCTGTTAAAGTGAAAAAGTGCGTACCAAACAGGCGGTCAAACGTCATCAATGCAAGCGTAACCGTTAAAATCGGAAATGCGAACACGATAATAAATGACGTAATTAATGTTGTCCATGTAAACATCGGCATGCGAAGCAGCGTCATGCCAGGAGCACGCATTTTAATGATTGTTACGACAAAGTTAATTCCCGTTAAAAGCGTACCAATTCCTGAAACTTGCAGACCGAGTAAATAATAGTTAATACCAGGTCCTGGGCTTCCTTCAATTGCTAGTGGCGCATAGTTTGTCCATCCAGCATCAGGAGAACCTCCAAAAACAAAGGAAATGTTAAACAAAATCGCTCCGCTAAAGAAAGACCAGAAGCTTAAGTTATTCAAAAACGGAAAGGCAACATCTCTTGCCCCAATTTGTAGGGGAACCGCAAAGTTCATTAGCCCAAGTAAAAAAGGCATGGCCATAAATAAAATCATAATGGTTCCATGAGTTGTAAAAATCTCGTTGTAGTGGTGAGATGATAAAAAATCATTGTTTGGAACTGTAAGCTGCGCTCTCATTAATAAAGCGTCAACTCCGCCGCGGAAAAGCATAAGTAAAGCGGCTAAAATGTACATAATTCCAATTCGTTTATGATCAACGGTTGTGATCCACTCTGTCCAAAGCCACTTCCATTTTTTAAAATATGTAAGAACAAACAAAATCCCAATCGTTGTCAGCAAAATCGAAATGTTCGCTCCGAGAATGAGCGGATCATCAAGAATTAAGTGCTCTTTAATAAAATCAAACATCATCTGTTCCTCCTTTCCTAGTGATGAGCGTGCGATCCATGGTTCGAATGCTCATGTTCGTGTGAACCTTCTTCCCTGTCTTCAATCGGTTCTTCAATAAGTCCGTGATCCGCTCTTACTTTCAACGCATATGTTGAGTTAAGACCATGATCAACGAAATCTAAGTGCGTTGATGAAAAAGTGGTTCTCTCTGCTGTATCAGGAAGCATGAGCTTTTGATACGTTTCCTCAGTTAGCTTTGGAGCCGTTTCTTTTGTTTCCTCCACCCAACTGCTATACTCTTCTTCATTCAGCGCCACAAAGTCGAACTGCTGATGAGCCATTCCCTCTCCCGTAAAGTTCGAGTTTCGGCCTTCATATGTACCAACTTCGTCAGCTTGTAGATAAAGGTCATTGACCATGCCAGGCATTCCGTACACTTGCCCGCCAATTTGCGGCACCCAAAAAGAAGCCATTGAATCAGCTGCCGTTATTTTGAATAAAACCGGATGATTTTCAGGTACGTTTACGTAATTGATTGTTTCGATTTCTTCTTCTGGATAGCTAAAAATCCACTTCCAGTCAACGGCCGTTGCATGGATAACAATCGGCTCTTTATGCGCTGTAGATTTCGGTGCTTCTTTTAAATCATAAAGAGCTTTCGCATTTGGAATCGAAAGAGCAATAACAATTAAAAGAGGAATAAGGGTCCAAATGATTTCAAGCTTCGTGCTGCCGTGCAAATTTGGATCATAATCGCGGTCATTGAAGTTTTTTCGATTACGATACTTTATAATCACAAACGTAAATACAGCAAAAATGATGACAACAATAGCAAGCATAAAATAAAGGGAAAAGATAATAAGGTCTTTTTGAATCTCCCCAACCGGTCCCTTAGGATCTAACACGATAAGATCACTGCGAACTCCAAGTACAGTAATAATAACGAGTGAGATTAAACTACTTATTACAATCAACCATGCTTTACGATTTTTGAACATGGAATTTCACCTTCCTTTCTAATGTCTCGAATGAAACAAGCTCGGATTCCATCAAATTGTATAAAAAAAGAAAAGTAAGTGATAGCGATTAAAAGGCCTTTTTTCACTTTTCAATAATTCGACAAACTTCATTCATAAATCGGTAACAACTCTGGATTTAACCCCCATTTAAATCCCTCTAGGGGGGGATATTATTTTCATCTCCACTCTTAAAAACACCTATAAAATGAACTATAAATTTAATTTATCTTTCACTTTATAAATTAAAAAAACTAAGCTTTTTTCATCAAAAAAGATGCCTCTTAAAAAGGCATCTTTTTGGTTTCCTTCCATTCTTTTAAACTCATCATTTTAAAGTTCTCTTTAACGTTATGACTTAGTGGTGAAATCAACTCAATTGAATTTCCATCAGGGTCACTAAAATAAAGAGCGGCATGTGCTTGCGGACTGTTCGGTAAAACGAGCGGCTGTCTGTCTGACCCAAATCCAAACGCTGTTCTTACTTGAATTCCCCTCTCTTTCAGCCAATCTTTAGCAGAATCCATATCTTCCTGATCAATGTGGAGAGCAATGTGGCGAAGGGATGCGTGATATGGAATGTGAACTTGCTCGGTTTCCCAAAGTCCAAGCCAGCTTTCTCCTTTTTTGATCCAAAAGAAAGCTAGTTTCTCTTCACGAAAGGCAATCTCTAAGTCCAGTTTTTTATAAAACTCAATCGATTTTTCAAGATTTGAAACAGGTAAATGTGCTTCATACAATCCTTTAATCATTCAAAACTCCTCCCTTTTATAAAATAGACAGTAAGATTAGCCATACTTAGCACAGCTATGATTAAAAAAAGAGAAAAGATCTCCTGCCCCGTTTAGTTCATCAGCTAATACGCCCATTCTATACAAAAAAAGAACGGATATTGTAATAGAGAGAACGGAAAAAACGGCAACTAAAAAGCCGCTAACACGCCGAGAACGCTTAATCACAGTAAGAAAAAAGAGCACTCCAACTAGCGCAACGATGAGGAAAATCAACAGGGGGCGAAAGAGCGTAATTGTTTCAAATTAAGCTATCATAAAGCACCTCACTTTTTTCAATATGTTAACACAAATTGAAAATTATCACTTTTAAAGAGCTCAAAAAAAGACCTCCAGCAAAACTAGAGGCTTATCGTGCTAATCCATATCTTTTTCTTTCCTTGAACGCACAGGAAAGAATATTATCTATTTTAAATGTCCGCTTTTCATGGCGAAGCAAACACCAAGCTTTTACTTTTGTTTCGTTTATCTCATATACAATGATGGAGCGCTGTGTAATTGAGCCGTTATCCGCCATATAAATAATCTCAAGTGGTTTCTTCGACTCTGAACTTTGTTGTAATAACCGCAGCATAATTGTTCAACTCCTTATGCTTCAATTATAACGAACAAATGTTCTATTATCAACAAAAAGACCTTTTCTCATATAACAGAAGGATGGTGTAAAAAGTCCGCTCTTAAAGAATGGACTTTTTACACCTTCTATTTAAAGAGAACCCTAGGAACTTAGCCTTTTTTCTTATTTATTCATTCTATATAGAGGAAGGCTAGCACAACTTAATTTCTTACTTTGTAGCATTTGGTTGAGTAAAAGCTCCTCTGTACTTTGCAGCAGGATGACGTTCACTAAGGCGATTTTCCCCAAAAAGTTGATGGCGTAAGGTTTCCGGCTGTACGTGTTGTTCACGAGCTAGACCTCTTTTACGAAGAACAGGCATCACAGAACTGATAAATTCCTCATATGACCCTGGGATTGTTACATTAATCACATTCACTCCGTCCACTCCTGCTTCTTGCCAAAGCTCAAGCTGATCTGCAATCGTTTCTGGCGTTCCGACGATGCGTGAATTTCGACTTCGTAATTTGGCTAAGTCTCTTACAGTGGGAGTCCGTCCCTGTGTACTTTGCTTGAGCCATTGAAATGTGCTTTGAACTCCTTCTGTTTTCACATTTTCAAGAGGTGTATCTAAACTGACGTTTCCTAAATCAATGCCCATTCCGCCTGCCATATGAGCAATCATCATGTCATAGTCTATCTTTTGTTCTAATTCTATTTCTTTTTGTCGCGCTTCTTCTTCGGTTTCCCCAATAACAAAAGAAAGGCCCTGATAGAAGCGAATATCATAAGGATCGCGACCATACTGAACGGTAAGGTTTCTTGTCTCTTCAATTAGCATTCGAGCATTGGCAGGATCAGGGGATACAATGAAGACGGCTTCTGCATGTTGAGCCGCAAAATCCCTGCCAGCTGCTGAAGATCCCGCTTGAAAAAGGACGGGCGTGCGCTGGGGCGATGGTGAAACAAGGTGAGGACCTTCTACGTTATAACGTTCGCTAACATGATTAATCTTATGAATTTTCTGCGGATCAGCGTGAATTCCGCTGTCTCTATCTTGTAAAAGAGCGTCCTCCTCCCACGAACCTTCCCATAGCTTATACAGAACATCTACATATTCATCGGCCCATTGATAGCGGTCATCGTGTGAAACCAATCCATCATATCCGAAATTTCGAAAGGCGTTTTCAAGCGAACTTGTGACGATATTCCACGCAATTCTTCCTTTTGAAATATGATCAAGGGTAGAAACACGCCTCGCAAAGTTAAATGGAGGCTCTTGAAGCGGTGCTGCAGTGAAAGCTAGGCCAATCTTCTTCGTATTCACAGCCAAAGCGGATAAAAGAACCATTGGATCGTTGCTTGGAATTTGCAAACCGTTGCTTGCATGGTATTCCCACCCTCCTCGGTGATTCCCATATAATCCAACAACATCTGCAAAAAAGATGGTATCAAACCCACCGTTTTCAAGCTTTTGTGCTAGTGAAACCCATAGCTCTACATCATTAAAGTTTAATTGATGACCTTCCTTATCCCGCCATAAGCCGTGAATAATATGAGAAGCCGTATTCATCACAAAGGCAGAAAACGAAAGTGGTTTAGACATTATTTATCATCTCCATTGTTTAACTTATCGATTTATTTTGGAATAATGTGCTTTACGGAGCTGCGAATACTCTCCACTGTTAGTTCACCAGAAGATTTTTCAACAATTTCTCCCTCTTCGTTGATAAAGAAGGTTACCGGAATATTTAGAATGTCGTACTGATCCACAACTGAACCTGTTCTGTCTAGCAAAATAGGAAAATGCAGTCCGTATTCCTGAACAAAAGGTTTAATAATGACTCTTGGTTCATTTGCGTTAACAGCAAGTACTTCAATTCCCTTATCCTTGTACTCTTTGTAAATATTATTTAAATGAGGCATTTCTTTTTTACAAGGAGGACAGTATGTTGCCCAAAAGTTAAGAATAACTCCTTTTCCTCTAAAATCTGAAAGACTCACTTCGTTACCGTGCAAATCTTGAAGCGTAAAATCAAAAGCTATGTCATTAAGATCCGCACCTTTAGCAACGTTGTGTTCATTCTTAAAAAAATTAACATAAACCGTGTAACCTAGGCCTAGTAATAAAACTAGAATCACCAGACTCATGAGGAGAGAACTACTGAACTTTTTCATTCTATATTTTAAGATACTTCTCCCTCCTCTCCGTTTGTAACAGATAAAAATATCCCTTTCATTTCATGCTGTTCTTTATAATCTACATGTACAATCACTTGTTTTTCTCCTGGTTCTAAAAACTTAGTGTCTAACACATACTTTCCTTCCTCTAGAACATTTGGTGAAACCATACCTAAAGATGCGCCGTTTTCAATAATTTCAAACTGTACATAGGCATCATCAATTTTTTCAGCTCCGTATGTGACAGAGGCTGTTAAACTAGCTGTATTATTAATTGTTAGTTTTGTAGTATCGCTGTTTAAGGAGACCTTTAGTGCTGGAGTCTCTCCCGGACTGTGAGCAATACTAGACTGTGAGCAGCCTACTAATAATAGTGATATAAATAGAATTAGAGTTGTTCTCACATCATAACTCCTTGTCTCACGTACTTTTTCGATTAAGAACATTACCTGTTTATCCTGCTTCATTTTTTAAATTCGTCCAAAATAGAATACGTTTCTTAATTCGCTCAAACGTAATCATAATGATTAAAATAACAAGACTATTAAAAATCAAACCTGATATAACTAAATCATACTGAGTGAAATCGGTATAATACTGAATAAAATACCCCATGCCTGCTTTTGCACCAAACATTTCGGCCGTCATTAAAACTAAAAAACATAAGCTGAGTGACTGTCCGATGCCGTTTAAAATGAGCGGTGAACTTGCTGGAATAATGACTTTAAAAATTAAATCACGTTTTTCAAGACCAATCGTCTTAGCATTGTCCCAATAGTGATTATCGATTAATAACACACCTTGAATCGTTCCTAAAAAGATGGGCCAAAAGGCAGCTATAAATAAAATTGACATAGAAGCCAGTTCAAACGTTGGTAATAACGCGATTGCATAAGGAATAAACAAAGTAAGCGGCAGTGGACTAAATGCATTGAAAAAAGGCGTTAAAATTTTTCTCGGCTTTGGACGCGTTCCAAAAAACAAGCCTCCACTGATTCCTAACACTAGAGCTAATAAAACACTTGGCACTAGTAGTTTCATTGAACTTAAAAATCCTTGAAAAAGTTCAAATATCGCTCTAAAAAAAGCAGCGGCCACAAGATGAGGAGACGGAAAAATAAGTGGACTTAGCCAATCTGTAAAGTTAGTGATATAAATCCATAATCCGATTAAAGCGAAAGCAATGGCTATCGAGTAACTATACGTACTTAAAAACTTTTTCATAGAATGCCTCCTTTAAATTAAGACTGTAAATTCTGCTTATTAAACCGGTTAAGAACCTTTTTATAATAATCATCATTAGGGTTTTCTTTAATAAGTTCATCTATAGCTTCTTCATACATAGACAAATTAAAGTGATCATCTAAATCAATGTTACCCACGTTTTTTATATAGCCAATGTCTTGCATTTTCCCCCATGTATTCACAACTTCCTTTTTATTTGGATCTGCTGAGTTGATCAAATGCTTTTCGTTGACGATTTCGTTCACTCTTTCTTCAGGCAGTTGCTTAAACGTTGGCTTTGATGCTTCTAAGTTTTTCTTCGGATCTTCTAATTTTACTCGCTCTGCTTTTATAAGAGCTTTCATAAACTTTTTGTATGCTACAGCTTTATCACTTGAAATATTTCCTCTGACCGTAACGCGGCAGCAAAGATCATTTTGACTTAAATCATTGCTCCAAAAAATAGGTTTCAGCCCGATTTGTTCTGTTTTAGTCAAATGTCCCGTATTGGAAAGACCAACATCTACCTTCCCAGATTGGACCGCCTCAAGCACATCTGCTACGCTTTTCACTTCAACAAAATCTACATCTTTATGAATATCAATTCCGGCATCATCAAGCGCTGATTTGAAAATAACATCAAGAGTTCCTAGTCTAACCGTCGCTATTTTCTTTCCTTTGAAATCTTCTAATGTTTTATATTTGTTGGCATTTTCTTCTTTCGTTACAACAGGTTGTCCACCTTCCATATGTCCTCCAATGAATGTAAAATCCGCTCCTTGGGCAATGTAGTTCAGCGGTCCTGCTGTACCAAAAGTGAGAGCAATATCAATTTTTTCAGAGTTTAGAGCATCTAACCCTCCACTTGTAAAGGAAATCATTTCAACTTTTAAGTTTTCATCTTTAAAAAACCCTTCAGCTCGAGCAATATCTGCTAAAGGTGCTCCGTATAGCTGACCGTATCCGACTCTTAGTGTGGAACTTTCCTTACCTGACGCTGCATTTTTTTCTCCGCACGCCGCTAACGCTAAAACAGAAATCATCAAAAGCCCTATTATCCAACGTCTGCTTCGCAATCCCTTACCTCCCCTTCTCCTCCTCATTTAAATTCCTGCTCCATACGGCTGAACCGTCTCGTTTTGTTCGAGTTTCTTAAATATTCCATTGTTCATCACGTGTAAAATTTCATTTCTAAATTTAATAAATTCCTGGCTCTCGATTAACATCTTTCGGTCTCTTGGCTTCTTAAAAGGTACGTCAATAACTTCTGCTATTTTGCCCGGAGGACCAGGCGTAAACATAACAATACGATCGGCTAAAATGATGGCTTCCTCTGCGTCATGTGTAACAAATACTACAGTGCGCTGCTGATCGCGATTTACTTGCAGAATAATATCTTGTAATTGAATTCGTGTTACGGGATCTAATGCACCAAAGGGCTCATCCATAAACATTAAATCTGCTCCTAATGATAGAGCCCTTGCAATTGCTGCCCTTTGTCTCATCCCTCCTGACATTTCACCAGGATATTTTTTCCCGGCATGCCCTAACTGTACTAATTCAAGGTATTGCCCAGCTAAGTGTGCCAGTTCTTTTTTAGATTTGGATTTTTTCATCGTTCTTTTCATTGCAAGAATAATATTTTCTTCTGCTGTCAGCCAAGGAAATAGCGAATAGTCTTGAAATACAACCGCACTATCTGGCAACGAAGTTTTCGTTGATACAGAATCAACGAAAACTTCACCACTCTTCGGCTGTGCTAATCCCGTTAACAATCGAAGCAGAGTACTCTTCCCAGAACCGCTAGGACCCATTAATGTAATAAACTCTCCTTTTCTAATAGTGAGATTAATATCTTGTAAAATATCAACTCCTTCATAACTAAAAGAAAGAGATTTAGCTTCAATTTTGGTTTGAAATGCCTTCTGTTTTTCTCTTACCTTGTAAACTTCTTGAATTACTTTTGCCATATTCATCCTCCAACCTTTTTTTATATTTCACGTCATAAAAAAGAACCAGGAACATTACTCTTTACAGCAATGTTTCTGGTTGACCAGTCAACAAAAACCTATAACCCTATCAAAATAGTAGGTTTAATATAATTAATTTTGCTTTGCTTACATTAATCTAATGATCATTTCCCTTCTTCCCAAAGTTCTAGAGGTAAACCTAGCAACTCTTTTCCAATTTGCTCTCGAGCAATGTTATTAGAAGGGGCCATAGGAATTCCTCCGCGTGCATCTCGGTAAATGCGTTCAAAAGTTCCTTCTATATATCCAAAGCCTCCTGCGACATCCATCGCAACTCGTGCTGCAAAATCGGCTAATTCTGTTGCTTGTACTTTTTGCTCTTTTATTTCGGAAGCAAGGGAAAGGGAAGACTCATTTAACGCACGTAATTCATCCAACCGCCTTGCCAAATCGAATTGCCATGCTCTCAAACCTGTAATGCGAATTTTTACTTCAGCTAATTTTTGCCGAATGACTCCATAATCGGCTAGACTCTTGTTGAAATCTCGATGAATTGTTCTTGTTGTGTGGGCAACTGCAGCGTCAAGCGCCCCTTCGGCTACACCTAGCCAAACAGCATTTAATCCTATTGCTACTCCTGTCCCATTTAATACATCTAACCCGTCTGCTGGCAATAGATCTTGGTAACTTACTCTTACATTCTCAAACGTTAATGGACCACTATGATTTCCTCTTACACCAAGTGCTTTCCATGGCTTTGCTATGATTCCGTCCTTGTGGCCGTCTACAATGAATGAGCTATGCTCCTTAGGATCACGGCTACCCGCAGTACGGGTTTGCACAATATAAAAATCTGCCTGCCCTCCACTTGTTGTAAAGGACTTTTGAGCATTAATAATATACTCTGTTCCATTGTCTTTCGCTTGGCTCCTGTTATACCAAACATGACCTCCTGTTGCTTTTTCACTAATGGACAGAGTACCTAAATATCCTCCCCTGATTTTAGGTAACCATCGCTCTTTTTGACTTTGACTACCAAAAATATTAATAGCTTGAACAGCACCAACATGCATAGCATACACGAGACCTGTTGACGCATCTACTTTTCCTATTTCTTCAGCCGCAACCGATAATCCCACATAGCCAAAGTCTAATCCTCCCCACTCTCTAGGAATAGTTACAGAATTCCACCCTTCACGAGCTAAGTAAAGTAAGTTTTCACGAGGAAATTGACCTGTTTTATCAATCATTTCAGCATTAGGTTTTATTTTTTCTTCAATAATAGGCTTTATCATGGCTCTCATTTTCTCAATCGATGATGGTGAATAAACAGGTCTATCTTTTGATATGTTGGTCATTTTTATATCCCTCTGTTTCTATTAGATATTAAAAATACACTTGTTTGATCGGAAGCTCATTACCATTCACTACATAATCACCGATTGCTCGTGCTTTGTAGACCGTTGGATTATGAGAAGCAATCGTACGAATATTGCGCCAGTGGCGGTCAAGATTTGCTGACTGTCTTGTGGCAGAGGCTCCTCCAACTTCAAATAGTCTTGTCGCTGCTTGCAAAGCAATATTGTCTATCATTACTTTCGCTTGTGCAGCTTTTACTGAAGCTTCATGACTTAAAGCATAATCAATATCACCTTCAACAGCTGAAGCTACCGCCTGATCTAATGCTTCAGCAGCTGTAAGTACAATTGCTGAAGCTCCAAAAGCACTGCTCGCTATTTCCCCAATGATTTGCTGAAGCTGTGGATCTTCTGACGGCGTATTCGCAGTTGCAAAACTGAATGTTCTTTTTCTGTTTTGAACCAAAGCTGCCGCATCTGTCACTACGTTTTGCATAATTCCTGTAATAACCGCATGCAAATACAGCTGTAAATAGGAATTAAATGGCGTTTTCTTATCGTACGTGCCGGCGATTTCTTCTTGTTTAACTAAAACGTTGTTGAAACAGGTTGTTCCACTTCCCGTGAGTTTTTGACCAATACCGTCCCAATCATCCTCAAGAATGACGCCCTCACGATTTGTTGGAATAACAACGGATAGAGCCGTTTTATCTATAGCCGAAGCTGTAACAAGAACAAAATCAGCATACAGCGTGCCTGTACTAAAATACTTTGTACCATTTAAGCGATAATCACCTCCATCTCGAGATAATTTTGTTTCAAATACTTTTGTTCCTACATTTTTGGAGGAAAGCTCAGTTGTTGCATTTCCAACAATGTGACCCTGAGCTATTTTTTGTAGCCAGTAATCTCGCTGCTCATCTCTAGGGGCGATAAGTAAATTTTCCACAAAGGAATAGTGGGCGCGAAGACTATGAGCAACGTCTGGATCAGCTTCTGCTAATTTGATAATCACTTCAAAGAGTTCGCGAATACTCGCCCCTCCTCCACCATGTTCAATCGGTAACCGTAAGGCACCTAATCGTGATTGTCTAATAACATCCCATGCAAGATATGGATGTTCTTCACTGTTAGCATCTCTTCGGTCTTTCGCATCTTGAGCAATTATAGAAATTAACTCATTAAGTGCGGGTGTATGAAATCTAACAGGTTCAGTAAACAGATATGAAGATTTTTCACTACTTTTTCCGGCATCAACACTGACGTTTAAATTTCTATAGTTCGTCATATTCTATTTCTCCCTTAGCTTTGATTTACATAGATAGCATATTACTCCAATATGCATTGTTGATCATATAAAAAAACACCCTTTTCCCCCTATCAACAGTGAGAGAACAGATGCCTTTAGTTGCCTAATCGGACCACTATTTAATTTTAAGTTGAAAACTACATTTCACACGCTACTAGCTTCTTAAGCTTATAATTGATAGTTCATATTTCTATATTGAGAACCTACGTGTTCTTCTGACAAGCGTGCCCTTCCTTTACCAAATAATTTCTCCCTTAGCGTTCCTTCTTCGTACTCTGTTTTTACTAACCCACGCTCTTGTAGTTCGGGAATAACAAGCTCAACGAAATCCGCAAATGAACCAGGTGTCACTGTATAAGCTAAGTTAAAGCCGTCAATATCTGTTTCATCAATCCATTCTTCAAATATGTTAGCAATTTGCTGTGGTGTACCAACAGCAATAGGTCCCATTCCACCAATACCAGCGAACTTAGCCAGCTCCTGGACGGTCCACGTTTTATTTGAACTATATTTCGTAAGCGATTCTAACATTGATTGAACAGCTTTTGTTTCTATATACTCAATTTCTTGATGTGAATCCCATTTTGAAAAGTCGACTCCAGACCACCCGCTTAGTAATGAAAGAGCGCCTTCATAGCTTATATAGCTTGAAAGTTCTTCGTACTTCTTCCAAGCTTCTTCTTCTGTTCTTCCAACAATAACGGTAAACAAGGCAAAGACTTTTAAGCTTTGTGGATCTCTTCCTTGCAAGCGGGCTTGTGATCTCAAATCTTTTACATAAGCGGCAATAGAGCTTTTTTCAGGTCCAGAAATAAATGTGCATTCAGCATGCTTAGCAGCAAATTTTCGTCCTTTTGATGATCCCCCTGCTTGATATAAAACAGGAGTTCGTTGCGACGAAGGCTCACATAAATGAATACCAGGAACATTGAAGTATTTACCATGATGGTTAATGGCATGGACTTTGTCGGGATTTGTAAAGACTTTCTTTTCTTTATCCTTGATAACGGCGTTCTCTTCCCAACTGCCTTCCCATAATTTATAGCAAACTTCAACATATTCATCAGCAATGTTATAACGCTCTTCATGCTGAATTTTATGACCTGCATCAATGTTTTTCATTCCACTTTCTAAATAAGAGGTCACAATATTCCAGGCAATTCGCCCATTTGTTAAATGATCCAGCGTTTTCATTCTTCTGGCGAATGTATAGGGATGTTCAAATGTTGTAGAACAAGTAATTCCAAAGCCTAAATGCTCTGTTGCATGTGCCATTGCAGAGACAAGCATCATTGGATCATTGACAGGAACTTGTGTTGCTTCTCGAACGGTGACTGTCTTATCTGCCCCGTAGACGTCATATATTCCAATTACATCCGCTATAAACAGGCCATCAAAACGTCCCTTCTCTAATAATTGTGCTAGCTCGATCCAGTAATTAATATCGTTATATCGATGTGATTCGTCATCTGGATGTGTCCACAGACCAGGAGATTGATGAACAACACAATTCATATCAAAAGCATTTAAATATATTCTACTTTTTTTCATATTTCGGCCCCTTTACTTTTCAATTCTTTACGAATTTGAACCTTTCTCAGTAAAATCATTTAAACAATGTAAAAGTAAATATCACCTGTTTATTTTTTCTATTTACCCACATTTGTTGTTTGCTTCTCTATACTTTCTTTATTTGCAGCAACTCCACCAAATGGACTAATAAAGGTCCGCTCATTTTCATCATAATGATGATTTAGCGATAGTTTTGGAAAGAGCAGCTCTGCCGTACGATACGCTTCTTCTAGGTGAGGGTATCCTGATAAAATGAACGTTTCAATTCCTAAATCAGCATATTCTTTCATTCTCTCAGCTACTGTATCAGCATCTCCTACTAGAGCTGTACCTGCTCCTCCCCTCACTAGACCAACTCCTGCCCACAGATTCGGGCTTACTTCAAGCGAAGATCGATCCCCTTTATGAAGGTCGCTCATTCGTTTTTGACCTTCTGAATCCATTCTTGAAAATGCTCTCTGTGCAGCTTGAATCGTGGCTTCATCTACATGTTCAATGAGCTCTTCAGCAGATTTCCACGCTTCTTCTTCGGTTTTTCTTACAATAACGTGCAGGCGAATGCCAAATCGCAACGTTCTGCCCTTTTTGGCTGCTTTGCTTTTCATCGTTTCAATTTTTTCTTTCACTTTCTCAGGAGGTTCTCCCCATGTTAAATACACATCTACATGATTAGAGGCAACATCCATTGCAGCGGGAGAAGATCCTCCAAAATAAAGAGGCGGATATGGCTTTTGCACCGGAGGATATAGCACTTCTCCGCCTTTGACATTAAGGTAGTTTCCATCAAAATCTACATCTGATCCGTTTAACGCTTCTCTCCAAATTGATAAAAATTCATCTGTTAATTCATAGCGCTCATCATGATTTAAAAACAATCCATCTCCAGCTAGTTCAACAGGGTCTCCTCCTGCGACAACGTTGACTAGCAATCTTCCTTTTGAGAAGCGATCAAATGTAGCAGCCATTCGGGCAGATAAAGTAGGCGATGTTAGTCCTGGACGAACTGCAACAAGAAACTTCAGTTTTTCGGTGACAGGTGCTAGCATTGACGCTGCAATCCATGCGTCTTCACATGATTTTCCTGTTGGTAATAGCACCCCGCTGTATCCTAACGTATCTGCAGCTTGGGCAATCTGTTTGCAGTATGAATAGTTGACTGGACGCGTTCCCTCAGATGTGCCCAGATAACGCCCATCTCCGTGTGTTGGAATAAACCAAAAAATCTCCATTTCCCTCTTCCTTTCTTCTATTAATTTAAGAAATTAGTATGTAAAAAACAAAAGAGGCTCACCAAGCGAACGATATGTTCTTCGCTTAATGAGCCTCTGGATGACCAGACGGAATATTTGTATTAAATGTTATGACCATGATAAGCTAATTATTCCCATTTGTAAAGTATGAATTGAAACTAAATTTTCTTTATCAATTTATGTTCCGTAAGAAGGCTAAGAAGCATTTTCGCTAGCTTACCTTCCTTTCGCAAGCGGAGTGCATCTTTTAACGTATGTTTCATACCCTTTTCTCCATCAAGAACTTTTCGTTTCATCCTCTAGTTCCTTTACTCGTTTTTCGAGCTTCTTCACTTTAGACTGTAGTTCTGTAACAAATATAAAGGCTGCGATGGCAAGTGCAAAACCTGCATACTCCATTTTTATTCCTCCTTAATCCTTATGCTTCGTAATATTTACGGGTAAGAAAAGAAAGGGTTTCAAAATAACCCTTTCCTTCCACCCCTTTGGTATCTAAAATCTGTTATACTATGCTATAAAATAATAACGCGAAAGCGAGGTTACGAGGTTGGACTTATTATCTTTACTTTCATTTCTAGGCGTTGCTGTGCTTCTTACCCTTATGCCTGGGCCTGATAACTTATTTGTGCTTGCCCAAAGCATTGCCAAAGGAAAAAATGCCGGCATTTTTACAACGCTTGGTCTTTGCACAGGACTGCTCGTTCATATTACGGCCGCAACGATTGGACTTTCAGCACTTGTTTATCAATCTTCTCTGGCTTTTTCAATTGTAAAATATGCAGGAGCCGCTTATTTACTTTATTTAGCTTATAAATCGTTCCGTGATAAAAGTACGCATGTGACAATGAATAGCGAGGATTCATTAGAAAACAAATCGCTCTACAAAAAAGGCATCATTATGAACGTTTTGAACCCAAAAGTATCGCTGTTCTTCTTAGCACTTTTTCCGCAGTTTATTAACTACGATAGTTCTGTTACACTGCAAATGCTTCTGTACGGATTTACGTTTTTAGTTCAAGCGTTCGTTATTTTTGCGCTTGTTAGCTTTTTTGCTGAAAGAGTTGGACGCTTTTTACGTAAAAGCCCAAAAATTTCTCGGAAAATTAATGCTTTGCAAGGCTCTTTGTTTACAATCATTGGAGTGAAAATAGCGTTTACTGAAAAATAACACCTTACTAAAAAGCGCCATTCGTTTGTACGAACGGCGCTTTTTATAATCAGCAGCATGCCATTATTTCATCCTATTTAATAGATTAATAGCGATAATTCCCCTCGTATTTTTCTTATCTTTAATAATAAGCGATGCGTGATCTTCATCTTGCCAATAGACGTTAAAAGTGTCTGGCTTTACGTTTTTTCCTTCATTATCTATGTTTATACGAAATGAATAGCGAGGACTCCCTTCTTTCTCATAGTAAACTTTAATACCTTGCTCACCGAAGAAAGAGAGTAGTTTTCCTTCTTGCACAATTTCCACCTTGCTCATATTCATGAGAGATTGACTTATAATAATTGATCTTTCTTTTATATAACGAGGATACACAAAGGCAATAAAGGGAATTGAAAGAACGAGAACAATTGTCAGCGTCACGATAAGGATTTTGTCTCTCTTTCCTTTTTTTACAGCTCGCTCAAGAGGTAGGTCTTCTTTTTTAAGAAAATCGAACTCTTTCTTTTCCCTACTTCTTCTATGTAAAAAAGCACTCCACCAATATATTAAATAGAGATAGCCTATTAAAAGAAAAACAGCGGCGAAAGAACCCTCATGCAGTCTTTCTATAAGGTTTTCTATGTTTTGTCCATTTCCATTCATATGACAAAGTAGAAAAACAGCAATCATAAGAGCGATAAACGAGCGTTTTCTACTTTTTCTCCTAACAAAACTTACGATAACACCCAAAAGTGTAAGAAAAGGTAAGTAGGTTGTAAGCAAGATAACGAGTATCCATAAAAAATGAATGTAGGTCATAATATGTCCCCTCTTTTAAACGATGCAAATAGACACGTGTTCAATCTTATCTTGCCATACTTTATTCTTATAGAACTAAGACGTGAATTTCATATGAAATTCACGTCTTAGTTCTATCCAAATGAACGAAGTGTAAGCTGAGCGATCAAATATAGCATTTCTTGCTGTGACACATCGCCATTTTCAAGCTTTTCTTCCCATACTTCCGGCTTTTGAAGAGGTAGTTTATCTTTTACTTGTTGGAATGTTGTATATAAGTTTTGAATTTGATAGTCTTGGAAATCTCCTGCTCTTTTTGCCATGACCATTGCATCTTGACGTTTGGCTTCATCTTGTGGACGTGCTCCGTTGGTAATTCCACGTTCAATCGCTTCATTCACTTCTTCGCGTGCAGCAGGATCTGCTGGTAACTTACTTTTATCCACTTTTGGTTCCTCCTTTGCCGGGTCTTGTGCTGGCGGTGTTGTTGGTTTTGGCGCCGGTTTCGGTGCTGGGGTTGGCTTTGGTTTTTGAGAAGCTTTATATACTTCATCAAGCTTTGCTAATGTAAGTGCTCCTGCAATACCGTCAGCTGTTAAACCGTATTTTTTTTGAAATGCTTTTACCGCTTGTTCTGTTCCCGCTCCATAATCTCCGTCAACCCCACCTGAACCCACACTAAATCCAAGTGCCTGCAGTTTTCCTTGCAACCCTTTTACGAGCGTCCCGCTATCTCCTCTTTCAAGATAGTTTTTCGGAAGTGGTTGTGAAGGAGCAACAGCTCCACCTGATGGAGGTCTTCTTCCTGCTTGAAGCTGCGAAAGTGTTAATCCAAAGGTATACTGAAAGTGTGGAAGATCTTTAAAAGATCGCCATGCTCCTCCCCATTCAAGTCCAAGCTGCTGACCTAATTTTCCGACTCTATTATAATCATTTCCTGTCCATACCGCGTTTTGGTTTTCATCAAAAATGGCAATATCAAACGCTAACCCATAGTTATGGATCGACTGACCTCCTCTTGCATTTGTGACGATTTTCCCTGGCTTTGTCCGCCCTTGTTCATATAGAGCATTTTGTTCTGTAAAAGTACGAAGTCCTTGTGTAACAGCAATATTAATTCCGTTTCTATATGCAAGTTTGATAAGCTCAATGGCTTTTGCTGCCACTGTAGCATTTACCCCTACTAGCCGCTTTTCCGAGCGCTCTAGCAGATATTCCAAAGTAGTGGCTGGCATATGATTCACTCCCTAGTTGTTTGACAATGTTGCCTTCTCTCTTTCCTACTTAAAAAAGAATGAAGGAAATAGAGCTCTCTATAGCTCAATTCTCATGTCTATTACTACATTCTATTCAAAAATGAGAGAGTCGTGTTATCTAATTTTGGAATATAGTTTTTTAAAAAGAATGAGGAAAATACTATAGGAATAAAAGATTTATAGGCTATAAATGAAAATCCTTTTAAAATTTGTCGAAGAAGAAGGCTTTAGAAAGAGGAAAGTGAATATTTGTAAGGAAAATGTAAAGATGATACGCTATAATAAGTTTATTGAAAGGAGGACAGCATCATCTTTATAAAATAGATGAGAAATCAGAAAGAGACAGATAAATACTATTTCTCATTATCTACCATACATACCTTTACAGCTTCACATCTAATAGATTTACAAAACTTAAATTTTTAGATTATTCAAAATAATCATTCCTTTTACTTAAAACGAAACATTATACCTAGAAATGTAAAAATTGTCATCTTTCAATATCGATTATGATAATGGTATAATATTTTATTGCAGCCATTGATAACTTAATGAGAAAACGAGTGAAATGCACATTAAAAAAGCCAGTAAAAAGGAATCAAACAAATGTAATTAAGATTACGGCGTGCTGACATGGTCAAACGCTATGATGTTACGAGAAAGAGGGGAAACAGATGCAAGAACAGAAACTGGCGAGAGGTTTAAAAAACCGACACGTACAACTAATAGCAATTGGTGGAGCGATTGGAACAGGGCTTTTCCTTGGAGCTGGAAAGTCCATTCACCTTGCAGGTCCATCAATTTTATTTGCTTATATTATTACAGGAATAATCTGCTTTTTAATTATGCGCTCGCTTGGAGAATTACTTCTAACAAATTTAGAGTATCATTCTTTTGTTGATTTTGTACAAGATTATCTAGGAAATATGGCAGCCTTTATTACCGGCTGGACCTACTGGTTTTGCTGGATTTCCATTGCAATGGCAGACTTAACGGCAATTGGACTTTATACACAATATTGGTTCCCAAGCGTTCCGCAATGGGTTCCAGGATTAATTGCGCTTGTGATTTTACTAATTATGAACCTTGCCACTGTCAAACTTTTCGGTGAGATGGAGTTTTGGTTTGCTTTAATTAAAGTTATCGCAATTTTAGCTCTTATTGTGATTGGGCTTTTCATGATTTTAAAAGGCTTCTCTACTGACTCAGGGCCAGCTACATTTGCAAACTTATGGAATCACGGCGGCATGTTCCCTAATGGAATGAGCGGCTTTATCCTTTCTTTCCAAATGGTTGTCTTTGCCTTCGTTGGAATTGAACTTGTTGGTCTTACAGCAGGTGAAACAGAAAACCCGGAAAAAGTTCTTCCAAAAGCTATTAATAATATCCCGCTTCGTATATTAATTTTCTATATTGGAGCACTTATTGTGATTATGAGTATTTATCCATGGAATGCTATTAATCCAGCGGAAAGTCCGTTCGTACAAGTTTTTGTTGCTGTTGGAATTGTAGCAGCTGCAACTATTATTAACTTTGTTGTGTTAACATCTGCTGCTTCTGCATGTAACAGTGCTATCTTCAGTACAAGCCGTATGATGTACTCACTCGCTAAAGATAAAAACGCACCAGAAGCATTAGCAAAACTTACAGCAAATAAAGTTCCTTCAAATGCGCTGTTTTTCTCAGCTATTGTTGTTTTAATTGGCGTTGTTTTGAACTATACAATGCCTGAAGGCGTCTTTACGCTTATTACAAGTATTTCAACTGTTTGCTTTATTTTCATTTGGGGAATCACGGTTATTTGTCATTTGAAATATCGCAAAACAAAACCAGATTTAGCGAAAGTGAATAAATTTAAGCTTCCGCTTTATCCATTTTCAAACTATTTAATTCTTGCTTTTCTTGCCTTTATTATTGTCGTATTGGCACTTGCAGAAGATACAAGAGTCTCGTTATTTGTTACACCTGTTTGGTTTATTTTGCTTATTGTAATTTACAAAGTTCAAGAGGCAAAAATAAAGAAAGATGTAGCAGCGAAAAAATAAAAAGAAAAGGCGTAACCTACTTTAATAGGTTACGCCTTTTTCTTTTACATCACACGCTTAAACATTTTTTCCATCTCATATGTTGAATAATGAACAATAATCGGGCGACCGTGCGGACATGTGAATGGATCACTTGATGCTCTTAAAGACTGTAAAAGCGCAAAAATCTCATCATGACGAAGATGATGATTTGCTTTAATAGATCCTTTACAGCTCATCATAATGGCTGCTTCTTCACGAAGCTTGATGATATCCACTTTTCGCATTGAAAGTACTTGTTCAATCATTTCTTCAATGGTTTCTTTTTCTTCTCCCTTTGGAAACCATTGCGGATGTGAGCGAACGATAAAGCTGTTGTGACCAAACGACTCAATAAAAACGCCAACGCTAGCTAGCGCTTCCCGGTGCTCCTCAATTACAATGGCTTCATTTGCTGAATACTCAAGCGTAATCGGAACAAGCATTTCCTGTACTTCTGGCTCTACTTCACCAAGCTTGTCACGAAAGTATTCGTATTTGATTCGCTCTTGTGCCGCATGCTGGTCAATAATATAAAGACCGTTCTCATTTTGGGCTAAAATGTATGTTCCATGCATTTGACCAATGGGATAAAGTGTTGGAACACGAGAAGAGGATTCTTCTTCCTCTGCTCTTTCTTCCTCTACACGCTCTTTTTCCTCAACAAGATTCTCTTGCTGTGGCTTGAGTGCTTCATTAAACTTTCTTTCTTCCTCCTGTTCAAGCTCGTTTAGCCATGCTAAATCTTCTTTTACAGGCTCTTCGGCTGGAGGCGGCTCTGGTGCTTTTTCGTACGTTACTATCCCCTCTTCTTTTACAGAAGGCGACTCGCTGTAGTCAAATGACATAACGCTTTGTTCACTTTGCGGTTTGGCTTTTGTAACAGGCGCTTTTGTGGCCACTTCTGGGATAAGCTGCTCTTTTTTAAACGCTTTTTTAATGCTCCCCTCAACAAGAGAAAATAGCTCGTCTTCTTTACTTAAGCGAACTTCAAGCTTTGTTGGGTGTACGTTAACATCGACTAAAAGCGGGTCCATCTTAATATTTAAAAATACAATGGGATAGCGACCAATTGGCAAAAGCGTATGATATCCAGCCGTTATGGCTTTTAACAAACCAAAGTTTTTAATATGTCGGCCGTTAATAACCGTCGACATATATGCTCTTGAAGCTCTTGTCACTTCAGGAAGGGCAATATAGCCGTCAACTTCATAATCAAGTGAAGAAGCTTTAATAGGAATCATGTTTTTGGCAATTCGGATTCCGTAAATCGAAGCAAGCACTTGACGTACATCTCCATTTCCATTTGTATGAAGCAGTTTACGATCATGATGCAGGAGTTTAAATGAAATGTGTGGATTCGCAAGAGCAAGACGGTTCATAATATCCGTAATATTGCCAAGCTCTGTGTTGATGGTTTTCATATATTTTAAACGTGCTGGCGTATTAAAAAAGAGATTTGTAATTGTAATATCTGTTCCTTTGCGACTTGAATAGAGCTCATGTGTCACAACTTCCCCACCTCTTAAGTAAAGGTGAGTACCAGCTTCATCTCCACAGCTTGTTTTTAAATCCACTTCTGAAACAGAGGCGATACTTGGTAATGCTTCACCTCGGAAACCTAGCGTTCTAATGCGAAAAAGATCTCCTTCATTTTTAATTTTACTTGTTGCATGACGACGAAAAGCGGTTAAGCAGTCTTCATTTTCAATGCCATCCCCGTTATCAACAATCCGAATTTTTGTTAATCCTGCTTCAACAAGCTCTACTTCAATGACAGTGCTGTTAGCATCAATGGCATTTTCCACAAGCTCTTTTACAACCGACGCTGGCCGTTCGACAACTTCCCCTGCGGCAATTTTATTTGATAGCTCATCAGAGAGCTGCACAATTTGTGCCATCTTTCTCCCTCCTAATATAGAAAAAGAGAGGAAAAGCCCTCTCTTATTTTTTCTTCAGCTGCTTTTGCAGACTATATACCGTATTTAGCGCCTGAAGCGGCGTCATTTCTAGAATATCAAGGTCTTTTAGCTTTCTCAAAATATCTTGCTCTTTTTTCGAAAGTTTTTCTTCTGGTACACTTGCTTTTTCTTCTTGGAAGAATGAAAGCTGTGACGCTTCTTCTTTAATTTCTTCTACTTCTTCCCTTGCTGCACTCACTTCTTTATGTGCAGGTTGTGTATCTTCTATACTTTTTACAGGTGCTTTTGGAACTTCTATACTTTTTACAGGTGCTTTTGGAACTTCAAAGCTGCCTTCTTCAAGATCTTTTAAAATAACTCGAGCTCTGTCTAACAATGGTGCTGGAAGTTCAGCAAGCTCTGCAACATGAATACCATAGCTTTGATCAGCAGCTCCGTCTTTGATTTTATGAAGGAAAACAACTTTTCCATCCTTTTCAATTGCGCTTACATGTACATTATAAAGCTTTTTCAGCTCGTCTTCTAGAACTGTAAGCTCGTGGTAGTGTGTTGAAAACAGCGTTGTTGCGCCAATATATTCATGAATATATTCAACAATCGCTTGAGCGAGCGCCATTCCGTCATATGTAGACGTTCCGCGCCCAATTTCATCAAGTAAAATCAAGCTGTTTTGCGTTGCATTTACGAGTGCATTGCGAGCTTCAAGCATCTCTACCATAAATGTACTTTGACCTGAAATTAAGTCATCTGCTGCTCCAATTCTTGTGAACACTTGGTCAAAGATTGGTAACACTGCTTTATCCGCTGGTACAAAGCAGCCAATTTGAGCCAAAATAGATGTTAACGCAATTTGACGCATATACGTACTTTTACCAGACATATTTGGTCCTGTAATAAGTAAAATAGAGCGGTCATCAGACATATTACAGCTGTTTGGCACATATTCTTGAGAGTTCATCACTTTCTCGACAACAGGGTGACGACCATTTTCAAGCTCTAATGATTGTGAACCAGAAAAGGACGGCTGTACATAATGACGTTCTTCACTCACTTTCGCAAAAGCTTGTAAAACATCAAGTTCGCTCAACGCTTTCGCAAGCTTTTGCAAGCGTGGAATATATTCTTTTACACGTTCGCGAATCTCAAGAAACAGCGTATATTCTAGTTCAACGCTCTTCTCCTGTGCTTCTAGAATTAATGTTTCTTTTTCTTTTAGTTCAGGCGTAATAAAACGCTCCGCATTTGTTAAGGTTTGTTTGCGCTCGTACTGCCCTTCTTTTAAAAGATGCAGATTTGCACGCGTTACTTCAATATAATAGCCAAAAACGCGGTTATAGCCGATTTTTAACGATTTGATGCCTGTTTTTTCACGCTCTCTTCGTTCAAGCGCTGCAATCCATGACTTTCCGTTTTTGCTTGCATCTCGGTATTGATCAAGATCAGCGTTGTAACCGTCAGAAATAATATCTCCGTCTTTAATGGAAAGAGGCGGTTGCTCGACAATGCTTTCTTCGAGCAGAGAAGCTAAATCTTCACAGCGATCTAAGCCATTTAACAGCTCTTCTGCATATGGCTGATCAAGGCGTTTTATCACTTCTTCAATGGCTGGAACGTTGTTTAACGATTTTTTTAACTGTACAAGGTCCCGAGCATTAACGTTTCCAAAGGCAACTCGTCCTGCTAAACGCTCAAGATCGTAAACGTCTTTTAGCAAGTCACGAAGTTCTTCTTTTTCGAAAAACTGTTCCATAAGTGTTGCAACCATTGTATGACGACGCTCAATGTCTGCTTTTTTTAGAAGCGGTCTGTCAATCCACTGTTTTAATAAGCGCCCTCCCATTGCTGTTACTGTTTCATCTAAAAGCCATAGAAGTGAACCTTTCTTACCTTTAGAACGAATCGTCTCTGTTAGCTCTAAATTACGCTTAGAGTAAAAGTCAATTTTCATAAATTGATCAATTTGGTAAAAGAGTGGACGCTGTAAGTGATCAAGTGATCTATTTTGTGTTTTACGCAAGTAGTGGAAAAGACGTGCGCTCGTTTTTACAAGCTTGTCTTGTTGAAGGTGTGATGTTAGTTTCTCAATTTCTTCGTCTGATTCGGTTTCTTCTGAATAGGAAATCGTCACTGTCATACTTTCTTTCAGACGTGCTAAAACACTGCCTGAAAAGTTTTCAGACACGACAATTTCACGAACCATTCTCGTATAAAGTTCACCAACAACCGTATCAACATCTTTTGATAAAAGAGTGACATAGCTTTCACCTGTTGATAAATCTGCAAATGAAAGACCAAACGTCCCGTCCTCAAATTCTGTTAAACTTCCAATATAATTATTTTCTTTCTCACGCAATCCGCTCTCATTCATAAGCGTTCCTGGTGAAATTACTTGCACAACTTCTCGCTTTACAACGCCTTTAGCTGTTTTAGGGTCTTCCACTTGTTCACAAATAGCTACTTTATAGCCTTTTTCAATAAGTCTTTCAATATAGCCGTTTGAAGAATGGTATGGAATGCCACACATTGGAATGCGTTCACTTCCGCCTCCATCGCGGCTTGTTAATGTAATTTCAAGTTCACGAGACGCAGTGAGCGCGTCGTTGAAGAACATTTCATAAAAATCTCCAAGGCGAAAAAATAAAAAGGCATCTTCATGCTCTGCCTTGATTTTTAAATATTGCTGTATCATTGGCGTATACCCTGCCATTGTTATCCCCACATTTCATCTCTTCATTTATTATTATCAAGCCGTATTATAACATAAAAAGCTGAACTTTTTAAAAAGGTATAAACTCCCTAGAATCTATAGAAAGAGACATAACGTTACTTTGTCCTCGCATACAATCTGATGTAGCGCTTTTTTGCTTTCTCTAAAAAAAGTTAGCAAAAGCGTCTCATATAGCGCATAAGCTAGAATGAAAATAGTTGAGGAGGGTTCGCTGAATATGGCAAACTATAGAGAGATTATTACAAAAGCTGTTACAGGCAAAGGCCGAAAGTTTACGCAGTCATCTCATACGTTAACACCACCAAATCGACCAACAAGTATTCTCGGTTGCTGGGTTATCAATCACCAATATAAAGCGAGAAAGCGTGGAAACCTTGTTGAAGTTGATGGAACGTATGATATTAACACATGGTATTCTTATGATGACAATACAAAAACAGAAGTTGTGACAGAGGAAACATCGTATAAAGATACAATTCGTCTTCGCTACCGAGATGCCGAACAAATTAATGATGAAGAGTGCGATGTAATTGTGCGCGTACTTCAGCAGCCAAACTGCCTTGAAGCAACAATCTCACCAAAAGGCCATAAAGTGCTTGTCCAAGTGGAAAGAGAGCTGTTAGCTGAAGTTGTTGGAGAAACAAAGCTCGTTGTTGCTGTGAATCCAGACGGCCTTGAAGATGACGACTTTGATTTAGATGTTGATGATGAAGAGTTTGAAGATTTAGATCCAGATTTCATCCTAGGTGATGAAGAATAAAAAGCAATAAAAGAGCCCGCACATTGCGAGCTCTTTTTTTATTAAGGGGAAATTTTTTAGTTCCTTAAACAAAAGACATCAAAAAAGTAAAGATGATGTTTTAGATTATTTACATACAGTCTTTTTCTAGTTATTTTTCCTCATCCATTCATGAATAAAATCAACCATTTTATCTACAGATGGTGTTTGTGCCCCCCTCTTTGTATTCAGTAAAACTCCAATTTGTCTAAAAACCTGGCTTTTTAACGGTTTAATGGCTATATCTGCAGAACACCTTCTTAATAGTAATTTTGGAAGTAAACTGATTCCTAAATTACTACGTACCCCTCTTTTTCTTAAATTCAATTGCTTCCTAAATATTTATATATAGTATAATATTTACATATTATTGTTTAGGAAGTGATTTTTTGTTTATTGCCATCGTTTTAGCAATCCTTTTTTCCATTCTTTCCGTTGTAAACACGAATAAACTCATTAGTCTAAAAGGTGATTTATCTCTAAAAGGCTTAGCCTTTCAAACGAGAATATTAATGATAACACCTATTGCTGCTCTTATTATTCTTTCCGCTGTGATTTTTAACTTTCATTCCTTATACGGAGAAAGAATTCCTCATGCCCTCCTTGTACTGAGTATGTGGATGTTAATGACGAATACCCTTTTTATTTATAGAAATATAAAAAGTAAAAACTTAAATTTAATAACAACAGTTGTATTAGGAGCTATGAGCCTTTGTGCGGCCATCTACCTTACTCCTTTAGATCGCTATAATACATTATTTAACCGTCACTACTATATAGTCCCATTAACTATTAGTGTAGTATTTATAGCTATTACGTACCTAAATTTAATGAGAATCAGAAAAGTATGTTTACCAAGGAAAATAAAGCAGATTGCTTAGAAAAACATATGTATAATTTTAATGATAAATTAAAAAAAGCTCTCCTCATAGAAGGAGAGCTTTTTGTGTAATTTTCATTTCTAACTGTGGATTGCTTCATATTTATCCAGAAAGTCAAATCACCTTAATTTGTGCTTAACTTCTCTGCTACTGCTTGTTCTGAAGGATTATTAGATTCTACTTCAGAGGCCTGTTTCACTTTCTTAATAAAGAAGGACATTAGCAGGCCAATAATACCAATCCCAATAATCACAAGATAAGCGTCATTCACCCCTTGTATAGAAGCTTCTGTAATAAGCTCTCTTTGAGACAAACCTTTAGTAACAACAGTAGGCATCATATCCTGTAGATGTGACTCTGTACGGGTTGTCATCACTGTTACAAGAAGCGAAGTACCGACAGCACCGGCAACTTGACGAATTGTATTACTTATTGCTGTTCCATGAGCATTTAATTGTTGTGGAAGCTGATTTAAGCCTGCAGTTTGTATCGGCATCATCATTAAAGCCATTCCAATGCGTCGCCCTGTTGACATGAGGATCAAATAAGTATAACTAGTTGAATCCGTTAAGTTGATAAAACCAAGAGTTGTCACAATGGTTACAATCATGCCAATAATAGCTAACCATTTCGCACCAAAGCGATCGAACAGCTTTCCAGTCACTGGCATAAGGAAGCCCATTATAAGCGCACCTGGAAGAAGAAGAAGACCAGACTCAACAGCTGTGTAACCACGCATATCCTGTAGATATAATGGAAGTAACATCATATCTGCATACATAATCATCGTAACTGCAATATTAATGATGGTTGTTAAAGAGAACATATTGTATTTGAACACACGCAAATCAAGCAATGGATTTTGAGATCTTAATTCTTTCCATGAAAAGAGGACAAGAGACAAAATTCCGACAGTTATTGTACTTAGCACTTCTATATGTGACCATCCAAGACTTCCAGCTTGGCTAAACCCATAAAGTAAGGCCCCAAAGCCTATCGTAGAAAGAGCAACACTTAAGATATCAAATTTTGTTTTAATTCGATCAGATACATTACGGAGATAAATGAATCCTAATATGATAACAACAACAGCAAACGGAATCATTCCATAAAACATTGTTTCCCATTTGTAGTTTTCAATAATATATCCAGCAATTGTTGGTCCAATTGCTGGAGCAAAAATAACAGCAAGACCGACCATTCCCATGGCCGCTCCTCTCTTTTCGCGAGGGAAGATCGTCAAAATAACATGTGTAAGCAACGGCATAATGATCCCTGCACCTGCTGCTTGAATCATACGTCCCGTTAACAGGACAGAAAATCCTGATGCTACAGCTGAAACAATTGTCCCGGCTAGAAAGATGAACATGGAAGCTTGAAAAAGCTCGCGTGTTGTAAAACGTTGCATTAAGTATGCAGTAATAGGAATCAAGACACCATTTACTAACATATAACCTGTCGTTAACCACTGAGCTGTTGTAGCTGAAATTTTGAATTCAACCATTAGTTCAGGAGTAGCGACGCTCATGAGTGTTTGGTTTAAGGTGGCAAGAAAAGCACCTAAAACCATAATGAACATAATAGGTCCTTTTTTTATCGAATCGGAAACTATTTTCGTTTGATTATTCAATCCTATCTTATCCTTTCTCATTTTAATATAGACTTTTTTTACAAAGTGTTGAATAATTTACACTGTATAAATTACATTATGAAAAGTAATTATGACAACAGACAATTTTTCAAGAACTGTATATTAGTTATCAGTTCGTTCACTTTGTGTTAATAAACTCCAGAATAATAGACAGAACTTAGCAAAATGTAAATTCCATTTAATAGAGAAAGGTGATTATCGATGAAAGACCATTCAAAAGCCCGGATAGATCCACGAGTTATTCGTACACGTCAGTTAATAAAGGATGCTTTAATTGATCTTCTACAGGAGATGGAAGTTAGCAAAATTAGTGTAAATCGACTTGCAGAACGCGCAACAATTAATCGTGTTACATTTTATCTCCATTATCGTGATATTCAAGACATGTTAGAGAAGATGGCACAGGAAATGGTAGAGGATATTGAGGAAATCATGATGAGTACTGAAAGCTCCCGGGATAACTCTAAAGAAATAGAAGAGTTGAAGCTCCTAGACCTACTAGAGTATATTGCTGACAATGCTAAATTTTATAAAGTCGTTCTTGGTTCTAGACGAACCCCGATTTTTACGGAGCGTTTGTTAAATACCCTTTCAGATATCATAACAAAGCGAACGGAAAATGCTCCCTTCCTTGCTACGAAAGACATTCCTGTAGATATTGCGATCTGGTACAGTTCTTCAGCTCTAATCGGAACCATTGTAAAATGGCTGCATCGAGATATGCCTTATACACCGCAGTTTCTTGCCAAAAAGTTATATATGCTTTTTAAATTAAGAATGGAAGAGATTTGATTGAAAGTTGGTGAGGCAACAAGAGATTGAAAATCAACCATAATATGAATTTAGATATAAAAAAAGAGTTCGCGCACTTAAGTGCACGAACTCTTTTTCACTGTACTTTGAAACTTTACTTCCCTACCCTTTCAGAAGCAATGCTTCTCATTATGAAGATTTGTCATGAAGCTTACGCTGACCAGTTTCACTATGTCCTGTTGGCTTAATAATTAAGCAGATAATGAAAGCAATAAGGGCTGCAACACCTAGAGGAATCACAAAGTATAAATAGGTTCCCCCTCCTTGACTTAATGTCTCATTGTTTGAATAAAAGCGAATCGTAATAATAGCGGATCCTATCAAGCAAACCCCTGGTAAAAGCAAGCGTGAAAAGAACATTTTAAATGGGTTTAGTCGTGCTAGAATATATGAAACAACAATCAAAATAATCCCGCTAACAATTCCTGAAATTAAAAAAGTAAGTGCTGATCCACTCATGGCGCCTCCTCCTTTATCTTTTCGTCGTTTTATTTCTTTTAAAAAATCTAGTTAGACAAGTTCTATGGTTATCTATTCCACCGTTCCATCAAAGTGAAACTTTTTAAGGCATAAATAAAAAAAGGAGGGAAACTCCCTCCTCCTTTTTAAGACGTTTTTAAAAGCTCTTGAACGACTTTATTTTCTTCTTCATTCAGTAAGTTTTTCTCAATCATCTCATCTATTCTCTTATTCATATTTCCTTCAATTGTTTTTGCAATCTCCTTATCTCCTACAAGAAGAATTAAAGACCATTTATTGTCTGCGGCAATTTTGTCGAGTTTGCTTCCCATGCTCTTCCAAAAGCGCTTCTGATTGGCGTTAACACGCTCTTGAAACTCGTCTTTCTGACTTGCTACATTAGCTCCTCCACCCATGTTTATATCCGCTTTTGAAGGTCCTTCATGTAGGCGCCAATCATCTATATCAAGATCGTACTGATAATGCTTAACTCCTTGAACTTTAGAAAGCTTTGTATCAATAATTTTTACTTCTGTTTGCTGAAGCAGCACAATTCCTGTATTTGGGTATGTTTCATAAAGACGCTGAAGCGGCTCTAAGACAGGATGTTCTTCCCAATAAAAGTTTGTTTCAACAGGAATCTGAAGAGACATAACCTCCCAAATCTCGCTGTCGCATGATGCAAAAATCACAAAACTGCGCGGCATCTTCCGTTCTTGATCTCTTATATATCCTTCTACTTTCTCACGGAGAGCACACACTCTTTTTTGCTCTTCTTCATCACTTCTTTTCATGTACTCTTCTAGTCTTTTAAATCCTGTTTTAAGCGCTATTTTATATTCACCGCCTTGCTGATCTTGATCGCGCCGATCTGTGTTAATATACAGCGTGAGGATTTTGTCTGGTGCCTGAGTTTTCACGTGCTCTAGCTTATTAAAAATCTCGTTTAGACTCATCTATCAAAAAACCTCCTTTAATTCAAGACTTAGTATATATATTGCTTTTTTGAGAGAGAGATAAACGTAAAAAAAGGAAATTCCAGTGTGAGAAAAGTCCTGTTTTTACTCACGCTAAATTTCCCTTTTTCGTTTAAACTAGACCTGTTAGCATATAAACTGCAATAATTAAAAACGCAGCAAGTGTTTTAACAACTGTGATTACAAAAATGTCTCCATATGACTGTTTGTGGGTCATTCCTGTTACAGCTAAAAGCGTAATAATTGCTCCGTTGTGTGGAAGAGTATCCATCCCGCCTGAAGCCATTGAGATAACTCTGTGCATAACTTCTAAATCAATATTAGCAGCTTGAGCAACTTGATAATATTTCTCCCCCATAACGCCAAGAACAATACTCATCCCACCTGAGGCAGATCCTGTAACCCCTGCTAAAACGTTTGTTGTTACAGCGCTGTTTACAAGCGGATTTGTGAATGCTTGTGAAATACCGTCACGGATAACTAAAAAGCCAGGAAGAGCAGCAATAACGGCCCCAAATCCATATTCAGAAGCTGTGTTCATTACAGCTAAAAGCGAGCCACTAATTCCTTCTGTAAGACCTTTTTTCATATTTTGGACAACAGGCGTCCAGTTTAGCGCAATTGTTGCAATAATTCCAAGCGCTAACGCAATTTCTACTGACCAAATACCGGTTACTTTTGATAAATCAACTTCGTTATAAGTAGGAAGTCCAATTTTTGAGAAATCAAAACCACCGCTATACCATTTAGGAATCATTTCTGTAAAAAACTTGTTCGATACTCCAACAAGGACAAGTGGTACAAAAGCTAAAACCTTCTTTGCCGTTGTAACAGACTCAACGCTTACTTTGCTTTCTTCTTTTGCAAGCTCAGAGGATGCTGCAAGCTGCTCTTCTGTCAAAGACCCTGAATAGCCCTCTCCACGCTTTGCAGCCTGCTTGCGGCGCCATTCAAGATAAAATAGTGTTGTGAACAAAACGAAAGCGGTTCCAATAAATCCTAAAATAGGAGCAGCATAAATATCTGTTTTGAAGAAGGTTGTTGGAATAACGTTTTGAATTTGCGGTGTTCCAGGGAGCGCGTCCATTGTGAATGTAACGGCTCCAAGCGCAATTGCCGCTGGCAGAAGACGCTTCGGAATATTCGCTTCTCTGAACATGTTGTTTGCAAATGGATAAACAGCAAACACAACTACAAACAAGCTAACGCCGCTGTAAGTAAGAATAGCTCCAAGAAGAACTGTTGCTAAAATGGCTCGCTTTGCTCCAACAAGACTTATAATGGTTTGAGCGATAATGCGCGCAAGCCCTGACATTTCAACTACTTTTCCAAATACGGCTCCAAGTAAGAATACAGGAAAATACTGCTTAATAAAGTCCACCATCTTGACCATAAATACTTCACTAAAAAACGGGAGCACGTAAGTTGGGTTTGTTAAGGCTACTGCTAAAAGAGCAGCAATAGGAGCAAATAAAATAACGCTGTATCCCCTATAAGCCATAAACATGAGTAACCCGAGTGAAAATAGAATGATGACGACATCCATCTCTTTCCCTCCAATACTTTAGAATCTATTATATGAGAGCCGGCAGAGAACGCCTCTGCCGGCTCTTTTCATCCTTTTAAACTGGAACAGGTCCTTTATAAACAGACTGTGGTCGATAAATTCTATTTGATGCCGACTGTTCGAGAATATGTGCTGTCCATCCCACAAATCGGCTTGCTGTGAACGTTGGCGTAAAAAGAGAAGAATGTAGGTCAATGGACTTCATAACAGCGGCTGCAAAGTATTCAACATTTGTGTAAATGCCGCGTCCTGGCTTATATTCCTCTAAAAGAGCAATCGTTGTTTTTTCAACTTCAAGCACAAGATCAAACCAGTTATTTTTACTTGCAACGCTTTGAAGAACGGTTTTCAGAGCTTCAGAACGAGGATCTCTTGTTCTGTAGACACGGTGACCAAATCCCATAATTTTTTCACCTTTATCTAAGCGTGCTCTCACCCATGGTTCAATTTCTTCTTTGCTTGAAATTTCGTCAAGCATTGAAATAACGCCAGAAGGAGCTCCGCCGTGAAGCGGTCCTTTCATTGCACCAATAGCGGCGCAAAGAGCTGACACCATATCAGACTCTGTTGATGTAACAACCCGACTTGAGAACGTTGAGGCATTCATTCCATGCTCAATTGTGAGGATAAAGTAAGCGCTCAATGCTTTAACAAGATCCTCACGCGGCTTTTCTCCTTTAATCATATAAAGGTAGTTCGCTACATGATCAAGTTCGTTGTTCGGATTGATGATTGATAAGTTATTTTGCTTGCGATACCAGTACGCAATAATTGTTGGTGTAATGGCCGTTAGCTTCATTGCCTGATCAATTTTTGGAGGCCACGCATAGTCTTTTGTGCCGAGCGCTGAAATACACGTTCTTAGCACGCTCATAATCTCTGTTTCTTTTGGCAATACTCGTAAAATATTTAAAACGTAATCTGGAATACTTCGATTCTCTTTTAACGCTTTTTTAAATTCGTTCAGCTCTTTTTCATTTGGAAGTGCGTCATTCCAAACAAGGTAAGCTACCTCTTCAAACGAGTAGTTTACAGCTAAATCCTTAGCCATATAGCCTCTGTAGATTAGTTTGCCATTTTCTCCATCAACATGACCAACATACGTTTCAGCTGCCACTACGCCTTCTAACCCCTTTGAATAACTCATGCTTTCATCCCCCTTATATATCAACAAAAGAACTTCCCCTTAAAATTCTCTTGTTTTAATAAGCATCAAGTTTTACTTCATCACTAACTGTTAAGCGGCCTTCTGTGGAATTCACAACCTCTTCAACTGTGTAGCCTTTTGCTACTTCAACAAGTAAAAGCCCAGAGTCTACAACATCAATAACGGCTCTTTCTGTGATAATGCGATCTACAACGCCTTCCCCCGTTAGCGGTAGCTCACATTGAGACAAAATTTTTGATTCGCCGGCTTTATTGACGTGATCCATAATGACAATTGTTTTACGGGCACCGTGCACAAGATCCATTGCGCCTCCCATGCCTTTAATCATTTTCCCTGGAATCATCCAGTTGGCAAGATCTCCTTTTTCAGATACTTCCATACCTCCCAGGATCGCTACGTCAATATGACCACCGCGAATCATAGCAAACGATTCAGCGCTGTTAAAATAAGAAGAACCTGGTATAGCTGTAACTGTTTCTTTACCAGCATTAATTAAATCTGCGTCAACTTCTTCTTCTAAAGGATATGGTCCAATACCTAAAAGGCCGTTTTCAGACTGAAGCACAACTTGTTTGTTATCGCTAATATAATTTGCTACGAGCGTTGGCATCCCAATTCCAAGGTTTACGTAAGAACCATCTGCAATTTCTTTTTCAGCGCGTCTCGCAATCTTCTCACGGACTGCTTTTTTATCTTGAATTCCTTTGCTCATTTAGTTCACCCCCGCTTCTCGTTTTGTTAAGCGTTCAATTCGTTTTTCTTGCTTACCTTGAATAAGTCCTTGAACATAAATGCTCGGTGTATGAATAAAGTTTGGATTTAAAGAGCCAACTTCGCTTAATTTCTCAACTTCAGCAATCGTAACTTTTCCTGCTGCTGCCATTATTGGACTAAAGTTTTGAGCTGTTTTGTTATACACAAGATTTCCCCACTTGTCGCCTTCCTCTGCTCTGACTAAAGTAAAATCTGCTGTGAGCGCTTCTTCAAGCACGTACTTTTTGCCGTTAAACTCACGTATTTCTTTTCCTTCTGCAATTGGGGTACCAACGCCAGCTGGTGTGAAGAAAGCTGGAATACCTGCCCCACCTGCCCGAATCTTTTCAGCAAGCGTTCCTTGTGGTGTTAACTCTACTTCAAGCTCTCCTTGAAGAACTTGGCGCTCAAATTCTTTATTTTCTCCAACATATGAACTAATCATCTTTTTAATTTGTTTATTTTTTAAAAGAACTCCAAGACCATAGTCATCAACACCACAGTTATTCGAAATTACTGTCAAATCTTTTGCTCCTGTTTCAGCAAGAGCTAATATTAGATTTTCAGGAATACCACATAATCCAAATCCGCCCACCATCAGAGTATCTCCATCTTTGATGTCAGAAACGGCTTCTATAAAGGATGAGTAAATCGTTTTCATCACCATCGTTCCTTTCTATAATCTTTTCATATTCAGCGTTTTGGTAGCGCATACATATTTATTTTTTATGGCAGAGAACTCTCAACTTCTTCTTTGTCCAACGTAGGAAATTTTACCTTTCCTTATGTAAGAGTTTACAATTTTCCGATTAATAAGTAAAATAAATAAATGGAATGAATAGTATGAAAATAAAGAATAGGAAGGATGATGGCCGTGGATATCCGCCAGCTGGAGTATTTTGTAGCGGTTGCTGAGCAGGAAAGTTTCACAAAAGCTGCTGCAAACGTACACCTTTCACAGCCTGCTTTAAGTAAAATTGTTAAAAACCTTGAAGAAGAGCTCAAAGTCGAGCTTTTTGATCGCTCGACCCGCAAGCTTAAACTTACAGATGCAGGAGAAATTGTCTATCAAGAAGCGCTCAAACTAACAGCTTCCCTCACAGATTTAACGCTTCGTCTTGATAACCTCATGAATTCCCCAACAGGTACAATCCGCATCGGTATTCCTCCTTTGATTGGCACTCTTTTCTTTCCATCAATCGCAAGGAGCTTTCATAACCAATATCCGAAGATTTCACTTGAACTTGTCGAATTTGGGGCAAAAAAACTTGTCGAATTTGTAGAAGAAGAGAAAGTGGATATTGCCATCATTGTACTGCCTGTAAACAACCCAAAATTTGAAATTCATCCTTTTATCCAAGAAGAGTTTGCTTTCTTTTGTGCTAAAACGCACAAATTCGCCAATAGAACATCCCTCTCTTTAAAGGAGCTATCAGAAGAAAAATTTATTTTGTTCAGCAAACAGTTTACGCTTCATGACCGCATCATATGGGAATGTGTGAATGCAGGTTTTACACCAAGTGTTCCATATGAAAGCTCACAGTGGGATTTAATTAGTGAACTTGTAGCAGAAGAGTTTGGAATTGCCATTCTTCCGCAGTCTATTTATAGTAAGATGAATCATGACAAAATCACGATGGTTCCACTTGTTAACCCCACTCCACTATGGGAACTTGGTTTTGCTGTAAAAAAGAACAGCTACATTTCGTTTGCTAATCGAAAGCTCATTGATTTTCTTGTAAGTTATTCTGAAGATCATAAACTTATCAAAAAAAATCAGCCCATATAATGCTAACAAGTTCTATTGAAATAAAGAAAACAATAAATAAAGTTAGAAGATCAACCAAAGACAAGTCCCTCTATAGAAGGACTTGTCTTTAATATAATGGTTGTTGGTTCTGACAAGGTGGAAATCCATTTATATCTTGAATCATATAAAAATCGTATTGCTTTAAGGCAAATTGCGCTTGATATAAATATTCAATTACAAGAAGCTTATTTCCAGATGTACCGCACAAAACACCTGCAGTCCCTTGCCCATTTGTTAATGAAATCCCAACAGGCTGCCCAATTAAATACCTAATTTTTTGTTGCCATGGCATTGTCACCACTCCTTCAAATACATCGTATTGCATTAGAAAAAATGGGTGCCTGTATATCTAAAATGGGTGAACGAAAAAATCTAGCAATTCGAACTAAACGTACATAAAAAACAAAGCAGTGGCGTAAATTCACGCCACTGCTTTTTATCGTGCTCTATTACTATCAATTTCTCTGGTTTTAATGTACAAATAAACCAACAACCATTGCTGTAAGACAAGAAACAAGAATACCTGCTAAAAGTAAACGCCATGTATATTTCGCAACATATGCTGATTTTTCAGAACCAAATAAAGCTTGTACGCTTCCTAGAATGATTCCGATTGTTGAGAAGTTACAGAATGACACAAGGAACGTTGAAATAACGGCTTGTGAATGCGGTTTTAATGTACCTAATACTTCTTTTAAGTTTGTCATTGCTACAAATTCGTTTGTTGCTAATTTCTCTCCCATAAAGCGAGCGATTTTCAACGCTTCTGTCCATTCTACTCCCATTAAGAAAGCAAGTGGAGCAAAGATAAGTGAGAATAAATATTCAAGTGTAAGACTATCATTGAAAATACCTAGAATTCCGTTGATGCAGGCAATAAGAGCTGTAAAACCAACGAGCATTGCTGCAATGATTAATGCCATCTTTCCACCTGTTAGCATACTAGTTGAGATCACATCAAAGAAGTTTTTACGCTCTGCTTTTGAAGGCTTGTACACAACGTCTTCTTCTTTTGAAACCGTATACGGTACAATTAAGGATGACATGATAAGAGCACCAAGCGCGTTAAGCGGGATTGCAGTTAATACATATTTCGGATCAAGAAGCGTCATGTACGCTCCAAGAACACTTGCACTAACACAAGACATTCCCATCATACACATAGATAGGAGACGTTTGTCACTCATTTTGCTAATTTGGTCACGTGTAACAGCAAGCGCTTCATTGTTGCCCAAGAACATAACTTGTGCAGCGAAAAAGCTTTCAAAACGAGGCGTTCCTGTTAGCTTAGATAGAATCCAACCAATAACATTAATAAGAAGCGGCATAATTCCGAAATACGTTAGAATATCGAAAAATGCAACAATAAAGATAATAGGAAGCAATACACCAATAAAGAACATTGTGCCTGAACCATCTTGTGGCACAAGATCAGGGACGATGAAAGCTACGCCCTCTAGAGCGGAGTCAATAAGGAAAACAAAGAAAGCTGCGACTCCTTTAATGATTGTTCCTCCAATTGTTGTTGTAAGCATAAGCCATGTTACGATGAACTGTAGTACAACCATAACGGCAATTGGCCATAATTTAATCTTTTTACGATCAAGGGAACTAATGTAAGCAAGTGCAAGTACAACTAGAATCCCAATGATGTTAATAAGAACATACATGTTTTTCACTCCTACCTATTTCCTAACGCTGAGACGCGCTATATTTCACATACCCTCTAATAGTAACTAATATCGACTCATTTCGCCATACTAAATTCGGGATATTTCAACTTTTTTAAACTTTTTGCTCCTAATTAGCTATTCTTATTCTTCCGTTCTTTCTTAATATGTTTTTTATTCCTTTTTTTATGAATAAAAAAAGAAGAGGAAACGCTCTCCTCTTCTTTTTTGTGCCTTATTTTTCATTTAGTTTTGAGTTACGGCGTGAATATGCAAAGTAAATGACAACGCCAATTGCAAGCCAGATTAAGAAACGAATGAACGTTTGAGATCCAAGCTGAGAGATTAAAAATCCGCAGAATAGGATAGCTAAAATTGGCACTAAAGGAACAGCTGGGCAGCGGAATCCTCTTGGCATATCTGGACGCGTTTTGCGTAATACAAGAACAGCGATAGAAATTAGGATAAAGGCTGCTAACGTTCCGATATTTACAAGTTTTGCAAGCTCATCAAGTGGAATAAGAGCACCAACTAAAGCTGCAACTGTCCCAAAGAACCAAGTTCCGAAAAATGGTGTTTTATATTTCGGGTGAACTTTAGATAGTTTGGCTGGCATAAGACCATCTCTTGACATTGAAAACATAACGCGCGTTTGACCATAGAGCATAACAAGCATAACCGTTGTCATTCCAAGAACAGCTCCAACGTCGATAATCCCTGCTACCCAGTTTTGTCCTGACATTTGCAATACAAGTGAGATAGGATGATCAATTGCACCTTCAAATCTCATAAACGGTACAACACCTGTCATAATCGCTGTTACGATAACGTAAAGGATTGTACAAACGAAAAGTGACGCCATAATACCTCGTGGTAAGTTTTTCTTTGGGTTCTTTGTTTCTTCTGCTGCAGATGCTACGGCATCGAACCCAATAAAGGCGAAGAAAACAAGTGCTGCTGCTTGGAAAATACCACTAAAACCAAATGGTGCAAATGGCGCCCAGTTTGATGGCTTTACATAGAAGCAAGCAACTGCAATAAATAAGACAACAACTAATACTTTCAGAATTACCATAATGTTGTTAACACGTTTTGATTCTTTTACACCAAGTGAAATTAACAAAGTAATTGCCATAATGATAATAAAAGCAGGAAGATTAAAAAATGTTGTTGCTCCTTCAACAGAGCCAGGTGCTGCTGTTAAAGCAGTCGGTAAATTAATCCCAATTCCACTTAAAAACGATTGAAAGTAGCCTGACCAACCAACAGAAACGGCACTAACCGCAAGCAAATATTCCAAAATTAAATCCCAACCGATAATAAAGGCTAAAAATTCGCCCAATGTTGCATAAGTGTATGTGTATACAGACCCTGATACAGGCACTGTTGATGCAAATTCTGCATATGCTAAAGCAGCAAACAAACATGCAAGTCCCGCAATAACGAACGAAAGCATAAGTCCTGGTCCTGCTGTAAGAGCTCCTGTTCCTGTTAAAACAAAAATTCCTGTTCCAATAATAGCTCCGATTCCAAGCATCGTAAGGTCAAATGCGCCAAGCTCACGCTTTAATCCTTTTCCACTACTCGATGCAGCAATCATATCTTCTATATTCTTTTTTCTTGCTAAACCATTGCCCATCTTTTTTCCCCCTTCTGTTCTCTACAAATGATGAATTCTAATTATTCTATATTTTCTGTAAATTCTGACTCCTTTCGTTTCACCTATCCAAATGAATAGGTCTGAGTAGATTTTAAAATATTTTTTGGGAAAAGTCTATAATTTTCTGAAAAATACTTTTTAAGATTATCTCTTTTTTACATCTATTTCTCTATTTTTGTAAGATACTCTTACACATTTTTTGATTCTTTTTGACAAAAACAAAGGACTCAAGACCTATAAAGGCTTGAGTCCTTCTATTTTAATGACACGTTCCTTTTGAAGATTTCACTTGTGACCCTGTTTCACCGCTAAGTAAATTGCCGTCTGTAGAAATAATGATTTCGTCTGTTACCTTTTTAGAAATCGTTGTCGCAACAAGTTGAAGAAGATCATTTACATCTCCTTGAGAATCTTTAAACTGCTGAATGATCGGCAAGTTATCAAGTTCTTCTTGAAGTGCGTCAATTTTAGCTTCTGTTTTGCGCAATGCTTCTGTTTTTCCGTAGTGTTGGAAATTGACAGCCTGCTTTTGAAGCTGCTTAATTTCGTTAATGGTAAGACGAACTTTCTCATTTTCATTGAGTTTCGCTTCCGCTCGCTTGAAAAAATCTACTTCTTCCGTTTCGGAAATCATTCCAGCAAGCTCGCGCGCACGCAAAAGAATGTCTTCTTTTGAATACTTTTTCATCTTATTTCACCTCAACAATCTCCTCTGCCATCACACCGTCAAGAGACCAAGTTTTCGCTTTTGTAATTTCTACTTTTACAATGCTGCCAATCGTTGACTTTGGTCCTTTAAAGTTAACAAGCTTACTTTTCTCTGTGTAACCAGCTAGAATTTCAGGATTATTTTTACTTTCCCCTTCTACTAATACTTCGACAACCTTGCCTTCATATTCCTTCATTTTCGCTGCAGAAGTTTCATTTACAAGCGCATTTAGACGTTGCAAACGCTCCTTTTTCACACGCATTGGTACGTTATCTTTCATTTTCGCTGCTGGCGTACCTTCACGTGGTGAGTAGATAAATGTATAAGCACTATCAAAGCCTACTTCACGATAGAGAGACATTGTTTCTTCAAACTGCTCGTCTGTTTCATTTGGGAAGCCAACGATAATGTCTGTTGTAAGCGATGCGTTTGGCATTGCTTCTTTAATTTTGCGAACAAGCTCCAAATAGCGCTCGCGGTCGTATTTACGTGCCATTAGTTTCAATACGGCACTGCTTCCAGACTGTACAGGAAGGTGAATATGATCTAGAAGGTTACCGCCTTTGGCAAGTACTTCAATTAAATAATCATCAAAGTCACGAGGATGACTTGTTGTAAAACGAATACGTGGAATATCAATTTTGCGAAGCTCATCCATTAAGTGTCCTAAGCCATATTCCATATCTTCAAAGTCTTTACCATACGCATTTACATTTTGGCCAAGAAGCGTAATTTCTTTATATCCTTGAGCTGCTAACTGACGTACTTCTGCAATAATTTCTTCTGGACGACGACTGCGCTCTTTTCCTCGTGTATATGGCACAATACAGTACGTACAGAACTTATCACAGCCGTACATGATGTTTACCCAACCTTTAATTTGGCCTTTACGTACGCGTGGAAGGTTTTCAATTACATCTCCTTCTTTTGACCATACTTCAACAACCATTGCTTTTGACATATATGCTTCTTTTAAAAGCTGTGGAAGGCGGTGAATGTTGTGTGTTCCGAAAATAAGGTCCATATGTGGGAACGTTTTTAGGATTTTATTTACAACAGATTCTTCTTGTGACATACAGCCACAAACTCCAAGAATAAGATCTGGATTTTGGCGCTTCAGATGCTTCAAATGACCGATTTCACCGAACACTTTGTTTTCTGCGTTTTCACGGATTGCACAGGTGTTCAGTAAAATAACGTCTGCATCTACTTGTTCTTCCGTCGGCTCATAACCTAAAGCCATGAAAATCCCAGCCATCACTTCTGTATCATGTTCGTTCATTTGACAGCCGTACGTGCGGATGTAAAATTTACGTCCCTCACCCATGCCTCTAAATTCTTCTTCAATTTTAAAGTCGTTCTCATATTTAATTTCTTCTTTTCCGCGTTTTTTTGCATCTTTTAAAGATGGCGGAGCATAAACAGATTCAAAGTATTTTGCAAAGTCTGCCGACGTTTTTTCCTTTACGGATTTTTTGTCCGCTGGCGTCGCTTGTTTTCCTTCAAGACGTTGTTGTTCGTTCATAAGTATTCTCCTTTCAAGATAAAGCACGCATCCCTTATAGACACGCGAAAAAGAGAGGCTTCCCTCTCTTTTAAGAAACATGAAAAAGTGGTTAAATTCCTAACATGCTATTAAAAAAGATACCATATTTCATAGGTGTTTACAAAATTTCTTTCTTAGAAAAGGCAATTTCCGTTCTCTTAATATGGAAGATGATCGAAGAAATTTTGATACAAAAAGCGATGAACATGTTCTTCTTTATAATAACGCAAAAGCGTGTTTGCGAGATGATCATACTTTCCTGCTCTGTCTAGGCCTTCTACCGTTTCATCAATACCGTCAAAGTCAGAACCAAATCCTACATTTCGTTCTCCTCCTAAACTGCACACATAATCAAGATGACGGAGCACATCGCTTACTGTTGCCCTTCCTCCTTGGCGCAAAAAATCGGGAACAAAAGTGATGCCAATCATGCTGTTTTTTGAAATAAGCGCTCTAATTTGACTATCATCTAAATTTCGCGGATGTCTACAAAGCGAATAAGCATTAGAATGAGAAGCAATTGGATATGAAGAAAGCTCCATCACGTCCCAAAATCCTTTTTTAGAAAGATGTGATACGTCTGTCCATACTTTATTTTTGTCAAGAAGATTCACAATACGGCAACCAAATGATGACAAACCTGCTCCACGCTCTTCTAGAACGCCGTCTGCAACGGCATTTGAATGGTTCCACGTTAAGCCAACAGAAGAAACACCGAGCCGCAACAAGGTTTTTAGATATGTTTCTTCTACTCCAATTGCATCACATCCTTCAAGCGTTAGCATTGCTCCTATTTCACTTTCTTTTAAAGCTTCAATATCCCTCTTGTTTCGCACATGCTTCATCTTCTCCTGAGCCAAAACTCGCTCATGAAAGATTTCAACCATCTTAAGGGCTACTGTGAAGCGAGCAGACGGCGCGACCCGTTCAGGAATGTAAATTGCAAAAAGTTGCACTTTTACTCCACCTTGCCACAGATCTTTTACGGTAACGTGCAGACTTTTTTCATCTTGGAAAAAAGAAATTTTTTCGTCGCTCCATAGTTTTAATAAAGCGTCGCAATGTGCGTCAAAAACGAGCATTTGATCACTTCCCTTTTCAACTAGAATAACCTGTTGAATATTCAACAGGTTATTTTATATTCCATTATCTATGTTATGGAATGAACGTTTATGAAAAAAATCCATTGTTTTAGCGAGGTTCCACAATAAGCTTAATGGCTGTCCGTTCTTCGCCATCGATTTGAATGTCAGTAAATGCCGGAATACAGATGAGATCAACGCCACTTGGTGCTACAAATCCTCTCGCAATCGCCACGGCTTTTACAGCTTGATTGAGCGCTCCTGCACCAATTGCTTGAATCTCGGCTCCGCCTCGTTCACGCAAAACGCCAGCAAGTGCTCCTGCCACTGAGTTTGGATTTGATTTTGCTGATACTTTTAAGATTTCCATCTTTGAATCCTCCTCATCTTTTACAGTGTATATTGAAGGTTTAGTAGAAAAACTTTAATTTCATTGATACTATATTCACGGTAGCGCATACATATTCCTGCCTATTTCTTTATTTTTTCTAAAAATTTCGAAAACAATTAATGTAAAAAAGTCACAGAAATTCTGCGACTCTTCTTTTATACGAAAAACGGATGATCGTCGTTAATTAAAATGCGCTCAATCTTTTTTGCTTTACCTGTTTTATCTTCAATATCAATTAGAACGGCACTAAGCTGTTTGCGCCCTTCCTCTACTTCAAAGCGAACTGGTAAAGCTGTTTGAAAACGACGTAGAACAGCTTCACGGCTCATTCCTAAAATTCCATCATATGGACCTGTCATTCCAACATCTGAAATATAAGCCGTTCCTTTTGGAAGAACACGGTTATCTGCTGTTTGAACGTGTGTATGTGTACCAACCACAGCTGAAACACGGCCATCTACGTACCAACCAAGCGCTTGCTTTTCACTTGTTGCTTCTCCATGAAAATCAACAAAAATAAGGGACGTACGCTTGCGAGCTTCTTCGATAAGTTCATCGATTTTTTTAAATGGACAATCAATTGGAGGCAAGAACGCGCGACCTTGCAAGTTAATAACCGCGACTTCTGTATTTCGATATGGATAGAAAACAAGCCCTTTTCCTGGCGTTCCTTCTGGAAAGTTTGCAGGACGAACAAGCTGTTTTGCATTGTCAATGAAATCAAAAATCTCGCGCTTATCCCATGCATGGTTTCCTAGTGTAACAACGTGTGCTCCACTATTTAGAAAGCCTCGGTAAATTTTCTCTGTAATTCCTTTACCATGTGCGGCATTTTCTCCGTTTACAATAATCATATTTGGAGAAAACTTTTGCTTTAAGCGCGGCAAATAGTCTTCTATCATTTCTCTTCCTGGAGAGCCTACAACATCTCCGACAAATAAAATCTTCATAATTAAATCCCTTCTACGTTCAAATTCTCATTTTAAGCTGATAGAAATAAGATAGTCTCGGAAACGATGTTTCCGAGACTATCTGGCGTTATTTATTTTGCATATTCAACGGCTCTTGTTTCACGAATAACCGTGACTTTAATGTGACCAGGGTAATCGAGCTCCTCTTCAATTCGCTTGCGAATATCTCGAGCTAAACGATGCGCCTGTAGGTCATCAATCGTATCTGGTTTCACCATGATTCGAACTTCACGACCTGCTTGAATTGCAAATGATTTTTCGACGCCTTCGTAACCTTCTGAAATCTCTTCAAGTCTTTCTAAGCGACGAATATAGTTTTCAAGCGTTTCACTTCTTGCTCCAGGGCGTGCAGCCGAAAGCGCATCAGCAGCTGCTACAAGCACAGCGATAATCGATGTTGGTTCAGCGTCACCGTGGTGAGAAGCGATGGCATTAATGACAACAGGGTGCTCTTTATATTTTGTTGCGAGCTCAACCCCAATCTCAACGTGACTTCCTTCCACTTCATGATCAATCGCTTTTCCAATATCATGAAGCAACCCTGCACGGCGTGCAAGAACGGCATCTTCCCCAAGCTCTGCTGCCATAAGGCCTGCTAGGAAAGCCACTTCCATTGAGTGTTTTAAGACGTTTTGACCATAGCTTGTACGGAACTTCAAGCGTCCTAAAATTTTAATTAAATCTGGATGGAGTCCGTGAACACCAACTTCGAATGTTGTTTGTTCTCCAACTTCTCGAATGTACTCATCAACCTCACGACGAGATTTTTCGACCATTTCCTCAATACGAGCTGGATGGATACGTCCATCTTGAACAAGTTTATCAAGTGCAATTCTTGCTGTTTCACGACGAATAGGATCAAAACCTGATAAAATGACTGCTTCTGGTGTATCATCAATAATAAGATCAATACCTGTTAATGTTTCTAGTGTTCGAATGTTTCGGCCTTCACGTCCGATAATTCGTCCTTTCATTTCGTCGTTTGGCAAGTTAACAACTGATACTGTTGTTTCAGCAACGTGGTCTGCTGCACATCTTTGGAGAGCAAGCGACAGGATTTCTTTTGCTTTCTTGTCCGCTTCTTCTTTTGCTCGATGTTCACTTTCTTTAATCATCACGGCCGCATCATGTGAGAGTTCATTCTCTACGCGGTCAAGAATAATTTGCTTCGCTTCTTCACGCGTTAAGCCTGAAATTCGTTCAAGCTCTGTTTGGTGAGCGGCTAGCATTTCTTCCGCTTTGCTTTCCATTTCTTCTATTTGTTGTTGTCTCTGTGTAAGAGAATGTTCTTTCCCTTCAAGTGCCGTTTCACGCTTGTCTAGCGTCTCGTCTTTTCGGTCAAGGTTCTCTTCTTTTTGCATTAAGCGATTATCTTGTTTTTGAAGCTCTGTTCGGCGAGTTCGAATTTCTTGCTCAGCTTCTGTACGAAGCTTGTGAATTTCGTCTTTCGCTTCTAGCAATGCTTCTTTTTTCAAGGATTCTGCTTCGCGTTTTCCTTCGTCCACAATCTGTTCCGCAGCACTTTTCGCGCCTGCGATCTTCGCCTCTGCAATAGATCTGCGAATAAAATACCCAACAACAATACCGACGATTAAGGTAAGCAAAGCGGAGATGATTGTAATAGTTTCCATCCTTTTCACCTCCTCTTGCTATAAGTAAATTGTCTTGTCGGCATGTACATTTTTCATGTTTCCATATACATACAAAGGCTTGTAAAAAAAAGCCGTCGCTATAAAAAAAGCGACCCGATTTTTGAGTCTTATATCAAAGCGAGCCGAACGGTAAGCAAAGCTTTTGACTCATGTTAACACATGCTCATTGAGTACGTGTCCGTTCTCCTATTCCATTGTAACATCAATTCGCTTTTTTACATAGCAACTGATTCATTACATTAATATAAGATATACATATTAATTGTAAAGGTGGCAAAATTTATTGTCAAGCCTTCCAATTTGTTCAAATTCTTTTCTTTGAAGGGATAAGAGTAATTTTCCACCTAGTTCCATTTTCTCCACTACTCTCTCTTTTTATGCTTAAAAGCTTTTCTACTCTATGTATATCAATATTTTATTATAAAAAAAAGGCTGAAAAAATCAGCCTTTTATTCTGGAACTTCTACTTTTTCTTGCTCTTCTGCCGGTTGTACCATCTCTTCATCTAAACCATGGTGAAGACGAATTTGGTTACGAATCTCAGCAGCAATCTCTTTATTTTCTTTTAAGAACTGTTTCGCATTCTCGCGACCTTGTCCAAGACGTTCTTCGTTGTAAGAGTACCAAGCACCGCTTTTTTGAACGATATCAAGTTCAGAACCGATATCTAAAAGTTCGCCTTCTCTTGACACACCTTCCCCATACATGATATCTACTTCAGCTGTACGGAATGGTGGTGCTACTTTATTTTTTACAACTTTAACTCTTGTTTTGTTTCCGACAACGTCGTTACCTTGTTTAAGCTGTTCTGCACGACGAATTTCAAGACGAACAGAAGAATAGAATTTAAGCGCGCGTCCACCAGGAGTTGTTTCTGGGTTACCGAACATTACGCCCACTTTTTCACGAATTTGGTTGATGAACAAAGCAATTGTGTTAGACTTGTTGATTGCACCTGAAAGCTTACGAAGAGCTTGTGACATTAGACGAGCTTGTAAACCAACGTGTGAGTCACCCATTTCCCCTTCAATCTCTGCTTTTGGTACAAGAGCTGCAACAGAGTCGACAACAACAATATCAACAGCACCGCTTCGTACAAGAGCTTCTGCGATTTCTAACGCTTGCTCACCTGTATCTGGCTGTGATAAAAGAAGTTCATCTACTTTTACACCTAAGTTTCTTGCATAAACTGGATCAAGAGCATGCTCTGCATCGATAAAAGCAGCTTGTCCACCTTCTGCTTGTACTTCTGCAATGGCATGTAGAGCAAACGTTGTTTTACCAGAGCTTTCTGGGCCGTATACTTCTACAATACGTCCACGTGGGTATCCACCTATTCCAAGTGCCACATCCAGCGCAAGTGAACCACTTGGAACGCTGGAAATCTTACGTTCAGTGTCTTCTCCTAATTTCATAATAGAACCTTTACCAAACTGTTTCTCAATTTGCTTTAAAGCCATATCTAATGCAGCTTGACGATCGCTCAATTGATTTCCTCCTTTAGCGCTTTGAAAGCACAATGTATTAAAACTATTGCTAGTATAATAGTCTGTTTTAAAAGCGAGTATCTCCTCTCCCACACGTTATTTTTCGGTGGGAGCTTCTATTACTACTATACATCTTTTTGAGTCATTTGCCAAGGAAAAAGTCGAACATTCATTCGATTTTTTCTCTGTAAAAAACAGCGAGCTTTTATAGCTCACTGTCTTCTTTTAATAAGTAATATGCTCCATAGTTGACGGTTCTTTTGCGAATCCCTTCTCTTGTTCCTTGAAGGTTCAGTTCGTGAACAACCGTTTCTTTCCCTTCGATGGCAAGTCCAACAAAAACATGTCCAACAGGATGCCCTTCAGCTGTGTTTGGACCCGCAACTCCTGTGAAACTAATTCCTACTGATGTATTAAACTTTTCTTTTATTTTCTCAGCCATTTGGCGCGCACATTGTTCACTAATTGCGCCATGTTTTTGAAGAACGTCAGTGTCCACTCCTAAAACATGTTCTTTAATATTATCATGATATGTGACAATGCTGCCTCTCATATGCTCACCAGAACCTGAGATACTTGTCATTCTTTCACTAAACAAGCCGCCTGTTAAGCTTTCAGCACTTGCTAATGTCCAGTTCTTTTCACTAAGCTTTTTGAGCGCTTCAGAAAACAATGTTGTTTGGTCATATCCATAGAAGTATTCGCCAACGCGCTCTTGAATTTTATCTTCAATTTCTTTTAGTAAAGCTAATGCCCCTTCTTCTGTCTCATGCTTAGCTGTTAAGCGAAGCGTAACTTCCCCATCTCCTGCAAGCGGTGCAATTGTTGGATTGCTTTGAGCTTCTAAAAGATCTTCAATTTCCGTCTCGAGCTGTGATTCACCAATCGCAAAAAAGCGCAGCACGCGAGAAATAATTTGATCTTTTACACCAAGGCGGTCTAAGATGTGAGGTTTTGCATAATTTTCAAACATTGGCTTCATTTCTTTTGGTGGTCCTGGGAGCATAATGTACGTTTTACCGTCAGCTTCAATGTACATTCCGGGCGCCATGCCGTGATCATTTAATAACACATCTGAGCCTTCTACAACAAGTGCCTGCTTTTCATTATTCGGTGTCATCACTCGCTTTGTTTTTACAAAATAGTCTTTGATAGAGGCAAGTGACTCCTCGTGTGATACAAGCGATCTTCCTAGTGATTTTGCAACGGTTTCTTTTGTTAAGTCGTCTTTTGTAGGCCCTAATCCGCCTGTGAAAATAAGAAGATCTGCGCGTTCCTTAGCTGCTTCAATCGCAGTTTCTAGACGTTTTGGATTATCTCCTACAACTGTGTGATAATATACATTCACACCTAGTGATGCAAGCTGTTTTGATAAAAATTGAGCGTTTGTGTTTGCGATTTGTCCAAGCAAAAGCTCAGACCCTACACCAATAATTTCTGCATTCATCAAAATCGTCTCCTTTAAATATATGTAAAAGGGATTTTAAACAAATTGTCTAAAATCCCTTTTCCTCTTATTTAGAGTTAATAAACACGTGCTTTCCTTTTACAAAGTAGTCCCATCCTGAAATAACGGTGAAAATAACCGCTATCCAAAGGGCAATCTCTCCAAACGGAATAGAAAGAAGAGAAAACGGTACATTGTGTAGAAGGAGCGCAGCAATTGCTACAATTTGAGCCCATGTTTTAATTTTGCCAAGCTGTCCAGCAGCAGATACTTCTCCTTCACCTGCTAGTAAAAGACGAAGACCTGTTACAGCAAATTCTCGGCTAATGATAACAATAACCATCCACGCCGGAGCAAGCTCAATATCTACAAGAACAATAAGAGCTGCTGAAACGAGGAGTTTATCTGCTAACGGATCTAGAAATTTCCCTAAGTTTGTGACCATGTTAAGCTTACGGGCATAGTAGCCGTCAATCCAATCCGTTGTTGAAGCAATGATAAAAATAATGGCTCCAACAAGATCTACAACAGGTAAGCTTGTCTCCCCAACATGTAGCGTGCCCCAATCAAAGCCCGCTAACATAATAATAAGAAAAATAGGGATTAAAAATATTCGTGCTACAGTAATCTTATTTGGTAAATTCACAGTTGATTCCTCCAGTTATTCGGTACATACCAAGCTCGTATAGAAACGATTATGATTCGCTATTCGCTTCAGATCCATCATATTGAATGAAAACGTTCTGCGTTACGTTTTGCTTCGGATCGCTTGGATATTGAACAACTTCACCATTTACTTTCACTTCAACACCAGGAGCAAAACCAACTCGGATTTTCACCTCTTGTTCATTCGTTAAATCAATGGTTTCTGTTTTGCCCTTTTGAAGCATACTGCTAAAGAAAGAGTTGCCTTTGCCATTTGTTACGCCTACCCATGAAGGAGTTGTAGCCGTAGCCGTTAATTCAAGCTTAAACTCGTCTGCTCCTTCAAGCTTGTATGTGCCTGCATTTGCTGCACCTTCTACAGCTGTAAGCTTGGATTTAGATTCATCTTTATCCGACTCTTTTTCCTCTTCTTTTTTAGCGTCTTCTTTCTTTTCTGCTTCCTTATTATCATCCGTTTTTGTTGATGTTTGCTCACTGTCATCGTTACTATCTTCTTTTTGTGCATCTAATGACTGCTCTGACTGTGATTCGACTTGCGAATCAGTGCTGTTTGCCTGCTCTTTATCGTCTTTGTTGATGTAAAGAGCAATCACCCATCCTAAGACAAGGACACCAACTACAACAGCCGCAATGATGGCTTTTGGCAAGGCATCAAGCACTTTTGAATTTTTAGGAGCTACTTCCTTTGTTCTTGTTTTTACACGAGAAAGCTCTTCTGGAGCGACTTGGTGCTGTGCGGACGGTATGTCAGCCTGATACTGTTCAAACGTCTGTTCAACGTTTAACCCAACAGCTTCACAATACTGCTTAATAAACGCGCGCACGTAAAATTTCCCCGGCATTAAATCATAATTTCCTTCTTCAATTCCTGCCAAGTAACGCTTTTGGATTTTTGTTTCCTTTTGTAAATCTTCAAGCGATAAGCCTTTTTCAATACGTGCTTCTTTTAACCTTTTTCCTAACTCTGTCAATGCTAACACCTACCAATTATGCTAAAAATCAAACATAGAAAAACCATTCCCATCAATGAGGGATGGACCTTCAACGGGTTCGTATGTAATTTCCTCTTCTGGAGAGTTGCGTAATTCAATAATATAGGAAAAATCATCGAGTGTATACTCACTATTTTGCACAAAAATATCTGGATGTTCGATAATTTTTGTCGCATCAAGTCTCATCACTTCTCGCACAAGCTGCCAATGTTTTTCACTTGCCCGTTTTGTTGAAACAATACCGTCTAGAATAAACAAGTTATTTGGACTATATTCATCTTCAATAAGCTGACTTCGAATCGTTTGTTTTAAAAGCGTTGAGGAAACAAAAAGCCATCTCTTGTTCGCACAAACACTTGCAGCTACAATAGATTCTGTTTTCCCTACCCTAGGCATGCCTCTAATCCCAATAAGCTTATGACCTTCTTTTTTAAAAAGCTCTGCCATAAAATCAACAAGCAAACCGAGCTCATCACGCACAAACCGAAACGTTTTCTTATCATCCGCATCGCGCTGAATATAGCGACCATGACGGACAGCAAGTCTATCGCGAAGTTTTGGCTCACGAAGCTTTGTTACCACTATATTATCCATCGTCTTTAAAATAGATTCAAGTCTTTTAATTTGGTCGTTAGAATCACAGCGAAGCAAAAGACCACGGCGCTGATCGTCTACTCCGTTTATCGTCACGATATTTATCGCTAACATCCCTAAAAGAGAGGAAATATCTCCGAGTAAACCAGGACGGTTCTTTTGGATCTGATATTCTAAATACCATTCAATCTTTTCCATTGTCCGTGCTCCTATCTCCATTAATTCTTTCCATTCCTGCCTGTTTCTTTTCTACGTTTATGTATTCTAATATAAATGATTTTGTGGAAATAATAAACCATGAGTATGAATTTATGAACAATATTTTCAAAAATACACAAAAAAAGAGAGGATTACTCCTCTCTTATTTTTGTGACCCGTTATTTTGCACAAGTTTTACCATCATGTTAGCAATTGCGTGTTGCTCATCTTTAGAAGCAACGCTCCAAAGATCTGCTAAAATCTTTTCTTGCTCTGTTTTTGCTTCTACTTGGTTTGCTAAGTAATCGCCAATTTTATAAGCAAATTCTGAGACAACTTCATTATCCATACCTTGGTTTTGAGCATGGTGAAGACGATCTCCTAAAAAGTTTTTCCACGTATCCCAGTTTTCTAAAACAGACATGAGGAACCCTCCTTGTTTGTAGTTTCGTTCCTTAGTTTGTCTGTTTTCTTGGCTTTTATGTATACCATCCACCATTTGCTGAAATAATTTGTCCTGTAATATAGGACGCTTTCTCTGATAATAAAAACTCAGCAACATTTGCCACTTCATCTGGACGGCCCATTCTGCCAAGAGGAATTTCTTCTTCCATCATTCTTTTTTCTTCTTCGTTAAAGTCAGCAACCATTGGTGTATCGATCACACCAGGAGCGATCGCATTAACGCGAATGCCGCTTAGTCCTACTTCTTTTGCCAGCGCCTTTACAAATGCATTTTGAGCTCCTTTTACAGTTGAATAAACGGTTTCACACGAAGCACCTGTTAATCCCCAAATCGATGAAACAAGCACAATGGATCCTTCACGCTTACGAACCATAGAAGGTAGAAGCTCTCGCACAAGACGAAGGGGAGATTGAACGTGAAGCATAAGCATATCGCTTAGTTCTTCATTACTAACATCTGTTAACAAACCATACTGACTTTTCCCGCAGTTGTAGACAAGCGCATCGACTGGAACAACAATTTGTTGTAAAATCTCTGTTACGCCATCTTCTTTACTTAAGTCTCCCCTTACAACGAACACTTCTGTTTTTTTTTCAAGCTCTAAAGCTAAAGCTCGTATACTTTCTTCATTCCGATGATAGTGAAGAACAAGCCGATAATGGTTAGCAAGTGTACGCGCTATTTCTTTTCCTATTCCTCCACTTGCTCCTGTGATAAGTACTGTTTTCACTTTTCTCCTCTTCCTTTCTGTTTGACCTATGAAAGCCCCCATTGAGTATCAATGGGGGCCGTTTTTATGACGGAACAACTTGACAAACGGTAAAGCACTTTTCATCAATTAAATCTTCCGCTACCTTTGTCATATCTTCTGTTGTTAATGCTTCAAGCGTCTCCACAACACGGAATAAATCCATATCATTAAAAGCATAGCGTGTGAACTGATTTGCAATAAATTCAGGTGAATTGAGTGCCTGAAGAAATCCACCAATCTTTTTCTTACAAATGCGCTCAAACTGTTTTTTCTCTATTTCTTCATCTTTAAAGGAAAGCAAAACACTTTGGATTTCTTCAGTCAAGCGATCAGGGTCTTCTGTATCTCCCCCAATAATCGCAAACCCAAATCCGCCCTCTTCTGTGTAGTCATATGAGAAAGTTTCATCGATAAGACCTTCATCATACATTTTCTCATAGTGTGAAGAGCTCTTTCCAAAAAGATAATCAAGAAGCACATTTACGCTTAGTTCATATTTTAAAAGCTCTTCTCCACTTCTATGCGGATTTTTCGCTTTAATTCCAACGAGACATTTAGAAGACTGAACAGACATTTTTAACACTTGTTTCTTCTCTGCTACCTCTTCTGGCTCATTGTCAAAATAACGTTTGATTTCATCTTGATCTTGATAATCTTTTTTAGCTTGATTTTCTCGAACAAACTCCATCACTTTTTCCGGATTTTGTGGACCTACAACAAAAAGAAGCATGTTGCTTGGGTGATAGAACGTATTGTAGCACGTATAAAGGTCATCCTTTGTTATATGGCTAATCGATTCAATTGTTCCTGCGATATCAATTTTAACAGGATGGTTATGATACATGTTTTGGATAACACCGAAATATGCACGCCAGTCTGGATTGTCGTCATACATTGTAATTTCTTGTCCAATGATTCCTTTTTCTTTCTCAACCGTTTTTTCCGTAAAGTATGGTTCTTGCACAAAATCAATTAATGTTTCAAAATTTTCTTCGAAATTATTTGTGCTTGAAAACAAATAAGCTGTTCTTGTGAATGATGTAAATGCATTCGCTGAAGCCCCCTGTTTACTAAAGTTTTGGAAAACATCGCCATCTTCTTTTTCAAAAAGTTTGTGCTCTAGAAAATGAGCAATTCCGTCCGGCACCGTAATTTTTTCGCTCTCTCCTAGCGGTACAAACGTATTGTCAATTGAGCCGTATTTTGTTGTAAACGTTGCAAATGTTTTATTGAACCCTTCTTTTGGAAGAACATACACATCTAATCCACTATCCATTTTTTCGTAGTAAAGTTTTTCATTTAAATTTTCGAATGTAATTTCCTTCATTTTATTCACCACCCTCTCCTTTTAAGAAATAAATTGTATCAAGCTGAACTTTCTGGGCAACAGCAACAACTTCCTCTTTAGTGACAGCTTCAATTCTTTTTAAATATTCATCAATACTAACCTTATTTTCCGTCAGCTCGTTATGATACATAACTTCAACAAGGCCTCTTGCTGTGTCAACTGTTTCTAAGAGTTGGTTGCGTATTACGGCTTTTGTTTGACTTAATGTGTTTTCATCAAAGTCGCCATTTTTCATTGCGTCACTTTGCTCTTTAATAATGGAAACCGCTTTGTCATAGTTTTTCATATCAATTCCTGACATGACCATTAAAAGTCCTTTATGACTCTCAACACGAGACGCTGCATAATAAGCAAGACTTTCTTTTTCCCTTACGTTTGCAAAAAGTTTGGAATGAGAAAAGCCACCGTAAATACCGTTGTATACTTGCAGCGCAAAATAGTCCTCGTCTCCATAAACGATATTTGTTCGATACCCCATGTTTAATTTCCCTTGTTTAACAGGCTGCTTCTCTTCTACAACATTTTCTTTCTCTACAGACATTTGAGCTGGAGGTGAGATTTTACGCGCGCCTCTTTTTTCAAACGAAAAAATATCTTTTGTATACTGAACAACTTCGTCTTCCTGAATATCTCCAATCACATAAAGATCAGCACTATTTTCAGTTAGCATTTTTTTATAGTAGTCGTAAAGACTTCGAGCCGTAATTCCCTCAATATCTTCAAGTCTGCCGTTTACATGAAGATGATATGGTTCATTTTTGCACATTTCTTCTACGAGGCGCAGATTAGCATAGCGCATTTTATCATCAAAAACAGCTTGAATACGCTGTTTTAAAGCACGTTTTTCTTTTGCTACGATATCCTCTTTAAATACTCCATTTTCTAAAAGAGGGGATGTAAGTACATCTCCTAGCAAACGCAGCGATTTTTCAAGCAATGGTGTTTGATCTCTTAAATATTTTTCATTTGCTACATCAACGCGAAACGTCATAACATGATGTTCACCTTTTTTCATCAAATCCACCTGTAAAGAAGCTCCGTACAAGTCTTCTAGATATCCTTGAAGCTCTTTTGAAGATGAAAGGCTAGCTGTTGCACTTTGAAGTACATATGGAAGCAATGCGCGATGTGTAACCGTTTCTTCTTCAAGGGGTGCGCTCAGCTTTAAAAGAATTGTATTTGTTTTATATTTTTCAGTTTTGATTGTATGTAACACTAAGCCGTCAAGCTCATGTTTGTTTTCTGATAAAATTTTCAAATCGTATCCTCCTTCAAAATAAGCAGTCTTTTTTGCTATAGTTCTATTGTGCATCTTGTTTGCCTTTTTTAATCTTCCTTTTAATATAGCGAAAAGAAGACCTCTTTTTCAAGAAAAAAAGCCCTTCCTACCCAAATGTAGGAAGAGCTTCTATTTATGTTATGCCTATACACGTTTTCGCAAAACATGAAAATCAAATTGATCTGCTTTAAAATAGTTGACAGAGTACAAAATCGGCTCGTCATTTTGATCATAATGCATTTGTTTCAAAACAAGCAGCGCCGTTTCTGGATCACACTGCAAAATAGGTGACACTTTGTCGTGATAGCCAAGCGGGACAATTTTAGTAACCGCATAGGAAATAAATTTCCCTGCTCTTTCATGAAGCGCATCTAGCAGCGATTCTCTATTATATACAAACGGCTCTTTAAAATGCTTTTGAAGCACTTTATCAATACAGTAAATAACAGGCTGTCCATCTGCTGTACGAACACGTTCAACTTGAAGAACTTCTTCATCTTCCTCACAGTTAAATCGCTTCATATCATTGTCTGTTAATGCTTGAGTTGTTGAGGAAATAAAAATCGTGCCTGGCGTCATGCCTCCTTGAAGAATCATGTCTGTTACGCTTGAAAGTTGCTCAATTCCAGCGCTAAAAGCTGGTTTTGTATTTACAAACGTTCCAACGCCGTGTCGTCTTGTAATTACGTTTTCTTCCTCTAAAATACGGAGTGCTTCACGAAGCGTTGCTCGGCTTACTCCGAGCTTTTTAGCCAAACTAAACTCTGAAGGAAGCTTTTCTCTCTCTCTATAGGTGCCATCTTCAATTTGGTTTTTTAACTGCTCAATCACTTGCAGATATAGATGCTGACCTTCCGTCTTTATCGACATACTGACGTTCCCCCACTATGTTTACTAAAGAGTGCATGAGTAATTTCCATAACTATAACATTTTTCGACAAAATTATGAATACTTTTTATCCTAATTCTTCTTATCCTAATTCTTCGTCTTGCTCTTTTGAAATCAGAACAGAGCGGGGTTTGCTTCCCTCATAAGGCCCTACAACGCCTCTCACTTCCATTTCATCAATAAGCCTTGCTGCCCTGTTATAGCCAATGCGGAAGCGCCGCTGAAGCATAGAAACGGAAGCCGTTTGCATTTGAGCTACAAGATCGACAGCTTCTGCATAGAGCTCATCTGATGCTTCTTCTTTTACTTCTGCTTCATCGCTTGGAATCATTTCTTCCTGATATTGTGCTTTTTGCTGTTCAATCACAAAGTTCACAACAGATTCAACTTCACTATCAGATAAAAAGGCGCCTTGAACACGTACAGGTTTGGAAGCCCCAACAGGCAAGAATAGCATGTCACCTCGTCCAAGCAATTTCTCCGCTCCGCCTCCATCTAAAATTGTACGTGAGTCTGTTTGAGAAGAAACGCTAAAAGCAATACGGGATGGGATATTCGCTTTAATAACTCCTGTAATAACGTCAACAGACGGACGCTGTGTTGCAATAATAAGATGAATACCAGCAGCACGCGCCATTTGAGCAAGACGTGTAATCGCATCTTCTACATCTGAAGAAGCGACCATCATTAAGTCGGCAAGCTCGTCTACAATAACAACGATATATGGAAGTGTTGGTTGTTTTCCATCTTCATTTTCATTATAACGAAGAATGTGCTCATTATATCCTTCAATATTACGTGTTCCTGTATGAGAGAAAAGCTCATATCTTCTTTCCATTTCACTTACGACCCGTTTCAAAGCTTGAGAAGCTTTCTTAGGATCTGTTACAACTGGGGCTAATAAGTGTGGAATGCCGTTATACACATTAAGCTCTACCATTTTTGGATCAATCATCATCATTTTTACTTCATGTGGTTTTGTACGCATAAGCAAGCTAATGATAATGCCGTTAATACACACACTTTTTCCGCTTCCTGTTGCACCTGCTACAAGTAAGTGAGGCATTTTATTCAGCTCTGCTAGCATCGCTTCACCTGAAATATCACGACCAAGTGCAATCAGCAGCTTAGCTTTTTCATTTTGGTCTGTTGCTTGCAGTACTTCACGAAGAGAAACCATTGAAATTTCATCGTTTGGTACCTCAATACCGACTGCTGATTTCCCTGGAATTGGAGCCTCAATTCGGATGTCTTTTGCTGCTAATGCAAGCGCTAAGTCATCACTTAAGTTCACAATTTTACTTACTTTCACCCCAACGTCTGGATATACTTCATACCGTGTTACCGCTGGTCCAAGGTGAACTTTTGCCACTTTTGCTTTTACTCCAAAGCTTTGGAAAGTTTCCTCAAGCTTACGCGCATTTTTGTAAATTCCTTTATGCTCTTTCTTCTGGCTGCTGTTTTTCGGCATTGTAAGTAAATTGATAGAAGGAAGCTTATAATCTTCATTTTCAACTTCTGTAAACGTCATTGGCACAGGAGATGAGTTTCCTTCTGATTTCTCTTCCTTTTCCTCCCGCTGCTGACCGACGGGCTGTGTTTGTTGTGTTGGTTGTGTTGGTTTTTCTTCTTGTTGTTCTGCTACAGACTGTGTCTGATGATCAAAGTGAGCGATAATTGGGGTTGTTTCTTCCTCAACAGCCGCTGCTTCATTACTTTCAGACTCATCTTCCTCTTCTTTTTCCTTTTTCTTTGCACGAGACGAGCGCGTTCCTTGTGAAGACGTTTTTTTCTTCTTTGGACGCTTCAACCAATCTTTGAAATCTTCCACCATTTCCTTGCATTCGCGTACAACAAATGTAAAAAGGGGATGAAAGATTTTAAACAATGTTTCCTGAAGCGACTTTCCTGTAATTAAAATAATACTTGCTAAAATCATAATAATCGCAAAAAGCTCTGTTCCTAAGTCATCGAACAGAAAATGCGTGATAGCAAACATAATGGCTCCAGCCATCCCGCCGCCAAGATCACTTGTTCCTTCATTCCCACTTGCTTCTAGCATAAAAAGCTGCCATGTATTCAATAAAACAGATGGATTTGCAAATCGTCCATCTCGCGTTAAATTTTCAAAAAGCGTAACATGACTGAATAAAAGAAGTGCCAACAACAGTAAATAAATGCCAAAAAGCTGGCGATTTATAAGGATTGGCCATCTTCTCTTCCAAATTAAATATCCAGCGACAATAATTAAGCCGAGAAGAAGAACCATATACCATTCTCCTGCTACAAAACGAACGAGTAAAACAAGAGAACGACCTACAATGCCAAGCTTCGCCATGGCAAGCAGAGCAAGCGCAATGAGCGCAATCCCAATAAGCTCACTTTTAATAACATGCTTCCAATCCGCTTTTTTGGTCTTTCCTCGCTTTTTTTGTTTAGCCATTTTGTCACTCCAATCTTGTCCCTCATTTTCTTCTATCTTTAAACACGCTTCTCGCTATTGATGAAAAAGGCCTTCATATGTATTGTCAGAACAACGTTGCACAAAAAAGCAGCCAATATGGCTGCTTTTCTATGGCTATGCTCCTCATTATACCATAATCATGTTTTAATAGCGGAACAATTTTATTGTAATGTGGGGATAATAGCTCCTGGAGTATAGCGTGAATCAAGGTAGTGGCTCGGGTCTGTACTTAGATTGCGAACAACCTCATAATCGCTGTTAGCATTTTTTGATACAACGAGCGGACATCCATTTACATTTACCATTTGTTGTGTTGTGAATGTGCTATTTTCTCCTCCAAAAACAAGTTCATTAGGAAGCATTGTATAATGAATCATTGTAGAAGCTGTTGATTCTCCTTTCCTCTTGCGTCAATAAGCTCATTTAACTTATTCATCGCATGTCCAACTCCGCCTACTTCGTCAATGAGACCGTATTCAACCGCGTCACGTCCCACGACGTTTGTTCCGATATCTCGGGTTAAGTTTCCTTTTGACATCATAAGCTCTTTAAATTTTTCTTCTGAGATGTTTGAATGTTTGGTTACAAATTGAACAACTCTGTCCTGCATCTTATCCAAATATTCAAATGTTTGAGGCACACCAATAACAAGTCCTGTTAACCTTACAGGATGAATTGTCATTGTAGCTGTTTCTGTGATGAATGAATAATCTGTTGCAACTGCAATTGGTACACCGATAGAATGCCCCCCACCAAGTACAATTGAAACGGCTGGTTTAGAAAGTGAAGCAAGCATTTCAGAAATAGCAAGACCTGCTTCAACATCCCCTCCTACCGTGTTTAAAATAATTAGAAGTCCTTCAATATTTGGGTTTTGCTCAATTGCTACAATTTGAGGAATAACGTGTTCATACTTTGTTGTTTTATTTTGGGGTGGAAGCTGCATATGCCCTTCAATTTGACCAACAATCGTCAAACAGTGAATTTTTGAATCAGGAGCTTGTGGTATATTTGTTTGGCCAAGCTGCTGAATTTTCTCCAATAACTCACTTTTTTGTTCTTGTCCTCCCTGTTCATTCTCTCTTGCAGGCTGTTGATTTTGATCGGTCATAATGAAACTCCTTTCACACTCAGTAATACTGTTATTATGAACGTTTCCTCTAAAATCATGCTTCTTCATCTCAAAAAATGACCAAACAAAAAGCTCTACGCCTTATAGACGTAGAGCTTTTTACTATTCAATGCTTTCTAATGTTTTTGTTAAAAACACGCGCTCTTGCTCTGTTAGAGGAACAAGTGGTAAGCGTACGCCCCCTACATCAAGTCCTTTAACTTGAAGAGCTGTTTTCACTGCCGTTGGGTTTGGAGCCATGAAAAGGGCTTTCATAACAGGCAGCAGACGCTGATGAAGAAGAGCCGCTTTTTGCGGATGTCCTTCTTGAAGCGACGTGATCATTTCTTGCATTTCACTGCCGATAATATGAGAAGCAACGGAAACAACTCCATCTCCACCAATAGAAACCGTTGGTAAAGTTAAACCGTCATCTCCCGTGTAAAGTTTGAAATCGTCCGGCGTGTTAGCAATGATTGCTGTCATTGCATCAAGATCACCGCTTGCTTCTTTAACAGCTACAATGTTTGGAAGCTGCGCAAGCTTCACAATAAGTGGAACGCTCATATTAATAACAGAGCGACCTGGGATATTATAAAGCATAACCGGAAGTTTTGTATTTTCAGCAATTGTTTTAAAATGCTGATACATCCCTTCTTCGTTTGGCTTATTATAGTAAGGCGCAACAAGCATAATTCCATCTACGCCTTCTTCTTCTGCTTTTTCTGTTAGTTCTAATGAACCGTGTGTACTGTTACTTCCTGTTCCCGCAATAACTGGAACTCGCTTGTCTACTACTTTTACAACGTGACGGAACAATGCAATTTTCTCTTCTTTTGAAAGAGTTGGTGATTCTCCTGTTGTTCCTGCTACAACAAGTGCATCAGATCCATTCTCAATAAGGTGATTCACAAGCTGTGTTGTTTTTTGAAAATCAACGTTTCCTTTGTTGTCAAACGGGGTTACCATGGCCGTAACCACTTTCCCAAATTCAATCATGGTTTCACTCCTTGACTTCTTCCCTGTGGATTTGATTTAGAAAGCTCGAACGCCTCATGAAGCGCATTTACAGCTTCTTTTAAATCATCTTGCTTGACTAACACCCAAATGGTTGTATGGCTGTCAGCAGATTGTAAAATTTGAATTCCTTTATCTGATAGAGCACCGACAATTTTAGCTGTTACACCTGGTACGCCTGCGATTCCTGCACCAACCGTTGAGACTTTTGCACAGTTTTTCGTAATCGAAGGATCATATCCAAGCGCTTGTAGAACAGAAACAGCTTTGGCTGTCATCTCGTCTGGCACTGTATAAGCAACACCGCGTGGCGAAATGTTAATAAAATCGACGCTGATGCTCTCCTGTGCCATTGCACGAAACACTTCAGATTGAAGATTGTAATTGCCCTCTTTGCTTAGCACTTTAATTTGGGTAACATCAGACACGTGAGCAATTCCTGTGACAAGGCGTTCTTTGACATCGCTGCCTTTCTGGTGTGCCTCACCGTGTGACGTAACGAGCGTTCCTTCTGAATCTAAATATGTCGAACGAACGCGCATTGGGACTTTTGCCTGCATCGCAATTTCAACTGCTCTTGGATGAATCACTTTTGCTCCCTGATATGCCATATTACAAATTTCGTTATACGTCACAATAGAAAGAGGACGAGCATTTTCGACAATGCGTGGATCTGCCGTCATTACGCCTTCCACATCTGTAAAAATATCGACGAATTCTGCATCGATGGCAGCACCAAGGGCAGACGCAGACGTATCACTACCTCCACGCCCAAGCGTTGTTGTATCGCCTTTTTCATCAGCACCTTGGAAGCCTGTCACAACGACAACATCATGGTCTTGAAGCTCTTCTTTTAAGCGATCGCACTTCATTTCGATAATTTTTGCATTCGTAAAATCACTATTTGTTAAAAAGCCTGCCTGTGCTCCTGTTAGAGACGTAGCTTTAATGCCTTTTTCATTTAACATATTTGAAAATACGATGGAGGAAATGACCTCTCCACAAGACATAAGCAAGTCAACTTCACGCTTACTTACATGTCTATTGTTGTCGATTAGCGAAAGAAGAGTGTCTGTTGCATATGGTTCACCTTTGCGCCCCATTGCGGACACAACGACAACTACTTTATATCCGTCTTCTAATGCAGACTGAATATGATAGCTTGCTCGCTCTCTTCCGTTAGCATCGCGAACAGAAGTCCCCCCAAATTTTTGGACAATAATTTTCATTCTTACACCTCATAACGTTGACAATCCTGTTGTTATTTAACAAGGTTCAATTTTATCAAAGATTCAGCGATTTGGACAGAATTCCATGCCGCTCCTTTTAACAAGTTATCAGAAACAACCCAAAGATGGAAGCCACGAGCTTCATCCAAATCTTGGCGAATACGTCCAACGAAGACGTCATTTTTGCCAACGCAATCAGCAGGCATTGGGTATACTTGATTTGCAGGATCATCTTGAAGCGTAACGCCTGGTGCATCCTGTAAAAGAGCTTTTAAGTCTGAGACTGTTACATCGCTATTGTCAATTTCAATATATACAGATTCAGCATGACCTGTTGCAACTGGCAGACGCACGCAAGTAGCTGCTACAGATAGATCTTTCATATGCATAATTTTCTTCGTTTCGTTGATCATTTTCATTTCCTCAAACGTAAAGCCGTTGTCTTGGAATTTATCAATTTGTGGCACTGCATTAAAAGCAATTTGGTAATGTTTTTTATCGCTTTTTACCGGTAATACAGATGGTGTAAACTCTTTTCCTTCTAAAATAGCCTTTGTTTGCTCATGAAGTTCATCAACAGCAGCAACTCCAGCACCTGAAACAGCTTGGTATGTTGAAACAATGACTTTGTTTAAACCGTATTTTTCACGAATTGGTTCTAGTGCAACAAGCATTTGAATTGTTGAACAGTTCGGATTTGCAATAATTCCGTTATGTTCTTTTAAGTCTTGCTCATTCACTTCAGGCACAACTAAAGGCACGTTTTCGTCCATGCGAAACGCACTTGTATTATCAACAACAATTGCTCCATGTTTTACAGCATGAGGCGCTAGCTCTTGTGAGACGCTTCCACCTGCGCTAAATAGTGCAATATCAATTCCTTTGAAGCTATCTGGTGTTGCTTCTTGAACTGTTAGCTCTTCACCTTTGAACGTTACTTTTTTTCCAGCAGATCGTGCTGAAGAAAGAAGCGTTAATGTCTCAATTGGAAAATTGCGCTCCTCTAATGTTTTGATCATTTGCTGTCCAACAGCTCCTGTTGCTCCTACAACTGCTACTTGTAAATTTCTTGCCATGATAATCTCCCTCCAACCATTCTTCTACTGCTATTTCTGTTTATTAGAAAATACTGATGGTTTAACTATTTTATTGTACTATCTTACCATACTATGCTATGAAAGGATAAAGGAATTTTTCTCATAATTTCAAAAACAAGCAATAGGGCCCCTATACTTTTATTTCGTATAGGCACCCGATGAGATTTACTCGTCTCTGAATCTTTCAACAATAACAGGTTGAAGCTGACGTCCTTCAATCGCTAGCATAACTGTTTCTGTAAGAAGACTCATACGTGCTACCATTGAGTTTGGTTTCTTTTCAGGATCATCTTGCCCAAAGGGAATAAAATAAAGATTACGGCTCGCCATAAGCCTCATTAAGTTGACCCCATTTAATCCAAGAGCATCATTTGTAGAAATCCCAAGCACAACAGGCCCGTTGTTTCTCATCGTTGCTTTTGCAGCCATTAGAACAGGCGAATCTGTCATTGCATTTGCAAGCTTGCTCATTGTGTTGCCTGTAATTGGAGCTACTACCATACAATCAAGCGGAATTTTTGGCCCTAACGGCTCTGCTCCAACAATTGAGTTGATTGCTTTATTCCCTGTGATCTCTTCGATGCGCTTCACCCAATCTTCGCCTTTTCCAAAGCGAGTTGTTGTATGTTCCACAGTATGAGAAACAACAGGGAGAACTTCAGCTCCTAGTTCTACAAGCTTCTCAATTTGGGGCATAACCGCTTCGTACGTGCAGTGTGATCCTGTTAAACCAAATCCAATTTTCTTTCCTTTTAATGTCATGATGTGCTCTCTCCTCTCTTTTGTGCATCTTCCATTAGAAGCTGTGAAAGAACATTAGCAACAATCTTACCGGCGGTTTTTGGAGCAACTATCCCCGGAAGTCCTGGAGTGAGCATCGCTTTGATGCCGCGCTTCTCTGCATAGCGAAAATCAGTTCCACCTGGTTTGGAAGCCAAGTCAATAATAAGGCTATGTGAAGGCATTTTTGAAATTGCTCCCGCTGTTAAAACAGGATATGGAATTGTGTTGATGCAAATATCCACATTGCTCATCTCAGTTTCAAGATTTGAAAGGTGAAAAGGAGTAAGTCCCATTTCAGATACGCGTGCTAAATGCTCAGAGCGCCTTGCCCCAACTTTTACTTTTGCTCCTAAAACACCAAAAGATCTCGCAACACTCATCCCTACACGCCCAAGTCCCAAAACAGCAACATTGGAATTATGAATGGTGAAATCCGTATGTTGGATAACAAGCATAATAGCTCCTTCAACAGTAGGAATAGAATTATAAATCGCAATATCATCACGTTCAAAAAGCTGAACAAGCTCTCTGCCTGCACTTTTTGTAATCGCGTTCAAATAATCATTACTAATTCCTGAATAGAGCTTACAGTGTTCTTTTGTTTCTTTTAAAATATCTTCTGTTAAAATAACTTTCTCATTTGAGAAAATTGTTTCAACTTGCCCTTCTAGATTTGTGCCTGGAACAGGTAAAACAATTGCATCAACGTCTTCAAACGCTACTTCATGAAGCTGATATTTCGTTGCACCTGTAAAGCCGTGGTCAAGCTGATCAAAACCAACGAGCGATACTTTTGCATCAAACTCAATTAGCTTACGGATGACCTCAAGCTGCCTTGCATCACCGCCAATGACCGCTACATGTACATCTGTTAACATCCCTCATCCACCTTCTTTAAACAATAGTCCCCGCTCACTAGAGCAGCTTCCTCTTATCTCTTAAACAGTTTATGTTAGATGCATGAAAGAGGTGAATCATAAAAAAAAGCATCCTACTTTTCCGTAGGATGCTTTTGCCCATGAATTGTATCAATATCAACCATAATCATATCTGTACCGATTTTTTCGATGTGACTCCATGGCACGCGAGTTTCGTAATTTTGTCTTTTTAAACTAAACCACTTTCCGGTTGAAATGAGTAAGGCTTTAATTTCGCCTGTTTCTTCGTCAATCTCTAGATCGGTTTGTCCAAGCAGACCAAGGCGCTCCGCTTTTTTCATATCAACAATTTCTTTTCCACTCAGTTCACTTAATCTCACATGCATTCTCCTCTTTTCTCTTCTTTATTCTATATATAAGAAGAGACAACGCGAAACATGCTTATTAATTTACTGAAGTGCTTTTGGAAGCTCACCTTTTGGTCCAATTAAAGAAAGAGATGTTGTGCCGCCAAAGATATCCCCAGCAAGCTGAAGGACTTTTTTATGATTCACTTCATCTACCGCCTGAATAATATCGTCTAATGAGCGATGTTTGCGGAGCATAAGCTCGTTCTTACCATTACGACTCATACGGCTGTTTGTACTTTCTAAGCTTAGCATTAGGTTTCCTTTTAATTGCTCTTTGCTGTTTTCTAGCTCTTTATCTGTGATGCCGTTTTCTTTTATATCATTTAACGTATCTTGAATTGTTTCATAAAGAACATCAAGCTGATGACCGCCTGTACCGCCATAGATTGTTAAAAGGCCGCTATCACGGAATGAAGAATGATAAGAGAAAATAGAATACGCAAGACCGCGCTTTTCCCGAACTTCCTGGAATAAACGACTGCTCATACTACCGCCTAGTACATTGTTTAAGACAATTAAATTGTATGTATCACGATGTCCAATCGGCAATCCGTTGTATCCTAGGCAAAGGTGAACTTGCTCTGTGTCTTTTTGACGAAGGATACGCTCCCCATGAAATTCTGGTGCTTTGTAAGAAATTTCATCTTTTCCACCTTCGAACGTCCCAAAGTATTCTTCAATTTTCTTAATGAAGCTCTCATCAACATTTCCTGCAACAGAGACAACCACATTTTCAGGAATATACGTTTCTTTCATATAGTTACGAAGCGTATCTCCTGTAAACGTGTTCAACATCTCTTCTTCTCCAAGAATCGGATAACCGAGCGCATGATTTCCGTAAGATGCTTTGCCTAATAAATCATGAACAATGTCATCAGGTGTATCTTCATACATCTTAATTTCTTCAAGCACAACATTTTTCTCGCGCTTTAGTTCTTCTTCATCAAACACAGAATTAAAGAACATATCTGCTAAAACATCAAGAGCTTTATCTGCATGATCATCAAGAACTTTTGCATAAAAGCACGTATACTCTTTTGACGTGAATGCGTTCACTTGCCCGCCAATACGATCAAAGCTTTCCGCGATTTCACGCGCGCTTCTCGTTTTTGTTCCTTTAAAAAACATGTGTTCTAAAAAGTGAGAAACGCCATTAAGCTCCTTCGTTTCATTACGTGATCCCGTTCCAATCCAAATACCAAGCGCAACGGAACGCACCGTTGGAATATTTTCTAATACAATTCTTAGTCCATTTTTACACGTATGTTTAACAACCAAAACATGACCTCCTCTAGTGCTCATTCTTCATTTTTTTGTTTTGTAGCTGCTCTGTTTTAATTGGTCTTTCTTCATTAAGAAGTGTTGAAACATCTCTAACGTCATACCCTTTTTCCTTCACTTCGCGTATGAGGCGATCAAGAGATGAGGCTGTTGATTTTGTGGGGTGCATTAACACAATAGCACCAGGATGAACTTTTTCCATCACCCGAGAAACGAGAACGTCCTCACTTGGTTTTTGCCAATCAATTGTATCAACGCTCCACATAATTGTATGCATATCAAGATCATGAGCAATTTTCACCACATCATCGCGATAGCTTCCGCTCGGTGGTGCAAAAAGTTTCACTTCACGGTCTGTTACCGATTCTATCACATCGTTTGTTTTCGTCAATTCTTCCTTGATTCGTTCATTGCTTAAAGTTTTCATGTCTGGATGAGAATAGGAATGATTTCCAATCTCTTGCCCTGCATCTACAATCATTTTAGCCATCTCTGTATTTTCCTTTGCCCAGCGTCCTTCAAGGAAAAAAGTTGCTTTGACACGATGCTTTTTTAATACTTCTAACATTGTTGGAATATATTCATTTCCCCATGCTACATTTACCGCGAAAGCAACAGTTGGTTTATCAGGGTGCCCTCTATAAATGGGAGAAGCCCCGAGGTCTTCCAAATGGACTTTCGGCGCGTTTTGCTTATAGATGAGCTTGTTTTCGTCAAACTCACCTTTTTTCTTCATATTCCGGTAAGAAGCATCAACATCAACCTCTAAACCATTATAGCCAGGTGTCAGCTTCCATACAGGATCAATTTTAGCATCCTGTGGAGCTCGTTCATACTTTTCTGCTTTCTCCTCAATCTCTTCATAGAGAGCATCTTTTACAGCTCCTGCAAAATGAATTTCCCTTGGCATATAAACTGTATAATGTGTTGTATTGTATGTAATAGCTAAAAGAATACAAAAAACAATAAATGGCATAAAACGAAGCAATTGCTTTTTCATTATCTTCCCCCCTCTTCACAAAATTATGTAAAAGAAGGACAAGGTAGAACTAACACCACTTATCATTTCATAAAAAGAAGCTGGGTTCTCCCAGCTTGTTCTTTTGCATTCTTCAGCTTTCAATCTTTATTAAGACTGCGCTTCTTTTTCCTTCTCTTTTTCTTCGCGAAGGATCACTTTACGTGATAAGTTAACGCGTCCTTGTTTATCAATTTCAATAACACGAACTAGAATTTCATCACCAATTGCTAGTACGTCTTCCACTTTTCCGATACGCTCTTCCGCGATTTCAGAAATGTGAACAAGACCGTCTTTCCCAGGGAATAGCTCAACAAATGCTCCAAATTTCTCGATGCGTTTTACTTTTCCTAAATACGTTTGGCCTTTTTCAACTTCACGCACAAGGTCTTCGATAATTTTCTTTGCATTGCTGTTCATTTCTTCCTCTGTAGAAGAAATAAAGATTGTACCATCTTGTTCAATATCAATTTTAACGCCTGTTTCTTCAATAATTTTATTGATTTGTTTACCGCTTGGTCCAATAACGTCGCGGATTTTATCAGGGTTAATTGTCATTGTTAAGATTTTTGGTGCATATCTAGATAGATTTTGACGTGGATCCTCAATCGTGCTTAGCATATGTTCTAGAATTTGCATACGGCCGTGTTTTGCTTGCTCTAATGCTTCTTCTAAAATTTCACGAGATAAACCTTCGATTTTAATGTCCATTTGAAGTGCTGTAACACCTTTAGCTGTTCCAGCTACTTTAAAGTCCATATCTCCTAAATGGTCTTCCATCCCTTGAATGTCTGTTAATACAGAATAGTGCTCGCCAGACTTGATAAGTCCCATTGCAATCCCAGCTACAGGGGCTTTGATTGGCACACCAGCATCCATCATTGCAAGCGTACTTGCACAAATACTTGCTTGTGATGTTGAACCGTTTGATTCCAATACTTCAGAAACAAGACGAATCGTATATGGGAAGTCTTTTTCAGATGGAATAACAGGCTCTAATGCACGCTCTCCAAGAGCTCCGTGACCAATTTCACGACGACCAGGTCCGCGAATTGGACGTGTTTCACCAACGCTGAAAGAAGGGAAATTATAGTGATGCATAAAGCGCTTAGATTCTTCAATTCCAAGACCATCTAAAATTTGCACGTCACCAAGTGCTCCTAACGTACAAATGCTTAGCGCTTGCGTTTGCCCACGCGTAAACAGTCCTGAACCATGCGTACGAGGAAGCTTGCTAACTTCAGAAGAAAGTGGACGAATTTCGTCTACGTTACGACCATCTGGGCGCACTTTTTCTTCTGTAATAAGGCGGCGCACTTCTGTTTTCACCATTTTGCTTAAAATTTCTTTTACTTGTGAAATGGTGCTTTCATCCGCTTCTTTTTCTTCAAACTTCTCAATTACGCTGTTTTTCACTGCTGTAATTGCTTCTTCACGCGCATGCTTTTCTTGGACTTGAATTGCTGGAATCAAGTCTGCTTCAGCAAGCTCGCGTACTTCCTCTTGAAGTTCTTCATCTAGTGTATGAAGCTTTACTTCCATTTTCTCTTTTCCAACTGCTGCAACGATTTCTTCTTGGAATGCAACTAATGTCTTAATATGCTCATGCCCAAACATAATGGCTTCAAGCATGATTTCTTCAGGCACTTCATTAGCTCCTGCTTCTACCATGTTAATAGCATCTTTTGTTCCTGCAACAGTTAATTCAATATCACTTTTCTCTAGCTCTTCAACTGTTGGGTTTAGAACAAACTCTCCGTCAATACGACCAACAATAACACCTGCGATTGGTCCTTCAAACGGAATGTCTGAAACAGATAAAGAAAGAGATGAACCAAACATTGCCGCAACTTCTGATGAGCAGTTTTGCTCAACGCTCATAACAATGCTAATAACTTGTACTTCATTACGGAAACCATCAGCAAAAAGCGGACGAATTGGACGGTCGATAAGACGACTTGTTAAAATCGCTTTTTCACTTGGACGACCTTCACGCTTAATAAATCCTCCTGGAATCTTCCCTACTGCGTATAAACGCTCTTCATAGTTTACTGTTAATGGGAAGAAATCAACATCTTTTGGTTCCTTAGACGCTGTTGCTGTACTTAGTATTACTGTATCTCCATAACGAACTAAAGCAGCTCCGTTTGCTTGCTTTGCAAGCTGACCAACTTCAACGGTCAATTTTCGGCCTGCTAATTCGATCGAAAACTCGCGTTTTTCTTGTTCCATTCTTTGTACTCCTCTCTGAATGCATGCACTATTTGCTGTTTATACTTATTAGTATAGACGAAAGCATTAAATCCATAACTTTTTATGTAAAACAACGACTCACAATAATTGTACATACGAAAAAAGCGGGAGCATTCTCCCGCTTTCTACTATTATCGACGTAAACCAAGCTTGTTAATTAACTCACGGTAGCGAGTAATGTCATTGTTACGTAGGTAGTTAAGTAAGTTACGACGTTTACCTACCATTTTTAATAGACCACGACGTGAATGGTGATCTTTCTTGTGTGTACGTAAATGATCATTTAAGTTTGTAATTTGCTCAGTTAGGACAGCAATTTGAACTTCTGGTGATCCTGTGTCAGTATCATGAGTTTTGTACTCAGCAATAAGTTCATTCTTGCGCTCTTGTGTGATAGCCATCCTATTCACCTCCTCTTAATAATCCCCAATTCCCTAGCAATACGTTGGTGAATCGTAATGCCAAGCAATGGTTAATTTCTGTTCAATGTTCATATTACTATTTTTCGCCTAGAATTGCAAGGATTCTAATGAAAGTTTTATGCGTCGCTCTTCAAGGAAGCAAAATAAGCAGCTGCTTCTCGCTTATCTTGATTGATTTGAGAGACAAGAGCTTCGATTCCAGAAAACTTTCGCTCTTTGCGAATAAGCTTATGCCATTTTACAACGACTTTTTCATTGTAAATCATGTTCTTGAAGTCAAAGATATGTACTTCAATTGTTGGCTTCTCTGGCTTTTTATCGTGAAATGTCGGCTTATAGCCAATGTTACACACACCTTCATAGAACTGACCATTAATGCCAAGCTCAACAGCATAAACGCCTGTTCGAGGAATAATATAACCGTCAACTTCTCCAACGTTTGCTGTTGGAAACCCGATCTCTCTTCCTCGTTTTTCGCCATGTACAACTCGACCTGTTATTGTGTAGCATCTTCCAAGAAGCTTTTGGATATTTTCGACCCTTCCTTCTTGTAAGAACTTCCGAATAAGCGTTGAACTTACCTTTTCCCCTTCGTCCTCAAGCTTTTCGACAACAGTGTACTCACATTTATCCTTTGCATGCTCTTTCATTGTCTCCATTGTGCCACTTCCAAACTTTCCATATGAAAAATCAAATCCCGCTACAACGTGCTTGACATTCAAGTTTACAATATATTGTTCAACAAACTCTTCTGGATTCAAGTTAGAAAAGTCACGATCAAAGCGAACAACGTAAAGAAAATCAATGCCGCGCTCTTTAAGCAAACGTGCTTTTTCTTCAAGCGGCGTTATCATATCAACGTGTGCTGCTTTCTTCCCTAATACAACAGAAGGGTGAGGGTCAAAGGTCATCACGGCACTTTTCACCCCAAGCTCATCAGCAATACGCTTTGCAGTCATAATTACTTTTTGATGTCCTAAATGCATGCCATCAAAGTATCCTAACGCCATTGAAAGCGGTGGAAGTTGTTCACGCACTAGGTGATGTGGATGTTGCAGATGTATGATTTCCAAAACACAATTCACCTTTTTCTACCTTAGATTAAGAAATATCAATAATTTTTGCGGGTTTTATTTTACCTTCTTTTGTTTCATGATGTTTATAAAGAGCAAGAAGCTTCCCCTCCTCGTTCAAAACGAGCCAAAGGGGCGTATCTATGCTAATTTCTTCAGGTCTTGATAAAACCGCTCCGTTTTTCACTTTCTTTGCTAATGTATCATTTATCGTCCATTTCGGCAAATGAGAAAGAGCTTTTTCAATGCTTAGGAAGTATTTATCTACCGTTCCTTCTTCGGCAGCCTTGCTAAGCTCTTCTAGTGTCACACAGTCCTCTTCTGTGAAAGCTCCAGATCCAATGCGACGCAAATAGGACATATGTGCTGGATAACCAAGCGCTTCCCCCATCATAACGGCAAGCGTTCTCACATACGTTCCTTTACTACAAGTAACACGAAAACGCACAGTTGGAAACGCTCCTGTCAAGTTTTCTTCAATGATCTCTAATTTTTCAATTGTTACTTCTCTGCTTGGTCTTTCAACACTTTCTCCATTTCTTGCATATTCGTAAAGACGTTTGCCGTTTACTTTTACAGCAGAATACATAGGTGGAGTTTGAACGATTGTGCCTGTTAAGCTTTCAAAAACGGTTTCAATTCTCTCTTTTGTGAATGTTTCTGTTACTTCTCGTTCTTCGACAACTTCTCCCCACACATCTTCCGTTGTTGTAGAACGCCCAAACGTTACTTCTCCTTCATATGTTTTAGATGAAGCTGTTAAATATTCCACAACTTTTGTTGCACGCCCAACGCACATTGGCAGTACGCCTGTTACTTCAGGATCGAGCGTACCTGTATGACCGATTTTTTTCGTTCGCAATATTTTGCGGAGCTTAAACACACAGTCATGTGACGTCATGCCTTTTGGTTTATCAATAACAATAATCCCTTCCACGTCCACTACTCCTTTTACTCAAAAAATAAAGCCTGCCGCTTGGGCAGGCTTCTCATCATTATTTATTCATGATCATCTTTACGGTCTCTGTGAAGCTCGCCAATTAGTGTTTCAATGCGATTTCCGTAATCGATTGACTCATCAAATTCAAAAAGAATTTCAGGAGTTTTACGAAGGCGAATACGCTGACCAATCTCGCTGCGGATAAATCCTTTTGCTTTTGCAAGACCTTTTAGCGTATTTTGCTTTTGTTCTTCATCACCAAGCACTGAAATGTACACTTTTGCTTGCTGAAGATCCCCTGTAACTTGAACATCTGTTACCGTTACAAATCCGATGCGCGGATCTTTAATCTTACGGCTAATGATGTCACTCATTTCTTTTTTCATTTGTTCACCAATTCTAGTTGGTCTGAGTTTCATAAAATTTCACCTCGTTTTTATAACCACTCAATATTTGTGAGCGTTCTTTCTATCTCTGGAAACGAGTCTACAAACTCTAAAAGCTTGTAGAGCTCCCTTTCCGATATGTTTTTAGCAGATGAAATGGTCACGATACCAATCGACGTTCGTTGCCAAACATCCTGATGATCAATTTCGGCTATTGACACGTTGAACTTACCTTTAATACGAGTTATGATGCGCTGCAAAACAGCTCGCTTCTCCTTAAGAGAAGCGGCATCATAAATCATCGCCTCAAATGTTAAGTATCCTATCACTTACGCTCAATTTCCTCCATTACGTATGCTTCAATAACATCGCCTTCTTTGATATCATTAAAGTTTTTCACCGTAATACCGCACTCATATCCTTGTGCAACTTCTTTAGCATCGTCTTTGAAACGTTTAAGAGCGTCTAGCTCTCCTTCAAAGATAACAATGCCATCACGGATGACACGTACACCGCTGTCGCGTACGATTTTACCGTCTGTTACATAGCTTCCTGCGATTGTTCCAACTTTTGATACTTTGAACGTTTGACGAACTTCCGCTTGTCCGATTACTTTTTCTTCGTACTCAGGATCAAGCATTCCTTTCATCGCTGCTTCAATTTCTTCAATCGCTTTGTAGATGATACGGTGAAGACGGATATCAACATTTTCTGCGTCTGCAGTACGTTTTGCGTTAGCATCAGGACGAACGTTAAATCCAATAACAATAGCATTTGAAGCTGTTGCTAATACGATGTCTGATTCGTTGATTGCTCCTACACCAGTGTGAATGATGCGAACATTTACACCTTCAACATCAATCTTTTGAAGTGATGCTGCAACAGCTTCAACGGAACCTTGTACATCTGCTTTTACAATAATATTAAGATCTTTCATTTCACCTTGTTTGATTTGTTCGAATAAATCATCAAGGCTTACGCGTGATTTTTCGCTTCGCTGTGCTTCAAGCTGTTTTGTTGCACGAGCTTCCCCAATTTGACGCGCTTTCTTCTCGTCTTCAAATACCATGAAGCGATCACCCGCTTGTGGTACATCATTAAGACCTGTAATTTCAACAGGTGTAGAAGGACCCGCTACTTTTACGCGACGACCTAAATCATTCACCATTGCACGAACGCGACCGAACGTGTTTCCGACAACAATCGGATCCCCAACATGAAGCGTACCGTTTTGAACAAGAAGTGTTGCAACACTTCCGCGCCCTTTATCAAGCTCTGCTTCAACAACAGTACCTAACGCACGGCGTTTTGGATTTGCTTTTAACTCTTCCACTTCTGTAACAAGAACGATCATTTCTAAAAGATTGTCGATTCCTTCTCCAGATAGAGCAGATAAGTGACAGAAGATTGTGTCCCCACCCCATGCTTCAGATACAAGCTCATGCTCTGTTAGCTCTTGCATCACGCGGTCTGGGTTTGCTCCTTCTTTATCCATTTTATTCACGGCAACGATAATTGGCACTCCAGCAGCTTTAGCATGGTTAATGGCTTCAACTGTTTGTGGCATAACACCATCATCTGCTGCAACAACAAGAATTGTAATATCTGTTACTTGTGCACCACGAGCACGCATTGTTGTAAACGCGGCGTGTCCAGGTGTATCAAGGAACGTAATTTTCTTGCCTTGTGCTTCAATTTGGTATGCACCGATATGCTGTGTGATTCCACCAGCTTCGCCTGCTGTTACTTTTGTATTACGGATTGAGTCAAGAAGCGTTGTTTTACCATGGTCAACGTGTCCCATGATTGTTACAACTGCAGGACGTTCTACTAGATCCTCTTCATTGTCTTCGATTTCAAGCGTTTCAAATTCTGCTTCATCGATAATAATTTCTTCTTCTACTTCAACACCGTAGTCTGCTCCAATTAACTCAATTGCATCTTTATCAAGCACTTGGTTAATTGTTGCCATAACACCAAGTCCGAAAAGCTTTTTAATGATTTCAGATGGCTCGCGATGAAGCTTCTTAGCAAGCTCAGCAACTGACAAGCTTTCTTGGAACGTAATTTTTTCAGGAAGTGGCTTTGGAGCCGCTTTTTGCTGTGGTGCATGTGATTGCTGATGATTTGGCTTCTTACCTTTTTTCCCTTTATTGCCTTTATTAAACTGATTTTGTCCACCTTGTTTCTTATTATCTGGACGTTTGTTACGGGAATCTCCTTGATTGCCTGTGTTCTTTGCGAACTTTTTGTTTAGTTCTGTTTCTGCATTAGGCTCAATTGTAGCCATATGGTTTGATACTTCAATATTCATTTCTTTCAGTTTATCGATAACATTTTTACTTGAGACATTGTGTTTTTTAGCATATTCATAAACACGAATTTTACTCATAAACTTCACCCCCACAAAAATTAATCAAGCAGCGTTTTCATCTTTTTTGCAAACCCAGCATCTGTTATACCAACAACAACGCGGCTATCTTTCCCAATTGCTTTCCCTAAGAGGAACCGATCCTCAACAAGCTTGACTGGAACGTTATAGTAGCTGCATTTGTCCATAACTTTTTTTGCGGTGTTTGCTGATGCATCGCGAGATAATATAACAAGACTAATTGCATTTTTGCGCACGTCTTTAATTACAAGCTCTTCACCAGAAATTACTTTTCGCGCTCGATTAGCTAACCCTAAAAATGATTGCCATTGTTCTTGATTCAACTGCGCTTCTCCTTTTGAGCAAGCTCTAATAGTTCGCTGTAAACTTCCTCAGGTACGTCAGCTTTTAGATGTGTACCAAGCAAATTTTTCTTTTGAGCTAATAACACAGCGTCTTCATCTTTTGAGATGTAAGCGCCACGCCCGTTTTTTTTGCCTGTTACATCAAGCTCTACGTTTCCTTCCGTTGTTCTTACAACTCGAACGAGCTCTTTTTTGGGAAGCATTGTTTGCGTTGCTACGCATTTTCTCATTGGTACTTTTCTTTTATTACTAGACATCTATCTTAACACCTCTTATTCCATCTCAGAATGGTCTAAGTCAAATGCTTCTGGAGAAGATGGCTCCTCTTTTGTTACTAAAATGCCTTCAGCTTCTGCTTCTGATTGGCTCTTAATATCGATTTTCCAGTTTGTTAGCTTCGCTGCTAAACGAGCATTTTGCCCGCGTTTTCCAATTGCTAAAGAAAGCTGATAATCTGGTACAATGACCGTTGTTGCTTTGTCGCCTTCATTCACAAGAACTTCAAGCACTTTAGCAGGACTTAGTGCGTTTGCTACAAATTCCACTGGATCTTCTGACCAGCGAACAATATCAATTTTTTCGCCTTTTAATTCGTTGACAACTGCTTGTACACGCTGCCCTTTTGGACCTACACATGAGCCAACTGGATCGATTTCATCATACTCAGCATGAACAGAGATTTTTGAACGATCTCCAGCTTCACGCGCAACTGAGCGAATTTCAACAGCACCATCATAAATTTCAGGCACTTCTTTTTCAAACAGGCGTTTTAAGAGACCTGGATGTGTACGAGACACATAAATTTGTGGACCTTTTGTTGTACGCTCCACTTTTGTTACGTATACTTTAATACGATCATGTGGATGATATTGCTCATTTGGCATTTGTTCATTTACAGGAAGAAGAGCTTCAATTTTACCTAAGCTTACATAAATAAAGCGAGAATCTTGGCGCTGTACAATTCCCGTCATAATATCTTCTTCACGGTCAATGAATTCAGAATAAATAACGCCACGCTCTGCTTCACGCACGCGCTGTGTTACAACTTGTTTCGCTGTTTGAGCTGCGATGCGTCCAAAGTCTTTTGGCGTTACTTCCATTTCTACAACATCGTCAATTTCGAAGTTTGGATTCACTTGTTTTGCTTCTTCAAGTGAAATCTCAAGACGTGGATCAAAAACTGCGTCTACAACGTCTTTACGAGCAAAAACGCGCATTGTTCCTTTTTCAAGGTTTAAATCAACACGCACGTTTTGAGCTTGGTTGAAATTTCGTTTATAAGCTGAAATTAATGCGGCTTCAATTGCCTCAATAATCACATTTTTACTAATACCTTTTTCTTTTTCAAGAACTTCTAAAGCATCTAATAGATCGATACTCATGGTAAACCTGGTCCCCCTTTTTCAATTATCGCACTCCATTTAGAAAGTAACAGCCAAGCGAGCTTGTGCTACTTTTTCATATGGAATTTCGATTTCTTTCACTCTTGTTTTGATTTTGATAAGGAGGGTAATATACTCTCCATCAAAGCTTTTTAACTCACCTTCGAATTCTTTTGAATCTTCGATCGGCTCGTATGTTTTGACATAAACGTTTTTGCCAATATTTTTTTCAAAGTCATCTGCTTTTTTAAGCGGACGCTCTGCTCCTGGAGAAGAGACTTCTAAAAAGTAGTTGTGGGTAATTGGATCAAGCTCATCCATTTTTTCGCTAAGACGCTCGCTGACAACGCCACAATCTTCAATGTCTACGCCTTTCTCAGAGTCAATAAACACTCGCAAAAACCAGTCTTTTCCTTCTTTCACATATTCAACGTCCACTAGTTCAAGTCCTAAGTCTTCAAGAATAGGTGTCGCAAGCTGTTCTACGATTTCTGTCACTTTCTCACCCATCATATTCCTCCTTTTAAAAGAGACCGTTGTTCAAGTTTTATCTTTTTTCCTACCCAAGTCATGCGGTATGCTCTTATAGTTTTACAATTGTAAGGATAAAAATTCCCTGCTTACATAAGAAAGCAGGGATAAAAAACAAGTACATAATCATCGTGCTTGTTACTAACCATAAAATCATGAAATGAATAGAAAACTTATCCAACGTCTATCCAATAATAAAGAGTGGGTTTCCCCACTCTTTTACGACCGTTATGTCTAGCATTACCATACCTACTATACCATAACCATAATTTTGTTGCAAACCCACTAATCACAACTTAAAACAGTGAAAGCTGGTTTTGGTCTGGCAGTGATTCTAAGCAGCCGTGGTTGTCTAAATACTCAAGAATTGTTTTAGATACACGACCCCTTTGCTGAAGATCTTCTTTTGACAAGAATTCTCCATCTTCACGTGCTTTTACGATGTTAAGTGCAGCATTTGTACCAAGACCCGGAATCGAGTTGAACGGTGGAATAAGCGACGTACCGTCAATAACGAACTCTGAGGCGCTTGATCGATAAAGATCGACTTTCTGGAAAGAGAAGCCACGTTCACACATCTCAAGTGAAATTTCTAACACCGTTAGTAAGTTTTTCTCTTTCGGTGATGCTTCAAGTCCTTTAGCTAAAATTTCTTCAATTTTTGCTTTGATTGCTGCAGATCCCTTAATCATCGTATCAATATCAAAGTCATCAGCACGAACAGTAAAGTATGTTGCGTAATAAAGAATAGGATGATGCACTTTAAAATACGCAATACGAACAGCCATTAGAACGTATGCAGCTGCATGGGCTTTCGGGAACATGTACTTAATTTTTTTACATGAATCAACATACCAGTCAGGTACGCCATTTTTCGCCATTTCCTCTTCCCACTCATCCTGAAGACCTTTTCCTTTACGTACAAACTCCATAATTTTGAATGCAAGCGATGGATCTAGCCCTTGATAAATGAGATATACCATAATATCATCACGACATCCAATTACTTCACTTAGCGTACATACATTATTATGAATAAGCTCTTGTGCATTTCCAAGCCATACATCCGTTCCGTGAGAAAGTCCCGAGATTTGGACGAGCTCAGAGAAAGTGGTTGGCTTTGTATCTTCAAGCATTTGACGAACGAATCTTGTCCCAAACTCAGGAATGCCGAGCGTTCCTGTTTTACACATAATTTGCTCTGACGTTACACCGAGCGATTCTGTACCGCTAAAGATTTTCATGACTTCAGGATCATCTGTTGGAATTGTTTTTGGATCAATTCCGCTTAAATCTTGAAGCATACGAATAGCAGTTGGATCATCGTGTCCGAGAATATCAAGCTTTAACACGTTATCGTGAATAGAATGGAAGTCAAAGTGAGTTGTTTTCCATTCTGAATTTCGATCGTCTGCCGGAAATTGAACTGGCGAGAAATCATAAATATCCATATAATCTGGAACAACAATAATTCCCCCTGGATGCTGACCTGTTGTTCGTTTTACGCCCGTACAACCCGCGACAAGGCGATCAACTTCAGCTCCTCTATAGTGTATATCATGATCTCCTGCATAACCTTTTACATATCCATATGCCGTTTTTTCAGCAACTGTACCAATCGTTCCTGCTCTATATACGTAATCTTCACCGAAAAGCTCTTTTGTATAGTTATGGGCTTTTGGCTGGTATTCTCCTGAGAAGTTCAAATCGATATCAGGAACTTTATCTCCTTTAAATCCAAGGAAGGTTTCAAACGGAATATCATGGCCGTCTTTTGTATACGGAATATTACATTTTGGACAGTCTTTATCAGGTAAATCAAACCCAGATCCAACAGATCCGTCATCAAAGAACTCAGACGTTTGACACTGTGGACAAACGTAGTGCGGTGGCAGTGGATTCACTTCGGTAATTTCAGTCATCGTTGCGACAAAAGACGAGCCAACAGACCCACGGGAACCTACAAGATATCCATCGTTCAACGATTTTTTAACAAGCTTATGTGAGATAAGATAAATTACGGCGAATCCGTGACCAATAATACTTTTTAATTCTTTTTCAAGACGAGCTTCCACAATTTCTGGAAGGTTTTCTCCGTAGATGGAACGAGCTCTGTCATAACTCATTTTTTTCATCTCATCTTCGGCACCTTCAATTTTTGGTGTATATAAGTCATCTTTAATTGGCTTGACTTCTTCAATTAAATCGGCCACTTTTTGGGTGTTTGTGACTACAATTTCTTTCGCCTTTTCTTCCCCAAGGAAAGAAAAGCAGTCAAGCATTTCGTTTGTAGAGCGGAAATGCACATCAGGAAGCTCATGACGATTTAACGGATTTGCTCCACCCTGAGAGCTGATTAAAATTTTACGATAAATTTTGTCTTCTGGATTTAGATAGTGAACGTTTCCTGTTGCCACAACTGTTTTGCCAATTTTTTCACCAATTTTAACGATATTTGAAATAATCTCAAGCAGCGCTTTTTCTGTATGAACCAAATCAAGCTCAATTAAATGCTTGTAGTTGCTTGGCGGCTGCACTTCAATATAATCATAAAACTCCGCTGCTTTTTCCACTTCTTCTGCGGATTTTTGCATCATTGCCTCAAAAACTTCACCTTTATCACAGGCCGTTCCTACGAGTATACCTTCTCGATATTTCTCCAATTTTGAGCGCGGAATACGCGGTACCCGGTAGAAATACTCTAAGTGTGCAATGGATACAAGTTTAAATAGATTTTTTAATCCTGTGGCATTTTGCGCTAATAGCACCGCGTGATATGGACGTGCTCTTTGATAAGCATTTCCTTGCCCCATATAATCGTTAAGCTGATGATGTGATATTATTTCTTTTTCAATTGCTTCTTTTAAAAGTCTTACAAGAATATATCCTGTTGCTTCAGCATCATAGATTGCTCTATGGTGCTGAACGAGCTCAACATCAAACTTTTTCGCAAGCGTATTTAAACGATGATTCTTCATTGTCGGGTAAAGCAAACGGGCAAGTTCAAGCGTATCTATGACAGGATTTTGTGCTTTACCAAGTCCAATGCGGCCAAATCCCATATTTAAGAAGCCCATATCAAAGCTTGCATTATGTGCAACAAGGGTATCATCGCCAATCCATTCATGAAACTCTTTTAATACATCTTCGATTTCTGGCGCATTTTCAACCATATCATCGGTAATCCCCGTTAATTCAATCGTTGTTGCTGAAAGAGGATGGTGTGGATTTGCAAAACGCTCAAACTTATCAATGATTTCCCCTTCACGCATTTTAACGGCTGCAAGCTCAATGATTTTATCGTATGTTGCTGAAAGACCTGTTGTTTCAACGTCAAAAACAATATATGTTTCAGAAGCTAAATCCCGTTTTTGAGGATTATAGGCAATCGGCACCCCATCATCTACAAGATTCACTTCAACCCCGTAAATCATCTTTAAGCCATTTTTCTTTGCTGCTCCATATGCTTCTGGAAATGATTGAGCAACAGCATGGTCTGTTACAGCAATTGCTTTATGTCCCCATTTTGCTGCTTGTTGTACAAGTGAGCTAACAGACGTGACAGCATCCATTTGGCTCATTGGCGTATGAAGATGAAGCTCAACGCGCTTTTCATCTTCCCCTGCTGTATCTTGACGTTCTCTAGCAGGAATTTCATTTACGTCGTTTCCAATCATAACAAGATCGCGTACAAACGTATCATTCTGCACGCTACCGCGCACTTTTAGCCACATACCTTTTTTAAGAGACTGAAACATTGGTACATCTTCTTTATCACGTGAAAACATCTTCACAAGAATCGAATCTGTGTAGTCTGTAATCTTGAAAGTAAGAAGCGTACGACCGCTGCGCAGCTCTTTTGTTTCAGCGTGAAACACATACCCTTGAATTGTAATACGTTTTTCCTCATCAATAATTTGGCTAATTGAAACAGGATCGTCTTTAATTGTATAACCGAGCGTAAGCGGACCTGAAATAGATCCTGCTTCATTATCGTGCTGTTCTGCTTTTGCCTTCATTTCAGTTAAAGCTGCAAGAGCCTTTTGTTCGTCTTCTTGCTTTTTCTTTTCTACAAACTCATCATATTCTTTCTTCGCTTCAACAACATCTGTCTCAATTTGAAAAGCAGGAAAGCCGTAAGTTGTATATTGAGCTGACAAAAGCTCTCCGTATTTCCGTTTTAATGCTGCTGCTTCAGCAATATTTCGTCCGTGAAGACAAAGCTTACGTCCTTGTACTTTTGGATGCTGTTCATTTAATAGAGAAAGAAACATAGGTGAAATTCCTTGAAGCTCACTTAAACAGTGGTTCCAATAATTTTTCACTTCTTCCTCTTCATATTCTTCATTTTTCGCTTTGATTGTAAAAGAAGTTGTCGCAATATGTGAAAACTGTTTGTTCATTCTCATTAATAGTTCATTATATATGTTAAATGGTAAAACACGATTAAGCACAAACTGAAAGTGCCAGCGCTTTTGTTCTTTGTGAACTGTAACTTTTTCAAGCTCTCCGCCCTCAAAATAACGGACAATCATATCATCCGTAAGCTCAAGCTGCTGAAGAAGAATGGAAAAGCGTTCACGCTGTTTTATCACTGCTTCTTCGCTCATTTTTCCCCTCCGTTATTTTTATTCGATTTCTATTTTAGCATAAAGAAAGGCACCTTTTCTTCAAAAGGCACCTTCCTTTTCTTTCTTTAAAAATTCTTATTGTTCAAGAAGTTTTTCAATAAGCCCTGGAATCTCCTCTACTTTTGCTTCAAAAGATTCACCTGTTTTACGTACTTTCACTTCAACAATACCTTCGCCAGCTTGTTTACCAACTGTAACGCGGATTGGTAGACCAATAAGATCAGAGTCAGCGAATTTTACGCCAGCTCTCTCTGCACGATCATCGTATAGAACTTCATAACCTTGATCTTGAAGTGTGTTATAAAGAGCTGAAGCCACTTCTGTTTGCTCTTCTTTTTTCACGTTAACTGCAATAACATGAACATCATATGGAGCAACTTGTTTTGGCCATACTAAACCATTTTCATCATTATACTGTTCTGCAATAGCTGCCATTGTACGAGACACTCCGATACCATAGCATCCCATAATCATTGGCTGTGCTCGTCCATTTTCATCAAGGAACGTACCGTTCATTGCTTCACTATAACGTGTTCCAAGTTTAAAGACGTGACCAACTTCAATTCCACGAGCAAATTGAATAATTCCTTTTCCATCTGGAGAAGCATCTCCTTCTTGAATAAAGCGAAGGTCTGCATAGTCTGTTTGGAAATCTCGGCCTGGGTTTACTCCTGTAAAATGGAAGCCTTCTTCATTAGCCCCACATACACCGTTAACAATATATTCAACAGCATTGTCAGCAATTACTTTTACATTCTTCACATTGATTGGTCCAACTGAACCAACTTCGCATTGAACGATATCTTTTACTTCGTTTGCAGGAGCGAGCATAATGTCTCTTGCTTCAAGATAGTTTTTCACTTTAATGTCGTTGATTTCATGATCGCCACGTGCCAATACAAGCACATACTCGTCATCAACTTTAAAAAGAAGAGATTTAATGCATTTTTCTTTTTCAATGTTCAATGATTTTGATACATCTTCAATTGTTTTGCTGTCTGGTGTTGCTACTTTTTCAAGTTCGACAGCACTTTCTGAACTTTTTTCATAATTAGCAACAACTGGAGCCATTTCGATGTTTGCCGCAAATTCGGATTTGTCTGAGTAGGCAATTGTATCTTCACCAATGTCTGATAACACCATGAATTCATGCGTATCTTTACCACCCATTGCTCCAGAGTCTGCGATTACGGCACGGAAGTCTAGGCCACAGCGTGAAAAGATGCGGCGATATCCTTCAAACATGTCTTCGTACGTTTCATCTAAGCTTTCTTTTGTTGCATGAAATGAGTAAGCATCTTTCATAATAAATTCACGACCTCGTAAAAGCCCAAAGCGTGGACGCTTCTCATCACGGAATTTTGTTTGAATTTGATACACATTTAACGGAAGTTTTTTGTATGATTTTACCTCATCGCGAAGCAGGCTTGTCACAACTTCTTCATGTGTTGGTCCTAGAGCAAACTCACGACCGTGACGATCGTTAAAGCGCATAAGTTCAGGACCGTAAGAACTCCAGCGTCCTGATTCTTGCCAAAGTTCAGCAAGCTGAAGCGTTGGCATTAGCATTTCTGATGAACCTGCTCTGTCCATTTCTTCACGAACAATTTTTTCTACTTTTGCAAGCACGCGCTTACCAAGAGGTAAAATGCTGTAAATACCGCTTGCATTTTGTCTCATAAATCCTGCACGAATTAAAAGCTGGTGACTTCTAATTTCAGCATCTGCTGGCACTTCACGCAGCGTTGGGATAAACATTGCACTTTGTTTCATGGTTTCTCCACCTTTATCCATAATCAATTAAAAATATGAGAAGCGGCGTCCTTTTTGTTCAAAAAGGAAACGCCGCTTTTTATCTTATTGTACAAAAAAGCGTTGAATATCGTTCCATGTGACAACAAGCATAAGGAGCATCAGAAGCGCAAATCCAATAAAGTGGACAATACCTTCTTTTTGGCGATCAATTGGTTTTCCTCTTAACGCTTCAACTAAGAAGAACAGAAGACGTCCTCCATCAAGAGCCGGCAGCGGTAAAAGGTTCACAATTCCAAGGTTAATGCTCAGTGCAGCAGCCCATTTCATCAAGTAGTAGAATCCTGACTGTGCGACTTGTTCTGTTGAAACATAAATTCCAACTGGTCCTGAAAGCATATCAATTGAGAACTGTCCTGTCACTAGTTTTCCAAGTGTTAGAACGATTTCTTTCGTCCATGTTAGCGTTTCAGTTACTCCGTTGGCAATCGCACCGAAAAAGGATTTTTCAACAGGCTGATAGACACCAATAACCCCTACTGTTTCCTCGCCTCGTTTTTCACTTTTTGGCGTAACGTTAATTTCTTCGGCCTGCCCATTACGTTCCACATCAAACGTTACTTCTTCCCCTGGATGTTTTACGACTTTACTTACAACGTCTGTCCACGACGATACACTTTCCCCGTCAATTGCTTTTACAACGTCACCTTCTTGTAAGCCTGCTTCTTGGGCAGCTCCATCTGATGTGATTTCTCCCATAATTGGTTTATCTACCGTGTAGCCTTGAAAAACGCCGATAATCGCAAAAAGGAAGAAAGCAAGCACAAAGTTCATCATTGGACCAGCAAAAATTGCCATTGCACGCTGACCAAGCGTTTTTGAACCAAACTGACGCTTGTACGGGGCAATTTGTACTTCTTCTCCGTCATTAACGAAAAATGATGTATCACTAACGGTAAAGCGCTCAAGACGACCTTCTTCTGAAGAAGATTCATATCCTTCTACAAACATTTTATGTTCTAAGTCGATACGTTCAACTTCAACGACCGTTGCATCTGGATGCTCGTCTTTATTGTTAATAATGATTTTATTAACCTCGTCTTTATCATTGAACTTTAGTCCAATCATTTGACCTGGTTTTACTTCAATCATTTCTGGATCTTCTCCAGCCATGCGGACAAACCCACCAAGTGGCAAGAGACGAATTGTATATACAGTTTCATTCTTTGTGAATGAAAAAACTTTTGGACCGAAGCCAATGGCAAATTCGCGGCAAAGAATGCCAGCACGTTTTGCAAAAATAAGATGCCCTAGCTCGTGAACAAAAACTAGTAACCCAAAAATGAGTACAAACGCTATAGGTGTCGGCAAAAGCTATTACCTCCTTTAAGAAATTAAAGACAATACGTAAGACCTTGTTTCTAAATCTACTTCTTTTATTGTCTGAAGACAAGGATTTTGCTGGACAGTATGCCAGTTTAATGCCTTCTCAATCACGTCTTCAATTTGCAGGAAGGAAATTTTCCCTTCAAGGAATAACGCAACGGCTTGTTCATTTGCTGCATTCAATACAGTTGGCATTGTACCTCCTGTTTTCCCTGCTTCAAAAGCAAAAGAAAGACAGCGATAACGTTCGAAATCCATTTTAGCAAAATCCAATGTACCAATCTCAGCGAGGTTAAGAGGCGTAGAAGGAAGCACCATCCGATTTGGATATGTAAGAGCGTATTGAATAGGTACGCGCATATCAGGTGTTCCAAGCTGAGCCATCACGCTACGGTCATGAAATTCAACCATAGAATGAATGATACTTTGTTTATGGAGAAGCACATCTATTTTCTCATATGGCATGTTAAAAAGCCAATGCGCTTCAATAACTTCTAATCCTTTGTTCATCATTGTTGCTGAATCAATGGTAATCTTTGCGCCCATTGACCAGTTTGGATGGTTTAAGGCTTCCTCAACGGTTACTCCTTCTAGCTCTTGTCTTGTTTTGTCTCGAAAACTTCCTCCAGAAGCCGTAATAATGAGACGATTAATCTCTTTCATATTTTCGCCTTGCAAACATTGATAAATAGCAGAATGTTCACTATCAACCGGAAGGATGCTTACTCCATATTCCTGAGCTTCCTTCATAACAAGATGGCCTGCTGTTACAAGCGTTTCCTTATTTGCAAGGGCAATAGTTTTACGCGCTCTAATAGCTTCTATTGTTGGAAAGAGACCAACGCTCCCCATTACAGCCGTAACAACAACATCTGCTTCAGAACATGTAGCAACTTCTATCAAACCTTCTTCTCCATATACAATAGTAATATTGAGAAACTCGTCTTTTAATACCTCATAGTCTTCTTTTTTTGAAACTGATAAAATCCTAGGCTGAAATTCTGCTACAATTTCTCGTGCTTTATCAATATTTTGTCCTACTGACATGGAAACGAGTGAGAATTCGTCACGATGCGTTCGAATGACATCTAGCGTTTGTGTTCCAATTGAACCCGTTGCACCTAGTAAGGCAATTTTCTTCACGTATGTCACCCCGTTCAATTATATTAAAAAGTAAAGAATAGGGAAAACAAACAGCCAGCTGTCTGTTCGGTCAAGCACTCCCCCGTGTCCAGGTAAAATATTGCCTGAATCTTTCACACCATAATGGCGTTTAAACGCTGATTCTACAAGATCTCCAACTTGTCCAAATATAGAAAGAACAAGACCGATCACCATAAGATGAAGAGGGGACTCTGTAAGCGGCGATAAAAACGCAAAAAGAAGCGCTACAATTACTCCACAAACAATTCCTCCAACTGAGCCTTCAATTGTCTTGTTTGGACTAATGTCAGGCCATAGTTTTCGTTTCCCCATACTTTTCCCAATAAAATATGCTCCAGAATCACTTGCCCATGTTACAAAAAGAGCAAGAAATACATAAGAAAGCTGTTCTTCGCGAATCGCAATAAAATAATAAAAACCCATTCCAATATAGATGGTTGCTAAAAGAACAAAACCAACATCATCGAATGTAAAACGGTTTTTAATTAATACAGTATACGTTAGCAGCAATAAAACAGCGAGCAAAACAACTTCTACTTTATGATTAAATATCGTATTAGCAAGCGACCCATTTGCCTCTGAAAGCAAAAACGTCCAAATAAGTAAGACACTCATAAACGTTGGGAAAGATAGAAGCGAAATTTTTCGCATTTTTAATAATTCAAAAACTCCAACCGTTGCTAACAAATAAACAAGCAGTGTAAAAGGCAACCCGCCAACTAAGACAAGGGGTACAAAGATAGCGGCTGCAATGACTCCTGTAATGATTCGTTGCCTCATTTTTTATCAACATCCTTCACGCCACCGAAACGGCGTCCTCTATTTTGGTAATCCTCTAAAGCTGACAGAAAATGTTCTCCTCTAAAGTCAGGCCATAGAACATCTGTAAACCAAAATTCAGCATAAGCAAGCTGCCATAGCATAAAATTACTTAAGCGAATTTCCCCGCTTGTGCGAATAAGCAAATCAGGGTCTTTAAGGTCTCCGCTCATCAAATGCTTCTGAATATCAGCTTCTGTTACAGCCTTGTTTGGATCAGCTTCTTCCATCAGTTTATTCACCGCATAAACAAGCTCATCACGGGATCCATAGTTTAACGCAAAGTTTAAAATAAGGCCCGTATTTTCCTTCGTTCTTTCGATTGCATTGTTTACGGCATTGAGCGTATGGGCTGGAAGTCTTTCTTTCTTTCCCATCACCCTTACTTGGACATTTTCTTCAATCAGCTCTGGTAAAAATGTGTTTAAAAACTCTTCTGGAAGCTTCATAAGAAATTCAACTTCCATTTTTGGCCTTTTCCAATTTTCTGTTGAAAATGCGTAGAGAGTTAATACTTTAACATTTAACTCATTGGCAGCACGAGTAATTTTCCGCACAACTTTCATTCCTTCATGGTGACCCATAATGCGCGGCATGGCTCGTTTCTGAGCCCAGCGTCCGTTTCCGTCCATGATGATGGCTACATGCTCTGGAATAGATCCTTTCATCACTTGTTTCTTACGCTGTTCATACGTACCTGTATTTGACTTTTGCTCCTTTAAAAGCTGTTGAAATTTCTTTATCATGTCAAAAGTCCCCCGTTATGCAAACATCATCTTTTTTTCTGTAATTTTTGTATAAAAAGGCTCGGTCCCCTTTTATATTTTTCATACTACCATTATTAACAAAAAAACCCCCTGTAAACAATAGAGGGTCTTTTACAATATATTTTACAGCGAAAAAGATTATACTTCCATAATTTCTTTTTCTTTATCTTTTGCAATACCATCCACTTTTTCGATGTACGAGTCTGTAAGCTTTTGAATGTCTTCTGTGTAGCTACGGAGATCATCCTCTGTAATCTCTCCATTTTTCTCAAGCTTTTTAAGATCTTCGTTTCCGTCACGACGAATATTACGTACGGCTACCTTGCTATCCTCGCTGTATTTCTTCACAAGTTTTACAAGTTCACGACGACGCTCTTCTGTTAAAGCAGGAATTGTAATACGGATGATTGTGCCGTCATTTGATGGAGTAAGACCAAGGTCTGCTTTCATGATTGCTTTTTCAATTTCAGCAAGCTGTGTTTTGTCATATGGTTGGATAACAAGCATACGAGCTTCAGGTACACTGATTGTTGCAAGCTGGTTTAATGGTGTTTGAACACCATAATATTCAATCATTACTTTATCAAGTAGAGATGGATTAGCACGTCCAGCACGAACTGTTGCTAATTCTCTTGTTAAAGCTCCTGTCGCTTTTTCCATTCTTTCTTTTGTTTCATTTAATACTGTTTTTGGCATTATTCTTTCCCCCTTACAATTGTTCCAATGTTCTCTCCTACAACAACACGTTTAATGTTGCCTTCTTCCATAACAGAGAATACGATAAGTGGAATATCGTTATCCATACATAGTGAAGAAGCTGTAGAATCCATGACTGCTAAACCTTGTTGAAGCACTTCAATATAAGAAAGTGTTTCGTATTTTACAGCATCAGGTACTAAAGTTGGGTCTGCGCTATATACTCCGTCTACGTTGTTTTTAGCCATTAAAATAACGTCTGCTTCAATTTCTGCAGCACGCAGAGCAGCCGTTGTATCTGTTGAGAAGTACGGATTCCCTGTTCCTGCCGCAAAAATGACAACGCGTTTCTTTTCAAGATGGCGAATCGCTTTTCGTCTTATGTACGGTTCAGCTACTTGGCGCATTTCAATTGACGTTTGCACGCGTGTTTGTACTCCAAGATTCTCTAAGCTATCTTGTAATGAAAGAGAATTCATTACCGTTGCAAGCATTCCCATGTAGTCTGCATTTGCACGATCCATCCCCATCTCACTACCAATTTTACCACGCCAGATGTTCCCACCGCCAACAACAATGGCAATTTCAACACCTAAATCGTAAATTTCTTTTACTTGAGCAGCAACAGACTTGATGATTTCAGGTTTGATTCCAAATCCTTGTGATCCTGCTAATGCTTCACCGCTCAGCTTTAATACAATTCGATTATATTTTGCACTACTCATATTAAACCTCCATCGTCCCAAGTGTACGATATCATTTTTTAGGAAAGGGGAACACAACGTGTTCCCCCCTTCTTTGCTTTATAATTTGCCCATTTATAAAGAATATAATGGTCTTATTTTTTAACTTGGTTCATTACTTCTTCAGCGAAGTTTTCTTCACGTTTTTCCATACCTTCGCCAACTTCATAACGAGTGAAGTCTGCAACAGTAGCACCTTTAGAGGAAACGAATTTACCTACTTTTTGATCAGAATCTTTAACAAATGCTTGATCTAGTAAGCAAATTTCTTCAAAGTATTTGCCAAGACGGCCTTCAACCATTTTTGCAACGATTTTTTCTGGTTTACCTTCGTTAAGAGCTTGTTGAGTTAATACTTCACGCTCACGAGCTACTTCTTCTTCAGAAACAGCGTCACGAGAGATGTATTTAGGATTGATTGCAGCGATGTGCATAGCAACGTCTTTTGCAACAGCTTCGTCAGTAGTTCCTTCAAGAACTGTTAGTACACCAATGCGTCCACCCATATGAAGGTAAGCACCAAATGCATCATTGTCGCCTTTTGTTTTAAGAGCGAAACGACGAAGAGAAAGTTTTTCACCAATTTTAGCAATAGCGTTGTTGATATGACCTTGAAGAGTTTCACCGTTCTCCATTTTGCTTTCTAATGCTTCTTCAAGACTAGCTGGTTTAGCAGCTAAAAGGTGTGCACTAATTTCTTTAGTAAGGTTTTGGAAACCTTCGTTTTTCGCAACAAAGTCAGTTTCAGAGTTCACTTCGATAATAACAGCTTCATTACCTTGAACCTCGATTTGTGTTAGACCTTCAGCAGCGATACGGTCAGCTTTTTTAGCAGCTTTTGCGATCCCTTTTTCACGAAGGAAATCAATTGCTTTTTCCATATCCCCTTCAGTTTGAGTTAGTGCTTTTTTGCAGTCCATCATACCTGCGCCTGTTTTTTCACGTAGTTCTTTTACCATTTGTGCTGTAATCGCCATAATATTGCCTCCTTAGTTTTGGTATGTATCAAGTAATCATCTGTAAAAAAAGGTGATAAAAGGCTACCCCTTTATCACCTTTCCTTCATTAAGCAGTTGTTGTTTCAGTTTCAGTTGCTGCTTCTTCACCTTGTTTAGCTTCAAGAACAGCATCAGCCATTTTAGAAGTTAGAAGTTTAACAGCGCGGATTGCATCATCGTTTGCAGGGATAACATAGTCGATTTCGTCTGGATCACAGTTTGTATCTACGATACCAACGATCGGAATATTTAATTTTCTTGCTTCAGCCACTGCGATACGCTCTTTACGAGGGTCGATGATGAATAGTGCATCTGGAAGTTGCTTCATGTCTTTGATTCCGCCTAGGAATTTTTCAAGACGCTCAAGCTCTTTACGTAAGCCTACAACTTCTTTCTTAGGAAGAACTTCGAAAGTTCCGTCTTCTGCCATACGCTCGATGTCTTTAAGACGCTTAACGCGTTTTTGGATTGTTTGGAAGTTTGTTAAAGTACCACCTAACCAACGTTGGTTAACGAAGTACATACCAGCACGTGCTGCTTCTTCTTTAACAGAATCTTGTGCTTGTTTTTTAGTACCAACGAAAAGGATTTTTCCACCTTCTGCTGCTACGTCTTTAACGAAGTGGAATGCTTCGTCAACTTTTTTCACAGTTTTTTGAAGATCGATGATATAGATCCCGTTACGCTCTGTGAAAATATATTTCTTCATTTTTGGGTTCCAACGGCGAGTTTGGTGACCGAAGTGAACACCTGCTTCAAGTAATTGTTTCATTGAAATTACTGACATTAATTTTTCCTCCTAACGGTTTTTGGGTTCCTCCGCTTAAGTCATCTTTAGATAAAACTGACGTTGAGCCAGCACCGTTATCTAAATCTTTAAGCGTGTGTATTAACACCAGAAATAAATATAGCACATTCACTATTCACAAGCAAGTTCAAATTCTATTTTCTTGTCGAAATTGTAAGAATAGGCGAATTTCCGCATCCCCTCTATGTAGATGTTTGGCAATTTCTTCACTTGTTAAACCTCTATCATGTAAAAAATAAACTGTTTTCCGCAATTGCTCCCCTTCCAGCTCGTCTATCTTTAGTTTTGAAAGATATATTTCAACAATGTCTTCTTGCATTTGAAAAGCTGGAAGAAGATCAGAGAGATTTTCAGGTTTGCTAACTGCATTAAATTTTGCGCAATTTGTTTTTTTTGTATTATTTTCTCTCGACTTTTTTAAACTCTCAATGAGATTATGATGCTCTTCTTGAAGCTCAAGTAAATAAGCAGCCATTGTTTCTTCGAGTTCTTTTGCCGAGCGTTTTTGTTCTTGCTCTATTCTCTTCATTTCACCTCTTTTCATATAAAGAAGCGTAATACAAAAGAAAGATATGACGTGTAAAATGAGAGAAATCACAATAAAGAACGCCATTTTTCTCCTCCTTCCTTTTCATAGAAAAAGACGAGCATTAAAGAGCTCGTCTTCTTTAGGCCTGCTCCATTATCTTTGTAAGCATGTGACGCATTTTATATAATGCTTTTGAATGAATTTGAGAAATGCGCGACGTTGATAACGACATCACATGACCAATCTCTGTAAATGTTAAATCTTCTTTATAAAAAAGAGACACAACAAGCTGTTCTTTTTCGTTTAAGTTTTCAATAACTTTAGCAAGATTTTCATACATTTCTTCTTTCAAAAGCTCTTCTTCAGGAAGAACTGCTTTATCATCACGAATAGAATATGTTTGGTGTTCTTTGTCTTCAGATTCTTTCATATATTCATCCATTGATAATATATTAGCGAAAAAACCTTCATTCATTGTTTGCAACACTTCTTCTTCTGTTACATCTAGACTTGCTGCTATCTCTTTAGGGGCGACCGTTCGTAAATATTCTTGCTCAAGCTCTTCAATTTTTGATTCAATCTTTTTAGCTCGTTCTCTCGCTCCTCTTGAAAGCCAATCTTCTTTTCTTAATCCATCTATAATAGCACCACGCACGCGGAATGATGCATATGTATCAAATTTCAAATCGCGTTTATAATCAAATTTTTCAAGTGCATCATACAACCCTGTAAGGCCAAGGCTGAACAAATCCTCTTTACTTACACTTTTTGGAATACCAATTAAAATGCGTTGAACATGGTAATGGACGAGCGACATATATTTACGAACCAACATGTTTCCGGCATGAGGGTCTCGTGAATGTGTCCATTTTAGCCAATATTGTTCTTCTAGAGATGGTTGTGCCATTCGACTCCTCCTCGTCATGCAAACAGCTTTAATTCAATACCTTATATTTTTAAATGAATTCTGTTATGCTAAACTACCGCTTCAAAAATTTAATGTTCATCGCTCATAGATTTATATTTCTCTAACATTTGTGTTGGCGCTTCGAATGAAAAGAACTTTGCTTACAGGATCAAATTTAATCGTTCTTCCTCTTCGTCCCCCAACGTCCTTCGAAAGGAGAGGGACATTGGCTTCTTGTAAGAATCGTTTAAGAGCCTCAATATTTCTTGGTCCAATCCTCATATCCTGCTCTGTTGAGTAATGTTGAAACATTTGGGCACCACCTGCAATTTTTGCTCGGAAATTCCCTAACTTTCCACCGTTTTGTAACAGTGTTTCGCACAAAGCATACACAGCTGTATCAGCATATTTCGCTCTATTAAAATTTCTACCTCCACTTTTTTCTGCATAAGGTAGCATCACGTGTGCCATAGCAGCCATCTTTTCTTTTTGATCATAAATGACGACCCCTACACAAGAGCCAAGGCCGACGGTATAAATACAGGATGGTGCACGGACAAATCCCATTTCCGCAATGCCTACCTTTACCGCGTCTTTTCGATTATTTCTCACTTGAAATGCTCCTTGTAAGAGAAAAATTTCAAATCAAACTCTCTATCTTTTTCATCATATGCTTCCTGTTCTTCTTTTTCAATAAGGGAAAGACTGCAATGCATTCTACCTCATTTAAAATCTACTGTTCTAAAACTTTATTAATATCAAGAGCTAATAAAAACTTATCTTCCCTTTTTACAGATCCATTCACATAGTAGGAACTTCCATCATCAGGAGAAGCTATTCCTTGTTCATCAAGATCTAAAATATCAACAGCTTCATCTACAATAAGCCCAACTTCTCCTTCTTCACCTTTTACGACAACAATCCGTGTTGCACTATCATATTTTTTTTCTTTCATTCCAACCCTTAGACGAAGATCAATAAGTGGTGTAACAACTCCTCTTAAGTTTGTTACTCCTTTAATGTAGGGAAATGTTCGTGGAACATGTGTGATAGTATGCATTTTTTCAATGGAACAAATATGAGAAATTGGCAAGATATAAGCATTGTTTCCTACGTTAAATTGAAGCATTTTCATCCGTTTATCCCCTTTACTCTGTCTTTAAAAAGCTCATTATGATTTAGAATGAGCACTACCTTGCCATCTCCTAAAATCGTAGCTCCGGAAACAAGACTAACATGTTTTAAATAAGAACTAAGTGGTTTGACAACGATATCTTGTTGATGAAGAAACCCGTCTACAACAAGAGCTACGTATTTTTCTCCTTTTTCTAGAATAACAACATAGTGATGAAGACGTTCCTTTTGTGCTTCATTATATTCAAAAAGCTCATTTAAGAAAAAAAGCGGGATCACTTTATTCCGAAAATGGATAGCATATTCTTCTCCAATATGTAAAATCTCTTCTTTTTCAATAAAAAGCGTTTCTGTAATTGATGAAATAGGAACAGCACAAATATCTTCTTTCATTTTAATGAGCATCGCGCACACGATAGAGAGCGTAGCAGGAATATCAATTGAAAACACTGTTCCTTGTCCACTATTAGAAGTAACACTTGTTGTTCCACCTAATGCTTCAATACTGTTTCGTACTACATCAAGCCCAACACCACGGCCTGATAAATTGGAAACTTCATCTGCTGTAGAAAATCCTGGTGTAAATAAAAGTTGGTAAACATCCTCATCAAGCATTGAGTTTGCTTTTTGATTTGAAACAATGCTTTTACTAATAGCCTTAGCTAATACACTCTGGCGGTTTATTCCACTTCCATCATCTTTAATCTCGATTAGAATGCGGCTTCCTTTATATCGGGCGCTAAGCTCTATTGTTCCTTCTAATTCTTTTCCATTTTCTCTTCTTTGTTCTGGCTGCTCAATGCCGTGATCTATAGAATTTCGAATAAGATGAACGAGCGGATCTCCAATTTTCTCAACAATTGTTCGATCAAGCGCTGTCTCTTGTCCTGTCAATTTCACGCGAATTTTCTTTCCAAGAGTTTTAGCTAAGTTTCTAACCATTGGTGGAAAACGTTTAAACGCAGTTTCAATGGGAACCATTCGCATGTTAATGACAACTTGCTGCAAATCATTTGTTAATCGAAAAAGGTGTTTAACTGTGTCATCAAGATCATGATCAGAAAAAGGCTGAATCATTTGCTGAATACGCGTTCTATCAATCACAAGCTCTTCTACTAAATTCATAAGCACATTCAAATCATCAAGCTTCACTCGAACGGTTTCAGAAGCTGCCGTGTGATCAGAAGAGACTATATCTTCTTTTTTGTTCTCTCTTATATGAAGCTCAACGTTTTTCACATCGGTCATGTGCATTACTTCTTTTTGAATGAGTGAAAAGGGCTCATCTGATCTTATATGAATTATAAAATGTTCTGTGAAATTACCTTCTTTAATCTCTTCAAAGCTTGGAGAAGTTTTAATAACAGTAGCATACTCTTCGATCTTCTGAAGCACCATATAAGCACGCGCTCCCTTTAATAAGCAATCTTCATCAAGATGGATTTTGATTATACTATCAACATCTATAGAAAGAGACGAGGGAGACTTTTCTTCTCCTTCTTTAGAAAGGGATGGGTACGATAGAAATTCATGAAGTTCTGTTAGCGTATCTGTTTTAAATAATTCAGCTCCTTCCCCTTTCATAATCTTATCTATGAATTTGCTAAGCTCTTCCACCGCTTGAAACATTAAATCTATGAGATCATTAGACCAATCTATCTTTTCATTTCTAAGTTCATCGAGAATATTTTCTAATCCGTGCGTAAGCTCTGTTACGTGTTCATAGCCCATTGTTGCCGCCATTCCCTTTAGCGTATGAGCAGATCTAAAAATTTCGTGCACAACTCCGTCTTCTCGCGTACCGTTCTCTACTTTTAGAAGATAATCATACATATTTTGAAGATGCTGTTTACTTTCATCAATAAAAATATCCAAATATTGATTCATCTCCATGCTGTCCACCTCAATACTTTCTAAATTACAAACTACTTCGAGAAACGTATTTTTTATAATCTTTCTCTTTTTTCAAGAAACTGATGTTTTAATCGAGCTAGAAACCCACCTTTTAAAGACTTTGCAGAAGCAGGGTTTACAAAAGATGCTGCAAGCTCTTCCACTGCTTTTGTCGCTTTTCCATTTGGATAGGGAATAGAAAATGGTACTTGTTTCATCGCTGCTTTTGTGACTGCAGAATCGGTCGGAATTCGCCCTAAATAGCTCAGTTGACCGTTTAAAAATTTTTCAGTCACTTTATTTATTCGTCTAAAAACACCCTCCCCTTCTCGTAAGGAAGAAGTCTTATTTATTACAACATTATAAGGACCTTCTAGGGACTCCATCATCATAAACTTCACAGAAGCATATCCATCCATTAATGATGTTGGCTCTGGCGTTATGATCACAACAATTTCGTCAGCTGCCTTTAAGAAGGATAAAACGCTCTTCGACATTCCCGCTCCCATGTCAAAAATAACATAATCATATTGCACAAAAGAGTCGTCAAATTGCGCAAGTAAATGAGTTATGTCTCCCTCATCCATTTCAACAAGCGTATTTAATCCTGTTCCTCCTGAAAGGATATCAATGCCGTAGCTACTTTTTGACACAGCTTCTTGTACTGCTACATTTCCATGTAGAACATCTGCAATTGTATACTGTGTTGATATTCCCATTAAAATTTCTACGTTACCCATCCCAACATCCATATCAAACAAAAGCACTTTATAGCCAAGTTTATGAAGAGAAAGAGCAAAGTTAATGGAAAAATGAGTTTTCCCTACTCCTCCTTTTCCACTTAATACAGCTAATGCTTTCGTTTTTTTGATTCCTTGCATTTTTAGTCTAAGACGTTCTGCCTGATCTTTCATCCTCACTCTTCCTTAAATAAAAAATTTGCAATATTATTTTCTGTAACCGAAAGTAAATCATCAGGCACATCTTGGCCATTTGTTATATAGTAAACTGGTTTTTTATACTTGTGCATCATATTAATAATTGCTCCTAATGACGATGTTTCATCACTTTTTGTGAAAAGAAAAGACTGAATAGGCAATGAAGAAAAGCGGGAAACTATCTCTTCCATATCGTTTTGCTTTGCCGTTAAGGCTAGGACTAAATGGGTATCCATATTATTTTGAAAGGGAATGAAGCTTTGCAATGCTTTTACATACTGTTCATCTCTGTAATTTCGTCCTGCTGTATCAATAATGATATGGTCATAAGAAACAAATTTTTCGAGCGCTTTTTCAAATTCTCCTTTGTTATAACAAACAAGAAGAGGAACATTTAAAATATCAGCATATGTTTTCAACTGCGATATGGCGGATACTCTGTACGTGTCTGTTGTAATAAATGCAACGCTTTTTCCATCTTGTAAAACATACTTTGCCGCAAGTTTAGCAAGAGTTGTTGTTTTCCCGACTCCTGTTGGTCCTACAAGATTAATACATTTTTTAGCTTTTTTTTCGGTATAAAGCGGGATCACAAGATCTTTTATATAATGCTTTGCTTCCTTTACTACGTTTGCTTCTCCAAGAAAATACTTTTCAAGAAGCAATGGCGTCATCTCATCTAAAATTGATTCTTGTATTCCCTGATTCTCTAAATGCACGAAAACTTCTTTAACTGTCTCTGGGTAGCTCGCAAACTTTTTCTCCGCAGAAGAGGACGAAACAGCTTCTTTTAATGACTTGATTTCTAATAAAAGCTCTTCGTATTGAAGAGATCGAGCAGCTTGTTGTTTTGGCTTCTCTTCTCTTTTTTTTACGGAGATAGCAGACTGAGTTCCTCTCTCAACAGCAGCAATGACCTCAAGCTTTTTAGTTTTGAAAAGCCCGAGAAATCCGCCCGTCTTCACTGCTTTTGAGTTTAAAATAACCGCTTCTCTTCCAAGTTCCCCTCGAATCCTGTCCATCGCCTCTTTCATTGTCTTAACTCTATATTTTTTTACTTTCATTAGATATTTACCACTCCAATACTCTGCACCTCAACTGAGGGCTCAAGCTCGTTATACGATAGAACCGCTATTTGTGGAATGTAACGTTCAATAAGCTGACGCACATACATGCGAACGGCTGGTGAACACAAAATAACGGCATGATGTTCGTAAAGGGAAGACTGTTCAACTTCATGAGCAATATTTTGAACAATTGTTTGGGAAACAGTCGGATCAAGCGACAAATAGTTTCCATGCTCTGTTTGATGTACTGCTTCTGCCATTGTTTTTTCCACTTTTCCAGACAGAGTAATCACTTTTAGGCCATTATTCTCTTGTGAATGCTGAGAAGTAATTTGACGAGACAGTGATTGACGTACATACTCTGTAAGCAAATCTGGATCTGAGGAAGTTTTCCCGTAATCTGCTAGCGTTTCGAAAATAACAGGCAAGTTCCGAATAGAAACGTTCTCCCTCAGTAGTTTAGACAGTACTTTTTGAACATCGCCAACACTTAAAATTGCAGGCGTAATTTCTTCAACTAAAATTGGATATGTTTCTTTTACATGATCAATAAGCTGTTTTGTTTCTTGACGTCCTAGCAGTTCATGAGCGTTTTGTCTGATGATTTCTGTAATGTGTGTTGACACAACAGAAGGGGGGTCAACGACCGTGTAGCCATACATTTCTGCTCTTTCCTTCATCTCTTCATTTACCCATTTTGCCTTCATGCCAAATGCAGGCTCCACTGTATCAATTCCTTCGATTCCTTCCTCTTCCTCACCAGGGCTTATTGCCAAGTAATGATCAAGAAGAAGCTCTCCTTTTGCAAGTTCGTTTCCCTTTATTTTCAAGCGATACTCATTTGGTTGTAGTTGAATATTGTCTCTTATTCTAACAACAGGGATTACAAGGCCAAGTTCAAGCGCAAGCTGTCTTCTAATCATAATAACCCGATCTAGAAGATCGCCTCCTTGGTTCGTATCTGCAAGAGGAATCAATCCATAGCCAAATTCAAACTCAATCGGATCTACATTTAATAAGCTAACAACACTTTCAGGACTTTTCATCTCATCAAGCTGCGTTTCTTCACGAGCAAGCTCATCTTCTGTTTCTTCTTCCTTACTCTGCTGTTTTGAGATCATATATCCTCCAAAAGCAATCAATCCACCGAGAGGAAGCGTTAATACATCGCTTATCGGCGTAACAAGTCCTAAGAAAATAATAGTTCCACCTGTAATATACAAAACAGGAGGTAGCCTAAAAAGCTGCTTTGTAATATCTTGACTTAAGTTTCCGTCAGACGCTGCTCTTGTCACGATAATTCCTGTTGCTGTTGAAAGCATTAAGGCTGGGATTTGACTCACAAGCCCGTCCCCAACCGTTAAGAGCGTATACGTTGTCGAAGCTTCGGAAAGAGACATGCCAAGTTGCATCATGCCCACAATCATTCCAACGATAATATTAATGATTGTAATAATCACTCCTGCAATAGCGTCTCCTTTTACAAACTTACTTCCTCCGTCCATTGCTCCATAAAAATCTGCTTCCCGCTGAATTTTTTCGCGGCGCTCAACGGCTTCACGCTCCGAAATCATACCAGCATTTAAGTCAGCATCAATACTCATTTGCTTCCCTGGCATTGCGTCAAGTGTAAAACGTGCCGCTACTTCGGAAACACGCTCCGCTCCTTTTGTAATAACAATAAATTGAATAATAATTAAGATGATAAAAACAACAAATCCAACAAGAGGGTTTCCCCCTACAACAAAGTTCCCAAACGTTTCAACTACTCCCCCAGCTTCCCCTTGGCCTAAAATAGAACGAGTTGTCGAAACGTTTAATCCTAAGCGAAAAAGCGTTAATACAAGAAGAAGTGATGGAAACACGGACATTTCTAATGCCTCTCTCATATTCATCGCCATAAGGAGAACAAGAAGTGAAAGGGAAATGTTGACCATGATCAGGACACTTAACAACCACGTTGGAAGCGGAATAACGAGCATAACGATAATTAAAACAACGCCTAATATAATTGGTAGATCTCTTGCTGTCACGTTCTTTCTTTCCTCCTTTGTTTAGAATACTAAATCTTTTTTTGAATCCGGTATACATAAGCTAAAATCTCAGCCACTGCTTTAAAAAATTCTTCAGGAATGGCTTGTCCTACTTCAGCTTGCTCATATAACCCTCTGGCAAGCGGTCGATTTTCAATCATTGTAATATCATGTTGTGCGGCAACTCCTTTGATCTTTTGAGCAACAAAATCAACTCCGCTTGCCACAATGTAAGGCGCATCTGCTTTTTGTTCATCGTATTTTAGAGCAACAGCATAGTGTGTTGGATTTGTAATAATAACATCTGCTGTAGGTACATCTTGCATCATACGTGACATTGCCATTACCCGCTGTTTTTGCTTAATTTTTGAACGAATCTGCGGGTCTCCTTCCGTGTTTTTATGCTCGTCTTTAATATCTTGCTTTGACATTCGAATGTTTTTTTCATAGTCGTATCGCTGATAAGCATAATCCAAAACCGCCATAAAAAGCAGCACAAGTGACGCCGCAATCCCCATTTGAAAAATAAGTTTTCCAATTGTCGGCATAGCATCTTGAACACCTTTTTGTGCTAACAGAAGAACTTCTTTTAAGTTCGCCCATAAAATAAAAAAAGTGACAAGCCCAATGCATGAAATTTTTAATACAGACTTAAAAAGTTCCACAAGGGCACGCATTGCAAAAATTCGCTTAGCGCCCGTAATGGGATTGATTTTTTTTAGATCAAATTTTAATGTTTCAGTAGAAAACAAAAGTCCTATTTGAGCATAGTTTGTCAAAATCCCACCAATAAGAGCCACTGCCATAATAGGAAGAACGGCGAATGCGATTTTAGGAAGAAGGTCCATAAATACTTTCATGACGTTTTGTTCTGTAATATCAAAGAGCAGATTATGCGAGAATCCTTCTGCTAAAATATCTAAAAACTGTTCTAGCATAAACTTGGCTCCAAACGAAAAATAAAGAAATAAAAACAAGAAAACAAGGGCTGCATTGATATCCTGACTTTTGGCTACTTGTCCTTTTTTTCTTGAATCTTGCCTTTTCTTTGGAGTTGCTTTTTCCGTCTTTTCTCCCGCAAAAAACTGGAGATTAAGCTTTAACATTATTCCCCTCCTAGGCGAGCTGCGAGCTGCATCATTACTTCAAGCATTAAATCAAACACTTCCTTCATAACGGAAAACAAGCTGCCAATGACGATAATTAATAGTAAAAACGTAACCATAATCTTTACAGGAAATCCAACAACAAAAATGTTCAGCTGTGGTACTGTACGGGCTACTATCCCTAAAGCAACATCAACAAGGAAGATTGCAGCTACAATTGGAAGCGATAACTGAAGAGCAATAGCGAACATAGACGAAAACCCATAAATGACTGTCTTAATAAACGACTCTTCTCCAAAGTGAAGTGATAGTTGACTAAGCGGCACAAGCTGAAAACTTTCATAAAGACCATTAATTAATAAATGATGACCATCAATCGATAATAAAAATAACATGGCAAAAATAGATAAGTATTGTCCAACAAGCGGACTTTGAACTCCTGTCTGAGGATCAATAACACTAGCAATTGCAAAGCCCATTTGGAAATCAATAAAACTTCCTGCTGTTTGAATAGCGCTAAAGGCAATATAAGCAATAAGACCAAGGCTAATGCCAACAATGCATTCCTTTAGACTCAAGAGCAAAAATCGTCCGTCAATTGGAATAGCTTCAGCTCCGATAGCACTTGTTAATACAATAGCTAGCAAAGCTGAAAATCCTATTTTGTGCGACGAAGGAATCGTCCTGTAAGAGAAAAATGGAGCCACAATAAAGAACGTTGATATGCGAACAAGCACGAGCAAAAAAGTTGGGAGAATAGAAAGTAAATGGTCCATTTCAATCACCCTATATAATGATGCAAGTTACTGAAAAGTTGATATGTAAACTCAACCATTGTAGATAGCATCCATGGGCCAAATAAAATCATCCCAAGGAACACGGCCACAATTTTGGGAATAAAAGCGAGTGTCTGTTCTTGAATTTGAGTTGTTGCTTGAAAAATACTAACAAGCAAACCAACAACGAGCGCGAGTAAAAGCAATGGTCCACTTACAAGAAGAATGGTCCATATTCCGCGCTCTGCTAACGAGATAATAAATTCACTATTCATAGTAACCACCTATTGAAAACTTAAGAGTAAGGATTTAATAACAAGGTTCCAGCCATCTACAAGAACAAAAAGTAAAATTTTAAATGGTAAAGAAATCATGACAGGCGGAAGCATCATCATCCCCATTGACATCAAAATGCTTGAGACAATCATATCGATAACTAAAAACGGGACAAAAATCATAAAACCAATTTGAAAAGCCGTCTTCAATTCGCTAATCGCAAAAGCAGGCACAAGAGCACGCATTGAGATTTCTTCTATTGACTCAGGCTTTTCTGCTCCTTCATAGTTTAAAAAAAGAGCGAGATCTTTCTCTCTTGTGTACTTGGTCATAAATTCCTTCATAGGCAGTGATGCTTTATCATAAGCCTCATTTAAACTAATTTCGTTGTTAAATAACGGCTGTAGCGCTTCTTTATTCACTTCTGAAAACGTTGGTGCCATGACAAAAAAGCTGATGAATAAAGCGAGCCCAATAAGCACCTGCGTTGGAGGTGTTTGCTGAGTACCAAGTGCTGTTCTTAAAAAAGCGAGTACAACCACAACTCTTGTAAAGCACGTCATTAAAATTAAAATGCCTGGTGCTAAAGAAAAAACGGTCAGCAACAAAAGCAGTTTTATTGTTGTTGATACAGATTCTGTGTCTGTCGTATTGAAAAGATTTACAAACTCATTCATCGTCGCCGTTTTTCCTTTCCATCTTATTTAAAAGCTCTGATCTTTCATTTTTCATTTCTTGTAAACGAGATTGAAATTCAGTCTTAAAATCCTTTTGTGTTCTTTTGCGTTTTTCCAAAAAAGTAGGAAGAAGCGTTTTATATGTTTCGCTACTTCCAAGCTCATTGTATTCGCGCAAAAGCTTTTCTCTTTCTTCGTTATCCGTAATTTGTGTTAAAAGTTCAACGTTTTGTCCCACTCCTACCACAAGTACTCTTTCTCCTACTTTGACCACCTGTACAGAGCGATTGTTTCCTAAGTTTGTTCCACCTAAATTTTGAACAAGTTTATGTGCTTGAAGTCCATGATTCCGCTTGTTTACAAATTTTAAAACTCCATATAAAAGGGCAATAACAAAAATAAAAGCTATTACTACTTTGACGTAGTCCCAAGCGGACACAAAATTATGGGCGCTCTCACTTTGATTTTTAGAATCTTTGGTTGTTTGAGCCGTTTCTCCACACTTTTCCTTGTTTTCTAGACAATCACTAACAGATGGCTCGCTGGCTGCAAATGCTATGGATGGAGATAATAAAAACAACACGCAGATGATACCAGCTATCGTTTTTAACACTTTCAACAAAAGCCACCTCTTCTATGAAATTTCATAGCCAAGGTGTAGAGAACACCTTGGCTCTATATCTTATCCTAATGTTTTAGAAATTGCTTCAATAACTCGATCTGCTTGAAACGGTTTAACAATAAAGTCCTTTGCACCAGCTTGGATAGCATCGATAACCATCGCTTGCTGTCCCATTGCTGAGCACATAATTACCTTGGCATTTGGATTCACTTTCTTAATTTCCTTCAGCGAGTGAATGCCGTCCATTTCAGGCATTGTAATATCCATTGTTACAAGATCTGGTTTATGCTCTTTATATTGTTCAATAGCTTGCAGTCCATCTGCAGCTTCAGCTACAACTTCGTAGCCATTCTTCGTTAAAATATCTTTAATCATCATTCTCATAAACGCAGCATCGTCAACAACTAAAATCCGCTTTGACATTCCCTTGCCTCCTCATCAATCTTACTTTCTTATCTTAATTTGTTTAAACGATCTCGTTGACTTACGATATCTGTAACACGCACCCCAAAGTTTTCATCAATAACGACAACTTCTCCTTGAGCTACAAGCTTGTTATTTACTAATATATCAACAGGCTCACCTGCTAATTTATCAAGCTCAATAATAGATCCTGATGAAAGAGTTAAAATTTCTCTAACAGACCTTCTTGTTCTTCCAAGCTCAACTGTTACATCTAAAGGAACATCCAATAACATATCTAAGTTTTTCGTATCCGCTTTTTGAATTGGAGATGGCTCAAATTCAGAAAAAGTAGCCTGCTGAACATCTGTTTGAGAAGGACGGGACTCGTAAGGAGTATCTTGCTTTTTTGTATTCATCGAATGGTCTTGCTCATAATCAAAGTATTGTTTTTCATCCTTCATCATTTTCTGTTCCTCTGCCATTTTTTCTTCCGTTATTTTTATCGGTTCATTTGAATCATTTTTACGTGCTACATCTCGATGAGTTAAACTGCCAACCATTTGCTTTGCAACACGAAGAGGCATAAGCTGCATAATGTCTGAGTCCATAAGCTCGCCAATTTTCAGTTTGAAGGCCACTTTTACAAGCGTTTCTTCTGGTGGTACGACTTTTGTACCTTCTCCTTCAATGATATTTAATAGCTCTAGACTTGGAGGAGAAATATCTACCTTTTTCTGAAATACTTTTGACATAGATGTCGCAGATGTTCCCATCATCTGATTCATTGCTTCTTCGACAGCACTTGTCTGAATATCGTTTAGCTCAGGTGCAGCATCTTTCCCTGTTCCTCCAAGCATAAGATCAGCAATAATTGTGGCATCCTTCTGGGAAATAATAAATAAGTTCACTCCGCTTAATCCGTTTACATACTCTACTTGAAGAGCAACACAAGGATGCGGAAATTCTCTTGCTAAATCATGATGATATATAAGGGAAATACCAGGGGTTGTAATCTCTACTTTTTGATTTAATAAAGTAGACAAAGTGGTGGCAGAGCTCCCAAAAGAGATATTTCCGATTTCACCTAAAATATCGCGTTCTTCTTCTGTTAAGAGCTGATCAACGTTTTCCTGCTCTAGGCTCTCATAGTCATCGTCACTTCCCTGAAGGAGAGCATCTATTTCATCTTGTGAAAGCATGTTGTCATTGTTCATCGCTTTCCCCTCCCGTCACTTTTTCTAAGATTTGTACAGCCATTTTACGTCCCATTTTCCCTGGCTGTGCTTTAAATTTAGGTATATGATTTACTTTAATTGTTAACGATTGACCAATCGATTGGTCCAAACAAATCACGTCTTCATTTCCAAGTGATAAAAAGTCTTCAATTGTAATTTTCGCTTGACCGAGCTCTGCTACAATAGGAAGCTCTGCGGTATACACACGTTTTTTTAGGAGCTCTGTTTCTTCAGAAGTCGGCTCTTTTTTTGTTGACTGCATCCAATAGTGCATGGAAAGCTTTGAGACGATAGGTTCAAGTACAACGTGTGGTAAACAAATGTTAATCATTCCCTTTACATCTCCAATTTGAGTTGTAAGCGAAACAACGACAACTGTTTCATTTGGTGAAACCATTTGAAGGAATTGAGGGTTTACTTCAAAGTCAGAAAGCTGTGGTTTCATTTTAGCAACGCTGCTCCAAGCTTCTTCAAATGAATCTAGCGATTTCTCTACAAGATCTGTAATTAACTTTGTTTCAATTTCTGTTAGTGTGTCAACTTTGTTTACACTAGAGCCTGTCCCACCTAAACGTCTATCAAGCATGGCATAGGCAACCTGTGGATTTAATTCAAAAAGCACTCTCCCAGCAAGAGGAGGAACTTCAATAATGTTCAAAAATGTCATATTAGGGATTGACCGTATAAATTCTTCATATGGAATTTGATCAACAGATGCTACTGAAATTTGCACATATGTACGTAGCTGTGCTGAAAGATGCGTTGTTAAAAGACGAGCAAAGTTTTCGTGAATGCGCGTTAAGCTTCGAATTTGATCTTTTGAAAAGCGAAGCGCTCGTTTGAAATCATATACTTTTACTTTTTTAGCCCGATCTTCTTTGCGAAGTTGTTCTGCATCCATCTCACCAGCTGAAATGGCTGAAAGTAATGCATCTATTTCACTTTGTGATAATACTTCATTAGACAAGCTATACGCACCTCCTTGAGACGCTTTATCATTTATTGTAGTATTTTGGAGGTTGTATAAATTTTTACAACTTTTCCTTCTTGCATCAAACTATTAATCTCTTCTTTCAACATTTGTTCAAGTGAAGAAATCCCTTCTTTGCCTTGAAATTGTTCTACTTTCATATTCGAAAGCTGTTTAATCATAAGATCTCTTACTTGAAATTCACGTTTTGTTAGTTCTTCTTTTGCTTCCTTACTATTCGTTTGAAGAGTAAACGACATCTTTATATAATTTTCACTTGATAAGTTCGTTGTAACGTCATCAATATTTACAGAAGCCTCCACAATTTCATCAATAGATGGCTCTTTCACTTCTTCTGCTTTTCCTTCCTTTTCAAACAGGAAAAACCAAGTACTACCTCCAGCAAGCAGTAAAAGAAAAATAATAATCGTTATAATTCTCACTTTTTTCCCCATCAATCTTCTTCTCCCTGCACATTCTTTTTACCTAAAATATGAACTTCTCCGTAAAAAGCGCTCACTTTAGCGGAAACAGATTCGACCGTTTCTCTTACAACAAACTTCTTCCCATTTGTTAACGTAATCGTTGTATCTGGAAATGCCTCCACCTGTTCAATATATAAAGCATTCAAAGTAAATTCTTTGCCATTTAGACGCGTCAGCATAATCATTCCAAATGCTCAACTCCTATGATTCTATCGTTTAAGGTTTAATAGCTCTTGCAATACTTCATCAGATGTTGTAATTACTTTTGTATTAGCTTGAAAACCGCGCTGGGCTACAATCATATCCGTAAATTCCTCTGACAAGTCAACATTTGACATTTCAAGAGTTCCTGACATTACTTCACCATATCCATCCGCGCCAGGTGTACCATTCAAAGGTATTCCTGAGTTCGCAGAAGATTGGAATAATGACCCTCCTGCTTTCTCTAATCCTTCTGGGTTAGAAAAACGAGTAAGTCCGAGTGTTGCTACAACGTTCCAGTTACCATTTACTTTCACATTGATTCTTCCTGAAGTATCAATAGCGATATCTTCAGCATTTGTTCCAATCGTAATGGCTTGATTATTCGTATTTAAAACTCTATAGCCGTCTCCGTTAACAAGGGCACCACTAGCATCTACATAAAAATTGCCTGCTCTTGTATAAAATTCTTCACCGTTTCCTGATTGAACTCGGAAATATCCATCTCCGGCAATAGACAAATCAAGCGTTCGACCTGTTGACTGTGTACTTCCTTCTGTATGAAGAGTATCAATAGACTGAATTTGTGAACCTAAGCCAATTTGTTTTGCATTTATCCCGCCTAAATTCACACCATTTTGGTTCGTTGGAGCATTTGCGCTTCCAACTTGCTGACTTATCATATCTTTAAAAAGAACTCTTCCTTTTTTGAATCCAGCCGTGTTTACATTAGCAACGTTATTTCCAATCACATCAAGCTTTGTTTGAAAGTTTTTCATTCCACTAATCCCAGAATACATCGAACGTAACATATACATTCTCCTCCTAAACTTTTATGATAAAACTCTTGTAATTTGACTTTGTTTAATCGTATTTCCATTCTCCATTTCAAAAAGAAGAATTCCATTTTTTAAAGACACCGCTGTAACAGCAGCTTCTTTTTCAGCCCCATCTTCCTGCCACCCTATTGTTCGTCCAATAAGATTGCTTGCATTTCCTAAAACATCAGCATTTTGCACCCCTATTTTATCAAGGTCCGCTGTGTTCCCTTTTAATCCTTCAGTTGTTTCAAACATCATTTGATTATCATCCATATAAACACTTTTAATGATGCCTTTTTGCCCTTTTTTTGTTTGACCATTCTCTTCTGTTGAGCTCCAGGTCACATTTTGATCTATTAAACTCTGCAGTTGTAAAAGCGTGTTCGGTTTTTGTTCTTCAATAAAACTTTGAACCGTTGTATTCAAATTTGTGATTTGTTCAAGCGTCGAAAAAGTTGCCAATTGAGCAATGAATTCCTTATCATCAACAGGATTTGATGGATCTTGGTTCTGAAGTTGAGTCATTAAAATATTTAGAAAATCATCTTTTCCAAGTTCACTTCCTGAAGAAGACGTTTTCCGCTTCTCAGCTTGCATTGTTTCATAAGAAAAGCGATTATTAATTTCCACTTTTAGCACCTACATTTCTTCTATCATTTCAAGCTCTTTTAAAATATCTTCAAAGCGATTCTCTTCTTTTTGCTCTTTTGATTGTTGTTCTTTTTGTTTTCCTTCTTCATCACGAGAATCTCTTTTTAACTCAGCATCTGAACCCTCAGAAGCTGAAAACTGGTGAAGCACTTCCATTTTTTCAACCTGTACACCTTGATGGGTTAGAGCACTTTTCAAATGATGAAGATGATGTTCAAGCATTTCCTTTGTAGCTGGTGTGCTTGTTACAATTGTAGCAGTGAGCTTATTCTGTTGTTTTACAAGCTGAACGGTTATAGTACCAAGCTCTTGTGGATTAAGCTTAATGAGAATCTTTGTTTGATTTCCATGAACAAAGAGAGAACTACGCTGAAAAGCTTGCTGAAGCTGCCGTACAAGCCCATCTTCCTGTGAAGAACCGTTATTGCCAATATAAAAAACAAGCTGGTGGACTTTACTCATTGTCCCACTTGGAATAGTAGACAAAAAGTTATGTTGAGTATCTAACATTCCCTTTCCTTCTTCTCCTTTTTTAAAGGAGGAAAAAAGAAAAGAAGCAAACGGAGAAGAGAACTCTTTTTTCTGAGAAAGAGTAGTTAATTTCTGATCAATGTGAGAAAGCATGCGCTCTAATTCTTCTCTTGAGGGTAGTTTAGATGATCCCTTTAAAATCTCATCTTTCGCGTTTGGTGGAACGACCTCTAACAGCTTTGAAAAAACTTTTAAAGCTCTCATTTCATCGTGTGTTAATGTCTCCTTCATATCTGCAAATAAAGGGCTTTTTTGCATTAAAAAAACCAATTCAGCATCATGAGCGTTCCCCTGAATTAATTCTTTTTGAAGTATTTGAACAATCTGCAGCATTTCTTGAATCTCTTTTCCTGTTCCCTTTTCATCAATAGGAAAGAGGTTATTTAACCCAATCTTCTCTGTGAAGATTTTCTCAAGTTTTTGCACCCTTGATTCCAAGGGATTATCTTCCGAGGACTCTGACGTTATATGTTGATAAAAAAGAAGACTTATTAAATCTTCTGATGCCGCTATATTATCATCATTTATGCTTTCCTTTTCTTCTAGCTGTTGACTTTGTTGTTCCTGTTCTATACCTGCTTGAAGAAGCAAACCTTGAAAAAGAGGAGAAGCCATCTTCTGCTCTTTTTCAAAAGATGTTTTTAAAGAATGTAGTGGTGCTATTTCGGATGTAGTAAGTTTCATTCCTTTTTCTCCTTATTGAACGTTCGCTTCTTCTGCCAAAAGTTCAGTATACTTAGCAGCCACGTCAGGCTCCATTTTTGCTAAAATGTTTGCGAGCGCTTCTGTTTTTAGTTGTCCTAGTAAATCTAGAGCTTGATCTTCTTTCAATTCGCTTATAATAAGGGCCGCATTTTTAGGTGACATCGATTCATATGAACGAACAAGGTTCTTCATCTCCGCTGTTTGAGAGTCTTCCTCTTCCCCTGTGCTTGCTTCCGTTTCTTCACTATTTTCCTCAGTTGGCATTTCTGCTTTTGCGCGCTCAAGCTTCACTTGAAGATTTTCAATTTCAAGATCTTTCTCTTTTATCTTTTTTTGCAATGCTTCCATTTCTTGATTTTGCGTGTTAGATGAGTTCGTTGACTGAGATGATGCTTCTTGATCGCTTTCTTCATTTAAAAAAGGAAGGGCTGAGAATACTTTTCCTCTAACATCAACTCCACTAGCGCTTAACAGAAAGTATCCTGCTCCGCCTATAATAAGAAGAAAGAGTAAGAAAATAATAAAAAGGAGAGGCCCTTTCTTACGCTTTGGCTCTTTTTCTGTCTCTGCCTTTTGTTTTTTCATAAGCTTTCCCTCACCTAATTCCTTTCAATAAGTATTGCTGAATAGATACTTCATCCATTTGTTTTGCTTCGCTCTCTCGTTGGAGGTTTTGATAATGGATAAGCGCTTTTGTTTCCATCTTTTCATACTTCTTCACTTCGATGTTTTTCTCACGTAGCTTAACTTCTTTAATTCTCATTGTCTGTCGAGCGATGTTCATCTTTTGTTGAAGAACTTCAATTTCACGTTCTAGATAATCCATATAGTTTTGAGACTGTTTTAACTTCTCAACAGAAACACCTATGCTCATTTCTTCATTATATTCATCAATAAAATTCTCTTTATGTTTCAAACATTGATAAAGACGCTGACCAACTTCTTCAAACTGCCTGACAGCTTCATTGTATTCATTCAGCATCCGATCTTTTTCAGATTGTTTAATTGCCATAACTTTAGAAAATTTAAACTGAAAACTCACATTTTTCATTCCTTTTATACTAGGTTGTTCAGCTCTTCAATGCTTTCTTCTAAACGCATTTTTTCATCTGTTCCTTGTTTTAAGAAACTAATAATTTCAGGATATAAAGTCATTGCTTCATCGATTTTCTGAGAAGATCCTCTTTTGTACGCCCCTATATTTATTAAGTCTTCCGCCTCTAAATATGTTGAGAGAAGAACTCTTAATCGATTTGCCTTCTCTTTATGTTCTTCGGTAACGATGCTGCTCATCACCCGACTTATACTTTTTAAAACATTGATAGCTGGATACTGGCCTTTATTTGCAAGAGCTCGATCAAGCACGATATGACCGTCTACAATTCCTCTTACTGTATCAGCAATAGGCTCGTTCATATCATCCCCATCAACAAGAACTGTATAAAAAGCTGTAATAGATCCCCTTTTGTTTCTTCCTGTTCTCTCTAAAAGTCTTGGAAGAGTAGCAAACACAGAGGGAGTATAACCTTTTGTTGTTGGAGGCTCACCAACCGCAAGCCCAATCTCACGCTGTGCCATTGCAACACGAGTTACAGAGTCCATCATAAACATAACGTTCTTTCCTTGGTTTCTAAAATATTCTGCAATAGATGTTGCTGTATAAGCTCCTTTAATACGCATTAGGGCAGGTTGATCTGATGTTGCAACAATGACGATGGAATTTTTTAATCCTTCTTCACCTAAATCATGTTCAATAAATTCGCGAACTTCTCGACCTCGTTCACCAATTAACGCTATGACGTTTAAATCCGCGTTTGTATTTCGGGCAATCATTCCCATAAGGGTACTTTTTCCAACTCCGCTTCCCGCAAAAATTCCTAGCCGCTGACCGTTTCCAACAGTTAATAGCGTATCAATTGTTTTAACTCCAACTTCAATTGGTTCGCAAATTGTTGGGCGCTCAAGCGGATTTGGTGGATCTTCTTCAGCTGAAACGTTAAAAAGACCTTTTGGAAGTTCTTCACCATTTAACGGCTGACCAAGCGGATCTAACACACGTCCAATAAGAGCTTCTCCAACTTTGATTTGGAGTGGCTTTGATGTTGTTTCAACAATACAGCCTGGCGAAATATCGCGTACATCTTTATAAGGCATAAGAATAACAAACTCTTCTTTGAAACCTACTACTTCTGCTTTAATATGTGCTGCTCCATTGCGCAAGTGGATGTAGCATATGTCTCCAATAGAAGTGCTTGGCCCTCTTGCTTCAATCATTAACCCTACTACTCTCGTAACTTTCCCGTATCGTTTGAATGAAGAGATGTCTTCTATCCTATCTAAAATTTCTTTTACTTTCATATCGTTTCCTCATCCTTTATCATTTCGACGAGGCTTTTCTTAATTTCAGCAAGCTGGCTGTCGATGCTTGCATTTACTTTTCCAAATGAAGATTCAATCATACAATCTGTTTCACCAAGATCCTCACTTGGATAAAAGAACAAGGAAGTATCAGAGCTTAAAAGCAGGCTAAGCTCCTCTTTGCGCTGAGAAACAAGCGTATAGTATTTTGGTGATATATATATATGAACATTCTTATGATCACGAACTTCTTTAACTGCTTTTTGAACAACATGAATATACTTCTCTTCATTTTCCTCAAGCTCAATATTCAAAATCTTTTTCGCGACCTTCATCCCAAGCTCTAAAATCACCATCTCTGATTGTTCAATATACTGATAATAAGAGTCTTGAACATGATGAACTGTTGCTTCTGCTTCCTTTAAAAGCTCTTTATATTGATTTTCAGCTTCCTGCTTTCCTTGAAAAAAACCTTTTTCAAAACCTTCTTGCTTTGCTCTTTCCAAAATCTGTTCATATTCTACTTGCCATTCTTTACGCTTTTCTTCAACCGTTTTTTCTGCTTCTTGAAGCAGTTTTTGTGCTCTAAAACGTATTCTTTCCGCCTCTGTTTGAGCTTGCTTAACTTCACTTTCAGCTTGCTCTCGCATTCGCTGCTTTTGAACTTCGCATTCTTCTACTGTTTCAATCTTGAATTGAACAGGCTGTATCCCTATCTTTTTTCCATCTTGAGCATGTTGGAATCCATGATGTTTTTTAATAATATTAGACAATCATATCATCCCCTCCGCCACGCGCGATCACAATTTCTTCTGATTCTTCGAGCTGACGAATAACTCCTACAATTCTTGATTGTGCTTCTTCTACGTCTTTTAATCGAACAGGTCCCATGAATTCCATTTCTTCTTTAAAAGTAGCAACCATACGCTGTGACATATTTCGGTAAACAACTTCTTTTACTTCATCACTTGATACTTTTAAGCTAAGAAGCAAGTCTTCGTTACCCACCTCTCGAATAATACGTTGAATTGCTCTGTTATCCAAAATGACGATATCTTCGAAAACAAACATGCGTTTTTTAATTTCTTCTGCAAGTTCTGGATCTTGAATTTCAAGCGTATCTAAAATGGTTCTCTCTGTTGAACGATCAACACCATTGAGCACTTCCACAACAGCTTCAACACCGCCTGTTTGTGTATAATCTTGAGTAACTGTTGTAGAAAGCTTTCTTTCGAGGACTTTCTCAACTTCATTAATAACCTCAGGTGATGTGCTATCCATAACAGCCATTCTTCTTGCAATATCTGCCTGCTGTTCTTGCGGAAGTGAAGATAAAATCTGGCCTGCTTGTGAGGGCTCCAAGTAAGAAAGAACAAGGGCAATTGTTTGCGGATGTTCATTTTGGATAAAATTAAAGATTTGAGTTGGATTTGCTTTACGAGCAAAATCAAATGGGCGGACTTGTAGAGACGATGTCAAACGCTTAATAATAAGCGCAGCTTGATCTGCTCCAAGTGCCTTCTCAAGAACGGTTTTGGCATAGCCAATTCCGCCTTGAGAAATATAGTCTTGAGCAACAGCTAGGCGTTCAAATTCTTCTAACACTTTATCTTTTGTTTCTAAATTTACTTTTTTAAGAGCTGAGATTTCTAATGTTAAACTTTCAATCTCTTCTTCTGTTAAATGTTTATAAACCGATGCTGAAACGTCTGGTCCAAGCGTAATTAAAAGGATGGCTGCCTTCTGCTTTCCTGTTAACGCACCTTTTTGTTCCACTCTTGCCACAATGTCTTCCTCCTAATCTTCTGTTAACCACGAACGTAGAAGTTTGACAAACTCATCAGGTTTGCTCTGTGCTAAGTCTTCAAGTCGCTGTCTTCTTTGCTGTTCTTCTGTTAGAAGCTGTTCTTCCTCTTCCTCTACCTCTTCTTCTAATGTATATGCTTCTTCCCATTCTTCCTCTTCCCACTCTGGTTCTTTTCTTCTTCTACGAATGAGTAGGAAAGCTAGAATAATAACAGCTAGAAGCAATATTCCTCCAACAATGTACATCCATAGTGGAATAGAAGAAGCTGCCTCTTGTGCCATAGACATTTTTCCATTAAAAGGTTGAACAGATACAGCAATTTTGTCTTCGATTTGTTCATCTGTTAATGCTTGTTCATCATCATCTTGTTGAATTGTTGTTTTAACAATTGTGCCAAGAATTTGTTGAATATCATCAACACTTCCAGTTGGAAGTGAATTTGGATCATTTTTCTTTGGTGGTTCCACCATAACTTGGATACCAAGATCCTTTACCTTATAAGGACTTTCCACAATCTGACGACGGATACGGTTCACTTCATTATTGATTTTTTCTTCTTTTCGTTCATAGTCACCGTCTCCGTTTTCTTCACTGCTCTCATAGTTAGGGACTTCACCGTCTCCGGTCCCAGCAGTTCCCCCTTGCGCAGCATTCTCTCCTGTATATGTTTCTGTTAAACGTTCAGCACTTACCGCAATTCCTTCCATATTCTCTTTATCAACAGGTTCCACAAGGTTTTCTTCTCTTGTTTCTTGAGTGAAATCAATATCTGTTGAAACAGAGACAACGACTTTATCTTGACCAATCATCGCGCCAAGCATCTTCTGAACTTCTCTTTGTATATCTCGTTCAACCTGCTTTTTCATTGCATACTGAGACTGTATAGAAGCGATCCCACCCTCAGGATTTTTTCCATCGTTATTTGCCAGATCATAGTACTCAAAATATTGATTCATAATAGCGATATTATCTGTTGGCAAATTCGGAACGCTTTTAGACACAAGGTGATAGAGAGACTGAATCTGCTGATCGTCAAATTGATAGCCAGGCTTTGTTGTAAGAACAATAGAAGCTTGAGCTTCTTCGCCTTTATCCCTCACCCATACGCTATCTTTTGGTAAAGAAATCATTACGTTTGCATCTTGTACTCCGTCAATTCCTTTAATAAGATTTGCAAGCTCCGTTTGCATTGCATCTACCTTTAGGACGCTAAACTCGTTATCTGTCATTCCAAATCCTGAGCTCTCACTAAAAAAGGAATAATCAATGCTGCCGTTTTTCGGAATGCCTTGAGACGCAAGCTCTACTTTCAATGAATCTACATTTTCTTTTGGGACAGAAATGGTTGTCCCACCGTTACGTAACTCTGAGGATACCCCTTTTGCATCGAGCTCCGTTTTAATTTGTCCAGCTTCTTGAGCTGAAAGATTACTATAAAGAGGAACAAATTTTTCACGGGTAGCAAGCATAGACCCAACAATAATTGCCATTAAAATAATGACTAATCCTGTAATCAAGAACCATCTTTGCTTTTTACTTCGCTCTCTCCAAAATCCAGTACTCCAATCTTTAATTCTTGTTAATCTTTCTTTCATTTTCTTCCCCCGGTTATGTTTCTTGTCTATTTATTTAGAGTCCAATAACCGCTAAACTTTGGAAAATAAATTTAGATCTGCATTCTCATGATTTCTTGGTAAGCTTCAATTCCTTTATTGCGGAATTGAATAGCAGCTTGCAGGGCAACGCTTGCTTTTTGAGACGAAATCATCACATTATGTAAATCTACATCTTCCCCATTCACAAGTTTTGTTGTCATAGCATCTGACTCATTTTGAGCTTCATTAACTTTATTTACTGCGTCTTTTAAAAAACTAGAAAAACTTTGGTTTGTGCTAGCCGATTCATTTTTAGGCTGAAGCGCTTCAGTCTGCAATGATATGTTTGTAATTCCATTAATCATCGTTACACCCTACTTTCCAATCTCTAATGCTTTTACTAACATCCCTTTTGTTGCATTAAGTGCTGTAACGTTTGCTTCGTACGAACGAGAAGCACTCATAAGGTCCGTCATTTCCTTTAATGGATCAACATTTGGTAGCTGTATATATCCCTGATCATTAGCATCTGGGTGACTTGGATCATACACAAGTTTAAAAGGTTCAGAATCTTCCTCAATTCCTGTGACTTTTACACCTGTACTATTTGTATTTAAAGCTTTTTGAAAAACAGTTGAAAACTGTTTTTCACTATCCGGTGCTATATTTATCATCTTGCGCCGATATGGTTGCCATTCTCCGTTTACATATTGCGCTCTTGTTGTATTCGCATTAGCGATATTTGAAGCCGTAACATCCATTCTTAAACGATTTGCTGTTAAGGCTGAAGCGCTGGCATTTAGCCCGCTAAAAATTGACAAAATTAATTCCCTCCTCTTAAAACCGTGTTAAGCGAGTTAAATTTCCCGCTCATTCTGTCTACTAAAGCTTGATAATAAAGCTGATTTTGAGCCATATCTGTCATCTCCTTATCAACGTCAACTCCATTGCCGTTTGATTGATAAGCATTATGTGCAGTTGTAACTCCTAGAGAAGAAGACGACGTTGAAAATTCAAAATGACGAGGGTCCGTGCGAGTAGCTTTCAGAAGATTATCTTGCTCAGCTTGAAGCATACTTTTAAAAGATACCGTTTTTGCTTTATATCCAGAAGTATCTAAGTTAGCAATATTGTTTGAAATTGTTTTCTGTTTCAACGAAGCATAGTTTAATCCATTTTGGATTGAACTCATCGTCTGTGAAAAAAGTTCCATAAATTTCTCTCCTTGCCTCTTTTCGACATTTTTTCCGTGCCGATATTATCCATTTTAGGAAAAAGGACATGATATGTCTATGATTTCTTAAGTTTCTTTACTTTTTTTTTTGAAATCTTAAAAGAAAATTAACAATTTATATATAAAATATTAATATTTGTTAAATATATAAGTTATTTGTTTATTATGTTAAAATTGGTTACCCCGCTTTTCTTTAACATTATAAGATCTTTCGACAAAAAAAGATACGATTAAAGCACAAAAAAATAGCACTTTAGTAAGTGCTATTTCTAATGAAGGTTTATTGACCTAAGTCTTTATAACTATTATTTAGTTTGCTTTTAGTTTTGAAAGCTCAAGCAAGAACTTGTTGTTTAGAACTTTGATGTACGTTCCTTTCATACCTAGTGAACGAGACTCAATTACACCTGCACTCTCAAGTTTACGAAGTGCATTTACAATTACTGAACGCGTAATACCAACACGGTCTGCAATCTTACTTGCTACAAGAAGGCCTTCGTTTCCATTTAACTCATCAAAGATATGTTCAATTGCTTCTAATTCACTGTAAGATAGTGAACTAATTGCCATTTGAACAACCGCTTTGCTACGAGCTTCTTCTTCAATTTCTTCAGCTTTCTCATGTAGAATCTCCATGCCAACAACTGTTGCCCCATATTCAGCTAAAATAAGATCATCATCTGTGAACTTCTCTTCTAAACGTGCTAATACAAGAGTTCCTAGGCGATCTCCTCCACCGTTAATTGGTACAATTGTTGTTAAACCGCTCATAAATAAATCTTTGTTTTCATTAGGAAAAGCGCTATGCTCGCTGTTTACATCTAGATTAGAAGATGTTTCTCTAATATTGAAAAGGTTTTTAGTGTACTCTTCTGGAAATTGGCGTGTTTCAAACATTTCTTTCATACGCTCATTTTCAATTTGCTGATTAATTGCAACACCCAAAAGCTTACCGCGACGACTTACAACATAAATGTTTGCTTCGATTACTTCACGAAGTGTTTCAGCCATCTCTTTGAAGTTAACAGGTTTCCCTGCTGCTTTCTGTAACATTGCATTAATTTTTCTTGTTTTATCTAATAAATTCATTATGATTTTGCCTCCTGAAAATTGTAAATAATTCTGTTCTCTGTAAAGTCTATCCGCCTCTTCTTTTAAGAAGCGTTCCCTCTCCCCAAAAGGCTGACTTTATAAAATAAACTGACTTAAGTCTTTGTTTTTAGCAATTGAGCCAAGTTTCTCTTCCACATACTGTGGAGTAATTTCAATCTTCTCCATCGTTACATCCGGTGCTTCAAATGAAAGATCTTCCAAAAGTCTTTCCATAATTGTATGTAAACGACGAGCTCCAATATTATCCGTATCCTGGTTTACATCGAATGCTACTTGAGCTAGCTTTTTAATAGCTTCGTCAGAAAATTCAATTTTTATACCTTCAGTTTCCAATAATGCTGTATATTGTTTAATAATAGCATTATCAGGCTCAACTAAAATACGGACAAAGTCATCTACTGATAATTTGCCAAGCTCAACGCGAATTGGAAATCTTCCTTGAAGCTCTGGAATAAGATCAGATGGTTTTGAAACGTGAAAAGCACCTGCTGAAATAAACAATACGTGGTCTGTTTTTACAGGGCCATACTTTGTCATAATTGTTGAACCCTCAACGATTGGCAAAATATCGCGCTGTACTCCTTCACGTGACACATCTCCTGATGAAGATTGGCTGCTTTTACGAGCGATTTTATCGATTTCATCAATAAAAATAATTCCAAACTGTTCGGCACGCTCTGTTGCTTGTTGCGTTACTTCATCCATATCAATTAACTTCTGTGCTTCTTCATTTGTTAACACTTTGCGAGCTTCGCGTACTGTTAACCGACGCTTTTTCTTTTTCTTTGGCATGAAATTGCCTAGCGCATCTTGAATATTCATTCCCATTTGCTCCATACCCGAACCTTGAAGCATATCAAACATAGAAGCTTGCTGTTCTTCTACTTCAACTGTTACATAATGCTCCTCAAGTTCTCCAAGCGCAAGCTTATGAGCCATTCTCTTACGTTCCATTTCGCTTGATGCATCGTCGTTTGATGTTTCTTGCTGAGGTTTTTCTCCTTCAGCTTGACCACCAAAAATCATTTCAAATGGGTTTTTATATTGAGTATTTTTACGTTTAGAAGGAACGAGAAGATCAACAATGCGTTGGTTTGCATTTTGTTCTGCTTGCCCGCGTACTTCGTTTGTTTTTTCTTCTTTCACAAGTCGAACAGAAGTTTCCACAAGGTCTCGTACCATTGATTCTACATCACGTCCAACATAACCGACTTCCGTGAACTTCGTTGCTTCAACTTTAATAAAAGGAGCTCCCACTAATTTTGCTAGTCGACGAGCAATCTCTGTTTTCCCTACTCCAGTAGGCCCAATCATTAAAATGTTCTTTGGTACAACTTCATCTCGCAGTGATTCACTTAGCTTACTGCGGCGATAACGGTTGCGAAGTGCAACGGCAACGGCCTTTTTTGCTTCCTTTTGTCCAACAATATATTGATCAAGTTTTTCAACAATTTGACGCGGTGTAAGTTCTGTATACATTCTGTTCTTCCCTCCTTAAAGTTCCTCTACAATAATTTGATCGTTTGTATAAACACAAATATCTCCAGCAATCTCTAGAGAGGCCTTAGCAATATCTCGTGCTGACATGTTTTCACCTGAATATCGTTTGAGCGCACGACCTGCAGATAGCGCATAGTTCCCACCAGAACCAATAGCTAAAATTCCATCATCAGGTTCAATAACCTCACCTGTACCTGAAATAAGTAGCATATGCTCCTCGTTTGCTACGATAAGCATTGCTTCTAGCTTGCGTAACACTTTATCGCTGCGCCACTCTTTTGCAAGTTCAACAGCTGCACGCTGCAAATTACCGTTGTACTCTTCAAGGCGATTTTCAAACATTTCAAAAAGAGTAAACGCATCTGCCACAGATCCAGCAAACCCTGCTAGCACTTTTCCATGAAAAAGACGACGTACTTTTTTTGCTGTATGTTTCATTACTACAGCATTTCCGAACGTTACTTGTCCATCTCCTGCCATTGCGCAACCGCCTTTGTGTTGAATCGCAAAAATCGTTGTAGCATGAAAGTCACCCATAATATACATCTCTCCTTCAGCATATGTTCTTGTGTTCTTTTTTCATATTATCCTTTTATGTCGCTTACGCTCTTGGATGATGATTCATATAAATAGAACGAAGGCGATCTTTTGTCACATGTGTATAAATTTGAGTTGTTGACAAATTTTCATGTCCTAGAAGTTCTTGAACAGTTCTCATGTCAGCACCTTCATTTAACATATGCGTTGCGAAAGTATGACGCAAAGAATGAGGAGTAATATGAATGTTCTCTGCCGTTTTCTTAACAATACGGTTTAAAATATAGCGAATGCCTCTAGCTGTTAAAGGCTGACCTCTATGATTCACAAAGAGTGCCTTACAATCAATATTACTCTTTGGGAGCAATTTTAGACGACCTTCATCTCTATATTTTTTTATGGCTTCATATGAGAAATTCCCAAAAGGTACATAGCGTTGCTTCTTTCCCTTTCCATAAACCAAAAGAGTTTTCATTGACATATCGATATCACTCAGCATAATTGAAGCACACTCACTTACCCTTATCCCCGTTGCATATAAAAGTTCTAAGATTGCTTGATCTCTTTGACCAAGCGGTGTAGAAACATCGCTTACTTCAAAAAGCAGTTCAAGTTCTTCCTTATATAAGAACGAAGGGTTGCGGTGCGAACGCTTTGGGAGGGATACCATCGTAAACGGATTTTCTTTTATCGTATGCTCGCGCGATAAAAAGCGATAAAAACTTCGCAAAGCTGATACTTTACGGGCAATCGATCGCTTAGAATAGCTGTGTTCGTGAAGCTTGGTTAAAAAGATACGAACGTTGCTATATGTAACGTCCTCTAATCTTTTAATTCCTTCTTCCTCTAGAAATTCCATAAACAATAAAATGTCTTTCTCGTAACACAGCGTTGTATATTGTGAGTAATTTTTCTCAATTTGTAAATATTCAAGATAGCAATTTAAAGATTCTTTCACATTTATCATTGCTTCACCTCGCAAAGGCTACTAAATATTATCACACTTTTAGTAGCCCGCGCAAATAATTTATATATTTTTCACAAAATTTTGAACTATTTCAAGTGCACGCTTAGCATACTGTTCATTGCGCTCTTGTTTCTTTTTAATGCGAACCGGGAGATCCTTGAATATTCCAAAGTTTGCATTCATCGGTTGGAAGTTTTTATCACTTGTATGTGTAATATAGTGAGCCATGCTTCCAAGAGCCGTTTCTTGAGGGAAAACTAAAAGCTCTTCGCCTAACACATAGCGAGCTGCGTTTAGTCCTGCTAAAAGTCCGCTTGCAGCTGATTCTACGTAACCTTCAACACCTGTCATTTGTCCTGCAAAGAATAAATCTTCACGATCTTTGTATTGATATGTCGGTTTTAGAAGTCTTGGTGAATTAATAAATGTATTTCGATGCATAACACCGTAACGAACAATTTCTGCATTTTCAAGCCCAGGAATTAAGCGAACAATATCTTTTTGAGGTCCCCATTTAATATGTGTTTGGAAACCAACGATATTGTAAAGTGTTCCTGCTGCATCATCTTGACGAAGTTGTACAACAGCATACGGACGTTTTCCTGTTTTCGGATCTTCAAGACCTACTGGTTTTAATGGACCGAAAAGCATTGTTTTCTTTCCTCTTGAAGCCATCACTTCAATTGGCATGCAACCTTCAAAATATACTTCTTTTTCAAATTCTTTTAGCGGTACAACTTCTGCCTCAATAAGCGCATTATAGAAGCGATCAAATTCTTCTTCTGTCATTGGACAGTTCAAATATGCTGCTTCTCCTTTATCATAGCGAGACTTTAAGTATACCTTATCCATGTCAATGCTGTCTTTTTCAAGGATAGGAGCTGCTGCATCATAGAAATAAAGATACTCTTCTCCTGTTAAACGTTTAAGCTGTTCAGATAATGCTTGAGATGTTAATGGACCTGTTGCAATAATAGTAGGTCCGCTTGGAATTTCTGTAATTTCTTCATTAAATACTGTTACATTTTCATGATGCTTTACACGCTCTGTTACATGTGCCGCAAATTCATGACGGTCAACAGCTAGTGCTCCGCCTGCTGGAACAGAGCAAGCATCAGCTGAGGAAATAATAACAGAATCTAGATGACGCATCTCTTCTTTCAGTACTCCAACAGCATTTGTAAGCGTGTTGGCACGAAGCGAGTTACTGCATACAAGCTCCGCAAATTTATCTGTATGATGTGCTGCTGTTTGACGAACAGGACGCATTTCGTAAAGATGCACCTTAATTCCTCTTTTAGCAAGCTGCCAAGCTGCTTCACTTCCAGCAAGTCCAGCTCCTATTACATTAACGATTTTTTCAGACATTTGTTTCCCTCCAGATGTAATTTCTTTTCTCCGTAACAGATAAAGTGGTGAGCACAACGTTGTGCTCACCACGAAAAAGGTCTAGCTTTGCGTTTCTTCTTTGTAATCACATTCAGTGCACGTAACTTGAACACCTTTTTTCTGCTTTTTCTCAACAAGGAGACTTTCACATTTTGGACATTTTCTTGCAATTGGTTTGTCCCAAGATAAGAAGTCACAGCTTGGATAATTTGTGCAACCATAGAAAAGGCGTTTTTTCTTTGATTTTCGTTCCACAACTTGACCGTCTTCACATTTCGGACAATCAACGCCAATTTCTTTTACAATCGGCTTTGTGTTACGACAGTCAGGAAAGTTTGAGCATGCCATGAATTTTCCGTAGCGACCCATTTTAAAGACCATAGGTGAACCACACAGTTCACAATCTTCTCCGGCAGGTTCGTCTTTAATCTCGACTTCGCGCATTTCTTTTTCCGCTTTTTCTAAACGTATTTCGAAGTCGCGATAAAATTCATCGATAACCGATACCCATTGTACTTTACCTTCCTCTATTTCATCAAGGTCTGTTTCCATTTTGGCTGTAAATTCCACATCAATTGTTTCAGGAAAGAACTCAAGGATAAGTTCCAGTACAATTTCACCAAGCTCTGTTGGAACAAATCTTTTGTTATCAAGCGCCACATATCCTCTGCGTTGAATAGTATCAAGCGTTGGAGCATATGTAGAAGGTCTTCCAATACCTAACTCTTCCATCGTTTTCACAAGACGTGCTTCCGTATAGCGAGGCGGCGGCTGAGTGAAATGCTGATTTTGTTCGATATCTTTTGAGTACGCTTGTTCTCCTTCCGTCATGTCTGGAAGAATTTTTTCCTTTTCTTCCACTTTATCATCATTTCCTTCTACGTACACTTTCATAAAGCCAGGAAACTTAATTTTTGAGCCATTCGCTCTAAATGTTACACCGTTGTTTACTAAATCAACAGCCATCGTATCCATAATAGCTGGTGCCATTTGGCTTGCAAGGAATCGTTCCCAAATCAGTTTGTATAAGCGATGTTGATCTCTTGATACATACTGTTTAATCTCAGAAGGTGAACGCAGAATAGATGTTGGGCGAATTGCCTCATGAGCATCTTGAGTGTTAGCATTCTTCTTTTCTTTCCGCTTTTCTTTTGAAAGAAATTCCTCACCAAACGTATCTTTTACATATTCATAAGACTCTGTTTGAGCCGTTTCTGAAATACGAGTTGAATCTGTACGCATGTACGTAATTAAACCAACTGTTCCTTCTTTTTTCCCTAAATCAATTCCTTCGTAAAGCTGTTGAGCAAGCATCATTGTTTTCTTCGCTCTAAAGTTTAGCTTACGAGCTGCTTCCTGTTGAAGAGAAGATGTCGTAAAAGGAAGCGCCGGATTTCGCTTACGCTCTTTCTTTGCTACTTTTTGAATTGAAAATTCATTGCCGTCAAGTCGGGCTAGAACTTTCTCAACATCTTCTTTTGATGAAAGCTTTGTTTTTTTGCCATCCATTTCAGTGAAAGATGCTTGAAATTCTTTTTCACTTTTTAAGAAGTTCGCGTTAATTGACCAGTATTCTTCAGGTTGAAAGCGTGAGATTTCCTGCTCTCGTTCAATAATTAATCGAACTGCAACAGATTGAACGCGTCCAGCGCTTAATCCCTTTTTCACTTTTTTCCAAAGAAGCGGGCTAATGTTATACCCCACTAAACGATCAAGAATACGACGAGCTTGTTGAGAATTAACAAGATCCATATTAATAGATCTTGGATGTTTAAAAGAAGCTTTAATTGCATCTTTTGTAATTTCATTAAATACTACTCGGCAGTCTGACGATGTATCAACACCAAGACTATGAGCTAAATGCCAAGCAATTGCTTCCCCTTCACGATCCGGATCGGCCGCTAGGAAAATCTTTTTTGCTTTTTTAGCTGCTGTCTTAAGTTCTTTTAAAACAGGCCCTTTTCCACGAATAGTGATGTATTTTGGGTCGTAATCATGTTCAGTATCAATTCCCATTTGACTTTTTGGAAGATCTCGAACATGTCCCATTGATGCTTTTACTTTGTATTTTTTCCCTAAATATTTTTCAATTGTTTTCGCCTTTGCTGGCGACTCTACAATAACTAAATAGTCCGACATACTATTGTCCTCCCTTAAAGAGGTAGAATAAAATCTTCATTATTATTAAATACTTATATGCACTTTGTCAAACCTCTTGTTCATTTTTTACTTGAAAATGAATTTCGCTTGTTACATCTTTAGCACTACATACTAATTTTGCGCCAAGCTGAATAAGCTTATTTGTTCCTTTTGAACATTCTTCAAAGATTGAGCCAGGTACAGCAAAAACCTCTCTTCCTTGAGAGAGCGCTTGGTCAGCTGTAATAAAAGAACCGCTTCTTTCCTTCGCTTGAATGACAATCGTTCCAAACGATAAACCGCTAATAATACGGTTCCGTAGCGGAAAATGCGCTCGATGCGGTTTTATAAAAGGGTTGTATTCCGATAATAACAGATGATTGTTAGCGATGTCACTTGCTAAATAACAATTTTCTTTTGGATAAATGTTATAAAACCCGCTTCCTAATACAGCAACGGTTTTGCCTCCATGAAGAATAGCTTCTTTATGTGCAAGCGCATCCACCCCTTTTGCAAGACCGCTTACAATTGTCCATCCTTCTTCCACGAGAGGTTTGCACAAAACCTTTGTAGCCTTTATACCGTAGCTTGTTGGCGTCCTCGTTCCAACGATGCTAACGGATTTGTTATTTAATAACCGGTAATCTCCTTTTGTATAAAGAACCCATGGAGGGTCATAAATATTCTTTAATAACGCAGGATACTCAGGATCCGTAATTGTTATACAACGAATATTTTGAGTGCTATATTTCTTTAGAATATCTTGTATTGGAATAGTTTGCAAATCTTTATAGACAATTTCAGTTGAAGAACTTGGAAGTTGAAGAATGGTTTGAAGAAGAGCAGGAGAAGCTTCTCTTAGAAAAGATAGGGAGGAATCATACTGAAGAAGTTTGAGTATGGATTTCCATCCAACCCTTCTGCAGTGTGATAATAAAATTAACTTTTCTCTCATAATTCACCTCTTTAATTGTTCTAAAAATCGCCATAAAAACCAACCGTTACCTAAATGGTAACGGTTGAACTTCCTATTTTAAGACTGTGATGAACTTACAGGAATATCGTGCGTTTTACACTTATCGTAAATTCCTTCGTCCTTTAGCACTTTAATAAGCGTTTCTCCCATAACAGAAGGGGTTTCAGCAACGCTAATACCGCATGCGTTAAGCGTTTTAATCTTCTCGCTTGCCGTACCCTTACCACCTGAGATAATCGCACCAGCGTGGCCCATACGCTTGCCTGCTGGAGCTGTTTGACCTCCAATAAAGCCAACAACAGGTTTTGTCATATTTTCTTTCACCCATTGTGCTGCTTCTTCTTCTGCCGTACCCCCGATTTCACCAATCATAATAACAGCATATGTGTCTTCATCTTCATTAAAGGCTTTTAACACATCAATGAAGTCCGTGCCATTAACAGGGTCTCCACCAATTCCTACTGCTGTTGACTGGCCAATTCCTGCTTGTGAAAGTTGATGAACAGCTTCATATGTGAGTGTTCCAGAGCGTGACACAACCCCAACATGACCTTTTTTATGAATGTATCCTGGCATAATACCAATTTTACATTCTTCTGGTGTGATAACACCCGGGCAGTTTGGTCCAACAAGTCTTGTGCGCTTTCCTTCCATATAACGCTTTACTTTCACCATATCAATTACTGGAATACCTTCTGTAATTGTGATAACTAAGTCAAGATCTGCATCAACTGCTTCCATAATTGCATCTGCTGCAAAAGCAGGTGGAACATACACAACTGACGCGTTTGCACCTGTTGCTTTTTTTGCGTCTTCAACAGTGTTGAAAACAGGTACTCCTTCGATTGTTGTGCCGCCTTTTCCTGGAGTTACGCCCCCAACAATTTTTGTTCCATACTCAATTGCCTGTTTTGTATGAAACAAACCTGTTGCTCCTGTAATCCCCTGTACAATAACTTTTGTATCCTTGTTAATAAATACGCTCATTTTTACCCCTCCTGTTCTTTATTTCACAAGTGCAACAATTTTTTCAGCGCCGTCAGCCATTGACTCTGCAGCTGTAATGTTAAGACCTGATTCTTTCAAAATCTTTTTGCCAAGTTCAACGTTTGTGCCTTCTAAGCGAACAACAAGTGGCAAATCTAATCCAACTTGTTTTGTTGCTTCAACAACACCTTCAGCAATAACATCACATCTCATAATGCCACCAAAAATATTGACAAAAATTCCTTTTACATTTTGATCGGAGATAATAATCTTGAACGCTTCCGTTACTTTCTCAGCCGTTGCACCGCCCCCTACGTCAAGGAAGTTTGCCGGCTCTCCGCCTGAATATTTAATAATGTCCATTGTCGCCATTGCAAGACCTGCTCCATTTACCATGCAGCCGATGTTACCATCAAGCGCAATGTAACTTAAGTCGTATTTTGATGCTTCAATTTCTTTTACATCTTCTTCTTCTAAATCGCGAAGCTCTAACACATCTTTTTGACGATAAAGAGCGTTTGAATCAAAATTAAGTTTTGCATCAAGCGCCATTACTTTTCCATCCCCTGTTGTTACAAGTGGATTAATCTCAGCGATTGAGCAATCTTTTTCAACAAATACTTTATATAAACCAGCCATAAATTTTACAGCTTGACCTACTAACTCTTTTGGAATATTGATATTAAACGCTAATCGACGCGCTTGGAACCCCTGTAACCCAACCGCTGGATCGATATATTCCTTAAAGATTTTTTCAGGTGTTTTTTCAGCTACTTCTTCAATTTCTGTGCCACCTTCTTCAGAAGCCATAAGCACGACGCGTGAAGAAGCACGATCTAATACGATTCCAACATAATATTCTTTTTGGATATCGCAACCTTCCTCAATAAGTAAACGCTTTACTTCTTTCCCTTGTGGACCTGTTTGATGAGTTACGAGCGTTTTTCCAAGTATCTCATCGGCATATGTACGAACTTCATCCAAGTTTTTCGCAACTTTTACCCCTCCGGCTTTACCGCGGCCACCTGCATGAATCTGTGCTTTTACAACAGAAACATCTGTTCCTAGCTCTTTTGCTGCTTCTACCGCTTCTTCTACCGTAAACGCTACGCGGCCGTTTGGAACAGCTACCCCATATTTTCTAAGGAGCTCTTTTCCTTGATACTCATGAATATTCATATCCCATCCTCCTAACGTCATTTCAAAAAAATAGACTGCGCTTTCATTGTATAAAATGGAAGTCTACTTGTCTACTATTCTTGCGAAATTTATAAAAGATTCAGAAATGATGGCGTTTTCTTTAGAAATTTGTTCTATTTTTTTGCTTTTTCATCCATTTTGTAAATAAAAGCAAAAATCTCTGCTACCGCCTCATAAAGCTCTTCTGGGATACGCTCGTTCAGCTCTAAATTATGAAGCAAGTTTACAAGAGACGGATCTTTTTGAATTGGAACATTGTTTTCCTTTGCTTTTTCAATGATATCCCGCGCAACGTCTCCTCCTCCTTTTGCTACTATCTTTGGTGCTTTCTCATGTTTTAAATAGGCAAGAGCTACCGCTTTTTTTGAGTATGATTTTTTTTTCATCAAATCTTAAGATCCACTCCTTTATATCCACTATGCGATACTTGAGCTAAACTTGATGTTTTATCTTTACTTGCAAAAACTTTTACGTCTGATAGATAATAGTCAAGCTCGCTCAGCCCAAGACGAAGTGATGGTTTTAAAGATTCCATAATAGGTTTAATATCCTGATGCTCATTTATAATATCTATGATAATCGCTCGATTTTGAACACGGGCGCCGACTACCATTTCTTGTAAATAAGAAAGCTTTAAGTGAAAAAGAATATGACAGTAATTTGGATCAATTGTTCCGTCCTCTCTCTTCTTTCCTTTCCACTGAAGGGAGACTTCTGTTAACTTTTCCCTTATGTAGAGGGGGAACTGCACGTACAGAGAAGTAATAGGTCCTTGTCCTTCGTCAGAAGACAAGAGCTGAAGAGCGGTCAATTTATGCACTATCTCTTCAGCTCGTTCTCTTAAAAAAGGTGGTAGGGGTTGTTCAAGCATTTTCAAAAGAGCTCCTTTTAAGCCTGCTCCAGAGCTTTCTCCATTTAGCTCACTCTCATATGTAAGACCTAAAGATGAAAACAAGGTTGATAATATACGTTGAAACTCCCTGGATTGAAAAGAAGTTTGCAGAAGCTTGTTCACCTCTGTTAAAATTTCTTTTCCTTCTTCGTTTATGAACAAGGAGGTTCCTTCTTGATTAAGCTTTCCTCTTAAGTTAGGACTTTTTTCAATGCTCTCTACCATTTGGTGAAAGAACGGCATTTTTTCAATGTCTGGCAAATTGTTCAGAAGCGTTTTTTTCATAGCTGTAATTTCTTCTGCTTCTTCTCGTTTAGGAGATAAGCTCACTAATGACTGCTGTTCTAAAACCCCTTTTTCAATTGCCCCTGTCTGTTGCAGAATACGAAAAGGGATATTTCCTTCTAACCAGCCTTTTACTAAAAGGAAAAGAACTTCTTTTCCTTTTGTTAGCCTAAAAGCACCTTTAAACTTAACAAGTTCTTCCCCATATCCTTCAAGATTGGCGAGAGTTGTGAGTTCGTTAAAAAGTGGAGCAAGAGAAGCGTCTCCTAGCGATTTTAAAGCTTGGAAAATAGATTTAGATGGCGTAAAGTTCCGCGCAATCATCGTCTCTACAGCTTTTTTTTCAGGGGATGGAAAAGAAGGTGATGTTTCCTTAGCGATAGTCGTTAAAAACTCTTTTGAAAAAGGAATACTTTTAGAAAGTAAAAAAGAGGCTAAACTCTCTTCCTTCTTTCCTCTTGCTCCTAGTGCTTGCAATATGTTTTGCATATTTTTATCCTCTGACTCTTCTCCAACAACTTTTAAGCTTGGCAAATCGTCTTTAATATCTATTTCAAAATAATAGGGACGCAAAACAGATAAAGAGCGCTCCAATTTAGCTACAATGCTTTGTCCGTTTACAGAAACAAGCGCTATGTCTCCTTTAAAAAACTTTTGAATGGTTCCTTTCACAATGCTTCCATCTCTAAGAGGTAGCACTGTGGAATGTTGGATTCCTTCTAACAGCGAAGAGCGCAAAAAAGAAATATTCATAATTCACCTCTAGCTTTCAACATACTCTTTAATTGGTGAAAAGGAACGTCTGTGTTCATCAATAATCCCGTGCTTTTCAATTGCATCTAGATGCTCTTTTGTTCCGTACCCCATATGTTTTTCAAACCCATACGCAGGAAACTCTTCACCGAGCTTTTTCATCAGACGATCACGTGTAACCTTAGCTACAATCGAAGCAGCCGCAATTGAAATACTTTTTGCATCTCCGCTGACAATATCAATCTGAGGAATAGAAACGTTAGGAAGCTTCATTGCATCAATAAGCAAATAGTCAGGTTCTTTCTCAAGCTCCCTAATAGAACTTTCCATTGCTTTTCGTGTTGCATGATAAATATTCAATGAGTCAATATCTTTTCGTCCAATAATCCCTACACCAACTGCAAGAGCATTCTCTAAAATGAGCTCATAGTAACTTTCCCGTTTTTTCTCAGAAAGCTTTTTGGAATCTGTTAAACCAAGTGCACGGAAATCATGAGGAAGAATAACAGCTGCTGAAACTACCGGACCTGCAAGAGGTCCCCTGCCAACTTCATCAATCCCTGCAATTAACTCTATACCTTTTGCATAAAGCGTGTTTTCATATTTCATCATCTCTAGAAATTGCTCTTCTAACGCTTCTTGTTTTTCAAACCACTTTTCTTTCTGCAGGACTAGCTTTTGAACTCCTTTACGCTCGTCTGTTGCACACTGCAATAGAAATGGATCACTTTTAGACGTTACCTTTTCTAATTTTGCTTTAATTTCTTTAATGCTTTCACTCATCTTTTATATCGTCCTTTTTTCTTTTTTTTCTATTAAAAAAGGATGCTTTTTAAGCATCCTTTTCATTTATTCTTCTTCACTTTCACGGAGTTCATCAGGATAGTCAAATGTAAGGGGACCAAGACGATCTGCGCGGATTTCACGCAAAACAAGCTCAGCTGTCTTGTCGTAGTCCACAATACCTCCACCCATTAAACAGCCCCGTTTAGTACCGATAAAGTCAAACAGGTCTACAATCTCCTCATAACGCTCTGTCACACCATACCGATCTTCTAAACGTGATTCATAACGCTCTTGCAAAAAGCGCAGTGCATAAACTGCTACATCTTGCAAATTTAAAATTGTATCTTTAATAGCCCCTGTTGTAGCAAGCTTTAATCCAACAAGCTCGTCCTCAAATTTCGGCCAGAGAATCCCAGGCGTATCTAGAAGTTCGAGTTCTTTTCCTACTTTAATCCACTGTTGCGCTTGTGTCACCCCAGGACGATCTCCTGTTTTAGCAATATTTTTTCCCGCTAAACGATTGATAAGTGTTGATTTTCCAACATTCGGAATCCCAACAATCATCGCTCGCATTGCACGTGGGTTTTTAATTCCTTTTTGTCTCATACGATCAAACTTTTCTTTTAAAAGGGTTTTAGAGAGTGCGACAATGCGGTCCATTCCTTTGCCATTCTGTGAGTTAATAGCAAGAGCTGGAATCCCTTTTTCATCGTAGTACTGAATCCACTGTTCCGTCACTTTTGGATCAGCTTTATCCGCTTTATTTAACAGCATGATTCGTGGCTTATTTGCAATAAGCTCGTCAATCATTGGGTTTTGTGAAGATTGAGGGATGCGTGCATCAACAAGCACAAAAACAATATCAATTAGTTTTAATTTCTCGGTAACTTGGCGACGAGCTTTCGCCATATGTCCTGGAAACCATTGAATAGTCATTATTATTCACCTACTTTTAATCAACCGTTCTAATTTCATTAAAAGGCCAGTACACAATGCTTGTTGTGCCAACTACTTTTTTCAAAGAAACCGGTCCAATCGCGCGACTATCTCGGCTATTGCGTCGGTTATCTCCCATAACGAAAATTTCGCCTTCTGGAACGACTTTATCGCCACCTGGAGTATCTTCTAATTTAAAGTCTTCCGTAAGCGGCATACCGTCGTCAAGTTCGCTTTTATATTGATCAAGATACGGTTCTTCGTACGCCTTTCCATTAATATAAAGCGTATCGTTTTTGTACTCTACGTGATCTCCTGGTAAACCAATCACGCGTTTAATGTAATCTTTGCCACCTGGAGCATGAAAGACCACAACATCAAATCGATCAGGCCCACCAATTTTGTAAGATATTTTGTTTACAATCATGCGGTTTTGATCATGTAGAGTTGGCATCATTGATTCTCCATCTACAACAATTGGAGTGAAGAAGAAGAATCGAATAATTGCCGCAATAATGACGGCAATCGAAATGGCCTTGATCCATTCTACTGTTTCATTTTTTTTACGAGCCATAGTTTATCCTCCAAACAGCTAAAATGTACCTCTCTACTATACATAAAAAAATAATGATTATTCAACCTTTATGTAAAAATCGGCGAATCTCGCCTAAAATAGTTTAGAAATTTGAAAAAAGGAGCTTGTCAGACAAGCTCCTTTTTGGATTATCGAATTTCTTTAATACGAGCTGCTTTACCACGAAGGTTACGTAGGTAGTAAAGTTTCGCACGACGTACTTTACCACGGCGTACAACTTCAAGCTTAGCGATTTTTGGTGAATGAAGTGGGAATGCACGTTCAACACCAACACCGTAAGAAATTTTACGAACTGTGAAAGTTTCGCTAATCCCACCACCACGGCGTTTGATTACAACACCTTCGAACACCTGAATACGTTCACGAGTACCCTCAACAACTTTAACGTGTACGCGAACTGTATCTCCAGAACGGAAAGCAGGTAAGTCACCTTTTAATTGTTCTTTTGTGATATCTTGGATTAATTGTTGCATGATTTCATCTCCTTCCAACAGATGCTCTTATCAATGCTTTCGCATCATTGCAGCGGAACATCGTTTTCAAAGCTTGGACAGCACTGCCCAAAGCCACAAACATTATCTTAGCACATCCCACCACTAGATGCAATATCTTTTAAACATCTGAACGATGCGTTTTTTCAATCTGATCGAGCATCTTCTTTTGACTTTCTGAAAGCTCATAGTTTTCGAGCAGATCAGGCCTTCTTAGGAATGTTCTACGCAGTGATTCCTCTTCTCTCCACTCTGCTATACGTTTATGATCGCCAGATGTAAGGACGTCTGGTACCTTCATCCCTCTAAAATCTGATGGTCGAGTATAATGAGGATGCTCTAGAAGGCCTGTACTAAATGAATCTTCAACAGCAGACGCTTTGTTCCCTAAAACGTCAGGAAGAAGGCGTACGACGCTGTCAATGATCACAAGGGCCCCAAGTTCCCCTCCCGTCAACACAAAGTCTCCAATTGAAATCTCATCTGTTACAACGTGTTCACGAATTCGCTCATCATATCCTTCATAGTGACCACAAACAAAGATAAGGTGCTCTTCTTTCGAAAGCTCCTCTGCTTTTTTTTGGGTATAGCGTTCACCCTGTGGACAAAGAAGAACAACGCGCGCTTTTGAGCCTTCTTTATTAAGATCAGCAACAGCATCAAAAATAGGTTGTGGCTTTAATACCATACCAGCACCGCCACCGTATGGATAGTCATCAACTGTCTTATGCTTGTTGTCTGCGTACTCTCTAAAATCTGTAACAGCTACATCAACCGCTCCTTTATCACGTGCCTTTTTTAAAATAGAGCTTTCAAGAACACCATGAAACATCTCAGGAAACAGTGACAAAACATCAATTTTCATTAGTCTAATAACCCTTCCATTTCGTTGATGATTACTTTTTTCTCTTCGATGTTAATGTCTGCTACAACATCTTCAATATACGGAATAAGGATGTCTTTTCTTCCAGATGCTTTTACGACCCAAACATCGTTTGCTCCTGTTGCTAAAATTTCTTTGATTGTACCAACAAGATTTCCTTCCTCTGTGTATACTTCACAACCTACAATTTCGTGAAAGTAATATTCACCTTCTTCTAATTCAACAAGGTCTGAAGATGGTACCTTAAGGAGACAGTTTTTGAACGGCTCCACTTGATTGATATTATGGTACTCTTCAAATGTAAGAAGATCAAAATTTTTATGCTGACGGTGACTTGCTACAACAACTTTGATTTCTTCGTTGTCCTTGAATATGTATAACTCATTTCCAACTTTATAACGTTCTTCTGGAAAATCTGTGCGAGAGATAACGCGGACTTCACCGCGAACTCCGTGCGTGTTCACAATTTTCCCTACGTTCAACCACTTTTCCATTGCTTTTCACCTCTATCGAATTTCAATCACAATTCCATCTTTAACAAGAATCGTTTGTAAACTTTTGAATTCTTCCCAGCTGTCACCTTCTTTTACTTCTACAATAGCATCTAGCTTTGTTTCTTCAAGCTCACTGCCAATTGGAAGCAAGTTAAGCTGTTCTAGCTGAAAATCGATAATGCGGAGTTTTTCTAAACGGGTTTTTTGTTCCTTTTCGAATTGTTTTTCAAGCGATGCCGCTGATGGTTTTTTCATATTTTCAATCTTTTTCAACTGAAAGCGCAACTGCTCAATTTCATTTTGCAGCCCTTTTTGTTCAAGAATAAACTTATTCCTTAACTTCTCCTTGCTTTGTTCAGTTAATACTTGTTTCACAATCACTTTTTGGACAACTTTCACCCGCACTCCCTCCTCTTATCTTTATTATATAAAAGAAGTAAAAAAAAGGGGAGGTTATCCCTCCCCTTTTTTCATTACTTGCTTAATTTTGAATTGTGGAATTTCTCCATGATACCTTCTTTAGAGAAAAGGTTACGTACTGTATCAGATGGTTTAGCACCGTCTGTTAACCATTTAAGAGCAAGCTCTTCATTGATTTTAACTGCTGCTGGTTGCTCAAGTGGATTGTAAGTTCCAACTGTTTCGATGAAACGTCCATCACGTGGTGAACGAGAATCAGCTACTACGATACGATAGAATGGAGACTTTTTAGATCCCATACGTTTTAAACGAATTTTTACTGCCATTATTAAAGCACCTCCGAAATTGTTTCACACAGGATAATATATTATCAATCCTGCATTTGTTTGTAAAGTGTTTTTTCTTAACACTACATAAAAGGAAGTTTAAATCCTTTTTTCTTGCCTTTTGACATGTTTGTCATTTGCTTCATCATCTTCTTCATTTCATCAAACTGCTTAAGAAGTCTATTGACCTCTTGAACAGATCTACCACTACCTCTTGCAATACGCTTTTTACGGCTTGCATTGATGACTTCAGGCTGTTCTTTTTCAAGCTTTGTCATTGAACGAATAATCGCTTCAATATGACCAATTTGCTTATCATCCACTTGAACGTTTTTCAAGCCTTTCATCTTGTTTGCTCCTGGAAGCATTCCAAGAATTTCATCAAGCGGTCCCATCTGTCGCACTTGTCCAAGCTGTTCTAGAAAATCATCAAATGTGAAAGATTGCGTACGTAACTTTTGTTCCAGTTCGCGCGCTTTGTCCTCGTCAACAGACACTTGTGCCTTCTCGATAAGCGTTAGCACGTCACCCATTCCAAGAATACGAGACGCCATACGCTCAGGATGGAAAGTTTCTAAAGCATCTAGCTTTTCACCCATCCCGACAAATTTAATCGGTGTTTCCGTTACAGAACGGATAGAGAGAGCCGCACCACCGCGCGTATCTCCATCAAGTTTTGTAAGAACAACACCTGTTAATCCTAATTGTTCGTTAAAGCTCTCTGCCACATTTACAGCGTCTTGGCCTGTCATCGCATCTACAACAAGTAAAATTTCATCTGGCTTTGCCACTTCTTTTACTTGTTTAAGCTCGTCCATTAACGTCTCATCAACATGAAGACGACCTGCTGTATCAATTAAAACGTAGTCATGATGCTCTTCTTTTGCATGCTCAATGGCCTTACGTGCAATTTCAACAGGGCTTACCTGATCACCAAGTGAGAACACAGGCATGCTAAGCTGTTTTCCTAACGTTTCAAGCTGTTTAATTGCTGCAGGACGATAAATATCCGCAGCAGCTAGCAGAGGTTTACGATTGTATTTTTTGCGAAGAAGATTTGCTAATTTTCCTGTTGTGGTCGTTTTACCGGCCCCCTGCAGACCAACCATCATAACAACGGTTGGCGGACGGTTTGAAGCAGCAATTTTGCTTTCTTCTCCACCCATTAGCTTTGTTAACTCTTCTTTAACAACTTTGATAACTTGCTGTCCAGGCGTTAAGCTTTTCATAACCTCTTGCCCAACAGCGCGTTCATTCACGTTTTTGACGAATTCTTTAACAACTTTAAAGTTAACGTCTGCTTCAAGTAAGGCAAGGCGAACTTCACGCATCATTGCTTTTACGTCTGCTTCTGAAACTTTACCTTTGCCTTTAATCTTTTGAATTGTGCTTTGCAAACGGTCGGCTAATCCTTCAAATGCCATACTATGCCGCCCCCTAATCTAATTTCTCAAGCGAATCAATAAGAGAAAGCGTCTGCTCTTCATCATGCTGTTTTACAGCTTTTTGAAGATCTTGTAAAAGCTGCTTTCTTTGACGAAATCGCTGAAACAAGCCGAGCTTTTCTTCATACTGCTCAAGCATTTGTTCTGTACGTTTTATATTATCATAAACAGCTTGTCGACTCACGCCATATTCTTCAGCGATTTCTCCAAGCGAATAATCATCTAAATAATAAAGCGACATATAACTTTTCTGTTTTGAAGTTAATAATGATTGATAAAAATCATACAGATAGTTTATCCTTGTTGTTTTTTCAAGCACAACCAATCACGCCCTTGTTAAGTGAAAAACCTTTACACTCAAATAGTGTACTTATTTTAAAAACAAATGTCAAGTTTTTTTCTTAACAGTCTTTTTATTCTTCGTTTTCTTCTTCCATAAGCCCTGCAAAAAGGCCGTATACATATTTCTCTGGATCAAATTCCTGAAGATCTTCTACCTTTTCACCAAGGCCTACGAATTTAACTGGAATACTCAATTCGTTACGGATCGCCAGAACGATTCCACCTTTTGCAGTCCCATCAAGCTTTGTTAAAACAATACCTGACACGTCTGTTGCCGCTGAGAACGTTTTAGCTTGGCTCATTGCATTTTGTCCTGTTGTTGCATCAAGAACAAGCAATACTTCATGAGGTGCATCAGGAACTTCGCGAGAAATAACGCGCTTTACTTTTTCAAGCTCATTCATTAAGTTTACTTTATTTTGAAGGCGTCCTGCTGTATCACAAAGCAATACATCCGCTCCTCTTGAACGAGCTGACTGAACTGCATCATACATTACAGCAGCTGGATCTGACCCTGCCGCTTGTTTAATAACATCAACACCAACGCGTTCTCCCCATACTTCAAGCTGTTCGATTGCTCCTGCTCGGAACGTATCGCCTGCTGCAAGCATCACTTTTTTACCTTCTTGCTTAAGCTGATGAGCAAGCTTTCCAATTGTTGTTGTTTTTCCAACTCCGTTTACTCCAACAAAGAGGATAATGCTAAGGCCTGATTGTTGAATATTCAAAGAAGAGAACTGTTCTTCTCCTCCTGAATAAATATCAACAAGTTTCTCTGAAATAACGTCTTTGATTTCTGTTGAATCTTTAATGTTACGGCGTTTTACTTCCATTTTCAACTCGTCAATTAAGTCCATTACTGTACTAACGCCAACATCAGCGCTAATTAGGATTTCTTCTAATTCTTCAAAGAAATCTTCGTCAACTTTACGATAGCGGGCAACAAGGTCATTAAGACGTCCTGTGAACGACTTTCTTGTTTTCTCCATCCCTTTTTCGTATTTCTTTGTTTCTTCTTGCTCTACTTCAGTTCCTGAAAACTTTTGTTTTAGTTTCTTAAAAAAACTCATGTGAACGTTTCACACCTTTCTTAAACATACTGCTTTTCTTCTTCAAGTTTGACAGATACGAGCTTAGATACACCAGATTCCTGCATTGTTATCCCATAAAGAACGTCTGCTTCTTCCATTGTCCCTTTGCGATGTGTAATAACAATAAATTGTGTTTTCTCACTGAATGTCTTGATGAACTTCGCGAAACGCTGTACATTTGCTTCATCAAGTGCTGCTTCTACTTCATCGAGCACACAGAACGGTACAGGTCGCACTTTTAAAATAGCAAAGAGAAGCGCAATAGCTGTTAACGAACGCTCACCACCTGAAAGAAGAGCAAGGTTCTGCAACTTCTTACCTGGCGGCTGTGCCACAATATCAATACCTGTATTTAGAAGGTCTTCTTGATCAGTGAGCTTTAAATCTGCTCGTCCGCCGCCGAAGAGCTTTGTAAACACTTCTTTAAAATGCTCTCTCACACTTGTGAACGTTTCACTGAACCTTTTCTTCATTTCCGTATCCATCTCTTCAATAAGCTGATGAAGTGTATCTTTTGCTTCAACAAGGTCTTCCTTTTGTTCACTTAAAAACGTATATCGCTCAGATACTCGCTCATACTCTTCAATTGCGCCTATATTAACTGTACCAAGTTCATCTAAAGCAAGTTTAATAAGCCTGATTTTTTTGCGCGTTTCCTCAGGAGATAGAGTAAGAGGATATTGCTGTTTCGCAGCTTCAAAGCTCATCATATACTCTTCTCTCAGCATATTTAAATATTGATCAAGCTCAACATCAAAGCGATTAATCTGCACTTCTTCATCTTTCAAAGCTTCCATCATCTGTTCTTGCTGACGCTTAAGTTCCTTTTGTTCAGCCATGAACGTCTCAAGCTCTTCTTGAAGCTCTGTGCGCTGCTTGCGGCGTTCGCTAATAAGCTTAGCCGTTTCTTCTTTATCGTTTGTTCTAGCTAAGAGCGTATCTTCTAAATCATGCTGACTTGTAAAACCTTCTTTCATCTGTTCTTTTAAGAATGAAAGCTGATCTTTTTGTTTAGAAAGAGCTGTAGAAGAAGAGTGTAAATCCTGCTCTGCACGCTCTACTTTTTCACGCTGATAAACAAGACGCTCACTCGCTTCTGCAAGCGCGATTTTCAGATTTGTAAGCTCCCCTTGAACAGTTTCTTTTGAACTCTTTTCCGAGTTTTTCTGCTCTGTAACAAGCTTAATTTCTTCATCAAGATGCTTCATGGCCTTCTGAGAAGCTTGTAGTAATTCCCTTAACTCTGCTTCTCGTTGCTTAAAGCGATCTTGCTCTTCAAAAAGCGGTGTCATGTCATTATTGTACATTTCAAGACGTCGTTTTGTATTTTTTTCTGTTAACAGAAGCTCGCTCATCTTGGCATTTAAAGCTTCGTACTCTTCTTTTAATGTTTGAACTTTCTCTCCTTGTGCAAGGGACTGTTTTTCAGCCTGAGCAAGTGACGTTTTGAGTTCCTTAACCTCTGCTTCAAGCAATCCTGTTTTCCCTTCCATTTCAGCAAGCTTTGCAACAAGGTCTTCTAGCTCACGCTTTCTCGTAATAAGAGATGAGCTGTTTTTCTTAGAAGCTCCCCCGCTCATTGATCCCCCCGGATTTACAACGTCTCCTTCTAATGTTACAAATCGATAGCGATGTGAAACAAGACGAGCAAGCTCATTAGCTCCTCGTAAATCTTTGGTCACAATGACGGTCCCAAGCAAGTTTGAAACAATGTTTTCATACTTTTGCTCATATGAAATGAGATCACGGGCTACTCCAACGAAAGAAGGAGATCCTTGCATGGTTTCAATAACAGACTGAGGAATACTTTTTCCTTTAATCGTAGAAAGAGGTAAAAATGTGGCACGACCGCTACCTCGCTTCTTTAAATAAGCAATCGCTTTTCTTGCTTGTTCTTCTGCTGAAACAACTATATGCTGCATTGCCCCGCCAAGCGCTGTTTCAAGCGCTATTTCTACCTCTTTTGGAACTGTAATAAGCTCTGCCACTGCCCCTTCAATTCCTGTTAAGGCGCTTTCGCGGGCTTTTAACACTTCTTTTACGCCTTGAAAATAGCCTGTGTACCCATCTTGCATATCTTCCATCATGCTGCGTTTTGACTTTGTTTGTTCAACATATTGATATGCTTGATATAGAAGCGATTCTTTTTTTCTATATTTTTCTGTTAAAGCTTCAACATCTCGTTTTAATGTTAGGTTTTCATTAACTGCTTTATCAAATTCCTCTTTCGCAGCAGAAACTTCTCCATCAAGCCTTTTATGCTCCCCTTCAAGTTTCTGATGTTCGCTAAATAGCTCTTTGTTCGCTTCTTTTAAACGATTTTGTCTTTCACTATTTTGCTCGATTTGTTTCACTAAAAACTGACGTTCATTGCGAAGTGCCGTTTCTTGCTGTGCTTTTTCGAAATAGTCACTTTTCAAATTTTCGAGCTTTTCATCCAGATCTTCACTATAACTTTCAAAAAGAGACTGCTTTTCTGAAAGCTCTTTTTTTAGTCTATAAACATTTTGTTCATATGTTTTGAGAAGTTCTGATGCTTCCTCTTTACTTTTAGCTAAGAAGGCTACTTGTTCCTCAAGGTGTTCTGTACTTTCCTCAAGCTCGCTTTGCGTTTTTGAAGCATGTTTCTTCCTTTCAATAAGCACTTGCTTTCGCCCTTGAATTTTCTCAAGCTCTTCACTAACGTTTAATAAAACCGTTTGCAACTCTTCTAGGGATTGCTCTAGCGCATTCATATTTTTCTGAGCTTCATCAATATGACTTTCTTTCTTAGCAATAGACTCACTTAACGTTCTAGAAAGTTCTTTATGATGATCATGTTCAAGCTTTAATTTCTCCCATTTTTTATGAAGTTCTTCAATTTCATAAACAGTCAAAGAGATGTCGTAATTTTTTAGCTCCGCCTTTTTCTCTAAATAGTCTTTCGCCATAGAAGCTTGTATTTTTAAAGGTTCAAGGCCTGACTCAATCTCATATAAAATGTCGCTCACCCGGTTTAAATTATCCTGTGTTTCAACAAGCTTAAGCTCTGCTTTCTTCTTGCGTAGCTTATACTTTAAAACACCTGCTGCTTCCTCAAAAATCTTTCTTCGTTCATCAGATTTTGAGCTGAGCACTTCCTCAACGCGCCCTTGGCCAATGATAGAAAATGATTCCCGCCCTAGACCGGAGTCCATAAATAGATCAATAATGTCTTTTAAACGACAGTGCTGATTATTAATAAAGAATTCACTTTCTCCTGAGCGAAAGACACGTCTTGTAATGCTTACCTCGTGATACTCAATAGGAAGAAACTGTTCGCTGTTCTCAAGCGTTAACGTTACTTCCGCTACGTTTAATGCTTTTCTCGTATCACTGCCAGCAAAAATAACATCTTCCATCTTTGAACCGCGCAAAGAGCGGGCAGATTGTTCTCCAAGCACCCATCTAATGCTATCTGTGATATTGCTTTTTCCGCTTCCATTCGGTCCGACTACAGCTGTCATTCCTTGAACAAAATCAACAGAAATTTTGTCGGCAAAAGACTTAAATCCCGCCACGTCTAGTCGTTTGAGGAACATCTTACTTCCTCCTTACTTTTGTTAAAGTTGTATATCATAGATTTATTGTTCTTTCAAAAGTGTTAAAGCAGTAATAGCTACTTGTGCAGCTTTTTGCTCTGCTTCTTTTTTTGATCTACCAACACCAGTACCAAGTTCTGATCCGTTTAGAAGCACTCGTGAAATAAACTCGCGGTTATGTGCTGGGCCTTTTTCTTGAAGAATTTGATATTGTAAAAGCCCTTGACTGTCACGCTGAACAAGCTCTTGCAGCTGACTTTTAAAATCCATTGCATACGTAAAATTACCATCGTCAATTTTAGGAAATACGGTTTGGGCTAGCAATTTTTCGACCACTTCAAGCCCTTGATCAAGATAAAGAGCACCGATAAATGCTTCAAACACGTCGGCTAAAAGAGCAGGTCTTTGGCGTCCACCTGTCATCTCTTCTCCTTTTCCAAGCAAAACGTAATTGCCAAACTGAAGCTCGTTTGCAAACTTCACAAGAGATGGTTCACATACAACAGCAGCACGAAGCTTCGTAAGTTCCCCTTCGCTCATTGCTGGATATTTGTTAAATAAAAATTTTGATACTGTTAGTTCAAGAACAGCATCACCTAAAAATTCCAAGCGTTCATTATCTTCATACGGTTTTTTGCGATGTTCATTTACATATGAAGAATGAGTAAATGCTTGTGTTAACAGTTTTTCGTTGTCAAATAAAATACCCATTTTCTCTTGAAGTTCCTGAAACTGTTTTTTAATTTTTTCTTGTAATTTTTGATTTTTAGGGTAATAACGATGTCTTGCCATAAATACCTCCAATGGTTTCTTCCGTTTTCAAATTTCCATCTCTTTCTCCAGAAAGGGAGGTTTTCGTCATAATAAGTTGTCTCCAATTGTACTGAAGCCCTTTCACATCTTTAAATTTTCGCAGTAAATCAAAAACTTAAAGGTATGATGGAGAAGATGTTCGATAAAAGTAGAGAAAGCCCCGTTATATAAACGGGACTCTTCTAAAAGTAAGGACAGCTTATTGCTTGTTCTGTATGTAAGTAACAGCGTCACCAACTGTCGCAATTTTCTCAGCATCTTCATCTGAAATTTCTAATTCGAACTCATCTTCAAGTTCCATAACTAGTTCAACTACGTCAAGGGAATCAGCGCCAAGGTCCTCTTTGAAAGAAGCCTCAAGTTTCACTTCCTCTTCCTTTACGCCAAGGCGATCAACGATGATACTCGTTACGCGCTCTAATACGTCTGACATACTATCACCTCCCCTCAAGTCATTATAGTGGATTCCTCAACAAATTACTAGAACTTCAGAAAGAAAATTCAAAAGCTCTTTTACATTACCATTCCGCCATCAACATGGAGTGTTTGGCCTGTCATATATTTGCTTCCTTCTGATGCTAGGAATGCAACAACTTTGGCAACATCTGCAACTTCACCAAATTTTGCAAGTGGTACTTGTGATAGAATACCGTTTTTCACTTCTTCAGAAAGCTCATCTGTCATATCTGTTGCAATGAAGCCCGGTGCAATAGCGTTAACCGTAATTCCTCGAGCTGCTAATTCCTGCGCACTCGTTTTTGTTAATCCGATTACGCCTGCCTTTGCAGCTACGTAGTTCGCTTGTCCAGCATTTCCGCTTACACCTACAATAGAAGAAATATTAATAATGCGTCCGCTGCGCTGCTTCATCATCTGGCGAGAAACAGCTTTTGTGCATAGAAATACTCCTTTTAAGTTTGTCGCAATTACGCTATCCCATTCATCTTCTTTCATTCTCATTAATAAATTATCACGTGTAATGCCCGCATTGTTCACAAGAATATCTAAAGAACCAAATGTTTCAATCACTTCTTTGATCATAGCTTGAACTTCTTCGCTGTTAGCTACGTCTGCTTTGATTTTGATAGCTTCGCCACCCATAGCTTTGATTTCTTCAACTACTTCTTGAGCTTTTCCTTCGCTTCCTGCATAGTTTACAGCAACTTTTGCTCCTAATGAAGCAAGTTCAAGCGCTGTTGCACGACCAATACCGCGTGAGCCACCTGTAACAAGAGCTACTTTATCTTTTAACATCCTCATTCACCATCTTTCAAAGATTGAACTGTTTTTTGTAATGATTCCATATCGTATACCGCATGAACGGTTGCACGACGATTCACTTTTTTCACTAATCCAGACAGTACTTTTCCTGCCCCAATTTCAATAAATGTATCAACACCGTCATTCAGCATTCTTTCAACTGATTCATGGAAGCGAACAGGTGAATAAAGCTGTTCAACTAGACGCTCGCTAATTTCTTTCGCCTCTGTCATTGGTTCTGCTGTTACATTTGCTACAACAGGAACGCTCGCATTTGAAATTGTAATGTTAGCTAACACATTTTTAAATTCTTCTGCTGCTGGCTTCATAAGAGCAGAATGGAATGGACCGCTTACGTTAAGAGGCAATACACGTTTTGCTCCGCGCTCTTTTGCAAGTGCTCCTGCTCTTTCAACTCCTGCAACAGTACCTGAAATAACAATTTGTCCTGGACAGTTAATATTTGCAAGTTGTACAACATCACCATTCTCGCTAATCTCAGCTGTTACTTTTTCAAGTTCTTCTGCATCAAGGCCAAGCACAGCTGCCATTGTTCCTTCACCAGCTGGAACTGCTTTATTCATCAATTGACCACGTGTATGAACCGTTTTTACTCCGTCAATGTACGAAATAGAGCCTGCTGCAACAAGTGCACTGTATTCTCCTAGACTATGTCCTGCTACATAGTCTGGCTTGATCCCTTCTTTTGTTAACTCATTTAAAAGCACTGCGCTTGCTGTTAATAAAGCAGGCTGTGCGTGATATGTTAATGTTAGGTCTTCTGCTGGTCCTTCAAACATTAAGTTTGATAGTGAGAAGCCAAGCGCCTCATTTCCTTCATCAATCATCTTTTTCACGTCTTCTGATGCCGCGTATACATCTTGTAACATCCCAACAGCTTGTGAGCCTTGTCCTGGAAAAACAAATGCAATTTTGCTCATGCTTATTCCTTCCTTTCACTTTCTATGGTTTGTTCTTGTTTTTTATTCTGCGCAGCGATTTGCTCAGCGATTGTTTTAGGCACGCTTTGTTCTACCATTAATACCGCTTGTCTCACAGCATTAAAAATAGCGTTATCGTCTGAAGAACCGTGAGCTTTAATAACAGGTGCCTTAAGTCCAAAAAGACCTGCTCCACCATACTCTGTATAGTCCATCTGCGTTTTAAGCTTTTTTAATTGCGGCTTTAGAATCCCTGCTGCGACCTTACTCTTAAATGAACTTGTTAGCGTCTCTTTCAGCATTGAAAATATAGAAAGTGCTGTTCCTTCAATCGATTTTAACGCAATGTTTCCTGTAAAACCATCTGTTACAACAACATCTGCAACACCTTCTAATAAGTCTCTTCCCTCAACGTTTCCAATGAAGTTAATATCGGCATCTTGAAGAAGTGGAAATGTTTGTTTTGTTAAGTCGCTCCCTTTTTTCTCCTCTGTTCCTACATTTAACAGCCCAACGCGAGGAGATTCCATACCAAATACACTTTTAGCATAAATGCTTCCCATAATAGCATATTGAAGAAGATGATTTGGCTTTGCATCTGGATTTGCGCCTGCATCCAATAGTAAAAATCCATTTCCTGTACGAGTCGGTAGTGTTGGAGCTAAAGCTGGACGTTCAATCCCTTGAATGCGTCCGATAATAAATAAACCTGCTGCCATAAGAGCACCTGTATTTCCTGCTGAAATACAAGCATCTGCTTCCCCGTCCGCAATTTGTTGAGCAGCGAGCACCATTGAAGCCTTTTTCTTACGACGCACTGCCCGAACAGGTTCGTCCGTTGCTTCAATAACTTCTTCCGTATGTAAAACTGTTATTCGTTCTTTATTCTTCAAGTGTGGATGAATAAGGTTTTCATCCCCAACTAAAATGATATGTAAATCAGGGAAATGAGCAATTGCTCGCTCTGCTCCTTCAATTATCGCTTTTGGGGCATGATCACCGCCCATAGCATCAATTGTGATTTTCATTGTGATCCCCCTCTCCTGCTCTATTTGAATGATACATCTCAAATAGACCGGAAAATACTAGCGTTTGTCCAACGTAGCTTAATACTTCAACAGTTGTTCGTTCTTTTTTTGCACTTTTTTCTTTCACTTTTGCTTTCGCTACAACACGTTCCGCTAGCTTAACAGGCTGGTGGAACTGAATGGATGAATTAGCCGTCAACGCCAATTCATCATTGATAACAGCAACAGCAAGTGAATTGGCCTGTGCAAAAAGGTGGTGACCACGTGCAATATGATTACGCTTAAAAACGTGTTCTTCTTTTACATCAAAAATAGAAATCGCTGATTGATCAAGATTCAAGTCAATCACTTCACCAATAACCTCTTCAATTGGTAAAGAACGGACTTTATTTTCTAGCTGTGTTGAGGCAACATGCCGAATACGTTCACGAAGTTCAGGAATCGACAATTCCAAGCGATCTAACCGAATGGTTTGTACGCTAACAGAGAAACGTTCAGCTAACTCTTCATCCGTTACAAACGGGTTTTGATCAATTGTTTCTTGTAACTGCTTTTTCCGTTCCTTTTTATTTAATCTCATGCTCCACCATCCGCTTTTTAATACTAGGTACTAATAGCAGTATATAATCAAATGATAGGCTTTGCAACCTTTTTTCCATGAAGAAAAGAGCTGTTCGTCTTGAACAGCTCTGGCTTTATTCTATTAATCTAGCTTTTCTGTTGTTAAAGCACCCGTTTCTTCAAGATGCGTTAACAACGGAGTGAATTCCTTATCTCTCCAAAGTTGTTCACTATTAACAATCTTTGTGGCATCATCACGAGCCGTTTCAAGCGCTCTATAATCATGCACCATATCAGCAACTTTAAAATCAGGAAGACCGCTTTGTTTCTTTCCAAAAAAGTCACCAGGACCGCGAAGTTCTAAGTCTTTCTCAGAAAGAACAAATCCATCGTTCGTTTCCGTCATAATCTTCATTCTTTCTTTCCCAACTTCTGATTTTGGATCCGCAAGCAATACACAGTATGACTGCTCACTTCCCCTTCCGACACGGCCGCGAAGCTGATGAAGCTGAGAAAGACCAAATCGTTCTGCATCATAAATAACCATCATTGTGGCATTCGGAACGTTTACTCCTACTTCAACAACAGTTGTTGAAACTAAAATTTGAGTCTTATTTTCGCTAAACTCTCGCATCACTTCATCTTTTTCATCTGGATGAAGCTTTCCGTGCATAAGACCTACATTCCATTTATCCTCAAAGTATTGCTGAAGTGTTGCATGAACGTCAATAGCATTTTGTACATCGAGCTTTTCTGACTCTTCAATGAGCGGGCAAATTACATATGCCTGTCTTCCTTTCACAAGCTCTTTTTGCACGAACTGCAAAATTCTTTCAAGCATATCATGCTTTACCCAATACGTTTCAATCGCTTTTCTTCCTGCAGGCATCTCGTCAATAACAGAGACGTCCATTTCTCCAAAAGCCGTAATTGCAAGCGTTCTAGGAATTGGAGTTGCTGTCATAAATAAAACGTCTGGAAATTCACCTTTTTCGCGCAATGTTCGACGCTGGTTTACACCAAATCGATGCTGCTCATCTGTAATAACAAGCCCAAGCTTTTTAAACATTACTTCACCTTGAATAAGAGCATGCGTTCCAACTAAAACATCCACTTCGCCGCTTTCTACCTTTTCTAAGAGCTCACGACGACGTTTTCCTTTTACAGAGCTTGTTAAAAGTTCCACTGTAATACCAACACGACCTAAGAGTTCTTTTAACGATGAAACATGCTGTTCAGCTAATATTTCAGTTGGTACCATAAGCGCCCCTTGATAACCTGCTTTTACCGTACCAAAAAGTGCAATAGCTGCTACAACTGTTTTTCCTGATCCAACATCCCCTTGAAGAAGTCTGTTCATTCTATACGGCGACTTCATATCAGCAAATATTTCATTTACAACACGCTTTTGTGCTCCTGTTAAGGGAAACGGCAGCTGTTTTGTAAACTCTACAATATCCTTTGCTTGAATATGTTGACTCATCCCTTTTGTACCTTCTCGTTCTCTTTTTCTAAGCACCTGCATTTTTAGTTGAAAGAGAAGAAACTCCTCGTATACAAAGCGCCGTCTTGCATATTTAAGTTCCTCGTGCGTTTTCGGAAGATGAATCACTTTCAATGCCTCTTTACGCTCTAGGAGACGATATTTGTCTAAAAGGGATTTTGGTAAAAGCTCAGCTACTTCTTCACCATATTCGCTAAGCGCTTGACGAATAAAACGTCGAAGTGCCTTAACGGTTAAGTTTCCTTTTACAGAGTAGACAGGCTCAATTTCTTGTTGAGCTTTAAATGGGCCAACTTTCAATTCTTTTAATGAGATTGTTTGACGATTTTTATCCCATTTTCCCGTTACTGTTACCGTTTCATTTAGCTGTAATTTATTTTTCAAAAAACCGCGATTGAACGCGGTTACGTTTACTGCATATCTTCCGACAAGCATGCGAAAAGTTAACCGTGACTTTTTCTTTCCATAAAACATCACATTTGGGGGACCATGTACTATCCCTTCTACTGTTACCGTTTCTTCATGTTTAACTTCCGCTAAATCACGAAGACGGTAATCTTCATAACGATACGGAAAATATTCAATAAGATCACCTACAGATAGAATACCAAGCGAATTTAGCGATGCATTCGTTTCTGCTCCGATCCCTTTTAAAGCTGTAATAGATAATTGCTGTAATTTATTCACTTTTCGTAAGCGAACTACCAAAGATCTTTTCCTGAAGTTTGCGACCTGTTGGTGTTGCCGCCAACCCTCCTTGCGCAGTTTCTTTTAGCGCGACAGGCATTGTTTGACCTATTTTGAACATAGCTTCAATGACCTCATCACAAGGAATTCGGCTTGTAATTCCAGCAAGCGCCATATCCGCTGCCACCATCGCGTTGCTAGCTCCCATTGCATTTCGTTTAACACACGGTACTTCAACTAGACCTGCAACAGGGTCACATACTAAGCCTAACATATTTTTCAGTGTAATCGCCATTGCTTCAGCTGATTGTTGGGGTGTTCCACCTGCCATCTCTACAATAGCAGCAGCTGCCATCCCACTTGCAGAACCAACCTCTGCTTGACAGCCTCCTGCAGCTCCTGAAATAGAAGCATTGTTAGCCACAACAAATCCGAATGCACCTGCTGTAAGAAGAAACTCAACCATTTCTTCTCGAGAGGGATGGAGCTTGTTTTGAACAGCAAAAAGTGTACCAGGAACAACCCCTGCACTTCCTGCCGTTGGTGTTGCACAAATTGTTCCCATTGCAGCATTCACTTCATTTGTCGCAACAGCCTTACTCACAGCATCAAGCAAAAGGTCCCCTGAAAGTGATTTCCCTGTTTTAATATAATTCTGTAGGAGAACAGCGTCTCCTCCAGTTAAACCTGTGACAGATTGAACACCATTTAAGCCACGCTCAACTGCTTCTTCCATTACTGTTAAATTGCGACTCATCTTCTCTAAAATTTCTTCTTTTGTTAATCCTGTTACTTCACATTCTTGTTCAAGCATAATGTGTGAAATCTTTTTACCTTGTGTTTCGGCAAGCTCCACTAATTCTGCTACATTACGAAACATATCGTTTCCCCCATCTCTTTAATCTATCATTCTTGTAACTTGTAACACGTTTGGAAGTCCTTTAATTTCTTCAATCACTTCATCATTAATATTTTCATCTGTTTCAATAGCCATTAGCGCCACTTTTCCTTTTTCTTTGCGCGATACTTCCATATGGCCAATATTGACATGATATTTAGTAAGTAAATTTGTAACTCCTGCAATGGAACCGTAACGATCGTTGTGCACAACAAGAATAGCAGGGTTCATTCCAGATAAATTGAGTTTAAAACCGTTTAGCTCTACAATTTGAATTGTTCCGCCACCGATTGAAATCCCCACAATCTCCATTTCCTTCTCACCTGCTTTTAAAAATAAGCGAGCGGTGTTTGGATGATCGCTAAGTGCTTCTTCTTCAATAAACGTAACATCCATTTTAGCTGCTTTAGCCAAGTTTAAGCTCAGCGGAATACGAGTATCTGACGTATCAAAATCAAGCAAACCGCCAACAAGTGCTACATCTGTTCCATGGCCTTTATATGTTTCAGCAAAAGAACCGTATAACGAAATGATAACGCTCTCAGGTTGAACCCCAAAAATTGTTCGCGCTACTCTTCCAATGCGGGCTGCTCCTGCCGTATGGGAACTAGATGGACCAATCATAACAGGACCAATAATATCGAATACAGATTTAAATCTCATAAACTCTCTCCTCTGCATACTGAAGTTTTTTTATTTCTCAAAAAGAGACAGCATATAGTACTATATGCTGTCTACTTGCTTCTCTACGCTGCTTCATGTCTTGTTCCGCGGACTTCCTCTTCACGTGTAATTTTAAAGTTTTTAAATACGTATGAACCGAGAAATCCACATATAATGCCAATTGCTCCGCAGATCAACACGCAAATCGTTACTTTAATAGGGTCATTAAATCCATACATGACAACAAGTCCTGCGACAACGGTTGCAGTTCCTGTTGCATTATTAATAAGGCCAAACATGGCAACAACAGCCCCTGATATAGCTCCTCCAACAAAATTTGTTACATAAATAGGAATCGGATTTGCAGCAACAAGGTCTGCCTGTGTTAATGGTTCAATGGTCATCGCAATAGTTGTTCTTTTTGAACCAAACTTAAGGCGATCAAACAGTACATAATTTAAAAAAGCTGACCCAACAATAGCAACCGCTGAAATTCCCATTGGGAGACCAACTAGTCCAAGCATGGCTGTTAGGGCCATTGAGCTTAAAGGAGAAGTTGCTACAACTGTAATAATTCCCCCTAATATAACCCCCATCAAAAGAGGACTTGATGATGTTACTTGGTCAATAATGCCACCAATTTTAAGAAGCGTAGCGTCTACTAATGGGGTAACCTCTACTGCAATAAACCGAGCAAGCGGTGCAGCAATAATAACTGAACCTAATAAATCAAGTCCAGCCGGAAAACGTTTTTCAATTACTTTTACTAAAAAAGCAATCATATATCCAGCAAAAAAGCCTGGAAGAAGTCCCATTTCAGCACAAGCTACGCCCATCATTAAAGAATATACGGGAGAAACGCCAAGAGCCAAACAAACAAGTGAAGCGGCGGCTACTCCTGCCATTCCGTCTGCAAGATGTCCTAGCTCACCAAGAAACGAAATTCCAAAAATATCGCCGCCAATATATTTTTGAAAAGCTTCTAGTAAATACGATGTTACCGCTGCATTTGCTAAAGCACCCATTGCTTTCATTCCATAAGGCGCTTTATAGCTAAATGCCGTAAAAAACACCAGAACAATAATCAGTAACATTGTTCCAATTAAAATATCCATAGTAATCCCTCTCTAAGCTGAAAATAAAATTACTATACTATATATAACAAACTTAGCCAAGACTCGTAAATGATTATGCACTTAAAAAAGGGTTATGCAAGCAACAATAATGTACCTCAGATACGCTGACACTACAACCCTTATTACACTTTTTTAGCAAAAAAATTTTTCCACACAAATAAAAGTACTCAACAAAAATGTTGAGTACCCTTTCTATTCCACGGCTACAATATAATGGTATACAGGCTGCTTTCCTTCATGAATTTCAAACTCTGCATCTTCAAAGTTTTCTGTGACATGTTGCTCAAGCTTTTTAATGTCTTCCTCATTTACATCTGCTCCGTAAAGAACAGTTACAATTTCATCATCTTCGTCAATCATTTTAGCTAACAAAAGCTGAAGAGCTTCTAAAGAGCTATGTGCTTTTGTCACAATCTCCCCCTCAGAAATACCAATAAAATCATCCTTTTTCACTTCAATCCCGTCAATTGTCGTGTCACGAACCGCATATGTGACCTGTCCTGATTTTACATTTTCTAAAGCACTTGTCATTTCTTGTTGATTTTGAGCTAAATTACGCTCACCATTAAAAGAGAGCAGTGCTGTCATTCCTTGTGGTACTGTTTTAGAGGGAACAACAACTACATCCTTTCCTACGACCTCTGCTGCTTGTTCAGCTGTCATCACAATATTGCTATTGTTTGGTAAGATAATGACTTTTTTAGCATTTGTATCTTCAATCGCTTTAACAAGGTCTTCCGTACTTGGATTCATTGTTTGTCCACCTTGAAGTACTACTGTTGCGCCAATGCTCTCTAGAAGAGCTGACACTCCTTGTCCCATTGCAACCGTTACAATCCCGTACTCTTTTTGTTTCTTTGGTAAAGAAGGCTTTTCTGTTTTTTGAACAATCGTGCTGTGCTGTTCGCGCATATTCTCGATTTTTAGATTAATCAAGCTTCCATAGCGCTGTCCGTATGTAAGAACTTCACCAGGCTGTTCAGCGTGAATATGAACTTTCACAAGATCATCATCTGCTACAACAAGAAGAGAATCTCCAAATTCACTTAAATCATTGCGAAATGCTTCTTCAGAGAATGGAGACGAGGCTAGCTTATTATCATCAAATTTCACCATAAATTCTGTACAGTAGCCAAACTTAATATCTTCCGTATTCATATGTCCTTGTGCACTTTTATGGTGCTCAGCATTCACAAGTTCGTTCATAGATGGCTGAACTTCCGTCACATTTGGCAAGTTTTTTCCTTCAAGCGAAGCTAAAAATCCTTCATAAATAATGACAAGACCTTGTCCACCACTATCAACAACCCCTACTTCCTTTAGGACAGGAAGTAGATCTGGAGTTCGTTTTAAAGAAGCTTTTGCTTCTTCTAAAATAGCCTTCATTACAAGCGTTACATCTTTTTCCGTCTTTGCAATATTAAGCGCGTTTTCGGCTGCTTCTTTTGCAACTGTTAATATTGTTCCTTCAATTGGTTTCATGACTGCCTTATAAGCTGTCTCAACTCCAGCTTGAAATGCAGCAGCAAATTCTTCGCTATCTACCACTGTTTTTCCTTCAATTGATTTTGCGAATCCTCGGAAAAGCTGAGATAAGATAACACCTGAATTCCCTCTTGCCCCCATCAATAAGCCACGAGCAAGAAGTTGTCCAACTTCGCCGATATTTTCAGTTTCTTTTGTGCCAACTTCCTTAGCTCCTGAACTCATAGATAAGTTCATGTTTGTTCCTGTATCACCATCTGGCACAGGAAATACGTTCAGAGCATCCACAAACTCTACATTATTTTGTAGATTTTGAGCACCACTCTGAATCATCCTTGCAAAATGCTTTCCGTCTAACGTTGTTATTGACACAACATTTCCTCCTAACTTACACGTTAACTACTCGAACGCCTTGAACATAAATATTAACAGACTCTACTGTTAAACCTACTGTTTGTTCTAGCGTATATTTCACCTTTGTTTGAACATTATGAGCGATTTCAGAAATTTTAGTTCCATAGCTCACAATAATGTACATATCAATATGAATTTCATCTTCGAGCTGTCTTACAACAACACCTCTTGTAAAGTTTTCTTTTCTTAAGATCTCGGAAATCCCATCTTTGATTTGATTTTTAGATGCCATTCCAATAATACCGTAACAATCTACAGCAGCCCCACCAGCAATCGTTGCGACAACATCTGTTGAAATATCAATTTGACCATACTGTGTTTTCATTTCAATGGACATAGTATTGGGTCTCCCTTCTTCCGTTAGATTAACGCTATTTTACTATACCTGAAGTCTTTTTGAAAGTTTAACTCCTATTGTGTTATTAATCGCTTTCTTTATCATTTCGTCAACTTAGACTTATTTCCTGTTTTTATAGACTGTCAAGGAAATTTTCTTGAAAGGTTAAGCTCGCACTATTGCATTATAAAAGTACGTATGGTAAAGTAATATAGTATTTTTGATAATTGTCAATGATGTTAGTTATGTAAGGAGGAACTCAATATGGCTCGTAAATGTGTAATCACTGGTCGTAAAACTCGTACAGGTAATGCACGTTCTCACGCTATGAATGCTAATAAGCGTACTTGGGGTGCTAACCTTCAAAAAGTTCGTATTTTAGTTGACGGTAAACCAAAGCGTGTTTACGTTTCTGCTCGTGCTCTTAAATCTGGTAAAGTTGAGCGCGTTTAATAAAAAAAGCACCATATAATGGTGCTTTTTTTATTCCCCTTTTTTCATCGAATTGAGCATCGCCTTCACAATTCCTCCAAGAAACTTCGGAAGTTTGATTGTATAAAATTTCATTTTTTCCCCTCCTACTCGTCACCGCGAGACGAAATAAGATTCAACAACCGTATATTCTATTCATTATGAGCTTTATTATGACACTAGCTAAGCAACTTAATCATTGCTTCTTATCATCATTAATATGCCCTTTGTAAACGAAAAAGTACCGTTTTGTTGAATAAGTTCGTTGCTAATACAAAGCGTCGAACCAACGGGAACACATCTTTTATGTAATGGATACTTAAAACCCTTTAATGTCAGGTTTTCAACCTCAAGGGAAAAAGGGACAAATGAAATATATTTATAGAGGGAATGAGCTTTAATGTTATATGTTCCTTCCTTATACATTGTTAAAGTATTTTGTTTATCAATAAGACGAACACGTACATTCTTCTGAAGAGCTTTATAAATAAGGCTAATTCCACCAAACATATGATCAAGACGACCACCTGTTGCTCCGTATATATCAATTTCTTCAATTTCTTGGTTAAGAGCCCAATTTACCGCAATTTCTAAATCTGTTTCATCTTTTTCAGCTGGATACACTTTTAATTCGGGAAAAACATCTTGAATATGTTTAAGCTCCAGCTCTGTTAATGAATCAAAATCTCCGAACGCTTGGATAGGCATGATGCCTTGCTCCATTAATGTATATACACCGCGGTCAACACCAATCCATTTTGTTTCACTGTCTTGAAGGGGCGGTATTGTTGACTGTGGAGCTCCTGCTAATATATTAATTTTCATGTTAACTCCCCTTTCTTTATAAAAAAAGACCAAACAAAAGTTTGATCTTTTAGTAACTCTCCCGAAGTGCATTGATAGCTCCTGCACGATCTTCTTCATTATAAATCGCAGAACCAGCTACGAGAACATTTGCTCCTGCCTCTCTACAAAGCTTTGCAGTTTGTGTATTTACTCCGCCATCAACTTCAATTTCAATATCTAAACCACGAATTTCAATCAGTTGGGCAATCTGCTCAATTTTCGGAAGAACGCTCTTAATAAATGTTTGGCCTCCAAATCCAGGATTCACCGTCATTAAAAGAACAAGATCAATTTCTTCAAGAATATGCTTAATAGAATCAATTGGTGTTGCAGGGTTTAGTACAACACCAGCTTTTACTCCTTGTTCTTTAATAAGGCTAATTGTACGATGCAAGTGTGGACATGCTTCTACATGAACAGAAATAATGTCAGCACCTGCTCTTGCAAAGGCAGGAATGTACTGATCTGGATTTTCAATCATTAAATGAACATCAAGCGGCAAGCTTGTAATTGGACGAATTGCTTCAACAACAAGCGGACCAATCGTAATATTAGGAACAAATTTCCCGTCCATAACGTCAACATGGATATAGTCAGCTCCCGCTGTTTCCACTTCTTTAATTTCTTTTCCTAACTCACTAAAATTAGCAGATAAAATAGAAGGTGCAATTTTCATTATTCTAATACCTCGGCTTTCTCTGTTTAATTTCATCTAAAAAGTTTAAATAGTGGTCGTAGCGATAAGACGGAATCTCTCCATTTTCTACCGCTTCCTTAACGGCACACTTTGGTTCTTTCACATGCAAGCAACCTCTAAACTTACATCCTTCGCTCACCCGAACCATTTCAGGGAAGCAATATGGTAATTCCTCTGCTTCAAGCTCTGTAAATTCAAGAGAGCTAAAACCAGGTGTATCCGCCACAAATCCTCCTCCAATAGATAAGAGTTCAACATGTCTTGTTGTATGTTTTCCACGCCCAAGCGATGTTGAAATGTCATCTGTTTTTAAGGAAAGGCTCGGATCTAACACATTTAATAAAGAAGATTTACCAACACCAGACTGTCCTGCTACAACCGTTACTTTATCTTCTAAATATGGAAGAAGCATCTGAACACTATTTTCATCTAATGTTGATGTCAAAAGAACTTCGTATCCCATTTCACGGTAATCTGAAACAAAAACGTCAAGCTCTTTTTTCTGCTCTTCTAAAAGCAAATCAAGTTTTGTAATACAGATAATTGGCTCAATGTCATGTGACTCAACAAGCACTAAAAAACGATCAAGCAATGTAGTACTAAACGTTGGCTCAACAGCTGAAAAGACTAGAATAGCTTGATCTACATTAGCAATAGGAGGGCGAACAAGTGAGTTCTTGCGATCCTCTAGTCCGAGCACATATCCCTCTTTATCATTTTCAGCTTGAAACGTTACCTCATCTCCAACAAGAGGGGTTACTTTTTGTTTGCGAAATACCCCTCTCCCTCGACACTGAATCGTTTCATCTCCACTTAAAACGTAGTAAAACCCGCTAAGTGCTTTAATAATTTTGCCTTCTGGCATAACGTCACTCCTTGTTTATTCATCATCTTCATAAGGAACTGTCTCCTCTTGAAGAACTTTATCGTCTCTCACAATTTTATAGCTTGCTGTCTCACCCTGTTTCACTGTAAGGGTATACGTTTTAACTGTATCCTCTATGATTGTGAATGATTCAAATGGAACATTGCTATCATGATTTGCATCATCAATATATACATCGACTTTTTGTGGCAGTTGTTGAAGATTTGGATTCACTTCATTTTCAGATTCAGGTTCAGAAGGTTCGTAAGGAATCGTAACTTCCACCGTATGTTCCTTCGGAGGTTTAGGCTCTTCTCCTTTAGAAACGATGATATTAATCGTTGTTCCTTGCTCAACTTGAGTACCAGGAGTTGGGGTTTGAGACACAACAAGTCCTTTTGCCGTTTCATCTGAATACTCTTCTTTGGTCGATACTTTTAATCCATTTGCTGTAGCAAAGTCACGAACACTCTTTTCCTGCCATCCTTCGTAGTTCTGTAAAACGATAGCAGGAGGTCCGCTGCTCACTTTTAAGTTTACTTCAGTATCTTCCGCAATAACCTCATCGTTTTCATCTGGATCGTGTTCAATAACGGTACCTTTTGGTTCTTCACTTTCTTCTTCTTCAACATTAATATTTTTAAATCCGCGCTGCTCTAATAATTTTTTTACTTCATCTATATCTCGTCCTGTATAGTCATCAAACACTGTTTTTTTCTTTCCAGAACTTTGATATAGAGTAATTTGGTCACCTTCTTTAACAGTGCTGCCTTCCTTTGGATCTGTACGAATAATCTTTCCTTCTTCAATTGTTTCACTTGATTGAGCAATTGGAGAATTCACGTCAAATCCTTTTGAAATAAGAAGCTTTAACGCTTCTTCATATTCTTTCCCCGCAACTTCAGGAATCTTAACATCTTTTGGAGCTAAAAATGATGGAACAAGCGTTATTGCAGCAAGTCCTGCTCCAGCTAGAAAAAGCAGCGTTAAAAATGTAATAAGAAAGATTTTACCCTTTCGCTTTTTAGGTTTCTTCTTGTCCTGGGGGACGTTTTCAGTCGGCGCTTGCGTGCTTTCTTTATGATGAACAAGCGTATGCTCATCCTCTTCTATATCATCTTCTTTGATGATTGGAATGGCTTTTGTAACTTCTTCATCATCTGGAACTTGAAATTTTTCTTCGTTGAGCTTGTCTGGATTTAATGCAACAGACAGAGCATATTCCATTTCCTCTACAGAATCATAGCGATAAAAAGGGTCTTTGGCTGTTGCCTTTAACACAATATTTTCAACACTCTGCGGGATATAAGGATTCCACCGCTTAGGTGATGGCGTATTTGTTTGTAAATGTTTCAGTGCAACGGAAACAGCAGATTCACCTGAAAAAGGAACCCTTCCTGTCAAAAGCTCAAAAAGTAAAATACCGAGTGAATATATATCTGATTTCTTAGTAGCAAGTCCTCCTCTTGCTTGTTCTGGAGACAAGTAATGAACAGTGCCTAGTACAGAATTGGTTTGAGTAATTGTTGTTGATGAACTAAGGGCAAGCGCAATTCCAAAATCCGTTACTTTTACACGATCATCGTGATCAATTAAGATATTTTGAGGTTTTAGGTCTCTATGTATAATGCCGAATTCATGAGCGTGAGCAATAGCAGATGTAATTTGCTTCATAATATCAAGAGCTTTTTCAATATGAAGTGGACTATGTTCCCCAATATATTCTTTTAAGGTTTGACCTGGTACATATTCCATGACAATGTAATAAATTTCGTCTTCCTCGTCAACATCATAAATACTTACGATATTTGGATGATCTATGCTTGCTGCTGACTGGGCCTCTCGATGAAAGCGTTTAATGAATGATTCATCGTTTGCATAGTCAAAGCGCAGCACTTTAATCGCGACATCTCTTTCTAAAATGACGTCGCGCGCTAAATAAACATTAGCCATCCCTCCCCCGCCAATAGGGTTTAGGATTTTGTATCGCCCGCCTAATCTTCTACCTATAAGCATTGGAATCACTCGCTTTCATGCTCAAACTCTACAATGATTAGCGTAATGTTATCTTCTCCACCTAATTCATTTGCTACATCAACAAGAGATTTTGCTTTAGCTTCAATGCTTGTTTCACTCGTAAGAATCTCTTTTAGCTTCTCATCTGATAGTTTATTTGATAATCCATCAGAACATAAAAGTAAAAAATCTCCCTTTTCTACTTCAACCGTTTTAACATCTATTTCAATATTTTTCTCAGTGCCTAAAGCTCTGAGGAGAATATTTTTTCTTGGATGATGCTCGGCATCTTCCTTTGAAATCTGACCGTTGCGAACAAGCTCATTGACAAGAGAATGATCTTCTGTAAGTTGTGAAAAACCGCTTTCGTTTAAAAGATAACATCGACTGTCTCCAACATGAGCGACTGTACAAAAAGAAGATGTGCAAAGCGCTCCAACAAAAGTGGTTCCCATTCCTTTACACTCTTCATGATTTTCGGCATATAGAAGAAGCTGTTTGTTAACTTTATGTATTGTGTCTAAGAACCATTGTTCAGCTTCTGCTGGTGAATGAAAAGGTGCTTTATCTTCCCAAAAAGTATGGAGCTGTTCAACTGTCATTGAACTAGCAATGTCGCCTGCACGATGGCCTCCCATTCCGTCGGCAATCACCGCAATTTTCTCTCCATGCTTATTTTCAAAAACGCCTCCAGAATCTTCGTTATGAAGACGAACTTTACCTTGGTCTGTTAAATAAACGGCTCCCATAGTTCCACCTCAGTTCATTTTCATAGCTCTTGATGATTTTCTAAAAAAGGAATCTACCACCTTTTTTAGAAAATCACTTTATGCTACTTCCCATATTTTACACTTTCTTGCGAAAACAAGCTATATAAAACCCATCTGTGCCAAAATCACTTGGCAAAATTTGCAGTGTTCCATTTTCTATTTTACCAGCTACTTTAGCAGGCATTCTATCTTTAAACTGTGGATGAAGCTCAAAATCTTCATGAGCCTCTAAAAATGCTTGAACAACATCCCCATTCTCCTCACGATCGATTGTACATGTGCTGTATACTAAAACACCATCTTTCTTCAAAAGCGGAGCAACAGCTGATAAAATTTCAATCTGAATCTGCTGAAGTTTCATTACATCTTCTTCTGTTTTAGTATATTTGATATCCGGTTTTCTTCTAATAACACCGAAGCCAGAACAAGGTGCATCAACAAGAATTCGATTAAAGCTCTCTCTTTCAAATAAGCTCCCCGCTTTTCTTGCATCACATACTTTTGCATCCACATTTTCTAAGCGAAGACGCTCTGCCTGTCCTTCAATAAGCAATGCTTTATGATTATGAATATCAAGAGCCGTCACTTTGCCGTCTTGAATCATTTGAGCAATGTGCGTAGTCTTTCCACCTGGTGCTGCACAGCTATCTAAAATATGATCACCATCTTGTGGATCTAGAGCATGTGCAACAAGCATTGAACTTTCATCTTGTACAGTAAAGAGCCCATCCTTGAAAGCTTGAGTATTTGCAGCATTTCCTTTTTTTACTTCTGCTGCTTCGGCAAGCAAATCAGATTTTTCAGCTTCAATACCCTGTTCTTTTAAACGCAAAAGCACTTCATCACGCTTATAGTATTTTGTATTTACACGAATCGTTTGTTTTGGAGGCTGTAGGTTTGCTTCACAAATGGCTTTTGCTTTATCAAATCCAAACTGATCGCTCCACCTTTTCACAAGCCATTTTGGATGACTTGTTTCAGTAGCAAGTCTGTCCAACTTATGATCAATCTCTTCAGTTGATGCTAAACCTTCACGCTGAAGGTTACGAAGCACGGCATTCACCATTGAAGAAATACCGCGATGACCGCGTTTTTTGGCAATTTCAACTGCTTCATGAATAATAGCATGTGACGGAATACGATCAAGATAGATCATTTGGTAAGCCGATAAACGAAGCAATACAATAACCCATGTTTGCATTTTTTTCGGTTTTTTTAGAAATGGTGCTAGATAATAATCAATTGTCAACTTGCGTTGCACTGTTCCATATACAATCTCAGTTAAAAGACCTGCATCAAGATTTGAAAGCTTATGATGTTTAATTTGATGATTTAAAGTTAAGTTGCTGTACGCTTGATTTTGTTCAATTGCAATTAACACGTCAAGCGCAATTTGTCTCACGTTGTAGTTACTCATAATCGTCCCCTAGCTTTATTCCATTCTCAATTAGTGATCCTTGAAGAACTTGAGCAGCCGTCATACGTTTTTTCCCTGCAGGCTGAAGTTCCGTTATTTTAATAGCTGTACTGTTTCCTGTCGCTACGATAAAACCATCTTTTTCAATCTTAATAACCGTACCAGGAGCTTCGTTTTTCTCTGACTCCACTTTTTCTCCCCACCATACTTTTAACACGTCACCATGTAGTGTGGTATAAGCAACAGGCCAAGGATGTAAACCGCGAATATGGTTATAAATTTCTTCCCCGTCTTTTGTCCAGACGATTTTTTCCTGCTCTCGCTTAATATTTGAAGCAAATGTTGCTTTGCTGTCGTCTTGAGCAATAGGTGTTAATTCACCGTTTAAAAGCTGTGGAATAGTTTCCTTTAAAAGAGATGCTCCTGCTTCACTCAATTTGTCATGAAGTGTGCCAACATGATCTTTTTCTTCAATGGCTACTTCCACTTTTGTTAAGATATCTCCTGCATCAAGCTTTGGCACCATATACATAATTGTCACACCAGTCTTCTTTTCCCCTTGAAGAATGGCATAATGAATTGGTGCTCCACCACGCAGCTCTGGTAAAAGTGAAGCATGTACATTAATGCAGCCATACTTTGGCGCATCTAAAATTGAGGAAGGCAAGATTTGGCCAAATGCTGCTGTTACAATTAGATCTGGTTCATACGAAAGTACTTTTTGGTATTCTTCTTCAACGCTAATCTTTTCGGGTTGAAGTACTGGAATGCCGTGCTTTTCTGCCTCTACTTTTACAGGAGGGGGTGTTAGAACACGCTTTCTCCCTTTTGGTCGATCAGGCTGTGTTACAACCGCTACAACGTTATATTCTTCTTCTATTAATGTTTTTAATACCGGAACTGAAAAATCCGGTGTTCCCATAAATACGACTTTTGTCAATTCATTCACTGCCTTTCTTTTGTTCGCACTTAACTCCGCATCCGCTTATTTTCATTACTACATTGTACCACTTTTATAAAACAAATAAAAAGGTCCAAAAAACTAAAATAGCTCTTTGAACCTTTCACATCTATTTTTTTATCTATTTTTCCCCTTACATCATAACATAAGGGTTCAAATCAACGTTTATCGTTAAATTTTGCTTTTGCATTTTCCCTTTGTACTGCTCTAATAAAAAGTGCAGAGAAGAAAAAAGGTCTGGTTCGTTTCTATATTTTATCATGCATTGATAACGATATCTATCCTTAATTTTCGCAATGGGAGATGGCACAGCGCCAAGAATGATAGCATTAGAAGACAGCTTGTTTTGTAAAAAGGATGCGATTTTATCCGTTTCTCCCATTGCAACAGCCATATTTTCATGTGCTACTGTCACAAGTGCCAAATAATAAAACGGCGGATACTTCAGCATCTTCCGCATGATCATCTCTTTTTTATAAAAAGCATCATAGTCATGATGACTCGCAAGATCAATGCTGTAATGTTCAGGCGTATACGTTTGAATAACAACCTCTCCTGGCAGGGAGTGACGCCCTGCTCTTCCGCTTACTTGAGTCAGAAGCTGAAACGTTTTTTCAGATGCTCTGAAGTCTGGAAGGTGAAGCATTGTATCTGCTGAGAGAACACCAACGAGCGTTACATTTTCAAAATCAAGACCTTTTGCAATCATTTGGGTACCAAGTAAGATTTGGGCTTGGCCACTTTCAAATTTAGCAAGTAGTTTTTCATGTGAGCCTTTGCGGCTCGTTGTATCAACATCCATTCTCACAACAGATGCCTCTGGAATCACCTTAGTAAGCTCTTCTTCTACTTTTTGAGTACCTGTTCCAAAATAGCGGATATGATCGCTTTCACATTCAGGACATTTTGTTGCAAGTTGCTCTTGATGTCCACAGTAATGGCATTTCATCAAATTCTGATGTCTATGATACGTTAACGAAATTTCACAATGTGGACAAGTAGGCACAAAACCACAGTCTCTGCACATGATAAAAGAAGAATGACCGCGCTTATTTAACATAAGCACAATTTGCTCTCCTTTTGCTAATCGATCCTTCATTTTTTCAAACAAAACGGTCGAGAACATAGAACGGTTTCCATTACGAAGTTCTTCTCTCATGTCCACTTTTTCAACTCCGGGCATTTGAGCATTATTCATGCGCTTAGAAAGTGTTAAAAGAGTATAATTCCCTTTACTTCCTCTCGCAAATGACTCAAGTGTTGGCGTTGCACTTCCGAGAACAACAGGACAATTGTGATACTCCCCTCGATAAATGGCAACATCTCTTGCATGATAGCGTGGGTTTTCTTCCTGTTTATAGCTTGATTCATGTTCTTCATCAATAATAATAATGCCCAAGTTTTTAAATGGTGCAAAGATAGCGGAGCGAGCTCCAACAACAACTGACACTTCTCCTCGCTGAATTTTGCGCCACTCATCGTATTTTTCTCCTGCTGAAAGTCCACTGTGGAGAACAGCGACTTTTGAACCAAATCGTCCTTTAAATCTTGTAACCATTTGAGGTGTGAGCGAAATTTCAGGAACAAGAACAATCGCTTCTTCCCCTTTTTCAAGAACACGCTGAATAGACTGGAGGTATACCTCTGTCTTTCCGCTTCCTGTTACCCCATACAAAAGAAATACGTTATGCTTATCTTCTTCAATACTTGTATGAATTGGTTTAATAACTTTACTTTGCTCTTCTGTAAGAGAAAGTGCGCTTGTTTTTTGAAACTCTCTTTTTGCAAACGGATTTCTATACAGCTCAATCTCAATCTTTTCTAAGAAACCTTTTGAGATAAGTGACTTAATAGGAGCATCTGTAATCCCAAGCTCGTCCTTCAAGTGCTTTACGCTCATCTTTTCCTTTTGGGCGAGCAAATATTGAAGAACAATCTTTTGCTTTTCACCTTTTTTGCCCAGTCCATCCCTATACTTTTCAATGTCTTCTTGTTTCATAGAAGGAGAGAGCATAACGCCTCTCATCATTTTTTTATTCACTCTATTTTTAACAATATACGTGACATCTAAAAAGTTCTTACTTATGTCTTTTAAAAGATAAGGAGCGGCAGGATGGTTTTTCACATCGCTGAACCTAATGCTCCCTTTTGAAAAAAGAGGGCGCACACTTTCATGAAGTTGATGCTTTACCTCTTCAGAAGGAAGCGAGATTTCTTTATCGTACTTCGCTTTCATTGCTGCAGGAAGCATCGCTTGAAAAGCTGACATTGCATAACATAGGGTTTCTTCTGTCAACCATTTCCCAAGGCTAAGCAGCTCCTCTGTTAAAACAGGCTGAAGGTCAACCATCTCGTCAATTTCTTTTAAGCGAGCAACATCTGAACTTTCTTTTATGTTAATCACAAATCCTTGAATCTTACGAGGACCGAATGGAACAATAACACGCATTCCTTTTACAACAACGTCTTCTAGACTTTGTGGAATAATGTAGTCAAAAGGGCGATCCGTTCCTTTTGCTAAAACATCTACAATAATACTTGCTACTTTCATTTTGACCGTTCCTTTAATAAGTTCACAACTTCATTCATAATTCTTTCGCTCACATCTTTTTTCGAAAGCAGTGGAAGGTCTTGATGATGTCCATCTTTATAGAAGAGTGTCACTATATTTGTATCTCCCCCAAAGCCTGCACCTTCTGTTGAAATATTATTAGCGACAATAAGGTCAGCATTTTTTGTTTGAAGCTTTTTCATAGCATATTCTTCAACATGCTCTGTTTCTGCTGCGAATCCAATTAACAACTGACCAGCTTTCTTTTGCCCAAGCGTTTTTAAAATATCTGTTGTTCGTTCCATTTCGATCGCTAAATCTCCGTCTTTCTTTTTCATTTTCTGTCCAAAAGTTACTTTTGGATGATAATCAGCTACAGCAGCTGATTTAATGACAACAGAAGCATCGTTAAAAACGTTCATAACGGCGTCAAGCATGTTTGCAGCACTTTCAACTTCCACAAATGTAACACCTGTTGGAGGCGTTAAGTTTGTGGGGCCGCTAATAAGGGTAACGTCCGCTCCAAGATCTTTAGCAGCCTGCGCTAAAGCGTAGCCCATTTTACCTGTTGAACGGTTTGAAAAAAAGCGTACGGGATCTATGTTTTCACGTGTTGGCCCTGCCGTAATCACAATTTTTTCTCCAACGAGGAGCTGTTCTTTTTTCGGCGCAAAGTGCTCTTTTACAAGCTCGACAATTTTCTCTGGCTCTTCAAGTCTTCCTCTACCAATATATCCACAGGCAAGATATCCTGCTGATGGTTCAATAAAGCGATAGCCATCGTTATAAAGCGTCATAATATTACGCTGAACAGCTGTGTTATCATACATATGCACGTTCATCGCAGGAGCAATCCAAACAGGAGCCGTTGTAGCTAAAAGTGTTGTTGTAAGCATATCATCTCCAAGACCATTCGCTAATTTTCCGATCGTATTAGCCGTTGCTGGAGCTACAATAATCAAGTCTGCCCAATCTGCAACATCAATGTGTGAAATAACGGTTGGATCTTTTTCTAAAAAAGTATCTGTATAAACGTGATTTCGTGACAGTGCCTGAAATGTGAGGGGTGTAATAAACTTTGTTGCTGACTCTGTCATTATCACTCTTACTTCTGCTCCACTCTGAATGAGCTTACTTGTTAAAGCAGCTGCTTTATAAGCGGCAATTCCTCCGCTTACTCCTAATACAATACGTTTTCCTTCCAACGTTCTTCTCCCACCTTTTATATTTATCTTTTAAAAAAATAACAACCTAATCATAATAGGTTGTTATTCTACGTTCATTTTAGTTTTCCGATTTTTCAAAATGTAGAACACCTGCATTGATTTCTTCAAGCGCACATCCTACAAACTTGTCTGATACTGGATTTTCAACCATAAGGTCGTTATATTCCTGTAAGCTACGAGCACGTTTTGCTGCAACTGTTACAAGCGTATATTTTGAATCAAGCTTTGTCATAAGTGTGTCAATTGATGGATATAACATCATTCAACCTCCAGTAATTTTTTATAGCGAGGAGCTACTCGTGAACGTTTGCAATGTTCTGCCGTTACGATTGCTTTAATTTTATCACAAGCATGCTCGACTTTGTCATTTTCAACTACATAATCATAAGAATCCATCATTTCGATTTCTTCTTTTGCAGCTGTTAAGCGGTTATGAATAAGGTCTTCAGATTCAGTTCCTCTTGTTACAATACGATTGCGAAGCTCTGAAAGGCTTGGTGGAGCTAAAAAGATGAAAAGTCCTTCAGGAAATGCTTTCTTAACTTGCATTGCCCCTTGTACTTCAATTTCTAAAAATACGTCTTTTCCTTCATCAAGCGTTTTTTGAACATATTCAACAGGCGTTCCGTAATAGTTTCCTACGTATTCTGCCCATTCAAGCAGTTGATCATTTTTGATCATTTCTTCAAATTCCACGCGCTCTTTGAACAAGTAATCCACACCATGTACTTCTCCTTCACGTGGCTTACGAGTTGTTGCTGAAATAGAATATTGAAGAGAAAGTTCTTCCTCTGAAAATAATGCTTTACGTACCGTACCTTTTCCAACACCTGATGGCCCTGAAAGGACGATTAAAATTCCTTTTTCTTTCATTATAATTGCTACACCTTACCCTTCCGTCAGTTGTTCACCTTTTGATTCAAGTCGTTGTGAAATGGTTTCTGGTTGAACAGGAGCTAAAATAACATGTTCACTGTCCATAATAATAACTGATCGTGTTTTACGACCAAGCGTTGCATCAATAAGTGTACTTCTTTCTTTTGCATCTTGAATCATTCTTTTGATCGGGGCTGATTCAGGGTGCACAACAGAAATAATTCGCCCTGATGATACAAAATTTCCAAAACCAACATTAATAAACTTGCTGTTCATCAACAAGCCTCCTCAGCTTCCACACTCTATTTTTCACCATTTATGAATGATAACATTGTAGACTTTTTTTCTTGTTTTAAACCCTATGTATCAAAAGTCCCTGCTTCATTTATATATGAACGCTGTACTTTTGACAAGGGGCTATTCAATATTTTGCACTTGCTCTTTAATTCGTTCTAGATTTGTCTTTATATCAATCACTAAACTAGCAATGCTGCTGCTATGAGCTTTTGCTCCTATTGTGTTGCCTTCCCTGTTTAATTCTTGGACAAGAAAGTCAAGTTTACGCCCCATTTGAGCGCCACTTTCAAGCGTTTCCTTAAATTCTCTAATATGGCTATTAATGCGCGTAATCTCTTCACTGATGTCTGCTTTCTCTGCAAAAATCGCAACTTCTGTCAGCACACGCTGCTCGTCAAATGAGTCACCAAGATGCTCCTGAAGCTTTTTCTGAATCCGCTCTCGGTACTGTTCTGAAACAGTTGGAGCAAGCTTCGCGATTTCCTCGCAGCTCTTTTCAATTTGACAAATACGATTCATCAAATCTTCTTTTAGCCGTTCTCCTTCATTTTGACGCATTTTATAAAGTTCTGAAACCGCTTTTCTTGCCGCTTCTTGTACAAGTTCTTTAACTTCTGCATTGTCTCCCTCTTCATCATGCGTTGTGAAAACACCTTCCATTCCTAAGATGTCTTGGAACGAAAGAGATTGAGGAGGTAAATTTTGCTCTTTCTCAATCGTTTTTAACGCTTCAACGTATTGTTGAAGAAGTGAATAATCAGTTTGAAGACTTTTTGTACTCGAACGCTCTCCAGAGACCGTGACAAATACTTCAATTCTTCCTCTTTTAATAGATTCGCCAACAATTTTCTTAAGCTTGTCTTCAACATCAACAAGCTGTCTTGGCATACGAACCATCACTTCACAAAACCGGTGGTTAACAGACTTCATCTCAACTGTTACCGCGTTTTTTTCACTTTCGGCTTTTCCTCGCCCGAAACCAGTCATACTAACTACCATGTTATCACATCCATTGCTTCCCTTTATCTTAAAACCTTGCATATGTGCTTTTCATGTTTTAAGCATTACTACGTAACTTTTTCGTTAAATTATTTAATTATTCATTATAAAACACTTTATTATAAAAGGAAATCTCCCTTTATAACCCTTTGCATTATACCATAAAAAAAGACACGACAAAACAATAACTCCCCTGTTTTGTCGTGTCTTTTCTTTCCTTTTTTACTTCTTCTTCCTTGTTAAAAATGAGCCTGCAAGTAAAAATGTTGGGATGCTCGCCATTGCGATGATGAGCAACCAATCGCGTCCAATGATTGGCACCGTGTGGAAAATCGCTTGAAGCGGTTCAACATAAATTACAATTGCCATAAGCAGAATAGAAGATAATACTGCTCCGATAAGGTACATGTTTCCGAATGGATTTCGATCAAAAATAGATTTCTCGCTTCGGCAATCAAAGACATGAATAAGCTGTGCAAGCACGAGCGTTGCAAAAGCAACTGTTTGAGCATACGCCAAGTTCCCTTTTTGCTCGTCATATACAATAATAAACGCTAAGAGTGTCGCAATTCCGATTAAAAACCCTCGACTGATTACTTTCCATCCAAGGCCTCTAGAAAATATACCTTCTTTTGGATGTCTTGGACCTCTTTTCATCACATCATCTTCTGGTTTATCAAGTCCAAGGGCCATTGCTGGAAGTCCGTCTGTCACAAGGTTTACCCATAGAATTTGAATCGGAACGAGCGGGAGTGGCAACGCCAAAAGCATTGCAAAGAGCATAACTAGAATTTCGCCAACGTTCGAAGCAAGCAGATAGCGTACAAATTTCCGGATATTTTCATAGATGTTACGCCCCTCTTTAATAGCCGACTTAATTGTGGCAAAGTTATCATCAAGAAGAACAAGAGAAGACGCTTCTTTGGCGACATCTGTTCCCGTAATTCCCATAGCAATCCCGATGTCCGCTGATTTAATGGCAGGAGCATCGTTCACTCCGTCTCCTGTCATTGCGACAACATGCCCTTTTGCTTGCAGTGCTTTTACGATTTTCAGCTTATGCTCTGGAGAGACACGAGCATAGACGTCAACATCTTCTACAATCTCTTCAAGTTCTTCTTTAGACATTGACGTAATGTCTGTTCCTTGAAGAACTTTTCCATTTTTCGTTAAAATACCAAGCTCTTTTGCAATTGCTTGAGCTGTAATAACATGATCACCTGTAATCATCACTGTTTTAATCCCTGCTTCTTTACATTCTTTCACAGCTTCTTTTACTTCTGTGCGAGGCGGATCAATCATTCCTTGCAAGCCAAGAAAGGTAAGATTTGATTCCGCTTCTTTTTCGGTTAGTTTATTATGATTTGAAAGTGGCTTATAAGCAATCGCAATCGTACGAAGAGCTCGCGCTGCTAAATCCTCAACAGCTTTGTGCACTTCGTTGTAGCGAGAAACAGAAAGCGATTCAAGTCGTTCTTTCCATAATATTTGAGAGCTTGTTGTTAATAAAACATCAGGAGCCCCTTTTGTAACAACATAGCGCTTGCCTTCTTTGTCTTGAATAATAACGCTCATCATTTTACGAGTTGAATCAAATGGAAATTCTTCTACGATTGTAAACTGCTTTAGCATTTCTTCTCTTTCTAATCCAGCTTTTCGAGCTGCTACCACAAGAGCTGCCTCAGTTGGATCTCCATCAAGAACATACTCTTTTTTCCTCTGCAAAATATTTGTGTTGTTACACAACAATCCGAAAAGAAGAACTTGAGAAAGCTCTCTTGACTTTTGAGGATTTACATCGCGATCATCAAGCCTGAATTTCCCCTCTGGTGCATATCCTGTTCCTGTGACTCCCCATGTTGTTCCTCCTGCCCAAACATGAGTTACCGTCATTTTATTTTGCGTAAGCGTCCCTGTTTTGTCTGAACAGATAACAGAGGCACACCCTAGCGTTTCAACGGCTGGAAGCTTACGAACAATTGCTTTTTTTCTAATCATTCGCTGTACACCGAGCGATAGCGCAACGGTTACAATAGCAGGTAATCCCTCTGGAATAGCTGCAACAGCTAAACTTACACCAGCTAAAAACATGCTGTATACGTCATGGCCTTGCAATACACCAACAAACACAACGAGTGCTGTCAAAATAAGCGCAATGATAATTAAAATTTTCCCAAGCTGTGCAAGCTTTCGCTGCAGCGGAGTTGTTACTGTTTCAGCATTTTGAAGAAGATCTGCAATTTGTCCCATTGCAGTATTCATTCCAGTTCCAACAACAACGCCGATTCCACTCCCTCTTGTCACAAGCGTTCCCATAAATGCCATGTTTGTTTGATCACCAAGGGGAAGATTTTCATCATGAAGCGGGGTCGTCTCCTTTACAGCAGGAACAGACTCTCCTGTTAAAGCAGATTCTTCAATTTCAAGTGCTTTCGCTTCAATAATCCGTATATCAGCCCCTATTCTATCTCCTGTCGAAAATTTAATGATATCTCCTCTCACAAGTTCTTTTGAGGGCACTTTACTCCATTTTTCATTTCGTAACACATTTACTTTTGGTGCTGAAAGTTCTTTTAAAGCATCAAGTGACTTTTCGGCTTTCCGTTCTTGAAAGAAACCTAAGACACCGTTAATCAAAACGATGGCAATAATAGCGATAGCATCAATATATTCCCCTAAGAAACCTGAAACAAGAGTTGCTCCTAATAAAACAAGGACCATAAAATCTTTAAACTGAGCAAGAAACACAAGCAATGCAGACGGTTTGGACGCTTCTTTTAACTCATTGTAGCCTTGTTCTCTTATTCGACCTTTTGCTTCTTTTTCATCTAGTCCTTTTTCTTTGTTTGTTTGTGCTGTGTGCAGGACAGTATTCTCACTCATTTCATGCCACTTCATGACACACGTTCACACCCTTTGCCTTTTAATCTCTTCTAAGGTAAGCTTATTCAGACTCGTCCAAAAAAATGCTATACTTTACATTAGAAAGAAAGAGACGAAAGTTTTTTAAATAGGGGTTAAGGAAGTGTTAAAATGTCATTTGACGGAATGTTTACATATGCAATGAAAGAAGAGTTAGTAGAGAAGTTACAAAGCGGACGCATAACAAAAGTGTATCAACCTTTTACAAATGAGCTCATTCTTGGTGTACGTGCGGGAGGAACAAACTATAAACTTCTTCTTTCTGCGCACCCAAGCTACGCGCGTGTTCACTTAACAAATGAAAGCTATGAGAATCCAAGTACGCCACCGATGTTTTGCATGTTGCTTCGCAAACATTTAGAAGGCGGTATTATTGATTCTATTGAACAAATTGAGCTTGATCGCATCTTAAAAATTGAAGTTCGGGGCCGTGACGAACTTGGTGATGTTACGCATAAAGCTCTTTATATTGAAATTATGAACCGCCATAGTAACATTATTTTAGTTGATCATAAAAAAGAGACGATTATTGACAGCATTAAGCACCTTTCACCATCTGTGAACAGTCATCGCACTGTTCTTCCTGGTCATTCTTACGTTTTTCCGCCTGCTCAAAATAAGGAAAATCCATTCCAAGCAGACGAGGAAACAGTGTTACGAAAAGTGGACTTCAACAGCGGCAAACTAGACGGTCAGCTTGTTAGTGCATTTGAAGGAGTTTCGCCTCTTTTAGCGAGAGAAGTTATTCACACATCTGGTCTTGCTAATCGCACAACAGTACCGAAAGCTTTTGTTGAGCTTATGGCTAAGATTAAAGAGAAAGAGTTCACTCCGCAGATTATTAGAAATGAAGGAAAAGAAGCGTTTTATATGATTCCTCTTACACATCTAGAAGGTGAAGTTTCTACCTTTTCTTTGTTAAGTGAAGCGCTTGACCGTTTTTATTATGGAAAAGCAGAACGAGATCGTGTAAAGCAGCAAGCACATGACCTCCTGCAATTTATGAACACAGAAAAAAAGAAAAATGAAAAGAAAATTAAAAAGCTCAAAACAACGCTTGATGATGCTGAAAAAGCGAAGAAATTTCAATTGTACGGCGAGCTTCTAACATCAAACCTTTTTGCGATTAAGCAAGGAGATAAGAAAGCAGAAGTTATCAACTACTATGATGAAAACGCGGGAACAGTGATAATTGAGCTTGATCCGCAAAAGACGCCATCTCAAAACGCACAGCATTACTTCCATCGCTATCAAAAAGCGAAAAACTCGGTTACTGTTGTACAGGAACAAATTCAAAAAGCAACAGAAGAAATTCAATACTTTGAAACGCTGATCCAACAAATGGAATCTGCGACACATAGAGATATTGCTGAAATTCGTCAGGAGCTAACAGAGGAAGGCTATTTGAAGAAAAAGAAAGAAACGAAAGTGTCTAAAAAACAAAAGAATCAAACACCTCAGCTTGAAGCATACGAATCAAGCGACGGGTATTCCATTCTCGTTGGCAAAAACAATAAACAAAATGACTATTTAACAAATCGAGTAGCAGGACGAGATGAGCTTTGGTTTCATACAAAAGATATTCCAGGATCGCACGTTGTGATTCGCGATACAAATCCTTCAGAAGAAGCGATTAGAGAAGCTGCTCATTTAGCAGCGTATTTTAGCAAAGCAAAACAATCCAGTTCTGTTCCTGTTGATTATACAAAGGTTAGACATGTTAAAAAGCCTAGTGGTTCGAAACCAGGGTTTGTGATTTATGAGCAGCAGCAAACTGTGTTTGTAACGCCAAGCGAAGAACTTGTTTTAAAACTAAGAAAATAAGACTTTTAAAAAAGACCGTTCATCACTTTTATTGACGAACGGTCTTTTTATTGTAATGTTCCTTTTTTCAAAATATAAAAAGCCAACTAGATTCCTAGTTGACTCTTTTTATCACCTTTATACAAGTGAAAGCCATTCTGTTGAAGAAGGATCTTTCTTCCACTCTTTCAGTTTTTCTAAATCCGTTTCTGTGATGCTACCTTTTTCACGCGCTACTTCAATTAGAGTAGAATAGTTAGAAAGAGATTTTAACGTAACATTCGCTTCTTTGAAAGCTTCTTCTGCTTTTGAAAGCTCGTAAGTGAAGATCGAAACAACTCCAAGTACTTCACAGCCTTGTTCTTCGAGTGCTTCCACAACTTTCAGTACGCTTCCACCTGTTGAAATTAAGTCTTCTACAACAACAATTTTATCTCCTTTTGCCACTCGTCCTTCAATCTGATTCCCACGGCCGTGTTCTTTTGCTTTGCTACGAACATAGCACATTGGTAGGCTAAGCACATCGCTAACAAATGCTGCATGTGGAATACCTGCTGTTGCCGTACCTGCAATAACGTCTACTTCTTTGAAATTTTCTCGAATGAGACTTGCAAGCCCTTGCGCAATATCCTGACGCACTTCAGGATATGAAAGAGTGAGGCGATTGTCGCAGTAAATCGGTGACTTAATCCCTGATGCCCATGTAAATGGGTCGTTAGGTTGTAAACATACAGCTTCAATTGTTAATAAATGTTGTGCAATTTTCTTTTTCATGATGTTATCCCTCTCCACTCTTTTTGAACTTTTTCATATGCTTCAACAGGATTTTCTGCTCTTGTAATAGAGCGTCCTACAACGATAAAGTTTGAGCCTTTTTCGCGTGCAATAGCTGGTGTTGCAACTCGATGCTGATCATGAGCATTGTCTCCTAAAAGACGAATACCAGGCGTTACAGTAAGAAAATCAGGGCGAACAAGCTTATGAATTCTCTCTACTTCGTGAACAGAGCAAACAACTCCATCAAGTCCTGCTTCGTTCGTTAGCCCTGCTAAATGTTCAACACTTTGCTGCAATGAGACAGAACCAAGCTGTTCAGTTCTGACCATCTCCTCTGTTGAGCTTGTAAGCTGTGTTACAGCAATACATTTTGGACGAGCTTTACCACTTCTTGTTCCAGCTTCAAGCCCTTCAAGCGCTCCTTCCATCATTGCTTTTCCACCTAGAGCGTGCACATTGACTAGATCCACTTCAAGAGAAGCAAGAGAACTCATTGCTCTTTTGACGGTTACTGGAATATCATGAAGTTTTAAATCTAGAAAAATATGGTGACCCATACTTTTAATTTCTTCAATCATTCTTGGTCCTTCTTTATAAAAAAGCTCCATTCCAACTTTTACAAACAGTTTTTCATCCCCAAAAGGAGTTAAAAACGTATGAACTTCTTCTTTGTTTGGAAAATCAAGAGCTAAGATGAGCGAATCCTTCACGTTTCTTCCAACTCCTTCCGATGCATTCTTCAATATGTGAAAATCCATACTCTGAAAGTACTTCAGGCAATTCTTCAATAATTTGTGGACAAACGTATGGATCAACAAAGTTGGCTGTTCCGACCGCTACTGCACTTGCCCCAGCATATAAAAATTCTAAAACGTCGCTTGCGTTTGTCACACCGCCCATACCGATAATTGGAATCTCAACTCTCTGACTCACTTCATACACCATGCGAATCGCAACAGGCTTAATGGAAGGACCAGAGAGCCCCCCTGTTTTGTTCGCTAAAATCGGTTGTCCTGTTTTTAAATCAAGTCGCATACCAAGCAACGTGTTAATCATTGTTAATCCATCTGCTCCTGCTTTTTCAACAGCTAAAGCCATTTCAACGATGTTCGTCACATTTGGAGAAAGTTTGACGTAAACAGGAACTTCTGACACTTCTTTTACTTTTCTTGTTAATTCAGCTGCAAGAGTTGGATCAACACCGAATGTAATGCCTCCTGCTTTTACATTCGGACAAGAAATATTAAGCTCTAACGCATGAACATTTTGGGCTTTAGAAATTTCTCTTGCAACAATCACATAATCTTCTTCTGTTGCTCCTGCTACATTTGCAATAAGAGGTACATCGTACTGTTCAAGCCATTTTACTTTCTTTTCGATCACTTGCTCGAGCCCTGGATTTTGCAAACCGATGGCGTTTAACATCCCAGCAGGTGTTTCAGCAACACGCGGGGTCGGATTTCCAAATCTCGCTTGGGGTGTTGTTGCTTTAATCATAATCGCACCAAGCTGACTTAAATCATACAGTCCTGCATACTCTTCTCCAAACCCAAAGCAACCTGAAGCAGGCATAATAGGGTTTTTCAAATCTAAACCTGGCAATTTTGTTGAAAGCATGTTCATAGTAAAATCTCTCCCCCTTTAAAGACCGGACCATCACTGCACACTTTTTTATAATCTGTAGAGTTTTCACTTACTCGACAAACACATGCAAAACAAGCCCCAATGCCACAGCCCATTCTTTCCTCAAGTGAAAGATACACATCTTTGTGACCATGCTCCTCTTGCAAGGCTTTTAACATCATTGTTGGCCCGCATGAGAAGAGATGATCAAAATCTAAATTATACTTTCTAATAACATCTGTAACAAATCCCTTTTCACCGTAGGATCCATCAGCTGTTGCAATATACGTTGTTCCAAGCTCTGCAAATTCGCTTTCATAAAACACCGTTTCTTTATCTTGGAAACCAAGCACATGGATAACATTTATTCCTTTTGCTTTTAATTCTTTTGAAAGCTGATAAAGTGGTGGAACACCAATGCCACCGCCAACAAGCAAGGCTGTTTTCTTCAAAGCCATTTCTTTAATTTTAAAACCATTACCAAGAGGCCCTAATACATCAAGCGTTTCACCTACTATTTTTTTAGAAAGAAGCTCTGTTCCCATTCCTTCTGCCCGATAAATTAGCGTACATTCGTTTTTTTCTTTATTGATAGATGAAATGCTGATTGGACGGCGTAATAAAGGAAGGTAGGAATTGTTTACCCGAACATGAACGAACTGTCCAGGTTCGTTCATGTTACGGACAAGATCTCCTTTTAGCGTTAGTTCAAAGATGTTTTTAGCTATATTACGCTGTGAAACAATCGTCATATCACCTTTTTTATTCATGAAAGAACAGCCTCCTGTGCTTTTTCATTTTTGTTCATTGGTGCTGTTTGGAATCCCATTGATTCTAGTACTCTTAAAATAGCGTTCGCTGTATCAAGTGATGTTAAACATGGAATGCCATTTTCAACTGCTTCACGGCGAATGCGGAAGCCATCACGTGCTGGCTGTTTACCTTTTGTAAGAGTATTAACAACAATTTTCGCTTCACCGCTACGAATAAGTCCAAGCAGGTTTTCTTCATGTGATTGGCTAATTTTCTTCACAGCTTCAACTGGAATGTTTGCATTTTTAATGTTTTCTGCTGTTCCTTCTGTTGCATAAATTTTATAGCCAAGTGCATGGAAACGACGAGCAAGCTCTAGTGCTTCTTCTTTATCACCGTCAGATACTGTCATAAGCACAGATCCATGCTGTTGGATGTTCATTCCCGCTGCAATAAATCCTTTATAAAGAGCCTTTTCAAACGTTAAGTCTTTCCCCATTACTTCTCCTGTAGATTTCATCTCAGGTCCAAGCGTAATGTCAACGCGACGCAGTTTAGCGAAGGAGAAGACAGGAACTTTCACGTAAACTCCTTGTTTTACAGGGCATAATCCTGTTTCATAGCCAAGCTCTTTTAATGAAGCTCCAACAACAACTTTTGTTGCAATGTTTGCCATTGGAACATTCGTGATTTTGCTTAAGAACGGGACTGTACGGCTTGAGCGTGGATTAACTTCTAACACATACACCTCACCTTTTGAGTAGACAAACTGAATGTTTAGTAGACCGATAATGTTTAATCCTTTTGCAAGGCGAATCGTATAATCTACAATTTTATCTTGGATGTCCTGTGGTAATGTTTGCGGCGGATATACAGCAATTGAGTCTCCTGAGTGAACGCCTGCACGCTCTACATGTTCCATAATTCCCGGAATGACTACTGTTTCCCCATCACAAATCGCATCAACTTCGATTTCTTGACCTGTTAAATAGCGATCAATTAATACTGGATGATCCGGATGTGCTTTCACCGCATTTTCCATGTAGTATAGAAGTTCTTCTTCTTTATATACAATTTCCATTGCTCTTCCACCAAGAACATATGAAGGGCGAACAAGCACCGGATAGCCGATTTCACGAGCAATATTTACAGCTTGCTCTGTTGATGTTGCCGTTTTGCCAAGCGGCTGTGGTACACCAAGACGTGCTAATGCTTTTTCGAATTTATCACGGTCTTCCGCTGTGTCTAAGCTTTCAAGTGATGTTCCTAGAATCTTAACACCGCGTGCTTCAAGCTCTTCTGCAAGGTTAATCGCTGTTTGTCCACCAAACTGAACAACAACACCTTTTGGTTTTTCATGTTCAATAACGTGCATAACATCCTCAATTGTTAGTGGTTCAAAATACAGTTTGTCAGATGTACTAAAGTCTGTTGAAACTGTTTCTGGGTTGTTATTGACGATAATTGCTTCATATCCTGCTTCTTGGATAGCCCATACAGAGTGCACTGTTGCATAGTCAAATTCGATTCCTTGTCCGATACGAATTGGTCCTGATCCAAGTACAACAATACTTTCTTTTTCCGTTATTTCTGACTCGTTTTCTTCTTCGTACGTACCGTAGAAGTATGGTGTTTGTGATTCGAACTCTGCTGCACATGTGTCTACTGTTTTATAGACTGGGAAAAGTTTGTTTTCTTTGCGGAACTCATAGACGTCACGCTCACTCGTCTCCCAAAGTTTCGCAATTTCCTTATCACTAAAGCCCATTTCTTTTGCTTTTTTCAATACTGTATAGTCATTTTGGTTTTCTTGTACTTCTTTTTCGAACTTGATAATGTTCTCCATTTTCTTTAAGAAGAAAAGATCTATCTTACTAAACTCGTGAATTTGATCAATTGTGTAGCCGCGGCGAAGTGCTTCTCCAACGTAGAACAAGCGCTCATCACCTGCCGTACAAATACGTTTTTCTAACAGTTCATTATCAATGTTTTCTGCTTCGTTTAATGTAAGATGATAAACCTTTGATTCAAGTGAACGCACTGCTTTTAGCAACGATTCTTCAAATGTTCGACCAATTGACATTACTTCACCAGTTGCCTTCATTTGCGTTCCAAGCTTACGGTTTGCTGATTCAAACTTATCAAATGGAAAGCGAGGAATTTTCGTTACAATATAGTCTAGTGCTGGTTCAAAGCATGCATATGTTCTTCCTGTTACAGGGTTTTTCATTTCAGCAAGTGTTAAGCCTACAGCAATTTTGGCTGCAAGTTTCGCAATCGGATAACCTGTTGCTTTAGACGCTAGCGCAGATGAACGGCTTACACGTGGGTTTACTTCAATGATGTAATAGTTGAAGCTATATGGATCAAGGGCAAGCTGAACGTTACAGCCTCCTTCAATTTTTAACGCACGAATAATCTTTAGAGATGCATTCCTTAGAAGCTGGTATTCTCTATCGCTTAACGTTTGACTTGGTGCTACTACAATAGAATCTCCTGTATGAATTCCAACAGGATCGATGTTTTCCATGTTACAAACAACAATTGCGTTATCGTTGCTATCACGCATTACTTCATACTCTACTTCTTTAAAGCCTGCAATGCTTTTCTCAAGAAGACACTGAGTAACAGGACTTAACTTCAATCCGCTTGTCACAATTTCGTTTAGTTCTTCGTCATTATGACAAATTCCTCCACCTGTTCCACCAAGCGTGTATGCTGGACGCACAATAACAGGGAAACCTACGCTTTCAACAAACGTATACGCTTCTTCCAGCGTGTGAATAATCTCACTATCTGGTACAGGTTCACCAAGCTCGTTCATAAGAGAACGGAATTGCTCACGATCTTCCGCTTGTTCAATTGCCTGTAAGTTTGTTCCAAGCACTTCAACACCAAGCTCTTCTAGAATGCCTGCTTTTGATAATTCCATTGCAAGGTTTAAGCCTGTTTGCCCCCCAAGCGTTGGAAGAATAGCATCTGGGCGTTCTTTACGTAAGATAGATGCTAAAAAGTCAAATGTAAGCGGCTCTAAATATACTTTGTCAGCCATTTCTGTATCTGTCATAATTGTTGCTGGATTCGAGTTCACAAGAATAACGTTATAGCCTTCTTCTTTTAGAGCTAAACACGCCTGTGCTCCCGCATAGTCAAATTCTGCTGCTTGCCCGATGATGATTGGTCCTGATCCGATTACTAAGATTGTTTCAATGTCTACGCGTTTTGGCATGTAAGATTCCCCGCTTTCTTTTCTTCTTCCATCATTGTGATAAATTGTTCAAATAAACTGTTTGCATCTTCAGGTCCTGGAGACGCTTCTGGGTGGAACTGAACTGTAAAAGCACGATATTTCGTATGTTTTAATCCTTCTACACTATCATCATTTAGTGCAATGTGCGTAATCTCAAGATCTGTATTTTTTACACTTTCTTCTCGAACTGCATAGCCGTGATTTTGAGAAGTAATCATTACTTGCTTTGTTTCAACATTTTGCACTGGATGATTTGCACCACGGTGACCGAATTTCATTTTTTCAGTATCTGCTCCACATGTTAAAGCGAAAAGCTGATGTCCAAGGCAGATTCCAAACAAAGGAATTTTTCCAAGTACTCCTTTAATCATTTCCTGTGCTTCTGGTACATCTTTTGGATCTCCAGGTCCATTTGTTAGCATAATGCCGTCTGGATTTAAGCGTAGAATTTCTTCTGCTGTTGTGTTGTACGGTACAACGATAACATCACAGTGACGCTCTGTTAGCTCTCTTAAAATACCGTGCTTCATTCCAAAATCGACAACAACTACTTTAAAACCGCGACCAGGGCTTGGATATGGTTTCATTGTAGAAACTCGACTCACTTGATCCGTTGCAAAATCTGTTCCGCGAAGCGCTGCTGCTACTTCTTCTGGATTTTCATCCATTCCACAAATTTTCCCTTTCATTGCTCCAACCGTACGAATCTTACGTGTAAGCTTTCTTGTATCAATACCAGAAAGTCCTGGAATTCCTTTCTCTTCTAGGAACGTATGAAGTGAGTATTCACTGCGGAAGTTTGATGGAAAATCGCATGTTTCTTTAACGATAAATCCTTTCACAGCTGGTGTAATTGACTCAAAATCATCTCGGTTAATTCCATAGTTTCCGATCAATGGATATGTCATTGTAACGATTTGGTCACAGTAAGAAGGATCTGAAAGAACTTCTTGATAGCCTGTCATTCCTGTGTTAAATACAACTTCCCCCATCATTTCTTTAGTGCTACCAAATCCTTCTCCAATAAATACTGTTCCATCTTCTAAAATTAACTGACGTTTCATACTGTTACACTCCCTTTTTCCCATACGCGTTTTCCATTTGCAACTGTCATAACAGGCCATCCTTTACATGTCCAGTCTTTGAATGGTGTGTTGCGACCTTTTGATAAAAACTCATTTGGATCAATTTTTTCTTCTTCTGTTAAGTTCACAAGCGTAAGATCTGCTATTGCTCCTTCTTCTAATGTTCCATATGGTAAGTTAAAGACTGAAGCAACTTTTTCCGTCAAAAACTCAACAAGCTGTGCTAATGTTAGAACATTTTTTTCAACAAGGTTTGTATAAAGAAGCGGGAATGCTGTTTCAAGTCCTACAATCCCAAATGGTGCACGCTCCATTCCAACGCTCTTTTCTTCTTCTGTATGTGGTGCATGATCTGTTGCGATGAAATCAATTGTTCCATCTAAAAGTCCTTCAATAAGAGCTTGTTGATCTTCTTTTGCTCGTAGTGGTGGGTTCATTTTAAATGACGTGTCTTGTCCTTTTATATCGTCTTCACTTAGAAGAAGATGATGTGGCGTAACTTCTGCTGTTACGTTAATTCCTGCTTTTTTTGCATCGCGGATAACGCGAACAGATTCTTTTGTACTCACATGACAAACGTGGTAATGACAACCCGCCGCTTCTGCAAGAAGAACGTCTCTTGCAATATGTACGGCTTCACAAACAGATGGAATTCCGTTTAATCCTTGCTCACGAGAGTATTTCCCGTCATGAACAGAGCCTTTATAAATCAATGTATTATCTTCACAGTGCGCAACAATTGGAATGTTGAGTGCTGCTGCTTTTTTCATTGCTTCATACATCATGCCTGCAGATTGAACACCAACTCCGTCATCTGTCAGCGCAAATGCACCTGCTTCTTTTAATCCTTCAAAATCTGTTAGTTCTTTTCCAGCTTGGCGAATTGTAATGGATCCGTACGGTAAAACACGGACATGTCCTTTTTCTTCAATACGATTAACAAGCCATGTCATTCCTTCTTTTGTATCTGGAACAGGTCTTGTGTTTGGCATTGCTGCAACAGTTGTGAAGCCCCCTCTTGCTGCTGCAAGCGTTCCTGTCTCAATCGTTTCTTTATGCTCGCCGCCTGGCTCACGAAGGTGGATATGAGCATCAATGAATCCTGGTAAAAGAAGCTGACCTTTTCCATCTATAATTTCAGCAGCTTCGCTTGAAATATTTTTGCTCACCTTAACAATTTTGTTTTCTTCAATGAGAACTTCTTTTTCCTCTAGTTGACCGTTATTTGTTAGTACCTTTACGTTTTTAATGAGCAATTGCATATTTCATTCCCCTTTCAGTCATTTGTAAAGAACGCGCAAGCACGCTCATTCGAATATAAACGCCGTTTTCCATTTGTTTAAAAATACGTGAGCGCGAACATTCCACAAGCTCATCGGCGATTTCAACTCCTCTATTTACTGGAGCTGGATGCATAATAATGCTTCCTTTTTTCATGTTCTTTTCTCGCTCGATTGTTAGCCCGTATTGTTCATGGTAAGCACGTAGGTCTTCGTCCTTTTCATGTCTTTCAAGCTGAATGCGCAGAAGCATAACAACATCCGCTTTTTTAACTGCTTCATCAACTGTTACATATGTGCCTTCTAGTGAAGAATCTTTCCACTCTTCAGGCCCTGCTAGAAGAATGTTTGCTCCTAGTTTTCCTAATATTTCGACATTGCTTCTTGCAACCCGGCTATGGCGTAAGTCACCTATGATGGCTACGTTCAGTCCTTCAAAAACGCCAAACTCCTCTTTAATTGTCATAAGATCAAGCAAACATTGGGTTGGATGCTGACCACATCCGTCTCCTGCATTTATGACCGGAATTGAAATCTTTCCGATGAGATCTTTGTAATACTCATCTTCTGTATGACGAATGACAACTGCTTCTACTCCAATAGATGATAAAGTTTGCACAGTGTCATAGAGAGTTTCGCCTTTTTGAACGCTTGACGTTGTTACATCAAATGGAATAACGTCAAGTCCTAGTCTTCTTTCTGCTACTTCAAAGCTTGATTTTGTGCGCGTGCTTGGTTCAAAAAATAAATTCGCAACGAAGGTTTGCTTTGGAAGCTGTGTTGCATACTTACCTTGTTTCATTTTTTCTGCATTTTCAAGAAGATCTAAAATTTCCTCAACTGATAAGTCAGCCATTGATACTAAATTCTTCATATTTCTCCTCCTATTCTTTTGGAGGTGAGGAGGTTTGCTAACAAAAAACCCTCTCCATTCACAAGATTGTGTAAGGAAAGGGTGTTTTTAGGCTATAGCAAACCTACACACCCTTTTAAGTCTCACAGGACTTTAGTTTAAAAGGTGTAACTTTATACAATATTTTTTTCAATTTCAATAACTTCTGCTCTTTGTGCTTCTTGCTTTTTTTTCTCTTTTGGTAGTACAAGGTTTAAAACAACTCCGATAATCGCCGCAAGCGTCATCCCATCAAGCTCAAGCTGATGTGTAATTTTAAGCGTTGTACCTCCAACTCCGATTACAAGGATAATAGATGAAATCACAAGGTTACGCTTATCGCTTAAATCGACTTTCTTATCAATCATCATTTGCAATCCGGATGAAGCGATAATTCCAAAGAGTAAAATTGATACGCCTCCCATTACTGGTGATGGAATGCTTGAGATAAGAGCTGAAACCTTTCCAACGAATCCGAACAAGATTGCAATCACAGCTGCTCCTCCGATAACGAACACGCTAAACACTCTTGTAATCGCCAGCACGCCGATGTTTTCTCCATATGTTGTGCTTGGAGGTCCACCAATTAACCCAGCAATCATTGTTGCCACTCCATCTCCTAAGATTGAGCGATGAAGACCCGGCTTTTTGATAAAGTCTTTTTCAACTACTTTGTTCAGTACAAACAAGTGACCAATATGTTCTGACAGCGTCACAATCGCAATCGGAATCATGATAAGAGCCACATTCCAAGAAAATGAAGGTGTATAAGATAGAAACGGGATAGAAAAGTCTGGCATCGCAATCCAACTTGCTTCTTGTACTTGTTTGAAATCAACCAAACCTTGTGTTAAAGCGAAGATATAGCCAGCAGCAAGACCGATAAGAACCGGGATTAAGCCTAGAAAGCCTTTAAAGTAAGTTGAAGCAATGACTGTCACTCCCAATGTGACAAGGGCTACAAGTAAAAACTTGCCGTTGTAGTTTCCATCGCTATCATTCATTGCCATGTTCACTGCTGAGCCAGCTAAGCTAAGGCCGATTACCATAATTACTGGGCCTACAACCACAGGTGGTAAAAGCTTCATAATCCAATTTACGCCTGTTTTTTTAATAAGAAGAGCAACAATAGCATAAATTACACCAGCTAAAAATGTCCCAAACATCGCTCCTTGAATCCCGTCGCTTGCTTGAGCCGCAATGAGAGGCGCGATAAAGGCAAACGATGAACCAAGATATGCGGGAATTTGCCCTTTTGTGATAAGCAAAAATGTCAGTGTTCCAATTCCGCTTGAGATCAGCGCTATTGAAGGGCTTAGCCCAACAAGGAATGGTACAAGTACCGTTGCTCCAAACATCGCGAACAAATGCTGTAAGCTGAGGGGCAACCATTTGCTTAAAGGTGGTTTTTCCTGTACACCAATCGTTTGTTTTTCCATCTTTTTCTCTCCTTAAATAAAAAACCTCTTTACACCGGAGGGCATAAAGAGGCGATGATAGACGTATCCTATCACACCACCTTTATGAGCCTCACAGGACTCCGTTTAAAAGGAGGTTTTTTACGTTTATTATTTTTCCATAATTGTTACTTCATCAAGTTCGTCTACTTCTTTCAGCTTGACCGTTACTTTTTCATTCTTAGATGTTGGAATGTTCTTCCCAACATAGTCAGCGCGGATCGGAAGCTCTCTATGGCCTCGATCAGCGAGCACAGCAAGTTGAATTTGAGATGGTCGACCAATATCCACAAGTGCATCCATTGCAGCTCGCACTGTTCGACCTGTATAAAGGACATCATCTACAACAACAACAGTCTTGTTTGACACTTCTACAGGGATGTCAGAACCTTTTACAAGCGGTTCATTTGTTTCTGTTGCTTTTGATAAATCATCACGGTAAAGAGTAATATCAAGCTCTCCTACTGGAATCGGCTTTCCTTCGATTTGTTCAATTCGTTCAGCAAGCCTATTTGCAAGGTAAATGCCTCGTGTTTTAATGCCAACAAGAACGCATTCTTGAATGCCTTTATTTCTTTCAATAATTTCATGAGCAATACGTGTCAAAGCTCTTCTGATTGCTTGCTCATCTAGTACGTTTGCTTTAATTCCCACCTGCGTTCACCTCACTTCTTCATTCCATAAAAAAAGCATCCTCTTTGTCCGTGACTGAGAGGATGCCGGGTATAGTAAGCTTGCAGACGCCTGCTGCATCTGCGGTCCGTTTCCTTCTCAGCCTCACAGGACTGATGTTAAAGGGTCTTATTTAACTACTTAAGATTATGTCACCAATATAAGAGTTTGTCAACTTCTTTTTGCTAATAAATCAAGTAAGTCGCTGAACTCTTTAGGAAGCGGTGCTTCAAACTCTTTGTATTCTCCTGTACGTGGATGATCAAATCCTAAAATGCCCGCATGTAACGCTTGTCCATCAATATCAAGCGTCTTTTTTGGTCCGTATTTTGGATCTCCAGCAAGTGGGAAGCCAATATATTTCATATGAACACGAATTTGATGTGTACGACCTGTTTCAAGCTGACATTCTACAAAAGTAAAATCTTTAAATCTTTCGAGCACTTTGAAATGTGTAACAGCATCACGGCTGTTTTCATTTGTAACTGTCATGCTTTGACGATCTTTCTTATCACGCCCAATTGGTGCATCAATTGTGCCGTTTTCATGAGCAATTTCTCCATGAACAATTGCTTTATATCGTCTTGTTACCGTTTTAGCAACAAGCTGACTTACTAATGACTCGTGTGCTAAATCATTTTTAGCAACCATTAAAAGGCCTGACGTATCTTTATCAATGCGATGAACGATACCTGGGCGCATAACGCCATTAATACCTGAAAGGTCTTTACAATGAGCCATAAGCCCATTTACAAGCGTTCCTGATACATGACCAGGCGCAGGATGTACAACCATGCCACGCGGTTTATTTACAACAAGCACGTCTTCATCTTCATAATAAATATCTAAATCCATTTCTTCTGGAACAACATCAAGAGGCTCTGGCTCTGGAATTTCAATAACAATCGTATCATTTACTTTTACTTTGTAGTTTCCTTTAGCTTTGCTTTCATTTACTTTGACGTTTCCATCTTTAATCCACTGCTGAATTTGCGTTCTTGATCCTTCAATAGCAGAAGAAAGTACTTTATCAAGCCTTTGTCCTGCTTGACTTTCTTCCATACTTAACGTAATAACTTCCATTTATTTTGACTCCTTCTTTCCATCAAATAAAGTAAACACACATACAAGAATAACCCCTATCACAAGTGCAGAATCTGCAATGTTGAAGATTGGATAGTTGTAAGAAAAAATGTATGTATCAATAAAATCGACAACTTCTTTACGTACGAGACGGTCGATAAAGTTTCCAATAGCTCCTCCAAGCATAAAAGCAAGTGCTACTTTAAGACGCGCTTCTTTTTTGCCTAGTTTTTGTATATAAACAATGATTGCTCCAATCACGATAATCGTGATGAGGTAAAAAAACCACATCTTCCCTTCTAGTATTCCCCATGCTGCTCCTCTGTTGCGATGGGATGTAATGTAAAAGAAATTTTCAATTACCGTAATGCTTTCTCCATACTCCATTTTTTGAACGACAATCCATTTTGTTAATTGATCAAGCGCAATAACAAATAGAGCAATCAAATAGTACCACACAGCCGCTCCTCCTTCTCTAGTTACCTTTTCACCCTTCCTAAAAATAAGAAGAACCCTACTTCAAACGATAGGGAAAAAGGAAAAGGCTTTTCTCTGCCAGTATTTTGACGAATTTATTACCATTATGAATTTTAGCACAAGTTGGCCTCTATTTGAAATTCAAATTTAAAAGTGACCTTTTTTAACCCATTAAAAAAAGTTAGAAGCTTAAGTGCTACTTCTAACTCTTTTATCGCCATTTTAATGATATATAATTTCTTCCTCTGTGCGGGCCGTTGGCAGAGCTGAAAGCTTATGATAAGGAATTTGTGCTCCTGTGCTCTCATCAACACCAAAAACACCAATTTCCAACTTTAAAAGCGCTCGTTCAACATCATCTAAATCATCTTGGATATACTGTCTAACTTGTGGGTTCGTACTAGCGGTATTTCGGTATAAACTCTGCCTAAGCTCATCACGCATTACAAGTAATTCATGTCTAATGCTCTCATACATGCTATCCCCCATCCCTGCTGTTAAAGTTGTTGTTAAGAGTAGTTATAGTGTGACCGGTTGGGACGTAAAATGTGCAACACAACTTTTTCCTTAAAGACAGTAAAAAAAGCCTTTTATCCATAAAAAAACCTCCGCATAGAAACGGAGGTTTTTTATCATTATGCTTCTTTAATTTCCATATTGTCTACAATGCTTGCGCAGCGTGTGCAAAGTGTTGGATGATTTTTGTTTTCTCCAACTTCTTTTGTCACTGTCCAGCAGCGTTCGCATGTTTCACCTTCGGCTTTTTCTACTGTGATCGCTACTTCATCAAAACGAGCTGCATTTTCAGGAGCTTCGTCTTTATTTCCAGCAATCTCAAGATCTGAAACGATGAAAATTTGTTTCAAGTCTTCTTTAATAGAAGAAAGAAGCTCTTTTGTTGTTTCGCTTGGATATAGTGTTACTTTAGCTGTTAATGATTTACCAATCACTTTTTCATTACGAGCTACTTCAAGTGCTTTTAACACATCATCACGAAGCGTTAAGAAACTGCTCCATTTTGTTAAAAGCTCCTCTGCACCTTGTACAACAAACTCTTCTGGCATATCTGTTAGCTGTACGCTTTCTTCTTCCACAGCTGGGATATGTGCCCACACTTCGTCAGCTGTATGAGCTAAAATTGGAGATACAAGTTTTGTTAGAGCAACAAGAGAATCATACAGAACGGTTTGAATTGCACGACGATTATGGCTGCTTTCTTCTTCAATATAAAGAATATCTTTTGCAAAATCTAGGTAGAATGAGCTCATATCAATTGTGCAGAAGTTATGAACAGCTTGGTAAACAGAAGCAAATTCATAGTTATCGTAGCCTGCTTTTACGTTTTTGATGAGCTCATTTAATTTCGCCATCATGTAGCGATCAACTTCACGCAAGTTTTCCATCTCAACGCGATGTTCACTTGGATTAAAGTCTGCTAAGTTTCCTAAAAGGAAGCGGAACGTATTGCGGATTTTACGATATACTTCAGCAACTTGTTTTAGAATCTCATCTGAAACGCGTACGTCTGCTTGATAGTCAACAGATGCAACCCATAGGCGGAGAATATCTGCTCCAAGCTGCTTCATGACTTTTGCAGGAACAACAACGTTTCCGATTGATTTACTCATTTTACGTCCTTGACCATCTAGAGCAAATCCGTGGCTTAATACGCCTTTATATGGAGCTTTTCCTGTTACAGCAACAGCTGTTGAAAGAGATGAGTTGAACCAACCGCGATACTGGTCAGAACCTTCTAAGTAAAGGTCTGCTGGGCGCACAAGGTCTTCTCTTTCTTCAAGAACAGCTTGATGTGATGAACCTGAGTCAAACCAAACGTCCATGATATCTTGTTCTTTTGTAAATTCACCGTTCGGGCTTCCTGGGTGTGTAAATCCTTCTGGCAGAAGTTCTTTTGCTGTACGTTCAAACCATACATTTGAACCATGTTCTCTAAATAAGTTTGATACGTGTTCAATTGTTTCATCGGTAATAATAGAGTCACCGTTTTCTGCGTAGAACACAGGAATTGGAACACCCCATGCACGCTGACGAGAAATACACCAGTCACCACGGTCACGCACCATGTTATGAAGACGGGTTTCTCCCCATTTTGGCGTCCATTCTGTTTCTTTAATTGCATCTAGTAATTCGCTGCGGAAGTCTTTAATTGATGCAAACCATTGTGCCGTTGCTCTAAAGATTGTTGGTTTCTTCGTACGCCAGTCATGCGGATATGAGTGGGTAATGAACGATAATTTTACGAGTGCTCCAACTTCTTCAAGTTTATCAACGATTGGTTTGTTCGCTTTATCATAGAATAATCCAGCAAACTCGCCTGCTTCTTCTGTCATAACCCCTTTTGCATCAACAGGGCATAGTACTTCAAGTCCGTATTTTTGACTTACGATAAAGTCATCTTCCCCGTGTCCTGGTGCTGTATGAACGCATCCAGTACCAGCATCAGTTGTCACGTGCTCACCTAGCATGATGAGGGAATCACGGCCATATAGTGGATGTGCAGCAGTGATGTTTTCAAGCTCTGTTCCTTTTAGAGTGCGCACAACTTTGTACTCATCCCACTCTACTTCTTTTGTAAACGATTCAACAAGGTCTGAAGCAATAACATATTTGCTACCATTTGCTTCAACAATGCTGTACTCAAGCGCTGGGTGAACTGAAATTCCAAGGTTAGCTGGCATTGTCCAAGGAGTTGTTGTCCAGATGACAAACTTCTCATCTGTTAGAACGCCTTTTCCGTCTTTTACATCAAAAGCGACATAGATAGATGGGGAACGTTTGTCTTGATATTCGATTTCTGCTTCCGCTAGTGCTGATTCACTTGAAGGAGACCAGTATACAGGCTTAAGACCTTTATAAATGTAGCCTTTTTTCGCCATTTCACCGAAAACACGAATTTGCTGTGCTTCATACTGCGGCTCAAGCGTTACATATGGATTTTCCCAATCACCGCGAACCCCAAGTGCTTTAAATTGTTCACGCTGTCCATCGATTTGCTGCCAAGCATATTCTTCACAAAGCTTGCGGAACTCAGCAATGCTCATCTCTTTACGATTTACACCTTTTTTCGTTAGAGCTGTCTCAATTGGTAAACCGTGCGTATCCCAACCAGGTACGTATGGAGCGTGGAAACCCGCCATTGATTTATAGCGTACAATAAAGTCTTTTAATACTTTATTTAACGCATGCCCCATATGAATATCTCCGTTTGCATATGGAGGTCCATCATGTAAAACGAAGAACGGACGACCTTTTGTACGTTCCTGTACTTTTTCGTAAATACTCATTTCTTCCCATTTCTTCTGCATTTCCGGCTCGCGTTTTGGAAGATTACCACGCATTGGAAACTCTGTTTTCGGCATTAAAAGCGTTTGTTTATATTCCATTTCCTTACCTCCACCTTCTAGTCATTTCCTATAAACGCTCGTTACGGCATAAAAAAAGAAACCAACTCATCCCCATGAAGGGGCGAGAAGGTTTCCCGCGGTACCACCCTAATTGATTCGTTGACGATAGAAAAAAGTCAGCTCATCCTCTTTCACATTCTTAACGCGAATGAAACGCCATTGTTTACTATAAGTTCAACATGGAACTCCAGGGTGATGTTCATTTCTTTTTTGATATCAGGCTTGCACCATCCCTGACTCGCTTGATCATAATTGAAAAGAAATTACTGTCCCTTTCTTCGTCTGTAGGGTAATCGAGCATTTTATTGAGTATTATATGATAATTCTCCTTGAGATGTCAAGATTTCTTCATAAGAAAGGGCGTTATTCGCCTTTCTCTCCGTCAACATCCTCACCAGCTGCAACCATTTGGTAATCCATCATATGATCCCAGTCATCATTATCCAGCATCTCAAGCTGTGCTTCAATAAGCATACGGAATCTTGTACGATATACTTTTGATTGTTTTTTCAGCTCTTCAATATCAAGCATAATTTTGCGAGATTTAGCTAGAGACTCATTAATAATACGATCCGCATTTTTCTCTGCTTCTTTAATGATAAGCTTTCCTTCTTTTTGAGCATTGCGTTTAACGTCTTCTGCTGTTTCCTGCGCAATTAAAATTGATTTGTTTAGCGTTTCTTCAATGTTTGTAAAATGACCAAGCTTTTCTGTTAGTTCATGAACTCGTTCTTCAATTTCTTTTTTCTCTCGAATAACTTGCTCATAGTCTTTAATAATTTGATCTAAAAATTCGTTTACTTCGTCTTCATCATATCCACGAAATCCTCTGTTGAATTCTTTATTGTGAATATCTAAAGGTGTTAAAGGCACAAGAGCCACCTCCATCAATTAAGTTCATAGTTAAATTTGTATATTTCACTACAGCGTTTTCGCTGTTACCAAATAAGGCTATCTAAACTACACATTGTCATATTCAACATTTTACATCACATTCCTGCCTTATTTAACAATTATTTTAGTTTACCAACCGTTATTCGCCATTTTTCTTTCTTTGTCTTTCCGTTAATGCTAACAACACGAGCTCGTCCATGCCCTTTTAAAGAAAGAGTATCTCCTTCATTACATTCAAAAGAAGGTTGTTCAAGTGTTTTCCAGTTCACTTTAGCATGTCCACCATTAATAAGAGTTTGAACTTTTTGCCGAGATATGTTGTGGATGGACGAAAGAACCGCATCAAGGCGAAGTGATGAAACTGTCGTTTCTTTCAGTTCTAATTCTTCTTTATTGTCCATTACACTGTTTAGCGGTTTGGTTTGTAACGATACAGACGTTTTTCCCATTTTTGAAATGTTCATTTTCACAAAGGAAGACATCTCCCGAGCTACAATAAACTGAATCCGCTCTTCTCCAGCAATAATATCTCCATACTTTGAACGTCTAAGGCCAACAGACATTAGAGTGCCAAGTACGTGCCGATGCTCTAGTGTAACAAACTTTGACGCGTACTTGACTTCAAAAAGTTCAAGCTCATAGTCTTCTTCACTTGGCTCATAATAGCTTGGAAATAAAAGAGCACGCTTTCTTTCTGCCCCTTCATAGCCACCAAAAAAAGAAACTTTTACGTCCCCTTCACTTCCGATAAGTGTATGCACAATATCCTGTTCACGGGGATCTAAAAAGTCTGTGAGCTTTGGGCTATATTGATTTAATACTTGCCCTTGCCACTCTAACACAGCGTCAACGAACTCGTGCTCTTCTTTTCTGAAATGCTGATAAAGTTCTGTCATTATACCACTCTGCTTGCTTTAAAATTTATAAAAACATCATAAACACTTGGTGCAATCCAATGCGAGCTAAATTTAGAACGAAAAACGCTACAATTGGTGAAATATCAATCATTCCAAGCGGTGGAATGATGCGTCTAAACACTTCTAAATATGGCTCACAAATGCGCCCTAAAAACTGACCAATGGCATTTTCTCTCAAATTAGGAACCCATGACATTAATACATAAATGATTAAAGCCCATGTGTAGATTTGAATCACATTATCTAAAATATTTAATATTAACAGAGCTACCACCTCTTATTATTGGTTACTTGTTCTTCACCTACGTCACTAATTGCTCCTGTAACGTCAACGTTGTCTGGTGTACATAGGAAAATATTCGTTCCTACTTTTTGAATATCTCCGCCTAATGCATAAACTGTTCCACTTAAAAAGTCTACAATGCGCACGCCTTGATCGCGGGAAATGCGCTGCAAGTTTACTACAACTGCTTTTCGATTTTTTAAATGATCTGTAATATCCTGTGCTTCTGCATACATTCTTGGCTCAAAAAGCACCACTTTTGAAGATTTTTGTACGCTTTGAAGACTGATAACATTTTGATTTTGGTTTTGAGTTTGCGTTTGCTGTTTCATCTCTCTTGGCTCTTGCTCCCTTGGTTCCTCTTCATATCTTCTTTGCTCATATTCTTCCTCTACATATTCATCTTCTTCAAGAGCAAAAAAGTTTTTGAACTTACTTTTCATTCCCATTGTTCTACCTCTCCTTCTTAAAATTCTTTTCCAACAAGCGAGGTTCCGATACGAACAAAAGTTGCGCCTTCTTCAACAGCTATCTCATAGTCATTGCTCATGCCCATTGATAGCTCTGTGCAAGGTGCGGATGGAAGATTTAGAGCTGTAATTTTTTCTTTTAACAGTCGAAGTTCATAAAAGTAGTGTCTTAGCTTCTCTTGATCTTCAATGTGCGGAGCCATTGTCATGAGGCCTATCACTTCAATATTTTGAAAGTCTGACAGCTTTTGCACGAATGGAATAACCTCTTCTTTTTTTAAACCGTGCTTTGTTTCCTCATTTGATACATTGACTTGAATAAAACATTTTACAGGGTGTTCCGCTCGTTTTTCTATTTCTTTCGCAAGAGACAAACGATCCAAAGAGTGAAGATAATCGATTTTATTAATAACATCTCTCACTTTACGCGTCTGCAGAGAACCAATAAAGTGCCAGACAGCTTCTTCACCAAGCGTCTCATATTTGTCCAGAAATCCTTCATTGCGGTTTTCTCCTAAATGAACCACGCCAGCGTCTAACGCTTTTTGAGCTGTTTCTTTTGAAACATACTTTGTCACAGCAACGAGTTTTACTTCGTCAATGTTACGATTAGCGCGCTCACACGCTGCCTTTATTTTGCTATGTATATGTGCGGCATTTTGTGCAACGTTCACAGGTTGACACTCTCCTTATATCCAATAAAACTAAACATTCTTCCTGTTTTTCCTTCATTACGGCGATGTGAAAAAAATGTTTCACTTTCACAGCTTGTACAGCGTGAGGAAAGAAGAATATTTTCTTCTGCAATTCCTGCTTGTAAAAGCAGATGCTTGTTCACTTTTTGCAAGTTCAGTGTATACTGACCTTTTTCAACTTCATTATACGCACTTCCTGACCTATCATCTAGCACCGTTTTTACTAAATCAATAACTTCATCATTTACAATATAGCAACATTCGCCAATTGATGGTCCGATAGTAACAAAAGTCTCACTCTCTCGTATTCCTTCACTTTTAAAAGCGGAAATCATCTCTCCTGCAATGTTTCCAACTGTGCCACGCCATCCTGCATGAGCAAGACCAATACAGTGATAATTCGGAGCTATAAAATATAGCGGCACACAGTCTGCGAAACAAAGCGAAAGTAAAACTGATGGATCTGTTGTATAAATACCATCACATTTTGCGATGCCATCACTGTAGCTTTGTGTTCCTTTACCTTTATCATTCATCGTTACTTTCTGAATATTTGTGCCATGAACTTGTTCTGCACATACCCAGCTTTCGAGTGGAAATGACAATTGTTCTGCTACAATATGACGATTTTCAACAACGTCTTTTGCACTATCATTCACATGTAGACCAAGATTTAAGCTCTCATAAGGGGGAGAACTTACTCCACCCTTTTTTGTTGTAAATCCAGCCGTTAAGTTGGCATACTTACTTTCCCACGGCTCTAACGATAAAAGGGTTTCTTTCTTACTTTTTACAAACGGTTCCATTTATTATCAATCCACACTTCCCCTTATTATAAGCATAGCTTTTTCTCATTGTAACACAGTTTGTTATCATCTGTTGACTAAAAAGTGTGCTCTATTCACTAGGAAATTCAGAGGCTTTTTTATAGCGAACTAAAATAACATCTGAGCCAATTTTTACTATACTTCGCCATGGAATAACAATTTCCTCTTCTTTTGTAAACATACTTAACATTCGATTTGAACCTTGAATAATAATCGAATAGATTTTTCCTGTTGAAACGTCAATATCCACATCCCCAATGTTCCCTAACCGCTTCCCATCTGATACGTTCACAACGTCTTTTGCCTGAAATTCTGAGATTCGAATCATCTCTTTCTCCCCTTTATACACTTTTTACTATATATATGGGACGCGTTGTAAAAACAGAAGTTAATCCGATAAAAAAAGCGGTTAAGACTAGTCTTAACCGCTTTTTTGCACTTAGTTCTGAATATTTTTGTTCATTTGTTTAATAGCTGCTTTTTCGAGCCTTGAAACTTGAGCTTGTGAGATCCCAATTTCCTCAGCAACTTCCATTTGAGTTTTCCCTTGAAAAAACCGCTTGCGCAAAATCAATTTTTCACGCTCGTTTAATCTTCTCATTCCTTCTTTAAGGGCAATTTCTTCAATCCAGCTTGTATCTTTATTACGGTCATCACTAAGTTGATCCATTACATAGATTGGGTCGCCCCCATCGTTATAAATTGGCTCAAATAGCGAGACAGGATCTTGAATCGCGTCAAGGGCAAAAACAATTTCTTCGTGTGAAACATCGAGCACTTTTGCAATTTCTTCTGCTGTTGGTTCTTTAGAAGTTTCACCAATGATTTTCTCTCTCACTTGCAACGCTTTATACGCAATATCACGCAGTGATCTTGAAACCCGTATCGGATTGTTATCGCGCAAGTAGCGACGAATCTCCCCGATAATCATCGGTACGGCATATGTGGAAAACTTAACGTTTTGGCTAAGATCAAAATTATCAATAGATTTCATGAGACCGATGCATCCAACTTGAAACAAATCGTCGACATATTCACCACGATTATTAAACCGTTGAATGACGCTTAGCACAAGACGCAAATTTCCGTTTACGAGCGTTTCTCTAGCGCTAGTATCACCGCTTTGCATGCTTTTAAAAAGCTTGCGCATTTCTTCATTTTTTAGTACAGGTAGTTTTGCAGTATCAACGCCGCATATTTCTACTTTGTTTCTTGCCAATGGTGACCCTCCTATCAGGAGATGATGTTCAAAATTCAGTATCTCCTTGAAAGGAAAAAATATGCACGTAGGGATGCCACGAAAAATGAGAACAAAGAGCAAAAGGGCATTATATATACGTTTCACTGTTTTTATTTCTAAATTTCGAAATATTAAAAGAAAAGCGAGAAGGCTTAATTCCTTCTCGCTACACCATTTTATTAAATTCTTTTTGCAATCTTTTAATTATTCGCTTCTCAAGTCTTGAAATATAAGACTGTGAAATTCCCAGCATATCAGCAACATCTTTTTGGGTTTTCTCTTCATCTCCTCTTAAACCAAAGCGAAGTTCCATAATTTGTTTCTCTCGATCTGTTAATTGATGAAGAGCTTTTAAAAGCAGTTTCCGATCAACTGTTGCTTCCAAATCCTTTGTAATAATATCGTCTTCTGTTCCTAAAATATCAGAGAGAAGAAGCTCATTACCGTCCCAATCAATATTTAACGGTTCATCAAACGATACTTCTGAACGAAGCTTATTATTGCGTCGTAAATACATAAGGATCTCGTTTTCAATACAGCGCGAAGCATATGTGGCAAGCTTAATTTTCTTTTCCGGATTAAATGTGTTAACTGCTTTAATAAGGCCAATTGTCCCAATGCTTATTAAGTCTTCAATATTTATCCCCGTGTTTTCAAATTTACGAGCGATATACACAACAAGCCGCAAATTACGTTCAATAAGAATCGAACGGGCTGCTTCATCTCCATTCGGAAGCTTTGTAAGCAAAACAGCTTCTTCTTCCTTAGAAAGCGGAGGCGGTAGTGCTTCGCTTCCTCCAATATAGTATACTTCATCCGTTTTTAAACCAAGCTTAATTAAGAGTTTGTACCACCATAATCGCAAGCGAATTTTATATGTAGCCATTTTTCTGCCCCTTTCTTCTCTCAAATTAAGAAACGTTTGATACAACAATCATTTTTGGATGAACAATACATTCGTACGCTTTTTCAGGTGAAAGTTCGACAGGACTTATGCCAACGAGAACTCGTTTTACTTTCATTTCTTCATCTTGATATTGAAATGTTACGAAGTCAGGCTTCAAAGCTAACAACAGCTGACTCGAACTGCCAACACTTCTGTATGGAACAAAGCGAATACGGTTTGTCCATTCTACAGGTAGTTCATCATAAAGATGATCTTCATCAAGACTTGATGTTAACTCAAGAAGCTTTGAAGGTACGATTTCACTCATTAGCTCTTTTACAGCAATCATAACAGGCGTTTTTGTCAACGGCTCTGTAAGCTGGTTTCCGCTGTCAATCAGCCCTTTTGCCTCTACTCTTTGTCCATTAATATGAATTGTCACTGGAATCAATTCATCATAAAGCACTTTTCTCGTTTGCAATCCTTCCACTCTCTTTTTAGAAAAATAAAAAAGAACAGGAAATGTGAGAACAATAAAAACCCAACTTACAGGATCTCCAAAGCTTGCTGAGTGAGGAGCTGCAGCAGCTTGGAAAATAAGCGTGTCTGAGAACATAAAGTGAAGACCCATCAGTCCTCCTCCAACTGTAAAAGTAGCAAAATAGAATGTTAATAAACTCTCAATCAAGTAGCGGAGGCGAACAAAACCAAAAGCCACAAGGACCATTACAACCGAAAAAGTGAGTTTTCCTCCATAGTGTTCTACAAAAGGAGCTGCATCTGTAAATAAAAGAATGACAATCAATGATCCAATAAAAGCTCCAAGAAGCAGTCTCCACCATTTAAAAGACCTCTTTAAAAGAACCGCACAAAGCAGCAGAAGTAGCGCGTCAAATAGAAAGTTTAGTAGCCATATTAAATCAAGATAAATGGCCAACTCTGTTCCACTCCTCCCTCTTATTCTTCTTTTGTTATGAATTAGTATAAAACACTGTCCCACCAAAGTCTGTCAGTTCATGATGAGAGAAAGAAGTAATTTTGACGTTTTTTTGCTCATTTTGTTTTCTTCTTAAATAAAAAAATCCCGAGAGGATTTCCTCTCGGGATTTTTTTATATTATGCTTAACGACGACGATTACGGTTTCGTAAGAATGTCGGAATATCTAGCGCATCATCAGATTGAGATGGCTGTGAAGAAGGACGGCTGTACTCCTGTTGAGAAGTTGGCTGTTCTTCACGCTTTGGCGCAGGCTCGCGTTTTAAAGGCTCACGCTTTGGCTGTTCACGCTCATATTTTTGAGATAGTGGTGGACGTGATTGCTGTGCTGCTTTTGTAAGATTTGAATCATCAAACCCTGTTGCAATAACTGTAACAACAATCTCATCTTTTAAATTTTCATTGATAACTGATCCGAAGATCATGTTTACTTCTTGATCTGATGCAGAAGCAACAATATCAGCAGATTCTTGGACTTCATAAAGGCTTAAGTTTGTTCCACCTGTAATGTTCATAAGAACCCCTTGCGCTCCATCAATAGATGTTTCAAGAAGCGGACTTGAAATCGCTTTTTTCGCTGCTTCCGCTGCACGATTTTCTCCTGTTGCAATTCCAATACCCATTAAAGCAGATCCTCTGTTAGACATAATTGTTTTTACGTCTGCAAAGTCTAAGTTGATAAGACCAGGAACAGCGATTAAATCCGAGATACCTTGTACACCTTGACGAAGTACGTTATCTGCTTCACGGAATGCTTCAAGCATTGGCGTGTTTTTATCAACGATTTCAAGAAGACGGTCATTTGGAATAACAATTAGCGTATCTACCGCTTCTTTCATTGATTGAATACCGCCTGCAGCTTGTGTTGCACGTTTTTTTCCTTCAAACGTAAATGGACGTGTTACAACACCAACTGTTAAAGCACCTTCTTCTTTTGCGATTTGAGCGATAACAGGAGCAGCACCTGTTCCTGTTCCACCGCCCATACCAGCTGTAACAAATACCATGTCAGCGCCTCTTAACGCTTCTTGAATTTGCTCTTTGCTTTCTTCCGCTGCTTTTTTACCAACTTCAGGATTAGCCCCAGCTCCTAATCCTCTCGTTAACTTTGCACCAATTTGCATTTTCACTTCTGCTTTTGATAGATTTAAGGCTTGAGAATCCGTGTTAACAGCAATAAATTCTACACCTTGTACACCGTGTTCAATCATGCGGTTTACAGCGTTGTTACCGCCGCCACCTACACCGATAACCTTTATTGTTGCTAATTGATCCACATTAGTATCAAATTCCAACATCTTAAGTTCCTCCTAATTCTAGAAATTACGTTGCTTTTAATCAAAGAAATATCCGAAAAATCGTTTCATCCGATTTGATAAGTTCTTTTCATTTTTCGGCTTCTGCTTTGAATTTGCGTTTGAGTTTGAGTTTATTTTTGCGTTTGGTTTTGGTTTTGGCTGTTGAGGAGCCATTATTTCTTCCTCAACCATCTCTTCTTGAATAGGTGTACTAATATCCCGTCCTTGAATTTTTGCATTTTTATAGGCGAACTTTATTAGGCCAACACCTGTTGTAAAATGTGGTTCTCTTACTCCAATGTAATCAGGCATTGCAAGTCTTACATTGTTTTCAAGTACCACTTCTGCCAGTTCAAGAACTCCTGGCATAGAAGCGACACCACCTGTTAGTACATATCCTCCTGGAACATCTTTGAATCCTAAATTGTTTACTTCTTGAACAACCATATCAAAGATTTCCTCTAGTCTCGCTTCGATAATGTCAGCGATTTCTAGTTGGTTGAACTGCTGATGTTGATCGCTTCCAATGATTGGTACACTAAATACTTCTTCTTCTGATGCATGATCATAAAATCCATGGCCGTGAGCAAGCTTAATTTTTTCTGCATCTTCTGTTGAAGTTCTAAGACCAATTGAAAGGTCTTTTGTGAGATGTTCCCCACCGATTGGAATAATTCCTGTAGCTTGTAAGTGCCCTTTGCTGAAAACAGAAACGGTTGTTGAACCGCCTCCCATATCAATCATTGCGACACCAAGATTTTTTTCATCCCGAGAAAGAGCAATTGAACCTGCTGCTAGTGGTTGCAAGCAAATATCCGTAATCTCAAGTCCAGCTCTCTCTACACAGCGTAAAAAGTTATGTAACACGGTCTTCGATCCCGTAATAATCGTGCCTTCCATCTCAAGACGGACACCTAGCATTCCTCTAGGATCTGTAATCCCTTCTAGTCCGTCTACAATGAACTGTCTTGGAATAACATCGATAATTTCACGGTCAGGAGGAATAGACATAACTTGCGCTGCATCAATAACACGTGCAATATCGCTATTCATAATTTCCCGATTCTCGCTTGAAACAGCTACAACTCCGTGACAATCTTGTAATCTTACATGGTTTCCGCTAACGCCAACAACAACGCGATGAATCTCCATACCTACCATACGCTCTGCTTGTTGGACAGCCTTCTTTATCGAATGAACGGTTTCATCTATATCAACAATCGACCCTTTTTTAAGTCCACTAGATTCCACGTTTCCAACACCAATGATATTTAGTGAATCATCACTCATTTCACCGATGATTACTTTCACACTGGATGTACCGATGTCAAGACTTACGAAAATCTCATTGCTGTTCATTCTCTGGCACCTCCCTTAACACTTCAATCCTACTTTTTTAGGAGAACAACAATTATATTTATCATATGAAACTATTCAACATATAGCTCTTTTTCCCTTTTGTGAATTGAATTTTTTTATCTTTTTTGTTTAAATAACCGTTATTTTTAATAGAGTTAGATCATAACAAGAATTTACTATTAAGTGAATGTAAAAGATTCGTAAACCTATTAAATATTAGTCTACACTAATATGAACGGCTAGAAAAGTGTAACTTACGCCCAATTGGGTATTATAAAACAAAGAAAGAGTAAAAAACACCGAAAAATAAATCTACCTCATTTTCCCAGCTCTCTTCACTTATTTTGTCCCTTTAGAAACAGTAGTTATAACGAGCTAATTATAGAACGATACTCCCTTTAAAAGGTTTCACTTTTCCTACTGAGCTTCTTCTGCTTCATCTTCTTTTTTATCGTCTTTAAAGTATGGGTCGTAAAGTCCGTCATATACTTCAAAATCAATGACTCCTGCGGCTTCTGGTCCTAACTCACTAACGATTTGTGGATAAGCTAAAATTTTCTTTGATAAATCTTCAATATTTGCCGTTACTTCAAAACCGTCATTCATATAAAGCGTGATAAACATTTTGTTTACATCTGTTGGAGTATACTCAATTTCTGAAATTGAATGCGCAATGCTGTCTGGAATCTTAATCAGTTCTTTGATCATTTCTTCCAAACGTTCGCCATTATTCCAACCTACTAAGAGCGGTGCATCCCCATGGGTATCTTCCCCTTGATTAGATTTTAAGATCTCTCCGTTTTCTAAGATAGGAATGAATTTCCCGTCATCAGCTACGTAAGCAACACGATCATACTCTTTCACATGAATATTGATTTTGTTAGGAAAAGCCTTCTCAATAGAAGCACTCTTAATTTGCGTATTTTCTTTAATTTTTTTGCTAACATCATCTGAATTAACGCTAAAAAAGCTCGTATGTGTTGATAAATCGCTCGCTTTAATAATTTCTTTTTTGGATGTGTACTCGTTTCCTTCGACGTTAATCTTAGCCACGTTACTAAGCGACGATTGTGTGTAAAGAATAAACAAGATCAGGATAAAAAAAACGGACATGTATATAATAAGTCTCCGATTAGCTCTTGATTTTCTTTGTTCCTTTAGCTTAGGTAAACGATCTTCCAAATTTACTACTTTGCGTTTATCCATGTTCATTCACCCTATATAGCTTAGTCATACAAGCAAGAGCCTGTACATATTACTAACATTATAGCACATACAGCACGCCTAAAAACGATATTCTCGCAATCGATTCTTCGTACGTGTAAGAAAGGATTGTGTTTTGTTCCTTTATTAGAGCAAGGAAAAAGACCACTTTCTTCAAGTGATCAAAAGAATTAAAAAGTTGCATCCCTCTAATTTGCGATATAAGGGAAAGCCAATTACTCACTTTCCCTTTCTTTCATACTTTCAAACAGCTTTTCTTATGTCTTTGTTCCTTTTGTTACGGTAAATGATTTAGCTCACAATTTCAACTTCTGTGTGCATTTCAATGCCTTCTTTTTCTTTTATTGTCTTTTGAATATACTTGATAAGATCAACAACATCCTGTGCTGTTGCACTTCCTGTATTCACAATAAAGTTCGCATGAAGGTCACTTACTTTTGCTCCACCGATCTCATATCCTTTTAAGCCATTCTTTTCAATGAGCTCTCCTGCATAGTTGGGAAGCGGATTTCGGAAAATACTTCCTGCACAGGGAAAATTCCATGGCTGCGTTTCTTTACGATAGTCTTTGTTCTTTTGAATTTTTTCAACAATTGCCTCGCGATTTCCTTCTTCAAGAGATAATACAGCCTCGATACAAATACCAGGACGTTCGTTTTGAAGAATAGAGTGGCGATATGAAAACTGAAGTTCATCATTTGTTAACCATTCAATTGTTCCATCTTCAAATAAAACAAGCGCTTTTTCCAGTATCTTGGACATATCAGAACCGTGGGCTCCTGCATTCATGTAGACAGCGCCGCCCACAGAGCCTGGAATTCCCGCAGCAAACTCGAGCCCTGTAAGCCCTTTACGGCTTAGCTGTGTTGCAAGTGCAACAATGGAGTATCCTCCTCCAACTTTTACCTTTGTTCCCTCAACTGTAAGATCGCTAATATCTCGACCAAGCTTAATAACTGCTCCTTTAATTCCTTCATCAGACACAAGCAAGTTAGAGCCGCGACCAATTGCTCGCCATGGAATGTTATGTTTCTTAATAAGAGTCATTGCTTTCTCAAGACCTTGAACGCTATTTGGCTCAATAAAGAGCTCCGCAGGGCCGCCAATTTTAAGCGTTGTATGATGTGCGAGAGGCTCATGCTGAAGCACTTTTCCTACATTATTTTCTTTTAGTTCTTGCACTAACCGTTCCATAGAATCCTCCTACGTTTATCTAGCTATATACGTCCACTTTATTATATGTGGGTATTGACCTAATAGTGATTTTGACCATTTTATTAAAGGTGACAAAAGTTATTTTGTCAAGTTCTTCAAAAGCTCATAAAGAACGGTTGCTGCATTTGGCATACCTAACTTTTTCGATGCAGCTCTCATATCTTTCAGCTTTTGCTCATTAAGTAAAATTTCATCAATGGACTCAAGCAAGCGTTCGCCTGTTAAATCAGCTTCTAAGCAAAGCGTTGCTGCATCATTGTCGCTTAGTGCACGTGCATTTTTTTCCTGATGGTTATTTGTTACATACGGACTTGGGACTAAAATGCTCGGAAGCCCTAACGCGGTAATTTCTGAAAGAGTTGTTGCTCCTGCTCTCGCTACAATCAAATCAACACCAGAAAGGACTTCTGGCATGTTATGTAAGAAAGGCTTAACAATAACATTTCCTTGCGCTCCCGCTTCTTCAAGCTGCTTCACAACTCGCTCATAGTGCACATCACCTGTCACATATAAAAATTCGTACGGTTTTTGACCCGCTTCCTTTATAACGCTTAACAGTGCATCATTAATTGGGCGAGCTCCTCGGCTTCCTCCCACAATAAGTACACTTTTCTTAGTTAAGCTAAGACCAACATCTTTTTTTCCTTTTACTCCGTCCTGATTAAGTACTTCAGAAGCACGGGGATTTCCTGTCATAACCACTTTTTCACTAGGGAAAAAAGCTTCTGCCTGTTCAAAGCATACAGCCACTTTATCTACATATTTGCTTAAAAACTTATTTGTTAAACCTGGAACGCTGTTTTGTTCATGAATAACGGTTGGAACCCCAAGCTTTGAAGCAGCGTAAACAACAGGGCCACACACGTATCCTCCTGTTCCAATTACAACATCTGGTTTAAATTCTTTAATATACTTTTTACTTTTAGATACACCCTTTAAAAAGCGGGCTACTGTTTTTACGTTATCAAAAGATAGCTTTCTCTTAAACCCTGAAATTTCAATTGCTCGAAAAGGAATACCTGCTCTTTTCACAATATCGCTTTCAAGTCCTTTTTCTGAGCCTATATATAAGACTTCTGTATTAGTTTCTTGTTTTTGAATTTCTCTAATAAGGGCTAAAGCCGGGTAAATATGACCACCCGTTCCGCCTCCACTTACGATTACTTTCATATCTTTCACCTCATCTGCACAACTTTTTAAATCATACCATAAAATTATATTACATAGATGATATGAAATTTACGTTTTTTAAACATTTTCTCTTCTATTATTGCATGAAATTTCTATTACAGAGACATTCCTAACTATTTTATCAAAAATAATAAGAGATAGAAAAAAAGAACTGCTACAATTGTAGCAGTTCTTTTTTAGTAACGAGAATGTCGACTAACGTTTAGCAGCACTCCAACAGCTGCTAGCATAAGTGTTAAGGAAGATCCTCCATAGCTTAAAAACGGTAGCGTAATCCCCGTGACAGGGATTAAATTTGTTACAACTCCAATATTAATCATTACTTGTATAGCAACCATTGAAATAACCCCAATAGCTAGAAAACTACCGTACAAGTCAGGAGCTCCAAGCGCTATCCTTACTCCTCTCCATAGAAGGAGAGCAAACAGGATGAGCACAATCGAGCCGCCAATGAAACCAAGCTCTTCTGCTAAGATAGCAAAAATGAAATCTGTTTGAGGTTCTGGCAAGTAAAAGAACTTTTGTCGACTTTGACCAAGTCCCATCCCAAGCAAGCCGCCTGGACCGATAGCATAGAGTGATTGGATAACCTGAAATCCACTTCCTAGCGGATCTTCCCAAGGATCAAGGAAAGACGTAATTCGCTTGATACGATACGGTGCAGAGGCAACAAGAGCAACAAAGCCTGCTACCCCAACAAGTCCTAAATAAGCGAAATGACTAATTCGGGCTCCTGCTACAAAAATCATCACAATACATGTTCCAACCATTACTGTTCCAGTACCTAAGTCAGGCTGAAGCATAATGATGCCAAATGCTAGAAAGACAAGCCCAAGAGAAGGCATTAGTCCTTTCTTAAAAGAAGTGATCTTCTTTTGATTATCTGCTAGATATTTGGAAAGAAACGCAATCATTGCAAGCTTCATGAACTCTGAAGGCTGAATGGAAAAAGCTCCAACGCCAATCCAGCTTGTAGAGCCGTTTCGCGTCATCCCTACTCCAGGAACGAGAACAAGTACAAGAAGCACAAAGCAAATGATAATAAGGGATTTTGACCATTTCCGCCATGTCCAGTAATCAATGTTCATAATAACAAACATGGCACATACCCCAAGCCCTGCAAACAATAGCTGTCTCTTAGCAAAAAAGAACGAATCATCAAACTTGTACGAAGCCCATACAGCACTTGCACTGTACACCATAATGAGTCCAATTGTAAGCAATGAAAGAGTTAATACAATTAAAATGAAATCTGGCGTTGTTTTTTTAGTTGACAATGTAGCACACCTCTGACTACAAGAATTCAGAGCTTCTTCCTAAGGTGTGAACAGTTTTTGAGACAAGCTCCTATTTTAGCTTATGCACGCAATTAATAAACATGTCACCGCGCTCTTCAAAAGTTTTAAACTGATCCCAACTTGCGCATGCAGGTGATAAAAGAATAACGTCTCCTTCTTCTGACAGTTTATATGCTGCTGCAACAGCCTTCTCTACATTATTGACACGTTTGATTGTTTGTATTCCCACATTTTTTGCAGTCTCTTCAAGCTTTGGTGCTGTTTCTCCAAATGTCACAAGCGTTTTTACACATGAGAGCGCATCTTCTAAATCTTCAAATCCATTTCCACGATCAAGACCGCCAGCTAATAAAATGACGTTCTCTTTAAAACCAGAAAGTGCTGCCTTTGTTGCTAAAATATTCGTTGCTTTTGAATCATTATAAAACGCTCGGCCATCAATATTTGTGACGTACTGCATTCGATGTTTAACACCTGTAAATGTTTTCAAAACACTAACAATCGCTGCTGTGCTTGCTCCGTAAAGCTTGCATGTAGCAATCGCTGCTAAAACATTTTCAATATTGTGCTCTCCTTTTAATAAAACATCATCCCAGCTAATAATTTTCTCTTCTTGGAACATCAGTTTATTTCCTGATAAATAAGCTCCCTCTTTCAGCTCTTTATGACGTGAAAAAGGTACAACTTTTGATTTGATACTCCCGAGATTAGCAGAAATGACAGGGTCATCAGCATTGATAACTGCATAATCTTCTTCATCTTGATGGCTAAATAAATTAAACTTCGCTTCAACATATTCCTCTTTTGAAGAATGATAGTCTAAATGAGCATCAAAAATGTTTAATAATACAGCTATCTTAGGTTTGTATTCTCGTATTCCCATAAGCTGAAAAGATGACAGCTCTGTAACAATAACTTGGTCTTTTTCTGCTTTAGCTCCAACTTCACAAGAAACCGTTCCAATGTTGCCTGCAATAAGGGGTTCTTTTTGGGCTGCTGCTAAAATCTCATAGATGAGAGTTGTTGTCGTTGTTTTCCCATTGCTTCCCGTAATTCCGATAATTGGAGCTTCCGACAGCTCATAGCTTAACTCAACTTCTGTAATAACAGGAATCTCTCTTTTTAAAGCTTCTTGGAGAAAAGGAATGCGATATGGAATTCCAGGATTTTTCACAACCATATAAGCATTATCTAAAAGGGATAGAGGGTGCTCTCCAAATACAGAAGAGATCCCCTCTTTTTCTAGTTCTCTTTTTACTTCTTCTTCTGGTTCTGTACGGTCTGTTACCGTTACATTAGCTCCAAGTCTATGTAGAAGTTTAGAAGCGGCTAGCCCACTTTTGGCTAATCCTAAAATAACCACATTTTGATTTTCATATGTTTTGATTGTTTTCACTTAAATCCACACCTCAATATAAATGCCTAAAATCGCAAATAGTAAACCAACTGTCCAGAACGTCATAACAACGCGCCATTCGCTCCACCCGCTAAGCTCATAGTGGTGATGAAGCGGACTCATTTTAAAGATGCGTCGTCCTGTTGTTTTAAATGAAATAACTTGAATAATAACAGATAGCGTCTCAATAACAAATACGCCTCCGATAATAATGAGCAGAATTTCAGCGTTAATTAAAATGGCAATTGTAGCAATAGCTCCTCCAAGCGCTAGTGAACCTGTATCTCCCATAAACACTTTTGCTGGATAAGCGTTAAAAACTAAGAAGCCAAGTAAAGCTCCAACAACAGCTACAGAGAAAATAGCTACGTTAAACTGCCCTGCATACCAAGCAAGCACAGCAAAAGCTCCAAATGCAATCGCTCCTGTTCCAGATACAAGACCGTCAAGCCCGTCTGTTAAGTTTACGGCATTTGAAAATCCAACAAGCCAAATAATTAGAAAGATAACATAAAAGATACCAAGCTCGATTTCTACATCTGTACCTGGAATATTAACCGCTGTTGATAGATTAGCTGAACGCGCTACGATGTAAAAAATAACGGAAATAACAATTTGTCCAAGCAGTTTCTGCTTTGACGTTAATCCTAAGTTACGCTTTAGAACCACTTTAATAAAGTCATCTAAAAAGCCTAATAAACCAAATCCAATTGTTACAAATAGAAGTAAGAATGTTTCAACTGTTGGTTCTAGATAAATATTTGTCATCACAAGTGTTGTGATCACGATGGAAAGTAAAATCATAATTCCGCCCATCGTTGGCGTTCCAGCTTTTTTCTGGTGTGATTTTGGTCCCTCATCACGAATGCTTTGGCCAAACTTCAAACGTCTTAAAAACGGAATGAAGAAAGGGGAACAAACCGCCGTTACTAAAAACCCCACCAAAATTGTTACTAATATCAATTGCTCAAACACGTGATTTCCTCCTCTTAACATCAAAAAACAGATCTAGGGTTTATGCCTGCTTCGTTTTGCTTTCAATAGATTCTAGTGCAACTTTGCGATCATCAAAGTCATTAACAGTTCCACCGATAATTTGATACGTTTCATGACCTTTACCAGCAATTACGATAACATCTTTAGCCTGCGCTTTGTTGATCGCGTACTGAATTGCTTCACGACGGTCTTCAATTGTTGTAAAGTTTTCTTCTGTGAGCTCTGCTGTCATATCGTTTAGAATCTCTTTTGGATCTTCACTTCTCGGATTGTCAGAAGTAAAGATTGCTTCTGTACTATATGACACAGCCACATTGGCCATGATTGGACGTTTGGTTTTATCTCGGTCTCCACCACACCCAACAATAACATATATATTTTGCTCGGCAAATTGTTTGACCGTTTTTAACACATTTTCTAAACTATCTGGTGTATGAGCATAATCGACAATAACTGTATAGTCTTGTCCTCCATTGACAACTTCAAAACGACCGTCAACGCCTTTTACTTTAGAAAGAGCTGCTACAATTGTTTCTAAATCTACATTAAGCGCAAATGCAGCCGATGCTGCAGCTAAAATATTATAAATGCTAAACTCACCAATTAAATTAACGTGCATTGTCTTATTTCCAAGAGGCGTCACAAGCTCAAATGTTGTTCCGCTACTTGTCATTTCAATATTGCGAGCCATAATGTCGCTTTCTGCGTGAATACCATACGTTAGTAGAAAAGCTGTTGTCATTTTTGCATATAGTTTTGATGAAGCATCATCAGCATTTAGGACAGCATATTTAGGAGACGTTTCCTCAAATCGGTTTCCAAGCTGAGAGAAAAGAAGACCTTTCGCATAGCGATACTCTTCCATTGTATGATGATAATCAAGGTGGTCTTGCGTTAAATTCGTAAATACAGCTACATCGTAATCACAACCGTGAACACGTCCTAAATCAAGCGCATGTGATGAAACTTCCATTGCTGCAACTTCGACATTTTCATCAACCATCTTGCTGAAAATACCTTGTAGGGCAAGCGATTCAGGAGTTGTGTTTTGAACAGGATAAACCTCGGAACCAATTCTTGTTTCAATTGTGCCAATAACACCTGTTTTTTGTTTTTTCTCTTGAAAAATTGCTTCTAATAAATGCGTTACTGTTGTTTTTCCATTTGTTCCTGTTACGCCAATAAGCTTTAACTTTTCAGTTGGTTGTCCGTAAAAAAAGTTAGCAAGCAAAGCCATAACTCGTCTTGTGTCTTTAACAATCACAACTGGAATATCAACATCTAGCTCATGTTCTGCTACAAGAGCTACTGCACCTTTTTCAACTGCTGTTTTGGCATAGTCATGTCCGTCAACCGTATACCCTTTCACACAGAAGAACAAGGAGCCTTCTTCAACTTCTCGGCTATCCATCTTAAGAGAAGTAATCTCTGGATTTTCGTTACTTGTAACGTTGAACTGCCACTTTGGCAAAACGTTAATTAATTCTGTTAGTTTCATTGTATTCAAACCTTCCTTTACCTAAACCATTGTTGTATCATTTTATGTCCACAAACTCAATATAAGGGTTAGTTGCGTCATTCCTCTTCCCATTTTACAGAAAAATAAGCCACGGGGGAATTCCCCAAGGCTTATTTCTTGAAATAATTTCATTTCCAAATCCGCTAAGCATACGCTAACCTTTATAAAATTGCCCGTAGAGTTTATTTTTCTCCTAAATAAATTCTAACCGTAGACCCTGCTTTAAGTTTTGTTCCAGCTTTTGGAGACTGTTTCACAACAACATCTCCTTTTCCGCTTGCATCTATTTTTAAATCAACAAGCTGCTCACGTAAGTCTTTTTTATCTAAGCCTACTAAATCTGGTGTTTCAATCATTGGTGTGTCAAGCCATGTTAGTTCTTTTTCAATTTGATCTTTACGCGGTTTAACTCCCATTGCTCGCAAGCTATCTTCCATAATGTTTCCGACAATCGGAGCTGCTACTACTCCTCCAAACTGTACGGTTCCTTTTGGATTATCAACAGCTACATATACAACAAGCTCTGGATCATCAGCAGGAGCTACGCCGATAAAAGAAACAATATGATTGTTTTCTAGATATTTTCCATCTTTTACTTTTTGCGCTGTTCCTGTTTTTCCTCCAACTCGATACCCTTCTACATATGCGCCTTTACCGGACCCTTTTGCAACGACGCTTTCAAGTGCATAGCGTATTTGCTCAGACGTTTTCTCTGAAATAACTTTACGCTTCGCTTCAGGTGCCTGCTTTTTCACGACTTTTCCTGTAACAGGATCTGTCCATTCTTTGGCAATATGTGGTGTATAAAGAGTACCACCATTCACTGCAGCAGAAACAGCTGCGACTTGTTGAATAGGTGTTACAGATACACCTTGACCAAATGCTGTTGTTGCTTGTTCAACAGGACCAACGCGGTCAAGATTAAATAAAATTCCTTTGCTCTCTCCCTGTAAATCAATTCCTGTTTTTTGTCCAAAGCCAAAGTCTTTAATATAATCAAAAAGCTTCTCTTTGCCGAGACGTTCTCCAAGCTCTACAAAACCTGGGTTACAGGAATTTTGTACAACTTCTAAAAATGTTTGTTCACCATGTCCGCCTCTCTTCCAACAGTGAAGAGTTGAGCCTCCTACTTCAATTGATCCATCATCAACAAACGTATCTTTAGCAAGATCTACTTTTTTCTCCTCAAGAGCAGCAGCTAGCGTAATAATTTTAAATGTGGATCCTGGCTCATAAGCGCTCCAAACCGGTAAATTTCGATTGTACACATCCGCAGGTACATTTTTAAAATTTGTTGGATCAAAATCCGGTCTGCTTGACATGCCTAGAATCTCCCCATTTTTGGGATTCATTGCAATGGCAATCATCCCATCAGGATTATATTTAGAATCAGCAAGGTCAAGTTCCCGTTCTAAAATAGTTTGTACTTTTGTATCAATTGTCAGCTTTAAATTCAGTCCATCTACAGGAGCCGTATAGTCATCTGCAATATTAGGCATTCTTTTACCTTTTGCATCAGAGTAAAATTCAACTGCTCCTTTTTCCCCGCTAAGCTGCTTGTCATAATATGCTTCAAGACCTGTTAGCCCTTGGTTATCAATTCCTGCAAACCCTAATACGTGAGATAAATAGCTTCCAAATGGATAATAACGAATAGAATCTTCCGCAATATAAACTCCTTTTAATCCAAGTGCGCGTATTTCTTTTGCTTTTTCATGAGAGATTTTACGCCCTTCTGGATTAATTCGTTCACTTGCTGCTTTCTTTGTAACATGCTTGTATGCTTTTTCTTTTGACATATTAAGTACAGCAGCAAGCTTTTCTGCAGTTTCTACAGGATCTTCAATTTGTCTGGGAACAATTAAAACAGAAGGGGCACTTTTATTTGTTGCAAGCTCTACTCCATTTCGATCTTGAATTTCGCCACGTTTTGGCTCAAACGGAATGTTTCGGCTCCACAAACTTTTGGCTTGCTCTGTTAATGTGTCTCCTAATACAAACTGAACGTATCCTAAGCGAACGTTAATAATCGAAAAGATCAGAATCCCGACAAAAAGGACGATTAACAGTCGCTTTCGAACGGTAACTCCAGACACGCGCATATTACATTTCCTCCCCTACGTTTAAGCTCGTTCTCTACTATATGCTTGTACTTTCTCATATAGAACGAACAGAGGAGGCCTATTCACAAGCAAAAGTTCCCACAAATAAGAATTAAACGCTCTTACTTGTGAGAACATTGGATTTACTGAAAACCGTAATCTTTTAATCTATTAATCAAGCGGTGCGTTGCTGTCACTTGATTCTTCTTGTTCTTCGTCGCTATCTTCTCGCTTCTCTTCAGCTGCTTTCTTTGCTGAGTGAAGTTCCACGCTTAAAAGACTTTTATTTTCCAAGGAGGCACCTTTTTTAATACTTTGACTGCCTTTTGCTACATATCCGTGACCGCTAACAGCTGTCTTTAAATGAAGCAGCTCGCTAATTTCGAGCACATCACGGTAAGAAAATCCGGTTAAATCAGGCATTGTTGGTGAACCATCGGTTTGTAGGAAAACCTTGTTTCCATAAATGATTCTTGAACCCGGAGCAGGCTGCTGCTCTGCAATTGTTTCCCCGTTCCCAATAATAACTGGAGAGAGCCCTTTTCCTGTTAATTCTTTCTTTGCTTCCTCAACAGAAGAACCAACATATGAATCTAGCGTGTTTCCATACTTTGTTTCACTAGATTTTGTTTTCTCTTTTTCTTCTTCACTAGGTTTCACCTGTAAATACTGCAAACTTTTTTGCATTGTCGGATTGAACACTTCAGCAACTGGCTTTCCACCTGTTTCATATGCTTTCAAATGAGGCTGCTTAACAGCAACGTACATCACTAATTCAGGATCATCTGCTGGAGCCATTCCCATAAATGAAAACGTATAGTTTTCACGTCCTGTCAGATACTTACCGTCCTCTCCTGCAATTTGTGCTGTTCCTGTCTTCCCTGCTACTTCATATCCATCAATGTCATAAGCAGCACCTGTTCCATGCTCGCCTGTAACAACTGTACGAAGCAGTTTACGTACTTCTTTTGCAGACTCAGCAGAGATTGGTTTACTTACTACTTCCGGTTTTGTTTCTGAAATCACTTTATCTTTTTGAGAATCAACCACTTTTTTCACAACGTACGGCTTCATCATTTTTCCGTCATTGGCAACTGCCGTTACAGCTTGGATTTGTTGAATAGCTGTAATAGCTGAGCCTTGTCCAAATGCTGTTGTAACTTGTTCAAGCGGTTTATTGTACACAAATTTACTTCCCACTTCGCCAGGGATATTAATTCCTGTCTTTTTATCAAGACCAAATTTCTTAAAGTATTCCATAAGTCGATCAGGGCCGATTTTCTCCATTGCAAGCTTTGCGAAAGCGACATTTGAAGAACGCTGCACTCCTTCGTTATATGTGATAGGCCCCCAACCAACACCATTGTTATGGTCGCCAATTTTACTGCCGCCTACTTTATAACTTCCCGATTCATACAGCTCATCTCCGTTGTATACTCCTGCATCAACAGCTGCTGAGAGGGTGAAAATCTTCATTGTTGAGCCAGGCTCAAACCGAGAGCTTATAGCACTGTTTCCAAAGTTCTGGATGTTCCGCTGATTTGGATTAAATCCAGGTCTATTTGACATAGCCAAAATCTCGCCTGTTTTAGGATTTGCTACAATGCCAATAATACTTGATGGTTCATACTCTTTTTGCACTTCGCTCATTGACTCTTCCAAAAAGACTTGAATTTTTTGGTCAATTGTTAAATACACATCTTTTCCTTGCTTAGGTGCAACAATGGATTCTTTTGGATTAGGAAGCTTTAAGCCCGTAGAATCACTTTCATACGTCATATAGCCATCCTTTTCTGTTAAAGCGTCGTTAAACTGCTTTTCAATCCCCATCATTCCAACAGTTTCACCTTTATCATTTTTTTGAGCATATCCAATGATATGAGAAGCAAACTCCCCATTTGGATAGAAGCGTTTGGAACTCTCTTTAAATCCAATTCCAGGTAGATTTAACTTTTCAATTTTTGCTCGAAGCTCATGATTAATGTTACGTCCGCCTGGGCCAAGCTCAACTTGAAATGCTCCTTTTCTCGTTAAGAGCGAAAGCAGCTTGTCTTCTTTCATATCAAGAAGAGGGGCAAGCTTTTCTGCTGTTTTTTCTGCATCTTTGACATGGTCTTCATAATCTTTGTCCAAAATAGCAATCACAGTATACGCTGTTGTATCTTCGGCAACAGCAGTACCATTTCGATCGTAAATTGTGCCGCGATGAGCTTCAATTGTACTTTTATGCGTATGAGCTTTCTCGGCTCGTGAAGCTAAAAGCTGACCGTTTGCTTTTCCTGTGACTTCGATATAAAAAAAGCGACCAGCTAACACAAAAAAGAGCGAACCAAATATTAAAATTAATATCGCTGCTCCTTTTCGTATTGATCGATTGTTTTGTTTCGACATTACTTCTCACTCACAACTTTCACATTGTCTGCATTCATTTCTAAGCCGAGTTTTTTAGCTTTTTCTAAAATGCGATCATATTGACTAAGCTCTTTTACTTGATCATTTAAATCCATATTTACTGTTTTTTGAGCTTTTACTTTTTCTTCTACTTTTTGCACATTCGCATTTGCTTCATATAGAGCAGCTTGATTCGAAATAAACTGAATCGAACCGAACAGCATAAACCCACAAAACGTTACATAAATAAGCTTTTCACCTAAAGGAAGACGTACTTTTTTCTTTTTTGTTACATGTTTAATTTCGTGTTGGACAACTTTTTTTTCTTTTTCTTTTAATTTATACGCTAAATTATTCAATGCAACCCCTCCCTTTTTTTATCGCACCTTCTTATTCTTTTGCTTTCTCAGCTATACGTAGCTTAGCAGAGCGTGCACGATTGTTTTCATTAAGCTCTTCTTCACTCGGAAGAATTGGTTTTCTTGTAATCAGCTTTAATGCTGGCTCATATTCTTTTGGAATGATAGGCAATCCATGAGGCAAGTCTGGTAAAGAACTTTTTTCTTTGAACATTGCTTTACAAATGCGATCTTCTAATGAGTGGAACGTGATAACACTAATACGTCCGCCTTTTCTCACAACATCAATTGCTTGTTCAAGCGCCATTTCAAAAACACCTAGCTCATCGTTGACAGCAATTCGAATAGCTTGAAACACCCGTTTTGCTGGATGTCCACCTTTTCTACGAGCTGGAGCTGGGATTCCTTCTTTAATTAGTTCTACAAGCTCATTTGTTGTTTCAATTTTTTTCGTTTCTCGATAACTTTCAATTTTTCTTGCAATTTGCTTAGAAAACTTTTCTTCTCCATATTGGAAGAAAATTTTCACAAGCCTTTCATACGGCCATTCATTTACAACGTCAAATGCACTTAGCTTTGATTGTTGATCCATTCGCATATCTAGCGGAGCGTCATGATGATAGCTGAATCCTCTTTCAGGGGTATCAAGCTGTGGGGACGAAACGCCTAAATCAAATAAAACTCCATCAACTTTTGTAACGCCAAGTTCTTCAAGCTTTTCTTTTAAAAAGCGAAAGTTACTTTTCACAAACGTTACTTTTCCTTCATAAGGAGCTAGCTTTTCTTTTGCATTTTCTAATGCTACATCGTCTTGGTCAAAGGCAATAAGATGACCTTCTGATGATAGCTGTTGTAAAATATATTCACTGTGTCCTGCTCCACCAAGGGTACAGTCCACATAAATGCCGTCGGGTTTAATATGTAATCCCTCTGCTGCTTCTTCTAATAAAACTGTCTTATGTTTGAACATGCTAGCACCTACTTTTTGTTCCCTAAACTATTACACCCTCTAATTTAGGATGCTTTTTTTATTATATATTAAATTACTTGTTTTTTTTAGCTTTTTCTACAAACTATCGACGAATTTTGTCAATTTATTATGTCATTGTAAAACATGAAAAAAAACATCCAATTACTCCCACAGTTTGAAGGCTAAAAAAACGCTTTCTGTTGCATTATAATGTTCACATTTTACGATTGAAAAGTCCTGATGTGTTTTTCTTTTGAATTTGTTCTTCTTTTTTAGTATCTCCGACTTGATTTCTTTCTTACAAACAAAAATGTTTTTTTTATAAAATATTTTTGTTTATAATTTTAATTCTATTTGGTCAAAAAAAAATCCTGCTAGTGGCAGGATTTTCTTATAAATAAATGATTTTCAATTTATGATCAAACTCGACAGAACAGCTTACAAGTTCGTCTACAAATGTAAAACCATATTTATTTATGTAGTAAAAAACGTTCCAAATTCTTTCCTGTGGCGCATTTTGTGGGACTAGAGCATTTTCAATCGAAAGATATTTATTCCAAGTCGCACTATGTCTTTTCAAGTGATCTTTCTCCATAATTTGGCTAATAGCGGATATTTGTCTCATAATAAGCTGTCGATTTTTATGAAGTAGATCAACGTAATTTTTATTTTCTTGCAATACTTTATCACGAAATAATGAATGGACTTTTTCTACTTCTTCTTCTAAATACTCAATATGAGAAAGGTATGCTCCTTGCCCACTCTCTTTTAGCCATTCATCTCTACGTACAGAAACGTTGCCAGAGAAAACGTCTTCTAACAATAAATCTAATTTTTCCATATCTCTCGCAATGCCGCGTTCAATAAATGTGTAAGAGAGTCTTGGAACAACAGGAGGCATCTTCATATCAAAAGTATCAAAAACGTCCCCAAGCTCAGCCCAATAAGCTACTTCCCCTGGTCCTGCGATAAAAGCAAGCGTTGGGAACAAATATTCTTGCATAAGAGGGCGAGTTACTACATTATTGCTTAAAAGTTCGGGTTTCACTTCAGCAATCGTTAAAAGCTCATCTTCTGAAAGTTTTATTCTTCCATTTTTTCCGTAAAATTTCGCTCCATTTCTTTGGAGCAATACGCGACGTCCATTTTCTGAATAAAAAATATGAGCATTAGCAATGTCTGTTTCAATGACATTTTTATAACGATGACGAAGTTTCCCCTGCGTTTCTTCAAGGGCTTCACTAATTTTAGCATTCTTTTTAATAAGTTGTGTGAAGAAATCAGCTTCAATTTTTCTTAAAGATGATGAACCTGAGTCAATTAAAATGAGGCCATGTTTGCTGAATAACTTTGTGATGAGGAGCGCAAAGAAGTCAACGTACGTTGTCGCGCTTTGCAAACAGGTTTCAACAAACGATAGTGCTTCTTTAGAATACTCCTTTTCCCCGAATGCTTGAAAAGCTTCCTTCACCCACTTTTGGAGGGTTTCTTTATGAAGTACTGCCTCAGAAGCCATTTTCTGTTCTCCATCTTTGTAGACATGTTTTTTCATCCCGTTTTCTTCTACAAAAATATGGTTAATCTCAGCAATATCATGATCTTCTCCTGCAATCCAAAAGACAGGGAGAACGCGCGAACCTAGCTTTTCCTCCTGCTCCTTTGCTAAATTAAGAATAGAAACGATTTTATTTATCGTATAAAGCGGTCCTGTTAAGAGACCTGCTTGTTGTCCGCCGACAACAACTGTTGTTTCCTCATTTCTTAAAGTCTCAATGCTTGCTAGTGTTTCTTTACAGGCACCTAAATGTTCGTTATATGAAAGCAAATGATTTACTAATGCCTCTCTTGGTAACGAGCGAAGCATTAAGTCCTCTTTTCGCTCTTTATAAACGTTTGGAGATAAAACATCATAATGAAAATATTCTCCAATAAAAGAATCTCCATTCACATAATCGTTCATAAGTGGATTAAGAGGTTTTCCCGCATAATCTATAAGTTCCATTGATGAACTTCCTTTCTGTACTCGAATTCACACTTCCCATTATCAATGCTATGCGTTCATTCGTCTAGTAAATAGCCTCAGCTAAATATTTTGCAGACGACTAAAAATCCCATATATAAAAAGAGCTAAATGCGCAATAAAAAAAAGAAGAAAGCTCACTCTCCAAAATCCTTTTAAAACTCTTTTAAATTGGACGTCTTTCGTCTTCTTCCACTGTAGCAGTGTTGTGAGAGCTGCAATAGTTAAAAGGATGAGTAAAATAAGCCATAAATATGAGCCTTCCCAAATAACGGCAGATAGGCAGTATACAGAGAAAATAAGGATAACAGTTGTAATATCAATTGATAGATGAAAAGCTCTTCGATTGCTTCTCAAAACTTTGCGAAGCACAGCATAAAACAGAATAAACGCCACTAAAGGAAGCGTTATAAGCGTTGCTAAAATCGCTGAAAAGATGCTTTCCATCCTTAACTCTCCCCCTTCTCTAATCCTTTTATAGAAGCGTATAAAAATGATAAGAGAGGCGTCTCGATTTTCTTTCTCTCCGCTTCTTCCAACACGTAACCAACGATTGCATCAATCTCTGTTATACCTCTATTTTGCAAGTCTTGAAGCATTGAAGAACGGTTATCCTTGGTGTTTTTGCAGATTGTTAATACATTTTTAAAAGTACTTTCCACATCTTTTAACTCTAACACCTTATGTACTTCATTAAGTAAAGCTCTCATATTTTGAAGAAAGTAGGGATTTTCTAAGAGAACTCCATTTTCTACTTTATAAAGAGCTGTTAAGGGGTTCACGAGTATATTTATGACAAGTTTCCCAAGAAGCATTTCCTTCCAATCATGTTCATAAACAAATGGAAATTGTTTGTCATATCTCAAAAGCAAAGAAAGGAATGTTTCCTCCCCTCTCCATACACTTACTTTTGTTTTTCCCTCTCCTTTGTGATGAACGGTATTTTCATTTAGCCGCAATGCTCCATGCTCAACAACTCCTAGAAAAACATTTTCAGCTGTTAATTCATCAAGCATTTTTAAGTGATTCATACCATTTTGAATAAAAAGCAGAGGACGGCATGTAGTCTTTAAAATGGGCATAATTGAAGAGAGCTGATACTCCTTTAACGTTATTATAGCGAGATGACCTTCATCCACATAAGAAGAGATTGGTTTCACTTTTGGAAAAAAGCGAAGAGAAGCTTCTTTATAAACTAAAATCCCCTTTTGCTTAATAGCATTTGCTTGTTCTTCTGTTTTAGTGTATAAAGTAACATCCCATTGTTCTGATAAATACCCTGCATATAATAATCCAAGGCTTCCCCCACCAATTACGTCTAGTTTCTCCATTTTGCTCTCCTTCTATCATTTTTCCTTTAAAAGTCTTTTCTCTCTTGTATTGTACCAACAGAAGGAAAGAAAAAAAAGAGCCGAAGAAGGGCGAAAGTCTCATTTTTATTCTTCCCCTAATATTCATCATCTGCTCTCTTCACCCTCCTTAAGAACATTTCCTAAGCATTGTACGAGCAATTTTCTAATAATTTAGTATATAATAAAAACAAGGGGTTTTTTATTACTTCTACAAGGGGGATTTTTTATGTATAACAAAGATGTAAAGAGGCTAAAAATCAACTACAAGACGCTCGAAGAATTTAAGAAATTTAAAGAATATGGCATACAAGAGCTCTCCATGTTAGAAGATTTACAAGCAAACATCTCAGAAAATGAAATAGAGTCACCTTTCTTTGGAATTTATTTAGGAGATAGTTTAGTCGCACGTATGAGTTTATACAAGCGAGGAAAGAAATATGATCAATACTTTGAACCTTCTCAAGAATATCTTGAAATATGGAAACTTGAGACGCTGAAAGACTATCAACAACAAGGATATGGAAGAGCTCTTATCGAGTTTGCCAAATCGTTTAACTTACCAATTAAAACAAGTCCACGTGTTAAGTCAAGTGAATTCTGGAACAAGATGGGCTTCACTCCTGTAAAATACGATATGGATCGAGACTTAGGCGAGAATCCGCTTGTGTGGCAGCCTGCTGGTGTTTCTCAAAAAGCTTAACAACCTTATAAATAAAAAAGACAAGAAGGGATTTCCCTTCTTGTCTTTTACTTCACTTCTTCCACTTTTTCCTTTACAGTTGAGTCACTTAAAACAACTCTTTTTGCTCTTTCCATAATTTCAATAAGAGCTTTATAGTCGTCTCTTACAACAATTAAATTTGTTTGTAGCATTTGTTTTTCCTGCTCTAACCTGTTTACTTTCTTTTCTAACTCTTTTATTTTCAAACTAAGCTTTTTATTTTCTTCTGCAGTTTCCAAAGAACCACCATTTCCATTTTTAAGATTCTGCAGATAGCTAATAATCTCATCAAGCGTTAACGTTTTAACCCCTGTTCCTTCCTCAGAAGCATTTTGTACAAAAATTGGTGCTGGAACAGCTGAAGACTTAAATTCTTTTCGCTGTTTTTTAGCACTTTCAATCCCTGTTTTATATTGCTTGCGAACATAGGAATTCCAACGAAATCCGCAAGCAGCTGATGTTCTTGATAGCTTCCTTCCTACTTCTTCAAAAGCGGCTAGCTGTGTCCCACCTTCTCTAATATGGCGAAGGACTACTTCCGCCAACAATAAATCTTCATCACTAGTCCATGCATCCTGCCTTGTTGATGTCATCTTTAATCCCCCCTATTCTGTTTACTATATACGTATGCAGCTAATAGGGAAGATAGACTAGAAGAAATACATGATTGTTTTTTTAAACTCTTCTTTTTCAAGACAAATAAAAAAACAGTGCAAAAATGCACTGTTTTTTTATTATTTTGCTACTTCTTTTCCTTTGTATGTTCCACAAGCTTTACATACGCGGTGTGCAAGCTTCATGTCGCCACAATTTGGGCATTCTACCATACCAGGAACTTGTAGTTTGAAATGCGTACGACGAGTTCTTTTCTTCATTTTAGAAGTTCTTCTAAAAGGTACAGCCATTCTTCCCACCTCCTTAAAAGGATTTACATCATATGAAGGCCGGTTAAGCCGGATCTTCTTAAAGGTTGTTAGTCTTTCTTGTCTTTAAAATAATCCTGAAGAACAGAGAGACGTGGATCTACTTTTTGTTCTTGATCTTCCTCTGTAATAACCTGCCAATCGTGACCAGACTGAGGGGCAGCCCCTTCTGGATTCTGTTCGTCACTAAAAACTTGGATAGGTACTTGAAGGACGATAAGTTCTTCCACTACCGGCTGTAAATCAACGATATCTTGTTCAATGTAATGAACATCTTCTCCTGTTTCTTCATCTGTTGACGTTAAAATAAAGGTTTCATCCGTTTCAATGTCAAATTCATAAGGAACATCAACAAGTGTTCTCGCACAAGGCAAGATAAGTTCCCCTTGTATTCTTAAATGAAAGGTAACATGTGTTGAGAAAATGTCTCCTCTTCCCGTAATATGAACAGGAGAAATATCACGAATCTCTCCATCTCGTTTTACGATGTCAGACAGATCTACTTTCTCATCTATATTTAAACCTTTACTTTGTAATTTACGCAGTTGGTGCACTGACCATTTCAACGTTATCACCTCAAAGCAACAAAAGTAATTATAGCCTTCACAAAGCTATTTGTCAATATTTTTTCTTTACACTATAATGTTGGTAATCGTTATCGTATATCCACTTTATCATTTTTTTTATAAATTGCAAAAGAAAAGTTTAAAAAGGAGGCAAAAAGCTTGAAAACAGTAGGTATTATTGCCGAATATAATCCGTTTCATAATGGGCACCTCTACCATATAAATGAAGCAAAGAAGCAAAGTGATACAGATTGTGCAGTCGTTATTATGAGCGGGAATTTTCTCCAGCGCGGGGAACCTGCTCTTGTTTCAAAATGGGCTCGCACTGCAATGGCTTTAAAATCAGGAGCAGATGTTGTGATTGAGCTTCCCTTTTTATTTGCCGTAGGACACGCTGATACGTTTGCATATGGTGCTATAAACCTTCTAGAATCCTTATCTGTTTCTTCTCTTTGCTTTGGGAGTGAACATGGAGATATCTCTGCCTTCCTAAAAGCAGCTGAAATTGCACGTGCAAACAAACCTCTTATCGAAGAAAACATTAAAGCTGAAATGAAAAAAGGGAAAAGCTACCCAAATGCAGTAACAAATGCTTTAACTCATTTTAAAACTGATTTAGATTTATCACAACCAAACAATATCCTTGGTTTTTCTTATGTAAAAGAAATTCAGAAACTTGGTGCTAAGTTAGCTCCTTTTACAATTCAGCGAAAAAGTGCAGACTATCATGATGAAAGTCTTCCAAGTGGTCCTATTGCAAGTGCTACAAGCATCCGAAAAAATCTATTCTCAAACCAAACAACTATTGAAAGTCTTTCTTCTTTCACACCACTTTCTACAGTTGATGAGCTGCAAAAGTATAAGAAAACATATAAACTTTTGCATAATTGGGAAGCCTATTTCTCCTATTTGCAGCATCAACTTTTTATTCTTTCGGCTTCTGAGCTTAAAAGTCATTATGAAATGGAAGAAGGGATGGAATACCGCTTCTTAAAAATGATGAAAGAAGCTGACTCCTTCCAAACATTGATGACCCTTATTAAAAACAAACGTTACACATGGACAAGACTTCAGCGCATGTGCCTACATATTTTAATGAATACCAATAAAGAAGAAGCTAAAACTCTTCTAAGCAGTCCTCCTCCATATGCAAGACTTCTTGGAATGACAAAGCAAGGAAAAAACTACTTAAATACAAGGAAAAAAACTTTTGAAGTTCCCCTTGTTTCAGCCGTATCTAAAATGGACCATCCCCTTTTAAATATGGATATAAAAGCAACTAGAGTATATAGCCTACCTTTAGATATAAAGGTGCGTCAGCGCTTTTTCAAGCAAGAATATACAACACCACCTATTCAACTATGAAAAAAGAGCTGTTTCCCGTATCATACGGAAAACAGCTCTTTTCTATTCTTTTTCAGGCATCTTATTTAAGTAGGAAACAGCATCGTCAAACGTATCAACAGGTACAACTTTCATATCTGTATCAATTTGCTTAGCTGCCTTTAGGGCATCTTGATAGTTAGAGTTTTTTGCTCCATGATTGTTTGGCGCAAAGAAAATCTCCGCTCCTGCTTTATCAGCTGCCACAATCTTTTGCTCAATTCCACCAATTTCTCCTACCTCTCCTTTTTCATTGATTGTGCCTGTTCCAGCAATTTGACGTCCCTTTGTCAAATCATCTTTTGTTAACTGGTTATAAATTTCAAGTGAAAACATGAGTCCTGCTGATGGCCCCCCAATTTCTTCTGAGTTAATTTTAACTTTTGGATCAACAGAGATATCAAAATCTGTTACAAGTGAAATTCCCATTCCAACTCGGTTATTCAACACTTTTAACTGCTCTAGTGTAATGGTCTCTGTTTTGACTTTTTCATTTCTCTTAAATGTAACGCTTACTTTATCTCCTGCTTTTTTTCCTTCTACATATGAGATAAGATCTTCACTGCGTTTTACAAGTTTGTTATCTACTTTCGTTACAATATCACCTGTTTTTAATACGCCGTCTGCTGGCATATCTGGAGCAACTGCCATTACATAAACACCGTCATATTTATACTCTATATCTTTGCCCGCTTTCTCGTACGCAATGGCAATCGCAGATTCTTGAGACATTTCCATCATATGAAGCTGACGAGTGTTATACTCTTCATTACTTTCATTTTCACCTAATATTTCCTCTTCTTTATAAAGGTGACTAAAGTCTTGAAAATGAGCAAGTGCATAAGAAAGTGGCGTTGCTTTTCCAATACGAACCGTTGTTAACATAAGGGCCCCTTCTTCTTTATAGCCGCCTTCCACTTTCACAATCGGTTCTAACTCTTCTGCAAGTCCTGGCTTCGTAATATAGTATGGTAATGGAATGAACGTAATGGAGAAGATAATAAGAACTCCAATGATAAACCATATAACTCTTTTGCTGCTACTTTTCATGAAATGACTCCTTCCACGTCTCGATCTTTTCCTTAATAACGGGAAGCTGTTTTATTGCTTCTGCTTCCCCTTGTTCAATAATTTCTTTAATGTTTGTAAAAGCTCTTGAGCTAAACTTTTCAACGCGTGGACGAATCATAATGTCACAATTTGTTTCCCGGTTTTTAACAAGTTCCATCTGCAAAATATCAAAACTTTGCAAAATAACGTCAAAAATCGAACCAATCTCAGCATCCATTTTAACACGTGAAACGTTCACACCAATAACAATATCAGCTCCCATTTCTTTTACGACGGAGACTGGGATGCGATCAACAACTCCTCCATCGACAAGAAGACGGCCATCAATTTTTTCAGGCACAAAAATGCCTGGTATCGAAATACTTGCTCTTATAGCTGGAGCAATTGGTCCTTTATCAAATACTACTTTTTCTCCTGTTTTAATATCTGTTGTTACAATTGATAAAGGGATATTTAAGTCTTCAATGTTCTTGTTTTTCGTAAACATACGCACAAGTTCTTTCACACGTTCTCCTGCAATAAAGCCCATTTTAGGTAGCGTAAGATCTGTGTAATATTTACGTTTGAACGCAAACGCAATGCGATAAAGCTGCTCCATTTCAAGCCCAGTTCCGTAAAAGGCACCAACAAGCGCTCCCATGCTACTTCCTGCTAAATAATCAACTTCTATATTTTCTTCTTTTAAGACTTTTAAAACTCCAAGATGCGCAAATCCTCTCGCACCTCCAGAGCCTAGAGCAATACCAATTTTCGGGCGATTCATCTCCTTCACCCCATTATCCTTTATGAATTCTTTGGTCTAAATAATCCCCCAATGCTCGTATATTAGAATATGTACAACCTTCACTTTGGAGACGAAATCGTTAAAAATAGTTTATCACGTCTCCCTATTTGTTGCATGTTTAACCCAAATGTAATCTATGATAGCTAAAGGAGGAAAAGTGTGAAAACATCGTTTATAAAAACTGGTCTTCTCTCTTTATTATCTCTTATGCTAGCAAGTACTCTTATTATGTATCCAAAACAAGCTTTTGATGCCTCTTTACGGGGTCTCAACATATGGTGGGAAGTTGTTTTCCCTTCTCTTCTTCCTTTCTTTATTATTTCTGAGATGTTGATTGGTTTTGGAGTTGTTCGCTTTATTGGTATTTTACTTGAACCTTTGATGCGCCCTGTTTTTCGCGTTCCGGGTATCGGTGGGTTTGTACTTGCAATGGGAATGGCTTCAGGATTTCCAGCAGGAGCCAAGCTATCCGCAAACATGCGTAAAAAAGGGCAGCTAACCCGCATTGAGGCAGAACGTCTTGCTTCCTTTACGAATTCTTCAAACCCTGTATTTATTTTCGGAGCCGTTTCTGTCGGTTTTTTTCATAATCCTCATTTAGGAGTGTTACTTGCTTGCGCTCACTATGGGGGAAATTTGCTCGTTGGCATCGCAATGAGATTCTACGGACGAAAGGAAGAGAGAGATTACCGTACTAAAGAACCAAAGAGCTCTTTTTCACCCCTCATTGCTTTTAAAGAAATGCATAAAGCTAGAATAGAAGATGGACGAATGATTGGCAAACTGCTTGGTGATGCAATTATGTCCTCTGTGCAAACGCTCTTTATGATCGGCGGATTTATGATCATTTTTTCTGTGTTAAACAGGCTTCTTTATGTAACCAACATTACGTCTTTCATTGGAGAAGGACTTGGCATTATCTTTTCAGCCCTTAAATTGTCAACATCTTTAAGTTTGCCGTTTATTTCAGGAATTTTTGAAATCACGCTCGGCAACCAGCTTATTAGCGAAACTCATTCACCACTATTTCAACAAGTTGTGCTCGCGTCATTTGTTCTTGCATTTAGCGGATTGTCTGTTCAAGCCCAAGTAGCAAGTCTTTTAGCAGATACTGATATTCGCTTTTCACCCTTTTTCATGGCCCGTATCCTTCATGCTGTGTTTTCCGTTTTCCTTATTTTCCTTTTATGGAATCCGCTTCGTGAACATGTTACAACACTAAGTGGAAGCGGTGAACCTTCTCAAAGTGTTTTATCGCTCTTTTTCACAGAATGGTGGCAAATATGCATTACATATGGTCCGCTCTTCACTATTGCTATGCTTACTATATATACTTATCTGTATAGTCGTAAAATAAAGTATAAGTTATAAAAAAAAGCGATAACGCTATCGCTTTTTTTACTCTTTAAACTTTTGACTAAGTGCTTCTGCAACAGGGGCTGGCACAAGTTCTGAAATGTTCCCTCCGTATTTGGCTACTTCTTTTACAATGCTTGAACTTAAAAAAGAATATTGATTGTTTGTCATCATAAATAATGTTTCAATATTGTCATCAAGTACTCGGTTTACAGAAGTAATTTGCATTTCATATTCAAAATCAGAGACCGCTCGCAAACCTCTTAAAATAGCGCTTGCATCTTTTTGCTTCGCATATTCCATTAAAAGACCTGTATGAATCTCGATTTTAACGTTTGGCAGATGACTTGTAACTGTTTTTAATAATTCTGCTCGTTCATCAGCTGAAAAAAGCGGTTTTTTGGCAGAGTTGTGCAAGATACATACATAAACCGTATCAAACACTTTTGCACCTCTTGTAATAATATCTAAGTGGCCATTTGTTACAGGATCAAAGCTGCCTGGACAAATTGCAATGCTCCCCATAATTTTGCTCCCTTCTTTTCCTAAAACTTGTTTTATCCATGTTTATAAATCGAAATCACTGTTAATCCATATACTTCTTTTTTAACGCGGTTCAGCTTACCAATAACTTCTGGAAGTTCAACATTATTCTCATGCTCCGCCATTATAATTCCTTCTTCTTTTAACAAATGACGTTTTTGAATTTCCTCCATAAGATGCAGGAGTTTTTGCGCTTTATATGGCGGATCAAGCATAATTAAATCAAAGTGTAGCTCTCGTTTCTCTATAGCTTTCAGCGCTCGTTCTGCATCATTGCGATACACTTCAGCACGATCTGTAAGCTTACAGGAATTTAGATTTTCTTTGATGGTCCGAATGGCTTTCCCATCTCGGTCTACAAAAATCATGCTTTGGAGCCCTCTACTTAGCGCCTCAATTCCAAGGCCACCGCTGCCTCCAAACAAATCAAGCCCTATCCCACCATCAAAATAGGGTCCAATCATATTGAAAATCGCTTCTTTTACTTTATCTGTTGTCGGGCGAGTTGTTGTGCCTGGAACAGCTTTTAAACTTAGTCCTTTTTTATCACCTGATACTACTCTCATTATTTTTCAACCTCGGCTTGTCAAGATATGTATACTTCATTTCACTTATCTTATCAAATTCTTATACAAACGTAAAACAAGCTCGCTTTCTTTTAAAGTTTTTTGTGGCCTTTTGTATAACTTTTTTAGATTTGGATAAACTGACAATTAGCAACATCTTGATGAGATGTTGTTGCCAACCGCGGAGAAGACTTACGTTCCCCATAAGTTCTTCCTCCGGTTTCTCCTCTCCCTTTGCCTTCTTATCTTGATTAACAAACATACGGGAATGTTAATCTTGCTATAGGAGGACCCTGCAATCAAGTGATTGCAGGGTTTTTTTATGTTGTCTTTTTTGGTAGAGTAAGCTTAGCTCTTATTATAAAACATTAAAGGAGAAAAGAAGATGATTCAACGTTTCATTGAACTTGGGGAAGGTTATTCAGATCTTTATGAACTATTAGAAATAGCGAGAAATCAATCACACCGTGTACGCCATCTTATGATTTTAAATACAGAAAAAGAGGGAAGAAAGCTCTCTTCCTTTCTTGTCATCCTTGAGCCTACTTCTGTTGGTTCTTTTCAGCCTCTTTATATTTGTCGCGAAGGTATTGCTGTTACAGATCAAAAAAGCAAGCGACTTCTACTGTTCGAAGCGCTTGCTGAAGATTTAGGAAAAACCATTATAACGCTTGATGTAAAACCCTCCACTTTTTTTGGTGAAAAGGAACTTTACTTCCAGCATTTAATCGGCATTTTGCGAATGAATCGCTATATTCCGCCTTTAAGCTAAATTCTATAATCCAATTTTATAATCATATTCTTTTGCTTTATCAGGTCTTGAATTTTCAAATTCTGTTTTCAGAGATCCTTTATAAGATAGAAGAACTTTCTTCACATATGGAAGGCTCTTTAATTTAGTCATTACACCTTCTGATTTTTCTTTATCACAGTATAAAACCGCATATTTAAGCGATTTTGAAACGTAGTGAACGTTTCCATATTTTCTTAAAGCTTTTGCTTGCTTTACAGAGTTTAAATAAACGACAAGGCCTTGTCGCTCTGTCATGATCACCATTGCTTCCCCCTTTATTGCTTGTACTATGTATAATGCTAAGGCGTGTTACTAAACTGTAACACGCCTTAAAATCTATATTAGGTCAGCTACATCCACAGCTTCCACCAGCGCCGCAGCCACCGCCACAGCTTGACATCGTATCAAAAAACGGATTACCTGTTGGTACTTTAATTTGAGCTGAAACAGCGCTACCAATCTCTACACTTATTTCATCAAGCACATTTTGCAATTCTTTCTCAGCTTGCTTGAACGCCCAAATTGTACCGTGTAAGTCAACCTCTCGCTTCAAACGACGAATCTCTTTTGTAACAAATTTAAAATCCGGATGATATTTTCCGAAACGCTGAACTTCCTCATAGCGTTCTTTCATCTTTACAAACTCGCTAATTAGAGCTTGCGCTTCCTTATCTTCCTCTAATTCTTTTAACTTTGTTCGATAATCGTCGCCGATTTCTGAATGGATAATCATGGCGGATAGCTCGTCAGCCTGTTCTAACAAATGAATGGTTTCCATCGTCGCAAACATTCATCTATACCTCCGCTTTTCTTTTTCAGATTACGTTATATGGGGCATTTTCAAAAGAAAACATAAAAATAACGCTTTTTATTACCCTTTTCCATTCTACCATGAATGGTATTGTAATAAAAAGCGCGAAGATGAGAAAATGTGATTTTATACTTTCTTTCCTATTCAGTTATAGGCTCTTGTTCTTTTTCCTCTTTTACTTGAAAAGAAATCTCTTTTTCTACGCCATAGCTATTTTCCTCATTTTTCATCACTTCAATCTGAACCTTATGCTCTCCACCTTTTAATCCTCTTATCACAAATGCAGCCTGCTCAATAAAGATCGTCTTTTTATCATCAATCGTTATTTTAAGCACACCTTTGTTTTCATCATCTCGCACAAATGAAAAGTTGTGAAGACGACAATCAATATATACGGCTCCTTCTTTCACACTATAACTCACATCTAGCGTTGGCTTTTCAGCAGCATGTACAGCTGTCGGACTCAAAAGAGCGAAAACAAGTAATAAAATACGCAAACTCAATTCCTCCTTTTTTAGGAATAGTGTTTGCGTTTTTTTATTCTTTACTCTTTTTAATCTCCACTTCTTGTTGCTTGAAACATTGCTAGCATCATATTTGCCATCTCAACGGAATTATAAAACTTCTCAACTTTATGAGGAATTGTCTGTTTGTAGTAGTTTAAAGACGCTAGTTCAAAATCGTTCAGGGCGTGTGGATTACGCGTTAATTTACGATACCACATAGGCTGCTGCCTAATAAAATCACGTAGTTTATCTTTTGCTTGTATATATTCATACACTTCTTGGCGCATGCTGCCACCTCAACTATTTTAGTCTTTTTTGAACCAAAATGGAGACGCGTTCCCTCCCCCTTGTTGTTTCTGGGTATTGCTTTTTGAGGTATTTGAACTAAATTCCTGCATTAATCCTTGCAAGCTAGAAATAGCTGCGTTTGCGTTTGACATATAATGCTGAACTTGGTTCATATCCATTTTTTTAAGCTGACTCCAAAGCCCGCTAATAAAATCACGCTGTGAAGATTCAGTTTTTGTTTCTTCATCATCTGTTTTATAAGCATTCCAAACTTCGTCTTCTTCACCAAGCAAATACCAATCCTCATAAAACTCTTTCCATGTTTTGCGATTTGCGCGAACTTCCTCAATTAGTTTGGGATTTTTCTTCACAAAAGCTTTAAACTCCTGGACCTTTGGATGAAGTTTCTTTTTCGTTTGCGCCACGTTCTTTCACCTCGTATATATAGCCTACTAGCTATTGTAAGTATGAAGGTGTCGTCTCGTTCGCCCATTTTTATACTTTCTTTGTATGAGAATCATCTTTATGTAAAACAAGAAAATAAGCAAGTAAAATACTGATTATACTAAGCCAAAATGTAAAATAACCAATTTCCTTCATATAATTATTTAGCATGCTATATGTTGGCATCATGCCAAAAACGTAATCAATGATTTCATTATGTAAAGTCCAAATCCCTGCAATAACAAGATGAATCATCTTAAAACGATATTCTTTAACGTAAAGAAGACCTTGAAGTGCCATTCCTGAATGTGAAAGCACGAGCATAAGCATCGCTCCATTAAAAAATCCAGTGACACCATATGTTAATAAATTCATAACAACAGCCCAAACTCCATACTTGAAAAGAGTAATGAGAGCAAGTGCTTCAAATAGTTTAAAGTTTCGATTTAATAAAAACCCAACTAACACAAAAACAAAAAATAAGCTTGCTGTTGGACTATCTGGTACAAAGGGTAAAAAGATAGCTGGCGTATGTGCAAGCTGATTTCCGTACCAATAGTAACCGTAAACCGTTCCTAAAATATTAATAATAAGCAATAAAAATAAAAAACGTCGATCTTTTAAAACAATAGAAAGATACTCCATATCCTAACCTCCTTTCCCTCATTATAAGGTGTCCAAATAAAATAAGGAAGCAGGCTACTAGGAACCGGCTTCCTTATTTTTTATTCTTTAGGTTTTCCACCGCTCTCAATATATTCAGAGAGCGTTTTTAACTCTTCATCTGTTCCTTTAAAAACTCCAGAAGGCATATTTCCTCTTCCTTCTTTTGCAATCTTTGCAATTTCATCTGCCGAGAGCTTTGTTTCTGCTAATGCAGGCCCTCCTGCTCCTCCTTCAAGGTTTTCTCCATGACATTGCAAACAGGTTTGCTCATTCGCAATTTTATACCCTTCTGCTTCTTGGTCAACTTCTGCGACGTTTTTAATTTCACCTTGTGCTTCACGCTCTTCCCAATTAACTGCTTTTACAGATTCCCATGTTAAGTAGAACGTTCCTGCTACAGCTAAAAGCATAAACCCTGTTGCAAACGGGCGTTTTGTTGGTCTTCTTTCAGGCCCTCTGTCAAGAAATGGTGCAAGTAAAAGTGCTCCAAACGCAATTCCTGGAATAATAAAAGCGCCAATTGCGTTATATGGCCCTGAAGCATACGTGTATTTTAGGAGCTGGTAGAGGAATAGAAAGTACCAGTCTGGTAATGGCGTATATCCTGCATCATTTGGGTCCGCCATTCGTTCAAGTGGTGAAGGATGGGCAACTGTTAAACATAGATATCCAATTAAGAAGACAGCGCCAACAAGCCATTCTTTGAGTAAAAAGTTAGGCCAGAATGCTTCTGTTTTCCCTGGATATTCCGAATAATCTTTTGGAATATTGCGTCTTTCTTTATCTGGTACGCGTGAATCTCCAACAAACTTCATTCCCTTTCCGCGATGCATCTTATCTCCCTCCTCTTTTCAACTTTTAAAGCGGACCTGATATTCCTTGTTTTCTAATCATGATAAAGTGTGCACCCATTAATCCTAGCAAAGCGCCAGGCAGGAAGAAGACATGAATAGCAAAGAATCTTGTTAAGGTTTGGGCTCCCACAATCGTTGGGTGCCCTGCAAGCAGCGTTTTAATTTGCCCTCCAATAAGTGGGGTCGACTCAGCGATTTGAAGCCCTACCTTTGTAGCGAATAGCGCTTTCATATCCCATGGCAATAAATAACCTGTAAATCCTAAACCAAGCATAACGAAGAAAATAAGCACCCCTACAATCCAGTTCAATTCTCTAGGTTTCTTGTATGCACCTTGGAAAAAGACGCGCAGAGTATGTAAAAACATCATCACGATGACTAAACTTGCGCCCCAATGATGCATGCCACGAACAATTTGGCCAAACGCAACTTCATTTTGAAGATAATAAACAGACTCCCATGCATTTTTTATATCTGGCACATAGTACATCGTCAAAAACATACCAGACAAAATTTGAATAACAGTAATAAAAAAAGTAAGGCCACCAAAGCAGTATACAAAAGCAGAAAAGTGATGGGCTGGGTTGACGTGCTCTGGAACTTCATGGTCAGCAATGTCACGCCACATTGGCGTAATATCCAACCGCTCATCTACCCAGTCATATATTTTATTCAACATACGCTACACTTCCCCCCGTGGTTTGACATTGCCTAAATATAAAGTTCCCTTTTTAACTTCCATGTGGAAAAGATCGAGCGGTGCCATTGGTGGAGTACCAGGCACATTCTTTCCACTTTTTTCATAAAGTCCGTTATGACATGGACAAAAAAACCGGTTTGGGTGATTTTTCTTATCTCCATTCCAGTTTACTGTACAGCCGAGATGCTTACAGATTGGGGAAAGAGCCACAATCTCTCCTTTGCTGTCCTTATATACCCACGCTGTTCTTGGCTCTTCTGATTCATGCCATGCATCAACTTGATCAATAGTGAACTCAAACCGCTGTGGTGTTGTTGTAATTTCCTTCACTTGTGCAACAGCAACCATTTCTTCGCCAGCCCCTTTTTTCAGAACTGGATCAACTGCAAAACGAACCATTGGCATTAGCATTCCAGCCGCCATGAACCCTCCTACACCTGTCAATGTATAAGTCAAAAACTGACGACGTGACACACGATGCTCTCTTTCCTCCATCGCTTTCCCTCCCTAATCCTCTAAAGGAACATTTTCTACTAAAAAGGCCTCGTTTCGACAATTTACATCAAATATTTTAAATTTTCTAACTAATTTAGATATAGACATCTTAATCAAAGGCCATTTTTTACTTCCACATCCCTAAAAGACTTTTTGTTACCTTTTCAACTTGAATCATGATTGCTTCTTTCTTTCCTTTCTCTGTTTCTTGCATTTCAAAAGGGACAAAAACAACCGATCCTTTCACTTGTTCTTGTTGCCACGCTTTATCACTAGTTAGAAAGAGAATATGCTTTGCTTCTCCATCATAGAAGTCTTCAATCCATTGCTCGAGACGCGCGGTTACTGAGGGCTCTTTACTATGATACGTGAAAGGAGGACATAACATTACTCTCCCTTTAAATCTGTGCTCAATTTCATTTGTAATCGCTATCATGATTTCCCATAAAAACCCATTCTTCTTGACTTCGTCCACAAAATTGACGGCGTGAAGCGGAACGATAATTGTATCAATGTATTCCTTTTGAGCAAGATAAATTCCGACATCACTACTATTCCATTTCAACATTGCCCCCTCCAATTCCTTCTCTAATTTTCGACTATATTAAGCATAGAAAAAACCTCGTCACTTGACAAGGTTTTCTCCGTATTTCTTATTGACTTTCTTCATATTTTTTTAAGTAGTCTGTTAGACGATAAAATTCCTCTTTGTCTCCTTCATCAAGAGCTTTATCGATGAGTTCCATAATTTTTGCTTTATGGAAAGACTTAATGGAATCGTCTAACATTTTTTCAGCAAGCAACCGATCTTTTTCGTTTACTTCTAAGTTTTTAGGAATGTAAGGATTATCTTCTAAAACAGCAACATACTGTGGTGAGAGATACGATGAGCGAAAGTTTAGCTGAATGTAAATATCTTCATCCCTGTTCAAACGAATATCATGAAATGATTTTTCCGCATCTGTTGTCATCACGTTCTCTTTGTAAAATCGAAATGACGGATCGTCAACACAATGTGTTGACATAATTAATCCTCGAGGACAAAACTGAGCTTTCTCTACAAAATGAACTTTCTTCATTAGTTGATCATGGCTCATTAAATAATTTAAAATCCAAACGCACTCACGTCTTTTTAGTTGATAATTTGTTAAAAACCAGCGAATAAATTCTTTCTTTTCATCTATAGATACTGGGATCGCCATCTACTTTCACTTCCCTCCTCTTTTTTACCAATAGAGATTTTCTCCTTTGTGTTCTATGTTCCCATTCCTACAGGATAGAAAACGGGGTGATTGTAGTATAATGCTTTGTCTATTACTTCAACACTACAAGGATTTTTCCCTTCACAAATCTTCTAATTGCCATAAGATTTCTTGTATGTCTGTTGCAGATGGGTTAATTGAGAGTATTTTTTCAAACATGGTGCGCGCTTCTCTTCTTTTTCCCTCCTCCATGAGAAACATACCGTAGTCTTCTAAGAATAAAATATCTTCTTTAAAGAAACTATATGCAGCTTCGTAAGCATTTAATGCTTTTTTGTATTCTTCTGCACCTTCGTATGCTTTAGCAAGGTCCCATTCAAAATGAGGATCGTCCTCTCCAAACTCTTTTGCATGTTCATAGTGCTCAATAACATCTTCAAATCGTTCTTGATGTAGAAGGAGTTTGGCAAGAGTTAAGAGGGCTTCTAAATAGCCAGGATCAAGAGCTAAAGCTTCACGGAAAGCTTTCTCTGCCCATTCCTCATTTTGAAGTTTAAGAGCAATCTTTCCACTATAAAACCAAAGCTCTTTATTGAATTCATCATCTTTTATTCCTTCTTTTGCCGTTTGAAGCGCTTCTGCTAACATTTCTTCTTGCTCATATGCTTTAGCAAGTGGAAGATATACAGAATGATACTGTGGATCAAGTTCTTTTAATTCTGTTAGCCTTGCAATTGCTGTTGTATGCTGACCTGCTTGATAAGCTGTTACTCCATACTCAAACAAAATATTAATTTCAAGCTTATCCTCAAGTGCTTTCTCATAATGTGGAAGTGCTTCTTCAAACTGACCAAGACCGCTAAGTGATTCAGCTAAACGATGATGTAAGTTTGTTCCATTGAAGTCCTCTTCTGTCTTCAACAGTTTTTTATAGTACTTTTGTGCATTTTTAAATTCTCCTTGACTAAGAAAGAATTCGCCAAGCGCAAAGTCGATGACAGGTTCATCAGGCAAAAGCTCTTTTGCATTAAGCAATTTAGCTTCTGCTACTTCTGGAAGACCTTGCATCTCATATAAATCAGCCATTAAAAGCAAGGCTTGAGCATAAACCGGGTGGCTGTGTGAAATCTTCTCTAATGTTTCAAGTGCTTTCTCTTCCTGTTCTACATCAATATAAAGTTCTGCTTTAATAACAAGAAGCTCTGCTTCGTTTGGATAAAGCTCCAATAGCTTGTCTGCCATTGCAAGCGCTTCATCAATAAGACCCCACTGTTGAAAATATTCGAGAATGAGGAGCTTCTCGTCATCTGCAACAACATCTTTTATTTCATTGATAAGTTTTAAACCTTTTTCAACTTCATTGCTTTCAATATATTTTATAGCTTGTTCAAGCTCTGTCATATATAATCTCCTTTTACATCCTTCTTACTTTTATCTAGTATACTCCATGATAAAGGACAATGAAAAATGTTTCAAATAATCTACTCGGTTTTAAGCAATAGAAAGAGAGAACCAGAAATGGTTCTCTCCTGTTAGCGTGACAGTTTTGCTAAATGTTCAAAGAAAGTTGGGTATGAAACGCTAATTGCCTCTGGACGCTCCAGCTCTACTTTCGAAGAAGTAATAAGAGATGCAACAGCAAGCATCATACCAATGCGATGGTCACCATGACTATCAACATTTCCTCCATGCAATGGAGTGCCTCCTTTAATAATCATTCCGTCTTCTGTTGGTGTAATATCTGCTCCAAGTTTATTTAGTTCAGTTGCAACAGTAGAAATACGGTCTGTTTCTTTTACACGCAGCTCTGCTGCATCTTTAATGATTGTCTCTCCTTCTGCTTGTGTTGCAAGAAGAGCAATAATCGGAATTTCATCAATAAGGCGTGGAATTAAGTCTCCACTAATTTCTGTTCCTTTAATATCAGACGTTTCTACAACGAAATCACCAACAGGTTCTCCGTTTTCAACACGCTCTGCTTCAATTTTGTATTTAACATTCATCATATCTAATACATCAACAATACCTGTACGGGTTGGATTCAATCCAACGTTTTGAAGGCGAATACGACTATTTGGTACAATCGCTCCTGCAACAAGGAAAAATGCAGCAGAAGAAATGTCACCAGGAACGTTTACTGTTGTTCCTTTTAACGTTTGTCCACCTTCAACAGAAGCACTCGTTTCATCGCTTTCTACTTCTACTCCAAAAGCGCCAAGCATTCTTTCTGTATGATCACGTGATTTATGAGGTTCTTTTACCGTTGTTTTTCCTTCTGCATTAATGCCTGCTAAAAGAATAGAGGATTTAATTTGAGCACTTGCAACAGGCGATTCATATGTAATCCCCTTTAATGCATGTCCACGCACAGCAAGCGGCGTATATTGACCATTTTCACGTCCATCAATTTTTGCTCCCATTAAGCGAAGCGGAACAGTTACACGAGCCATTGGACGTTTAGCAATCGAGTCGTCTCCAATAAGGCAGCTGTGAAAGTCTGTTCCAGCTAGAAGACCAAGAATAAGTCTTGTTGTTGTGCCAGAGTTTCCAACATCAAGAAGCTGACTTGGTTCTTTTAAACCGTTAAAACCGCGTCCGTTGATTTCAACAACATCTTCTGTACGAGTAATTTCAACGCCCATCGCTCGAAAACATTCAATTGTGCTTAGGCAATCTTCTCCTTCTAAAAAGTTATGAACGGTTGTTTTTCCTTCTGCGATAGAGCCGAACATTACGGCTCTGTGCGAGATTGATTTATCGCCAGGAATGGCAATTTCCCCTTTTAAACTTACTTTCTGACTTTCCAACACTTTCGTCATTTTTTATTCACCTGCTCCTTTTTTCTATTTTAAGATGGAATAAATGTTCCATATCCATGACTCTCTAAACATATTCTAGCCTTTTCACGATCTTCTTCTTTTTGAAGACTAAGGCGAAGAACTCCATAAATATCTTCACGTGTTTCTAAAATGCGTAGATTTGTAATACTGATTCTTTCTTCCGCTAAGTAGCCTGTTACTTCTGAAATAATCCCTGGATAGTCCGGCACGTCCACATACAAATCATAAAAGGAAGGAATTGCTCCTTTTTCTTTTACAGGAAGGCCATCTCGGAAATTTTTAGCTTCTTCGAAATAATTAAAAATTCCTTCTGCATCAAGCGAACGTACCATTTCTTTAATTTCTTCCATCTCTAATGCCCACTCATCAAAAAGTTCAAGCATTGATTGTTGATTATGAATTAAGATATCTCGCCACATAACAGGACTGCTTGAAGCGATACGCGTAATATCTCGGAAGCCTCCTGCCGCAAGCTTTGAGGTTAACTCATTTTGCTTTTTATATTTTTTAGCTTGATGAACAAGACTTGCCGCAATAATATGAGGGAAATGACTAATCACTCCTGCTACTCTATCATGCTCAGAAGGCGTCATTTCGATAAGCTGTGCCTTTGTTCCTTGAAGAAGATGTTTAAGTTCGCTAACCTTCTCCTCTGGCGTATGTTCAGAAGGAGTTAAAATATAATAAGCATTTTCAAACAAATGAACCTTTGCAGCAGCTACGCCACTTTTGTGAGAGCCAGCCATTGGATGCCCTCCAATAAAGTGAACGTCTTGATGTGCAAAAATGTTCGCTTTCTCAACGATTTTTGTTTTTGTGCTTCCGACATCTGTAATAATAACGCCTTTTTTCAGTTTTAAAGAAGCAAGTTTCTCACATAAGGCAACAGCATGTGTAACAGGAACCGCAATAATAATAATGTCTGCTTTTTCACATGCACACTCAATAGAAGAAGCTTCCTCATCAATAACACCTAGTGATTTGGCAAGGTGAAGCTGATCTTTGTTTATATCATATCCAATCATATGTACGCTTTCTTGCGTTTCCCTTATGTTTAAAGAAAGTGAACCACCTATCAACCCTAGTCCAATGACAGCAATATTTCTTGTCACGTTTTCCACCTCATTAATACTAAAACTTTGTCCCTATATTTTAAGCCAAGATGAAGCCCACGTCTATGTGTGCCTCATCTTGGCCTTTCATTTTCATCTCTATACGTTAGCTTTGCACTGCATATTCTTGTAAGAAAGCATGAAGATGTTCCAAGATTTCCTTATTCTCCTCTTCTGATCCAACTGTGATACGAATAGAAGTTGGGAAACCAAGCGCATTTCCTGATCGAATGATAATACCTTTTTGAAGAAGATAGTTAAAAATAGCATCTCCTTCATACTGTTTAAAATCAATCAAAATAAAGTTGGTTTCTGAAGGATAATAAGAAAGCTTGTGCTCTTCACAGAAATCATAATATTGCTGAAGACCTTTTGTATTTTTCTCTCGGCATTCTTCGATAAATGCTTGATCTTCAATTGAAGCGCAAGCAGCTGCCTGTGCTAAACGACTTGTGTTAAAAGGCTCGCGCGCAGGCTCGATTTTTTGTAAAAGCTCCGTATTCGCTACTCCGTACCCGACGCGAAGGGCCGCAAGTCCGTAAGCTTTTGAAAACGTACGAAGGATAATTAAATTTTTATACTGACTTAAAAGTGGAATAGTTTCCGGATAGTCCAATGCTGTTGCATATTCATAGTATGCTTCATCAATGGCTACAAGTGTTGTCTCTGGGACGCGCTGTAAAAAAGCGTGCAAACGATCTTTATTAACATACGTTCCAGTTGGATTATTTGGACTGCAAATCCACACAATTCGTGTTTTATCATCAATAGATTCAAGCATTTTATCTAAATCATGCTGACCGTCAATAAGGGGGACTTCTCGAATTTCAGCTCCCTCAATTACGGCATTATGCTTGTATTGAGAAAAGGTAGGCGTCGCCATCACTGTATTTGTATCTTTTGTTAAAAGTGAACGACAAAGAATTTGAATTACTTCATCTGAACCATTTCCAAACAAAAGCTCTGTTTCTTTAACATTCAAGAAGTTTGCTACTGCTGTACGAAGCTCGCTCGCATAGCCATCTGGATAAAGCGTTAACTTTAAAGCTTCCTGTTTAATAGCTTCAACAGCTTTCGGTGAAGAACCATACGGGTTCTCATTTGATGCTAGTTTAATAACTTTCTCTAATCCAAATTCTTTTTTCACTTCCTCAATCGGTTTTCCCGGCTTATAAGGAGTTAGTGAAAGAAGCTGTTTTTTGACTTCCACGCTTTTTACACCTCACAAAGTGATATAGGAGAAATAATCTCTTCAATATAATTCTCAATAGTTGTTAAGGCATCTCTCTTCTCCTCTTTGCTCCCTTTTAAAGCATCTTCTAATTCTCCTACTTTGTGAACAAGTGCACTTCCAATAACAATTCCATCGCTATGATTAATAAGCAATTGCACTTGGTCTGCTTTAGAAATGCCAAACCCAACTGCTACAGGAACCTTTGCGTATCGTTTCACTTCATCTAAGAATTCATGCACATTTTCAGGAAGCTTATCTCGCACACCTGTTACACCAAGAGAAGATACGCAGTACAAAAATCCATCAGCAGATGCAGCGATTTTTTGAATGCGATCTTTGGATGTTGGAGCAACCATAGAAATAAGAGCTACTTCATTCTCTTTTGATAGGGAACGAAGCTCTTCACTTTCTTCATATGGAAGATCTGGGAGAAGAAAACCATCAACTTGATTTTGTCGCATTAAAGCGAAAAAGTTTTTGTACCCCAATTGTAACACAGGATTAAAATAGGTAAAGAGGATAATCGGAATTTCAACGCCTCTTTCTCTCATTTTTGATACAAGTTTGATCGCTTTTGTAATAGTCATTCCTGATTTTAACGCTCTGCTTGAAGCGGCCTGAATCACAGGTCCATCTGCAAGAGGGTCTGAGTATGGAACGCCAAGTTCGAGCACTGAAGCTCCTACTTTCTGAAGACTGTATGCTAACTCAACTGTCGCTTCTTCTGTAGGATCTCCTGCTGTAATAAAGGGAATAAATAATTTTTTATGCTTTGGTAGTCTCTCTTTGAACGTGCTCATTGTCCATTTCCTCCTCTAATAAACGAATTAGTGAATTTACATCTTTGTCACCACGGCCTGATAAACATACAAGAATTGTTTCATCCTTTGATTTTAAAGGAGCAAGCCTGAAAGCTTCAGCAAGCGCATGTGATGATTCAATAGCAGGCATAATGCCTTCTGTTTTAGTTAAAAGCGTAAATGCATCAAGTGCTTCACGATCTGTTGCACTTTTATATTCGACTCTGTTGATGCTTGAAAGCAGTGCGTGTTCTGGTCCAACACCAGGATAGTCGAGCCCAGCTGAAATGGAATATGGTTCTGTAATCTGACCGTGCTCGTCCTGTAGTAAGTTTGTGAGTGTGCCATGTAAAACTCCTTTGCTTCCACGAGCCATCTTAGCTGAGTGAAGACCTGAATCAAGCCCTTTTCCACCTGCTTCAACTCCAATTAATTTAACATCTTCATCACCGATAAAGTCGTAGAACATTCCAATTGCATTGCTTCCGCCTCCAACACACGCAATCACAGTATGAGGCAAACCCCCTTCTTTTTCCATAAATTGCTTTTTCGCTTCAATACCGATAATCTTCTGAAAGTCACGAACCATTTTGGGATAAGGGTGTGGTCCTGTTGCAGAGCCAAGTAAATAAAAGTGGTCTTCACAATGTGAAACCCAGAAACGGATGGCTTCACTTGTCGCATCTTTCAGCGTCTTTGTTCCTGAAGAAACGGGAATAACTTCTGCGCCAAGAAGCTTCATTCTGAATACGTTCAGCTTTTGACGTTCAATGTCTTCCTCACCCATAAACACTTTACATTCCATGCCAAACTTAGCTGCAACTGTTGCGGTAGCAACGCCATGCTGTCCTGCACCTGTCTCTGCAATAAGCTTTGTTTTCCCCATATACTTTGCAAGCAGTGCTTGACCAAGCGCATTATTAATTTTATGTGCTCCTGTATGATTTAAATCCTCACGCTTTAAATAGATTTTAGCTCCACCAAGCTTTTTAGTCACTTGATCTGCATACGTAAGAGCCGTTGGGCGACCTGAATATTCTTTTAACAAATTCGCATATTCTTCTTTGAAATTTTCATCTTCCATTGCTTTATCTAATGCTTCTTCAAGTTGTTCAAGAGGGTACATTAATGTTTCAGGTACATATTTCCCTCCATATTCTCCAAATCGGCCAAAACTATCTGGATAGCTATATTTCATTGTGCATCTTCCTTTCTAATTCACTGATTAATGTTTTTGTTTTTTTTCCGTTCTCTTCAATCCCACTTGAAATATCAACAGCTTGTGGGCTATATGTTAAAAGATCTTCAATATTTCCCGGGCGGATTCCTCCCGCGATAAAGCACAGTTTTTGCAAACCCTCTGCTTTATTTGTATATTTCGGAACAACGCTCCAGTCAAATGTCGTTCCCGTTCCGCCAAACGAACCTTTTACTTTTGTATCAATTACAAATCCGTCCACAGCCTCGCTATACAATATCATGTTCTCTTCGGTGTCTCTATCATGAGGTAAAGCTTTCCATACTTCTTTCCCTGTTGCCTCTTTTATGCGAAAAAGGTCTTCCTTCGTTTCTTCTCCATGACATTGCACAACATCAAGTTTTGCTTTTTTCACTACTTTTTCGATTATACTTAACTGTTCATTTACGAAAACACCTACTCTTTTTTTAGAAGAAACAGCCCATTTTCCAACATCTTCTGGTGAGACATAACGTTTACTCTTAGAAGTAAAAATAAACCCAACATAATCACACATGCTTTCTGTTACAAGCTTCCATTCTCTATCATTCTTAACTCCACAATACTTAATTTTCATAAACTTCTTCACCAAATAAATCATAAATAGCTGTAGTTTGATCTTCCTGACGCATTAATGATTCACCTACAAGAATGGCATTTGCGCCCGCATTTTTTACGGTTTGCACATCTTCATAAGTAAAAATTCCACTTTCACTTACCATGAGGCTTTCTTTAGGAACAAACTGACTGATTTCCTCTGTTTGCTGAAGCGTTGTTTGAAAGGTGTGCAAATTTCGGTTGTTGATTCCTATAATTTCTGGTGTAAAAATAGTTAAAATGCCTTGAAGTACTTCTCTGCTATGTACTTCGACTAAGCAATCTAAATGAAGTTCCTTTGCCTGTAAGTACAATTCATGCAGTTTTTCTGGACTCATTGCCTCACCAATGAGTAAAATAGCGTCTGCTCCAATACGAGCACTTTGCTCTACTTGAAGAGAATCGATAATAAAGTCTTTTCGAAGAACAGGAATGGAGACTTCCTTCTTAATGTTTGTAAGATACGTATGATGACCTTTAAAATACGTTTCATCTGTTAAGACAGATAAGGCATTTGCCCCTCCTTTCACATATTGCTTTGCGATCTGGACAGGATTGAAATTTTCTTTAATCAATCCTTTTGAAGGAGAAGCTTTTTTCACTTCAGCGATCAATGAGACAGGACGTGCTTTATTTTGTAACGCTTGATAAAATGAAATCTTTTGAACATCCTCTTGCTGTCCTAACTGTATTTCTTTTAGCTCTTCTCGTTTTGTTTGTAAAATTTTCTCAAGCATGAAGATTCACCTCTTTTGTCATATGTCTAAAATGTTGTTGAACGGTTTTACTTTTAATCGCTTCCTCTGTAATACGTACTCCCTCTTCGATAGACAATGCTTTGCCACTTACATAGAGAGCTGCTGCTGTATTTAAAACAACCGCATTTACGGCCGTTGTCGGCGCTTTGTTGGCAAAAATATCTTGAATTAATCGAGCGCTCTCTTCCGCTGTTTCTACAACAATTTCCTCTTGAATTCCACGTGGTAAGCCAAAATCTTCAGGTGCAATTGTATAAGTTGAAATTTGACCTTCTTTCAGCTCGACAATGTCCGTTTTCGCACATGCGCTTATTTCATCAAGGCCATCCCTTCCTGTTACAAATAGAACATGATGGGGATTAAGCTTTTGAAGCGCTTTAGCAAGTTTTTGAGAAAGTTCAAAAGAATACACCCCTATGACTTGCTTTAAACAATTAGCAGGGTTTGCCATTGGCCCTAAAGCATTAAATACAGTCCGAAACCCAAGCTCTTTACGAGTTGAAGCAACATTTTTCATTGCCGGATGATAAAAAGGAGCGAACAAAAAAGCCATATTATAGTGGTCTAATTTTTCTTTTGCTTCTTCTTCTGTTAACCCAATATCAATACCGAGATACTCAAGCACATCAGCACTTCCGCTTTTAGAGGAAACAGCTCTATTGCCATGCTTTGCCACTTTCACCCCCAGAGCGGAAGCTGCAATGGCGCTTGCTGTTGAAATATTAAAGGTAGAAGCTCCATCTCCTCCTGTTCCGCACGTATCAACAGCATCGTGAAAAGAAGTTGAAAAAGGACGCATGTTCTCACGAAGTGCACGAACAAAACCTGTTATTTCTTCAACCGTTTCGCCTCGATACGTTAAGATTGTTAAAAAGCTAGCAACTTGACTTTGTGATACATTTCCTTTCATAATGCCATCCATCACAAGCTGTGCTTCGCTTTCTGTTAAAAACCCACCGTTTAGACATTTCTTTAGGTATTCTTTAAACATGCAACTTCGCTCCTTCTTTTCCGTAGATTTCTTCAGCTACGTTAATCGTATGAATAAGTGCGCTTGCTTTGTTTTTAGTTTCTTTATATTCAAGCTCAGGCACTGAGTCATACACAACGCCAGCTCCTGCTTGAACATATGCATTTTCATCTTTTAGTACAATCGTGCGAATCGCAATACATGAATCAATATTTCCATCAAAATCAATGTAAGCGACCGTTCCTGCGTACACATTTCGTGCAACAGGCTCCATTTCATTGAGGATTTGCATAGCTCTAACCTTTGGAGCTCCTGATACTGTTCCAGCTGGAAAGGCAGCAAGAAGTGCTTGAATTGGGGAATATTTATGATCAAGCTCTCCTGTAACTTTTGAAATCATGTGCATAACGTGAGAGAATGTAACAACTTCCATTAATACTGGCGTTTGAACGCTTCCGTAGCGAGCAACGCGCCCAATGTCGTTTCGGGCTAAGTCAACGAGCATATAGTGTTCTGCACGCTCTTTCTCATCTTGAAGCATTTCGTTTTTCAACTTTTCTTCTTCTTCTTCTGTTCGTCCTCTTCTCCTTGTACCTGCTATTGGGTGAATTTCTAAGTGTCCGTTCACAACTTGGATAAGTCGTTCTGGAGAACTCCCGATAATTTCAGCATCTTCTAGCCTAATATAAAACAAGTATGGTGAAGGATTAACAAGACGCAGAATGCGATAGATTTCCAATCCTGATAGAGCCGTCTTCAATTTAAAGCGCTGTGATAAAACACCTTGAAAAATATCGCCGCTTCGAATATATTCTTTTAATTTTTCAACATCTTCTACAAACTTCTCTTTCGTATAGGAAGACTCAACAGAGCTAAAATCAACTTCTTTACGCTCAGCTGAAAAAATGATTGGCTCCGCTGCGCGACAGTCCTTTTTAAGCTTTTCAACATAGAAACGAATTTTTGCTTCTCCGTTCTCGTAGAGCTCTTTTAACTTTTCTTCATCTTGCTCTTCATGTGTTTGAAGATAGTGAATAAGCGTCATCTTCTTATTTTTGTGATCATAAGCAGCAATCGTTTCACAAAAAGAAAAATGAACAGCAGGCATTCCTAAATCATTTTCTTTATGAACAGGAACCTTTTCAAAAAGAGATAGAGAGTCATAGCTTAAAAATCCGACGGCTCCTCCCTTAAATGGAAGCGGCATATCTGGGATTTTCGCTTTCACATATTTTTTTGCTAATTCAAATGCTTCATTTAAACAAGTAGAAGTGTTTACTTTTGTACCATCTGATCGTTCTAAAAAGAAAGTGCCGTTTTGTTCTTTTAAATATAAAAAAGGATTAAGACCAATAAATGAATAGTTCGCCCATGGTGAGCTCTCATCGCTGCTCTCAAGCAAATAAATCGCTTCTTCTCCGAGACATTGAAAAAGATCAACTGGCATAACGTTATCCATTAAAAATGTTTTTGTAATTGGGATTGTTCGATAATTTAATGATGCTTGCAAAAAAGAAGTAAAATTAGTATTCATATGCTCATTCCTCCATATTGTAAGTGAAGAATGAGAACAGTGAGGTGGGTGATGATAAGAGGGATAATAAAAAAGCCCAAAGTCAAATAAGACTTTAGGCAAATAGACATTTTAATATACTACTACTCTTCTAACCTCTGCTCTGCTCTCTCTACACTCGTCTCATCTACCTAGTTTATATTCACTTATACTCAGCTCTACAATGTTTCCTTATACTCTCTAAAACTCTAACTTACAGAACATTCTAATACCTAGAATATTTGCTGTCAACCATTAAAACTCTATTTTAAAGTCTCAGACAAGAGAGATAAAATGGTCTTCTCATCAACTTTCATTAATAAAGGTTCTCCAATTTCCTTTAAAAGAACCATGTTAATTTGGCCATGCTGTGCCTTTTTATCAGCTTTCATCTTAGCTACAAGATTGTTCTTATCCAACCCTTGTGGAATATCTGTACGATATCCAAGCTTATGTAGCCACTCTTTAAATTCTTCAAGAGAAAATGTTGTATCAATAAGCTCTTTTCCAATTTCGAAAGCAAAGCACATCCCAATTACAACAGCTTCTCCATGAGTAATCTCCCCATATCCAAGCTCTGCTTCAATTGCATGCCCTAGCGTATGACCAAAATTCAAAAAGGCGCGAATACCCGTTTCTTTCTCATCGTTAGCTACAATTTCAGCTTTTACCTTTATCCCTTCTTTAATAGACTGAATAAGCGTTTCTCCTTTTAAATCTTCAAAAGTAGACACACTAGATTTCAACCAATCATAGAAAGTCGTAGAATAAATAAGCGCATGTTTAATCACTTCTGCAAACCCTGAACGCCATTCTTTTTCACTCAGCGTTTCTAAAAGTGAAATATCATAAAAAACAGCTTCTGGCTGATGAAAAGCACCAATCATATTTTTGCCAAGCTCATGGTTAATCGCTACTTTTCCACCAACTGCGCTATCGTGTGCAAGCAGTGTTGTTGGAACTTGAATAAATGGAATGCCACGCATATATGTTGCAGCCACAAATCCAGCTAAGTCACCAACAACTCCGCCGCCAAATGCGATAATGAGTGATTGACGATCAAGACCATGTTCAAGAGCAAATGTTTGAACATTATAAAAATGCTCAAATGATTTTGCTCCTTCTCCACTTGGCAAAATATACGAAAGAGCTTGATTAGGAAGCTCTTTCATCAGCGCCTTGCCATGATGTTTATAAACCGTTTCATCTGAGATAACAAGGATGTTAGAAACTGAGGGGCATACATCTTCAATGATGCTGTGTAAGTTTTCTAATATACGTTCACCAAAATAAACGGGATACTTTTTAGACGCTGTTTTTATCTGCAGGGATTCCATTAAAATTCTCCTGCATAGCTTTTTAAGCGCTCAATATTTTCTTTAATAAGATCCATACGGTCATGACCAAATTGCTCTACAATTGCATTTGCTACTTCCCATGCTACAACAGCTTCTGCTACAACACTTGCTGCTGGAACTGCGCAGCTATCTGAACGTTCAATGCTTGCTGAAAAAGGCTCTTTCGTATCAATGTCAACGCTTTGCAATGGCTTATAAAGCGTCGGGATTGGCTTCATTACGCCTCGTACAACAAGAGGCATTCCAGTCGTCATTCCGCCTTCTAGACCACCTAAATTGTTGCTTCCTCTTGTATATCCTTCTTCTTCATTCCAAAGAATTTCATCGTGAACTTTGCTTCCAGGCAAACGAGCTGCTTCGAAACCAATTCCAAACTCAACGCCTTTAAATGCGTTAATGCTAACAATCGCTGCAGCGATTTTAGAATCCAGTTTTCGATCGTATTGAACGTAGCTTCCAACACCTGGTGGAAGACCTTCAATAATTACTTCAACGATTCCACCAATAGAATCTCCGTTTTCTTTTGCACTATCAATAGCACTCATCATTTCCTGCTCTACACTTTGATCAAAGCAGCGCACAGGAGATTCATTTGTACGATCTTTCAGTTCATTTAAATTTTTATATTGAGGAGGATTTGCTCGAACTCCGCCGATTTCTAGAACGTGTGATGCAACATTAATACCTAATTCACTTAAAATCTTTTTCGCTACAGCTCCAGCTGCAACACGTACTGTTGTTTCACGAGCAGAAGAACGTTCAAGAACATTACGTAAATCACGGTGACCATATTTCATTCCACCAATAAGGTCAGCATGTCCTGGACGTGGACGCGTAATTTTTCGTTTTACTTCTTCCTTCTCTTCTTCTGAAATTTCTTCAATGCCCATAATTTTAGTCCAATGCTTCCAGTCGTTGTTTTCAACAACAAGCGTTATCGGAGATCCTAGCGTTGAAGCGTGACGAACACCACTTAAAATCTCTACTTCATCTGTTTCAATCTGCATTCTTCGTCCGCGGCCATAGCCTTTTTGACGACGTGCTAAGTCTTCATTGATATCTTCAGCCTTCAATGGAAGATTTGAAGGCACTCCTTCTAGAATTGTAGTTAGTTGGGGTCCATGCGACTCTCCAGCAGTTAAGTATCTCATCTTACTCCTCCGTCTATTATGTTTGTTTAATAAAAAATTTTCTGTTGTGTATGACTATAACACAAAAATTTGGATTGTGGAACGTAAACTTTAACGCTTTTAAGCTCTAAAGTATTTTCAATTTAAAATTATTAATGATTTTCAAGCTGTAGTCTGTCTTTTTTCTTTATTCTTTTCGATAAAAAAAGGGCAGGGAACACGTTAACCCATAAGAGCTCGTATTAAAGATTTGTTCAGTGCTTCCGACAAACAAAACTCCTCCTTTTTTTAAAGATTGACTCATCTTCTCATACAGAGCATGCTTTGCTACATTTGTAAAATAAATAAAAACATTTCGACAAACAATAAGATCATAGTTGTTTTGAAAAGGATCTTGAAGAAGATCATGTTTTTTAAATACAACTGTGTTTTTAATGTCTTCGCTAATATAATAAAGTCCTTCGCTATATGTAAAATACTTTGTTTTCATATGTAGGGGGAGGTCTTGTAGCTCTCTCTCTCCATAAACACCTTTTCTCGCTTTCTTTAACACTGTTTCATCAATGTCTGTTGCTAAAATACGAATACTTTTTAATGGTAAAAACTGAGCTAAAATCATTGCAATTGTATATGGCTCTTCACCTGTCGAACATGCTGCACTCCAAATTTTCAAGGAGTGCTTTTTCTTAAGCATAGGTACTAAAATTTGCTCCTCAAGTTCCATCCATTTGCTTCTATTTCGATAAAATTCAGAAAAATTGATTGTAAAACGATCGAGGAACTCTTGTAAAAGCTCGTCTTTCTCACATAATGCTCTATAAAAATCCATAAAAGAAGAAGCGTGACGTTTCTGATAAAGGGATGTTAGCCGTCTTTTCATTTGGGCTTCTTTGTATAGTGATAAATCAATCCCTGTTTTCTTTTTGATGTTTGATATAAACTGCTCGTAGTCATTCACATTATTCATCCTTACTTCTTTACCAAATTAGCTTCATATCTCTTAGAATATAAAAAAAGCTAGCATAATGCTAGCCTTCATACACCCAATCATTTATTAGTTTCGTATAATTAACAAGCTCGCTTTCTTCAAAAAACAGCGAGATTTCTCGTGTAGCGCTTTCATTTGAATCTGAACCATGAACAACATTTTTAGCAACCTGCAAGCCGTAATCTCCTCGAATTGTGCCAACCTCTGCTTCAGCAGGATTTGTTTTTCCTAGCATCTTTCTAGCAACTGTTACAGCATTTTCGCCTTCCCAAACCATCGCAAAAACAGGGGAAGATGTAATAAAGTCAACAAGTTCTCCAAAAAACGGCTTCTCTTTATGTTCTTTATAATGTTCTTTAGCTAAGTCTTCTGACACATTCATAAGTTTTGCTCCAACTAATTGGAAACCCTTTTTTTCAAAACGTGTGACAACATCGCCAACAATATTACGCTGTACTCCATCAGGTTTTACCATAATAAATGTCTTTTCCATAATCTCCACCCTTTATGTACTTTATGAAAACGCAAACATCACAAGTGAATAATATCACTAATTCAGAATTTTTACAACAGTAGGGTGGAGAAGTTATTAGAATTTTCTTTTTCCGATAAACTTTGCAATTCGGTTATATGTGTTTTTCGCTTTACTTGGCGGAAGTTCATCAAGAACGGCTAATGCTTTATCAAGATACAGGTCGCTAACTTTTGTTGCTTTCTCAATGGATCCTGATCTTTTCACGTCCTTAATTATAGCTGTAATGCGGTCATGTTCCCCTGCAAAAAGCTTTTCAACCTGTTCTTTCATTCCAGGCATTTCTAAAGCATAAAACATAGGGAGCGTAATGTTTCCTTGGAGTAAATCGCTTCCTGCCGGCTTTCCAAGCTGTTTTTCGGAGGAAGTAAAGTCTAAAATATCGTCCGTAATTTGAAAAGACATGCCAACATAATAACCAAACCAGTACAAGCGCTCATGAATATTTTTGTCAGCTCCTGCTGCAATAGCTCCTAACTGACAGCTAACAGCGATAAGTAGAGCTGTTTTTCGCTTAATGCGGCGAAAATAAGTTCGAACATTTTGCTCTAAATCATACTTATCTTTAATTTGCTCAATCTCGCCTAAACACACTTCTACAATAGCATGTGAGAGCACTTTATGAGCTTCAACATCCGGGATCTTCGTCATTAATTCCAAAGAGCGCCCAAGAATATAGTCCCCTGTATACATTGCAATTCGATTATCCCATTTGGCTTTAATTGTAGGCTGCCCGCGACGTACGTCTGAATCATCAACAACGTCATCGTGAACAAGAGATGCCATATGAATAAGTTCAAGTGCCATAGCTACATTCTTGATATTTTCGATATCATAGTCGCCAAACTTTGCTCCTAGCAATACAAAAACAGGACGAATTCGTTTTCCTCCTGCTTGTAAAAGCTGAAGAGAAGCCTCTGAAATAATGGACGTGTTTTCTTTTTCAATGGCTTCTTCTAGCTCTTTTTCAATTCGAGAAATATCTCCATGTAAAAAGGCATATATCATTTGTAATTTCATTCTTTTCACCTTTTAAACAAATTTCATCGAAATAGCGTTGATGATGTTATTTAATCCCCATATGCATTGCAGCAGCTCCGCCTGCATACGCTTTGACATTGATTTTCTCAAACCCCGCTTCTTCAAATAAACGCTTGAGGGCGCGACGATCTGGAAAATCTTTTGCTGATTCTTGAAGCCATGAATATTCTTCGTAGCTTTTAGCGAACAACTTTCCAAAGAGCGGCATAATCCGCTTAAAATAAAAGTAATAAAGCTGGCGATACCCCATTAACGTTGGCTGAGATGTTTCTAAACAAACTGCTTTGCCCCCTGGCTTCAATACACGGTGCATTTCTTTCAATACTTGTAAATAGTCAGGAACGTTTCTGAGACCAAAGCCAATTGTGACATAGTCAAAGCTATTATCCTCAAAAGGTAGCTCCATTGCGTTACCATGAATAAGAGAAACGTTAGTATACGGAGAAGCTTTTACTTTCTTCTCACCAATTGAAAGCATATTTTGACTAAAGTCAAGACCTATTGCTTCCCCTTGTTCTCCGACAGCTTCAGCCATAGCAAGCGTCCAATCCGCTGTGCCACAACAAACATCTAAAGAACGAGATCCTTTTTTTACATTCATGCGTTTCATCGTATCTTTTCGCCATAGCTTATGTTGACGAAAACTAATGACCGAGTTCATTTGATCATAGTGTTCTGAGATGTTTTCGAATACTTTATGAACGCGTTCTTCTTTAGATTCTCGCATCGTTTACCCTTCTTCCCATACTCGTTTCATGAATTAAAAGTGATTTTATATATTTTTTCATTTCCTCACTTTTTGTAAGCTCGTCTCCATCAATAAGAGCGTTTCGATTTGTTTCTATATAGGAATCGAGCATTGCTATTCCTTCACGCTTATTAATCGAATTTCTTTTCATATATTTTTTAAACGTGTCTGTAAAAAGCGTTTTTTCATCATTCAGTAAGCATTGCTTCTCATATGAAAAGCGCTTTGTTAATAAGACATTTAAAAAGAGCTTTGTCCATTTCGGCTGCTCAAAATATTCCGTTAGAGCTGTAAATACAGCAGTTTCAATTAATGTGAAGTGATCAATCATCTCTTCTAGCGTTTTGACTTCATTTCTATATAAAAACATCTTTGATATATTGGTTTTTTTAATTGCTGTAGCAAGACGCTGAATAAACGTAATGTCACCTGCTTGAGAAAGCAGAAAATAGTACAAACCGCTATAATAATCTCCAGCGATTACTGTTAGCTGTCGTTCTTTTTCAGGCGCAGTTTCGCTAGGGATTTTTTGAGTGGAGACTAAGTCATGGGTGTCCAATGCAATTTGCACAAGCATAACGGACACAGCATGTGCATGCAACGGCTTTTCCGCTGTTGAAAACGGCTCTAGAAAAGAACATAAAAGCAACAGCTTATCTTCATCAATGCTCGGAGTTGAAATTATGTTCTTCATGTATTTATGTTGTAACTTATTTGTAAGCTGCTCTTTTACGTCCTCTATAAATTCCAAGATGTTGGACACATCAATCACCCTTTGTCTCCCTTTCATTATTCATTATTCTTTTCGATAATCGTTCAAAATAGACAACGTCAATTATAACACAAGTTTTTCGTAAAAAAACGGTTAATTTCACAATGCTTTTCAAACGTTCTCGTTTTCAGAAAATAGATAGTATATATAAAGAAAAGCAGGAAACTTCCTGCTCATCTTTGCATTTATTCCTAATTCTAGTCTAGGAAATATTCTACTTTTTTAAACAGACTTACGCTTGCTTGAGACATCATATGAGCTTACTTTTTCGTCTCTGATTCCACTTCTCCATGTTGAGACTGGATAATCGCTTTTCCACGAACTTTAATAGCTGACGTATGCTCTGTAAACTGAGCAATCATAACTTCACCTTTATCCAGTTTTTCTGAATGATGAAATCTCGTATCAGATCCTCTTGTTAATCCAATTACGTTTACTCCATCTTCCTCTGCTTTAATAACAATATATTCCGCTGGTTTTGACATACTCTTAGCTCCTCTCACTCTTTACGATTTAATTAATGATAGCACTTCAGCACGAGCAGCTGCATCTGATTCAAGTATACCTCTTACAGCTGAAGTAACCGTTTTTGAGCCTGGCTTCTTCACACCGCGCATCGTCATGCACATATGTTCTGCTTCGACAACGACCATAACACCGTGTGGATCTAATGATTCAACAATTGAGTTTGCGATTGTTGAGGTGATGCGTTCTTGAAGCTGAGGACGTTTTGCAACTGCTTCAACAGCACGAGCAAGCTTGCTAAGACCTGTCACTCTTCCTCCACGCGGGATATAAGCGATATGAGCTTTTCCATAGAAAGGAACAAGATGATGTTCACACATAGAGTAAAACGGAATATCTTTGACAAGTACAAGCTCTTCATGATCTTCACCAAAAATTGTTTTGAAATGTTCTTTTGGATCTTCTTTTAGTCCAGAAAAAACTTCTTCATACATTTTCGCAACGCGCTTTGGTGTATCAAGTAGTCCTTCTCTGTTTGGATCTTCTCCAATTGCTTCTAAAATGAGCCGAACCGCATGCTCAATTTGTTCTTTGTTAACATTCTGTTCTGACATAAAACTAGCCTCCATTATATTCGGTCAATGACGTTCAGTCGTCATTCATATTTATCATAAACTTTGCTTTATAGAAGCAAAGTTGGTTTTAAGAGGATAAAGAGATAATTCCAAACAAAATTCTAGCATACGGAACACCCAAAGGCAAAAAAGAAAGGTCGCCTATTAAGCGACCTTTCTAAGCTCTTGTTAATATGTAATGTTTATTTAACAGCATCTTTAAGAGCTTTACCTGGTTTGAACGCTGGTACTTTGCTCGCTGGAATTTCAATCTCATCCCCAGTTTGTGGATTACGACCTTTACGAGCAGCGCGCTCACGTACTTCAAAGTTACCAAAGCCAATCAGTTGAACTTTGTCACCTTCTTTTAACGCATCTAGAATTGTATCAAAAACAGCATCAACTGCTTTTGTAGCATCCTTCTTTGAAAGCTCGCTAGCTTCTGCAACTGCATTGATTAAATCTGTCTTATTCACGCTATTCACCTCCTCCCAAAAAGGATAATGAATCCATCGATCCCTTGCAAGAGATATCGTAACATTCCTAGTCCTTATTTCATTTCTTTACATATTACTCAAACTTTATACGTTCGAATCCTCTTGTTTCGCTAATATGCCTACATCATAAAGGATTCGTTAATAAAATGCAATGGTTTCACAACATGTTCCATTGGCTTAGGCATATCTTGCTCGCTATGTCTTTTAAAAGATTAACATATCGTATATTGGTAATCAAGCGAAAAGTTATGAACAATGCTAGGTTTTCTCTATGAATAATCCAAAAGACTTAGCTCATTTTAAGAGATTCTTATTAAATCAACGCAAAAAAGAGAGGATATCCTCTCTTTTTTGTTAGTTTATAAAATAATCGCAATCAAGCCACCAGAACCTTCGTTAATAATCCGTTCAAGCGTCTCCTTAAGCTTGTAACGCGCATTTTCTGGCATTAGAGAAAGCTTTGCTTGGATCCCCTCTCTCACAATGGAGCTTAAAGAGCGGCCGAAAATGTCTGAGTTCCAAATTGAGAGCGGATCATCCTCAAAGTCTTGCATAAGGTAGCGAACAAGCTCTTCACTTTGCTTTTCAGTTCCAATAATAGGAGAAAATTCAGACTCTACATCTACTTTAATCATATGAATAGATGGAGCTACTGCTTTCAAACGTACACCAAAGCGAGAACCATGTCTTGTAATTTCAGGTTCATCAAGACTCATATCCGCAAGTGAAGGTGCCGCAATTCCGTAGCCTGTTTGCTTCACCATTCGAAGGGCATCTGAAACTTGGTCGTACTCGACTTTAGCATGAGCAAATTCCTGCATAAGCTCAAGAAGATGATCACGCCCTCTGATTTCTACGCCAACAACTTCTTTTAAGATTTGATCATACAAGTCATCTGGCGCAAAAAGGTCAATTTCAGCAATCCCTTGCCCCATATCAATCCCTGCTAATCTTGCTTCATCAATGAACTCATACTCTGAAAACAAGTCAACAACTCGATCAACATCACGAAGTCTCTTAATATCTTTGACGGTTTCTTGAACAGCTTCTTGATAGTTTTCACGGAGCCAATGTTCATCTTTTAATACCATAACCCAGCTTGGTAGATTCACGTTTACTTCGAGCACTGGGAACTCGAAAAGTGCTTCACGTAGCACATTGTGTACGTCTTGATCTCTCATGCTTTCAACGCTCATAGCAAGCACTGGAATATCATATTTTTCAATTAGATTTTGACGAAGCTTCTCTGTATCAGGATGAAATGGCTGCACAGAGTTAATGACCATAATAAATGGTTTCCCTACTTCTTTCAGCTCCGCAATAACGCGCTCTTCTGCTTCAATATAGTCAGCTCGAGGTATCTCACCAATCGTTCCATCTGTTGCAATAACAACGCCGATTGTAGAGTGTTCTTGAATGACTTTTCTCGTTCCAATTTCCGCAGCTTCGTGAAATGGAATTGGTTCTTCATACCATGGTGTATTAATCATTCTCGGCCCATTTTCATCTTCATATCCCTTTGCTCCTGGAACCGTATATCCTACACAGTCAACAAGGCGAATATTTACATCCAGCCCTTCGTCAACTTCCACATTTACAGCTTGATTCGGAACAAATTTGGGCTCAGTTGTCATGATTGTCTTCCCTGCTGCACTTTGCGGCAGTTCATCTTGCGCACGAGCTCTCTCACCTTCATCCGCCATGTTTGGAAGTACAACAAGTTCCATAAATTTTTTAATAAATGTTGATTTCCCTGTTCTTACAGCCCCAACGACTCCGAGATAAATATCTCCACCTGTACGTTCCGCGATATCTTTGAAAACATCAACCTTTTCCAAAAGATCCCCCTCCGATCTATGAGTTCATAACCTATATAATGCCTAGAACACTATATACTTATGATGTTGTCCTATTAAAATATGACTAGCTTAAAAGAAAAAGATTTGTCTATCCTTTTATATGAAAAAGGTTAAAAACCCCTTCCCTTCAATATGTATTCGAAGAGAAGAGGTTCATGACTTAATTTTGGAGAATTAGAGGTTCTCCCTTATTGTTCAAAGTATAAGAGGGGGAAAAAACAGGTACAAAAGGAGAGTTTTCAACAAGAACCTCTCTTATATCATCTCCTTTTTTATAGCTTTTTTCTGTCTTCTTCAATGCTCGATACAAATCTTCCGAGTAATCTACAAAAAGCTCAGCTTTTCCGTTGACTAATACGGGCAGTGTTTGACCACTGTAGGGACTTTGCACGGTGATTTTATGCTCATATCCGAGTTTTTTGTAATCAAGCGTATAAAATCCACCTCCTGCTTCTTGTGCATATGGAGGAGAGCCATACTTCTGTCTATAAGCATCTAATCGAATGTGAATATCATGGATTTTTTGGGACACAGAAACATCAATTAGTTTTACTGTTGGATTTTCTTCAGGAGAAACAAGCACATAAGAATATACTCCTCCTGCTTCATAAGAGTTTCCCGGCACGTCTTCAAGATAAGCAGGGATAAGCTTGTTAAAGTCTATAGGATACTTCTGATATAAAGGCGTTTTCATATCTCTTGTCTTAATAGGAACAATGCCTCCCTTATCTTCTCGAAATTGATCAACAGCCGTCTGAACAGCATTAAGCTGGGCCTCATATGGAACTTTGTTTTCTTTTAATCTTTCTTCAGGATATAAACAGCCTGTTAATAGAAAGAGAATGCATAAAAGAGAGCTAGCCTTTTTCATGAAAAAACCTACCTTATCACCTATTATGTAAGCAAATACATTACTTTTGGACAGGTCCGCTGAATACAACAAGCATAATAATAAGACCTGCTATAACCATGAAAAGATATGCAAAAGTAGCAGTAAGCCCTTTCAAAAATTTTCTTTTAAGCTTAAATCTACTCACGTAAATAAAGAATACGGAAAAGAACATAAAAGCAATTGCTCCAAAGGCAATCCACATTTTCATCAATCCTTCTGACATTCTTTTCAGCTCCTTTTCCTTCTTAATACTTTAACTATATAGTTCTTGTTTTTTTTTCATACACCTTTAATTTTTTAGTTTCTATTACAAAAAGTAAAAAAGCCTTGGACAACATATTGTTGTCCAAGGCTTTTTGTCTCGAAAACAAAAGTGAATAATAGAGATTTCTTTCTATCTCCTATTAGATACCTCTATCATCTAAAATATTCGTTAAATCTTCCATTTCATGCGTTTTTGTTCTCCCCATAAGGCCGTCAACAGCACTCTTCGCATCAACGTCATTGAACAAAATGTTATAAATAGCCTCTGTTATCGGCATTTGTACGCCAAGCTTTGAGGAGAGCTGGTAAGCTGCTTTGGCAGTACGTACGCCTTCCACAACCATTCCCATATTATCCAATACAGATTGCAAGCTTTGCCCTTTGCCAAGCAAATTGCCAGCACGCCAGTTTCTAGAATGTACGCTTGTACACGTAACAATTAAATCTCCGATTCCAGTTAATCCAGAAAACGTCAGCGGGTTAGCTCCCATCGCGCAACCTAAGCGAGAAATTTCGGCTAGTCCTCTTGTAATAAGAGCAGCTTTTGCGTTATCTCCATAGCCAAGGCCATCGCTAATTCCAGCACCAAGGGCGATAATATTTTTCAGCGCTCCGCCAATTTCTACTCCTACAACATCCGAATTTGTGTAAACGCGAAAATATTGGTCATTAATGAATAAATCTTGAATTCTTTCTGCTTCTTCCATATTTGTAGAAGAAACGGTTACAGTTGTTGGCTGTTTCTGGCTCACTTCTTCAGCATGACTTGGACCTGATAATACAACAACATCTTTAAGTGCCGAATGATTCCCAAACTCTTCTTCAATCATTTCAGAAATACGCATATGTGTGTCAGGTTCAATACCTTTGCTGACGTGAACAATCGTATACATACCGTTTGTTAATTTAATGCTTTGACATACTTCTCGAATTGCTTTTGTTGGAACGGCTAAAATAATTGTATCTAACCCTTCAATAGCTTTCTCCAATGAAGCTTCTCCATAGATGTTTTCAGGAAGAATAACTCCAGGCAAATACTTTTCGTTTGTGTGACATTCGTTAATTTCCTTTACTGTTGCCTCACGATGCCCCCATAAACGAACATGATGTCCATTATCTGCTAAAACGATAGCAAGAGCTGTTCCCCAGCTTCCTGCTCCTAAAACTGCAATATTTGACAATTTTCCCACGCCTCCACTCTCTAGTTTCGTTGTCGTGCAAAAATACGAATTGGCGTTCCTTCAAAGCCAAATGCTTCGCGAATTTTATTTTCTAAGAAACGCTGATATGAGAAATGCATTAGCTCTGGTTCATTTACAAATACAACAAATGACGGCGGCTTAACCGCAACTTGTGTTGCATAAAAAATCTTTAATCGTTTTCCGTTATGCGTTGGCGTTGGGTTCATCGCCACAGCATCCATAATAATGTCGTTCAATACGTTTGTTTGAACGCGCATTGCGTGATTTTCACTTGCTGTTTGAACAACAGGTAAAAGAGTATGAACGCGCTTTTTCGTTTTCGCTGATAAGAATACAATTGGTGCATAGCTTAAGAATTGGAAGTGATCACGCACTTTCTCTTCAAATTCCTTCATTGTTTTTTCATCTTTCTCAACTGCATCCCATTTGTTCACAACAATAATAATAGCTTTACCTGCTTCATGTGCATAGCCTGCGACACGTTTATCTTGTTCAATAATGCCTTCTTCTCCATCTAACACAACAAGAACAACGTCAGAGCGTTCAATTGCTCTTAAAGCACGAAGTACACTATATTTTTCGGTACTTTCATATACTTTTCCTTTCTTTCGCATTCCAGCTGTATCAATAATTACGTATTCTTGATCATCTTTTGTAAGTTTGCTGTCAATTGCATCACGTGTTGTACCTGCGATATTACTTACAATAACACGCTCTTCTCCTAAAATGGCATTCACAAGTGAAGATTTTCCTACATTTGGACGACCAATTAATGAAAACTTAATAACTTCATCGCCGTATTCTTCGTCTTCATCGTTCGGAAAATGACGAGCAGCCTCATCAAGCAAATCTCCAAGTCCTAATCCATGTGAACCTGAAATTGGGAATGGTTCTCCAAAACCAAGAGAATAAAAATCATAAATAAGCTCTTTCATTTGTGGATTATCAATTTTGTTAACGCCAAGTACAACTGGAGTTTTCGTACGATATAAAATTTTAGCTACTTCTTCATCAGCTGCTGTAATGCCTTCACGACCGTTTGTTAGGAAAATAATAACATCCGCTTCATCCATTGCAAGTTCAGCTTGCTGACGAATTTGCGTCATAAATGGCTCATCGCTAAGCTCAATTCCACCTGTATCAATAATATTAAAGTCTTTGTTCAGCCATTCAGCAGAACTATAAATACGGTCTCTTGTTACTCCTGGAACGTCTTCTACAATCGACACACGCTCACCGACAATACGATTAAAAATAGTCGATTTTCCGACGTTTGGACGACCTACAATTGCAATAACTGGTTTTGCCATAACTTTGTCTCCTTCATTTGTTCATCATCTAAACGCGATACTTTTTCTTTTAACCATCGCTATGATTTTTTATTTCAAATTTGTCTCATTTCATTTTTCAAATGTTCCGTTTTAAAAAATAAAGGACCCTTTTATTTAATAAGGGTTTTTAACCTTGTTATTTTATCAAAAACCATCATTATGAACAACTACCCTTTTTTGAAAAAGGAAGATGGTCTTTCCTTTAAACGAACAAAACTAATATAATAAAATGCTTTTTTCATGCTCTCCCATAAAAAAAGGGCAAGTGTCACAGCAGCTACTAAGCTTAAAAACGCTTCATTCCCGACTTCAGGTTTTATCCCTATCTTTCCTAGCACAATGGAGAGAAGCGCTTCTCCTATACAAGCTCCATTAATAAAGTGCCACTGCCTCGCTCGATGTGGGGCAACGACAACGCATGTAATGAGGAACATACAAGCGCTCAGAAGCCATAAGTAATCTCCAATGATCCAAACTGGGTCATAAAGAGCAAACAAATAAAAACCGCCATAAAATAGAGCAATTATGAGTGTGTATATCCAGCTTATCATATAGTTTGTTTGATTTTTGTAAGGAATGAAAGAACTTGTGAATAAAACAAGATACGCTACATTAACCTCCCAAATCTCAAAAGAAATAAACGTTGTAGAAAAAATAAGCAACAGTAAAATAAGAGCACTTAAATATGTTCTTTCCTTTGTTTTTTCCATAAAAAAAGCAAGTAAAACCCACCATATCCATGAGAACCAATAAAAATAAAGGACATCCATCCACTAACCTCCCAACATCTCCATTATGTGTAAAAACCATTCAAAATAATCGTATAGGAAGAAAACTGAGCGGGAATCCTAACTTACTAAAGGAGGGGTAACAATGGGAAAAGACCGTCAAGAAAAAAAGCTACGAGAGTCTAAACGTGTGGAGTCTGACCGTGATCAGGGTCTTCATTACAAGGGAGCAACCCATATGCAAAGCCCTGAAGAAGCAAGACAAATTAATAAACGCTAAAAAAAGGCTTGAGTATCATCATACTCAAGCCTCCTTTGTTGCTTACATCTTCGTTCGAGTTCCGTATTTGTTTAAATCAATTCCACGTGAAGATAGCCAATGATGTGTATCACCGCTAATAACGAGCGGAACCTTTTTTAGTTCCTCCACAGTTCGGCAACCAAGAGCAGCCATAATAATTTTCATTTCGTCTTGAATTGTCCAAAGTTCTTCTAAAAGACCTTCCATTCCTTTATCTCTTAGAACTCGAAGGAGCGTCCCTGCCATTCCTACCGCATTCGCACCAATACTTAGCGCTTTCACGGCATCTACAGCAGATTGAATTCCACCTGAACCAATTGTGGATATGTATGGATGTTTATTGTTTACTTCTATTAAAGATGCTGCTGTTGTAATTCCCCAACTATTAAAAAATTCGTAGTGACGGTCGCGTCGTTCATTTTCAATTTTGGAGAAGTTTGTTCCCCCGTATCCACTTACATCTACAATGGAAACACCAACATTTGAAAGTTTTTCAACTGTTTCATGGCTCATTCCAAATCCTACTTCTTTTACGACAACAGGAACGCCAACTTCTTCCACGATTCGTTCGATTCGTTCAAGTGCTTGCTTAAAATTCCGATCGCCTTCTGGCATGACAAGCTCTTGAATAACGTTAAGATGAATCTGAAAAGCATCGGCATCAATCATCTCAACAGCTCTTTTTGCTTGTTCTACTGTAGCTTCACTTCCAAGGTTAGCAAGAATAATACCCTTCGGATTACAGCGTCTTACCACTTCGTATGTTGCCGCTTCCTCGCTATTTTTAATTGCCGCCATTTGGGAACCAACAGCCATGGCAACACCCGTTTCGGCAGCTGCTTTTGCTAAACTTCCATTTATTTGTTCTGTTTCACGTCCGCCGCCACCTGTCATCGCATTGATAAAAATTGGCGAACTTAAGAAAAGCTCGCCAATTTTTGTAGAAATATCAATTTCATCAACAGATGTATTCGGTAAACTATTGTGAACAAATCTTATATCTTCAAACCCATGTGTTCGTTCTTGCCCTGTTGAAAGAGCATGGTTAATATGATCAATCTTTCGTTGTGCTCTGCTCACAATCATCACCATTTATCTCAGTTTTTTTAGCTGATCTCCAATCATTTCTCCAAGTTGGAAACCTGTTGATTCTTCTTTTTTCTCATACTGACTATAGTCTTCTTTTTGTGCACCTTTTCCTTCTTCAAGTTCACGGATGCTTAGTGACAAACGTCTTTCATTCTCGTTCACATCTAAAACTTTCACCTTAACAGCTTCGCCTTCTGATAAAACTTCATGGGGCGTACCGATATGCTGGTTGGAAATATGAGAGATATGAACAAGACCTTCTACACCAGGCTCAACTTCTACAAACGCTCCAAAGGAAACAAGGCGATTCACTTTTCCTTCTAAAACATCTCCTTGTTTGATACGGTCACTAATGTTTGACCAAGGCCCTTCAAGCGTATCCTTAATAGAAAGTGAAATACGAGAATTTTCTTTATCAACAGACAATACTTTAACGTTTACTTTATCACCTTCTGTAACAACATCAGATGGTTTTTCAACATGAGTATGTGAAAGCTGTGAAATGTGTACAAGGCCGTCAACGCCACCGATATCTACAAACGCGCCAAAATCTGTTAAGCGTTGTACTGTCCCCTCAAGAACTTGCCCTTCTTCAAGAGAATGAAGAAGCTCTTGCTTTTTCGCTACTTCCTGCTCTTCTACAACAGCACGATGTGAGAGAATAACGCGGTTTTTCTCGCGATCAAGCTCCATCACTTTTACGCTCATCGTTTTTCCTTTATAATCTTCAAAGTCTTCTACAAAATAGGTTTCTACTAAAGAAGCTGGAATAAAGCCTCGCACGCCGATATCAACAACAAGGCCACCTTTGACAATGTCTTTTACTTCAACGTCAAACACTTCTTTTGATTCTAATTTTTCTTCTAAATCGTTCCATGCTTTATCTGCATCAACAGCACGTTTTGATAAAATTAAAGCTTCATCTTCTACTTTAAGAATCTTTGCCTCAATTTTCGCGCCAACTTCGATCACATCTTCCGCTTTTTCAATATGTAAGCTTGACAGCTCACTAATTGGAATGATGCCATCTACTTTGCTGTTTTCAACTTCTACAAAAACTTGCTTTTCTTCTACTTTTGAAACGGTTCCAGTAACTGTTGCACCCACTTCTAGGTTGTTAATTTCTACACTATTCATATCTTCTACCATTGCCTTAACCTCCTTAGTTGACCAACAACTTACTTATTTAAAAGTTTGAATTTATACTGTCTTCTCGCTAGTCTACGAGAAATCCTCTTTTTTCTAACTTCTAATAAATATACCCTTTTTGTCAAGTGTTAAGCCTTAAATGTTATTGATATTTATCGAGCAGAAGACCGATTTCTTTCATTACAACTTCCGTTACTTCTTCAGAAGAGGCTCGCTCTTTTTTCATCTCGGTCACATCGATTGGTTTACCATATACAACCTGTAGTTTCTTAAACGGTTTATAAGGACCAATAACGGCACATGGAACAATAACCGCATTTGAACGAAGAGCAAAAAAGCCGACACCTGCCATCCCTTTCCCGAGCTTTCCATCTTTACTGCGTGATCCCTCTGGAAACAGACCAAGCGCTCCCCCTTCTTTTAAAATAGAAATTCCTTTGCGGAGCGCGTCTCGATCGCTAAGCCCTCTTTTAACAGGAAAAGCGTAGATTTTTGGCAGTAACGTTTTCAAAACAGGAACTTTAAAAAGCTCTGCTTTAGCCATGAAGTAGACAGGACGAGGAAACGTCATGCCTACAACAGGAGGATCAAAATTTGAAATATGGTTTGAACAAACAATTACGCCTGCATCTTTTGGAATATTTTCTTTACCGATTATTTCCACTCGAAATAGCGGGGTCAAAACGGACTTTACTACCCCACGTGCAAAACCGTAAATGCTCATGAGACATTAATCCTTTCGTCAGCAAGGTCAAGAATCTTAGCTACCACTTCTTCGATTGTTAATGAAGTTGTATCAATTTCTACTGCATCTTCTGCTTTTCGAAGTGGAGAAACTTCTCGTTCAGAATCAAGCTTGTCACGCTTGGCAATATCAAGCTTAAGCTGTTCTAAATCTGAATCAAATCCCTTCAGTTTGTTTTCTTCATAGCGTCTATACGCTCTTTTTTCTACTGAAGCAAGTAAGAAAACTTTTACTTCTGCGTGTGGAAGAACATGTGTCCCAATATCGCGTCCGTCCATTACAACTCCACCGTCTTTTGCTAACTTGCGTTGGCGGTCAACCATTTCTTTACGAACTTCTCCATGTTTTGCAACGATGGATACTTCTTTTGTTACTTCATTTGTACGGATTTGTTCTGTTACATCTTCTCCATTAATGAAGATAAGTTGACCTTGCGGAGAAGGTTTTAATGTAATATCTAACGTGTATAAAAGATCTATTAGGGCTTGTTCGTTTTGAAGATTTACTTTTGTTCTTTGCGCCTCATAAGTTAGGGCTCTATACATTGCCCCCGTATCAACATAAATATAAGATAAGTTAGTAGCGACGATTTTAGCAACAGTGCTTTTTCCTGCAGCCGCTGGTCCATCAATCGCAATTGAAATGTGCTTTTCCATGCGTCCTCCTCTAGGTATTTTAAAATTTCAATTCGTGCATATGTGAACGAAAAAAAAGCAGGGATTTCCACTCCTGCATGCTTTCCTTGAGTATCTTGTTTACTCTCTCTTTATCTTATCATACGTTCCCTTACTGGTCGAACGTTTCCACAATTTTTGTGATATTCTCTTTTGTTACACCTTCGTATTGAGGAATTTTTGAAATATATGGGCTAATAGCTTCGACCCGCAGAAGAGCCTGAGAAAACAGTAAACAAAAGAGCTGGATAATAAGAAGCTTAAAAAGAACCCGTTCTACTTTTTTCAACTATGATCACTCCATTAAGCTATAAAAGTTATTTCTTTATCCATTATGGGGCAATCATTTTTGTTTTATTCTAAAGAAGACCTTTTCTCTTTAGTTCTCTCTGTACTTCCAGCGTGTATCGAATAAGTGCCTCTTGCTCTTTAACTCCAAGCGTTAAAAACTTCACCCCGACATTATGCTGCTTTTCTATATGAGAGGGCAAAATATTAACAATCTCCGCTTCAGTTTGTATATGATAATATTGATCAGATACCTCAAAAACGAGCCAAACGTTTATTGTATCTCCCTTTTGAAAAAAAAACTCCTTTTTCTTTAACAGCTAAAAGAGCTCCGCTTGCGCTGATGTTTTTCGTTATTGTTGTAAAAGGCTCAAATGCTCCATCTAGAGAGTGAAGAGCTGCAGGAAGTGTTGCATCAACGCGGACATACTCACGTCGCTGGTATTTAACTAAGCTTTCTTTTCCTTTATAATAAAGCTGTATCATAGGAATTTCCTTTTTTATACGCCCAACAACTTCCGTTGAAAAATGGTATGTCACTCCATTCTCCTCTACAAAATAAGCTTTTAACCTTGTATGCATAAGAAGAAAGGCACTCTTTTTAGTTGCTTGATGAATAGGATAATCAATATAAATATATCCTTCTCCTTCCTCAACAACTTTGCAATAGTGCTTTCCTTCTCCGTTTACTTCTTCTAACCTCAACGATGTTCCAACCTTCAGCTCCATAAACACTCTCTTCCTCTCTACTTGTCACCGTTCCTTTTTCATATAACAGGATAATCCACTATATTTTACTAATTATTATTAAAACATGAACAAAAAAAAGAGAAAGGGAATCCCTTTCTCTTCTAAACACCATTATAAATTGGTTCTGTGTTATCCATTTTCTTCACATTTTCTTCATTTCCATTTTCAGCATTAATAAAAATACGGTATGTGTCTTTATTAATGGTTCCTAAAAACTCATAGCACAGTACTTCTTCACCAAGATCATTTTGAATAATCGCAAGTCTTTCTTCTTGGATGAGTACATTTTCATTAATTTTCTTTTTAGCTTCATCAGCGTTAAGAGCAGGCTTTGGAATTTCACGGTCATGGTGTGCAGCTAAGAAATCTGCTGCTGAAAACCCGACAATACTTCCATCTCCAAGTGAAACTTTAATTTTCACAGCATCTGGATAAATACGAACTCCTTGTCTCTCTTCTACAAATGTAAAAACTCCTACATTATCATATTGAGCACTATCAGATGCCACAAGACTTTCAAATCTTTGATCTTTTAAAAATTTCATCGCTTTATTCATTGCTGTATTCAAGCTGATATTTTGCTTATCTACGTCAACATGGCGAATAGCCCAAATTGGATAACCACCTTTTTTCGTAATATCCATATTTGTTTCTTGTTCTTTTCCAGGCTCTTGAATACGTAGGCTGTAAAATTTATAGTTTGCTCCATTTCCATTTTTCGTTACATCAATCTTTGCATTTTTGTCTAATTCGAGGAACGAGCGTGCAACTTTCTTTGCTTCATTCTCATCAATTTCTTTTCCTTTTAGTTTTGAGAAGTTTTTATTTCCCTCTTCACTGCTTGCATTTGTTGGACCAAAGTCAGTCTCTGAATATTCTCCAGCTCTCTTTTCAACTGTCTTCAAACCATCAATAATTGTGTTGTCAGCTTGAGCATCGTTTGTGGCAAGCGCCATTTCGACGTCCATCCAGCGAAGATTATCTTCTAATACTAAATTTTGTACTTTCCGTAAATCTTGCTGAATATCTGTGGACTGTTTATAAAGCTCTTCTAGTCTTCCGTACTCCTCATCTGTTAACGGGTTTTTATCTAAATCACGTACGCCAACTCGGTACGAAAAATCGCTAACATTTGAAAGAAACTCTTCTGTTTTATTGAAAGGAACAAGTGTTAAAGGAAGCTGTCCAACGTTACTATGTGCTTCAGATGTTACACGCCAAACTTCCGTTAATGCCGGGGAAAGCTGATCTCTTGAGCTCATAGCAAGCGTTGAACCCATTTTGTCATTCAATAAGCTCATATCATATGTTAAATCATGGAAAGCTCTTTGGTAGTTATTTTCCGCTTGCAAAAGAACTGCTGTTTTTTCTTTATGTTCTTGGTACCCCCAATACCCAACACCTATAATCCCAATAGAAAGGATACAAATCAATATTGTTCGTAACATATTGCTCACCTCTTTATCTACAGAATATATGTTTCCCTATTTTCTTAATTTGCGGTCTTGACCATATCCATGCACTTGTAGCAGTATCTGGATTAAAATAATATTCTGCGTTTCCTGTTGGGTCCATGCCGTTTAAAGCATCTAGAACCGCATTCTTAGCCGTTTGGTTTGGAGTAAGCCAAATTTGACCATCAGCAACCGCTGTAAAGGCCCCAGGTTCAAAAATGACGCCTGCTGGTGTATCAGGGAACGACGGGCTTTCCGTACGGTTGATAATAACAGCTGCAACAGCAACTTGACCGATATATGGCTCACCTCGAGCTTCTCCGTAGACAGCATTGGCCATCAAATTAATGTCATTTTGTGAATACCCATCAGGAACATTTGCTGCTTGTGGTTTATTAGAGTTTCCTGTTTTTGTAGCAGATTGCTGTGTCCCTTGGTTTCCACCAGCGGATGGCTGATTTCCATTAGCTCCACCACTTCCTTTTTGCCCAGCGTTATTTGCGTTTCCTTTAGACGTTCCACCTTTTGTAGAGCCTCCGCCAGCCTGTCCGCCTCCTTTTGATCCACTGCTTCCTTTTTTGGTCTGTTGATCAAGCGGCACATTTCCATAGTGCGAAAAATCTCGCCCTTTTCGGATTTGCTCTTTTACATATCCTTCATGGTACTTTGTTGCAGCAACAAGTTTTCTCTTCATTTCAGGCCCTACTAATCCATCTACTTTCATTCCAAATTCATACTGAAAGTTTCTTGATGCCCAGTACGTTCTCCATCCAAATACTCCATCAATTGGTCCAGTATAAAAGCCTACATATTGCAACCTTGACTGTAGCTCTATTACATCATTACCAACAGCTCCATGCTGAATTACTTGATTTGAAAAGGCTTTGGCTACATTTTTGTCAGAAAAAGTTGGAATAAAGACCCATTGACATATGAATAGTACAAATAAAATATTCCTTACTTTACGAAACCGAATCATCCTATACCCTCCTAAATCATACCTGATTGATGATAAGAGTATTTTTTGTAAAGTCCGCTATTTTATTCAGATCTCACCTTTCCTTCCCTTCATAAGAAAAACCCCTTAAAAGCAGGGGCTTTTAAGGGGTTTACACGTTGAAATCATTTAATTTATCTTTTTTCCATAAACTTCTAAACTTTATCTTTCACATTAAGAAGGAGTAAAAAAATCGCTCACAGGTGGTTTTGTTTTTTTAGCTTTTTTAACTTTCCATAGCCCTAATCCCCATAGAAAAACCATGAATGGAATCATTAATACCATCCAATTATCAATCGTTCTTAAGATATAGTCGTACATTCCATGAAGTAAAATGGGAATAAATAAAGAATATGTGAGCCATTTTCTACGGCTGCTTTTCCCAAAAAACTTTCCTTTTCCAAGATAGTATCCCATAACAACGCCGAAAAGAGCATGACTCGAGACAGGTAAAACTGCACGAGCAAAAGCGTCTTGCACACCGTTCGCAACAAGGTAAAGGATGTTTTCGGCAGTAGCAAAGCCTAATGAAACAGCGGCTCCATATACAATGCCGTCGTAGTGTTCATCAAATTCCACATGCTGGAAAATTGTAAAATAGAGTACAAACCATTTAAAATACTCTTCTAAAAATGAAGTTGTAAGAAAGGAATTTAAAAATGCCCCTTGCAACACTTGCTCTTCTTGCATGACATACTGTATAAACATAATAGGCAACACAAGGACTGCCCCAAAGATAAATGTTTTTAAGACAACTGAGATTGGCTCTGTTTCGTACTCATCTTTTAAATAAAAGTAGCTCAAAAGCGCCAGTCCAGGGGCAATGCCTGCTGAGATGATTGCGAGCATTCAAGCGCCTCTTTTCTCTTTTTTTTAATCGTACCATGTTCATTAGTGATTGAGAATGGTTTCAGTTAAAAGAATTTACTATTCCTAGTTCATAATTCATAAGGAGGGATAAACATGCGAAAGATTCATATCATCCATACTGGCGGAACTATTTCTATGGAAGAAGACCAAAGGGGAGCTGTTAAGCCAGGGGATAAACATCCGCTTAGCGATCTTTCAGGTTTATTTGATATTGAAATTGATGTTCAAATTTCAGAAATTTTTCGTCTTCCGTCCCCGCACGTAACGCTTGCACATATGCGCCAGCTTGCACAAGGGATTGAAGAAGCAATCCAAAAGGGTGCCGAAGGTGTTGTTGTTACACATGGAACTGATACACTTGAAGAAACGGCATATTTCCTTGATCTTGTTCTACAACAAAACGTCCCTATTGTACTAACTGGTGCCATGCGTTCAAACAATGAGCTTGGAGCAGATGGACCGCACAACCTTTTTTCAGCTGTCGAAGTTGCGCTTTGTAAAGAAGCTGGAGATAAAGGTGTTCTCGTCGTCATGAATGACGAGATTCATACGGCAGCTAACGTTACTAAAACACATACAAGTAATGTGGCCACATTTCAAAGTCCTCAGTACGGACCGATTGGAATTGTAACAAAGCGTGGAGTAAATTTCCATCATGCTCCAACATCTCACGACCATTTTCCAATTACAGAAACGAAGAAAAATGTTATTCTCTTAAAAGCTTATGCAGGGATGGATGAACAGATTTTCCAAGCTCTCTCTTCTCTTAAAATAGATGGGCTCGTTATTGAAGCACTTGGTCAAGGAAACATGCCTCCTCAGACTGTACCGCAGCTTCAAAAGTATATTGAAAAAGGCATTCCAATTGTTCTTGTTTCCCGCTGTTTTAATGGTATTGCACAAGATGTGTACGGATATGAAGGCGGTGGAAGAATGCTAAAAGAACTTGGAATTATTTTTTCAAATGGGTTGAACGGTCAGAAAGCTCGTATCAAACTCGCCCTTGCATTAGAAACAACTTCAAATCACGAAGTTCTTTCTCAATATTTCACTCAATGAAAAAAGGCGACAATGCTCGCCTTTTTTATGAAATAATATGTTTGGCAATAAGAGCTCCATGAAAGCGTCCATTTTCAATAAAGATTTCATTTGCATTATTTCCTGCTGCAATGACACCTGCAATATAAATTCCTTCAACATTCGTTTCCATTGTTTCGCTGTTAAAATGCGGGCGACCAGTTTCTTCATCACGCTCAACTCCCATCTTATTCAAGAAGGCATGATCTGGATGGTATCCTGTCATAGCGAAGACAAAGTCATTTTTAATCTTATGAACTTCTGTTCCTTTTACATATGTGAGATGCGATTCCGTGATTTCTTTCACATTTGCTCCAAACTCCATTTGCACGGTTTCATTGCGAACAAGGGCTTCAAACTCTGGCAGCACCCATGGCTTGATGCTTGGTGAATATTCAGCACCACGGTATAACACTGTCACTCGCGCTCCTGCTTTTACAAGTTCAAGCGATGCATCAATACTTGAATTTTTCCCTCCAATTACTACAACATCACAGTTGTAATAAGGATGTGCTTCTTTGAAATAGTGAAAAACTTTTGGAAGATCTTCGCCCTTTACGTTCATGTAGTTTGGATGGTCATAGTAACCAGTTGCAATGATTACCTTCTCTGCTTCATACATTTCCTTATCCGTAAAAACATGAAACATTCCATTTGATTGCTTTTCCACTTTAACGACCTTTTCGAATGCATTCACGCGAATTTGTTTACGTTCAACAACTTCACGATAGTATGCAAGGGCCTGATTACGCTTTGGCTTCCGATTTTCTGTAATAAAAGGAACATCACCTATTTCCAATTTTGCACTTGAACTAAAAAATGTTTGATGTGTTGGATAATGGTAGATTGCGTTCACAATGTTCCCTTTCTCAATAACAAGGGCATCTATCCCTTCCGCTTGCAGAGCAAGCGAGGCAGATAGTCCACAAGGGCCTCCTCCAACAATTATAACTCTTTCCTTTTTCATTGCCGCTCCTCCTTAGTCGTAAAAAAACTTCACTATTTATTAAACTGTATAAGAGCAAGTAAAATTAAAGCTTTTTTCTTATAAATTAAAAAAATCTCCTAATCTATATTAGGAGATTTTTTGAATGGATGCAAATATAGGGATTTAAATCCATCCTCTAAAACGAGAGGCTTCGGCCATTTTTCTAACGCCAACCATATATGCAGCTAAGCGCATATCAACTTTTCTCGTTTTTGATATATTATAAATGTTATGAAATGATTTGACCATTACTGTTTCCAGCTTTTGCTCTACTTCTTCTTCTGTCCAATAATAACCTTGGTTATTTTGAACCCATTCGAAATAAGAAACAGTGACGCCACCAGCGCTCGCTAGCACATCTGGCACAAGGAGAATGCCTCTTTCAGATAAAATTTTAGTTGCTTCAAGCGTTGTAGGTCCGTTTGCTGCTTCAACTACAATGCTTGCTCGTATATCATTTGCATTTTCTTCTGTAATTTGATTTTCGATAGCTGCTGGGACAAGAATATCACACTCAAGTTCTAAAAGCTCTTTGTTTGTAATTGTACTATCAAAAAGCTTTGTTACAGTACCAAAACTATCTCGTCGATCTAGTAAATAATCGATATCAAGACCGTTTGGATCATGAAGAGCTCCGTATGCATCAGAGATGCCAACTATTTTAGCTCCAGCATCATGCATAAATTTGGATAAAAAGCTGCCCGCGTTTCCAAATCCTTGAACAACAACGCGTGCTCCTTCTAGTTCAATCCCTTTTGCTTTCGCTGCTTCACGAATGCAAATTGTTACTCCTTTAGCTGTTGCTGTTTCACGACCATGTGAGCCACCAAGCACAAGCGGTTTTCCTGTAATAAAACCAGGAGAATTAAATTCATCAATTCGGCTGTACTCATCCATCATCCATGCCATAATTTGCGAGTTTGTAAAAACATCTGGAGCTGGAATATCTTTCGTCGGTCCAACAATTTGGCTAATGGATCTTACATAGCCGCGACTTAAGCGCTCAAGCTCACCAAATGACATATTACGTGGGTCACATACAATACCGCCTTTTCCACCACCATAAGGAAGATCAACGATACCACATTTCAAACTCATCCAAATAGAAAGCGCTTTAACTTCTTTTTCTGTTACACCCGGGTGAAAACGAATTCCTCCCTTTGTTGGCCCAACAGCATCATTATGCTGTGCACGGTAACCTGTAAAAACTTTCACAGAGCCATCATCCATACGTACAGGAATCTTCACTGTCATTAATCGTAAAGGCTCTTTCAAAAGCTCAAATACTTCTTCTGGATACCCTAACTTTTCTAAAGCACTATGTATAACAGTTTGAGTTGACTTTAATACATCGTTTTTATCTCTATCATCATGTTCATTGGTTTGCATTTTATCGGCAACCATTTAGAGAACCTCCCACAGTCAAATATAGTAAATGGTGCTTCTTTCATGACATAGTATACACCTTTCATATGCTGATGCAAAGAGAAAAACGCAAAATTTCACATTTAAAAATCGACTTTCTTGAAAGCGATTAATTCTTCTTTAGAAATTTTAAAAAAGAGCGACTATATGACGAACGTTCGTCATATAAAATCGCTCTTCTTTTCATGATGAAAATTTCTCAGTTATAAACGATAACGCATTCTTTTCAAGGAGCATTTTCCCATATTCATGAACGCGATATTTTGTCAGCGTTGACGGATATCCATACTCAGCCAAAAGCGCTACAAGAGTTTCTGTATCCAAATCCTCTTCATTCTCTGTGTCCACTAATAGATAAAAGTGTTTGCCATAAGAATAAAGCGTACCACTTTTCACATCTAAAGGGGAGAGTCGATTTGCAAGCTGGATAACGTCTTCAAAAGATGAAAATTCAAAGAAAATGTCCTGATTTTCATCTAGCGTTACCTGCATTTGAATATAGTCGTCCATGAAGTCATCATCTTCTTGGTCTGAGAGGTCTTCAGAACTTGTTGTTAAAATAACGACCATGCCCTGCGCTTGAAGAGCAAATACTTCAACAGCAAGCGACTGTGTTGGTTGAAAACCTAACTCTTCACTCGCCTGGTCAACCATATCTCTAAAAAGCTGCTGGACTTTTAACGAGTTGTTCCACATATCCTCTTTTGATAATCCGCGTTCTGTTAAATCATCAAACGTCAAGAAAATTTTTATCTTGTTATAATTCAGGCGCTCTAATCTCATCATACACCCTCCCCATTCGCCGAAACAACGACATTAACAGTTTAATATATGCACTTATTGAAAAAGAGTTCATTCGTGCTGTTACAATAGAGTTTACATGTTTATAAGAAAGAAGACAACCTTATTGCATTTGAATCTCTGTTAATTTTATGTTAATCCAACGTTCCCATTCTTGTTTTGAATCACCGACAATAAAAGAAAGGATGCTTTCATCTTCCACACTTGAAAAAGCAGCTCCCCCAAGGCCGATTGAAAGTGAAGGAAATTCCCGATTCACTTCTTTTACAAGAGCTATTGTTTCTTCCTGGTTTTCTTTCATTGTACATGACATAAACAATAAGAAAGGCTGAACTTCTCCAACAACTATTTTTACATCTTGATTATCGACGCTGCTCCCTAAATAAATAACTTCAAAACCCTTCATTTTTAAAAAGAGCGTAAAAATGAGTAATCCAACTTCGTGTCGCTCGTTTGGTCCACATACAGCAATTGCTCTCGGCATAATTGGTGGTGATGGAAATGAATAAAGAATAATCCCAATTCTTGTTTTAATAAGCTGTGATGCATAGTGCTCATGGGCACTTGTAATTTTCCCTTTCTCCCACAAATCTCCAATGGATATTAATAGCGACCCTAAAATATCAATAACTACCTTCTCAATTGAATAAAGACTAAAAGCTTGATCCATAAGTTGCTGAGCTCTTGTTTCTTGGAAAGATAAGAGAGCTCTCAAAAGATCTTCTTTGATTTTTGAGGTTGTTGTTGCTGTATCTTCTTCCTCTATTGAAAAAACAGCCTCTTTTTCAAGTAATGAAACGGCTTGACTAATTGTAAAACCACTATTTACTTTATCTGTTAGCCATTTTATTGTTTTTAGGTCTCGATCCGTATACAACCGATGACCTGAATCATTACGGACAGGATCTACTATATTGTATCGTCTCTCCCATGCACGCAATGTTCCAGGCTGAACACCTACAAGCTGTGAAATTGCTTTTATATTGTATTTTCCTTCTCTTGAAGCCATTGCGAACCTCCAAGTAAACATCGTTTCTTTATCTAGTTGAATTATACGTTACCAGTATTTTTGTGTAAACGTTGTATACATTTTGTATCATTAGCTTGTAATTGTAATATGGTGTGTCTGAGGCTTTGCACCAAGCCTTAGAGGTACCTTCGTTGTACCATATCCATTACTTATTAAAATAGTCGTTCCATTTCTTGTATAAACTCCCCCATGCTCGTAAGGTCCCCATCCAAAAAAGCGAATTTGTCCTCCGTGTGTATGACCGCTCAAAACGAGGGAAATGTTCATCTCCTCCTCTATCCTTCTCATAATGAAAGGACTATGGCTCAAAAGCAAACGAAAAGGAGCTTTTGCACCTTGAACAGCTTTTTCTAAATCTGCCTTCCGTTTTGAAACATCCTCCACGCCAATGAAATCAATCGAATTCTCTTTCAACAGATACGACTTTGCTTCATTACGAAGAACAGTTACCCCGTTTTTTTCAAGTAATTCTGAAAGCTCATCTTCTCCTGCTTCATAATCATTATTTCCCCATACAAAATAAACAGATGCTAAGCTTTTTAGTTTTTGCACATTTTCTGCTACTTGAAGAAAAGGCACTTCCTCTTCCGTTAAGTCTCCCCCTATAATGACCGCGTCAACCTCATCCTTCATTTTCTCAATGAGTTTGTCATCTATTTTCCTTTTATGAACATCAGAAATAAAAAAAAGACGCAGTTTTTCACGAGCGGGAAACTGCGGGAAACGGAACGTATGATACACAATTCGGTTTTCAAATGCATTTTTCCACATGTATCCTAATAAAGCAACTGGAAACAACGCCATGGAAAATATAAACTTCACGATATCTCCTCCTCTACTTCTCCTGCTTTTTCTTGGTGATACAACATCTGCTCTCCCTTAACGGTCACAAATGTTAGAGAAGAATTTTTAAAAATTTATTTTTTTATAAAAAGTATTCAAAACTCATACTATGAAAAAAAACGGAATATGGGTCTGTCCTATTGCTACTTATGCTCGTGATATAAATTTACATCAAACTTTTTCATCATCATTGCGAAAACGGCTTGTCTCGCTTCCCATCTAGTTGGCTGAGGCCAGTATTCTCCTGCTTTCTGAATAATTTCACACCGAAGCTCGTGAAATTCTTTTTCTGCCTTCTCACATTTTTCATGAACATATTTTAAATAGAAAAAAAGGCTTCCCATCACAAGAATAAACATAAAATAAATGGACCGTTCAAGCATATGAGTAAGAACGGATTGAAACGTTAACTGTTCTAAAGTTTGAAGTGAAAACCACGTATATCCCATTATTCCGACTGCCAAAAGAAGCAATAGCCCCTGTAGCTTTTTTTCTTTTTTTGTTAACGTATCAAACTTTCTTTTCCGCTTCACGACACTTTGTAATACAAACTTTGTCGCTTCATCTGTACGATGATCAAGCGCTTGAATTTCTTTATCCATGCCCACTCCTCCTACATTCCGCTTTGTTAATATAGGTATGTGGTTGTCCTAGTCATTATTATGTTTTTTTAGGCATGTTCTTCTTTTTCAATATAGCGAATATATAAAGCAAGTACAAAATCAATTACAAAATGAGCCGTCATTGTTACAAGTAAGTTATCCGTCCACCAAAAAAGCAAGCCGATCATAAAACTCATTAAAACAACCGAGCTAAACAGTACTGGTTTTGTTAAATAACGAACATGAATAAGCGCAAAAATAATACTTGCTCCAACAAGACCGATATGTGCTTGTACAACTCCTCGAAAAAGCAGTTCCTCTACAAAGGAAATAAGAAGACAAAGAAAGACAATATGCCAAAAGGAACGAGAGCGAAAAATTTGGCGGTTGATTCCTCCATCATCATAAAGATGACTTGGCAGCTTTATTGTCAGTAAAAGATCAACTGCCACAACAACAAGGGCTGGAAGCATGCCAAATAAAAAAAGCTCCCGAAAGTCAAGTTGAAAATACTCCCCTAATTCTGCTGGTTGATCATGCAAAAAGAATAAAAGCCCAACTGTGAGAAGAAAAAGTAGCCCCTGTGTGCCATATAAACTCCAAATCAGCTCTCTATCACTATACTTAGAAGTGTTCATACTTTTCCTCTTTCTGTCCTAAAAGATGTGATAAATGATTTATCCAACTATACGGTTTTTTATCCTCATTTACACATCCACGTTTTTCATATGCTTCTTCATCAATCCCACAAATGTCGCAACATAATGGCGGAGTAGGCTCGCTATCGTTCTGAAAATAATCAAGGATAATGGAACGGCGACATGATTTTGAAAGTAGAAACTTTTTCATCTCTTTAAAACGAGCTTCTTTATCATGAAGCCTGCTTTCCACAGCTTTCTGGATATTGTTAACCATTTCTTCTTTATGGTGCATCTTCGCTAGTTTCTCGTTTTTAATTATACCATTTTGCTGCAAGTGAAAACGAATAAAGCGCCAGTGAACTTCATTGATACCATAGGTCTCGATCATATCTCGATCAAGTAGCGAAACGTTCGTTCCATCTTGGTACTTTTCTAATATAGATAAAACAGCATAGCATAACGAACGGTCAGGAAGTTCGCTACTCATAAGATGAAAAGCGAGCTCGTCATCGCGCTCATCGTAAAGAACAACAGAAAAACTTTCTTTTCCGTCCCTCCCTGCTCTTCCCATTTCTTGAACGTAGCTTTCAAGCTGTGTTGGGGGGTGGAAGTGGAGCACAAACCGAACATTTTTCTTGTTTACTCCCATACCAAATGCACTTGTGCAGCAAATCACATCAAGCTGATTATGAAGAAACTGCTGTTGAATTAAAATGCGCTCATTATATGGCATCCCCCCATGATAAAAAGCAACATTCCTTACCCCATTTTCAAGCAAATATTCTGTTAAGTTTTCGGTCCAATTTCGGCTTGAGCAATAAATAAGGCAAGGTTTTTTCATTTTTTGCACATAGCGCAGTACATGCTCTTTTTTTTCTTCTATACTTTCAACTCGTTCAACTTTCATTCCAATATTAGGACGATTCACAGAATAAATAAGCTTTGTTACATCTTCTAAATGTAAATGTGCCACAATATCCTCGGTAACCGCTTCTGTTGCAGTTGCTGTTAGTGCTAAACAAGTTGGACGTTCAAGTTTTTCCCACACTGATCCAAGCATTGAATATTCTAGCCTAAAATCGTGCCCCCACTGTGAAATACAGTGTGCTTCATCAACAACAAAAAGAGCGATGCCAATGCGTTTCAAAGCATCCAGCGTTCGTGGATTTTGTAGTGCTTCTGGAGAAGCGTAAATGAACTTATATTTTGAAAGCTCGTTCACTGCTTTTTTCCACTCTTTTTCTTGCAAAAAGCTATTTAAAGCAATCACGCGCTTTTCTCCATTCATTTTAAGCTGCTGAACTTGGTCTTCCATCAGAGAAAGAAGCGGAGACACAATGAGAATCGGTTTGTTTATAATATAACCTGTGAGCTGATAGCATAGCGATTTCCCTGTACCTGTTGGCAAAACCGCTATCGTATGCTTTCCCTCTAGAAGAGAACTTATCACTTCTTTTTGTCCAGGCTTAAATGTTTGGTAGCCAAACTTTTTAAAAAGAATATCTTCTAACTCCATGTAACTCTCCTTTCTTTAGTCAAATGAGCAAGCACAAGCCTAATCTGAAAATAAGTAATAGAAGATGACACTTCATCTTTGATAGGCTTTAATTTATTTGTATTAAGCTTTAAATAAACGCGTTTAATTTCTTCTTGTTCAGCATTTGTTACATAGTCTGAGAGGCTAAAATCATCTACAAAAAGGGCAATTTCAGCTAAATGATCTTCAATCGTACTTTTTTTCAAACGACGAATTCTCATAATATCTTCAAATGACTTGTTTCTCTTCATAAGTTCATATGTTGCCTTAGCTGACGATGTTAAGGGAAGAACAACATTAAAATCAGTTAGTAACCCTTGTAGTAGCTTGTACAAATCTTTCTGCTTTTTCAACATATGAATGATAAAATGCACCGTTGCTAGTTGGCAAAGATGCACATAATGCTCATCAATATTATACTCTTTCGCAAGTTGAACATTTGTTTCTCCTGCATACTGATACCCTGAAAATTGTCGTACAAATATCTCCACATTAAGCTGTGGGGTTTCCTTCAAAATGTTCTTTAGTTCTTGAAAGAGTTGATGAGCTAATTCAGTCCGATTCTGTCCATTTCGCACAAGAAAGTTTTTTAACCATCTTAACGTTTCCTCGTCTCTTGTCACAGGAACAAATTTCTTCTCTTCGTAAACTAAATTTGAGACAGTTTGAAATAGAACAAGAAGACGTTTCCAAAAAGGGTATGTTACATTAGCATACTGCCAGCCGTTCAGTGAAGATGGTAGTTCATTAGTCGTTAACCACTTTTGTACATATTCGTGACCTTTTTCTGTAACTTGATAAATATGTTCTCCTTTGGAGATGATAGCCTCTTTTTGAACTAAGGCTGTGATCATGTTATCAAAGGATGGTTTTTTTAAATAAGGAAAAGATTGGAACAAAAAAGACAGACCGTAGATTTGCCCATCTTGGATTGTTTGGGCTGATTTCTTTCCTTTTAATAAATGATAAACCCCATATATTGTACGCTCTTCTTTCAAGCGTTGAAGACAAAATAACATTACAATATGAAGAGAATTCATAATAGATGCGCTTCTCCTTATAACATTTCTTTTTTCTTTATTTTAACATGCATTTGTTGTTCACACACTTTTTTCCCTTTGCATAGCCTATAAAGATCAATTGAAAAATAAGGACATTTTCTCTTCGTTTTTCCTTACGCCTTTTCGGGTAATACTATAGTGAACAAAATGAATTGGTTCAACAAGATATTCCTTGTAGCTTGTTATTAAGATAAGCATTAGGATGACAGAATGATTTTTCTATTGAAAACTTATCCAAACAGCCGTACAATGTTTAGTGAGTATGAAACGTATTGTTTCGTGATAACTACAATAATCATAAAATTTATATGATGGATAGAATTTTAGGAGGTCTTTATAATGGCAAAGTATACGATTGTTGACAAGGACACATGTATTGCTTGTGGTGCATGTGGAGCTGCAGCACCTGATATCTACGACTACGACGATGAAGGTATTGCATTTGTAACATTAGACAACAATGAAGGCGTTGTAGAAGTACCGGAGGCACTTGAAGATGACATGATGGATGCATTTGAAGGATGCCCAACTGAGTCTATCAAAGTAGCGGACGATCCTTTTGAAGGCGACGCTCTTAAATACGAATAGAAAAAAGCTCGTTAGGATAGTTCCTAACGAGCTTTTTTTATTTTGAAACAGATGTTGAAGGGTGAATAGAGCGTTTGGCAATCCAAGTGTGCATCTTAGCATACATAAGACCAAATAAAACTCCGACAATAGCACCTTTAATAATGTTGAATGGGAAGATAGCTGTTGTAACTGTTGCATAAAGCATTTTATCTGACATCGCTGGTGCTTGTAAAAACCATGTGTAAGCCGGTAAAATAACATAATAATTAAGAATGCTCATAACAATTGAGGTCAAAATAGTTCCTACTGCAAGACCGAGCGTAATGCTTTTACGGGTGCGAAACTTGCGAAACATAAGCGCAACGGGCACTATATATAAAACTCCAGCGATAAAATTAGCAAGTGATCCAACTGGAACACCTGTCATACTTCCTTGAACAGCATAATACAAGAAGTTTTTAATTGCTTCAACTGCAATTCCCGCTAGCGGTCCAAAAACAATTGCTGCAATAAGAGCAGGAAGCTCACTGAAGTCAATAAGCAAAAAGCTTGGGAAAATAGGGATAGGAAAATTAAGCATCATCAGTACATAAGCAATACTGCTCAGCATTCCTATCGCAACGAATTTTTGAGTCTTTTTATTTTTGTTCATAATCCTCTCTCCTTCTTTGCGATCCATCTCAAAGAAGAAAGGTTCTTGTATTAAACGCAAATAAACTCCTTCATAAATAGCTGAAGGAGTTAGCAGAGCTCGTTTAATAAACGTTTAACAATTAAAAAATTAAACGTTTGAACCTCCACCTTCTCCCTTCCAGACTGTACTGTCGGCTTTGGAATTTCACCAAATCCTGCTTTCAATGAAAGCTCGCGGGCTGTAACCGCCGGTCGGGAATTTCACCCTGCCCCGAAGATGAACCATATGTGATTTTATGTTCATTATAACTTTTCTCGAATTAAAAGTAAATTATAAAAACCTTTTTCCTTTCCTTAACAATAAAAGATCTCCTTTTAGGAGACCTTTCATTGCTGAACGATAAGCTTTTCTCCAGCATAAATCGTTGTTTCATCTAAGTTATTCCACGCTTGTAAAGTTGAAACTGATACACCGTATTTCTCGGCAATATTTGATAACGTGTCCCCTTTTTGAACAGTTGTTTTCACTTTCCCATCATCTGTTGTCTCTCCATAAACAGACTGAAAAACTTCCCTTGTAACTCCCCCTCTTAAATAAGCATAAAGCTTTTCTTCATCAAGAAGAGGAAGAGGATCAACGGCGTTCGTTTTATGTTCATTCCAATTTCCTTTATGTACTTCAAAATGCAGGTGACTTCCCGAAGACCGGCCTGTACTTCCAACTTCACCAATTATTTGTCCTTTTCTAACTGTGTCACCTTGCTTTACAAGACGTTTGTGCAAATGAGCGTATACTGCTTCATATCCATTGTTTTGTTTAATAAAAACAACATTTCCATATGTTGAGGAAGGATAGGATTTTGTCACTTTACCATTTGCAACTGTTTCAACATTTGTTCCAATAGGAGCTGCAATATCAATGCCATAATGCTTAGCATGACGTGTGCCAAATAAGTCTGTTAATATTCCCTCAGTTGGCCAAATCCACTGTTCGGCTTCTTCAGCATTTCCCTGGACAGACCCGCTTCCAACTATAAAAGCGACTATTGTTATAATTCCAAATATGCGTGCTTTCATCGCTGTAGTTCCTCCTAAAAAACATGTTTAGTCTCTGCCTTAAACTGTACCTACCATTTTAAGACATCTCCCATATACTTTACGTTTTTCAAGAGTTTTATCCAGAAAAATGTTAAAAAGTTAATGTTGTACATCACCCTTTTCTTGACTATATTTCACGCTTATATTTAAGCTTTCTTCCTCCACTCATTTCTGCCCTTAATGCTTTAAGGGCTCGATGCTGCGTTGTTTTCACTTTACTCTCTGACCATTCTAAAAAATGGGCAGTCTGTCCAACAGATAATCCACGAATAAAACGGCAAAGTAAAACAAGCTGAAAATCATTTTTGCACGTACTGAGCCTTTCATACAGCTGCTGTATCTCTTCTTTAATGAGGGTATGTTCTTCTGGAGAAAGAGATTCTTCACAACAAATGTGCTTCCGCCAACTTGATAAAAGACAACACTCTTTTAAACCTTTTTCTTTTCTAAAATAGTCTATTGCAGTATTTTTAGCAATTGTAAAAAGCCACGTCTTTTCATTACAGTTTCCTTCAAATTTACTGCAAGATTTCAAAACACGTATATACACTTCCTGTGCTAAGTCTTCTGCTTTCTCTCGATTTTTCACTGTATATACTAAAAATCGAAGCAAATCTTGATGATATGTTATATATAGCCGCTCAAGTACAGTGTTCATCATCTCTCCCCCTCCCCTAACCTTTATAAAAGGATTTAAATACTAATAAATGGTAATTTAAATTTACCTAAACGAAAAGAAAAAAGCTAGAAAAAGATGGCCCTTTTCTAGCTTTTTTCTCTCTATTGCGGCAGTCGAATTGAAAATGTTGTGCCTTTTCCTAATGTACTATGAACACGGATTGTTCCCTCATGAGCTTCAACAATATTTTTAGCAATTGCAAGTCCAAGACCAGTTCCTGCTTTTCCTCTTGTTCTTGCTTTGTCTCCTTTATAAAAGCGTTCAAAAACAAACGGCAAATCTTCTTCAGCAATACCTGCTCCTGTGTCCTGTACTTTAAGAGAAAGAGCACTAGGTAAACTTTCGACTTCTAATGTTACAGCTCCTTCTCCTTGTGTATGACGAATAGCATTGTCAATAAGGTTTGTTAAGACTTGCTCTAGCTTGTCCGCATCAATTTTCACTTCTTGTCTTTGAAGTGATTCTAACGATAAATGAAGCCCAATATTCTCTTCTTTTGCGACACCCTGAAACTTCCGAAGCACTCGTTCTGTAAACGATTCAATGTCTACTTCATCAATTGAAAGTCTAATATGACCTGCTTCCATTCTTGCTAAATCTAACAGTTCATTTACAAGACGACCCATTCTTAATGATTCATCATGGATAACTTTTGCAATTTCTTTCATTTCTTCTTCTGTTGAAGCAATATCATCAACAATTGCTTCACTGTAGCCTTGCAGCATTGATATCGGCGTTCTTAATTCATGCGAAACATTAGCAACAAAATCTTGACGAAGCTTATCAAGCCTGCGCTCTTCTGTCATATCCCTGATAACAGCAACAGCTCCACGTATTTTCGTTTGATTATACAGCGGAGACATTAGGATAACCCATGTTCTTCCTTGTACTGTCATCTCAGTTACTTGCTCCTGCTCTGTTTGAACAACTTCTTCTAACAAACGCTGCACTTTTGATGAAAGACCTGATGCATTTGTAATATCAATTTTTTGTTCATAGAGAGAAGCTTGCAAAAACTGTTCGGCAGGTGGATTTGTAATAAGAATAGTGCCATTTCGGCTAAAGGTAATAACTCCATCTGCCATACTGCTTAAAATACTTGAAAGCTGTTCTTTTTCTTGATTCAGTGCATTTAAATTATATTTAAGTTGACGCCCCATTTGATTGAAAGCAATAGCGAGCTCTCCAATTTCGTCATACGTTAAAATAGGAACTTTTGTATCAAAGTTTCCTTTCGTTACTTCAAATGCAGCTTGTTTCATTTTACGAAGAGGAGCTGTAATCCTTGTAGAAAGGAAGAAGGCAAAAATTGTCGTTAAAATAATAGCAATCCCAGCTGCTAAAAGAATAAATTTTGTTGTTTGACGAGAAGGCTCTTGTAGATAAGAAAGAGGCTGATATAAATATACGGCTCCTTTCTCTCCAGAAGACATTGTAAACGGCATTGAAACGATGTAGATTTGATCTGATTGCCCTTCTTTTGAAAGGTTTAAGGTTGTTTCTTTCTTCCTCATCTCTGTTCCATTTGCACTGTTTTTGAAATAGCTGTCTTCTTTTAAGAATTTCTCAATCTGCTTTTTGTCTTCTCGAATATTCGGTGAAAAGCTATATTCATTTCCTTTTTGTACGATAATATTTGCATCATCAATGAGATTCCATGTCGCCTTTAAAGCTAAATCTCCATCTTCCATTTCTTCTACAAAATGAGCAACTTGCTTGCTCGTACTGTTCAAATCCTCTTCGGCTTGATCAACAATATAGTTTTCGAAAAACTCAAGAAGTAAAATGGTTAGAATGAATAAAACGACAGAAAGAAGCAGAATGATTGTAATCCAAAGCTTCCCTACAACACTTCGCCAAAGTCTCATTCATTGCCAACCTCAAACTTGTAGCCAACTCCCCATACCGTTACAATCATACTTGCTGCCTTTTCTGATTTTCGGTTCAATTTTTCACGGAGTCTCTTTACATGTGTATCAACCGTTCTTAAATCTCCAAAAAAGTCATAATGCCATACTTCACGAAGAAGATGCTCCCGATCGTATACTTTATCTGGAGACTTAGCGAGGAAACAAAGAAGTTCGTATTCTTTTGGTGTTAAGCTTACTTCTTTTCCTTCAGCTGTAACCCGATGGGCATCATTATCAATTGTAAGGTGTGGAAATACAAGCAAGTCTTTTGCTTTTGTTTCCGTTGTTAAATATGATGTTTGAGAAGAGCGGCGCAGAAGAGCTTTTACGCGAAGCACAACTTCACGTGGACTGAATGGTTTTACAATATAGTCATCTGCTCCAATTTCAAATCCTTGGACACGGTTTGCTTCTTCCCCTTTAGCTGTTAGCATTGCAATTGGTGTGGATTTTTTCTCTCTTATAATTTTGCATACTTCAAGGCCATCTTTTCCAGGCATCATGATATCAAGCAAAATCATGTCATAGTCTGTCTCAAGCGCTTTTGCTACTGCATCATCCCCATTTGAAGCTTCATCAATAGCATACCCTTCACGCTCTAGATACATTTTCAATAGTCTTCTAATTCTTTCTTCATCATCTACGATTAAAATTCGTGCAGCTACGTCCATTTTCTTACCTCCTAGTTTCTCTTATGTACGACTTATTATCGTTTATTGTACTCCTAGATTCATCCCTATCATACGTTTTTATGCCCTTTCTCTGCAATTGAAAAACCTTCACAGTTGTGAAGGCTTAAGCATATGAATGAAGCCCTGCTAAAATTAAGTTAACAGCAATAAGGTTAAACATAATAATGGCAAATCCTATCACAGCAAGCCATGCTGATTTTTCACCATGCCATCCTTTTGAAAGACGGAGATGTAAAAACGCTGCATAAAAGAGCCATGTGATAAGAGCCCAAACTTCTTTCGGGTCCCATCCCCAAAATCTTGTCCACGCTATTTGAGCCCATATCATTGCGAAAATAAGAGCACCAAGAGTGAATACCGGAAACCCAATTGCTACAGAACGGTAGCTAATTTCATCTACTAACTCTGAGTTTGCATTTCGTACAAGCGGTTTTAAAGCTTCTCCAAGCCTTCTGCGTAAAACCAATCGTAATACTACATAGAGAATCAAGCCGCCAATGATGGACCAAATGCATGTATTAAGTTTAGCTGCGTTAATAAGTGCAGGCACTTCTACAAATGGGCTCAGTTTTCCTTCTGTTACAAGCTCGTGTTCGTTTGGTCCAACAAGTGCTGGAAGATGATACACTGCTTCTGCTTTCTCACCATGCTTATCAACCCACGAAAATGTTGCTTCATAATCTGCAATTCGAAAAGATGAGGTAATAATGACGAATGCAAGTGTTGTAACAAGGCTATACAACACAACTTCAAGCCAAAACGTCCTCTTCCCTCTTTTAGTTTGATCAACTTCCTTAATTAAATAGATAAGGCCTGCTGCAAAGCTAACGGCTAAGATGGCTTGGCCAAGCGCTGTTGTTGTGACATGAATATAAAGCCAGTGACTTTGCAGCGCGGGAATAAGAGGTGAAATATCCCGCGGGAACATGCTTGCATAAGCAATTAGTAAAAGGGCGATAGGAAGGGTAAAAACCCCAAGTGAACTTAATCTATACATAAAGTATAGCAAAATAAATGCCCCAACAAGCATAAGTGAGAAAAACGTCATAAATTCGAATAAATTACTCACAGGAACGTGTCCTGCTGCAATCCATCGGGTAACAAAATAACCTGCTTGTGCGACAAATCCTACAATCGCTAACAAAATACCAAATGTTGCAAATTTGTTTTTTCTATTGTTGCGCTCTACTTTTTTTGATCTGATAGCTCCCCCGAAAAAAAGCGTTGCAATTAAGTAGACGATAAAAGCTGTATAAAGTAAGTTTCCACTTAAACTAACTAAGTTCATGCCTTATCCCCTCCCTTTTTCTTTTCTTGCTGATCCTCTGGCATCACAATTGCTGTTCCTTCTATTACTTTTTCAAGCTCTCGTTTTAGTCCAAACCAGTTTTTGTTTGTATGACTTGCCATAAATAACCCTTGAGCTGTATGTTGAATCCAAATACGACGATGATTCCAATACATACCTTGAATAACCCCAATCATAAAGATTAATCCACCTAGTCCTAGTATCCAGAGGGTAGAGTCTTTATGAACAGTAAGCCCTGTCACATTTTTCGTATCAATTCCCGCAAACGTCATCTTATACTTATTCTCTCCTAGAGGTTCGACATTTTGTCTAATGGCTACAAAACTTGTTTCTCCCTCCTGCCGATCTGGGGTGAACATTTTAAACACAAAAGCCGGATTTGAAGGAGTTTTCGTTTTTGTATCAGGATTTCCTTCTTCATTAAAATAAAAATCAGGAAAATAGCTTAAAATCTCCACTCTATAGCCATCTTTTAGCTTATACGTATCTTTTGGATTATGTAAATCAATAGAGATTGTTCCAAAGCTTTCTCCACTTTGTTTGTCGTCTAACGATAGCTTCATTTCACTTAGCTCATTTAATCGGTAATCAACTTGATAAACAGCATATCCCTCAAATTTTAAAGGCTCATTCACTTTGATAGGAAAGTCTTTTTGTTTTACAAGTTTCTGATCTTCTCCTGCAATCTTCCCTTCTTGTCCTTTATAAAGGGTTACGTCTGTTTGATAATTTTTAGCTACCGCTCCTACGCGATCAATTGTTTTTTGAAATACTTCATCAGAGTCTTTTCCATACTCCTCATAGATAAATTGATTATTTTCCAAAAAATATTCCCCATTTGTACCGGGAATGGCCTTTGTTTCTCCTTCACGAAGCCACATTGTTTTATCAATATACATCCCTGGAACAACCCTAAGCATTGCTCCAATAAGAAAGATAATAAGTCCAATATGATTAACATAAGGGCCCCACCTTGAAAAACGCCCTTTCTCACCTAACAAATTGCCTTCTTCTTTTTTAACCCTGTATCCTCTCTTTTTCAACCGTTCTTCTACCTTATTAATATCGGATTCTATCGGATTTTCGGTTACGCTAAAAAAACGCTGTCGTTGTAAAAAAGATTCATGTCGGGTGACACGCTGTTTTTTCAATGCTCGATGAAGGGGAATAACTCGGTCTAGACTACAAATAACAAGAGAAATTCCAATTGAAGCAATAAGAAGTAGATACCACCATGAGCTGTATAAATTGTGAAAACCAAGTTGATAGTAAAGAGCACCAAGTGTTCCGTATTGTTCTTCATAATAAGTCGAAGGATCTGCATTAATCGGAATGTACGCTTCCTGAGGATAAATCGTTCCAAAAGCTGAGGCAATAAGGGTTAAAACAATAAGCCATATTCCTACTTTTACAGACGAGAAGAAGTTCCAAATATGATCAATTACTGTTTTGTTATACGTCTGCGATCTTCTCGCACTTCCTTCATACCTCATATCTAACAGCTTTTTAGAATTCTCACCATTTGTTGGTTTTCCACATGCTTCACATAAAATTGTTCCGTGTGGATTCACATGGCCACATTCACATTTCACTTCTTTCATGTTTCAAACCTCCTATGGCTTTATGTTATCCATATATTCCTTAATTTTTTGTTCATCAAGTCCACCTTCAAAAATATCAACAATCTCCCCTTTGGAATCTATTAAAATAGTTGTTGGCAAAGGGCCTATATCATATGCGGTCTGCACTTCTCCCCCATCATCAATCATCACAGGGAATGTAAGCCCATAACTTTTCGAAAATCGATTAACAGCAAGCTCAGTCTCATCTGCATTTACAGCTAGAATTTCGACTCCTTTGTCTTTAAACTGTTCATACTGATTTTGCATCACTGGCATTTCTTTTGCACAAGGCTTACACCACGTTCCCCAAAAATTTAAGAAAACGCCTTTTCCTTCATAATCTGAAAGCTTATGCTTTTCTCCGCTTAAATCTTCTAGGACAAAGTCAGGCGCTTTTTCCCCAACCACAACTTTCTCTTTTTCAGCAAAAAACTGAGCGTACATTGTATAGCCAACAGCGCTAAACAATATGGACAAAATAATCGTTCGAACGAGGAGACGTCTTTTTTTCTTTTTCATAAAATCCCCCTTTACATCGATAAGTTATCCGCTTACATATGCTCCTTTCACCATACTAAAGTATGGTGAAAGGAGCATGAAGCAGTTGCTTCACACTCGCTCTTTTCCTGTATCCGCAAGCGAATTTAATTTTTTTACTTCATGTGGAGTAAGTTCTCTTGCCTCTCCTGCATTTAAACCAACTAAATCTAAAAACGCATAGCGTTCACGCTTTAACTTTACGACTGGATATCCAACTGTTTCAAGCATGCGACGAACTTGACGATTTCTTCCTTCATGAATAACAAGCTCTACAATCGATGTTTGTTTTCGCTTATCAACGGAAAGAACACGTACTTTTGCTGGTGCTGTTACACCATCTTCAAGACGTATTCCTTTTTCTAGCAAGCGAACTTCATGCTTTTGTGGAATGCCTTTCACTTTTGCAATATATGTTTTTTCAATTTCATATTTTGGATGCATAAGATGATTAGCAAAAGCTCCGTCGTTTGTCATAAGTAAAAGACCTGACGTATCGTAATCAAGACGCCCAATTGGATAAATGCGTTCTTCTACATACGGAAAATAATCTCGTACAGTTTTACGATCTTTATCATCTGTTACACTCGAAATAACCCCTGTTGGTTTATATAATAAGAAATAAACAGGTTTCTCCTGTTCAATTTGTACTCCCTCAACTTCAACACGGTCCTGTGGCTTTACTTTTGTTCCAAGCTCTTTAATTACTTTGCCATTGACTCTCACTTTTCCTTCTAAAATAAGCTGTTCTGCTTTTCTTCTTGACGCAATTCCTGCGTGTGCAATCACTTTTTGTAATCGTTCCATCGTTATTCACCTCTTGTACATCTTACTTGTTTCATATATGTTGTACAAGTAGTTTTCCTTTAAAAGCTCATTCTTATCATCCATATACAGTAAAAAAGCTTCTTTTACAAAGAAGCTTTTTCATCATGCCCCAAATATAAGCGTTACAATAACAATTGCAGCAATAATTCCGACTAAATCTGCAAGCAGACCAACTTTGACAGCGTCCCCCATTTTTTTAATTCCCACCGCACCGAAATAAACGGTTAACACATAAAATGTCGTATCTGTACTTCCTTGCATAACGGAAGCAAGCCGCCCAATAAAAGAATCTGGTCCATACGTTGCAAGTAAGTCAGACGTCATTCCAAGAGCGGCATTTCCTGAGATCGGACGAATAAGTGCAAGCGGCACAATTTCAGGAGGAACACCAATCGCAAGAAGCATTGGTTTTAAAAAAGAAAGAAGCCATTCCATCGCTCCTGAAGCTCTAAAAATAGAAATAGCTACAAGCATCCCAACTAAATAAGGAATAATAGAGAAGGCTAAGCTGATTCCTTCTTTTCCGCCTTCAACAAACAGCTCGTACGTTGGTATTTTTTTAAAAGTAGCATAGATCAGAATAAAACCAATAATAAGCGGAATGAGCAAAATCGAAATGAAATTTACGATTTCCATTACTTTTTCCCACCTTTTTTCAAGCGACGAAGATAAAAGAAACGATCAAGTAAAATAGCACCAAGCATGGAAACACAAGTTGCTAGAAGCGTTGCTCCGATAATTTCAGCAGGACTTTCTGATTCATACGTAATGCGAAGAGCAATGACTGTTGTCGGTACAAGCGTTATACTCGATGTATTAAGAGCTAGAAACGTGATCATTGAACTGCTTGCTTCATTTTTTCCATTGTTCGCTCGCTTCATCTCTTCCATTGCTTTAATTCCAAGAGGTGTTGCAGCATTGCCAAGACCAAACATATTAGCCATCATATTTGACAAAATATAGCCAATTGCTGGATGATCTTTTGGAAGCTCTGGAAAAAGCCTTGAAATGAAAGGACGAGCTAAGCGAGCAAGTTTTACAAGCAAACCTGCTCCCTCAGCAATTTTCATTAACCCAAGCCAAAACACAAGAACACTAATAAGACCTAAACTAATTGTTACAGCCTCTTGTGCTCCTTGAAAAATAGCCTTATTTACTTCTTCTACTTTTCCATTCACCACCGCAAATACTAAGCCAATAACCGTGAGCAAAACCCAAATAATATTAACCATGCTACCGTACTCCTTGACCTATAAAGAACAGTTCTTTTGCTTTCTCAAAAAACGATCCTGTTTCTTTTCCTCCATGATCATAATAAATGGGCATCTCACCAAGAGCTTTGCCATCTAGAGAAATAGAAATCTTTCCAACAATCTGTGGAACATTTCTTTCATCTTTCCATTCCTTTTTTCTTGGTTTTAAAAGGGTAAGCTTCGTTTTTACTTTTTCCTGCTCTTTTTCTGTAAGAGGATAAATAAAATCTCTTTTCACATAAAGTTTGTCTTCATAAAACTTATTTTTCACACCTTCAATCTCGCCTTCTTGTACAACTTTTGTTGCTTTATAGTTATCGAACCCCATATTATACATGTAGATATGATCATCCCAGTCACTCGGTGCATTAATCGTTACAGCAATGAGGTCTAAACCATCTTTCTGTGCTGATGAGACAAGCGTTCTTTTCGCTCTTTTTGTATATCCTGTCTTTCCGCCTGTTGTATGTGGATAAAGACTTGTAAGAAGCTTATTTTTGTTTTTAAATACGCGTACATGTGCTCCGCTTTTAGTTCGATATGTTTTTGTTCCAGAGATTTCTCGGAACTTTTTGCTGTTCATCGCATACTTCATTAAAATGGCCATATCATACGCTGTTGAATAGTGATTTTCATGATCATCAAGACCGTGTGGATTTGCAAACTCTGTATTTTCCATGCCAATCTCAGCTGCTTTTTGGTTCATTAAGTAAACAAAGCCTTCTTTACTTCCTCCAACATGCTCTGCAATAGCTTCTGCCGCGTCGTTACCAGATCTAAGCATAAGACCGTAGACTAAATCTTCAAGTAAGATTTTTTCGTTTTCCTCTAGATAAATAGCAGAGCCTTCTGTTTGAATGGCATCTCGGCTTACTTTTACTTTTTTGTTCATTTCTCCAGATTCCACCGCCAGAATGGCCGTCATAATTTTAGTGATGCTCGCAATACGACGCTTTTCATGAATGTCTTTTTCATACAGAATTCTTCCTGAGCGCTGATCTATTAATATAGCGCTCCGTGCACTAACTTCTCCTTGAGCTTGACTCTTTAATGGAAAGGTACCAGCAAGAAATATAGTGACTATCATATAGCAAAGAATTTTTTTATAACCCTTCATCGTCTCCACGTCCCTTTAGCACATCATTTGTTTGTACAAGTTTATGCCTGTCCGTTTGCTGATATGATTAAAAATAAAGAAGAAAAACGTCAGCACGTGTGCTGACGTTTTTCTTCTTTATTTAATTAGCAAAATAGTTTTTTTCATACATTTGAAGTTCTTCCTGTAAAGAGAGGAAAGGCTCTTCAATGTTCCGAAACAGGACGTGAACGGAGTTTGGTGCCTCAAATCGAAAGTGAATTGCATCACTTCCTGTGTATGATGCCCTACTGTTCTCATACCACAAGTCATTTTTAGGATTGAAAAACTCAAGTACACAGCGCTGGTAAATTCGTTTTAATAGCTGCTGAGCTTGAGCGGAAGGTACGGCTTTGGTTGTTAAAAACATTGTACAAGCTTCTTTTGCTTCTAAGCAGTGTACAGAAAGTCGACGCAAGTCTGATAAAAGGAGTGGATATTCCTCTTTTTCCTTTCCTTCTCTCTCAAGAACCGTAATGTTTGTGTAATTTAAATAATGCTGAAGCTTCTGTTCAATGACGGAAAGCTTTGTTTGTGCAAACTCAACCTGTTTTTGCACGGTATGTTCTTGCATTTTTTCGCCTCCGAATATCTTTACTCTACAAATTTCATATAGTGGCCAAGCTTTGTTGCTCTTGTCATATTTTATACACGTTTTCTATAAGCGGCACTGCGATTGTCCATTATATGAAAAAATTCATCTTTTTATACAAAAAACGTCTTTTTTTTGGCCATTTACTCATTCATTTTTTCGAAAAATAAATCTGCTTCTTTTTCTACTTCTTCTTCATAAAACTCCTCTGGCAATGGAGGTAGTTCCTCAAGCGTTTTAAAGCCAAAATGAGCTAAAAAATCGTCTGTTGTTCCATACAAAATAGCTCGTCCTGCCCCTTCTGCTCTTCCTACTTCTTTTACAAGGGCTTTGGCAACAAGCGTTTGAAGTGCTCTATCTGTTTTTACTCCTCTTATATCCTCAACTTCAAGCCGTGTAATGGGCTGACGATAAGCAATAATCGCAAGTGTTTCAAGAGCAGCTTGCGAAAGAGATTGATGTGTTGGTACAGAAATAAGACGTTTTATATACTCCGAGTATTCTTTTCTCGTTGCAAGCTGATAGCCGCCCGCAATTTCTAAAACGCTCATTCCTCTTTCACTTTGATCATAGAAGGTTTGAAACTCCTCCATACATTCCTTTGTTTCTTGTAAGGAAAGCTCAAGTGCAGCTGAAATTTGTTCGAGCGTTGCCTTTTCATCACCTACTGTAAAAAGGAGAGCTTCAATAATCGGAAACCATTTCTCATTCTTCACCAGCATCTCCTCCTTGGCTTGCAGACACAAAAAGTTCATCGAAATTCCCTTTTTGTTCTACAATAATTTGGTTTTGTTTTAAAAGCTCTAACACTGCTAAAAACGTCACAACAATGTGTTCTCGTTCAGGAACAGGAAAAAGCTTAAAAAAGCTTGTTTTCTTCCGCGTTGTTCGAAGATCTTTTAAAATGTCAGTCATCCGATCTTCAATTTGAATTTCTTGTCTTGCAATTCGGGTTTTTAACGGCTTTTGAATTTTTTTTCGTTTTAATAGTTTCTGAACTGCGCTTAATATATCGTACATTGAAACGGAAAGCTCTCTGCTTTCTTGCGCTTCGATCTCCATGCTTTGTAAGTCTTGAGGAGGACGTGTAAAAACATATCCACGCTCTATATCTCGTTCTTCAAAATCTTTTGCAACTTCTTTGAAGCGACGATATTGAAGAAGACGCTGCATAAGCTCATCCCTAGGATCTTCTTCATCAAAGTCCTCTTCTAGTTCTTCAAGCTCTTCTTCTTTCGGAAGCAGCATCTTGCTTTTAATTGCTAAAAGAGTTGCAGCCATTACTAAATATTCACTTGCTACATCAAGCTGAAGCTCTTGCATCGTATGAACGTAAGACATATACTGCTCTGTGATTTTAGCTACAGGAATATCATATATGTCGATTTCGTAACGATTAATAAGGTGCAGCAGCAAATCAAGCGGTCCTTCAAAAGCATCTATTTTTACACTATATTCCACTACACTTCACCAACACTTTTTCTTTCATCTTTAAGAGCATTCTGTAACTAGTATAGAGGATTATAGTCTTCTGTCCAATAATAATTTTTGGAATTGGGTATATTGCCCAACCAAAACGAAAGAAAGAACATACTATGCTTATGTAAGAAAGATTAAAGGAGGAAAACATCATGGGTGAAAAAGGGTTTAATTGCGGAAGCGGATTTGCGCTTATCGTTGTTTTATTTATTTTGCTTATTATCGTAGGTGCAGCTTGGTGCTAATAGGTAAAAAAGGAGTTAGCAATTGCTAACTCCTCTTTATTTTGAAGAAAGAAAAACATATGCTACACTTTTTATAGGAGGTTAAAAACATGAAATTTCCACAAGCATACATAGACTATTTAGTTCATTTCCACAGTGATCGTGATTATTTTGAATGTCACGAAATTTTAGAGGACTTTTGGAAAGAAAAAGAAGCCCAACATAGAGATGAAATTTGGGTTGCGTTTATCCAAATCGCCGTTGGTCTCTACCATCAACGAAGAACCAACTTTAAAGGTGCTTATCGTATGGTTAAAAACGCGCGTCGTATTATGAAAGGTCGACGAACAACGCTTGAGGAACTTGGCCTTCATGCTGAAAAGCTTCTAGCTTCTTTAAAATCTCTAGAAGAACGCATTAGAGCAGAAAAAGCATACGAAAGCTTTTATTTCCCTATTGCAAACAACGAACTCCAGCAAGCATGCAAAAAAGAAGCTGCTAATAAACAGCTTCTATGGTGGCAGCCATCAAATTTATCAAATAAATTTATTATCGACCGACACAAATTGCGTGATCGTACCGAAATTATTTTACAGAGAGAGATGAATTTGTATAAGAAAAGAAAAAACAGGCAATGTTAAGAAATCGTTTCATTGCCTGTTTTATTATGTGCCTCACATTTTTCAAAAAATGAGGCTATATGTTCATTAGGACGAACTTCTGCATTTTTATAGATTTCCTGCACTTTTTTCATCATCTTTTTCCCAATTCCCTGTTTACGGTAAGATGGATTGACGCTAATATGCTGAACTTCAGCAACAGTGTCCGAGTGCTTAATAATGCCAATTATGCCAACAAAGTCATCTTCTTCTTTCCAAAGATAAAGCTGCCAATCTGCGTTTTGTTCATACTCTTTAATTGTTTGTTGCAGCTTTTTTAAGTCTTTTTCATTGGGCATAAAGGAAAGCAGACCCATCGCAATTTTTTCATTTGCTTTCTTGTATCGATTTAACATAAAATTCTCCTCTTTAATATAAAGGTTCAGAAAAGAAAAGTATGGCTATAAACCCTTAATCAAGTTTTTTGAATCGACCTTCACTTCGGTGTATCCACCTTATAATACAAAATAACGATTAAAATATCAATGTTTGTTATTTCAGTAATATCTTCGTTTTTTGAAGCCCCGCTGTATTATATGACTTCCTACGCATTTATTCGGAACATTTTTACGAATAACACCCTTTTATGTAAGCCCTTTCTCAAAAACCTTATTTTTTATAGAAAAGAAAGAGGAACAAAACTGTTCCTCCACTTTTTACGCATCAAAAACTTCTACTTTTTCCATAATGTCGCCATTAGACATATTTAATGCTGTCTCAATGCCGCTTGTTACTTGTCCAAACACCGTATGTACGCCATCTAAGTGAGGTTGTGGAGCATGTACGATGAAGAACTGACAAGAACCTGTATCACGGCCAGCATGTGCCATAGAAAGTGAACCTACAACATGCTTGTGCGGGTTGTTGTCTGTTTCACAAGGAATTGTTTTATCTGCAGAACCTGTCCCATTTCCAATTGGACATCCACCTTGAGAAACAAAACCAGGAATAACACGATGGAATGTTAAGCCATTATAAAAGCCTTCGTTTGCTAGTTTTTCAAAGTTTTCAACTGTAATCGGTGCTTCATTTGGATAAAGATCAAATTCAATTTTTTCACCGTTTTGCATTAAAATATAGCCTTTTTTCGCCATAGTAATCGCTCCTTTATTAAACAATTTCCATCCTATCTTACCACATAAATGTGAGAGACACGAATTTTTCCTTCCCTTCTTTTATTTTTTAAGAACATAATTTTTTTGAAACTCTTTCCTTTTTCAATCGTCTAATAATCTAGTAAGATCTTAGCCCTTCTTTTTGCTATTGCCAGAGCGAAAGAAAACATACTATAATGAACATGGCTTTTCGTCTACGAAGGAGGTTTTGAACCTTGAAAAAGTGTTTCAAACTATTATTAGCAGTATTGATCTCTTTGACAATACTACCGTCTCTTGCTTCTGCTGATGCTGCAGTTGGGGACGTGATCGTAACCCTTGGAGAAAATCTAACACAAGAACAAAAAACAAAGCTCTTAAATGAAATGGAAGTACCTCAAGATGCACAGGAAGTAACTGTATCAAATGCTGAAGAACATGAATATTTAGGGGATTTTATTCCAAAATCACAAATTGGTACGAAAGCTATTTCTTCCGCAAGTATTACCCTTGGGGAGAAAGATTCTGGTCTTAACATTACAACAAACAATATCAATTGGGTAACCGATGAAATGTATACAAATGCTTTAATTACTGCAGGAGTTAAAGATGCTAAGATCTACATTACTGCTCCATTTGAAGTTTCAGGAACGGCTGCTCTAACAGGTATCTTAAAAGCATATGAAGTTCAATCTGGTGAAGAAATTCCAGAGGATGTTAAAAAGATTGCTAACGAAGAAATGGTGGAAACAAGCCAGCTTGGCGACTCTGTTGGAAAAGAAAAAGCAGCTGCTCTAATGGCGAATGTAAAAGAAGAAATTGCAAAGAATACCCCGGAAAATAAAGAAGAGATTAAGCAAATCATTGAAAATAATGCAAATGAACTTAATATCAACTTAACAACAGGGGAAATTAACTCTCTTGTTAACTTCTTCAACAAACTAACAAACATTGATATTAACTGGAACCAAATTGAAAATCAGTTCAATGTTACAAAAGAAAAAGTAAGCGACTTTTTAAATTCTGAAGAAGGTCAATCTTTCTTACAGAAACTAAAAGAGTTTTTTATGAGTATTATTAACGCTATTCGTTCATTCTTTGCAAGTTTGTTTTAATTTATAAAAGCGTAAGAGGCTTAGCCTCTTACGCTTTTTTTCATGCTTCTACCGAATTAAAAAACTGAGGTAAATTCTCTCTGTGAGCTTCCAACATTTCATCTAAAATCTTTTTAGCAATTGTATCTGATGGAACAAGCGGATTGATTGTCATTGCTAAAAGAGCTTTTTTGTAATCTCCACTAACAGCTGCCTCTGCTGCTGTAATTTCAAAGGATTTGATCGAGCTTACAAGACCGCGGACATGAACAGGTAAATCGCCAACTGCGATTGGCTTCGGGCCGTCTTTTGTAATAACACAGTTTACTTCAACAGCTGAATCATATGGTATGCTTGCGATCGCTCCATTGTTCCTTGTATTAACAGGCTGAATATCCCCTTTATCCGTGTAAATGGAGTGAATAAGGCTGCATGCTGCATCGCTGTAATAAGCGCCTCCTCTTTTTTCAAGCTGTGGTGGCTTAATACTTAAATTTTCATCTTTATAAAGTTCAAATAAGTCTTTTTCGAGCTCCTTAACAACTTCTGCTCGAGTTCCTTCCTCTTGAGAAGCTCGTATTTCTTCTGCAAGCATCTCATCTGTTTTATAATAATAACGATGGTAACCGCATGGGATAGCATTCAATGCTTGAAGGAAGTCTGAATCCCATGCAACACCAGCAATGTTTTTCATTGTCATCGCATTCTCTGGATTCCCCATTTCTTTCAATACTTTCTCTTTAATGCTAACTCCGTCTAGAAATACATCTAAGCCAAATACCATGTGATTTAGACCTGCAAACTGAACATGCACTCGACTTTGTTCTACTCCAAGCATTTCAGCAATTTTCATTTTCATCCCAATTGGAACATTACAAAGACCCACAACTTTTGTAATTGAGCTATGCCTTAAAATTGCTTCTGTTACCATACCAGCAGGATTTGTGAAATTGATAAGCCATGCATTTGGACAAAGCTCTTCAATGTCACGACAAATCTCTAAAATAACCGGAATTGTGCGAAGACCTTTTAAAAGCCCCCCAGGTCCATTTGTTTCTTGACCAATCACATTATATTTTAACGGTATTTCTTCATCTTTTTTACGAGCATCAAGGAGACCAACGCGAAATTGAGTTGTAACAAAGTCCGCATCTTTTAAAGCTTCTCTCCTATTTAATGTAAGGTGAATATCAATTGGTACTCCTGCTTTTTTCACCATTCGTTTAGCGAGATTTCCCACAATCTCTAATTTTTCTTTTCCTTGATTAATATCAACGAGCCATAATTCACGAATTGGAAGTTCATCATATCTTTTAATAAAGCCTTCAATAAGTTCCGGTGTATAGCTTGATCCTCCACCTATTGTTACAATTTTAAGACCTTTTTTTCCTTCCATTATCTCTCCACTCCTTTAGTTGAAGTACGTTCGTATAGCTCAATCATTTCCTTTGCTAGATCTTTTACAGTTAATGACGTCATTAAATGATCTTGAGCATGAATAAGGAGAATAGGAATGTCATAATTTTTTCCTCCTGCTTCATTTGAGATTAAGCTTGTTTGAAAGTGATGAGCTTTCCTAAACTCTTCTTCAGCATCTTTTAATTTCTGATCTGCTTCTACAAAGTTTCCAACTTTTGCATCTCCGATTGCCTGCATTGCTAAGCTTTTGGCATTTCCACTATGCATAATAAGATGAAATGAGATATCGTATAGCTCTTCTTTTGTCATCTCTTTAGTCCTTTCTAGGCATTTCCTAGCCTATTTAGTTTACATTCACATTAGAATCTGTGCTTGTTAAATCCTCTAACTGACGCTCTTCTTTATACTTCTGAACATCCCACATTTTAAAGAATGGGAAATAGATTAAGAAAGCTACAGCCATGTTCACTACTTGAATAACAGCACCCGAGATTTTCCCTCCAGTTGCGAGATAACCGCTTAAAATAGGCGGTGTTGTCCATGGCACAGCAATTCCTGCGGGTTTTGCGACAAGACCTGTTTGCATAGAAACGTACGTGATGACGACAAGAACAACCGGTGTTAAAATAAATGGCACCATCATTAACGGATTTAGAACAACTGGCATTCCAAAGATAACTGGCTCATTAATGTTGAAAATTCCTGGTCCTGTTGAAAGTCTCCCAAGCTGCTTCATTTGCTGACTTCTTGCGAATAAAATCATCGCCACAACAAGGGTAAATGTTGCTCCAGAGCCACCGATATTAATCCACACTTCGATAAACTGTTTTGTTACGATATTTGGAAGCTCTGTTCCGTTTTGAAAAGCAAGGCGGTTTTCATCCATAAATGAGTACCAAATAGGATCCATTACCCCTCCAACAATTGTTGCACCGTGAAGGCCACAAACCCATAAAAGCTGTTGAAGCAGTACTGCAATCACTGTTCCAACTAGTCCACCACCAAGGGCGCCAAGAGGTTCTTGTAAAAGTTGATTCACAATATTGTGAACGCTTTCAAAGGATGTATTCTCAATGGCAAGCCGAACAATCCAAACAAGTGTAATGATGATAAAACCAGGTATAAGAGCGACAAATGATTTACTTACCGCTGGCGGAACTCCGTCAGGCATTTTAATCACAATGTTCCGCTGAATAATAAAGCGATATATTTCGGTAGAGACAAGAGCTAAGATCATGGCTACGAAGAGACCTTTACTTCCTAAAAGAGCTACTGGAATACCGCCTGTAACTTCAATCCCAGTCTCGCTTCCAGGTGGAGTGTATAAGAAACTGTATGGTGTTGCAAGCAGAAAAGCAGCTACAGAAATTGCACCTGCACTCAACGCATCAACACCATATTTTTCTGCAAGTCTGTAAGCAATTCCGAAAGAGGCAATAAGCGCCATAATATCAAAAGTAGCACTTACAGGATAGCCAAGCTTTGTTGCCCAGCTTTCCCCAAACGTCTTCCCCATAAAGTTTAAATACCCTTCAACAGGGAAGTTCGCTAAAATAAGAAACAGTGATCCAATAATTAGAAGTGGCATTGTTAAAATTAAACCGTCACGCATTGCTTGCAAATGTCTTTGTCCAGCTACTTTACCTGCAACAACCATTACCTTATCTTCTAAGAACCGATTGAACTTACTCATCTCTTTCACCCCTTCTAAGATTAGCTATTAACTAAACTTGTAGCTGTTTTCAATACCTCTGCTCCATTGCAAGTACCATAGTGAACGGGATTGATAGCTGCCACTGGGATACTTCTTTCTTCTCCAAGCTTCTTCATTTGCGGCAAAAGATAGCGAACTTGTGGGCCTAATAGAAGAACATCTGCTTCATCAATATGGTTTTTAACTGCATCAGCACTTACAGCCCAGATTTTATATTCTTTTCCTTCATTTTTTGCGTGGTTCTCCATTTTTGTAACAAGTAAACTTGTAGACATTCCTGCTGCACAACATAGTAAAATATTCATTTTTGTTTCCCCCTTGGATTCTTTTAATTTTCTTATCTTAAGATTAATATGAAAACGCTTTCATATCCACTTATAAAATTTCCGTAGCTAACGGAAATTTTATGAGTGTGAAGAACACAAAAAGAGAACGTTCATAAACTCTTTATATGTTTTACACTTCAAAAGTTTTTGTACAAGATGTGGATTGTTTACAATCTCAATGAGAAACTCATACATTTCCTTTAAATCTTGATTGCTCTCTTTTTCAACATTCAAAAGGCAAATAAACTGTGCAAATTCCTCTCCCCATTTAATTGGCTTGTCTAGTAAAACAATCGTCCAAAAGGTGGAATCTGTATACGGCTGGATTGGATGAGGAATTGCAACAAGATTTCCAAAACTTGTAGCGGAAATTTCTTCGCGCTCCATTACCGAGTTAACAAAAGAAGAAGGAACAATTTCTTTCTTTTCTAATTCACAAGCTAAAAAATGGATAACATCCTTCCTATTCTCAAACGTACGATTAAAAAAGATAAGGTCTTCCTTTATAAATTGAGCGATTTGGTGTTTGTTTTTCCTTATCGTCTTTTCAATTTTGTTTAAATCTTCTACACCTAAAATAGATTTCACTTGCACAACCGGAATAGAAGCCGTTTCAATCGGAATTGTACTGATTACAAAATCTAAAGAATGCAATGACATTTCAGAGAGCCGATAATATTCTGTTGTTCCCACAATCTCTAATTCATGACCAAATTCTTTACGAAGCTTATATTCTAGCAATTTAGCACTTCCCAAGCCAGATGCACATACAATCACACACCTTTTCCGCCTAATTTTCATACTTTTTCTTTCCAACGCTCCCCCAATATGAAGAGCTAAATAGCCTATTTCTTCTTCCGTACTATCAATCTTATATTTTGATTTCAACACTGAACCAGCTACAACTCCTCCTTCAAATGCAAGTGGATAATTTGCTTTAATTTCTGCAAGAAGAGGATTTCTTAAATTCATTCCATATTTGTGCCGATTTAAAAACGGTTTTAAGTGAAGACATAGGCCAAGAAGTAGTTCTTCATCATGCTGCAGATCAAGTTTCAATTCTTCATCTATCGCTTGTAATAATTCCCGAGCAAGCTGATACATTTCTTGATTTACTAACTCTTTTACACTAACTCCTTGCTTTTTAGAATGAGAAATTAACTTTGTTCCTAAAAGGTGAAGAGCCACATACAGAACTTCATGCTGCGGAAAAGGAAGTCCAAAGTGTTGTTCAAGCTCTTTGACAATGCATGTTGCCACTTCATATTCCTTACTTTCCTTAATTGAAGAAAACTCCTCAATATAGAAAGAAGCATAGTTTCCAGCCTGAATTCGTTTGTAAGAGATTAACAAGTGAACAACAAGATTATTTAGTGACAAATCGGACAGAATAATTTGCTGTTTATTTATTTCCTCAATCATAATGCGTCGCACAACTGAAATTTCCTGTTCTGCAAAGATTGCTCCAAGATGCTCGTTTACCTCTTTTGATAGAGAGCGCCGGTTAAAAATATATTCAGACATACAAAACCTAATTTTCACTTCCTCTCCTTCTACTTTTAATCCGTAATTGGGTTTTTGAAGAAAGACAAGGTTATAAAACTCAAGACGCTTCTTTACTTCCTTTAAATCCCCTTGCACAGTCGAGCGACTAACATAAAGTTCGTGAGCTAAATCTTCTAGTTTTATGTACTGATGAGTAAGAAGCAAGCGTTTTATAATATACACAATTCTTTCTTCTTTTGATTCAGGTCTTTCCGTTGTTACAATCATATCTTCAGCTGAGACTTTTCTCATTAATTCTTGAAATTTTCCCTGATTTTTAACACTAAGGGCATATCCTTTTCCACGAATCGATTGAATGTCAATCTCATATTGATGAAGATTTTCGTTCAATAATTTAATATCATTGCGAATTGTCCGCGAAGTAACCCCAACTTTTTTGGCTAATTCATCACTTGTAATAAAAGAAGAGCTTGCAAGCATATAGCGTAAAATCCGTCTTTTTCTATCATTCATTTCTCTTCCCCCTAATCCCGTTTATATTATTTTAGAGATAATGATTCAAAAAAAATAGAGCTCTTTTAGAAAAAGAGCTCTATTTTCCGTATTGCGTATTAAACTTTTGACTTTAATCCAACTTCATTACGAACAAGATCTTCAAACGTCTCTCGTTTGATAACAAGCTGTGCTTCCCCATTTTCCACAAAAACAACAGCCGGTTTTAGCATGCGGTTATAGTTGCTCGCCATAGCGTAACCATAAGCACCTGTACAAAATACAGCTAAAATGTCCGAGCTTTCCACTTTCGGAAGCTCAATATCCCATAGGAGCATGTCACCTGATTCACAACATTTTCCAGCAATAGAAACTTTCTCTTCATGAGGAGCATTCATTCGATTTGCAAGGGCGGCTTCATATTTTGCTTCATAAAGAGCAGGACGAATATTGTCACTCATTCCTCCATCAACTGCTACATAATCACGCACATTTGGAATATGTTTCCTAGAACCTACTGTATAAAGCGTTGTTCCTGCATCTCCCACAAGAGAACGCCCAGGCTCAATCCATATTTCAGGAATGTCAATCGTTAACTTTTCTGCTTGACTTTTGATTTCTTTGACCATTTCACGTACATACTGAGATGGAGGCAGTGGCGTATCTTCGCTTGTATAGCGAATCCCAAATCCGCCACCAAGATTTAATACACGAGGAACGAAGCTTAATTCGTCTTTCCAAGAAGCAATTTTTTCAAAAAGCTTTCTCGTTGCCATCACAAAACCTGTTACTTCGAAAATTTGTGATCCTATATGACAATGAATCCCAAGTAAATCTAAATATGGAGAGTGAAAAGCATGATCAACAGCTTTATCTCCTTGCCCATTTTTAAGATCAAAACCAAACTTAGAGTCTTCTTGACCCGTTAAAATATAGTCATGGGTATGTGCTTCAATTCCTGGAGTGACACGTAAAAGAACAGGCACTTTCCATGAATGTTTCTTACTTAACTCTTCAAGCAACGCAATTTCATGAAAATTATCTACAACAATGCATCCAATCTTTTCTTTAATTGCATATTCTAATTCTTCATAACTTTTGTTGTTACCATGAAAATGGATTCGCTCTTTTGGAAATCCAGCAAGAAGAGCTGTATAAAGTTCCCCTGCTGATACAACATCGAGTGAGAGACCTTCTTCATTAACAAGCTGAAACATTGCTAAAGAAGAAAAAGCTTTACTTGCATATGCTACTTGCGCTTCTACTCTTTCTTCTGCAAACGTCTCTTTAAACTGTCTTGCTCGCTGTCTAATGAGGGCGACATCATATACGTAGAGAGGCGTCCCGTACTTTTTCGCAAGCTCAATTGTATCTACTCCGCCTATTTCTAAATGATTTTGATTGTTCACTTTGCTTGTGCCATGAAAAAACATTCTTGCCTTACCTCGTTCCTTTTTTTGAAATATCAATCATTTTTTGAATTAAAGTTACTTTACCATATACATAAAGGTCTTTCAACATGTACTTAGGGGCATTAGACCTAGAAAAGAAAATGAACCCTACTTTATTTCTAGTAGGATTCACTTTTTATATCTCTATTCTTTTAACTTTTGTCTAATACGATTGCGTGGGTTTACAATACTTGGACGAACCGTTGCTCCAGGGACAGGCGTTCTAATAATAACTTGCAAGAAAGCTTTTGGATTGAATGGAAGCAATGGCCACAAGTAGGGTGTGTTTAAAGATTTGATATGAACAAGGTATAAAACGTAAAGCGTTGTTCCAATAACAAATCCTGGAGCTTTGAAAAGTGCCACAGCAATAAGAAGCGTAAGACGTGCAATTTTATTCGCGACACCAAGTTCATAGCTTGGTGTTGCAAATGATCCGATTGCGGCAATTGAAACATATAAAATAACCTCTGGAACAAATAATCCAACATCAATAGCAATTTGTCCAATTAGAGCAGCAGCAATAAGTCCCATCGCTGTGGAGAGTGATGTTGGAGTGTGAATGGAGGCAAGCCTCAAGAAATCAATTCCTATATCTGCTAAGAAGATTTGTAAAATCATTGGAATACGTGAGCTGCTGTTTGGACCAATAAATTTCAAGTTATCATTTAATAAGCTAGGATCTAATGCAAACATAAGCCATAATGGCAATAAAAAGATAGAAGCAAAGATAGCAATGAAGCGAACCCACCTTGTAAATGTTCCAACTCCAGCAGACTGTCTATACTCTTCAATGTGTTGCACATGATGAAAATAAGTTGTAGGTGTAATGATAACGCTTGGGGACGTATCGGAAATAATAATCACGTGACCTTCAAACATGTGTGCTGCAGCAACATCCGGCCGTTCCGTATATCTTACAAGTGGAAAGGGGTTAAATCCTTGTTTAATAAGAAACTCTTCAATTGTTTTATCTGCCATTGGAAGTCCATCAATGTCAATTGATTGTAATTCTTTGCGAACTTTTTTTACTAAATCAGGATCTGCTACATCATCAATATAAGCAAGACACACATCAAGTTTTGAACGTTTTCCAATCTTCATAATCTCATAGCGCAAGCGTCCATCGCGAATTCTTCTTCTTGTAAGAGCTGTATTAATAATGATATTTTCTGTGTAACCATCGCGCGCGCCTCGAACGACTTTTTCTGTATCAGGCTCTTCTGGTGAACGACCTGGATATGTACGAACATCAACTTCAAATCCAACATCTTCTCCATTGATCATCACCACAATCAATCCAGATAAAACCGAAACCATGCAATCTTCAAGATTGTCTAATTTCTTCACTTGCTGATGAATCAATCTATTTTCAACAATCTGTTTTACTTTCCTTGGCTCTTTTTCATGATCATTGATTGTTACAAGCGATTCAGCAATTTTAATGATGTATTGAGAATCACAAAGTCCTGTTACATAGTAAAAATGGACAGCATGATCTAAAACTAAAATTTTTCGGACGCCTAAATCAAAGCTAGCACCCATGTTTGCTTCATCTTTAAAAAACTCGTCATTATCGTAAATATTTTTGGAAATGGGCGTCTTTTGTAAATTTTTATTTGACATAACCTTTACTCCTTTCAAGAATTAACTCAACGGCTTTTAAGGTGATAGGAGAACCATGTTTAATGTGATCTTTCATCCCCATTTTTCCAATATCACCAATACCAACAACAATCGGAAGGGAAAGTTCATCTAAACAGTACACTGTATCGCCGTTTTGTTTCCCAACATCCATCTCTGCCACACCGTATTTATCTACTCCATACTCGGTAAGTTCTCCATTTCCATCAATGCTTACGTCTACTTTTGTCCATTCATTTTGATGCGTTTTCGAAGCTACAGCAATTGCGCCAAGAACGTCGATGTTTGGATGTTTTGCAACATATTTTAACGCCGTCTCTCCTGCTCCTTCCCCTAAGTAGCCACAATCATCGAACATTACAAATACAGGGCTGTGAGGAGTTTGCATAATAAGTGAAACAAGGTCTTCACCTGAGAGAATAGATGGATTTCCAAACGACTGAGAAATACAGCGTCCTCCCACTTTTTCAGCTACAAATTCAATCGTTCTTTTCGCAAATTCATCTCCATCTGTCACAACAATTACTTGGCGTGTTTTCATGTCTTTTATCCTTTCGGTTTAAAGATCAATGCAGCAAGAAAAGAGAAAAGAATAGCTGCTGAAATCCCTGAAGATGTTAATTCAAACATCCCCATACCAATCCCGATTAATCCGTGTTCTTCTGCTCCTTTCATCGCTCCATGTAAAAGAGAATGACCAAAGCTTGTAATTGGAATCGTTGCTCCTGCTCCTGCAAATTCAATAAATTTATCATATAAACCAAATCCATCTAAGACAGCTCCTGTCACAACGAAAAGAGTCATAACATGAGCAGGCGTAATTTTAATAATATCAAGTAAAAGCTGACCAACTACACAAATTAATCCGCCACAAACGAAGGCAATTAAATATTCCATCAGCTTTCCACCTCCACAGATTCGAGGACAACTCCGTGGGCAATCGTTGGAATGGTCTCTTTTTGCTGCGTCATTGTTGGGCTTAAAAGTGCTCCTGTTGCTACAACAAATACGCGCTTGAGTTCTCCCTTTTCAATCTGCTCTATAAGGTGTCCATACGTAACAACAGCTGAACATGCACAGCCGCTTCCACCTGCAAACACATTTTGATCTGGTCGATAAATCATAAGACCACAATCGTTATGTGTTGAAAACACGTTGTATCCTTCCTCTTTTAATAAATCTTTCAAAATAGGACTTCCAACTCCTGATAAATCTCCTGTCACAATTAAATCGTAGTCGCTTGGCTCTCTTCCTAAATCTTTGAAATGCTGAGAAATTGTTTGTGCTGCAGCAGGTGCCATTGCTGAGCCCATATCAAATGGATCTTTAATTCCATAGTCTGCTACTCTTCCAATTGTAGCTGACGTAATTTTTACTTTTCCTTTTTCTTTTGATACGAGAGCTGCTCCGCTTCCTGTTACAGTTGCGGTTGCTGTGTCTGGTTTTTGGCCTCCATATTCTGTTGGATAGCGAAACTGTCGTTCAGCTGTAGCATTATGACTGCTTGTTGCCGCAATAATGCGATTTGCAAATCCACCATCAACAAGAGCCGAACCAAGTGCGAGTGTCTCCATTGAAGTTGAACATGCACCAAACATGCATAAAAACGGAATTTGATTTTGTCTTGCTACAAAGTTTGCCGTTACATTTTGATTAAGAAGGTCACCTGCTAAAAAGAGATCCACATCATCGTACGTATAGTTGAGCTTTTGTATACAAGTATCAATAGCCGTATTCATTAATTTCCGTTCGGCAAGTTCCCAATTTTTTTCTCCACAGTGCAAATCATCATACGTAACATCAAACGTTTCTTTTAACGGTCCATCCTTTTCTTTCGGGCCAACCGCTGTTCCAGTTGCGTTAATATAAAGATCATTTTGAAAAACCCACGATTGTTTCCCAGTTAGAATCATTTGTTCCACCCTTTCTATAGCTATTGCATAAGATAATGTTGAAAGATATAGCGAATAAGTCCAACGATATAAGCTGCTGTAACTCCAAAAACAATAACGTTTCCGGCTAGTTTAAACATATTTGTTGCAATACCTAGCACAATTCCTTCACTTCTATGTTCAATAGCAGCACTTGCCATCGAGTTTGCAAATCCTGTTACAGGAACAGCTGACCCAGCTCCTGCAAACTGTCCGATTCTGTCATATACTCCAAATGCGGTTAGCAAAACAGCAATAAGCACAAGGGTTGATACAGTAGGGTTCCCAGCATCTTCCTTAGTAAAGTCAAAATATCTAATATAGAAATTTTGAACAAGCTGGCCAAAAGTACAAATTAGTCCTCCAACAATAAATGCTTTCAAACAGTTAAGAACATAATTAGGTTTTGGCTGATATTGCTGTACTTTCTTCGAATAATTGTCTTTCAAATTTTTATCACTCATTGTACCTTCCTCCCTTAACTTGTAAAATACATCCAATGAAATAAAGATCCTACAATTTTCCCAAGTACAATAGCCATCAATAGAATAGCAAGCCTATCATCAATTCCAATTCGTTTAGCTAGAATGGGGAAAACATTCAGAACCTCTGTCAATGCTGCTGCAAGCATGCCAACAAATATGCCATGAGCAAGTCCAATAAGCGCAATCAATGTTGGGAATAGGGGAAAATAGACAAGATTTAAGCTAAACCAAACTCCAACAATTGTTCCAGAAATAATAGCCCATTCATAGCCTTGAATATACTTCATCGTTTTTGTTAGCTGCATTAAGCGTGGTAAAATACCAAGCACTGTCAGAAATGCAACAAATCCACAGCCAACCATAAGTCCTCCGCCAAGTCCGATAACGATAGTTAATAAAACATTAACGCTCGTCAATGTGAGTCACGCTCTCATCATTTTCATTGATGATTACGTATCGGTCTAGGTCCTGCTGATAGTTGAACATTTCTACTTCTAATGGGCTTGGTTCTTCGTTGATTCGCTTCTTAAACACATGGTTAAAAAACAAAATCATTCCAAGACCAAGACCGATAGAATAAGGAACTTGAAGAAGAAGAGGTGTTTCATCTTGTTCTCCTGTTAAGATAAAGAAGAGACGTTGATGCACTGCCCTCATGCTCACATCCTCATGGAAGTTCATAATAGCTAAGGCAGCTCCAATGAAAAGAAGAAGCCAAACAACAATAAAAAAAGGAAGAGAAGCACGTTTTCTCTCAAATACCACTTCTACAATCGTTTGAGTTGGGCCAACTTGCTGTATTTCCATATTTTCCATTTCTCTAGAAATAGCTTGGATGATCCTCATAACATCAATGATAATAATGTTTTGGTCTTTTTCATTCACCTTATAAATCACTAAGCTTTCAATCTTCTCTTTCTCTTCCTTCGAGGTAAAAACGACAGCAACATCTCCTACTGTGATCTTTTCTTTTGGCCTCACTTGTACTCGATGTCTCATTTTGATGTATACTGAACGACCCACATATACCACACACCTTATAGCTCGTTTTCTCTGTACATGTAGTATGAGTTTCCAAATCTTTTCTCATACACAGTTTAAAGAGCCAAAAAATAGAAAAAAAATAAAGCTACCCTTTTAAAAAGGATAGCTTTATTCACCCATTTGTTCTTTAATTTGTTTTAAGATCTTCTTTTCAAGCCTTGAAACTTGAACTTGTGATATGCCTAGTCTTGTTGCAACTTCTGATTGCGTTTGGTCTTTATAGTAGCGCAAGTAAACAATTAACCTTTCACGTTCATCAAGATGTTCAACAGCTTCTTTCAAAGCAATTTGATCAAACCATTTATCTTCACTCTGATCTGCGATTTGATCAAGTAATGTAATAGGGTCGCCGTCGTTTTCATAGACCGTTTCGTGAATAGAAGAAGGTGCTCGATTCGCTTCTTGAGCAAGCACAACCTCCTCTGGCGTAATATCAAGGTGCTCTGCAACTTCATTGATCGTTGGTGTACGTCCATATACTTTTGAAAGTTCGTCTTTTGCTTTACGTATTTTATTGCTCGTTTCTTTTAAAGACCGACTAACTTTCACCGTGCCATCATCTCTTATAAAGCGCTGAATTTCTCCAATAATCATTGGAACTGCATATGTTGAGAACTTTACGTCATACGAAAGATCAAATTTATCCACAGATTTCAGTAACCCAATGCTTCCAATTTGAAACAAGTCATCTGGTTCATATCCTCTGTTTAGAAACCGCTGTACAACAGACCAAACGAGCCTCATATTACGATTCACAATCGTATCCCGGGCTTCTTGGTCACCATCTTGACTTCGTTTGATTAATTCTTTGACTTCATGGTCCTTTAAATATGGCTGATTCTTCTCACGCTTGACCTCCACATCCATAGGCAAGTCTCCTTAGTTGCACAACGCTTTTTGCTTTGCTAAATGCTTCTTTAAGTAAAGAGCTGTGCCATGATTTGTGGATGATTCGATTTTGCATTCATCCATAAAGTTTTCCATAATCGTAAATCCCATACCAGACCGTTCAAGTTCAGGTTTTGTTGTAAAAAGAGGTTGTTTTGCTTCTTCTACGTTGTCAATTCCATGTCCCTCGTCTCTTATGTTTAACTCAACAACACCATCATCACTTAATGTAACGGAAATATATACTGTGCCTTCTGGATTGCTGTCATATCCATGAATAATAGCGTTTGTGACAGCTTCTGAAACAACTGTTTTAATTTCTGTAATTTCATCCATTGTGGGATTGAGCTGTGTCACAAAAGCAGCAACAGTAACACGCGCAAATGCTTCATTTTGACTCAGTGCTGAAAATTGAAGGTGCATTTCATTTTTCATTTAGGCCACCCCCAGCGTTGTTAGAGCTTTTTGTTCACTTTGCTCTAATCGAATAATTTTGAACATCCCTGACATTTCAAAAAGACGGTGAACAGCTGGAGATATAGCACAAACGACCATTTCCCCTCCAGCGCTCTTAATTTGCTTATAGCGTCCTAAAATGACACCAAGTCCTGAGCTATCCATAAAAGATAGATCAGCCAAATTTAATACAATATGATTAACGTCTTTTTGCAATAAGCCGGTAATTCGCGTTCTCAATTCTTCTGCTGTGTGGTGATCAAGCTCGCCCTTCAAACGAACAAGTAAAACAGAATCTTTTACCTCACATTCAATCACAAGACTCACATTAAACCCTCCTTGCTTTCATATAATGCTTCTTTCGCTAGAAAGGAGGAGGTTTCCTTCTTCATGACAAAACTAGTTTAGATTCGTCAAATTTAGCTCGTCTTTGTAAATGTTGTAAACGTTCGTTTAAAGAAATTCCACCAAGAAGCTTCTTCCATACTGTCCTTTGCAAGAAGCGGTGAAGTTGTGACAACTTTTCCATCTTTTTTTATAATAAGCGTTCCCACTTCATCTCCTTTTTTCAAAGGCGCTTTTAAATCCTTATTCAGCTTCACTTCTTTTTTCATATTTGCTTTTCCTTGTCCTTTTTCATTTAAGATTGAAATAGGCTCTGAAGTTACAACTTTTACTGTTTTATCTTTTCCTTTTGCAACTTTCACTTCTCCAACAACTTGATCTCGCTTGTAAAGTGGAGATGTTTCGTATTTGCTGAACGCGTAATCAAGCATCTTTGTAATTTGGCTGTTGCGATCTTTAGGTGTGTCTGCTCCAAATACAACAGCTACAACGCGCATATTGCCTTTTTTAGCTGTTGCTGTTAAACAATATTTTGCTTCTTTTGTGTACCCTGTTTTTAATCCATCAACGCCATCATAAAACTTCAGCAGACGATTTGTGTTCACAAGCCAGAATTTTTTATCTGTATCTTCCCTAAGATAGTCCTCATATGTGCCTGTAAATTTTGTAATTCGTTCATATTTCAATAGCTCTTTTGCCATAATAGACATATCATGAGCTGTACTATAATGATCTTCAACAGATAAACCTGTTGGATTTTGAAACTTTGTATTTTTAAGTCCTAAATCTTTTGCCTTTTGATTCATCATGCTTACAAACTCTTCTTCAGAACCTGCAAGGTGCTCAGCCATTGCAACTGACGCATCGTTTCCTGAAGCAATTGCAATTCCTTTTAACATTTGTTCTACCGTCATTTCTTCGCCAGGCTCAAGGAAAATTTGTGAGCCACCCATTGATGCTGCATGTTCACTTGTCCGAACTTTGTCGCTCATCTTGATTTTCCCCTTATCAAGAGCGTCCATAATAAGAATCATTGTCATAACTTTAGTCATACTTGCAGGAGGAAGTTTTTCATTGCCGTTTTTTTCGTATAAAATCTCTCCTGTGTCTCGTTCAATTAAAATAGCCGACTTTGCTTTCTCAGCTAAATTTGGTGCTTTTTTCTCAGCTCCAAATGCTGTTGGTGATAAAGTGGAGACGCCTAATAAGAGAACTAGTATAAAAGAAAAGAGTTGTTTCATTGCATGTTAACCTCCATTCGTAATACCACTATTTTTTCCAAAAAAGCATATATTATACTGAATTTTGTTGAAAATAATGGAGGAAAAATCTTTTATATCCATAAAAAAACGCGGTGAAGAATATTCTTCACCGCGTTTTTTTATGGATACTAGTTTGATTTTTGAACTGTATCATAAATAAGAGAAGGAGCATCAACTTTTTCAGAAGAAATGCTAATGTTCTTTAAAATATGTTCTTTTACTTCTTGAACATCTTCTTTGTTGCTGTAAATTGTCACCAGCGACTCGCCTTTTTTCACTTCATCGCCGACTTTCTTACGAAGCATAAGACCAACAGCAAGGTCAATCTCAGAATCCTTTGTAGCACGTCCTGCACCAAGCCACATTGCCGCTGTCCCCATTTCATCTGCCACAATTTCTGATACATAACCATCTTTCTCTGCCTTCACTTCAATCTTATGTGCTGCTTGTGGAAGTTTTGCCACATCATCAACAACAGAAGGATCTCCACCTTGAGCAGCTAAAAATGTTTTAAAACTTTCAAGTGCTTTTCCATTTTCAATAACTTCCTGAAGCATACGACGTGCTTCTTCAAGAGACGAAGCTTTGTTTGCTAAGTAGACCATATAGCTACCAAGCACTAAGCATAGCTCTTCTAAATCTTTTGGACCTTTACCTTTTAACGTATCAATGGCTTCTTCGACTTCAAGAGCATTTCCAATCGCAAAACCAAGCGGTTGACTCATATCAGAAATAACAGCCATTGTTTGACGGCCAACGTTATTTCCGATATTCACCATTGATTGTGCTAGAGCTTTGGCATCTTCTAAGTTTTTCATAAAAGCTCCAGCACCTGTTTTTACGTCTAAAACAATTGCATCTGCTCCAGCCGCAATCTTTTTACTCATAATAGATGCTGCAATAAGAGGTAGGCTATTAACTGTTGCCGTTACATCACGAAGCGCGTAGATTTTTTTATCTGCTGGTGTTAAGTTTCCAGACTGTCCTACAACCGCTACTTTATTTTTATTCACAAGCTCAATAAATTCTTTTTTATCAATTTCAACGTGAAATCCTTTAACAGCTTCAAGCTTATCAATGGTTCCACCTGTATGACCTAACCCTCTGCCAGACATTTTAGCAACCGGTACTCCTACTGCTGCTACAAGAGGGGCAAGAATAAGTGTTGTAGTGTCACCTACACCGCCTGTTGAATGTTTATCAACTTTCACACCCTCAATTGCTGAAAGATCAATAGTGTCTCCTGATTGAACCATTGACATTGTTAGCTCTGCTTGTTCATTAGCTGTCATGCCTTGGAAGAAAACAGCCATTGTAAAAGCACTCATTTGGTAATCTGGAATGTCTCCTGATGTATAGCCTTCAACGATAAACGAAATTTCTTCTTTTGTTAATTCTTTACCGTCACGCTTTTTTGCAATTAAATCAACCATTCTCATGTTGGCTCATCCCCCTAATTTAGTTGCTCATTTTTCGTACGATTTCTTTTACAAATGCAAGGAAGTTTTTCTTTACTTTTTCTGTTGTTTCAATTACTTCTTCATGATTAAGAGGCTGATCTAATATGCCTGCAGCCATATTTGAAATACAAGAGATTCCAAGGACTTTCATCCCCGCATGACGAGCAACAATAACTTCTGGAACTGTTGACATACCAACTGCGTCCCCTCCAAGAATACGAAGCATACGAACTTCAGCAGGTGTTTCATAAGATGGACCTGTATTACCAACATATACACCTTCTTGAATCGATAAATCTAAGCTTGCTGCTGCTTCTTTTGCAAGAACTCGCAACTCTTTAGAATATCCTTCTGACATGTCTGGAAAACGAGGACCAAGGTTGCTATCATTAGCTCCAATAAGCGGATTGCTACCAAAGTTATTGATATGATCACTAATAAGCATCAAATCACCAGGGTTGAACGCTTCGTTAATACCTCCGGCTGCATTTGTAACAATAAGTTTCTCAACTCCAAGCTCTTTCATTACGCGAACAGGGAACGTTACTTTGTCAAAGCTGTAACCTTCATAATAATGAAATCTCCCTTGCATTGCGATTACTTTCGCTCCGTTCAACGTTCCGATAACAAGCTGCCCTGCATGTCCTTCAACAGTTGAAACAGGGAATTCAGGAATATCTTCGTATGGGATTTTTACCGCATTCTCAATTTCATCGCCAAGGACTCCTAATCCTGATCCTAAAATAAGTCCGATTTCCGGCTTAACTTGTAACTTTTCTTCAATAAATGAAGCAGCTGTTTGAATAGCATTTTTATTCATATATTCTCTCTCCCTCTTATCTTATTTTTGAGTTATTTCATTTAAAAAACTTTTTCCATGTTCCGGTAACTTAATATTAAAATTATCTGCTACTGTTGCGCCAATATCTGCAAATGTTTGACGAACATCAAGCTTCTCGCCCTTTTTCATTCCTTTGCTATATACAAGGAGGGGTACATATTCTCTCGTGTGATCTGTACCATGATGAATAGGATCGTTTCCATGGTCTGCTGTAATGATGAGTAAATCATCATCTTTTAATTCTTCCAATACTTCAGCAAGACGAACATCATATTCTTCAAGTGCATCTCCATAGCCTTGTGGATCACGGCGATGTCCAAACTTCGCATCAAAGTCTACTAAATTTAAAAAGCTTAGCCCTTCAAAATCCATATGAAGAGTTTCTACCAATTTGTCCATTCCGTCCATATTAGATGTTGTTCGAAGGGATTTTGTTACACCTTCTCCATCATAAATATCGGAAATTTTACCGATTGCAATCACGTCAAAATTTTCATCTTTAAGCTCATTCATAACAGTACGGCCAAATGGTTTTAAAGCATAGTCATGGCGATTTGAAGTACGCTCAAATTTCCCTGGACTACCAATGAACGGACGAGCAATCACACGACCAACCATATATTTTTCATCAAGTGTGAGTTCACGAGCAATTTCACAAATCTTATAAAGCTCATCAAGCGGAACAACATCTTCATGTGCCGCAATCTGCAATACTGAATCTGCTGAAGTATAAACAATAAGCGCTCCCGTCTTCATATGTTCTTCACCAAGCTCGTCTAAAATAGCGGTGCCTGAAGCAGGTTTATTAGCGATAATTTTACGACCTGTCTTTTCTTCAAGTTCAGCAATTAGCTCTTCGGGAAATCCATCTGGAAAAACGCGGAACGGCTGATCAATGTGAAGACCCATGATCTCCCAATGACCTGTCATTGTATCTTTTCCTGTTGAAGCTTCCTGCATTTTTGTATAGTAAGCAAGTGGGGTATCCTCTTTTTGGATTCCTTTAATCTCACGAATATTGCTTAAGCCTAGCTTACCCATGTTTGGCATGTTAAGTCCTCCACGATGTTCAGCAATATGGCCAAGCGTGTCTGCGCCTTTATCATCATACTGCTCAGCATCTGGAGCTTCACCAATCCCAACAGAATCCATCACAACTAAAAATATACGTTTATATGTATAAGACATAACAATCTCCTCCAAAATGTCTGGTTTGTTTATAACATTCCCTCTTTACTATCGTTTTAAGCGAAATTTATGTAAGGAGACAAGAGGTCTGACTTCTTCAGTATAACGTTTCTCTATTCAAATTGGAAGTGGTTACATTTAAGAAACTAAAAAAGGTAGAATAATGATTATTCTACCTTTTTAGTTTCTATGCTCGTGGATGAAATTCATTGTATACATCTTTTAATCGCTTTTTCGTCACATGTGTATAGATCTGCGTTGTGGAGATATCAGCATGTCCAAGCATTTCTTGCACTGCTCGTAAATCGGCCCCATTTTCAAGGAGATGCGTTGCAAACGAATGTCGTAATGTATGTGGGGTAAGTTCTTTTTCAATTTGAGCAGATAGAGCTAACTTTTTCAAAATTTTCCAAAATCCTTGGCGTGTTAACCTGCGACCATGATGATTAAGAAAAAGAGCTTCTTCTTTTTGGTTTCTTTTTAAAAGCTTTGGACGACTTTCTTCAATATATTTCTGTAACGCCTCACTTGCCATTTTGCCCATCGGAACAATTCGTTCCTTGTCTCCTTTTCCAATACACCGGACAAATCCCATTGTCATATGAACATCTTCTACATTCAAATTCATAAGCTCTGTAACCCGAATTCCTGTTGCGTACAAAAGCTCTAACATTGCTTTTTCGCGTTTTCCAAAAGGCGTAGATTCGTCAGGAGCAGTCAAAAGAGCTTCTACTTCGTCTGGTGACAGCACTTTTGGAAGAGTCCTCTCCACTTGTGGAGTTTCAATATGGACAGATGGATCCTTGTCCACAATATGCTCACGCAACAGAAACTGATGAAAAGATCGAATAGATGCAACATGCCTTGCAATAGTTTTCGAGGATTTTCCATTCTCCATCATATATCTCATAAACGCAATAATATGCTCTCTTGTGACTTCTTCAAAAGAAGAAACAGTCTCCACTTTTTTTAAGTACTCAGCATATTTCACTAAATCGCGCTTATAAGATTCAAGCGTATTTGGAGCTAACCCTCGTTCTACAACTAAATAGTGAATAAAATCTTCAATTGTAAGGTTCAATACTCTCTACTCCCCGTTATGATAAAACATCACTAATCTTTCTATCCATGATTTTTCTTCTTCGTGTACCATGTTGGCTACTTTGACAGCAGATCCTTCTGGAACATCGTAACGATGATAGTTTTGATATTCTTCATATACCCATAAAAGTGCACAGTAAAATAATACCGTAAAACTAACAAAAAGCACAAACACTTTACAAGCCTGTACTGTTACATCCCACCACGTTTTCATTGGCATCCTCCAAAAAAGATTTCTACTAAAACATATGCCAACAGGAGCAGATTTTATACCTTTTTGAGGAAGGGTGCTTGTTGTTTTATCCTAATAAAAAAAACCTCTCCCACGTCGGAAAAGGTTTTTATATCGTTCAATTCGATTCTTTTTCGTGATTCTCATTATGGCAACGATGACAAATACCATGAAATGTCAAACGATGGTCTTTAATTTTAAAGTTCCAATCGCGTTCAACGATTTTTTCTACGTCTCCAAGAAGATCGTCTTGAATCTCATCTACTGCTCCACATTCAATACATACAAGGTGATGATGGAAATGATCTGCACCTTCTTTACGAAGGTCATACCTTGATACCCCATCACCAAAGTTAATTTTGTCTACAATCTTTAATTCTGTTAAAAGTTCTAGCGTCCGATAAACCGTTGCAAGGCCAATTTCTGGAGCCTTTTCCTTGACGAGGAGATATACGTCTTCTGCACTTAAATGATCTTTTTCATTCTCAAGCAAAACTCGTACAGTCGCCTCACGCTGTGGGGTCAGTTTGTAACTTGACGAATGCAACTGCTGCTTTATCCGATCAATTCTACTTTCCATTTGCTAGTCCCTCCCTCGCCATTCATCTGTACATTATAACAGATTTTTCTCAGTAAGGAAAATAAAATGATTATCAATTAGGAAACACACATATTATTATATAATAATCATTCTAAAAAAGAAAGAGTTGTTTTCATCAAAAATGGCGATGCATATGCTTCAAGCGTTGAAGAAATTGTTACAACGGCTAAGATGAGTAGAATAACTGTACTGTAACGCATAAAAGCCGTTATCATTGTTTCACTGCCGCTTCTTACAAATTGTTTCATTAATTTTAATGAAAAAGAAAGCGAAAGGGTTGAAACAACAATAAAAAGAGGAATGAGAAATAAATTTTGCGGGAGCACGGAAACAAAAGAAAGCAGAAAGCCGTGAAAGCCCATTTGATTTACTAAGAATCCAACCGTAAATCCAATTACAATTCCCTTTAGAAAAAGTAACACAAGAACAACAGGCAAACCGATAACTGAAATACCGAGAATCCAAATAAACCCTAGGTATTTTATGTTATGCCAAAAGCTTTGCTTTAAAATATCAGCAGAATTTGCTACTTCTCCTTTTGTAACTTGTCCAAAGAATCGATCTAAATAATAAAACAAATCCTCTTTTTGCCCTAAATTTAAACTATTTACAACAACAGCACCAAACACCACTCCGATAAAGAACAAAACCGTCACAAATAAATAGACAGAGCTATGTTTTTGAATATGGTAAAATAACAACTCCTGTACACGTTGCTTATTCATTACCGTGTCCTCCTATCATCTCAAACAGTCTTTACTAGACTATATGATAGAAGAAAGAGTTTCATGAATCTTTTCTACTTCTTCACACTTCCATATTTTCCTCCTCCACCAGATATAAGATCAAGCTCGCCACTGCGGGCTTTTAAAATAAGGGCAGCAAGGGCTGGCTTCACAACTTGCGAAAGTTCTTTTTCACTAGCATGATGTAAAATCCCCATCTCACTTCCAAACGCTGCTACTAGTTTTTCAAGCGTTTTCGGTCCAATACCTGGTAGAAACTGTAGCGGTACTTGGTGTGTATAAGGGGGTCTCAGAGGACTTTCCAGGCTGTCAGCTAGCTCTTGCAACCTTTCATATACTCCCTTAATAAATGAATGATGACCACAAAATACACAGTCTCCCTTTTCATCTTCTTCCCAGAGATGCAAACACTTTTCACAAACTGTATGATGATATTTTCCTAAGGCAGGATTTAATCCATAGTTATGGGTAATTTTTCGACCTTCTATTTTCTTCAATGATTTTTCAAATTCCATAAAAGTTCGATCTTTAAGGAACAACTCATTGTACTCCCTCGCAATTTTTCCGAGAGAATGGGCATCGGAGTTTGTTAAAAATGGATATTGATGCAGTTCTTTTACCATATCTGCCATACCGGTATCAGAACTCAAACCAAGTTCTACGGCATCAATTAAAGTTGGATCGAATACTTCCGTTAACGAGCGCTGAACGCCTTTACCAAACAAGCTTTTAAACGGAGTGAAAATATGAGCTGGAATAAATAATCCTCCAAGAGTCTTAACTTTCTCTTGCACTACTTTCCCTTTTTCATAAAGTCTCTGAGTGCTTAACGTAATATTCTTCGTTCTTTCAGAAAGCCATGCTGAGAATTCGCGCATCTTTTGAATCGTTGGCATAAAAGCAAGAACGTGAATTGGTCCATGACAGTATTCATCATAAATTTCAAGCTCTGAGCCAAGTAAAACAGTCAGACCACTACCATAGAATCCGCCTTCTTCATGTTCTATCATTTCTTCTCTTTCTAGCATCTCTTCTAATTCTGAAAGAACTTCTGGAACATGACAATCGATGATGCCGATCAAATTCAGTCCTTTTTCGCTTTCCGCATGATGTAAGACATTTTGCAGCGTTAACGTAGGTGAAGCTGTAATCTTGACAGGCTGTCCTTCTCTTGTTCGACCAAGATGAATATGTAAATCAGCATAGTACTTTTTCATTTTACTCTCCAAGTACGCTTTTCAGCTGTAGATATTGAACAGCATATGCTGTTTTAGCATCATATATTTCTCCTGTTCCAATAAGAGCGATGGCTTCTTCAAGCGTTAGTTCTAACACGTCTAAGAATTCATCCTCATCAAGACTCGCTTGTTCTGTTGCCTTTTTTAAATCTTCAGCAACGTAAAGATGTACAAGCTCATCTGCGAACCCTGGTGATGTATAAAAAGAAATTAGATGTGTAAGGTTGTCTGTTGTATATCCTGTTTCTTCTTCGAGTTCGCGTTTTGCCGTTACATGCGGCTCTTCTCCTTTTTCAAGCTTTCCAGCTGGAATCTCTACAAGAATTTTATCCATCGCTTTTCTATATTGACGAACCATAAGCAGTTTATTTTCATCTGTAAAGGCAATAAGCGCAACTGCTCCTGGATGTTTTACAATCTCACGTGTACTTTTCTTTCCATTAGGAAGCTTTACTTCCTCTTCTAAAAGACTAATGACTCTTCCTTCAAAAATAGTTTTAGACTGTACCGTCTCTTCTCGTAAATGTTTCAAAATGCTTCACCTCGTTCTAGTTTTTGATACTTGCTCATAAATTTTATCATATTAGAAAGAGGTGGGAAAATCAGGTGAAAGTGTATCGACTTGATCGCGGAATCGTTCTTGTCGGAAAGGCATGGGAAATTAGAGAGAAACTGAAGCAATATGAACGCGAATTTAAGCTTGTTAAAGATTGGGTAAACAGTATTCCCTCATCAAAGCTATAGATTTCTTTTTCGCTCGTTAACATACGTTGACGAGCCTTTTTATTCACCTTTCTTGCAGATATGGAAAGGATAGCGATACAATAAGGAAGAAGGTGTTTTTATCATCAAGTGAGCGGATACATATATATTAAAGAGATAGAAAGGGATGGATTAAAATGGAAAAAAGAAGGCTAGGACGTTCGGATTTGCTTGTTAGTGTAATGGGACTTGGATGCATGTCACTTGGTCAAGATAAAGAAAAAGCAAAATCTATTATTGATGAAGCGTTAGAACAAGGTGTTAACTATCTTGATACAGCTGATTTATATGACTTCGGGACTAATGAAGAGCTTGTTGGTGAAGCAATTAAAGGAAGACGAAAAGACCTTATTCTTGCTACAAAAGTTGGCAATAAGTTTGAAAAAGGAAAAGAAGACTGGACATGGGACCCTTCTAAAGCACATATTAAAGAAAGTGTAAAGAAAAGCTTACAGCGTCTCCAAACAGATTATATTGATCTTTATCAACTTCATGGAGGAACAATTGAAGATCCTATTGATGAAACAATTGAAGCTTTTGAAGAACTAAAAAAAGAGGGCCTTATTCGAGAATACGGCATTTCCTCTATTCGTCCAAATGTGATTCGTGAATACGTAGAAAAATCGTCTATCGCAAGTGTAATGATGCAATACAGCATACTAGATCGTCGTCCTGAAGAAAGCATAGAAGATCTACTTGCAGAGCATAACATTAGCATTGTTGCAAGAGGCCCTCTTGCGAAAGGTCTTCTTACAAGCCGAGGTACAGACCAGCTGCAGCGCAAGTTTTATAATAAAGACTATTTGGACTATAAATACGAAGATCTTGAGAGAACTATTCTACACATAGCAAACGTCCGTCCAACTCACTCTCTTGAACAAACTGCCCTTCAATATTGCTTGCACAACAAAGCGGTTGCTTCTGTTATTGCAGGAGCAAGCTCTGTTGAACAAGTGCTTTCAAATACAACAGCTGCAGGTTCACTTCCATTGAAAGATTCAGAAGTTGAAGACATCAAACGTCTAACAAAAGCAAATCAATATGAAAGTCATCGCTAATATAAAAAAGGAAGCTCTATAGAGCTTCCTTTTTATTTAAAATCTTTCCACTTTAAGTTACTTTCATTTAAAAGCTCATCAAAGGATTTATTTTTCTCGCGTTGGCGCTTTTCTTCAAGGCGACGTTCACGCTCTTCTTCCTGCCTTTTTTCTTCAGCTTTTTGAAGTGATTTCTTTTTCTCCTGCAGTTTTTTGAGCACGTCGCTTCCTAATCCATCTTTAAGATGGATATCATTTTCTCGCTGTTTTTTCAAGATGGTCCCTCCTCCTATTTTAAAAATTATAAAACGAAGAAAGTTCTCTTGCAACTACAGCACACTACCTTTATACGCGTTCAACAACCGTTGCTACGCCTTGACCTCCACCAATACATAACGTTGCTAAACCTAGGTTTGCTTCACGCTTTGTCATTTCATGAATAAGGGACACTAGGATACGTGCACCACTTGCTCCAATTGGATGACCAAGTGAAATAGCTCCTCCATTTACGTTTAGCTTTTCTTTATTGAAAGAAAGCTCACGATCAACAGCGATTGACTGTGCCGCAAATGCTTCATTTGCTTCAATTAAATCAAATTGATCAAGATCAAGTTCTGCTTTCTTTAGCACCTTTTGCACAGATGCAACAGGGCCAATTCCCATAATACTTGGATCTACGCCTGCACTTGCATTCGCTTTAATGCGAACAAGTGGCTGAAGACCAAGCTCATCTGCTTTCTCGCGACTCATTACAACAAGAGCTGCAGCTCCATCATTAATTCCTGATGCATTACCCGCTGTAACTGATCCATCTTTTTTGAAAGCTGGTCTTAATTTCCCAAGACCTTCTGCAGTTGTTCCTTTACGAGGAAACTCATCTTCTGCAAATACGATAGGATCTCCTTTGCGCTGTGGAATTTCAACAGGCACAATTTCGTCTTTGAAACGACCTGAAGTAATAGCTTTTTCAGCTTTTTGCTGGCTGCTTGCTGCAAATTCATCTTGCTCTTGTCTAGAGATTTCATACTTTTCGCATAAATTCTCAGCTGTAACGCCCATATGATAATCGTTGAAAGCGCACCATAAACCGTCTGCAATCATGCTATCAACAACTTTTTGATCTCCCATTTTGAATCCATTACGTGCATTTTTTAATAAATATGGAGCTTGACTCATGTTTTCCATTCCACCTGCAACAACGATTTCTGCATCTCCTGCAAAAATAGCCTGCGTTGCTAAATGAACCGCTTTCAAACCTGAGCCACAAACTTTGTTAATGGTAAGTGCTGCCACTTCTTGTGGAAGTCCTGCCTTTAGCGCAGCTTGACGTGCTGGGTTTTGCCCTAAGCCAGCTTGTAGTACGTTCCCCATGATAACTTCGTCTACATCTTCTGCTTTGACCCCTGCTTTTTGTAACGCTTCTTTAATTACAATGCTTCCCAAAGTTGGAGCGGATACATTTTGTAAGCTCCCCCCGAAAGTACCAATTGCTGTTCTTACTGCGCTTACGATAACCACTTCTTGTTGGACCATTACTCAACAACTCCTTATGTATTCTGTATAATGCTGCACAAACAAAATATTCTACATACTTCTCCTAAACCCTTCAAAATTTTTAAATTTTTTTAACTTTTTTGTTATTCTTTGTTTTTTTACTAATTTACTGGTGATAAAAAGCGGAAAACGACTCTTTTTACTTTATGTTAAAATGGACTATATTCTAGTTAAAGGAGCTTCTCTTATGAAAAAAAGATGGATTGGCGCAGCTCTCGCACTTGCTTCCGCGGCAGGCGCTGGCGCATTTTTCACAAATAAAGTGATGTACATAAAAAAGAAAACGGAAGAACAGATTCTCGAAAGTGAACAACGCTCAACTCATTTTTCTCACGAAGAATATGAAGAGGCAGAGAAAGAACATTTTTCAGTTCCTTCTTCATTCGGATATGACATATACGGAACCATTATTGCCCCACATCCTGAAAATAAGTTTATGATTTTTTGTCATGGCGTAACGGTGAATTCATTAACTTCGTTCAAATATATGAAGCTTTTTCTAAATGAAGGCTGGAACGTTGTTTCTTATGATCATCGAAGACATGGAAAATCAGGAGGAAAAACAACAAGCTATGGTTTCTATGAAAAACAAGATTTAAAAACCGTAGTTGAGATGGTAAAAGCTAAATTTGGAGAACATATTAGACTTGGTGTACATGGGGAATCGATGGGAGCCGTTACAACACTTTTATATGCGTCTATGAAAGAAAGTAGAGCTGATTTCTATATTGCTGACTGTCCGTTCTCAGACTTTAAACAACAGCTTGTGCATCGCCTAAAAGAAGATTTTAAGCTTCCTCCATTTCCAATTATTCCACTTGCCAACATTGTTCTAAGATGGCGAGATGGCTATCGCTTAACAGATATTTCACCACTTAACGAGATTGAAAAAATAAAGAAACCTGTTCTGTTTATTCATAGCGCAGAAGATACCTACATTCTTCCTCAAATGACGAAGGAACTTTATCGAAAAAAACAAGGGGAAAAGATGCTATTTATTGCTCCACACGGAACTCATGCTCGTTCCCTTGTAGATAACTATGAACACTATGAGGAAACAGTACGCTCTTTCTTAACTAAGTTTCAGCTTCAATAAAAAAACACCTTCAAAAGGTGTTTTTTTAATTTATTGTTTTATCAATTAAGCTCATACGTGCATTTAAAATTTGACCAGGACTCTTCAATGAAAAACAATGAGCAGATTCGACATAATCGATTTTTAATTCATCATCTAAAAAAACGTTTTTAGATGGTTCAACATATACTGGCCATGCGTTTGTTTCAATTTTTTCATCTGATTCAGACAACTCTTTAACAAACCAAAGCACCGTAACACCGCACATTACGCATCCTGTATCTTCTGTATCATATTTTAATTTTAGATTTTTCTCTCCGGCGTTTGGATAAAGCTTTTCGATTTCCTGTGCTGCACGTTCTGAAAATGTAATGTTCATTTCCATTTCCCCTCTCTTTTAAACATAGTATACTATATAGTACACTTTACCCTAATTTTAAGACTCCTATCAGGAAGGTAAGCTTTCTCTATGAATAGAAACTTTATAATAAAACTCATTCACTCAACACTTGCTCAATATGATGACATGGGAACGGAGCGCAATATCTCTCCTGAAGATCTTGATATGCTAATTGATAAGTGTGAAAGACAGCATTTAAAAGACTTAACACAGCCTTTATATGAAGTTGTTCATGATGCTGTATATAACTATTTAACAGAAGATGGTGAACCTTGGTAGAGCTATTTTTGTTTAAAAGCATTTCCGCCAAGTTTCTCCACAAGGCGTGGGAAAACTTGATAAAATGTGCTTCCAACATTCATCCATCGGGGCAAATTAATTTCCCGCTTTTTTGTAAAAAGAGCTGAAACAGTTTTGCTTGCTACTTCTTTCGGATCAAGCATAAACCGTTCTACGTTTTTCTGATATTGGCCTGATTCATCTGCAACATCAAAGAAATTTGTTTTAATTGGACCAGGATTAACAGTCGTTACAAAGATTCCTTCATCTTCTACTTCCATCCGTAAGCTGTTTGTAAAACCAAGGACAGCATGTTTTGTTGCGGCATATCCACTCGATTTTGGCGTTGCAATTTTAGCAGCTTGCGAAGCAATATTAACAATATGACCATGCTGACGTTCAATCATATGAGGAAGAACTGCTTTTGTGCAAGCAATAAGACCGAGTACATTCACTTCAAACATGCCCTCAAAGTTTTCTATACTTCCTTCAACAGCATATTCAAACTTCCCGTAACCCGCATTATTAATAAGGACATCAATTGGTCCATGATGTTCGATAATGCTAGCAAACGTTTCTTTAATTGCCGAACGATCACTAACATCAAGTACAAGATAAGGTGCTTTAATTCCAAAATCATTGTCTATTTTTTCACTTATCCTTGCTAGACTCTCTTTACTGCGTGCAAGAAGGATTGGTGTTCCTCCTCTTTTTGCTACCTCGTATGCCATTTGCTCTCCGATACCACCAGAGGCTCCTGTAATAATAACAGAGCTACTTTTTAACGCGTCTTTCATACCTTTACCTCACTTTTCTTAAAAAACCATTTCCCTTGCTTTTCTACCTTTTGGATATACCCTACCTCTTCTAAATAATGAAGCTGTGCAAGCGTCATTGATAGCGTAAGAGCAAGCTGTTTCTCATATGCATGTGGAAAGAGATGCTGACAAATCTCAAACCCTGTTTTTCCTTCTTCAAGAAACGGAAGCAGAGATTCTGCTTTTTTTCTTTGCTTTACCATTCTTTCTCTTGTGAGTTCGCTCACATTTTCAATCACTTTTCCGTGTCCTGGATAAAGTTTTTGTACCTTTAAAGACAATAATCTTTGTAAAGAATTATTGTACTCGAGTTGAGGTTTCTCATGTTCCCCTTCAAAAAATGGAGGTTCAATGAGTGGGTTTGAAACGATTTTGTCGAGTAAAACATCACCTGCAATAAGCTCTTCTTTTTCTTCATGATATAGAGCAATATGATTTCCTGCATGTCCTGGCATGTGGAGAACTTTCCATCCTTTCAATAAAGGAGGAGAGGCTCCTTCAGATAATGTACCAGCTAGTTTCGCTTCTGCTCCATATTTAAACTGTCCTTCAAACCGAGGGATTTGAGACTTATAAGAATGTGGAACAGAAAGCTGTAAAAAGAGTTTTTCAAAGTAAGAATTGTACGTTTCTGCAGTACTTTTCTTATATGTAAGCCATGGCTCAATATGAGGATGACCATAAACAGGAACTGAAGGGAGATAGTGAAGCAAGCCAACATGATCTGGATGATGATGAGTTAAAATGACTTGGTCAATATCTTCAACTGTCAAATGAAGCGCTGCAAGCTGGGTTTTAAAAGCAGCCCACGCTTTTTCCGTCTTCACTCCCGCATCAATAAGGGTTATACTGTCGTTCACAATCACATATAAATGAACATCACCAATTTGGTATGGAGTAGGAACTGTAATTTGATAAATATTTTCCATCGTATCTTACTCTCCTTATTCTTCATTACATCTATTGTACACATTTGCAGACTTGAGGTCACTTTTTGCTCCTTTTCCTTTTCAAGCCTTATTGACAATATCAATTGCTTCAGTAGATAATGTCAAAAAAGACTTTCAAAACGGTATAGGTAAATGAATGAGGATACCTAAGAGGTCTTTCTGTCCTTTTGTGATAGAAAGGCCTTTTTTACGAAAAAAGGAGGCTTACCTATGAGCAAAATTATTTTTATTGGAGCTGGCTCTATGGCAGAAGCAATGATTTCAGGGTTGGTTGAAAAAAAGATGTATAGTGGAAAAGAGATCATTGTGACAAATCGCTCAAATGATGAACGACTTCAAGAACTTTCTCGGCTTTACGGGGTTACAACAAGTCGTGATTATACGAAAATATTAAAAAAGGCAAGCGTTGTTGTTTTAGCTTTTAAACCAAAAGATGTTGTGGAAAGCCTTTCACTATTAAAAGAAGATCTTTCTTCTGACCATCTTGTTATTTCCGTCATTGCAGGTGTTAGCACAGATTCGATTACAAATTTACTTGGATTTGAAGGACCTGTTATAAGAGCAATGCCGAACACCTCTGCTTCTATTGGACAATCAGCTACAGCTATTACAAGTGGAAATTGGACAAATGATAAGCATGAAAGATTAGCACGTGCTCTTTTCGAAGCTATCGGAAAAGTTATTACAGTAGATGAAGAAGCCATGCATCTTGTTACCGGCCTCTCTGGAAGCGGTCCTGCTTATTTTTATTATATGATTGAAGCCATGCAGGATGCTGCCGTTCAAGAAGGAATGACAGAAGAAACAGCAAGAGAACTTATTTTCCAAACCTTTGTTGGTGCTGCTGGCATGGTGAAAGCTTCAAATAAAACTCCTCATCAGCTACGAAAAGACATTACAAGTCCAAATGGAACAACAGAAGCAGGCATTAAAATGCTCCAACAAGAGCAGTTTAAAGAAAGCATCTCTTCTTGTATTAAAACAGCTAAAAATCGTTCAGAAGAAATGGGAAAAGACATTGAAGAACGCCTTGCAGCTTCCATTTCTTCTAGGCATTAAAAAAGGAAAAGAGATATTCTCTTTTCCTTTTTTAATGTCCTTCATTGTCTATCATAAACTGTGAGAAATCAAATGCCATTTCTGTATTCTCAAAAGTCTTCTTCGCTTCTTCTAATAAAACGAGGGCTTCTTCCTTGTGATATCTAGAACTTATATGAGTTAAAATTAGCTTTTTCACTCCCGCTTTTTTCGCTGTCTCTGCTGCTCCAAACGATGTTGAATGATAGTACTCGTGAGCAAGTCTATCATCTTCCTCTGAAAACGTTGCTTCATGAACAAGTACATCAGCACCTTTAGCAAGTTCAAGAGCATTTGTACATGGCCGTGTATCCCCTAAAATTGTGACAATTCGTCCTTTTTTTGAAGGACCAATATAATCTGCGCTTTTTAAGACACGCCCATCTTCAAGCACAACTTCTTCCTTCTCTTTAATGTCGCGGTAAATAGGACCTGGCTTAATTCCTATCTCTCTTAGCTTTTCAACTAGAAGCGTTCCTTTTGTATCTTTTTCTATTATACGATATCCATAAGAAGAAACACCGTGCTCTAACAAGCGTGCTTCAACGACAAACTGCTCATCTTCAAAAATAATGCCATCTTCTACTTCAACAAAATGAATGGGATAGCGTAAATGTGTTTCACTAACTCGCATCGAGATATCTACAAATTCTTTAATGCCTTTTGGTCCGTATATTGTAAGAGGTGTTTCTCCTCCCTGAAACGAACGACTTCCTAAAAAGCCTGGCAAACCAAATATATGATCTCCATGAAGATGCGTAATAAAAATCTTCTCAATTCTTCTCGGTCGAATAGAGGTATGTAGCACTTGATGCTGCGTTGCTTCTCCACAGTCAAACAGCCATGTTACGCCTCGCTCACCTAATAAATTTAATGCAAGCGACGTCACATTACGATGTTTAGCAGGAACTCCTGCTCCTGTGCCAAGAAATAATAAATCCACAATCTTTTCTCCTTTCTTACGAACAAAAAGCCTGTATTCTATTATACAGGCTTCGTTCCTATATTTGAAAGTTCTTTAAAGAGAATGAATTGCTTCTGTAACGGTTTCAGCAAGAATGACTATTTCATCGTCTGAAATACAAAGTGGAGGAGATAGTGTTAATACATTATTAAATCCAGCTACTGTTGCTCCATTCTTTCCAATGATAACTCCTTTATCTTTACAGAAAGAGATCACTTTATTCACTTTTTCAACATCTAGCGGTTTTTTAGTTCCTTTATCTTCTATAAGCTCGATTCCAATTAAAAGCCCTTTTCCTCGCACATCTCCAACATAGCGATGGTCCTTGACTTTATTCTGTAAAAGGTGTAAAAGCTCTTTTCCTTTTATTTTTGAACGAGAAAATAAATGTTCATTTTCCATGATTTCGATGTTTTTCAATGCAAGAGCGCAAGCTGCAGGACTTCCTCCAAACGTATTGACATGCCTAAAATAATCGTACTCCTTGCTTCCTGCAAACGCTTCATAAATATCTCGACGAACAGCTGTTGCAGATAAAGGAAGGTAGCCACTTGTAATTCCTTTTGCCATTGTAATAATATCAGGCTTCACTCCATAGTTCATAAAACCAAATGGTTCACCTGTTCTGCCAAATCCACAAATTACTTCATCTACGATAAGAAGAGCACCGTGACGCTCACATATATTTTTAACTCCTTGTAAGTACTCTTTTGGAGGCATCAAAATTCCTCCACCTGTAATAATGGGTTCCATAATTACGCCTGCAATTGTTTCGCTTAGCTCCCATGTCATTGTATTATCAATAGCCTTTACACTTTGCAATTCGTTCGCTTTTGTATCTTCTTTATCTTCACCACGATAAAGGTCTGGAGGCGGGACATGGATGAATCCTCCAGAAAGAGGTTCATATTTAAATTTGCGCTGCGCTTGACCTGTTGCAGCTAAAGCAGCTCCTGTATTGCCATGATATGCGCGATATCTTGATACAAATTTATATCGATTTCCCTCTCCTTTTTGTTGGTGATACTGTCTAGCAATTTTAAAAGCCGTTTCATTTGCTTCAGAACCGCTGTTTGAGAAAAAGACCACATATTCGCCACCAAGCATGTCGCTAATTTTTTCAGCGAGCTTTACACTTGGTTCATGACTTTGTGTAAGTGGAAAATAGGCAAGCTTTTTAAGCTGTTCATATGCTGCTTCTGCAAGTTCTTCTCGTCCATATCCAACGTTCACACACCAAAGACCTGCCATTGCATCAAGCATACGACGGCCACTTTCATCTGTCACCCAAACGCCTTTTGCTTCTTTTGCAATAATTGTATTTTCAGGATTATAAGGCTTCATTCCGTGCCAAAGATGTTTTTCATCTTTTCCTAAAATACTTTCTGTTTTCTCCATTATCATCCACATCCTTCTTGAAAGAACCTCAATTTGTTGTATACTATCTCCTCTTTTACATTAGACAAAAGACCCTTGTTACCCTTCAATTTCTGAACATTGGGAATATTTTTCTTCTTTCTTTTTTATAAAAATTTGCTCATATGCTAAAATCATAAATTCTAGAGCCATTCGCTTCCTTGGTTCCATAAAATCTTCGCCAAGAAGCTGTTCAAGTTTGGCTAACCGATGATAGAGAGTTTGTCTCACTACAAAGAGCTGTTCGGCAGTTTCTTTTTTTGAACCACTGCACGCTAAGTACGTTTTTAGGGTCTCGAAAAGCTTGCCATTATAGTTCTTGTCGTACTGTAAAACAGGATTTAAATATTCAAAAATCACTTCATGAAGAGCTCTTTGATCGGAAATCAGAGAAAGAATGCGATAGATATGCAAGTCATCGTGAAAAAAAAGATTTTCAGGTGAAGAAATTTGCTCACTGCAAATATCAGCCGTAATCTGGGCTGTTTTATAACTTTTCTCCATCTCATCTAATCGGTCAACGAAAGAACCTACACTAATAAAAGAAAAAAGCTTGGCATGTTTTTCGTATGCTTCGCTTTTTTTAAAACGCTCCAATGATTGTGTGAATCGATCTCTCCACGTTTGTTTTTGGCGCTTGTTAACAAACACAAATAAAATGTTCTGGCGATATTCTGTTATACAAAGTAGAAAACCACGTTGTTCAAATAGAGTTGTAAGAAGCAATTTTGCGTACGAAAAACTCGCTCCTTCCCACTCTACTCCTTCTTGCTTACGGCAAAGAAAAACACCTCCGCCTTCATAGTTATGAAGACCGTCTATTTTTCCGAGCTTGTGAAAGATATTTGGAAGGGACACTTCCCCTCTAATCCATTCACGCAGCCATTCGTTTTCACACCGTTTCTTTTTCTCTTCTATATAAAGATTACGCAGGAAATGCTGGGAAATCGCAAGCGCTGTTCTGTCAAGGGCAAGCATATCTTCTTCTGTAAACCTTCTGTTTTTAACTACAACATACAGCTCGCCATATTCTTTTCCTAATACTTGAATCTTTTTGCTTATTTTTCTGCTTTCTGTATAAGTGTCATCGACTATACTTTTATGTATGATGCTCCACTGCTTTGAGTTGTTTTGTTGGAAAGGTGGGAAAATATGAGTTGTGCTCTCCTTAAGGCGAAGAACAACCGTTTCTTGAAGGTATTGATGAAAATGAGACAATAAGTCTGAAAGATCATGTGTTGCTAAAAGAAGTTCTTGAAGCTCTCTCGAATATATTTCTAAACGAGCAAGAATTTCATAGTGGGCGTTAATCATAAACGTATGAACATCTTGCGTGATTTCAACGAACGGAACTTCTTGATGAAATAAAATAAGAGGAAATTTGTGTTTGTTTGCTAGATTAATAATAGAAGAGGGAATACTTTTTGTATAGGATCCAATTTCAATACATAAACCGGCAACATTACGGGTGATTAACTGTTGCAATAGAGAAGAAAAAGCTTCCTCATTTTCCTTCCAGCCTACTCCCGTCGATAAAATGAGCTCCTCTCCTTTTAGAAGATGCTCAACTTTAGGCACCTCTACAATATGAATCCATTTTATTCGACGTTCTAATCCTTCCTTTCCTGCAACGACTTCACAATGCTCAAAGTTTTTACGCTTTAAAAGCTCGCTAACGGTCAATGTTGCTTGCAAGAAATCACCGCCTTATGTTTTTCCTTATCTTAACATGCTACCCTAAATAGTGAGACATACTTTGTAACACTTCTTTACGTCGTTTTGCATGTTTTACAATTTGCTCTATCTCTCTTTTGTAAAAGCGGACGTGCGCCAAACTGTGTGCGTTTACAACTTCTAGTTTAAGTTTTTCAATAACTTTCTTTTCTTCACCTGTTAACCAATTATTCTCGTTTGACATCGTTTGTCCTCCTTTTAATAAATCTTTTTTCATTACCCTTATCGTATCGCTTTTACGCTAGTTAAAGGAACTTGTTAATAAAATGTAACTTAAAAGTTACCTCTCGTTAAAATAACGAAAAAAAGAGAGGTCCCCCCTCCCTTTTCCTACTTCATAATGTATCTCATAAAATACTTTCTAGCATCTGCTGTTAAGATATGAAGATTTTCTTCCGCTTTCTCACTATGTTTAAATGTTAAAAAAGCACCGCTTAAATTTTCTAAAACATGAGTAATTTTGTAGCCATCTTGGATTAAACGATCAATATCTTTGCGTTCTTTTTTATAGAGTGCATACTCTGACATTTCATCCCTCCTTTTGATTACGTCTCTACCTTGGAAGTTGAAAGCGGTAGCGATATTCCCTCCTCTTCCTCTAAAGGAATATCCCAATCTCTTCCTACTGTAATTCCTAAATATTTTTCATCACTAGGATCTTCAATTTCTTTTTGAGGATATTTCACAAACCACCAAAACTTTCCTAACACATAATACAAAAGGGCACCAACAAAAAAACCGACAAGAAAAGAATACGTAGAAAAGAAAGTTGCTACTCCTCCTCCAATTGCCCAAGAGATAAAGCCAGCTCCATTAAATCCATAATAATATTTATATTGTCCTTGCAGTTCATACAGTTCTTTTACATTTACACGTCGTTTGCGAAGTAAGTAGTAATCTGAAAATAAGATTCCTACAATTGCTGAAAGAATACCCCCTACAATAAGAAGAACAGTATTCAACATTTCAAACAAGCTCCAAGGTTGTGAAAAACACCCGATAATACCTGCTAAAAAAACGCCCATCCAAAACGGCATTTTAGGACCGCCAACATTAGAGAATATAGTTGCAGCTGGAACTAAATTTGCCGCAATATTTGTTGACCATTGCGCAAATACAATCATCAAAAGAAGCACACCTAATACAAAACCGCTAGCTGATTGTTGTAAGGCAACAACAGGATCATAGTTTTGGACAGCAATATAAGAAACAGCTCCAATGATGACCATGAACGTCTGGGTTAATGGGAGGGCAACCATACTTCCAATTAAAGAAGACTTATTGCGTTTGAGCCAGCTCCGTTCGTACTTTGGTGCTTTAATATAACGAGAAATAGAAGGAATATCTGTCGCAAGCGTAGCCCAAAATCCCATATTTCCCATGATCACAATCATAAAAGCAGTGAAGGCTGCAATTCCTGTTGTAGGATTTTCAATCCATGTCCAAACGTCTCTCCCTCCTTCAGCAGCGCTTTCTGATAATGTTGTATACATCCATGCAGAGATAAGAATAATAACAGGTGCTGCAAGATCGGTAAATCGCTCTACAGCTTTAATACCAAGTGCTGTATTAAGGAGTTGAAGAAGTGCAAAAAGAAGAAAACAAAGAAACCAGTTATCAAACTCTATTAGTACATTTAAGATACTGTTCATAGCTGTTGCCCCAAAGTAAGTGTTGATGCCGAACCAGCATGAAGCAGCAACACCCCTTATAACAGAAGGGATATGAGTGCCTATTGTACCAAAAGGAGCTCTCATATAGACCGGAAAAGACAGACCATGTTCAATACCGATATCTCCAATAATCGTAATAAACAAGCCAATCAAAAGAGAGCCAATCACAGTCGCAAGCACAACAAGACCAAGTGGTAAATTCTGCACTCCTGAGCCGCCAATGGCAAAAGCAGCAAGTACAACAGCCATGCTGATCCACATAAATACGAAGCTTAGCGTACCAATCTTCCGCGTGCTATGCGCAACAGGCAGTAAGTCCTTTGATTTCAAATAATTTTCTTTTCTTTTCATTTTAAGCACCCCTTCTTCCTTTTCACTCTATTATTCCTATTCATACAATAAGGGGCAAAGCCGTTTTTATAGATGAAGTGAAGCTGTCGCAGTAAGAAGACTTTCTTTATATTTTGCTCTCTTTATATAAGTACCATGACCTTTCTTACCAACTAACTTTTTGTCTCTGATAACAAATTCTCCTTTGCTTAATACAGAAACAGGATCTCCTGTAACCTCCATTCCCTCAAATGGATTATAATCTACGTTCATATGATGAGTTGACGAAGAAATCGTTCGCTTTATCTTTGGATCAAACAAAACTAAATCAGCATCTCCCCCAACAACAATGCTTCCCTTTTTAGGATATAATCCAAAAAGCTTAGCTGATCTTGTTGATACAAGATCAACAAATTGCCCAAGTGATATTCTCCCTTTTGCTACTCCTTCTGAGTATAAAATACTAAAACGGTCTTCAATGATTGGCCCTCCGTTTGGAATCTTCGTAAAATTACCGAGACCTAAGTCTTTTTGACCTTTAAAATCAAACGAACATTGATCAGAGCCAATCGTTTGCAGCTCGCCATTTTGAAGAGCTTTCCATAAATAGTCTAAATTTTTCTTTTCACGTAAAGGCGGAGACCAAACGTATTTTGCTCCTTCAAAGTTCTCCTTTTCTAAATAAGATTGATCAAGAACTAAATACTGAGGACACGTTTCTCCCCATATATCGACCCCTCGGCGACGCGCCTCTGCAATCTTAGTGACTGCCTCTTGACAAGTAACATGAACAACATAGAGCTGAGAGTTTGCCATCTCTGTTAAAACAGCTGCCCTCCCTGTTGCTTCTCCTTCTAGCTCAGGTGGCCTTGTAAGCGCATGATAAATAGGATCTGTTTTCCCTTCTTTAAGCGCTTTTTCTGTTAAATATTCAATAACATCTCCATTCTCAGCATGCACCATTACAAGTGCGCCTAGTTTTTCCGCTTCTTTTAATGTTTGAAAAAGTGTTGCATCGTCCGCTTGAAAAACATTTTTATAAGCCATGAATACTTTGAAAGACGAAATCCCTTCCTCACTGATTACTGATGGAAGCTCATTTAATACAGTGCTATTTATCTCACCGATCATTAAGTGAAACCCATAATCTATAAACGCTTTCCCACTTGATTTATCATGCCATTCGTTAATGGCTTTTTGGAGCGGCTCCCCTTTTTTAGTAAGGCAAAAGTCAATAACAGTTGTAGTGCCTCCAAAAGCTGCAGCAATTGTTCCTGTTTCAAAATCGTCTTTACTAACCGTTCCCCCAAAAGGCATTTCAAGATGTGTATGAGGATCAATCCCTCCTGGAAATACATAAAGCCCTTTTGCATCAATCATTTCTGCATGATCTTCATCAAACCCGTTACCAATCCCTACAATACGCTCTCCTTCAATACAAATATCTCCTTCAAACGTATCTGAAGCCGTTACAATACAACCATTTTTAATAATTTTCTTCATGTTTTCCCCTCCTTTATTCCGCTGCTTTCATCATAGAAACCGGCGTTCCTGAAAGCGCCGCCTGCCTCTCATTCCACGTCATTGGTTTGTCACTTAGAATTTCAATCATAGAAATGGCTCCATCAACAGGACATACGATAGAACATAAATTACAGCCAACACAGTCTTCTTCTCGCACTTGTAAATATTCTTTTCCGTTTTCACCCTTTAAGATATCAATACATTGATGTGACGTATCTTCGCAGGAAATATGGCATTTGTTGCAGTTAATACATGTTTCATTGTTAATTCGCGCTACAACTTTATGATTTAAATCCAGATCTCCCCAATCCCTATATTTGCTAACAGCTCCGCCTACTAAATCGCTTATAGCGTTCAGACCTCGTTCATCAAGGTAATTGTTAAGCCCGTCTATCATATCTTCTACAATGCTGAATCCGTGGTGCATAGCAGCTGTACATACTTGAACAGCTGACGCTCCCATGAGCATAAATTCAACAGCATCTTGCCAGCTAGATATTCCACCCATTCCTGAAATCGGTACATTTATATGAGGATTTCTTGCACATTCGGCAACCATATTTAAAGCAATTGGTTTTACAGCTGGTCCACAGTATCCTCCATGTGCTCCTTTCCCGTTCACATGTGGAATTGTATTCCAACTATGAATATCCACTCCTGCAAGACTATTAATTGTATTAATCATACTAACAGCATCAGCACCACCTTCAACAGCGGATTTGGCTGTTACTGTAATGTCCGTAATGTTTGGAGTTAGCTTTACAATTAATGGCTTTGTTGCAACTTCTTTTGCCCAATATGTTTGTTTCTCAACAAGCTCTGGTACTTGCCCCGATGCAGCTCCCATTCCTCGTTCAGCCATACCGTGGGGACAGCCAAAATTGAGTTCAAGTCCATCTACACCAACAGCTTCGACTTTTTTTACAATCTCGTGCCATTTTTCTCTTTTTGGTTCCACCATAAGAGAAGCGATAATAGCATTGTTTGGAAACTTCTTTTTTGTGTCCTCAATTTCTTTTAAATTCACCTCAAGCGGTCGATCTGTAATAAGTTCAATGTTATTGAAACCTGCGACACGCTGACCGTTGAAGCTAACTGCAGCAAACCGAGAAGAAACATTTAAAATAGGCTCTCCGAGCGTTTTCCAGACAGCTCCTCCCCATCCTGCTTCAAATGCACGCTGCACTTGGTAGCCAGAGTTTGTTGGAGGTGCTGATGCGAGCCAAAAAGGATTTGGAGACTGTATTCCAGCAAGATTTGCACGTAAGTCTGCCATTCTTTTCTCTCCCTTCCCTATGCTAAATTTTTCTTTCTCTCTGTAACACTCTTATGAATCTCATAAGCTACGTTTTTTCCTTGTTCTGCAGCTGTAACAACCATTGCATCTCCATAACCTTTTCCAAATACGATATCACCACATGCATATATTCCTTCTTTTGATGTTCTCATTGTCCGTCCCTCTACTTTTACAACACCGCCTTCATGTTCAAGGCCGAACTGCTCAATTAATGAGGTATGTCGCGTTTGTCCGATTGCTTTAATTACAACATCCACAGGCATATCAAATGTGCTTCCTTCTATTTCAACAGGCTTGCTTCGACCATCTTTTCCACGCTCTGTAAGCTTCATTTTGACACATCTTAATGCTTTTACACGCCCTTGCTCATCTCCAATAATCTCCTTTGGAGCCGTTAAAAATCGAAACTCGACTCCATCCTGTTTAGCAAACTCGTACTCAAAATCATAGGCCGTCATTTCTTTTACTGTTCTTCTATACACAATTTTCACGTTTTCCGCACAGAGTCGAACTGAGCACGTCGCAGCATCAATTGCCGTATTTCCTGCTCCAATAACAGCTACCTTCTTACCTTGAAATGTTTCTGTTAGTTCTTTTGTTTTCGTATTTTTCACAAACTCGATTGCATCATAAACACCCTCAAGCTGCTCTCCTTCTACATGTAAATGAGGAACAGACCCCATACCAGCTGCTAAAATAACAAACTCATAGCTTGATAGAATATCTTCAGCGCTTATATCTTCTCCAACTGTTGTCTCTGTTCTTATTTCTACACCGAGTCTTTCTACTTGAGAAACTTCCCAAAATGAAATTTTTTGCGGCAAGCGAAAAGACACAATACCATAAGTATTTAATCCTCCAGCTCTCTCACTTTTTTCGAACATTGTGATGCTATATCCAAAGCGTGCGAGTTCACGTGCTGCTGAGAGACCAGCAGGACCGCTTCCAATTATGGCTACTTTTAAACCATTGCTTTCTCCTTTTTGAAAAAGAAGAGCATCGTTGTGAATTGCCCAATCTGTTGCATAACGCTGCAAGCTTCCGATTGGAATTGGGGCACTATCGCTGTTTAATACACAAGCTCCTTCACAAAGTTCTTCTGTGGGACAAACTCTCGCACAGCTTGCTCCAACAGGATTTGCTTCCATAATGACGCGAGCTGAGCCTTTTATATTTCCAGAAGCAATTTTCTTAATAAAACTTGGGATGTTAATACTTGTGGGACATGCTTTAATACAAGGGGCGTCATAGCAGTATAAACATCGGTGTGCTTCATTAAGTGCCTTCTTGGTTCCTAACCCTTTATCAACCTCTTCAAAATTTTCCTTCAGCTGCTCAATGAGATTTTTCTCCATTTACACACCTTCTTTTTCTAGAATAAAAATCGTTTGTTACGGAAGAAGTGATGTCATTTCTTCATATGTTTCAGGACGGCGATCTCGATAGAATTGCCAAGCATCTCTTACCTCTTGGATAAGCTTGCGGTCTACCTCTCCAATGATGACTTCATCCCGATCTCTGCTTCCTGTTGCAACAAAACGACCGCGCGGATCTACTAAATAAGACTGACCGTAAAATTCCCCCATATTCCAAGGGGCTTCAAATCCGACTCTGTTAATTGCTCCAACGTAATAACCGTTCGCAACAGCATGTGCAGGCTGCTCGAGCTTCCATAAATATTCGGATGTACCAGCAACAGTTGCTGATGGATTGAACACAATTTCTGCTCCTTTAAGACCAAGCACTCGAGCTCCTTCTGGGAAATGACGATCATAGCATATATAAACGCCGATTGTTCCATATGCTGTCTTAAAAACCGGATACCCTAGATTTCCAGGCTTGAAGTAAAACTTTTCCCAAAACCCATATCCTTCTTCTCCAGCCCCAACATGGGGGATGTGCTGTTTTCGGTATTTCCCTAAATATGTTCCATCAGCATCAATAACAGCTGCTGTGTTATAGTACGTAGCAACTCCCACACGCTCATAAATCGGTAAGACAATTACAACGTGTAATTCTTTGGCAAGCTCCATAAATCTTTTGGTTGTAGATCCTTCTGGAATTTGTTCAGCTGCACTATACCATTTTGGGTTTTGCTCAGAACAAAAATAGGGTCCATAAAAGATTTCCTGCATACAGATAATGTTGGCCCCTTTTTCCTTTGCTTCTCTCACAAGCTTTATATGTTTTTCAATAGCCGCTTCTTTGTGAAGTTCAACAGGCTCATTTCCTTCCACATTGTGTGATGCCTGAATAAGTCCGATTTTTATTTTGTCCATCTCGCTTCCCCCTTTTTTTGTTCAAGTGTCTAAATTTTCTGAAATTAATACTTATTCTACTAGAATCCTTTCGTTTCTACACTATACACCATGTAAAATAAAAAAAGAGAGCACTACACATTATGTACAATGTGTAGTGCTCTTTTTTTAACAACTTACTTCTTGAATAAGAGCAAGTACAAGTTCACTTGTTTTAACAAGTTCTTCAATTGGCATCTTCTCGTTTGTTGTGTGAATATCTTCATATCCAACAGCTAAGTTAACCGTTGGAATACCGTGACCAGCAATCACGTTTGCGTCACTTCCACCGCCGCTATGAAGAAGACGAGATGTTCTTCCAATGCGATCAACTGCTTTTTTCGCTACTTCAACAACATGATCTCCATCTTTAAATTTGAAGTTTGGGTACATGACCGTCACTTCTACTTCTGCTCTTCCACCCATTTCTTCTGCTGCTTCTTCAAACGCTTTTTTCATTTTTTCGACTTGCGCTTCCATCTTTTCGCTTACAAGTGAACGAGCTTCTGCTAGAATATGGACTTGGTCACAAACAATATTTGTTTGTGTTCCACCTTCAAAACGACCGATGTTTGCTGTTGTTTCTTCATCAATGCGGCCAAGCGGCATTTTTGAAATAGCTTTAGCAGCAATTGTAATAGCTGAAACGCCTTTTTCAGGGGCTACCCCAGCATGAGCTGTTTTTCCATAGATTGTTGCCTGAACCTTTGCTTGAGTTGGAGCACCAACAATAATATCTCCTACTTTTCCGTCACTGTCTAATGCATATCCAAACTTCGCTGTAATCATGCTTGGATCTAATGCTTTCGCTCCAACAAGTCCTGACTCTTCTCCAACCGTAATAATAAACTCTACTGTTCCATGCTCAATTCCTTCTTCTTTAATAACTTCCAAAGCTTCAAACATTGCAGCAAGGCCTGCTTTATCATCCGCTCCTAAAATCGTTGTTCCATCACTTTTAATATAGCCATTTTCAATTTGTGGCTTAATTCCTTTACCAGGAACAACTGTATCCATATGGGACGTAAAATAAATTGTATCAACGCCTTCTTTTGTACCTTTTAAAGTACAAATTAAGTTGTTTGCTCCATGTCCTGTTGCTTCTTTGGCATTGTCTTCTTTTACTTCCACGCCAAGTGATTGGAATTTTTCTTTTAGTACTTCTGAAATTTCATTTTCGTATTTTGTTTCAGAATCTACTTTGACAAGTTGTAAAAATGTGTCTACTAAACGTTGTTCATTAAGTTTCATTATGTACTCCTCCTTAGTTTGTAGGTGTTACAGTGGAATATTTCCATGTTTTTTCGCTGGACGCTCTTCTTTTTTGTGACGAAGCATTTCAAGTGCCTTCTTCAATTTTATTCTTGTTTCTCTTGGGTCAATAACGTCATCAATCATCCCAAGACTTGCAGCAACAAAAGGATTTGCAAATTTTTCTCGGTATTCTTCAATTTTGCTTTTTCTTGTCTCTTCAGGATTACTGCTATTAGCAATCTCTTGAGCGAAGATAATGTTTGCAGCTCCTTCAGGCCCCATAACGGCAACTTCAGCGTGAGGCCATGCATACACGAGATCTGCACCTATTGCTTTGCTGTTTAGAGCAACATACGCTCCACCGTACGCTTTACGTAAAATAACGGTTAACTTTGGCACTGTTGCTTCTGAATAAGCATATAAAATCTTTGCTCCATGTCTTATGATACCACCATGCTCTTGTTTTACACCAGGAAAGAACCCTGTCACATCTTCAAGCGTGATGAGCGGAATATTAAAACAGTCACAAAAACGAATGAAGCGAGCGGCTTTATCTGAAGAATTAATATCAAGTCCTCCCGCCATAATGCGTGGCTGATTGCATACTAATCCAACTGTTTGTCCTTCTATTCTAGCAAGGCCAACAACAATATTTTTCGCAAAATTTCGGTGAATTTCAAAAAAGGTGTTATGATCTACAATTTCTTGAATTACAAGACGGATATCATAAGGGCGTGTAGGGTTATCTGGTACGATATGAAGTAAATTTGGGCGATCATCATTGGAAGATTGAACAGCAACATAGGGTGGTTGTTCACGATTATTTTGAGGTAAGTAAGACAGCAATTTCCTGACATTTGCTAATGTTTCTTCTTCACTTTGAGCTGAAAAATGAGCGTTTCCGCTTATGGCGTTATGAACATGTGCCCCTCCTAAATCTTCTGCAGCTATTTTTTCTCCTGTTACAGTCTCGATTACTTTCGGACCTGTTATAAACATTTGACTTCTCTCTTCGACCATAAAAACAAAATCGGTAATCGCAGGAGAATAAACAGCTCCTCCAGCGCAAGGGCCCATAATAACGGATATTTGAGGAATAACGCCTGAGTAAATGACGTTTCGATAAAAAACATGACCATACCCATCAAGAGATGCTACTCCTTCTTGAATACGAGCCCCTCCTGAATCATTCAATCCGATAAAGGGAACTCCTGTTTTCGCCGCTAAGTCCATTACATGCGTAATCTTTTTTGCATGCATTTCCCCAAGCGCGCCTCCAAAAACGGTGAAATCTTGCGAAAATAAATAAATAGGCCTCCCCATTATTTTTCCATATCCCGTCACAACACCTTCACCAGGGGCTTCTTTTTCATGAAGACCAAAATCATGACAACGATGTTTTATAAAAGGATTAAGTTCCACAAAAGAATCTTCATCAAGAAGCAAATCAATCCGTTCTCTTGCCGTTAACTTGTTCTTTTTATGCTGTTTCTCAATAGCCTCCTTACCACCTCCAAGTTCAACTGCTTCCTTCTTGTCGTGAAGACTATAAAGTTTTTCATACACGCTGATCTCCTCCTTTTTCACAAAGCTCAATAAGTACTTTATGTGTTGAAGATGGATGTAAAAAAGCAATAAGAGCGCCTCCGGCTCCTATCCTCGGTTTGTTATCGATCATTGTGAGACCTTTTTTTTCAAGCTCTTGTATTTTTGCTCTTATATTTTGAACCCGAAAAGCAATATGATGAATACCTTCTCCTCTTTTATTTAAAAACGAAAAAATAGCTCCCTTTTGTTCTAATGGTTCAAGAAGTTCAATTTTAGCTGATGGCGTCTCTAAAAATGCTACTTTTACACCTTGACTTTCCACAATTTCCTCCCCAATTAGAGTAAGACCAAGCAGTTTCTCATACACATATAAAGCGCTTTCAATTGAATGGACAGCAATTCCTATATGATCTACTTTTTCAATCATTGCATCCTCCCTATCATTATCGTATTCTTTCTATATCTATTCTATATGTTTCTCTTTTTTCCTTTTATATCACAACGCTTGTCGAATGCTTCAGGACAAGCTACAATGTAGACAAACAAAAGACAGGGAGTTGGCCGAAAGTGTCTAATAAGAAAATCCAAAAAACGATTGTAATGATTATGCTTGGTATTATGATTCTTTCTACCATTATGATTGGTATTAGCACATGGGTATAGAAAATGGACCTTACTAAAAGGTCCATTTTCTATAAAGATAAGGAGTAATAGAAATAGTGCTCGTCTTTTTGATAGCCCAACTTTTCATATAGATGCTGAGCACGAGCGTTATCTTTTGCTGTTTGCAAAACAATTGAATCTCTCTTTTCTTTTTTGCCGTACTCCTTTACTTCTTGTAAAAGAGCGGCACCTACTCCGCTTCCTCTCGTTTTTTCTGTAACATACAAATCATTTAAAATAATGATTCTCTTTATTCCAATTGAAGTAAAAGAAGGATACAGCTGAGCAAAACCTACAGCTTCACCTTCCTCTAAAGCTAAAAAGATGACAGATTCCTTGTTGTGTAAACGTTCATAAATAAAGCGTTCAGCAGCTTTTATATCACTTTTCTGTTTATAAAAAACACGATATTCGTTAAAAAGAACGGCTATCTTTTTATAATCTGTTACACAGGCTTCTACAATGTGCATAATTCCCCTCCGCCATCTCTTTTTATCTACTAGCTTCTTCTAATGTTAATCCTTGTTTATATAGATAAGTAGCATGTTCCTTTCCTACATACCGAATATGCCATGGTTCATAAGAATACCCTGTGTCCTCTTCTTTTCCTTTTGGATAACGAATAATATAGCCTTGCTTATAGGCATTCTCTTTAAGCCATTTTCCTTCTTCTGTTTCCCCAAATTGCTCTGTTAAAAGAAAGTTTGCCGACTGAGAAGAAACATCCATTGCTAAGCCTGTTTGATGTTCACTTGTTCCAGGAACTGCGCTGACTTTTTTTGTTTCCGCTTCTCCATACTCCTGTACATGCTGATTAAATACAGTAATTTGACGGTCATATGAACGATAACCTGAAACAGCATAAAGTTTAATCCCTTCTTTTTCTCCTTCAGCAAATAACTTCTCAAGTGCTTCTGCAGCTTCTTGTCGTAAATACTTTTTCTCCGCCTCGCCGCTAAAAGAAAATTCAACGTTAGGAACGACAAGATTCTGTGGGACAAATCCTTCTGGGAGACTTCGTTTTTTATTAACAACAAGCAACAAAGAATTAGGATTCGAAATAACTGATACTCCTTGAACTTTTTGATCAATTGTTTCCGAAAGAGCAGGAAAAGCAGGTTCACGTTTTTTCTTCTCTTTCTGCTCACTTGTTTTGGTGTGAGTAGGCTCTTCCTTTTGAAAATTAAAAGCAACAATAAGAACAATAGCTAAAATAAAAAAGAGAAAAAACAGTAAAAATAAACGCCCAAAAATCCCCCTGTCTCTTCTCATACTACGCTGAACCGGCTTCTTCTCCATACGATAGCCCTTTCCCTATTTAGATTTTGTGCTTATAGTTTATATCCTACAAGAGAGAAGAAGCAACTTTTTTTTTGCAATTTTTACAAATTAATTTTTATGCCTTAATGTTTTGACTTCCTCTATTAAAACTTGAAAAGGCACGTCTTTTTTTACAATATAAACGCTCGTTCCTTTAGGGACGTTTTCGTATAACCATTCTACATTTTCATTTGAGAGTCTAATGCATCCGTTTGTTACATATTGACCAATTGAGCTACTTTGATTTGTTCCGTGAATACCGTAAATTCTACCGTCTGTTTCACGAGCGTCAAATCCAATCCACCTTGTGCCAAGAGGATTTTCAGGACTCCCTCCTTCAATATCATTTTTCCGATAATATGGATTTTCAGCTTTCACTATAACGGTAAAAAGACCTTCTGGCGTTAGCTCTTCTGTTTTCCCAGAAGCAGCATCCACAACTTTTATAATATTATCTCCTTTAATAAACGCAGCTTGATTGATAGCTTTATTTACAATAACAAGCGGTTCTTGTTCTTGCTGATAAGCATGTGATGGAAAGAGTACAAAAGAGCAAAGCGCCAAACATAAAAACCGTAGAAGTTTCAAAAAACCCCCTCCTTTTTGCGGTTATTCTTCACTTTTCTCGTTATTCTCATACAAAAAAAAGCAAGCCTTTTCGGCTTGCTTTTTATATGTCTACTTTTAATGATTCTTTTGCTATTAAATATTGCTCCATCTCTTTCATAAACCTGTAAAGCTGTGCCCGTGCTTCAAATTCTTCACGCGTTTGGGGAAGCGGCATCTTTTGAAATTCTTTTGCAAGACTTTCAAGCTTCAGTAAAAACAGCTTTGCTGTGTTTCCTGGATGAATGGAAAGACTAAGTTCTTCCATAAACGCTCCAATCATATGACGCTGTTCGACCATTGGTTCAATTGATGTAACAACAGGTAGAATGCGTTCAATAATTTCGAACTGTTTTTCACGCGTCTTGAAATAGTGATAATAGTAATTTTCGGTGCGTCGAAAATGATTTTCAACATCCCTAAAAGACAAACTTTTTGCTTTTGCTAAAATGTTAGCTGTTTCGGTAATCTCCTGTCCCATCCACTGACTTTCATTCTTTTGTAAGTAAGATGCCATCTCGCCTAATATTTTCTTGAAATTATCTTCGATTTGGCGTTGATATGTTTTGAGCTGTCGATCTAAGCTTGGCATGTAGAGGTTAGCTATGAGTGCTACACCAATTCCTGTTAAAATAATTCCTGTCTCATTTAAGATAATACGCCATGTCACTTCACCAAATGAGTAAATATGCAAGATAATAACAGAACTTGTTACAATTCCTTCACTAACTTTTAAGAGAACCGTTGTTGGAATAAAGAAAAGAAGAAGAAGACCAATTGAGGCTGGGTTATACCCGATTAGCTCAAAGAAGATAAAAGAAAAACCCATCGCAACCATACATGCCACAAGACGTGACCATGCACTTTGAACAGATTGCCTTGTTGAACTTTTCACACAAAGGATCGTCAAAATCCCTGCTGAAACAAAATTATCAAGGGACAAAAGCTGAGCAATAAAAATCGCAAGCCCTGTTCCAACTGCTGTTTTCAGCGTACGATAGCCAATTCGAAATTTCATGTTTTGCATACTCCTATAAGTTTAAAATAACTTCTTTCAATTTGTATCACGGAATCAAAAAACGTGCAATAGGTTCTCTTTCATATTCTAAAATAAAAAGGGAGTTACTTCATAAAGTAACTCCCCCTTTTATAAAACTTTTTCTAAAAATTCCTGCGCTCTTTCTGTTTTTGGTGCTGTGAAAAACGCTTCAGGTTCTCCTTCTTCGACAAGAAGACCGTTATCTAAAAAGAAAACTCTGTCAGCTACTTCACGAGCAAACCCCATTTCATGTGTAACAATCGCCATCGTCATGCCTGTTTGGGCAAGAGATTTCATAACTTCGAGCACCTCTTTTACCATCTCAGGATCAAGAGCTGATGTTGGTTCATCAAAAAGAATGGCTTCAGGCTCCATTGCAAGCGCTCTTGCAATCGCAACACGCTGTTTTTGTCCTCCTGAAAGTCTGTTTGGATAAGCGTCTGCTTTATTTGCCAAACCTACCTTTTCAAGAAGTTCTTTTCCTAACTTGATTGCCGATTCTTTTCCAACGCCTTTAACATTAATAGGTGCATACGTTACATTCTCTAACACTGTTTTGTGTGGAAAAAGATGAAAATGCTGAAATACCATGCCAATATTTTGACGAATTTTCATCGCATTTTTCTCCGTTATCTGTTCCCCGTTAATTTCCACAAGCCCATCAGATGGTTTTTCAAGTAAGTTAAGGCAGCGAAGGAACGTTGATTTCCCTGAACCAGAAGGTCCAATGATTGCCAAAACTTCCCCGTTTTTAATTTCTGTTGTAATTCCTTTCAATACATGTGTTTTACCGAACGATTTGTGTAAATTTTCAACCTTAATCACTTTTCTTCAATCTCCCCTCGAGCTTTCTTCCGAGAAGCGTTAAAATCATAACCATCACATAGTAGATAAGACCAGCTACTAGAAGCGGCTCTAAGTAAGAGTACAAATCTCCTCCAACGATATACGCTCTACGCATAACATCTGTAACACCAATTACGGTTACAATTGCCGATTCTTTTGTTAATGAAATAAATTCGTTCATAAGCGCTGGTAAAATGTTTTTCAGTGCTTGTGGCAAAATAATGTGTCGTAATGTTTTTTGAGGCGGAACTCCTAAAGCCATTGCGGCTTCTGTTTGACCTTTGTCAACCGCTTGGATGCCTGCACGGATAATTTCTGAAATATAGGCAGCAGAGTTTAAAGCAAAAGCGGCCACCGCTGCTGGATATGCTTCAATTTTGATTCCTGTTAATTCAGGAAGACCTGTATAAATAATAATAAGCTGTAATACAAGTGGCGTTCCTCGAAAAACAGATGTATAAATATTTGCAAGCCAAGCAAGAACTTTAAATCTACTAATCTTACATAGTGCTAGGATAATTCCGAATACAAAGCCGATTAAAGCGGCTAAAACAACAATCTGTAGCGTAACCTGTATCCCTTGTAAAATGTAAGAGATGGAAGGTCCGAGCTGTTGGAAATCCAGATTCATTGTATCCCTTCCTCTCTACTCTTTTCTTCGTCTTTCATTAGTTGTTGAACCACTTTTGAATTAGTTTATCAACTTCACCGTTCTCTTGTTTTTCTTTTAGAACGCGGTTAAATTCTTTTGTTAATTCACTGTCTTTTGGGAAAGCCATTGCCATTCCTGCATCATCTCCGCCTTCCATCACAGTACCGTTTAATTCTTTATCTTTTTCTAAATACCCTTTTGCAACATTATCTTCAATAATGGCTGCGTCAAAACGTCCCGCTTTCATCTCTGATACAAGCTGTGGAATACGATCGCGTGATTCAATTGTTAGATTAACGCTTTTCTTCGCTTCTTTTGCTGCATCTTCTTGAATAGAAGAAGTTTGAACTCCAACTGTTTTTCCTTTTAAATCTTCAATTGATTTAATGCTTTTATCCGTTGTTACAATCATGTTTTTGTTTGTGTAATAAATTTCTGAGAAATCAACGTTCTTTTTACGCTTCTCAGTTGGTGTCATACCTGATAATACGAAATCAACTTGATCTGATTTTAAGGCTGTAATAAGTCCGTTAAATTCCATATCTTTTACTTCTACTTTATATCCAAGCTCTTTTGCTACCATTTTAGCAAGATCAATGTCAAAACCGACAACTTCTTCACTTTTACCTGTATCTACATATTCAAACGGAGGGTAGTCTGCTGACGTTCCCATAACTAATACTTTTTTATCTTCGCTATTTTCCTTGCTTCCGCACGCTGAAAGAAGGCCAACGATTAATACGAATACAAATAATAAAGACCATTTCTTCATCACGATAAATCCCCCTAAAATATAAATAATTAATCATATGATTTGATAACTTTTATTATTCTACTATATATTTTGTATTATAACGGAACTTTATAATTATGCAATATATTTTTTAAATATAAATTTGTTTTTTCATAGATTCCCTCATATAACAACCAATTAACACCCTTCTATATTAGATATTTAAGGAGCACACTTATAAAAGTAGTAATTTTATGCAAAAAAAAGAAGAACGATAATCATCGTTCTTCTACAAAACTATTTATACTTCCTCACAGTGTTTTTCAAATGCTTCTTGCAGCTTCATTACAACTTGCATTGGTTCATGTCCTTCGATTTCATGTCTTTCAACCATTGAAACAAGTTTTCCATCTTTTAAAAGAGCAAATGATGGAGATGATGGCGGATAGTCTGTAAAATACTCACGAGCGCGTGCTGTTGCTTCCTTATCTTGACCAGCAAAAACCGTAACAAGACGCGTTGGACGTTTGTCATAGTGAACAGAGTGAGCTGCTGCTGGACGAGCAATGCCGCCTGCACACCCACAAACAGAATTCACAAGAACAAGAGTTGTTCCTGATTGAGCAAATGTATCTTCGACGTCTTCTGGCGTTGTAAGCTCAGTATATCCTGCGGCTACTGCCTCTTGACGTGCTTGTCTGACAACGTCATTCATAAATAAATTGAAATTCAAATCCATTGTGTGCTGTTCCTCCTTATTGACCGTTTTTCTCTAACGCTTTAAACGAGTCTTTTCTCTTTATCTTAGCAACTTTTATAAAAGAACACAATGAGAATGGATTAGTCACATCGTTCATTTTTATCGGTCCTTTTTTCATAAAGGTGAATAAGCTCATATGCTCCCTCTAGTGCGGTTAAGCTTCCATGCTCCGTTCTTGTTTGAATATCATAAAAATATTTTTTCACTTCTTCATTTTCATAAAAAGAATTCCATAAATACTCTCTCACAAGACTTTCTAACCAAACATTTGACTGCTTCATTCTATTTTCGTAAAAAAGATGTCTTTCTTTCATGTATGTTTTAAACTCACAAATGATATTCCATATTTCTTCTATTCCTTCATTATCTAATGAAGAGCACGAAACAGCTTTAGGCTCCCATCCATCTTGATTGCTATGCAATAAATGAAGAGAAAGCTCATACTCTTTTCGAGTGAGGAGCGCTTGTTGTTTATTATTCCCATCCGCTTTATGAACACATAGAAGATCTGCAAGCTCTAAAATTCCTCGTTTCATCTGTTGAAGCTCGTCTCCTCCTCCTGTTAAAACAAGCAGAATGAAAAAATCAACAAGCTCTCGAACTTCTGTCTCACCTTGCCCAACTCCTACTGTTTCAACAAAAATAACGTCATATCCTGCTGCTTCACATAAAAGGATGCTTTCTCTCGTTTTATAGTGAACGCCACCAAGCTTTCCACCAGATGGAGACGGTCTAATAAACGCTCTCTTGTTTCTTGCTAATTCACTCATTCTTGTTTTATCTCCTAAAATACTTCCTCCTGAAACAGTGCTGCTCGGGTCAACTGCCAATACAGCAACATGATATCCATTGTTACAAAGATATGTTCCAAGCGTTTCAATAAACGTACTTTTTCCTGCGCCAGGAACGCCGCTTACCCCAATTCTAATCGAGTTTCCAGAAAGATGGTGAATAGCTTTTAGAATAGCTTCGGCCTTTTTTCTATGTTTTGCCGCATTACTTTCTATAAGCGTAATGGTTTGAGCTAAGAGAGCGCGATCGCCATTTTTAATTCCTTCTATATATTCACTAACCGTTTTCTTCCTCACCTACTCTCCCTCAATTCTTTTTATAATCTCTTTTAATACGTTTTCAGCAGCTTCCGGAATCACGGTTCCAGGCCCAAAAATAGTAGCTGCTCCTTCTTTATATAAAAAAGCGTAATCTTCCTTTGGAATCACTCCACCTACAATAACAACAATATCTTCCCGTCCTTGTGCTTTTAACTCGCTCATTAATTTGGGAAGTAATGTTGTATGTCCTGCTGCAAGCGAGCTCATTCCGATAACATGAACGTCATTTTCAATTGCTTGACAAGCTGTCTCTTCAGGTGTTTGGAAAAGAGGACCAATGTCAACATCAAATCCTAAATCTGCAAAAGCACTGCCGATGACTTTTGCGCCTCTGTCATGTCCGTCTTGCCCCATTTTCGCGATTAAAATACGTGGTCTTCTTCCTTCTTCTTCGTAAAATAGAGAAGTTTGCTTACGAACATTTGCAATCTTCTCTTTTTCTGAAAATGATTGGCTATAAACACCGCTGACTGATTTTGTTACAGCTTGAAAACGGCCACTCGTTTTTTCAATAGCGTACGAAATTTCACCGAGCGTTGCTCGCGCTCTAGCAGCCTCAACAGCAAGCTCTAGTAAATTTCCCTTTCCTGTTTCGGCTGCATTTGTTAAAAGAGAGAGCGTTTTGTTTACTCCTTCTTCATTCCGTTCTCTTTTTAGTGTTTGTAGCCTAGCCATCTGCTTTTCTCTTACTTTCGTGTTGTCAATTTTTAAAATCTCAAGCGGATCTTCGTTTTCATTTTTATATTTATTAACGCCGACAATCACTTCTTCACCTGAATCAATTTGGGCTTGACGTCTTGCAGCCCCTTCTTCAATTTTTAGCTTAGGCCATCCTGCTTCAATGGCTTTTAACATGCCGCCAAGTTCATTCATTTCTTTTAGATGCTCTCTCGCTCGCATAATAAGCTCATTTGTTAATTTTTCAACATAGTAAGAACCGCCCCATGGATCAATCACATTTGTGATTCCTGTCTCTTCTCGGAGATAAAGCTGAGTTGTTCGAGCAATCTCGGCTGAAAAGTCAGTTGGAAGTGCAATTGCTTCATCAAGCGCATTTGTGTGAAGAGATTGTGTACCACCCAAAACTGCAGAAAGAGCTTCAAGACACGTTCTTGCTACATTGTTAAACGGATCTTGTGCTGTTAAACTCCATCCTGATGTTTGTGAATGTGTCCGGAGCATAAGTGATTTTGGATTTTTCGGCGAAAACGGCCCAATCAACTCCGCCCATAGAAAACGCGCGGCTCTCATCTTAGCTATCTCCATAAAATAATTCATGCCAATTCCCCAGAAAAAAGACAATCTTGGAGCAAAAGAGTCAATATCAATACCAGCTTCTATTCCTGTTTTAACGTACTCTAAACCATTTGCTAGGGTGTAAGCGAGCTCAACGTCTGCTGGGGCTCCTGCTTCTTGCATATGATATCCTGAAATGCTAATGCTATTAAACTTCGGCATATGTTTAGATGTGTAGGAGAAAATATCGGCAATAATTTTCATTGACATCGTTGGAGGATAAATGTAAGTATTGCGAACCATATACTCTTTTAAAATATCGTTTTGAATTGTACCAGAAAGCTTCGCACGCTCAACTCCTGCTTCCTCAGCAACTACAATATAAAAAGCCATAACAGGAAGCACTGCACCGTTCATTGTCATCGAAACAGACATCTTATCAAGAGGAATGCCGTCAAATAAGATTTTCATATCCAAAATGGAGTCAACCGCAACTCCTGCTTTGCCAACATCACTTTCAACACGAGGATGATCAGAATCATATCCTCGATGTGTTGCAAGATCAAAGGCAATGCTAAGCCCTTTTTGTCCCCCTGCAAGGTTTCGCTTGTAGAAGGCATTGCTTTCCTCAGCTGTAGAGTAACCTGCATACTGTCTTATTGTCCAAGGCTTTGTTGTATACATTGTAGGATATGGACCTCTCACATATGGAGAAACTCCTGGCGCTGTATGAAGATGTTCAAAGTTCTCTTCCATATACATGGTGTAAATATCAATGTTTTCCACTGTTTTTCTTGTTTTAAGAGATACGGGTAAAATCTTCTCTTCATGTATTAAGAACGGTTTTTTGAAGGAAGGTCTTTTGTACATGCTTCGTCTCCTTTCAACGTTTCTATAAACAAAGCAAGCTTTGATAAAATATCCTCTTCTTTACATAGAAAGAGGCTGGATTTTCTAGGTACTTCATCCAATGCAAAAACAATTCGTTTATCAAACTGAAAAACAGAAGGAAGGTCGAACTGTTGATACAGTTCATTCTTTCCGCATAAAATATAGAAAGGTGAAAAATCTTCTTTTAAAAAGCTTTTTAAATCTTCTACTGTCGATAACACTGCACTTTCCTGCACCGTAAATCCAACAGATGTAAATATTCTAGAAAAAAATGTGATTTCTTCCTGCTCTTTATGAAGAAGTAATAGTGTAATGTGTCGTTTAGAAGGTGGCAAGGTGGCTAATATGCTGCTTCTTAGTTTTTCATAAGGAAATGCTCTTCTGTTTTCATTTAAAATAAAGAGCGATGGATTTTCCGTTCCGTTTATATAATCTGTTGTCCCTACAATTGTAATATTTCCCTTTTGGATTTCCCTTTGCTCTTTATCATGTATAATCGCTATTTCTCGCTGCCATGTTCCTTTTTTTAACGTATTAGCCATTCCTCCATCTTTTTCGATTGTTTGAAAATGACTCCAAGCTTTTTCGGCAAACTCTGCTGTTAAATTTTCAAGATAATAAGATCCTCCACCTCCATCTAATACGCAGGAAATTCCTGTTTCATAATAAAGAATGTGATGAAGGTTAAGAGCCATCCGAACCCCAAGAGGCGAGTTTCGCTCATAAGGCTCAATATATAAACTGTCCACTCCTCCTAATAGAGCTGAAAGAGATTCTGTTGTTGTACGAAGTAAGTTTGTATAAGTCATGTAGGCTGTTTTATTACGAGAAGATGTTTTAGCATGAATATGTGGAAAGATAGAAGTTGAATTAGGAATGTGAAAACATTCTAGAAGATGAATCCAAAGCGTTCGAAACGCCCTGATTTTTGCTATTTCTTGAAAAAATTCGTTACCTATAGAAAAAGTGAATGCTATTTTTTGTGCGGTTTTTTCAGGCGATATTCCGCGTTTTGCAAAAGCATCTATATAATCACACGCAACAGCAATAGCACTTGCAAGCTGCTGAGTAACGGTTGCTCCATCCTGTTCATATGTAGAGGCATCTACAATAAGCAGTTTCCTACTTTCTTCTCTATCAATATAAAAAAGAGGCAAAAGCTCGTCATAAGCTTTCTCTAATAAAAAAGAAGCTGAAGCATAATATTCACCAAGCGGGTCGCTCCCAATGATGCCTTTCATTTGTAGGGAAGCGTATTTTTGAAGAAAAGAAGCTAAATTTAAAGAAGGTTGCTTAATAAAAAAATAGGAATCTTTTTTTCTTATATTTTCTAGATATGGCGATGCGTCAATGTTTTCATGTAAGTAAAGAAAACGAGCTTCCTCTCCGTCACGTTGATAAGACGAAAAGTCTTCTGGTATGAGTGCAATCCTCCATGGCTGTTCACTATACGGACTAGAACGGTGTGTTCTTGTAAAAAGGGATGGAGCCGCTCCCTTCCAGTAAAGTGGTTCAATTTTGATTGAATCAAGGGTCTGTGAACAAATAGACTCCCATTCTCTATCTTTTAATGTTTTTTTAGCTAGTGAAAGCCAAGCATTCTCTAAAACGCTTTCATTTTGCTTCATCACATTTTCCTCCTTCTTTATTCTCTATGATAAAGAAAGATAGCTTATATAAGCTATCTTTCTTGTTTTGAGAACTTTTAGTAAAGAGCTGTCTCGGATGAAATGTTTTCAATAATTTCTTTAATTCGCGCTAGAAATCTTCCGCAAACAAGACCGTCTAAGACACGATGATCTAACGATAAGCAAATGTTTACCATATCGCGAATTGCAATCATATTATTGATTACAACAGGACGCTTAACAATTGTTTCAACTTGTAAAATAGCTGCTTGTGGGTAATTAATAATTCCCATAGACTGAACAGAACCAAATGAACCTGTATTGTTCACTGTAAATGTCCCACCTGTCATATCGTCTGAAGTGAGCTTTCCGCTACGCGTCTTAGCTGCTAACTCACTAATTTCCCGTGCAATGCCTTTAATTGTTTTTTCATCAGCATGTTTAATGACTGGAACATATAAGGCATCATCTGTTGCTACAGCAATCGAAATGTTAACATCTCTTTTTTGGACAATCTTATCTCCTGCCCACATTGAATTCACTTCTGGGAATTCTTTAAGAGCTTGCGCAACAGCTTTTACGAAGAAAGCAAAGAACGTTAAATTGATGCCTTCTTTTTCACGGAAGGAAGCTTTTACGCTCTCACGATAATTAACAAGGTTTGTTGCATCAACTTCAACCATTGTCCAAGCATGAGGTGCTTCATGTTTGCTGCGAACCATATTAGAAGCAATAGCTTTACGAACAGAAGTAAGCGGAATTTCCTTGTCTCCATTGCTAACAGAAAAAGGTGTGCTTTCTGTTATTTTAGGTGGTTCAGGTGTTTTCTCGACGTTTGATTCTTGTTTTGGCTTTGTATCAGGTACGGAAGTCTCAGATTTGACACCGCCGCTATTAATGATTTTTGTTATATCTTTACGTGTAATACGGCCACCAGCACCTGTCCCTACAACCTTTGTTAAATCAATATTATGTTCTTGTGAAAGGCGCAGAACTGCTGGTGAATAGCGCGTTTTCGCACTCTCGTCTTTTGGTTTTTCGCTTTCTTTTTCGCTTGGTTTCTCAGCTGTCTCTTCTTTATTCTCAGCTGAAGATCCTTCTACTTCGATATAACAAATAGTTTCGCCAACAGGAATTGTTTCCCCTTCTTTTGCAACAATTTCTGTAATTTTCCCTTCAAAGCTTGAGGGAACTTCTGCTGTTACTTTATCTGTTGTTACTTCTGCAATAGGATCGTATTTTTGAACTGTGTCACCGGCAGAAATAAGCCACGATGAAATGGTTCCTTCTGTGACGCTTTCACCGAGCTGTGGCATCGTCATTTTTTCGATTGCCATTCTTTTCCCTCCTTTTAAAACTCTGCAAGCTCACGCATTGCTTTTTCAATTTTATCTGGATTCATCATAAAGAATTTTTCCATTGTTGGAGCATACGGCATTGCCGGAACATCTGGTCCTGCTAAACGTTTAATTGGTGCATCAAGATCAAACAAACAATTTTCTGCAATGATAGCCGATACTTCTCCAATAATGCTTCCTTCTAGATTATCCTCTGTTACAAGCAGCACTTTTCCTGTTTTAGAAGCTGCTTCAATAATTGCTTCTTTATCTAATGGGTAAACCGTTCTTAAATCCAAAACATGAACAGAAATACCGTCTGCTGCCAGCTTTTCTGCTGCTTGAAGTGCAAAATGAACGCAAAGGCCATATGTAATGACCGTAATATCTTCTCCTTCACGCTTAACGTCTGCTTTATCAAGTGGCACAACGTACTCTTCTTCTGGAACTTCTCCTTTAATTAAGCGATATGCACGCTTATGCTCTAAAAACAGAACAGGATCATCATCTCTAATAGCAGCTTTTAGCATCCCTTTCACATCATACGGTGTTGAAGGCATGACAATCTTAAGACCAGGCTGATTAGCGAAAACTGCTTCAACAGATTGGGAGTGGTAAAGGGCACCGTGAACACCGCCTCCATAAGGAGCACGAATTGTAATCGGACAATTCCAATCATTGTTAGAGCGATAGCGAATTTTCGCTGCTTCTGAAATAATTTGGTTTACAGCAGGCATAATAAAATCTGCAAACTGCATTTCAGCAATCGGACGCATTCCATACATTGCCGCCCCTATTCCAACCCCTGCAATAGCAGATTCGGCAAGTGGCGTATCCAGTACGCGAGCTTCTCCAAATTTTTCATAAAGCCCTTGTGAAGCTTTAAATACGCCTCCTTTTACACCTACATCTTCTCCTAATAAAAATACTTTTTCATCTCTTTCCATCTCTTCTCTCATTGCGGCTGTAATAGCTTCAATATAAGAAATTACCGGCATTTTTCTTCCTCCTCTACTCACCGTATACGTATTTCAAAGCATGCTCTCCATCAGCATATGCTGCTTTTTCAGCATAGTCTGTTGCATCATTTATAATATCCATGATTTCTTTTAGCAGCTCTTCTTCTTTTTCGTCTGTTAGAAGTCCTTCTTCACGTAAATATGTTGCGAATTTAACAACTGGATCATCTTGTTTTGCTGCTTCAAGCTCTTCTTTTGCACGATAGCTTTTATCATCATCATCACTTGAGTGAGCCGTTAGACGATGTGAAACAGCTTCAATTAGTGTTGGTCCTTCCCCACTTCGTGCCCGATCAGCCGCTCTTTTCGTTGCTTCATAAACATCAAAAACATCTGTCCCGTCTACTGTATAACCAGGCATTCCGTACCCAGCCGCACGATCAGATACTTTCTCACATCCTAATTGCTTATCTGTTGGAACAGAAATCGCGTATTTATTATTTTCACACATTAAAATAACAGGTAACTTATGAACGCCTGCAAAGTTTGCTCCTTCATGAAAATCTCCTTGATTTGAAGAGCCTTCTCCAAATGTTACAAACGATACGAAGTTTTTCCCCTGCATCTTCGCCCCAAGCGCAATTCCTACTGCATGCGGAACCTGAGTTGTTACAGGAGAAGAGCCTGTAACAATGCGGTGCTTTTTACTGCCAAAGTGACCAGGCATCTGGCGTCCCCCTGAGTTTGGATCTTCACCTTTTGCAAAGCTTGCAAGCATTAAATCACGAGTTGTCATTCCAAATGCAAGTACAACACCTAAATCACGATAATACGGCGAAATGTAATCTTCTTCCCGATTGAGCGCATACGCCGCTCCGATTTGCGTTGCTTCCTGTCCTTGACATGAAATAACAAACGGAATTTTCCCCGCTCTATTTAATAGCCACATGCGCTCATCGATTTTTCTTGATAAGAGCATTGTTCTGTACATTTCTAAAACATTTTCATCTGTTAAGCCAAGTGATTTATGACGATTCTCTGCCATATAACCGCCTCCTTTAAATTAAAAGTGTATTGCTTTACCATCAACGCTAAGCGCTGCTTCACCAAGTACTTCTGATAAACTTGGATGCGGGTGCACCGCATGAGCCATTTCCCATGGTGTTGCATCAAGAACTTTAGCTAAACCTGCTTCTGAAATAAGCTCTGTCACATTTGGACCAATAAGATGAACACCTAATATGTCATCTGTTTCCTTGTCAGCAATGATCTTTGCAAACCCTGATTCTTCCCCTGAGATCAGCGCTTTACCAACTGCTTGAAATGGAAACTTTCCAATTTTCACCTGAAATCCATTTTTAATGGCTTCTTCTTCTGTTAAGCCAACGCTTGCAGCCTGTGGTGAACTGTATACACATCTCGGGATATCTTTCGAACGCATCAGTATAGGTGTTCGTCCAGCAATATGTTCAACTGCTTTTATTCCTTCATGTGATGCAACATGTGCAAGCTGAAGACCACCGATAACATCACCAATCGCGTAAATATGTGATTCTTTCGTTTGATAGTATTCATTTGTCATAATAAAACCGCGATCAAGCTCAATGCTTGTATTTTCGATCCCTATTCCTTCTGTATTTGCTTTTCTTCCAACAGATAAAAGAAGTTTTTCACCTTTAAACGTTTGCTTCCCATTACTTGTTTGAGCTTCAATTACAACTTCAGCTTCTTTTTGAAGCGTTTCTGGCAGCACTTCTGCTCCTGTTACAATTTCAACTCCTCTGCTTACTAAAGCACGGTGCATCTCTTTTGATACATCCTCATCTTCTGTTGGAAGAATACGTTCGCTATATTCTACAATTGTGACCGAAACTCCGAAGTCACATAACATCGAGGCCCATTCGACTCCAATTACGCCTCCTCCAACAATAATGATGGATGTTGGCAGGTTCTCCATTTTCAGCGCCTCATCTGACGTAATCACTTTTTCTCCGTCCACATCAATGTTTGGTAGTGTATTAGGTCTTGAACCTGTTGCTAAGATTACGTTTTTAGGAATGAGTACTTCGTTTTCATCTCCGTTTGCAAATTCTACTGAAATAGAACCTGCCATTGGCGAGAAGATGGACGGTCCAAGCATGCGGCCTGTTCCTTCATAAACGTCAATTTTCCCTTTTTTCATCAAATATTGAACACCGCTATAAAGCTTTTCTACAATTTGTTCTTTTCGCTGTTGAACTTTTGAAAAGTCAAGCTTCACTTGTGATGAAAGAATTCCATAATCTTCGCTATGTTTAGCTGTTTGAAAGACTTCTGCACTTTTTAAAAGCGCTTTGCTTGGAATACACCCTGCATGAAGGCATGTTCCTCCAAGTTTATTTTTTTCTACAATTGCCGTTGATAAGCCAAGCTGTGACGCGCGAATGGCTGCTACATACCCACCTGTTCCGCCTCCGACAATGACCACATCGTACTCTTTTGACAACGTAGTTCACCTTCTTTTTGAAAAATTTGTATTCACTTCTATTTCTTTTGGATATTTTTTTGCCCGTTCTTCTCCTCGAAGCACTCGAAGCGCTCCTTCTGTTAAGGCTTGAAGTTCGTTTTCACCAGGATATACACTAACGTCTGCTATCCAGCTTATTCGTTCTGTAATATCAGCTACAAGCTCTTTTCCATATGCGAGTCCGCCTGTTAATAAAATGGCATCCACTTTCCCTTTAAGTACAGTGCTTGCAGACCCGATTTCTTTTGCAACTCCATAGCTCATAGCTTCAAAAATTAAGCGAGCTTTCTCATTTCCTTGTCGAATCATCTCTATCACTTTTACTGCATCATTTGTTCCAAGATGGCCATAAAGTCCACCTTGACCAACAAGCATTTTCATCACTTCTTCACGGTAGTACTCTCCTGAAAAACAAATGCGAACTAAATCTCCAGCAGGAACCGTGCCTGCGCGCTCTGGACTAAATGGACCATCTCCGTGAAGACCATTATTTACGTCAACGACTTTTCCGTGGTTGTGTGCTCCAACGGTAATTCCTCCACCCATATGAGCAATAATTAAGTTAAGATCTTCATACTTTTTATGAACCGTTTTGGCATATCTTCTTGCTACTGCTTTTTGGTTCAAAGCGTGAAAAATACTTGTTCGTTCAATACCAGGAAGTCCTGAAACGCGTGCTAGATCACTTAGTTCATCAACTACAACTGGATCTACAATATAAGCCTTAATATTTAGTGACTGAGCAATGTGGTGAGCAATAATGCCTCCTAAATTTGAAGCATGCTGTCCTGCATACCCTACTTTCAAATCTTCTAGCATTGCTTCATTAACGGTATACGTACCGCCTTCAATAGGACGTAATAAGCCACCACGTGCACAAACGGCATCAATTTTTGATAAGTTAATTCCTTCTCTATGAAGAAGCTCAACAATCTTTTGTTTTCTGAAATCATACTGATCATTGATTGTCTCAAAAGGAGCTAATTCTTCTTGATTATGTCGAATCGTTTCTTCAAAAAGCGGTACTTCATCGTGAAACACCCCGATTTTTGTTGATGTTGAACCAGGATTGATAACGAGTATTCGATACATAGATTGTGACAAAGCAGATCCCCCTTATTGTAAAGTGACGCTCAAATAAGCTATGTAATATTCTCCTCTCCCAATGAGAAAGAGGGGATAAGGCCGTCACCATCTCCCCCCTAATTTTCTACATTCTGGAGCGACGCGTTAATATATGATGTTCATTTTGTAGAAATTGGCTTCGTGAATTTCTCATTCGAGCAATTCGCTCCTCTGCTAAGCGATCTGCTGCTTTGTATGAAGGGATGTTATCTCGCTCTGAGATTAATAATACTCTTTCAATGTTGTCATAGACGCCTTCTACTTTTTTTAAAGCACGCTCTCTGTTATAGCCTTCTAGTTCATCTGCAACATTGATAACTCCTCCTGCATTAATAACATAGTCAGGAGCATAAATGATTCCCATTGTATGAAGAACATCTCCGTGTCGAGACTCTTTGAGCTGATTGTTAGCAGCGCCTGCAATAACTTTTGCTTTTAATTTGGGAATTGTTTGATCATTAAGCGTTGCACCTAACGCACAAGGAGCGTAAATATCGCATTCTACACTATAAATGTCGTCTATTTCAACAGCTTTTGCCTGAAACTCTTCCACAACGCGTTTTACAGCCTCTTTATTTAAATCTGTCACGATAAGCTTTGCACCTTCATGATGAAGATGTTTACAAAGATGATAAGCCACATTGCCAACACCTTGAACGGCAACTGTTTTTCCTGCCAAACTATCGCTTCCATATGCTGCTTTCACTGCCGCTTTCATTCCTTTATAAACTCCGTATGCCGTAACAGGAGAAGGGTTACCAGAGGAACCGAACGCGGGAGAAATGCCTGTGACATAGTTTGTTTCTTGATAGATAATATCCATATCTTCTACTGTTGTGCCAACATCTTCTGCTGTAATATAGCGACCATTAAGTCCTTGAATGTAGCGACCAAATGCTCGAAACATTTCCTCATTTTTATCCTTTTTTGGATCCCCAATAATAACAGTCTTGCCTCCACCTAGATTCAAGCCTGCTGCTGCATTTTTATATGTCATTCCTCTCGCTAATCGGAGCGCATCTTCTATCGCATCTTCTTCAGAAGCGTACGTCCACATTCTTGTCCCCCCTAATGCTGGACCAAGTGTTGTATCGTGAATTGCAATAACAGCTTTTAAGCCAGACTGCTTATCTTGACAGATAACAAGCTGTTCATAATCATACTTCTCCATATAGCTGAAGATTCCCATCATGTTTCCTCCCTGCTTTCATGTTGTGAAATACAAATGGCTAAGGCTAGGGAATGAAGTTTGCTCTCGGCTGAATCTGCTCTAGATGTTAAAACAATAGGAGCTTTTGCTCCAGCGATAATCGCGCCAACTCTTGCTTTAGCGAAATAGATAAGTGATTTGTATAAAATATTCCCTGACTCAATATTTGGAGCCAGTAAAATATCGGCACGACCGGCCACCTTTCCACCAATCCCTTTATGCTCTGCAGCATAAGGCGAAATAGCATTGTCAAGTGCAAAGGGACCTTCAACAAAACAATTTGTTTCCTGTTGAAACATTTCTACAAGCTCTTTTGCGTGAAGGGTTGCGGGCATGTTTTGGTTCACAACTTCAACACTTGCTAAAACAGCTACCTTTGGATAATCCAAACCGATCGCATGAGCTACAGAAACTGCATTTTTAATGATTTGACTTTTTTCCGAAACAGTTGGGGCAATATTCATTGCCGCATCTGTAATAATGATTGGTCGTTCATATATCGGCACTTCAAACAAAGCAACATGAGACAATACTCGACTTGTTCGCAAGCCAAACTGTTTATCTAAAGCTGCTTTCAAAATGGTTTTAGTAGGGATATTTCCCTTCATCAAAACATCTGCTGTCTTGTTGTGAACAGCTTTAACAGCTTTATAAGCTGCTTCTTCAGGAGATGTTGCTGAAATAATATTAATCGCTTTGTTGTTCAAAAGATCAGAATCTACACGCTCTATCAAAGAAAGAAGTTTTTTTTCATCGCCATAGAGTTGAAAATGAGCTACTTCATTCTTGTTTGCTTCGCGTACAGCTTTGATAACTTCCATATCTTCCGCAGCAGCTACTGCTACTGTTACTCTATTTTCTTTTGCTTGGGCAATCAGCCTTGTGAGAGTACTCATAAAATAACCTTTACCTTTCGTTTAAAGTTTTAACAAAGTGAAGATTTCTCAACCAGAAAGTTGTAAACTTACTTTGTTTTTTACGAGATACGAGCAAATTTGCTCTACTCTCTATACTTATTGCAAAAAGCGTGCCAGCACTATATGTATGAAATATCACTCGTTGAAAAAGAAAAAACATGCAATAAATTGCAGGTTGAGCAATTTACTGCATGCAAATTATAACATGAATTTTATTTTTGTGTAGAATTTAGAGCTGATATTTTTCTAGTTTATAGTAAAAAGAGCGAATGGAGATGCCAAGTTGCTTTGCTGTTTTTGTTCTGCTTCCTTTATTTTCTGCTAAGGCTTGGGCTAAAATTTTCTTTTCATGCTCTTCTAAAAGAACGGCTAACGACTTATCTGTTGCTACTTTCTTTTCATCGTTTGAAGCTACCTTTTTCTTTCTTTCAAGAGTCGGAATATGTTCAACATCTATCAATTGTTCATTCATTTCCATGTAAATAATTGCTCTTCCTAACACATTTTCAAGCTCACGAACATTACCTGGCCAATCATACGATTGCAAATAAGCTAGCGTTCTATCTGTAATTCCTTCTACATTGCGTCCATAATCAGCATTAATTTTTCGAATTAAGTGATCACAAAGCTCTTTAATATCTTTTTTGCGCTCGCGTAAAGGAGGAATTTGAATCGGAATTTGGCTTAAACGATAATATAAATCTTCTCGTATTTTACCTTCTGTAATACCTCGTTCAAGATTGACATTTGTAGCTGCAATAACCCTTACGTCAATTGGTTTTGGCACAGTACTGCCAACACGGATGATTTCACTATCTTGTAGAACACGTAAAAGCTTTGCTTGCGTATTTGCCGAAAGTTCCCCAATTTCGTCTAGAAAGATACTTCCGTTATGAGCTTCTTCAAAAAGCCCTCTCTTTCCCCCTCTCTTTGCACCTGAAAATGCTCCTTCTTCATAACCAAAAAGTTCACTTTCAAGTAAAGATTCGGGGATAGCCGCACAGTTCACTCTAACAAATTTGTTATATTTTCGGTCACTTTCATTATGAATAGCATGCGCAAAAAGTTCTTTTCCCGTTCCAGATTCTCCTCTTAGGAGCACTGTAGCAGGCGTCTTTGCCGCTAACTTTGCCTGCTGAATCGAGAGCATGAATGCTTCTGATGAACCAATGATATCTTCAAATGCATATTTCGCTTCAAGCGTACGAATGATTTGGCGCGCTCTTTTCAAAGCATTCGTTAACTCTGTAATTTCAGATACATCATGGATAACACCAACGCTTCCTTTTAAAATTCCGTCTACAATAATTGGTGCCACGTTCACGAAAACATCACGCTTATGTGGACCAACTTTCATACGAACGCGGCGGACAGGACGACGTGTTTTAAGCACTTTCATATGCATGCTTTCCCCTTCTGAAATATCTGCCGTTGCCGGAAGACCGATTACATCTTCTTCTTTTAATCCTGTCATCTTTGTATATGCTTTATTAATTAAAATACCGTGTCCTTTTTCATCCACAACAGAGATTGCTTCTTCAGAAGATTGGATAATTGCTTGAAGCATTGTTTGAAGTTCTTTTACATTTGTAAGCTCTTCTGCTAAATGAGCAACATCTGTCACATCTTTAAAAATTGAAAAAGCTCCGTAAAGATGTCCTTTCTCATCCACAAGAGGAACACGTGATGTGATGATATTTCTCCCGTTATCAAGAGTGAATTTTTGATCTTTATCAACTCGTCTTGTATGAAGAGTTTCAATAAGCTCACTTGATGGCATTGTTTCATGAATATGCTTACCAACAACGTCCTTTGCTTTTAAATTGGTCATATGCTCTGCACTTTCATTTAAAAGAGTCACAATCCCTTTTTCATCAATCGCGATCATTCCGTCATGTGTTGCATTAAAAATGAGCTCTTGTTTATATGATTCTTGCTGCAGAGTTTCAATAAGTTCTTCCTTATCCTCAAGCAGAGAAGCAATAATGAAAGCAACTGTTCCTGGAATAAGAACAGTATGATTGTGTTTTTTTGCTCGTATTTTTTGAAATACGCTCTCATCTCCTGTTGTATCAATAACAATATCAACAGCCTCTGTTAAAAAAGAACTCCATTCTCTTCCTGTTGAGATTCGTTCCTTTTGTGCGAGTAACACCCCCTCTGCCCATTCGTTATAGTCAATCATTCCGATTACTTTAAATGAATCGGACTGGAGAAGCAATTTAAGAAGAGAAGTCCCTCCTTTTCCACCTCCAACAATTAATACATTTTGCATTAACATCACCTTATCGTTTATAAAAGTCGTTTTACTTTTTTCTAAAAAAGGATAAGCAAATCAAAAACTCGAATATATTTATATCGACGCCTTTAAGGAAAGGAGCATACTTTATATGATTCGTATTATTGCTTTGCTTGTTATGGTTATCCCAGGGGTTATTGCTGCATTTGGGATTAAATTGATGCGAGATATGCTTTTTGGTCAAACTGTCGAACCTTTTACTTCCCTTCCACTGCAATTTTTCATAGGCTTTATTCTATTTGCAAGCGGCCTAAGCTTTGTAGCAGGATTTGTTCTTTATCGCGATCGGAAACGAAAAAAAGTTCAGCGACGCTTTCAACGGCCTTGGAAGTAGATGAACAAAAAAGGCGGGAAATAGCCGCCTTTTAGTCGTTATTTCAATAACTCAATAGCCCTTTTAGGATAATCTGTCACAATTGCATCACATCCAGCTTTTTTCATTTCTAGCATTTCCTCTTTTTTATTCACTGTGTAAGGACGGACTTTAAGACCTTCTTTATGAGCTGCTTTAACAACAACCTCTGTAACGTTCCTACTATTTGGATGAAGACCATCACTTCCTAGATGTTTTGCATAGTGCCACGGTTCAAAAAGTTTATGGGAATACAAAACAGCTGTTTCAAAACGAGAATCATAGCTAAGTACGCGTGCCAAACTATTATGATTAAAAGAAGAAAAAACAATTCGATCTTTCAATCCATATTGATGAACTAAATCAATCACTTTCCACTCCAAAAGCGGATATTCGATAACATTATTTTTCAATTCAATATTTATAAAAAACGTTTCTTCCTTTGCCCATTCAAACACTTCAGGCAATGATGGAACCATACATTTATTATGCTCTTTAAACTTATATTTTGCATTTAACTTGCGAATATCTTTGTAAGTGAGTTCCCCTATGTATCCTTTGCCATCTGTTGTTCTGTCTACTGTTTCATCATGAATAACAATAATTTCTCCGTCTTTTGAAAGGTGAACATCAAGTTCAATTCCACTTGCACCTTCTTCAATTGCTCGTTGAAATGAAACCATTGTATTCTCAGGACATGTTCCTGCTGCACCACGGTGGCCGATAATTTCCATACTTCTCACTCCCTTAAGTTTTTGCATATTCTGTACGCTTTTACTTTACATGATTTTCAGTAAATGTTCTACTGCTAGAAGCATTCCTTTCCTTTTCCGCTCACACAAAAAAGCTAACCACAAGTAAGTGGTTAGCTTTTTTCATTAGTTATAGAAAGAAACTCGTTCTGCTAATGGTTTGAACGTTTTCTCACCTGGTGCGCTAGTTGGCTTCCCAAACGGCATTTGGGCAATCAATTTACAATTCCCTTGTACATTCCACTCATTCTTCACTTCTTCATCAATCAATGGATTGTAATGTTGAAGAGATGCGCCGTATCCCTCTACTTCCAGTGCTGTCCAAATAACGTGTTGCAACATTCCACTTGATTGTAAAGACCAGAGTGGAAAATTTTCTGCATATGATGGGAACTGTTCCTGAAGTGATTGGACAACATCCATATTTTCAAAAAACAGCACAGTCCCATAACCGCTTTTAAAGCCATTCATTTTATTTTCTGTTTCGCTAAAAGCATCTTCTGGCACAATTTTACGAAGCGTTTCTGTTGTAATATCCCAAAGTTTTTTATGGCTTTCCCCTGTTAATACGACAACAGATGCACTTTGCGAATTAAAAGAAGATGGTGTATGTTTTACAGCATGTTCAATAACTTCTTTCAATCTTTCATCTGAGATAACTTGCTCATTGCTAATCCCATAAATTGAACGTCGACTTTCTACAGCCTCATAAAAGTTAGTTCCTTTTGTTTCTTCTTGTGCACTTCCGAACACTTTTTGTAAAAATCCCATCGTTTCTCCTCCTTATATCAGAAAACTAATTTTATTTTATTTCCACTCTCGTCTTCGACTGTAAATACATCATCTTGTACTTTTACATGGAACCCAAGAGAAATTAATCTTTCAATCGCTTTGTCTCTTTGCTCTTTCGTATCGTAAAAAAGAGCAAATGATTTTAAACCTACATGTTCAGGTTGTGGATTTTTAGCATCCTTACCTGCCCAAACGTTAACTCCAATATGATGATGATAACGATGAAAAGAAAGAAAAAGCGCATGCCCTCCGTAATTCGTTACAATATCAAGACCTAAACCTTCTTTATAAAACTTCTCCGCTTCTTCAAGACTACGAACATGAAGATGGATATGTCCAATAAGAGTTTTATGCGGGAGACCTTTCCACTCTTCATCCTTTGGAAGCTCATTTAAAAGATTGTGTCCATCAAGTGGTTTTGTATCCATAACAACTTCATTATTTTGCCACTTCCATGTTGATGAATCACGATCAGCATACACTTCAATTCCGTTTCCATCTGGATCTGATAAATAAAGTGCTTCACTTACGAGGTGGTCAGATGCGCCAAGCTCAATGCCTTGTTTCAAAAAGTGCTTTAGAATTGAAGCTAAGTACATGCGTTCTGGTAATAAAATAGCAAAGTGATAAAGTCCTGTTGTTTTTCCTTGCTTTGGACTATAGTGTTCAAGCTCTTTTAAAGAAAGCAAACTTGTTTCACCATCTGCTGTCAGAAAAGCTTCTTTCTCCGTTTTTTTTAATACAGAAAATCCAATCACTTTTTTATAGAAAGAAAGGGATCGTTCTAAATTTTCAACTTTAAGTTCCACATGTTGAATTGGATAGCGTTGAAATTTCATCTTTATTTTTCCTTCTTTGCCCACAAATTTTCAAGTGAATATGCTGTGTTTTTAACAATTGCTAGATGAACAGCCATAACAAGTAACGCTAGGTCAACTTCATATCCACCAACAAAACCTGCTGATAGCTTAACTTTTAGAATAGCTCCTGCTAAAACGAAGAAGAACAAAGCTGCAATAATACGGGTTCCCACACCTAGAACCATAAGAATTCCACCAACTAATTCGATTGTTGCTACAACGTAAGCAGAGAATCCTGGAAAACCGACACTTTCAAAGAAAGCAACCGTATTTTCAATTCCTCCCTGAAATTTTTGAAGTCCATGAATAAAAAATGTAATTCCTAAAAACACACGTAAAAGTGCTGAACCTACTCTATATCCTGTCATTATACTTGCTCCTTTTCTCTGTTTGTTATTAACTTACTTTATGTAAGTTATTATATTTTTGTTATTAATTTATGTCAAGTAACTTTCTGAGTCAAAATCATTTAATTATTCATTTTAATGATTATAATAGAAGGTAGGGAGTGATACATTTGGATAGATCATTAATTTGCCCACGTTTCGAAAAAGCTATGAGCATATTAAGTCAAAGATGGACTGGATTAGTTATTTATCAACTTCTAACAGGTCCACAGCGCTTTTGTCATATTGAATCATCCATTGGAATTAGCGGTCGTGTGCTGTCTGAACGCTTAAAAGATCTTGAACATGAAGGAATTGTAAAACGCGAAGTGTTTCCTGAGACACCCGTGAGAATTGAATATTCCTTAACGGAAAAAGGAGCAGCACTAGAACCGCTTATGAATGAAATTGAGAAGTGGTCACAAAACTGGTTAGAAGCGCAAAACTAAATTACAAAAAAAGACCAATGACTAATCATTGGTCTTTTTTGCGCCAAAAAGGTCTAACCCTTTCAACTTGCTTTATGTTCAAGGCGTAATTTATCTGCTACCATTGCGATAAATTCGCTATTTGTTGGTTTTGCTTTGCTCATGCTTACTGTATAACCGAAAAGTGAAGAGATCGATTCAATATTTCCTCTGCTCCATGCAACTTCAATTGCATGACGAATAGCACGCTCAACGCGACTTGCTGTTGTGTTATATTTTTTAGCAATGTCTGGATATAAAACTTTTGTAATAGAGCCGAGTAGCTCAATATCTCTATATACCATTGCAATAGCTTCTCGTAAGTACATATATCCTTTAATATGAGCAGGTACGCCAATTTCATGGATAATGCTCGTAATATTTGCATCTAAGTTATTGCTCTTATTTTCTCGTTGCACTTTAATTGCTGAATTTTGTGGGCGAGTTGTAAAAGTTGGCGCTTTTCCGCTCACTTGGCGGATATTGTTGACGAGATTTTCCATATCGAACGGTTTAAGGATGAAGTATGCAGCACCTAAGTCAACGGCTTTCTTTGTTACATCTTCTTGTCCGAACGCAGTTAACATGATGACATTAGGTGCTTTTTCAAGCTCCATCTCTCTCAATTTTGTTAATACCGCTATCCCATCTAAATGGGGCATAATAATATCTAATAGCAACACATCAGGTTTTTGCTCTTTGACTAACGAAAGGCACTCTTGGCCATTATAAGCAGCCCCTACAACTTCAATATCTTCTTGTGTTGAGAGGTAATCTTCTAATAAGCTCACGAGTTCACGGTTATCATCAACTAAGCAAACCTTAATCTTTTTCAATATAACTCCTCCTCGATCCCATATAATAATCTACTGTGTCGATAGGTCTCTAAACTTATTCTAAATGAACAATTCGACAATGCAAGACCATTTCCTTTTATTTTTTGGATAAAAGGTGATTCCTTCCACCATTTTAACAAAAATACTGTTATATTGATAAGAAATGTCAGCACTTTAAACAATATGACAAAGGTCAAAAAGTTTCTGTTTAGAAAAGAAGAAATGACAAAAAAGACGAACTATAATTAGCTCGCCTTTTGTCGTGGATGTTCATAAATGTCTATTCCTGCTTCGTTTAGCATCCATTCAATATGGACCCCGTACCCTGATGTTGAATCGTTAACAAAAACGTGAGTTACAGCACCAACTAAGCGACCATCTTGAATAATAGGGCTTCCACTCATGCCTTGCACAATTCCTCCCGTTTTCTCGAGAAGTTTTGGATCTGTTACTTTAACTACCATTCCTTTTGTTGCTGGAAACTTCTGATCAACTGTACTTACAATTTCGACACTAAACTCTTCTACTTTATTCTCTTCAATTACGGTTAAGATTTTGGCTGGCCCCTTTTTCACTTGATTTGAAAGCGCAATAGGAAGGGGTTTGTTCACAATGTTGTTTTCTACTTGTTCCGTTAATTTCCCGTAAATACCAAACGGACTGTTGCGCGTAATGTCACCAATTACAGAACGTTCCGAAGAAAAACGAGCAAGCTTCTCTCCAGGAGCTCCGTCACTTCCTTTTTCAATCGACGTGACCGTTGACTTCATAATCTGTCCATCTTTCACAACAATCGGCTTTTTCGTATCCATATCCGAAATCACATGACCAAGAGCTCCATATTTTTTCGAATTTGGCTCAAAAAAAGTCATCGTACCAATACCAGCTGCTGAATCACGAATATATAGTCCAATTCGATAAGCATAATCTCCTTTATCCTTCAATGGATAAAGTTTTGTTTTAATACTTTGGTCATCACGAGTAACTGTGATGTTAAGTGGATCCCCACTTTTTCCTGCTTGTTTGATAAACGGAGTTACATCACTCATTTTCTCGATGTTTTTCCCGTTAATTTCAGTAATCATATCTCCAACTTGGATTCCTGCAATTTCACCTGGAGATTTTTTTCCGTCTTTTGTATCAACCTGATGATATCCAACAACAAGAACACCTTTAGAGTTAAGTTTTACTCCAATCGATTGTCCTCCTGGATATACTTTAAAATCAGGAAGAACTTTTACATCAACTTCTTTTGCTGGAAAAGCGCCTGCTTGGACAACGAGTTTGCTTTCTCCAGCATTATTACCACTGACTTGCCATGTTGAACTTTCCTTTTCAGGTTCTACTGAAACATTTGGCTGATTTGATGACACTTGCTGAGCGGACTGAATGGGCAACGTTTGATTTTCAAAAAGGGTGATGTTTGTTGGGATTTTTACATATTGCTGCACACTTGGTATAAAACCTATTACGATGAGCGAAACAAGGAGAATTGTTCCTATCCATTTTCTATATCTATCCATTGAACATTTCACTCTCCTCGCTTCCTGCCACACACACTTCTTCGTTGAATAAATAAGCACCTGAGATTGTAAAATGAAGCTTTTGCTTATGTCTTTAATGTTACCTTCTTTGCGCACAATTATAACTACGAAAAACGAGAAAAAGTAGGGAGAATTTGTCTCCCTACTTTTTCAGCTGATGTGCAAGCTCAAGCAGCTCTTTTGCATGTTCTTTTGTTAAATCTGTCACTTCAACTCCTGCGATCATACGGCCAATTTCAATAATTTTTTCATTAGAACTAAGCGGTGTAACGCTTGTTTGCGTTCTATTATTCACAGACTTTTTAGCAATAAATAAGTGCGTATCAGCCATCGCTGCAACCTGTGGCAGATGAGAAATACAGAAAACTTGTGAACCTGTTGAGATTTGGTAAATCTTCTCTCCAATAGCTTGAGCAACTCGCCCACTTACTCCTGTGTCTACTTCATCAAAAATAATAGATGTTACACCTTGATGATGTGAGAAAATACTTTTAAGCGCGAGCATAATTCTAGAAAGCTCTCCTCCTGACGCTACTTTTGATAAAGGCTTCAACGGTTCACCAGGGTTTGTTGAGATGTAAAACTCCACATGATCAATTCCGCTTTTCGTAAATTTTACATCTTTTTCACTAAGGGGCACTTCTTCTCCACGTTTAGCAAACTGAATTTTAAATACGGTTTTAGCCATATAAAGAGCTTGAAGCTCATGATGAATCTTTTCTGTTAACTCTTCAGCCAGCTTTTGTCGAATATGAGAAACATTTTTCGCTTCTTTAAAAAGTTCACTCATCAATGCCTCAAGCTGTTTTTCAATTTTAGAAATGTGCGTATCTCTATTTTGAATCGTATCAATTTCTTCTTCAATAGCATCAGCATATGCTAAAATCTCTTCCACCGATTGTCCGTACTTTCTCTTTAAGTGATTGATCTCATTTAATCTAGCTTCAATAATATCAAGCCGATTTGGATCAAATTCTAAAGCATCAAGCTGTTGGCGAATGCTGTATGAAACGTCTTCAAGTTGATAAAAACAGTTTGACACTGTTTCTGAAATTTCTTTATAGTCATCTTCTAGGTCAGCAATCTCACCTGTGTTGTTCATTGCAACAGATACTAAATCAAGCCCTCTTTGTTCCCCGTGCAAAGCATAATAAGCATCTCTGAGCGAGCTATAAATCTTTTCATAGTTCGAAATTTTAATTTTCTCTTCAAAAAGATTCTCATCTTCTTTTGGTACAAGTTCAGCTGTTTTGATTTCATTGAGCTGAAACTGAATTAAGTCTAGCCTATGGGCCCTTTGCTGCTCATTTTCCGTTAGCTTTTCCATTTGTTTTTTCAGACTTATGTATTCATCATAAAGCGAACCGTATACCCCTAGCGCTTTTTCAATAGTCGAACCACCATATTGATCAAGCAATGTTAAGTGTCGATCACCATTCATAAGGTCTTGATGTTCATGCTGCCCGTGAATATCAACAAGCGTTCCACCGACTTCACGTAAAATTGCAAGTGTCACAAGCTTTCCGTTAATGCGACAAATGCTTTTTCCGCTCGCTGTAATCGAGCGCCTTAGCACAACCATCTCATCCTCCACTTCAATTCCAAGCGACTCTGCTTTTTCAAAGCAAGGATGGCTTTTTTCAATTAAAAACAGCCCTTCTATTTCTGCTCGATCCGTACCGTGTCGAACAAATTCAGCAGAGCCTCGTCCTCCAACAAGTAAATGAATCGCATCAATAATAATAGACTTTCCAGCCCCTGTCTCCCCTGTTAAAACAGTTAATCCTTTTTCAAATGAAAGAGATAGGCTTTCGATAATTGCAAAGTTTTTAATCGATAGTTCGGCTAACACTCCTACTCACATCCCTACAGCATTTCTAAAAAGCGATTTGAAATCGTTTTGGCTTCCTCAGACGTTCTACAAATAATTAAACACGTATCGTCTCCACAAATTGTTCCTAAAATTTCTTCCCAATCTAAGTGATCAATAAGAGCTCCAACTACGTTTGCATTACCTGGCAACATTTTCATAACAAGCAAATTCTCAGCCGCATCAATTTTTATAAATGCATCTGTAAGAGCACGCTTTAATTTTTGAAGAGGATTAAAACGCTGGTCAGCTGGTAAGCTATATTTGTAGCGCCCATCAAGCATTGGCACTTTTACAAGATGAAGTTCTTTAATATCACGGGAAACTGTTGCTTGTGTAACATTAAAACCTAAGCTTTTTAAAATATCGACTAAATCATCCTGTGTTTCAATATCGTTATTTGCAATAACTTCTCTAATTTTAATATGTCGCTGTCCTTTATTCATCATTTACACCTCACATAATCTTTGAATTTGAATTATAGCTATGTATAAGAAAAAGTTTTCTTGTTTTTTTATAAGCTCTCCCTTTTTCACAAAACAATGTATGTAATACTATGTTAGCTAATTATCGCGGCTTAGACAACTTCTAAAGCAAGCCATGACAAACTTTAAGCGGCGCTATAAAAAGCACCGCTTAATTTATTACCCTTTTTTTAAAGCCGCATGCGCTTCTGTTACGGCTTGTTCTATTGTTGTTTCAGAAAAAGTTTCGCCAACTTCTTTTTCTCCACTCCACTTTAGATGAAGAAGAAATTCAATATTTCCATCTCCCCCTGTAATTGGAGAATACGTCAAAGAAGCAATATCATATCCTTCATGAAGAACAAATGTACAAATTTCTTGGAGTACATCTTCATGTACAGCTCGATCTCTGACAATTCCTTTTTTCCCAACTTGCTCGCGTCCTGCTTCAAACTGTGGTTTCACAAGAGCAACAACATCACTATTTGGAACAAGTAATGTTTTAAGAACCGGAAAAATTAATTTTAAAGAAATAAAAGAAACGTCAATAGAAGCAAATTGCGGCATTCCAAACTGTAGCTGATCTGGTGTTACATAGCGGAAATTTGTTCTTTCCATCACAACCACACGCTCATCTTGACGCATTTTCCATGCAAGCTGATTATATCCCACATCAAGCGCATAAGAAAGCTGTGCTCCATTTTGAAGAGCGCAATCTGTAAAGCCACCTGTCGATGCTCCGATATCTAACATAACTTTATCTTTTACAGTAAGATCAAATTCCTTAAGCGCCTTTTCGAGTTTAAATCCTCCTCTGCTTACATAAGGCATTACTTTTCCTTTTACAGTAAGAGGTGTATCAACTGAAATTTTTTCTCCAGGTTTATCTAATCTTTGTTCATTTGTATATACGAGACCTGCCATGACAGTGCGTTTAGCTTTTTCACGTGTTTCCACTAAGCCACGCTCCACCAATAACACATCTACACGTTCTTTTTTGGTCACCTTGCTTCAAGTCCTTTAGTCTTTTTTACGTTCACACGCTTTTGTAAACGAGTTACAACATGTTCTGTTGTAAACTCAATTTCTTCTAGAAGGCGATCAACGCTTCCATGCTCTACAAAGTAGTCTGGAATTCCCATGCGATCAATAAGTGAACTATCATACCCATGATCTGAAGCAAACTCTAATACAGCACTTCCAAAGCCACCTTCTAAAACAGCTTCTTCAATAGTCATGATCGGTTTATTTTCTTTAAAAAGCTCATGGAGCATATTATGATCAAGCGGCTTAATAAAACGAGCGTTTACAATCTTAACAGATACTCCGTTCTTCGCCATCTTTTCACGAGCTTCCATGGCCATCTCAATTGAAGGACCAAATGTTAAGATTGTGGCATCATGCCCTTCTTTTAACACTTCCCACGTTCCAATTGAAATTGTTTTTAGTTCTTTATCCATTGGAACACCAAGTCCATTTCCACGTGGATAACGTATTGCAATTGGACCATCGTTATATTGAAGAGCTGTGTACACTAAATGTTGGCCTTCATTTTCATCTTTCGGCATCATCATAACCATGTTTGGAATATGGCGCATAAAGGCAATGTCAAATACGCCTTGATGTGTTTCACCATCAGCTCCCACAAGACCTGCTCGATCAATACCAAAGAAAACGTTCAAGTTTTGACGACATACGTCATGCACAACTTGGTCATATGCACGCTGTAAAAATGTTGAATAGATAGCTAAAAACGGTTTCATGTCTTGTGTAGCAAGTCCTGCTGCTACAGTTGTGGCATGTTGTTCAGCAATTCCTACATCATACATGCGCTCAGGAAATTCTTTTTGGAAAGCTTCAAGCTTTGAACCAACAGGCATAGCTGGTGTTATTGCAACAACTCTGTCATCTTCACGTGCTACTTTTTGAACAGTATCGCTGATAACTTTACTCCACGCTGGAGGCGTGTCTTTTGGTTTAATGAAGTCACCTGATTCAATCTTATAAGGGCCTGTACCATGCCATGTTCCAATTTTATCGCTTTCAGCAGGCAAGTATCCTTTTCCTTTTTTCGTTAAAACATGCACAAGGATAGGACCTTTTGTTTTTTTAGCATAGCGAAGATTATCGAACAGTTCCTCATAGTTGTGCCCATCAACAGGACCAAGATATGTGAACCCAAGTTCTTCAAAGAACATGCCCGATACAAACATATACTTTAGACCATCTTTTACACGTTCAGCTGTTGAAGCTAAACGTCCTCCAACAGATGGAACTTTTTTAAGTAAAAACTCAAGCTCATCTTTAACCCAATGATATTTGCCAGCTGTGCGCAAACGACCTAGCACATTATGCAGTGCACCAACGTTTGGGGCAATAGACATTTCATTATCATTTAAAATAACGATCATGTCTTTTTGCTCATGTCCAATGTGGTTTAAAGCTTCCAAAGCCATTCCACCTGTTAAAGCTCCATCACCAATAATCGGAATGATATAATCATCTGTTTTCTTCAGATCTCTTGCAATAGCCATTCCCATTGCCGCTGATAAAGACGTTGAACTGTGACCTGTTTCCCAAACATCATGTTCGCTTTCATTTCGTTTCGGAAATCCACATAATCCTTTGTATTTACGTAATGTATCGAATTTACAGGCACGGCCAGTTAAAATTTTATGGACATATGATTGATGTCCAACATCCCATAAAAACTTGTCTTTTGGGCTATCAAAAATTTTATGAAGCGCAATTGTTAATTCAACAACCCCAAGATTCGGACCAATGTGGCCCCCTGTAACGGACAGATTCTCGATCAAAAAGCGTCGAATATCTTCTCCAAGTGACTCTAATTCACTAGTAGACATTTTCTTTAAAAATGCCGGATTTTTTATTGACGTAAGATCCAAATCGGATCACTCACTTTCGTACTTAGTTAGCCACACTACTTTAGTAGCCTTCCTTGAAAAAAGAGCCGCTAACACAAACGTGATAACGGCAAGAAAGAATCACTTTCTAATTTTCAAAAAAAACTAAACACTCCATAGCATAATTGTGACATTATTGTAGCATAAAAACATCTCAAGCTCAATCTTTAGCTTTTGATATTCTTTTATTGCTGACGCCATGCGATGTAATAAGAAAGCTCTTTTAACATGCTATCTTGAATTTCAGCTTTTTCAAGCTCCATAATGGCTTGATCCATATGATACTTTAATTTCTCTTTTGCATTTTCCATACCTAAAAGAGCTGGATATGTTGCTTTATCATTACCTGTATCACTTCCAACAGGTTTACCAAGAAGCTGTTCATTTCCTTCAATATCTAAGATGTCATCTTGAATTTGAAAAGCTAAACCAAGATGATAGCTGAAATGTTTCAAATGACTAAGCTGATTTTCCGATGCTCCTGCAATAATTGCTCCAGCAATAATCCCAAAAGAAAGGAGTTTTCCTGTCTTATGTTCATGGATGTATTCTAACTCTTTTAACGAAAGCTTTTTCTCTTCGCCTTCAATATCAGCCATCTGCCCCCCAACCATTCCTTCAGCACCTGCTGCACGTGCTAACTCTTCAATCACAAGCAACTTAATTTCTGGAGAAAGGTTAGCTTTTGTTACGATTTGAAAGCTATAGGTTAGCAAAGCATCGCCAGCTAAAATAGCGGCTGCTTCTCCGAACACTTTATGGTTTGTTGGCTTTCCTCTTCTTAAATCATCATCATCCATGCTTGGCAAGTCATCATGAACTAATGAGTATGTGTGAATCATTTCAACAGCACATGCCGCTTCATAACCAAGGGATTTATCTTTCCCGAATGCTTCAAGCGTTGCTAAAAGAAGAATTGGACGAATGCGCTTTCCGCCTGCTGTTAGAGAGTATAACATTGATTCTTTCAGCAAACTTGGCATCTGCAGCGCTTCGATTTGCGTCGGGAGAAGCTCTTCGACTAACTTTTTATATTCTTTTAAATAGCTCTCAAGCGCGATCATTTGTCACCTTCCTCTCCAACAGAGAAAGGAGCAAGATTTCCATCTTCTTGCAAGATTTGCTCCATTTGTGTTTCAATTTTTTGAAGTCGATCATGACAAAATTTTGAAAGTTTCATTCCTTCTTGAAATCGGTCAATAGCTTCTTCTAAAGGAACGTCACCTTCTTCAAGTTTATCAACAATTTTTTCAAGTTCTTCCATCGCTTCTTCAAATGTATATTCTTTTTCTTCACTCATTCTCACCACTCCTTATGTCTTCTACAAGACAATCAATGGACCCATCTTTCAAGCGTAGCGTTACCGTTTCACCTTTTGCTACACCTTTTGTGCTTTTCACAAGCTTTTCTTCTTCATTGTATACAAGACTATATCCACGCTCCATAATCTTTAACGGACTGAGCGCATTTAGCTTTGCCATCTGAGAAGACAACAACATCTTTTTAGCATTCAACACTGTTGTTATATCTTTTTGTAACAAGCGTGTTAAACGTTCTCGTTCTCTGTCAGCTTCTTTTAACCTTGCATATGGATGATGTGTAAGAAGACGACGCTTTATGTAAGAGAACTTTTCTTCCTTTCTCATAGCAATACGCTTACTTTCCTTATGTAAACGATCAAGCAAAAGATCCAATTGCTGCTCCTTTTGTTCTAGCAGCTTTGTTGGATATCGAAAAGCATACGACTTCTCTGTACGTTCTAAACGCGTCTTTTTTGCGGTAATATGAGACGAAATTGCTCTTGTTAAGCGGATTTTCCGCTGGCTAATTCGTTCAAGTACCTCCGTTAAATTAGGCACAGCTAGTTCAGCTGCTGCAGTAGGAGTTGGAGCACGCATGTCAGCTACAAAATCAGCGATCGTGAAATCTGTTTCATGACCTACAGCTGAAATAATAGGAAGAGTTGACTCATATATAGCTCGGGCAACTTTTTCATCGTTAAATCCCCAAAGTTCTTCAATAGAACCACCGCCACGTCCGATAATCAGCACATCCGCGTTTATATCCTTCGCCTTTTTAATTCCACTTACAATTGAAGCAGGAGCGCGATCACCTTGTACAAGAGCTGGAATTAAAATAATTTGAGCAACAGGATATCTCCGTTTAATCGTTGTCATAATATCCCTTACAGCTGCTCCTGTTGGAGAGGTCACAACTCCAACGAGGTTAGGATAAAGAGGGAGAGGCTTTTTAATCCTAGGATCAAAAAGCCCTTCTCCCTCTAATTTATTCTTCAGCTGCTCATAAGCAAGATGAAGACTTCCTACTCCGTCAGGCTGCATGTCGCGAATATAAAGCTGATAATTGCCGCTTCCTTCGTAAACTGAAACTTCTCCCCTTGCAAGAACTTTCATACCGTTTTCAGGGGTAAAAGGCAAATTTTTATTTTGACTTGAAAACATCACAGCAGACATGCGGGCATGCTCGTCTTTTAAGGTAAAATACATATGCCCTCTGCTATGCTGTTTAAAATTTGAGATTTCCCCTTTCAGCCAAACATCTTGCAAATGGGGATCAACGTCAAATTTTCGTTTGATATATTTCGTTAAAGCCGTAATTGTTAAAGGCTTTAATTCGCTCATGACACTTCCCCCTTGTTATTAAGAACGAACGCGAGCTTTTGCTGACTGGATTGTATTTTCTAAAAGCATTGTAATTGTCATCGGACCTACTCCACCTGGAACAGGTGTAATAGCACCAGCAACTTCTTTTACTTCTTCAAAATCTACGTCTCCACAAAGCTTTCCGTCTACGCGGTTAATTCCAACATCAATCACAACCGCTCCTTCTTTTACATCTTGAGCTTTAACAAAGTTTGGAATTCCAACCGCAACAATTAGGATATCTGCATCTCTTGTGTGCTTTTGCATGTTTTGTGTTCTAGAGTGACAGTATGTTACCGTTGCATTTTCATTTAAGAATAATTGTCCAACAGGTTTACCAACAATATTGCTGCGCCCAATCACAACAACGTGTTTTCCAGATACTTCAATACCTGTTTTTCTAACCATTTCTAATACGCCATGTGGAGTACATGGCAAGAATGTTTCTTGACCAATCATCATTTTACCAACGCTGATTGGATGAAAACCATCAACGTCCTTTTTAGGAGAAATGCGCTCGATGACAGCATCTTCATTAATATGTTTTGGAAGTGGAAGCTGAACTAAAATTCCATCAATTGCATCATCTTCATTTAACTTGTCAATATGACCAAGTAGTTCTTCTTCTGATACTGTATCTGGAAGTTTGATTGAAACCGAATGAATACCTGTATTTTCACAAGCGCGATGTTTACTGCGTACATATGTTTCTGAAGCAGGGTCTTGTCCAACTAATATAACAGCTAAGCCTGGTTTAACTCCTTGCTCCTTTAGCATTTCAACTTCTTTTTTCATACTTTCTCGCTTCTCACTTGCTAGTTCTTTACCATTAATTAATTGTGCACTCATTGATCATTCTCTCCTTCTCTGTCATCTCTGTATGTTGTTTTATAACTTTATTTTAAATCTTTTATAAAAGATTTTTAACTATTTGATGCTGAGATTTTAGATAATACGCCATTGATAAAACGACCTGATTGATCATCGCCAAACGTCTTTGCAAGTTCGATGGCTTCATTAATGCTTACATTTTGGGGAATGTCTTCTTCATATTTCATTTCATAAACCGCAAGTCTTAAAATAATACGGTCAACGTTCGCTAGACGATCTAGCGTCCATTTTTCAAGGTTTGCGCTAATCAAGCTGTCAATCTCTTCTTTGTTTTCTGACACACCAAGAACAAGCTGACGTAAAAACGCATCAACCGCTTCCTCTTCTACTACATTGTCAATAGCTTCTTCAGGGCTATTTTGGCCAATCTCACATTGAAAAAGAGCTTGAAGCGCTTTTTCCCTTGCTGTACGTCTTTTCATAAATAGGTATACTCCTTTTTTAACTTATCCAATTATCATATCCTGATAATAGCATAGTTTCCTACCGTGAGTACATAACGTATCCACGTATTGTTATTTTCCGAATCTTCACAGAAATAAGAATTGGAAACAACAAGAAAGAAACTCGCAAAAAAGCTGCTCTTATTGTAAGAGCAGCCCCTTCATTAGATAGAATCAATCTCTTCTTCCTTTTGAGGAGATTCAAAGATTACGCCCACGATATGAACGTTAACTTCTGCTAATTCGAGTGCTGTCATATTTTTCAACGCTTCTCGAATGTTATCTTGAACTTGACTTGCAACCGTTGGAATAGAAACGCCATAGTTCATAGAGCAGAACACATCAATTTTAATGCCTTCTTCACTAAGCTCTACTTTGACGCCTTTGCCGTGATTCTTTTTCCCAAGCTTCTCAACAACGCCAGACGCAAAGTTTCCGCGCATTTGGCCAACGCCTGCTACTTCAGATGCGGCAATACCTGCGATAACTTCAATCACTTCAGGAGCGATTTCTACTTTCCCTAACGCATTTTCATTTTCTCCCATATCTAACACATGATTTTCGTTCATAGGCTATTCCTCCTTGAGAATTACTTACTTTTCATTACCTCATGTTCTTCTAGAAACTTCGTATTAAATTCCCCTTCAATGAATTTCTCATGTTGAAATAAATTTAAATGAAACGGAATTGTTGTATCTACGCCTTCAATAACAAACTCGCTTAGAGCTCTTCTCATTCTTGCAACAGCTTCTTCGCGCGTTGGAGCATGAACAATTAATTTAGCAATCATTGAATCGTAGAAAGGCGGAATTTTATACCCTGAGTATACCGCAGAATCAACACGAACGCCAAAACCGCCTGGAGGAAGATACATATTGATTTCCCCTGGAGATGGCATGAAGTTTTTCGCTGGGTTTTCAGCATTGATACGGCATTCAATTGCCCATCCAGAAAATGTAACGTCTTCTTGCGTATACGAAAGCTTCTCATGGTTTGCCACTTTGATTTGCTCTTTAATTAAGTCAATACCTGTTACCATTTCTGTCACTGGATGTTCAACTTGGATACGCGTGTTCATTTCCATGAAATAGAACTTTCTTTCACGGTAGTCATAGATAAATTCCACTGTTCCAGCCCCTCTATATTGAACAGCTTGTGCTGCTTTAACAGCAGCTTCTCCCATTTTCGCACGCATTTCTCCATCAAGGGCTGGAGAAGGCGTTTCTTCAACTAATTTTTGAAGACGGCGCTGAATACTGCAATCACGTTCACCAAGGTGAATGGTATTACCAAATTCATCTGCCAACACTTGGATTTCAACGTGGCGGAAATCTTCGATATACTTTTCTAAATAAACCCCTGGGTTTCCAAATGCTGTTGCGGCTTCTTGCTGTGTAATTTCTACACCCTTTCTTAAAGAAGATTCGTCACGCGCAACACGGATTCCTTTTCCGCCTCCGCCTGCTGTTGCTTTAATAATTACAGGATACCCAATTTCCTCTGCAATTGTAACTGCATCTTCCACACTTTCAATAATTCCTTGAGATCCAGGTACAATCGGTACACCTGCTTCACGCATTGTTTCTCTTGCCACATCTTTTGTACCCATTTTTGAAATGGACTCTGATGTTGGTCCAACAAACGTTACGTTACACTCACGGCAAAGCTCAGCAAAATCAGCGTTCTCAGATAAAAATCCGTAACCAGGGTGAATCGCATCACATCCTGTAAGCATTGCAACACCCATGATATTTGTGAAATTTAAGTAGCTGTCTTTTGAAGCGGTAGGACCTACACAATATGCTTCATCAGCAAGACGAACGTGCAGTGACTCTTTATCTGCTTCTGAATAAATCGCAACAGACTCGACATTTAATTCTTTACATGCGCGGATAATTCTTACGGCGATTTCTCCGCGGTTCGCAATAAGCAATTTTTTTATCATAATTGATCTCCCTTTATTCTGGTTTAACTAAGAAAAGTGGTTGACCATATTCTACAAGCTGACCATTTTCAACAAGTATTTCAACGATTTCTCCTGTTACCTCAGCCTCAATTTCGTTGAATAGTTTCATCGCTTCCACAATACAAACTACGCTATCTTGTTTAACTTTGGTTCCCGTTTGAACATATGGACCTGCTTCTGGTGAAGAAGAATTATAAAAAGTTCCAACCATTGGTGATGTAATTTTATGAAGGTTACTCTCTTCTTTTTTCTCTTCTGTATGTACCGGTTGTTGTGGTTCATTTTGTTGCACAACAGGCTGCACTGATGGCTGAGCCGGTATTTGTTGAACAGGCTGTTCCTGAATAACTACTTTCTGTTGTGCTGCAAGAGCACCCTTCTTTTTCAACTTAATTTTTGATCCTTCATGCTCGTACATAAATTCTTCGATAGATGACTGATCAACAAGGCGAATAATTTCGCGAATCTCTTGAATTTTTAACATCTCTTTTACACTCCATTTCATCGACTAGTGAATACTTAACATCATACGCTAACTGCCCTTAAAATTTCAACAGCCGTATGCTTTGGACAACCGTCCTTTTCTATTTTAAGTAAACTTCTTTTTTTTGACAATGTACTAGTTATTACCTAGTGTTATCATTAACTATTATATTTCAGTCTTGCTTCGGATGCAAAATAAGTTCAAATAAAAAAAAAGGCGACAGAAGTCGCCTTTTTTTATTTCATTATTTAATAGGCTCAAATTCTACCGCTACTTTCTTAGCTCCAATTTCTTGCGTCACGATATTCATAATTTCATTTGCTTGTTTTTTGCTATCTTCTTTTGATTTTACAACGATACGTACACCATTTTCTTCAGCGCGTACAAGGGCATCATCATACCCTTTTTCTTTGATTAATGTTTCAATTGTTTGCTCTTTTTCATTAAGTTTTGAAAGTTCTTCTACTTTGTCCTTTGCTTCACTTTTCTCTTCTACTGAAGCCTCATTTGATGCGACAACGTCCTCAAGTTTCTCAATTTCTTTACTTCTCTCGTCTGTAATTTGCATGCGCATCGCCAAAAATTGGTCTTCATTTTCCACAGTTGAAACAACTGTTTCACCGTTTTTCTCTGTTGTTGAAGCTCCCTTTTGCTCTGTTTCTTTATCCGTTTGCTTTGCGCTTTCTTTTTCTTTACTTTCTTCTTTATCTGTAAAAGCGACGTTATCACTCTGTGGGCTTGGAGACGTAATATAATAAACAGATAAAACAACAACTAAGCTAAGCATTGTTAATAACCAAACGGTTTGTTTTTTCAGCAACATATAATTTAATCCCCCTTCGTCTTTTTAGGCGTGACTGCCACGCGATGACTTGGAACATCGAGCACTCTCGTAACTGCGTCCACAACCGACTTTTTCACTTTTATATTATCAGCTCCCTTCGCAACGACAAGAACGCCCCTAATATCAGGTTTTAATGTTTTTACAACAACGGGCTGTTCCTTATCACCGTTACGAACAATAACGAGCTGTTGATCCACTGAGTTATCTTCAATATTCCTTGTACCGCCTTCACGGTCATTTTCTTCTGTTGTTTGACTTTGGTTTACTGTGTTATGCTCATAAACTTTCTCTTCTGTAGCATCAACATTTACAAATACTTGCACATTATCAATGCCAATCATACTTTCTAGCACATCTGTAAGTTCTGCTTCGTATTTTTTTTCATAGTCTGAAATTGTTCTAGCCTGCTTTTCTTTTCCACTTCCAAACGTTTCTACTTCCTCTGTTTCTTGTTGGCTATCTCCTGAGCCTTTCGTTTCAACGGCGTCTGGTTTTGTTGTTGAGCTTTGAAAATTCCCATAGAGCATGACAAAAACCCCAGCGGCCAAAAGTAAAATCACATATGCAAGCTTGCGGTTTTTCTTAGGTGGATCTGAAGAAGATAGTCTCGCTAAGAAGTTCTTTTTCTTGTTGCTCTCCTTATCGCTCATCTGCTTCTCCTCCTCCCATTGTGACTATAATTTGTTTTTTATCCATATCCCATTTTTTAGAAAGAAAACTTTGTACTTTCTTTAGCTTCTCGTCGTTTTCTGTTTTCTCTTTTTTAATAGGTTCCGACGTATTAATGGAAACAACTTCAACTTCTGAGACTGATGCTGTATGCTTATTCTCCTTTGGCTGAACAGACAGAGAGATGGAACTAATATTTTCAAAACTTTTTTCACCTTTCTCGTCTTTCATATGAATTTCTACGCTTGAAACTTCTACTCCATATTCCTTCACCAACTCCTCTTTTACTCCCTCTTCTAGTTGGACAGCCATCTGTTCTAAAATATATGCATCTTGTGACGCTTGTATTTCTTTTTTCTTTAAATCTAGCAAATTTTTTGAAGAGTTTTCTTGAGAGATAGAAGAAGAGTTAATGGCGGTAAACAGTTTATCAACGTTCACTTTGAATATGCTGAAAACAGGTGTCAAAATAATAAGCATAAGAAGTAGACCAATAACCATCTTTGCGTACTTCTGCATAGATGAGCTTGGTAACAACAGATCAATAATGGTAGCAAGCAAGATAAACAGAATAATATTTGTAACCCATTCTGTTAACGCTCCCATCAACACCCTCCTTATCTGACCATCATCGTAATATTACTTGCAGTAATAACAAGCGTAATACATAAGAAAAACATTAAAGAAACAACAGCAAGAGCAGCAAAAATATAAATAACGCTTCTGCTAATGATGCTCAAACAGGAGATGATTGGTCCTCCTCCAACAGGCTGGATCAGAGCTGCAGCAAGCTTGTAAATAATCGCAATTGAAAGGAGTTTAAGAGCAGGAAAAGCTGTAATAAAAAGTAAAATCGCTACTCCAACAAGGCCCACCGTATTTTTCAATAGAAGAGAGGCACTTAATACTGTATCTGTTGCATCTGTAAACATCCGTCCTACAACAGGAACAAAGTTTCCTGTAATAAATTTTGCGGTTCTCACAGTGATCCCATCTGCTACAGCCGAGCTTGTCCCCTGAACAGAAATAACGCCTAAAAAAATAGTGAGAAACCCACCAAGAACTCCAATACTCACATTTCTCATAAGCTGAGCAAGCTGTGTCACTTTGTATTGTTCTGAAATTGTACTTACAATGCTTAACAGGGCAGAAAGAAATAAAAGCGGCATTACAACATACTGAATAAGCAATCCGCTTGTGTTCATAAGAAAAATAATAACTGGATGAAAAAAAGCGGCTGACATCACGCCTCCCGAAGAAGCCATAAGAGCTAGAAGAAGAGGAATAAGCGCGATAATAAAATGAATCATCGTCTGTATAGCTTCCGTTGCATATGAGATAGCAATGTGGAAGCTATTTAAAGCAATGACAATAAGCACAAGATAAACAAGTGCATAAGCTACTTTACTAACGGTTGTTTTCTCAAATGCATTCTGAAGATTCTGGAGGAATACGCAAAAGATTGTGAGCATAATGAGCGTACCGAGGAGTTTTCCATTTGCAATAATTTCATGAAGAAAGAACTTCATAAGCCCTTTCAACCACTCCTCTAACGAAAGTTCTTTGTCTCCTTTCAAAAACTCGACAAGACTTCCTTTCTGACTTTCCGGCAAAAAACCACCATACTCTGTCATGATATTATTCCAAAACCCTTTTATCTCATCAATGCCAAGCTGATCCACTTGTTCATCTACCATTTCATCAGCATTTGGAAAAGCTTGTACACTGTCAGGTAGAAAAAAAAGAAAAAGCAGCAACACTAAACAAAATAAGCTTTTTTTCTTTTTCATGTGCGCACCTCAATCCTCATTCATTAGGTTGTTGGCAACATTGAAATAATGGTTTCAATCACTACTGTTAAAATTGGTATTGCCATTGATAAAATGAGGATTTTCCCTCCTAACTCGATTTTTGAAGCAATGGAACCTTGTCCAGCATCTTTCGTAATTTGAGCGCCGAATTCAGCAATATAAGCAATCCCAATAATCTTTAAAATAGTTTCTACATATATAACATTGACCCCGGCTTGACGCGAAAGGACTTCAACCATTCCAATAATTTCGCTGATTTTATCAACGAGAAACAAGAAAATAACGCAGCCAACAAATACAACAAGAAGAAAAGCGATGGAGGATTTTTGTTCTTTTAAAATAATCGTTAAAAACGTGGCAATTAAACCAAGGCCAACAATTTGGATCATTTCAATCTCCCATCACCTCCTTTAGCCTTGAAAAAGGAATACAGATTTAATTTTTTGAAACAAGTCTTGTACAATTGACGCGACCATAAACAAAATATAAATAAAACCAATGAGCGTAACCCAGTTTGCAAAATCTTTTTTGCCCATTTGTTCTAGAACGGTTACTAAAAAAGCAACGATAATGCCTACTCCGGCAATTTGAAAAATGGTATTGATGTCTACCCCCATTTTGTTTCATCCTCCTACAGCTACAGTAATAAAATGACTAACAATAACCCTGTTAGGAACCCTAGGCTTTTCACCATCTTCTCGTAGCGCGTTTGCCTGTCAACAGCGTCTGCTTCCTCCCGCTCTAAATGGTTAAGCGTTAACACAATATGCTTTTGCTGTGAATACCGATCATGCTGTCCAAGCGTCTGTCCAAATTGTTTTAAAGCTTCTTTCTCCCCCTGCTTTAAAGCAGTTAGACGCCAATTTTCTTCTATACTAAGCAGCCAAGCCTCTCCAGCACTTTTTTGACCTTTTTCTAAATATGTTGCAAAAGAATCAAAAAAGGAAGCGATTGGTTTTGGTACTTGTTCTGTTAATAAACGGGCAATCTGTGGTAGAGGACGATGACTATACATAATTTCTGCCTCAAGTGATCTTAGAGCACTTTTAAGCTGGCGAAGCTGTTTTGGTCTTGCATTGAGCTGTTTTGCAAGATCAAATCCAAACCATGTTGTCGCAACTAAAATAAACAAAGCCCCAAAAAGTTTCATTTTCTTACACCTTCTATTCCATCTTTCTTTCGTTTTACTTCCTGCTGAAAAACCCCTTCCACAGTGCCAGGTCCATTTCGATTTGAAAGAAGTACAAAACGGTCGATAATGCAAGCGTCTATTAGCGCTTTTAATGAAGGCCTTGTTGCCATATCTTTAACAGAGCTTCCATGAGCAGTTAAAATTAAGCTAACTCCTGCATGAACAGCTTCCAAAATAGCTTCTGTATCTTCTACTCGTCCAACTTCATCTACAATAAGAACGTTCGGACTCATTGAACGAATCAACATCATCATTCCTTCTGCTTTTGGACAGGCATCAAGCACATCAACCCGAGGGCCAAACGTATGCTGTGGCACTCCGTCAAGACAGCCTGCAATTTCCGATCGTTCATCTACAATCCCCACTTTTTGCGAAGGAATTCTTTTTCTTTCTACTCCTGTGCTAACAAGGCGGGCAAGATCTCTTAGCATGGTTGTTTTCCCAGATTGAGGAGCTCCAATAATGACTGTGTTTAACCATTTACGATCGTAAAGACTGTCGATTAGATTTTCTCCAATTCCAATTTTCTCACGTGCAATTCGAATATTTAATGACGTAATATCACGAATTGCTTTTACTTTGCCATTCTCAGTAATGACTCGCCCCGCTAGTCCGACACGGTGTCCACCTTTTATTGTGATATAGCCCTTTTGTAACTCTTCTTCAAGCATGTACATCGATGATTGACTAAGTTGACTAAGCATATATACGAAATCCTCTTTTACAGGTAATACGGAATAAAAAATAGGCTCGTCTTTTTTGATTAATTCAATAGGACGGTTAATCCTTAGCCGAATTTCTTGCACATCTTCATCTATATAGCGCCTGAGGAGCTCTACGACATGTTGAGGAAGTACGCTTAAAACTGATTCCATCCTTAATCCCCTCGCCTACTTAGTTATTTTCAATGTATGCAAGCTTGGCTATTTTAATGCCAGAACGCTATTTGTAAATGCCAATAAAAATAAATGCTACTCCAAGACCAATAAACACAAACTTTCCATATGAAAGCTGATCTGCGATGGAAAATAGACCAATTGAAATAGAGGCCAACATAACGAGCGGCCCAATTAAAGCTAACAAGCTGTTGATAAAAAGAGCTTTCTTGACATCGTTCCCAAAAAGAATAAGCACTGCTGCTGTTAGCTCAATAAATCCTGAGATAAAGCGCAAACACGCCATCGTAATAATTGTTGTATCAAACATATTCCAAAAAGGCCTCATCTGTTCACTTCTCCTCGCCTAAGAGCAAAATATTAGTACAACCTATGCTTTTTTTTGACTTTTATGCAAAAAAAAAGCAAGAGCCTATTAGGCTCTTGCTTTTTAATTTCAATTAAGCACGTGATACATAGCTTCCATCGCTTGTATTAACAACAAGAACGTCTCCTTGGTTTACGAAGAATGGAACTTGAACAACTAAACCTGTTTCAACTGTTGCAGGTTTTGTTCCACCTGAAGCCGTATCTCCTTTAATACCTGGTTCTGTTTCTGTTACTGTTAGCTCAACACTGTTTGGAAGCTCAACACCTAATGTTTCGCTTTCATACATCATAATGCTTACTTCCATGTTTTCTTTTAAGAACTTAAGCTCATATTCAATTTGAACTTCCGGAAGTTCAATTTGATCATATGTGTTTGTATCCATGAATACGTGTTGATCACCATTTGCATATAGATACTGCATTTTGCGATTATCGATTCGTGCTTTGTTTACTTTTTCACCTGCACGGAATGTTTTCTCTTGGACAGCTCCTGTACGAAGGTTACGAAGTTTAGAGCGAACAAATGCAGCTCCTTTTCCTGGCTTAACGTGCTGGAACTCCATTACTTGCCAAATTCCTCCGTCTACTTCGATTGTTAACCCTGTACGAAAATCATTTACTGAAACCATCTAATAGTCCTCCTAGTTTACCTTTATAAAATAATAAGTTCTTTTGGGGCATATGTTAAATTTTCATTGCCTTCATCTGTTATGAGCAAATCATCTTCAATTCGAACGCCGCCTACATTTGGTATGTAAATACCAGGCTCAACGGTTACAACCATACCAGGCTCTAGTACAGTATCAGAACGAATTGAAAGAGCGGGACCTTCATGAACTTCAAGACCAATTCCATGGCCTGTGGAGTGCCCAAAGTATTCCCCATATCCATGTTCTGTAATATAGTCACGCGATAAGGCATCAGCTTGAACTCCTGTAATACCTTTTTTAATACCGTCAACGCCACGCAACTGCGCCTTTAGAACGATGTCATAAATGTTCTTCAATTCATCACTAACGTCGCCAACAGCAACCGTTCTTGTAATATCTGAACAATACCCTTTATAGTACGCACCAAAATCAAGCGTTACAAGCTCGCCTTCCTCAATCACTTTTTCGCTAGCAGCTCCATGTGGTAAAGCGCTTCTATATCCTGAAGCAACAATTGTATCAAATGAAGAAGACGCTGCGCCATGTTTTCTCATATAAAATTCAAGCTCATTTGAAACCTCAAGCTCCGTTACACCGGGTTTGATGTACGATAAAATATGATTAAAAGCTTCGTCTGTTAACTTGGCAGCTTCCTTTAATATCTTAATCTCTTCACTAGTCTTAATCAAGCGTAAGTTTTCTACAAGACCTGAGACAGGAACAAGTTGGGCCGAGATTTCCTTTTGGTATGTGGAAAAGTCAGCGTACGTAATTGCATGTTCTTCAAATCCTAGCGCTTTGATTCCTAACTGTTCAACAACAGAAGCAATTTCTTTTGCAATTGGTCCAGTATGTTTGACAATTTCAAATCCTTCTGTTTGCTTTGTTGCTTGTTCTATGTAGCGAAAGTCTGTAATAAAGACGGCTTTTTCTTTTGAAATGACAACAACTCCAGCACTTCCTGTAAAGTTTGTCATGTAACGACGATTGTATTTACTTGTGATAAGAAGACCGTCAATTCCTCTTTGTTCAAAGCTTCCACGAAGTTTTACTAGTTTTTCTGACATGCTATTCCTTCCCTTCCGCGATATTCTTTAAAGCATTAATTCCCATTTCATATCCAAACAATCCAAACCCAACGATCTGGCCTGCACTTACTGGTGCAATAACAGAGGTATGGCGGAATTCTTCTCTTGCATGAACATTTGAAATATGAACTTCTACAACAGGAATGTTAAGGCTTGCAATACAATCGCGAATCGCATAGCTATAATGAGTGAAAGCACCCGGGTTTAGGAGTACTCCATCACATGTTTCATTTGCTTTGTACATAGCATCAATAATTACACCTTCATGGTTGGATTGAAGAAAATCCAGAGAAAGGTCGAGAGCTTCCCCTTTTGTTTTTAAGCTGTTTTCTAAATCTACAAGCGTTGTACTTCCGTAAATTTCAGGCTCGCGCTTCCCTAAATAGTTTAAATTTGGTCCATTTATAACTAAGAATTGTTTCATAGCACTCTCCCTTTGCTTCAAAAAATTCCGTTCTTTCTTTATCTTATCATAAAGAGGGCGCTATAGCTTATGAGGAAGCACTAATTCGTCGCAATTCAGATTCTTCGTACGAAATAGAATACCCAATAAAAATTCCATAGAGCAAGTAAAAACAAAAAGATGTAATGATGGTATCTTTACTAAGGTCTGTAATCTCTTTTAAATTTGGAAAAATCGGATTTAACAGAAAGAAAACAAAGCCCCAAAGTATAACGCCATATGCCGCCCCAACCCACATGCTTTCAAATTTTCGTAGTAGTGCATAGTAAATAAGTGCAACAGGAATAGAAATAATGGCAAGGAGAATAATTCCAATAATATGTCCTATGATATGATGTTTCCATTCTCCAAATGTCCAAGGCTCCAAAATAAGATTTGCTCGAATTTCACTCAAATTTAACACATATGCAATGTAGCTTAAAATACCAAACAAAACTCCTGCCGAAATACCAATCACAATCGCTTTATTCATAAAAGAAGGAAGCTTTTCTTTTTTCTCTTGGTTTTTTTCCATCTTTTCTCACCTCACTAATTTTAGTATAATCTTTTTACCTAGATTCTATTTGCCTTTATATTGTTTGTTAGTTTTAGTCTAATTATCATAAAATTTGTCTAAACTAGAGAATATACAACAACCTAGAGGTTTCTTGCCTTTTCTTGTAGAATATAAATGACACAAAGAAAAAAGAAATTTGAATGAACTGTTCTTTACTGAAATAATTTAGTTAATACACAATTCATTAGTTAGGTTGGTGTTTGTACATCATGGCTCAAAATTCAAAACCCGTTTACGGTGGGCAGGCTGTTGTGGAAGGTGTTATGTTTGGTGGTAAAACCTCGTGCGTTACGGCTATCCGCCGAAAAGATCAAAGCATCGATTTCTTTGAAGCTCCCCGTAAATCATCACCATTTCTGAAAAAAATTAAAAAGGTTCCTTTTCTTCGCGGTATTGCGGCTATTGTTGAAGCTACAGCAAACGGTTCTAAACATCTCAATTTTTCATCAGATCGCTTTGACCTTGATCCTAGTGAAGATGAAAAACTGAAAGAGAAAAAAGAATCAAAGCTAACTATGATTCTTGGCGTGGCTGTTATAGGCGTTCTCTCTTTTATTATTGGTAAAGTGTTAATGACACTTGTTCCCGTATTTTTAGCAGAACTAACAAGGCCCATTTTTTCTTCAGATGTGGCACAGATAGTTGTTGAATCTTTCTTCAAATTTTTATTGATTATCTGCTATATTTTCTTAATCTCGCAAACGCCGCTCATAAAACGAGTATTTCAGTACCATGGGGCGGAACATAAGGTTATTAATGCGTACGAAAAGGGAATAGAGTTAACAATAGAAGGTGTACAGTCCCAGTCCCGTCTTCATTACAGGTGCGGAAGTAGTTTTATTCTATTTACTGTTATTGTTGGTATGTTCGTATATTTACTAGTTCCAACTGATCCACTTTGGGTAAGGATTGTAAATCGCCTCGCTCTTATCCCCGTTGTTCTTGGTCTTTCTTTTGAAGTATTGCAATTAACAAACAAACTAAGTTCTTTCCCTGTTCTAAAATATTTAGGTTACCCAGGGTTATGGCTTCAGCTCTTAACAACGAAAGAACCGAAAGACGATCAAGTAGAAGTTGCGATTGCTTCTTTCTCACGCCTACTTGTTCTTGAAGAAAAAAAAGCCGGAACAACCCAAAATAAAGTTGTGTAAAACTTTTTTACAATAAATAGTGTACATCTTTGGTGGAGGTGAAGATAATGAGACGTTCTTTTGTTACGTATGTTGTGTACGCCGTCATTACACTTGGGGTAGTTGGTTTTCTGTATACAATTTTGTTTGAACCAGGGAGTCTCTTACGCTCTATCGGAACAATCTTTTTCTTCTTGATTATTTTTTATCTCGTATATCGCTTTGTTTTAGGCCGTCGTCAGCCCTCCAGTTCTCCGTATGATCGAAAATACGCTCAAGCCGTAAAGCAGTCAAAATCTCGTTTGAGAGCGCGAGAAAAAGCTAAAGTTAAGCCAAAAAAGCGTATGATTAAAAATCCAAAAATCACGCCTATTCAAGGTAAAGCCAAAAATCTTGGTCAGTCTTTTACGAAAGAACGAAAACGTAGCTCAAGTCACTTAACGGTCATTGAAGGTAAAAAAGGTAAAAAGAAAAACAGAGCTCTTTTCTAATAAAAAAACCAGGTGACAGCTGTCACCTGGTTTTTTAATATGTCCACGTCTTCAAAAAGGCATTTGCCCGCTCTCTGCCTAAAGAAATCAGTTCTTCTTTCTTTTCTTCTGTTAACCCAAATTCCGTTGTAAGCGTGGAATCAACCGGCAGAAAAATAATATCTCGTTCATGCTTTTTAGAAATATGTCTAGCATCATGTGCATTTTTCATCGTATCAAAAAGAGCACCAAATAAGTCAATTGCATTATGGATTTCAGCTGACTGCACACTATCTTCAGGAGAGCTAAACTTCACTCCTAGAACAGGACGTACTTTTGGTTGATCTCGCTTTTGAAACAGCCACATTGGAAAATTACTTAGTACTCCACCGTCTACCATTATTTTGACTCCTGAGTTTGCTTTTAGCTTTACAGGTTCAAAAAAGTAAGGTAAGCTACAGCTCATTCTCACAGCTTTAGCTACAGAAAATGTCTCAGGGTTAATTCCATAGCTTGGCAAGTCATCTGGAATTACAACAATCTTTCCATCCGTAATATCTGAAGCAATAATACGTAAAGCATGTTTTGGCACATCTCCAAATGAATATATTCCTCTTGCTTTTAACTTTTCCTCTATCCAAAGTTCAAGGCGGTCTCCTTTATATAAACCAAGGCGCCAATATAAAAGAAGCCATTTCCCCCACTTTGCAGGCAAAAGAGAGGCTCTGCTGTCTAACAAATCACTGAGCTCTATTTCTTCTAACATTTTTTGTATATCTCTACTTGTATAGCCTGCAACAATAAAAGCACAAATAATTGCTCCTGCGCTCGTTCCTGCCAACCTGCGATAAATAAGTCCTTTGTTTTCCACTGCTTGAAGAGCTCCCACAAGTGCAAACCCTTTAATACCGCCTCCTGCAAAAACGCCGTCTATGTACAAGGTTTCACCCCTTCAAAATCCGCCTTTTTACATTTTTAATCTCACCTTTCTTTCTTTATGCACGTCTTTATAAAAACAATAAAAAAACGTTAAGCACTAAGTGCTTAACGTTTCTATATTTATTGTTCACTTTTACGCTGTGTTGCACGAAGAGCTTCAACACGCGCTTCATTTTCTTCAAAATATTGAACGAGATCACCAATACGATCAATTGAATTCCAGCTTAAATGATGCTCAATTCCTTCAACATCCTCATAAATATTCTCTTCATCAACACCAATGATTCGAAGTAATTGCTCAAGCAATTCATGGCGATATACGAGACGCTTCCCAATTTTTTGGCCTTTTGCTGTTAAAATTAAGCCGCGATATTTCTCATAAATTAAATATTCGTCTTTATCAAGCTTTTGAACCATTTTTGTTACTGAGGAGGGATGAACAGCCAAGGCTTCTGCAATATCCGATACTCGGGCATACCCTTTGTCTTCAATTAGCATATAAATTTGTTCAATATAATCTTCCATACTTGGCGTTGGCATAACTTCTCCTCCATTATTTCCATTTGTTTTATGTAAAACTGCATTTAAATTTTACTATACAATAACCTTAAAAACAAGCAACGACAATAGCAAATCAACCGAGGAGGGAGCCCCGGTTGATTTACGTTGTTTTCTTTATAGGCCACATTTTAACTGAGCGTTACAATTTGTGCATGTATTACAACCGCCAAGTTCCTCAACGATTCCCTCACGACAAACTGGGCACGTATCTCCAACTTCAGAGCCATACGTTACTTCCTCAGCTTCCTTTGTTTTTTGTACAGAAACTTTTGTCTCAGTTTCTTCTTCAAACGAGTTATCTTCTGCTTTTAAAGAAAGAACTTGAGCGTCGCGACTTCCGTCTACATATACTGTACCGCCCTTTGCTCCACCTTTATATAAACGCTCGTATACTTTTTGAACTTGTTCAACTGTATAACCGCGTGGTGCATTAACCGTTTTACTTATTGAACTGTCAACCCAACGCTGAATGACACACTGTACGTCAGCATGTGCTTCAGGTGAGAGACTCATTGCAGATACAAACCAGTGTGGCAATTTATTTTCGTCAGCTTCAGGATGTGCATCAAGATACTCCTGAACAATATCTGCTTTTACTTCAATAAACTTGCCAAGGCGTCCACTTCTAAAGTAAGAGAAAGAGAAATATGGCTCAAGACCTGTTGATACACCGACCATTGTTCCTGTGCTTCCTGTTGGAGCAACAGTTAAAAGATGCGAGTTGCGGATTCCATGCTCTTTTACGCTATCTAAAATATCAGCAGGCATCTTACTCATATAACCTGTTCTTGTAAAGTTTTCTCTGAGTTCTTGCGTTTCTTCCTCATTTTCCCCAACAAGGAATGGAAAGCTTCCTTTTTCTTTGGCAAGCTCTACAGAAGCACGGTAAGCTGTTGTTGCAATTGTTTCAAAAACACGATCAACAAGCTCATTTCCTTCTTTTGAACCGTACTCTGTTTCACAATAAATAAGTAAATCATGAAGTCCCATTACGCCAAGACCAACACGTCGTTCCCCGAGGGCTTGCTTACGATTTGGCTCAAGGAAGTAAGGAGTAGCGTCGATTACATTATCTTGCATGCGCACGCCTACTTCTACAGTTCTTTTTAACTTCTCAAAATCTACTGTTTTATTCTTTTTATCCGCCATTTGTGCTAAGTTCACAGCAGCTAAATTACAAACACTATATGGTGCAAGAGGCTGCTCACCGCAAGGGTTTGTAGCTACAACTTGTTGACCATATGCACTTGCATTTGTCATATCATTAGCATTATCGATGAAGAAAACACCAGGTTCTGCTGAATATGTTGCACAAATGTTAATTAAATTCCAAAGCTCTTTTGCTTTGATTTTACGATATGTGCGTACACTATATCCTTGTTCTTTCCATTTACGTACGTCTCCAACTTCATGCCAGTTTTCATTGTAGGCATTCATTTCTTCTTCTGAATAAGCCTCAACGTCTGGGAAACGAAGTTCATACTCTGTATCGTTTTCAACAGCTTCCATGAATTCTTTTGTTAAACAAACAGAAATGTTTGCTCCTGTTAGAAACTCAGCATTATGAACGCTGTATGTTCCACCTGCAGCTAATTTCTCTTTTGCATCTTCAATCACTTTTGCAGGAAATCCACCTTGTCCAGGAATATTTTCATAATTTAAGATGCCTTGATACATGTCACGCTCATTTGCTGTAAATGGTGTAAACTTCAGCTTGTCCTCCGCCGCTTTTTTAATTCCTTCATCTTTTGTTGTTTGAATTAAGAAGCGTAAAATACGTGGATTTTGCATTTTAGAAATAATGAATTCCACAATATCTGGGTGCCAGTCAGCAAGCATAATCATTTGCGCTCCACGACGAGATCCACCTTGTTCAACAAGATGTGTTAGCTTTGCAATATCATCTAACCATGATACAGATCCGCTTGATTTTCCGTTGACGCCTCTAGCAAGTGTGTTGCGTGGACGAAGAGTAGAGCCATTTGTTCCAACTCCTCCACCTCTGCTCATAATTTCCATCACTTGCTTGCGATGTTCTGAAATACCTTCGCGTGAATCTTTTACATATGGCATAACATAGCAATTGAAGTATGTAACATCTGTGTTAGCCCCTGCTCCATACAATACGCGTCCTGCCGGTACAAAATTTGTGCTTTTTAATTCTTCATAAAAAGCTTGAAACCATTTTTGGCGCTTCTCTTCTGTTTTCTCTGATGAAGAAAGACCAACTGCATTTCGTTTAGCAATTTGCTCATAAAAAATTTCAAGCGGCTTTTCCATTACGTCTAGTGAACGTTCAACAATTCCAGTTTGAACTTCAAGCTCGTCCGTTAAAGAACCGCGAAATTCTTCTTCAATCCATACTTTTGCTGTTTTTTTCTCCCAGTTAATAGAACGAATAAATCCTAGACCGCGCGCAGGGAATTTAGGATCGTCTTTGACTGTTAATACAACGAAGTCTCCCTCTGTTAACGTCACCTTTTTCGTATCTTTGAACGAATATCTGTCAAGCATTACAAGTCTTGACACGCCTTTATGAGTCATATTCATATCTGCTGTAATTTCATGCACTTGAGGAAATAAACCAATATCCTTATTTAATTTCTCAATGTTCACTTTTGGTTCCTCGTTTAGAACAACAGTCATACACACATCTCCCTCTTACTTTTACTATATTATTAAAGCTAACATAAAAGGACCGACTAATCAATATATAGTATTCATCAATAAACGACATACTATATATTGATTTTTTGTCAAGTCCTTTTCGGAATTTGCTTATTTTTTTAAAACACAACTTTTTTATTGTACACTTTTTTGAAGCAAAATGGGAGAGAGATTATCTACGGTAATTCCATTCATCTTTAGCATATTTATCCAAAGCTAATTTCTTAACGTAGGCTTCTTCTTCTTCTGAAAGGATGTATTCTTCTAATTTGATGTTCAATCCTTTTTCAAAACCTCTTTTAAAAGCCTCATTTGCCTCTTCAATTGAAACAATCCGTCCAGCTACATCATTTACTGCAACTGCTTTATTACGAAAAGATTTTCTCATTCTCTCTTTCACACGTTCACTTGGATAATGGAACATGCTAAAAAGCGCTTCCTCATCAATTGAAAGCAAGATAGAACCATGTTGAAGAATGACCCCTTTTTGACGAGTTTGCGCACTTCCTGCTACTTTACGTCCTTCAACAACAAGTTCGTACCATGAAGGCGCATCAAAACAAACCGAAGATCTTGGATTTTTTAATCCTTCTTTTTCTTCTTCTGTTCGTGGAATTGCAAAGTAAGCGTCTAAACCAAGCGCACGAAATCCTTCTAAAAGACCTTCTGAAATTACTCTGTATGCTTCTGTAACCGTATGTGGCATGCTTTTGTGTTGCTCAGATACAATAACGCTATACGTGAGCTCATCGTCGTGTAGAACGCCTCTACCGCCTGTTGGCCGTCTTACAAATCCAAGTCCACGTTTTCTTACTTCTTCAAAATTCACTTCTTTTTCTGCTTTTTGAAAATAACCGATTGATAAAGTTGCTGGGTCCCATCCATAAAAACGAATAGTTGGTGGAATTTTGCCTTCACTATGCCACTCAAGTAAAGCTTCATCAAGAGCCATATTATAATACGGTGAATGTTTACTCCAATTAATAAAACGCCAAACTTCTGTCATCTTTCTCATCCCTAACTTTTTTCTTTTTTCGACACTTATTTTTTGAACATTCTTATACAGTTTATCAAAACCAATTTGTCGTGCAAAGAATTTAGGTGGTTGCTTTACTTCTTTTAAAGAGAACTTATATAATAGAGATATCTCGTATTTTAGTAGTCACATGAAAGAGAGGATTATGTTTGATGGAAGGCATTTACGTCATTTTAATTTTATTAGGAGCTTTTATCGTATACTCGATCATTATGCTTCTCATGCAACGCCGCATTATGAAATCGCTAACGGAAGCAGAATTTCGCGCTGGGTACCGTAAAGCGCAGCTTATTGATATTCGCGAACAAAAAGACTTTGAAGGTGGACACATTTTAGGAGCTCGTAATATTCCGCTTTCACAGCTAAAAATGCGTATTAAAGAGCTTCGTCCAGATCAGCCTGTCTATCTTTACGATCAAGCTGGCATTCGTACAGGAAAAGCAGCACAAATGATTCGTCGTCATCGTGGAATTAAAGATATCTATCAATTAAAAGGCGGCTTTAAACTTTGGACAGGCAAAGTAAAAACAAAGAAAAGATAATGGTTTACACATAAGAAAAGGATGGAGAATACTCTCCATCCTTTTTGATTGTTAAATTTTCACTTCTTCTTTTTTATAACGTAAAACAGGCTTACGAGCTGCAAGTGTTTCATCAAGACGTCCAATAACCGTTGTGTGCGGAGCTTCTTGTACAAGTTCAGGATTATCTTCTACTTCTTTTGCAATCGTAATCATTACTTCAATGAAATTATCCAATGTTTCTTTTGATTCTGTTTCCGTTGGCTCAATCATCATACCTTCTTCTACATTTAACGGGAAATAAATTGTTGGAGGATGATAACCGAAATCAAGAAGTCGTTTCGCCATATCAAGCGTTCTTACTCCTAAATGCTTCTGTCGCTTTCCAGATAGTACAAATTCATGCTTGCAATGTCGATTAAATGGTAAATCAAAATAAGGAGCAAGCTTACGCATTAAGTAATTTGCGTTGAGAACCGCATACTCTGATACAGCCTTGAGTCCGTCTCCACCCATTGTGCGAATATATGTATAAGCTCGCACATTGATCGAGAAATTCCCATAATACGGCTTAACACGACCAATGGACTTTGGAATGTTATAGTCAAACGTATAACCATTTTCTTTTTTGATTAACACTGGCTTTGGTAAGAAAGGAATAAGCTCTTTTTTCACTCCAACAGGACCAGAACCAGGACCACCTCCACCATGAGGACCTGTAAATGTTTTATGCAGATTCAAATGAACAACATCAAATCCCATATCTCCTGGACGTGCTTTACTTAATACAGCATTTAAATTTGCTCCATCATAATAAAGTTTCCCGCCTGCATCGTGAACAATTTGAGCCATTTCAATAATATTTTCTTCAAACAAACCAAGTGTGTTCGGGTTTGTAAGCATAAGAGCTGCTGTATCCTCTCCAACAACCTGCCGGAGATGATTTAAATCCACAAGACCGTTTTCATCTGACTTTACAGTAATGGTTTCAAAACCAGCTACAGTAGCTGAAGCAGGATTTGTTCCGTGTGCAGAGTCTGGAACAATCACTTTTGTTCGGTTAAAATCTCCTTTTTCTTCATGGAAGGCACGAATAAGCATAAGTCCCGTCCATTCTCCGTGAGCTCCTGCTGCAGGCTGCAACGTGACCTCATCCATTCCGGTAATTTCCTTCAAACTCTCCTGAAGGTCAAATAAAAGAGCAAGAGCTCCTTGAACACTTTCCTCGTCTTGCAATGGATGAATATGTGAAAATCCTGGATAACGTGCTACATCTTCATTTACTTTTGGATTGTATTTCATTGTACAAGAACCAAGTGGATAAAAACCTGAGTCAACTCCATGGTTTCTTTTTGAAAGAGCTGTATAATGTCTTACAATGTCTAGTTCTGATACTTCTGGTAATAACGGTTCTTCCTTTCTTTCATAGTCTCCTCCTAAAATAGAAGAAACGTCTACTTCTTCTACATCAAGTTCTGGCAAGGAATAACCTTTTCTCCCGTGCTTACTCAACTCAAAGATTAGCGGCTGATCATTTTTCATGATGAAATCCCCTCACTTCTTCTACAAATTTATCAATCTCGTCTTTTGAACGGATTTCCGTTACCGCAATAAGCATACACCCTTGTAAGCTTTTGTCATCGCGTCCTAAATCATAACCACCAATAATTCCTTTTTTCAAAAGTGAAGCGTTTAGTTTCTGAATACTACAGTCGAAAGAAACAACAAATTCATTGAAAAAAGCGTTAGAAAACCAAACATCAAACCCTGCTTCTTCAAAAGCTTTTTTCGCATAGTGCGCTTTGCTCATATTTTGCTTTGCCATCTCTTTTACACCACTTTTGCCGAGGGATGTCATAGCTACTGAAGCTGCTAGAGCGTTTAATGCTTGATTCGAACAAATATTTGACGTTGCTTTATCACGACGTATATGCTGTTCTCTTGCCTGAAGCGTCAGCACAAATCCTCGATTTCCATCATTGTCTTTTGTTTGACCAACAAGTCTTCCAGGAATTTTTCGCATTAATTTTTTAGATGTCGCAAAATAACCGCAGTGAGGCCCTCCAAACTGCATTGGAATTCCAAAAGGTTGAGCGTCTCCTACAACAATATCTGCTCCAAATTCTCCCGGAGGAGCAAGTACGCCAAGTGAGAGTGGATTGCTCGACACAACAAAAAGAGCATTTTGCTTATGAGCAATTTTTTCAATTTCTTTTAAAGGTTCAACTTGACCGAAAAAGTTTGGGTATTGAAGAATAACGCTTCCCACATTTTCATCCATCTCTTCTTCTAACACTCGTAAATTTGTTAATCCATCCTTATGAGGAATTTCAACAACAGTAAGGTTTTGGCCTTTTGCATATGTTTTTAATACCTCTCTTGATTCTGGATGAACAGCTGACGAAACAAGTATTTTTCGTTTTTTAGTATGACCAGCACTTACCATCGCCGCTTCCGCAAGTGCTGTACCTCCGTCATACATTGAAGAGTTGGCAACATCCATCCCTGTTAATTCACAAATCATCGTTTGAAATTCAAAAATAGCTTGAAGTTCTCCTTGCGAAATCTCAGGCTGATATGGCGTATAGGCAGTATAAAACTCCGAGCGTGAAATAATATGGTCTACAATAGAGGGAATGTAGTGATCATAAACACCTGCGCCTAAAAAAGAAGCATATTGCTTTGTTGAAGCATTTTGTGCTGATAAAGCATAAAGCTCTCGTGTTAAGCAAGCTTCAGATGCTCTCTTTTTTAATTTGTATTCTCTTTTAAAACGAACGCTTTCTGGAATATCTTCAAAAAGCTCATCAACGGTAGAAACACCAATTGCTGCTAACATTTCTCTACGATCTTCTTCTGTCATTGGCAAGTAATGATGGGTCATAGCGTTTTTGCTCCTTTTTTCCGCTTATAAAACGGTGTTTTAATAATGGATGCTTTCACAAACTTATTACGAATTTCAACAAACACTTCACTTGCAAGAGAGGTATATTCTTCATTGATAAGAGCCAACCCAATATTTTTTTTAAGAGTTGGAGATTGCGTTCCTGTTGTTACCTTTCCAACTTCTTTTCCATCTACAAAAACCCGGTAGCCATGACGAGGGATGCCACGTTCAATCATTTCAAGACCAACAAGTTTTCGCTTTACTCCTGTTTCTTTTTGTTTTACTAGGGCTTCTTTTCCGATAAATGAAGATTTATTTAATTTAACGGCAAAACCAATTCCTGCTTCATATGGTGTGATGTCGTGTGAAAGTTCTTGCCCATAAAGGGGAAGAGCTGCTTCAAAGCGAAGGGTATCCCTTGCTCCTAATCCGCATGGTAATAGTCCTTCATCCCTTCCTGCTCTTAGAATTGTTTCCCATAAGAAAGACGCATGTTCCTTTTGACAATAAATTTCAAATCCATCTTCTCCTGTATAACCAGTTCTTGAAATCAGCACCTCAACCCCATTTACCGAGACACTATTTCGAAAATTAAAAAAACTTACTTCAGAAAGATCAAGAGAAGTTAGTTTACTTAATACCTCTTCTGATGAAGGACCTTGTAGAGCGATGAGAGCTATTTCTTCTGATACATTTGTTAACGTAACATCAGGTGTAAGATGGGCTTTCATCCAGTCAAAATCCTTCTCAATATTTGAAGCATTCACAACAACAAAATAAGAGTTAAGAGAAAGCTGATAAACAAGCAAATCATCAACAGTTCCTCCATCCTCATAGCACATTGCCGTATACTGAGCTTTTCCTGGAGAAAGGGCAGAAACATCATTTGTCATTAACTTTTGTAGATAATCAAAGCTCCCCTTTCCTTCTACTTTAAACTCTCCCATATGTGAAACATCAAAAAGCCCACATTTAGTACGTACAGCTATATGTTCTTCTTTTATGGATGAAAATTGAACAGGCATACTCCATCCGCCAAAATCAATCATTTTAGCACCAAGCTTACTGTGTATATCATAAAGCGGCGTTTTCTTCATCATTCTCATCTCCTATAAAATTGACATCTCTATTTTCAATAGAATTCTGTCTTCTATGTTAATAGAAAACGGTATTAAAAAAAGGACAGAGTACTCCCTTTTAAGAAGTACTCTGTCCTTTGACCTGAAAGTTTCCCTTTCCTCACCCGAAAAGGTTGCCTCGTTGGTGGCTTGATTTTAAGCTCTCTCCAGAGTTGCGTCAAACAAAGGTCTTTTTGCCTGAGAGATTCGCTCATTCGCTTGCTCCTTCGGCGCTACAACATAATAGTCTCTCCCTTTGTTTTCATTCGCATCTATATTTTGTTACAGTTTCGGACATACTACATAAAAAAAGAAAAATGAACTCGTTACAAAATGTTCATGCACTGAAAAATACTTATTAAACAATTCTTGAATACAAATTTATCCTACCATTAAACTTTATGAAAATTCAATAAAAATTTGCAGAAGAGGTGCAAAAATATGAATGTTCCGATTTCATTTGATCATGAATGGCAAGATTCGTTTTTAAAATCATTCGAAGAAGACGGCCCTTGGGCAAATTACGACATTTATCAGCTTGCCTATAAAGTTGCCCAAAGAACAGCGGTTCCTTCTTTTCACGACCTTCAAGCTCCGAGCTATTTGGCCGACTTAACTCCTCTCCCACATCAACTTGAAGTTGCTAAAAAAGTAGTAACAGAGATGAACGGGAAAGCTATATTAGCTGATGAAGTTGGACTTGGTAAGACAATTGAAGCAGGACTTATTTTAAAAGAATATATGATTCGAGGTCTTGTAAAAAAAGTACTCATTCTCGTCCCTGCTTCCCTTGTATCTCAGTGGACGATAGAGCTTAATCAAAAGTTCCATATTCCAGCAGTTGCACAGCGCAAATCTTATGTGTGGGAGCAATGCGATGTTGTTGTTTCTTCTATTGATACAGCAAAACGCATGCCGCACAGAGACATTATTTTAGAACAAAATTATGATTTTATTATTATTGATGAAGCTCACAAATTAAAAAATCATAAAACTAAAAACTATCAATTTGTACAAGAGCTAAAAAAGAAGTTTTGTCTTCTTTTAACAGCTACACCTGTGCAAAATAAAATTGAAGAAATCTTTAATCTTGTTTCTCTTTTAAAGCCTGGTCATCTCGGAAATCAAGCATATTTTGAAGAGTTGTTTTCAGCGAAAAACCGCAAGCTAGAAAACGATGAACATTTACGCGAACTTATTAATAAAGTTATGATTCGCAACAGAAGACAAGATACTGGAATCGAATGGACAAGTCGGAAAGTCGAAACCATTCCGATTCAGTTTTCTAAGGAGGAACGTTCGCTATATGACGCTATTGGGTCGTTTAAAGAACACGATAGCCCATCAAGTGCTTTTGCTCTTTTAACACTGCAACGCGAAGCATGCAGCAGCAAAGAAGCTGTATATATGACACTTAAAGGAATGCTTGATAAAGAAAGTGAAGAGTATACCCCTCCATACACTTTAATTGAGACGCTCATGGACAGGATTGGAAACATCGGAAAAACTGGGCGAAATTCAAAAGCAGAAAAAATGGTAGAACTCATTAAGAAAATTGATGACAAAGTTATTGTTTTCACTGAATACAGAGCAACACAAATGTATTTGCAGTGGCTCTTACAGCAGCATGGCATTTCTTCTGTTCCCTTCCGCGGGGGCTTTAAACGCGGAAAAAAAGATTGGATGAAACAGCTTTTCCAAAACAATGTTCAAGTTCTTATTGCTACAGAAGCAGGTGGAGAAGGAATCAACTTGCAATTCTGTCATCATATTATTAACTATGATCTTCCGTGGAATCCAATGCGCCTTGAACAGCGAATCGGAAGGATTCACCGCCTTGGGCAGGAAAAAGATGTCCATATTTATAATTTTGCAACGTCTGGAACAATTGAAGAGCATATCCTGAAGCTTTTATATGAAAAAATCCGCTTGTTTGAACGCGTAATTGGCAATTTAGACGATATTCTGACACAGCTTGAAATGAAAGACTTTGAAGAATATGTGAACGATGTTTTCCTTCATTCTCGTTCTGAGGGAGAAATGAAACTTAAAATGGAACATTTGTCTTCTATTATTGATGATATGAACGATGGAGAGGAGAATGCAGCAAATGCAGCAACATGACATCCACCAGTTCTTGAAAGGATATTTTCAATCAACAGAGTGCTCGATTCTTGAAGAAGGAAACGGTTATCTAACCGTTCAACTTACAATTGATCAAGACAAAGAGCTTATGAATCGCCCTTTTTACTGGCACTACTTAGAAAAAGTTGGCGGGGAGCCAAATCCCGCTTCTTTAACATTTATTACAAATGAACAGCGTGCACCACAAGACATTAAAGGAGAGAAAGTTCATTTCGGTTCTCCCCGCCTTCATCAAATTTTCCAAGCAACAAGAAGGTTTGGCTCAGCAATCAGGCTTTATGAAGCTAATGTAGCACGTTCAACTCATAATACTGCTTTGCATCCTTGGCTTAATATGAACGTTATGGTGTCGTATCAGTGTGATCATAAAAGAGATTATCTTTTATCTCTTGGAATCCACTTAATTACAGGAAATATTATTGAAGATTTTCATGAACTTTTAAAAGGACAAGCACTAACGCCTAAAATTCCGGATTTTACGTTTACCCTTTCTCCTATTATTAAACCAAAAAGCGGATTCAATCGCCTTCATCAATATATTGAAAAACATATATATGAGGATGACCACAGCTGGGCGGAAGAAGCAAAAGAAAGATGGAAACAGGATCTTGATCTTCTTAATCATTTCTACGAAGACATTGAGGAAAAGCCATCAACGTATGATATTGAAAAGAAGGCGCTTCAAGACCAATATGAACCAAGAATCTCTGTCAACGTCGTTAACGGAGGAATCTTTTATTTACAGGAAGGAACAGTTCGTACCCTTTTACAACGAAAAATGGCTTGAAAACAACAAGGAGGATTTTGATGAAACTTTTTATTAAAACAATTGTTGCATTTTTTTCACTAAGCCTTATTACCGTGCCGTTTTTGTACGGTCATGCCGAAACATCTTCACATATAACTCAATCAGCTGATCACGCAAAATGGGGCCGCCTCGCTGTTAAACAGACACAAATGAGGTATCCTGTTGCTCAAATTAAAGATTATGCATATCTTGGCAGAGGAAAGGAAAAAAATCTTGAAACACAGCGCTTTAAACTTTGGCTTCAGCAAGGAGAGAAAAAGTTTACTGTGTTCATTACAATCAAAGTTGATCCGAAAAACAACACGATGAAGAAAATTCAGTTTGTAGAAAGTTTAAATTAAAAAGAGGAGCGAATTTGCTCCTCTTTTTAATTAACCAATAAGAAAAGAATCGGCTTTAGACAAACTGTATTGGTTTATCCAATTCATATAGCTTCTGATAGTAAGAAGATGTTTTTAATAATTCATCATGCGTACCTCTCATTTTCACACGTCCATCTTCTAAAAAGATAATTTCGTCCATTCTCTCAATTCCTGTGAGATGATGTGTTACCCATAAAAGTGTTTTGCCTTCTAACGTTTCAAAGATGGTATCTAACAACGCTCTTTCTGTAATAGGGTCAAGACCAACTGTTGGTTCATCAAGCATGACAATAGGCGTTTTTTGAAGAAGAACCCGAGCAAGAGCAATTCGCTGACGTTCACCGCCTGAAAAGCGCTGTCCTGTCTCTTCCATTGAGGTTTGATATCCGTCCTGAAGAGAGGAAACAAGATTTTCTAATCTAACTTTTTTCACTACTTCTTTAACTTCTTCTTCTGTTGCATTCTCGTTTGCAAGTAGCAAATTATTCGCTACATTTGTGTTAAACAAATATGGATTTTGATTTAAAACTGAAATAAGAGAAGATGTTCCGTCTTTAATAGACGAAGCATTGTATTCATTTAACGTCACAGCTCCCCCTGTTGGAATAAGCAGTCCTTGAATTGCTTGTAAAAGCGTAGATTTACCTGCTCCACTTCTTCCGATAATAGCAATTTTCTTACCTTGAGGAATGTGCAAATTAATATCTTTTAGCACATCCCCTTCTTGTTCTTCATATTGAAAGGATAGATTTTTCAAGTCAATTGTAATATTCTCTTTTGAACGGTTATACACAACTTGCTCTAAGCTATTTTCCCTTGAAGACTCTAGCTTATTTTCCAAGTTTGTAATACGTGTTAGCGATTCTTCATAGCGTGGATATTTCTCAACCGCATTTGAAACAGGAATAACAGCTTCTGATAACGGAATAACAACAAGCACAAAAGCAGCAATATAGACGTTTGCAAGTTCACCATGTGAGAACAAGTTTGATGAGAATATCATCATTGTTACAATCATAGCTGCTACAACAACTTGAGCGATAAACTCCCGGTAGTATTGCCATCTTTTTGTTTTTCGATCAGCCTCATCCACTTTACGACCAATGCGTAGGACTCGCTCTAAAAAAGTGCCTTTCTGACCGCTCATAAGCCAGTCACTAATACCAAGCAAACCGTCTGTTGCATATTGATACATACGATCTTTTTCGTGCTTATATGTTCTATTCACTGCTCTCATATGCACAAGAGAGAAAATAGGCATCACGATAATAAGCATAAAAAAATACAAAGCCATTAAAAGAGCAAAAGGAAGACTAAAATAGCCAAGAGCAATAATGCTAATGATATATAGTAAGAGCGCTGAAGCTGTAGGCAAGACTGTCCGTAAATAAAGATTTTGAAGCCCCTCAATATCTTCAGCAAGCACGCCTAGTATTTCTCCTGTTTTCAGCTGTTTGTTTCCTGCAATACGTGGCTCAACAAGATGATAGAGACGAGTTCTCATCTTAGCAAGTACACGTAAAATAAAATCATGACTTACTAGACGCTCCGAATAGCGAAAAACGGCGCGCCCCAATCCAAACGTACGAACAAGTACAATCGGTACATAAACAAGCAAAATGTTTTCAGGACGAAGTGAGGATTTACTGATTAAAAACCCAGATGTGAACATAAGGGCTGCTGCTGATCCAATTGACAGCATGCTAAGCAGCATAATCGCAATCATTCGGTATTTATACTTTTGAACATATGGCATAATCCAGCTGCTCTTCTTCACAATGCATCCCCCATTTGTGCCTTTAGTAATCGTTTGTAAGCTCCATTTTTTTCTATAAGCTCTTCGTGTGTGCCAACTTCAACAATTTTGCCGTCTTCCATCACTAAAATAACATCCATTTCTTTCATCCAGTGCAAACGATGTGAAGCAAAGAACATGAGCTTATCTTGTGAAAGGTGTAGTAATACTTCTTTTAAATCATACTCAGTTTCAACATCAAGCTGTGCTGTTGGTTCATCAAATAATAGGACAGAACGCTCGCTCAAGAAAGCTCTTGCTAATGCAATCCGCTGTGCTTGACCACCGCTTAGCGTGCGCCCTCCATCACCGATGATTTCATTTTCACGATATGGCAGACGCGCTACCATACTTCCTAATCCAGCTTGGCGGATGGCTAATCTTACTCTTTCATCACTCGCATCAGGCTGATAAAACCGAATATTTTCTTTAATAGAACCTGTAAAAATAAACGGGTGTTGAGGAATATAAACGGTTTGTTCTTGCCATGCTTCTGAAGTAAGCTGAGCGTCTTCTCCATCAATGCGAACAGCTCCTTCATTAATAGATAGAAAACCGCTTAACGCGTCAATTAGCGTAGACTTTCCAGCCCCGCTCATCCCCATAATACCTACCTTCTGATTTCCCTTTACCTGAAAAGAAAGGTTATGCAGCGTATTTTCTTCTTTTCCTTCATGGTAAATATTGACATCTTGAAAAGTAATTGTGCTTTCCTTTGTAAAACGAGGTGCTGTTCCTGAAACGGTTACTTCCTCGCCTTTCTTAATCACAGCTAGTATTTCTTCTCCCGCTTCTTTTCCATCTAATGTTGCATGATAGTCATTCCCAACTTCTCGAATAGGAAGAAAGTATTCTGGTGAAAGTAGCAGCACAAGAAGAGCCGGCTCTAATGTAAGCGTACCTTCGATAAGACGCAAACCTAACATAACCGCCACAATAGCAATGGATAGCTGTGTAAATAAATCAAGGGCAAACGTTGATAAAAAGGCAATACGAAGCGTACCCATTGTTGATTTTCGATACTGATCACTAACTTTTTCAATTGTTTCACCATGTTCTTTACTTCTACCTAAAAACTTTAGAGTACGAAGACCGCGCAATGAATCCACAAAATGATTTGAAAGTAAACGATATGATGCCCACTGTGCGTCAATTTTCTTTTGTGCGGCAAGTCCAAGTAAAATCATAAAGACAATTAAAATAGGCATTGTAATCAATAAAATAAGAGCAGAAAGATGGTCATAAAACCAAATATAAATAAGCACAAGCCATGGCGTAATCCCGATAGCAACAAGCTTCGGAATAAAAAGTTCAAGATAATCACGTAATTTTCCTAATCCTTCAATTAAAAATGTTACAAGATGTCCCGTACCTTCTCTTTTTGTATAGCGTGGTCCAAGCTTAAAAATACTTTGAAGGAGCGCTGAGCGTAATTCGGTAACAGTCGCTTCCCCAAACTTATAAAGTATTTTTTTAATTAACAATGAACATAGATGTCTAGCAAGAAAGGCTACTATAAAGTAGCCTATTGTTTCTATTTGTGATGTTAAGCTTTTTCCATTAAAAAGTGAGGTAATGGCTTCTGCTAGCCATTTTGCTTGAAAAATAATGGCTATAGTTTGAAGAAGCACCCCGAGAGATACGAGAGCTAATACTCTTTTGATGCCTTTATAGGCCATTAAGTTTCTTCCCATCAGTATTCCATATGCTCCTTATGGTTAATACGTTTACGGAAAACGTAGTAACTCCAAATTTGATATCCTAAAACGAACGGTAACAATGTGAGGCCAAGATATGTGATTACTTTTAATGAATAAGCTCCAGATGATGCATTATGAATTGTTAAGTTGTAAGCTTCATTAATTGAACTAATCATTACCCGTGGAAATAATCCAATAAACAGCGATCCTGTTACTAACATAATGACAAGACCTGACGAAAAGAATGCCCATCCGTCTCGCCCTCTTGTTAGAAAGTAGCCAAGAAATAAGTAAACAACGATTCCTGCTAGAAATAAGTACTCCAATAAGTTTCCATGCACTGTGAACAAATCTGTTTTAAAGAAAGTAGCCACCCCAACTGCAACTAATAAGACAGCATTAATAGGAAGTAGTTTCTTAGCAACTTGGCGACAGCGATCTCTTAAATCATACATAAGACGGATTGTTCCAAATGTAAGGCCGTGCATAAAACAAAGCATTGTTAATGTTATCCCACCAAGTAGCGTATACCAGTTGATAATGTCTGAGAAAGATGCTCTCATCTGCATATCCCCATCAATTGGTACTCCTTGAATAACAGCTGTGAACAATGTGCCAAAAGCAAGTGGAGGAATAATGCTTCCAAAAAGAATTACCCAGTCCCATGTTGTTCTCCAAACAGGACTTTCTGCTTTTCCTCTAAATTCAAACGCAACGCCCCGACCAATTAAAGCAAGTAAGATAATCACGAAAACAAGGTAAAAGCCACTTAACATTGAAGCATACCAGTTTGGGAATGCCGCGAACATCGCGCCAATCCCTGTGATAAGCCAAACTTCATTAGCATCCCACACAGGACCAATTGAATTGATAAAAGCGCGCCGCTCTGCATCTGTTCTCGCTACAAATTTTGTTGACATTCCAACTCCAAAGTCGAATCCTTCTAAGAAGAAGAATCCAACAAACATAAAGGCCACAAGAATAAACCAAAATTCATTAAGAGATAGCATGTTGACCCTCCTTCATAAACGGATCATGATTTTCTTCTATCATCTCTTCCTCATGATGTGGTCCCTTCTTAATCTCCCGCACAAATAAAGTGACCATAACTGCAAATAAAACAATGTAGAATGTTGAGAAAGCAATAAGTGAGAACAGTACTTGACCCGCTGTTACGTTAGCTGAAACAGCATCCTCTGTTTGCATATATCCAAAAACAACCCATGGTTGACGTCCAATTTCGGTCATAATCCAACCTGCTGAGTTCCCTATAAAAGGAAATGAAATAGCTATAATCATCAAGCGAAGATACCATTTGCTTTGAACTAACTTCTTACGAGCGTAGAGATACGCCCCTAAAATAGCTAATCCAACGATTGCTCCTCCTAAAACAGCCATAACGCGAAAACTCCAAAATACGGTTTTAACCGGTGGTATGTAGTTTCCTTCTCCGTACATTTTCGTATAGCGTTCTTGCAATTCATTCATACCTGTTACAGAACCTGAAAACTTACCATAAGATAAGTAACTTAATAGGTAAGGAATTTCAACCTCTGACGTATTTTCTTTGTTCGCTGTATCAATATTTGCAATAGCCGTCCATGCTCCTGGGTCTTCACTGTTTTCCCACAGCCCTTCTGCTGCTGCCATCTTCATTGGTTGTGTTTCAACTAGATATTGAGCTTGTTCGTGCCCTGAAAGTGCTAGCCCAATTCCTGATGCTACTCCAACAGCAATCGCTACTTTAAAAGATCTTTGATAAAAATCAACGTGCTTCTTTTTCAAAAAGGCGATTGCACTAATACCTGTAATAAATAGTGCTCCTGTTGCAAATGAACCAAATAACGTATGAGGGAACTCAACCCAAAGCTGTCCATTTGTCAAAATCGCTGCAAAGTCATGCATTTCAAGGCGTCCTCGTTGAAGTACTTCTCCGACTGGATGCTGCATGAAAGAGTTTGCTGATAAAATAAAAAATGCTGAGAACATCGTTCCTAATGAAACGAGCCAAATACAAAGGGCATGAAGCCATTTCGGCAAACGATCCCAACCAAAAATCCATAGTCCTAAAAATGTTGATTCCATGAAAAAGGCAAGTAATGCCTCAATTGCGAGCGGTGCCCCGAATACATCTCCAACAAAGCGAGAGTATTCAGACCAGTTCATTCCAAACTGAAATTCTTGCAAAATACCTGTTACAACACCGACAGCAAAGTTAATTAAAAACAGGTGCCCCCAGAACTTTGCCATCTTTTTATATGCTTCATCTTTCTTCACTACATAGATTGTTTCCATAATTGCAATGATGAAAGCTAATCCAATTGATAGTGGTACAAATAGAAAGTGAAATAGTGTTGTGGAAGCAAACTGAATGCGTGATAATTCAACTACATCCATAAGGTCCCCCTCTTTCTCTCTAAATTTATCTTTGTGAAATATTGAGCAATCTGATCCATGTCTCTAGTATACTCCCTCATATATATATTTGTTTGTGAAACATTGAACATTCTATGACATAATTGAGACAAATTTGTTAACATGTTGGTTATATGGGAAAAAAGAACGTCATTGGAATACTTTTATTGGATAAAAAAGCAATATTTTTCCTTATTATTTCTTTTTTTAATTCTTTGTTAGTGATAATAGATAAAAAGTGCTGTTCAAAAAGAAAGTTATTAACATGACCTCTACGGAACAGTGAGATATCTTTTGCTATGAATTTAATCTTTCCTATACAAAATACTTCTCTATAGATTCTCTCACTTCAAAAAAAATAGTGCATTAAATATGCACTATTTTATCCACCAATATAAGACATCTCAATTGGCTCTCGCTTATCTTTTAAGTTTGCTCGATCTTCTGAATACCGATCATTACGCTTCTCCCATACAGAAGAAATATATCCCAAAAGCTCTTCATCCGACTTTCCACTTCTTAATTTCTCTCTTAAATCTGTTCCTTTTGAAGCAAACAAACAAGTATAAAGCTGCCCGCTTGCAGATACTCTTGCTCTTGTACAGGAACCACAAAACGTGTCTGAAACAGAGCTAATAAAACCAACTTCTCCTGTTTTATCGCTATACTTATAGCGCTTTGCAACTTCCCCAAAATAGGCTTCTTTTACAGGAGTCAGCGAAAATTCACTCTGAAGTTCTGTTAAAATATCCTTTTTCGTCATTACATCGCTCATATCCCATCCATTTGTTGAACCAACATCCATATATTCAATGAATCGAAGTGTTACTCCTAATCTCTTAAAATAGCGAGCCATAGGTAGGATTTGATTGTCATTTATACCTTTTTGGACAACCATATTAATTTTCACATAGAGACCTGCTTCTCTAGCAGCATTAATTCCTTTTAAAACAGGAGAAATTCCAACACCTTTTCCATTCATATAGCGAAATACATCGTCTTCAATGGCATCCAAACTAATGTTAACACGCTGTACACCTGCTCTTCGCAAGTCTTGAGCAAGCTTTGGAAGAAACACGCCGTTCGTTGTTACAGCAATATCCTCAATCCTTGTTTTTTCCCCAATTCTTTCTATTAAAAAAGGTAATCCTTTTCTAAGTAATGGCTCTCCACCTGTAATGCGTATTTTCTCCACTCCTAACCGAGAAAACAACACGCTTAAGCGTACGAGCTCATCATCTGTAAGAAGTTCTTCGTTCTGTAAAAACGTATAATTCTCATTAAAAATATGGGCTGGCATACAATAGTGACAGCGAAAATTACATTGATCAATAACAGAAAGGCGCAAATCTCTCAGCGGTCGTTTAAATTGATCTTGTACAGCCATAATCCGTAATCCCCCTTACATATACATCCGTTCATGTGTGACTCTCTCTATATATAAATTGATAGAATATTCTTACTCATCATACGTTAAAGTAGTTTTTACTTTAACACACTTAAAAAGGATTGTATATAAAAGCATCCTACAGAGGGCGCAGGATGCTTATTAGGCTATTTATTTTTTTGACGACGCTTCATCATAATTAGCGCATACGGTAAAACACCAAACCAGCGAACTGCAAATGGTTGGCGTTCTTGCTTTTTTTGCTGACGCTGTTTTTTCCGATCGTCTTTTGGTTTATCCATGTATTGAACAATTTCTTGTGTCATAAACTTAACATAATCATTCACTGACACGTTGTCCACCTTCTTTCAATACGTAGCATGCCCTTTTTTAATGGATTTTAATCATGGAAAAAAGGGATGGAGAATAGAAAATGGAGTAAACTATAATATGCACGATTAGTTTTAGCGAAGAAACGCTAATTTTACGCTATTGCTTATCTCTTGTACTTCATCATCTCTTAAGTTTTATTAACGATAAAACTAACTTCATTTTTGATTTCCATAGCCAAGCTTTAAAAAGAAAGGGATGACCCTTCTTGATATTGGATTATTTTATGAGAGTCTACATCCATAACAACCGATACTGTTGCATTTCCGCTATTTTCCCCTTTACACACAAGCTCTACTTTTGCTTCCGTTGCACTTAAGGGAATAATCGCAATTTCGACCCTTCCATTTTTGGTTTCGATCCATGATGTCTCTTCCTTTCTTAATGAATCATTAACATACTTTTTCGCTTCAAATAGACCATGATTAATCAGATATTGAAGCTGATACCTTCCTTTCGTTTCATAAAAACTTCGCGATTCTACAATGTAAAGCGCACTATAATGAGTAAGAAGAAACAGGACAAGAAAAGATAGAAGAAGAGTGATTGGCAACACAAATCCCCTTTCATTTTTCCTCATAGCTGTTCTCCATATAAGGGAATAACAGCTTCGTAAACTTTTCCTTTTAATGACTCAACTGCAATTGTAATGGTTTTGGGAGAATGCACTGAAAAAGAAAGGGACTGGATATTGCGAAGCGCAATCTCATGACCTAATCCATTTACTCTTCGTCTAACGAGATGACCATACTTTTCATATTGCACAACAATATTTTGATCTGAAGGCGATAACTGTAACAATGATTTATAGATGGAAACATCTTCTGCTTCACGAAGTTCAATGGATGTTTGAGCAATAAATGTATCCCACTCTGCTTGTGTAAAAGTATCATAAGAACTTTCCGTTTCAATAACTGATAAGAGAAGTGGAAAAGATGCTAAAAGAATAAGTGAGATGGCAAAGCAAAAGATGGTTTCAAGCAGTGTAAATCCATTTCTTTTCACGGAAACAGCACCTCACAAATCTTTTTTTCTTTCCCATGAAATGTGTACCAAGAAACACATCCTCTCTTACCACCTTGAACATTTTGAAAAGTAAACATGAAGTTTGTTGTAGATGAAGAGTGATGATGAGAATTATATGTTTGATATAGAAGCTCATTATATAATGCGGTTCTCGCCATATATTCACGGTCTAAATTTGCACGCTGTTGTTTTAAATGAATATAAAACGGAAGAATAGAAAGTGTGAGAAGAAGAAAAATTGAAAAAGCGATAACGGCTTCGACCATAACAAAGCCTTTTTCATACTTCATTAATATACATCCTGCCTCTCCCAAGTAGAAATACCACTGCATATACTTTCTTTTGAAAAGTAACATGCAGGGTACCAGGTCTACTAATATTTCCAGTTGTAGCAAATGTAATTGGTGGCCTCAGTGTTTTGAAAGAAATGTTAACGTCTTCATGATAAAAAGTTTGAGAAATGACTTTGCCTTGAGCGGTTATTTGATATTTGTGATCTTCAGGGGAAAATTTAATGGCTGTTGGGGTTTGACGATGAATAGAAAGCTGTTGTGCATAGAGAACGTCTTTTTGAAATCTATCAAAAAAAGCTTGCTCATTATAAGTTTTGATAAGATTATGAAACGAAAAAACAAAAATGACAATCACAATGTGAAGCATTAATAACACAATAACTGTTTCAAGGAGCGTGAATCCACTTTCAATCTTTTTGTTCTTATCCTCCACTAACTTCACTTGCTTTTCCGTCAGCATTTATTGTAATTTCTGTTCCGTTAGGACATTTGGCTTCCTTCAAATATCCTCCTTCAATAAGTTCATTCATCGTTGGTTTCTTTCCTTTTTCAATTTCATACACTTGGACTTGCGCTTCAACAGTATTAAGAAAAGCCTCACACCCTTTATTTCGAATTGCTTTATTATGGCTAACAATATTCGGAATCATAATAAGAAGTAAAACCGTAATAACTAGCATCACAATAAGCATTTCAATTAAGGTAAATCCTTTTTCATTTCTTATCATGTACTTTTACCTCCTTATAAACTGGACATCGCTTGAAACATAGGAATCATAATCGCCAAATATAAACAAAGAACAGTTAATCCAATTAGAGAAAACAAAAGAGGTTGTACAATGCTAATTATTTTTGTTATTTTACCTTCTAATTTCTCAATCACGAGTGCACTATAATCACAAAGCTCCTGTGCTAAGTTACCATTTGACTGACCGTGCGAAACGATTTGCGACAATTCTAATTCATAATACGAAACTTCTGCAATAATTTCTGGAAGCCGTCTCCCTCTTGTTAGAGCAAGTTCCAATCGTTTTCCTTCTCCTTGAAAGAATGGGGAGTGTTTTTGCCTACAAAATGCTTGTAAACTTTCGTTAATAGACAACCCTCCTTTCAAAAGATTGCCTAAATGAGCTGATAAGGAGTAAGAACAAAAACTTTTATAAAGAGGTCCAAAGATTGGCAAGCGCGATAAAAATCTTACCCTCTGAGCTGGAGACAACCTTTTTAAATATGCTCTACAGTAAAAGAGGATACCTACCATTATGATGATAAAAGTTAGGAAAAGAAGTGGAAAATGATTTGCTAGAAAAAAGAAGGTAAGAAGGAAAAAAGAAGGTTTCTCATTCATCGAGCTGTAAAGAGAAGAAAATTGAGGAATTAATACGAACGACATTGTCATAAATAAGCCAATTAAGAACAAAAATAATAAAAGGGGATATTGAATAACTTTGCGAATTTTAATAAGCTGCTGCGCTTTTTCATTTGTAAGTCGCCCACTTTCTTTTAAAGCAAAACTAATGTCCCCATGCTGCTCTGCAAAATAAAGGTAAACAAGTGCTTCTTTATTAAGCTCGTAGAACTGGAATGCTTCATGAAGAGGACGCCCTTTTTTCAAAGCTGTTAAGCAACTTTTAATTTCAGTTCCAAGCTTTTTATCTCCTTGAAGTCTAAGAAATTCTAGTGCTTGAGACATTGTATAGCCTTTTTCTAATAAACTCGCTAGCCTTGTTAATAGCTGAGCCTGTTCACGCAACGGCTTCTTTTGTTTTGCTTTTTTAATCATATGCTTTCCAGCTTTCCAATATTGACGGATAAAGGTATCCAAAAGTAACGCCTCGCCAAACCATATCTTTGAGTTTTGGATATGAATAGACTTTTTGCTTGCCGTTCGCCTCTTGAAGAACTTCCTTTAGTACTTTTCCGTATAAAAATTCATAGATGCCTGCCTGACGTTGTTTTCGCATTATTTTGCAAAGCGGCACACACTTTTCCTCACAATACGGACAGCGAATTTGAACGAGGCGCTGTGCTACTACCCCAATAAGTGTTTGATATACTTCCTGATATGGAACCCCAAATTCCAGCAGCCTGTATATGGCTCCTTTTGTATCTCGCGTATGCATTGTCGTAAGTACTAGATGCCCTGTCAAAGCAGCGCGAACTGCAATTTTTGCTGTTTCATCATCTCGAATTTCTCCGACCATAATAATATCAGGATCATGCCTTAAAATTGCACGCAGTCCTTTTTCATATGTGATGCCTGCCCGTTCATTTACTTGAACTTGCAAAACACCCTCGTATTGCTTCTCTACGGGATCTTCAAGAGTAATGATATTTCGATTAATGAGGCTTTTAGCTTGCCGGAGAAGTGTATATAACGTGGTCGTTTTACCTGAACCTGTTGGACCAGTGAAAATTAATAATCCATGGGAATGTTGTAAAAGAGCGAGAAGTTTTCTTGTGGAATGTGGGAAAAGTGAAAGAAAATGAGTAGATGTCATGTTATCTTGAGGGAGCACCCGAATAACGAGGCTTTCATCAAACACAGTAGGTAATGTTGAAAGACGAAGATAGACGCGTTGGTTTTCTATTTGCATCATAAGAGAGCCGCTTTGAGGTTTTCTTTTTTCACCAATATCCATACCTCCTAAAAATTTAAAATGAGCAAGTAACCGTTGAAATATCTCTCTTTTCAAAACCGCATGTTGAAAAAGCTCTTGATCTAGCCTGAGCTGGATAAGAGCATCAAGTTCACGAGGAATAAGGTGAATATCTGATACCCTGTGCAAGCAAGCTTTTTCAACTAAACTTTCAGCAAGCTTTTCAATTGAGGAAAGCAAAATTTCTGTCACACCTTTCTATGAATTTTGTACAAACAGAAATTTCGCCACGTTTTTCAAAATTCCTTCTTTATTTTTTATTTTTATACAAAAAACTGCCTAGTCATAACTTAACAAAAAAAGATTTCTATGCCGAAAGAACTTTTTTGGATTTCTTTTTCACAAGATTTTTAAGTGCTGACTCATTATAGCCAATTACCAGCTTTTGACCATCTGTTAAAATTGGTCTTCTTAGCAATCTTGGATGTTCAATCAGCAAATCTACAGCTTCTGATAGTGAAAGTTCTTCAATATTGATGTCTAACTTCTTAAATTCTTGACTGCGTTTCGCTAAAATTTCATCAATTCCGTCTGTTGTTAAACGTAGAAGGTTAATAAGCTCCTCATATGTAGGTGTTTCACGAAAGAGATGACGTTCGCTAAAAGGAACTCCTTCTCCTTTGAGCCATTTTTTTGTTTTACGACAAGACGTACAGCTTGGGTATGTGTAGAAACGAATGTTTTCCATTGTAATTCTCTCCCTTTATTATATTTATTCTCTTATCTTTTTGTATAATATTGGTATAATACATAGTTACTTTGTTTTAAGCCTTTTTTAAGGCTGTTTTAAAAGAGTTTTAATTTACTATATTGCATATTCCAAAAATAGGACGAATGAACTATAATGTAGCTATCTTTTGAATTAGGAGGTTGATTTCAATGGAGGAAGTATTAAAACTATCGAGCATTCTCGGTGATCCAACACGTTTTAATATCTATAATCACTTAAAAACAACTGAGATGCCTATTACCGCTCAAGAAGTTTCCGAGAAATTTCATATTCACCCCAATGTAGCCAGAAGCCATCTCACAAAACTTGAAGATAGTAATCTCATAATCTCAGAAGCTCATAAAACTGGAAAAGGGGGACGTCCCCGTCTTCTGTATAAGCTTTCTGATCATCTTACCCAGCTTACATTCTCCTATAATGTTTATCAGCTTCTTTCTAATTTACTTCTCTGTACGATATCTACATTTGGAGAAGAAGGAAAAGAAGCTCTTTACAAAACCGCTATTAAAATGGGGATAGCCTATATTAAAGATTATTACCATCAAAACGCTCCTTCTAAACCTATAAAACACGGAAAAGATAAAATTTTTCTTATAAAAGAAGCTGCCGAAAAGATTGGTATGCGCTTATCTATTCAAGGCTCACCTGATTATAGCTCCATCTCTCTGCATATTTTGCGTTGTCCCTTTCAAACCATTGTTCCTCAAAATGAAGAATTAACGCGCTGTATTCATCGTTCTTTCGTCCAAGGAATGATATATTACTTTTTCAAAAACGCTACTTTTTCAGACTCTAACAAAACAGTTGGTTTAGAAGCAGGTATTTGTACATATAGTGTAGAAAAGCTTTTTTAGTGATTAGCTTAAACCTCATTTACTTTTTCCTAATTTTCACATTATAATAAAAAAGAAAAGGTTTTATAGTGAGCCAAAGGGGAGGGATACGTATGGATCGTATGTATCGAGTTCTTGGCTTTTGGACGGGACTTTTCGCAGTTATGTTCTATCTCGGCCATATGCCAACAACGTCACTGCTGTTTCTAGGTCAAACAGGCTTTTTTGTGCTATTAAGCTATTTAAAACTTTCAGAGCGAATGTACATCTATGTTTTTGGAGCGTATCTAACCGTTTTCTTTGCTGGATTCACATATTGGACGACATTTATGATGACTCCTGGAGGATAATTAGATAACGCTTCCAAATTAAAAATAAAAAGCAGTGCTATTGTTAGCACTGCTTTTTATTTACATGAAGCCATTCAGAAATGGGTTGCTGTCCATTTCTCTTTCAATTGTGGTTTCTTCACCATGACCTGATAAAACAAGCATTGTTTCTCCTAGAGTAAGCATTTTTTTATGAATGCTCTCTAGCAGTTCTTCGTGATTTCCACCTGGCAAATCAGTTCTTCCAATGCTTCCAGCAAATAGCACATCACCTGAGATAACAAAATCATCTTCTTTGAAAACATAAGAGACACTTCCTGGCGTGTGCCCTGGTGTCTCAAGCACAGAAAATGAGAAGTTGCCAATCGTTTTCTCTCCCTCTACATCCCAAAGGTTTGTTGCTTCTTTAGCTGTAACAGGACCTAATGGGAAAGAAGCAGAAGCATTTTTTGATGGATCTCCAAGCCAATCTTTCTCTTTTTTGTGGACATAAACAGGCACGTCAAAGCGGTCTCTTACTTCATCAAGGGCTCCAATATGGTCAAAATGAGCGTGAGTTAATAAAATAGCTTGTGGCTTTAAACCTTTTTCTTTAATAAGTGCCATTATTTTGTGACCTTCTGCACTTGGATCAAAAATTAGACATTCTTTTTTCTCATTTGCTACAACATAGCAGTTCGTTCCAACAGGACCTAGTGATCTTTTATAATGCTTCAACATTTCCTTTAACACCTCTTATTTTCAGATTTTTTACCTCGACAAATATTTAGAAAAGCTATAAAATAAGCTTAAGTGTGTACACTATTTATGGTACATCGGATATTTTGACGTAGCAAGTGAATAGTATTAAGTAACTGGGGAAAAGGGGGAAATCAATGGGTACAGTTATTATTTTTGGTCTAGTTGCACTTTTGGCGATATTTGGTACGATTTCAGCGCTTAAAAACAAAAACTTTTTAGGATTTGGTTTTGCTTTAGCGACTTTTGCTGTATTCGGATTTTTTACAGTTATGACAATCATCGGAAATGGTTATCCAGGCGGACATTAACATACACAAAAACGGCTTTTGAGTAATATTACTCAAAAGCCGTTTTTTACATGCTATTATTTTATCAATGATTTAGTTTCCCCTGTCTTTAAATCCACTATTTTCTTTCCATTCAAACCAAGTAAAGCATATTTACCGTCTGGAGAAACCCTGATTGGTTTCTCTTCCTTTAACAACGCAATTTTGTTTTCTTGCCCTGTTTCTAATGAAAAGCCTACAAGCATAAATTCCTCATTGTAAGAAGCTTTATTTGTACTGTACTTTGGCTTATATGTATAAAACACATGTTGATGAGAATCCCATCCATAGTACGGTACACTCCATCCAGAGTAATCTGAAAGAAGAGGAACTTGAAACTCCCTTACCTTTTGATTTTTCATATCATAAAAAGTATAAGTTCCATATCCTTCTTGATTCCGATCGTAATGCAGGATAAGTAAATATTTTTGCTCATTCGAAAACATAAGGCCTTTTTTTGATAGGTCATTCTTTTTATTTGTTTCAATGTTTTCTTTCACGAGGGGTGCTTCATTGTTCATTAAATCCTTGTTATCTAAATAAGCAATATTTGTTTTACTCACCCATTGAACAAACGGTTGATCTGTAGAAAGGTGTTTCTTCTCCCCAGTCTCAATATTAAGAGCGTAAACATCAAAGCTCCAATCTTTTGAAAACGTTGTAACAACGATGCGATTTTCATCAAAGGAATTCCAATTATATTCAACTTCATAAGCCGGAAACGAAAACCTTTTTTGCAACTCTCCTTTTCTATTAAAAAAAGAAAGTTCAATTTTCTCTTCTGATAAAGAAGTTTGCAAGAGAAACATTTTACTATCAGGACTTCTCTTTATTGACATCACTTGATTGCTTGTTTTAAAAAAAGAAGAGCTCTTTCCTGAATATAAATTATACCGATTCACTTCATATTCCTTGTCTTTTTTATCTATAACTAAAACATGATGCTTATCATACCAATCTCCAATTGCTGTAGAATCTTGTGTATGAAGAGACTTAATATTATCAATTGTATGATTCTCTTTGGTTCCTTCTCTAATTTTCGAGTTAGGTTGATGAGCTTGACACCCTGTTAGGACTACAAAAATTAACAATAAAACAAACACATTCTTCCTCATCAACTCACCCACTTTTTCTCAAACTTATTCTATTCTAACTTGAATTATCCTACGTGTAATGAGTGATTTCAACTATATTTTAAAAATCAAAAATGTTAAATTATCTCTTTTAAGATTTCAAAATAGATATTTCTTCCTTTACAGTTAATAATGATCATATAGTTATACTGTGTGCATTTTTAAAAAGCATTTTTTGATAAGATAATATCCATTTTTAACCTTTTCAGTACTTAAATACCACATTCTATTTTAACGAAAAATGTACCTTCGCCTCATACTTTTTACATTCCTTAAATTGTTCTTCATAAATTCTATTACGTAACTTTTTTATATCTAAATAACATAATTTTTAAATTTTTTTCAAAAAAATTTATCTCTTCAAACCCCCTTCATAATAGGCATAAAGACACCAACTCTTTGAAAATAGGAACCGTTAGACTAGACAATGCATATGAGTATGTTAAACTAGTTACTTGTTCGCCCACCCCTTTAATACCATTTTCTAAAAACTGAATAAAGGAAGGAGCAACAATAGATATTATGAACAAAGGTTTTGAAAAACATAGTGTTTTTATCATTTCTATTTTACTGACGGTTATTTTTATCGTCTGGGGAGGTCTCTTCACCTCAAGCTTCACTAGTGTTACAAATGCTATTTACACTTATATGATTAATAACCTTGGTTGGGTTTATCTGAGCTCTGCTTTTTTCTTAGTCATCTTCGCAGTGTATTTATTATTTTCTAGATATGGACATATCAAACTAGGAAAAGATAACGAAAAACCAGAATTTAGAACAGGATCTTGGCTTGCTATGTTATTTGGAGCAGGCATGGGCGTTGGTATTGTTTACTGGGGAGTTGCAGAACCTGTTACACATTATACCAATCCTCCATATGGAGAAGGGTTTACAGATTCAGCAGCAAACGTTGCTATGAAGTTCTCATTCTTCCACTGGGGATTACAGCCATGGGGAATTTATACTGTCATCGGATTAGCTTTAGCTTATTTTCAATTTAAGAAAGGGTTACCTGCTGCAATTAGTTCCATCTTCTACCCTGTTCTTAAAGAAAAAATTTACGGACCAATCGGAAAAACGATTGACATTATTTCCGTGTTCGCTACCGTATTTGGAATTGCAACATCCCTTGGACTTGGTGCAATGCAAATTTCCGCTGGGCTTCATGCTATATTTGGTCTGCCTGACACAACAGCAATTCAAATGACCGTTATTGGTGCTGGAACGATATTATTTATCATCTCGATTAGTACAGGACTAGAGAAAGGTATCCAGTTTTTATCTAATGCAGCTATTATTTTATCTTTCTTGATCATGTTCCTGGTATTAATTCTAGGACCAACATCGATTATTTTTGAAACGTTCTTCACTTCACTTGGTAGTTACTTAAATGACTTTGTTGAAATGAGTTTACGTTTAACTCCATTCACGGATAACGCGTGGGTTGGAGACTGGACCCTATTCTATTGGGCTTGGTGGATTGCTTGGTGTCCTTTCGTTGGAATGTTCATCGCTCGTATTTCAAAAGGAAGAACAATTCGCGAATTCGTTATCGGCGTACTTGTTGTACCAACACTTGGTACGTGCGCATGGTTTGCTGTGTTCGGAGGAGCTGCGCTTGATTTAGTTCAAAATGCAAGCAATCCTGGATTAGCAAATAATATTGCATCTAACGTATCTCTATCTGTTTTCACGTTCTTTGACTATCTTCCTGCAAGTGGTATCTTAACTGCTGTTGGATTTGCTGTTGTATTAATTTATTATATTACAGTAGCAGATACATCTAGTTTCGTACTAGGTATGTTAAGTGAGCGAGGAAACTTGGATCCATCTGTTAAAATTAAAGTAACATGGGGAATTGTTCAAGCTGCATCAGCAGCAGTTCTGCTTTTAGCTGGTGGGGAAAATGCTCTAAATGTGCTCCAAACGGCTTCGCTTGTTTCAGCCTTTCCATTTATTTTTGTTCTACTCTTTATGTGCTGGGCACTTATCAAAGCATTGCGAGAAGAACTTGAAGAAGAGAAAGCAGTTAAGAAAAAAGCAAGCTAATCAGCTTGTAAAAGCAAGAGGATCGCTTAAATATAAGCGATCCTTTTTATTTTACCCTTTAGTATCAAAAGCTAACTGAGCTACTAAGATTTTAGAACATCTATCATAAATAGAAGGAAGATGTGAAAGAGGAAGTGGATTAATGCCCTTGCCAAGTTCAATTGTAAAACCTGGTCTTCTATACTCATGAATAAACCAATCTTTAAACCCTGCATGGCTGTCAATCATCTGAACCGATTTGTAACTACTTACTCTTGCAAACTCATCCGCCATTTTTTTAGAGATTTGTGGTTCTTTGTTCATATAGCCCCAATAAAATTCTTCTCCTTGTGTATGTAGGGAAAGAACGGAATCAAAGTTTTCCTTCTTTGTTAAAGTATACAGTGCTCTTACTTCAGGTTCTGTAAGCGGCACATCACCAGGGTAGTCACGTGGTGCAGCTCGTTTGGCTTCCTTGCGCTCTTTTTCAATTTCCCAATTTGCTGGAAATTGATTATTCAAGTCTATTCCCCTAATATTAGCTTTCCAGTGATGAAACTCCATACTTCCTTCATTTATAAACAGCACTTTCTCTCTTTCTACATCAGCACTTTTAACTCCATATAAAACAAGGTTAACTCCATCTGGATTAATCATCGGAAAGGCAGAAAGTGTTGTCTCTTTAAAAAGTTCTCTTGCTCTCTTGTTTTCAATCTCTTCATCACAATCAATCCTTTGACAATAGTGAAACAAAAAGAGCATAAGGCTATTGGTTGTAATCCATTCATTTGCATGCATCGAGGCATTCATATGGACTTTTCGTGCTCCTTCTCCTATTGTTATATGATATAAATCTTGTCCTAACACGCTCTGCCCAATAACCTCGATGTTGACGAAAGAGTATAGGTTATTTAATGCATATAAAGCCTCCTCTAAGCGTCTTGAATCACAAGGTGTATTCCACATGTTATCCCCCCTCTTCTCGTTCATTTTATTATAGAAGAAGCTTCTTTATGTTGAAGAACTGTTAAGAACTATTCAACATAATAAAAAAGCTTAGAAAGTAAAAGGGTGTATCGTAACACTCTTTTACTTTCTAAGCTTTGTGTTCAGATCTAACTTTTTACACGTGCTGTGGCAGCTGTGTTTTAACAAGCCATGCCCCACCAATTACACCTGCATCGTTACCTAATGTTGCAATCGTAATTTCCGCTCCTTTTGCAACACGAGGAAACGCAAATTGATTAAATCTGTCTTTAATAGACTGAAGTAAAATATCACCGGCACGAGAAACGCCTCCACCGAGAACGATTTTTTCAGGATTTAATCCATTTGCAGTATTTGCTAGTGCTAAACCAAGGTGAAACGCCACTTCTTCAATTACTGCCTTTGCCACTTCATCGCCTTCACGAGCACAGTCAAATACTTCTTTGGCTGTTAAAGTTCCGTCTTCATAAAAACATTGCATTGTCGTGTTTCCGTTTTCAGCAATCTTTTCTTTAGCAAGACGAACGATTCCTGTTGCTGAAGCTACTGTTTCTAAACATCCTGTTTTTCCACAGTTACAAGGAGCTCCACCTTCAGGTATAGAAGTAATATGTCCAATCTCACCAGCAGCCCCATTTACTCCACGTACAATGTCACCATGTGCAATAATGCCACCGCCAACACCTGTACCAAGGGTAACGCAAAGAAGATCTTTTGCTCCTTCACCAGCACCCTTCCACATCTCACCAATTGCTGCAATATTTGCATCATTGTCTACAAACACAGGAAGACCTGTTTCAACTTCAAGTAAGTCTTTTAAAGGGAATTTATTCCACCCTAAATTAACGGCAACATCTACAGACCCATTTGTTTCCTTTACAGGTCCTGGTGCTCCGATGCCAATTCCCATAATTTTAGCTTTTATTTCCCCACACTTTTCAAGTTGTTCATCAATTGATTTTGCAATATCTGTTGGGATATTATGCCCTTGATTGCTTTTATCAGTCGGAATTTCCCATTTGTAAATGATTTCTCCATATTGATTAACGAAGGCTAACTTTACTGTCGTTCCTCCTAAATCAACCCCAATCAGCCATTTCTCTTCCATAAGATCTCATCCTTTTTCTGTTCTTTGTTCACGTCTATGGCGAATTAAAAGAAGTGCTTCAGTTAACTGACGATATTCAATCAAACCAGACCTTGCAAGCTCTCTTAGCTCTTCTTCCATAAGGTCAAGGTCAGCTTGTTGGCTTCCTGTATAAATGATAGTCCCAAATCTTTTTAAAAGCTGCTGCACATCGTATAACGTTTTCATTTATTCACCTATTAATTAATAAATTCTCCTATATTACTGTAACGAGAATCACTATAGTCGTCAAGGTTTCTCCCTCGTGAATTACTGTAAATTCTTTCAATAGGTATGAACATACTTTCTTTTTCAAAAGCTATAATCCTTTCAATATACCTATTAAATCTTACTGCTAACTCTTATAATTATATCCATAAAATAAACTGCTGCCAATCCCAATTAGTAAAATTACAATATACACTAAAGAAGCTAGTTTACTCTGATTTTTAGGAAGTTGAACAGCACCTGCTGCAACAAATCCTCCAATAAGTCCGCCCAAATGACCCGCATTATCAATACCAGGTACAACGAATCCAAACACAATATTAAATAGAACGAGCATGATGACGTTCGTTCCTAACGTATCAAAAAAGATTTCCGGGCTTTTATACCCAAAAAACAAGAGAGCACCAAAACAACCAAAAATAGCACCAGAGGCACCGGCTGAAATGGTTGGACTAAATAAAAAGCTTCCTATTGTTCCAGATACTCCAGCTATAAGATAAATTAATAGAAAACGACTGCTTCCATATATTCGCTCAACAACTGTGCCAACATAATACAGAGCAATACTGTTCATTAAGAGGTGCAAAAAGCCAATGTGGAGAAAAATAGGGGTAATGAGTCTCCACCATTCTCCCTCTAAAAGAAGCTCATTATGCTTAGCTCCATATTTAACGAGCGTTTCTACATTCTGACTTCCTCCGTTAAATTCAAGCCAAAAAAAGAAGAGAATCTGTATAAATAAGAAAATGGAAGAAAAGATGGGCTTTCCGTAAAAGAACGTTCTTTGAATGGTTTTTTCCCGCTCTCGCTCAATACTTTGTATTTTTTGTTTCACACCTTCTATAAAGTTTAAAGCGCTTTCCTCATCTACAAGCGGTGAAAATTTTTTCCCAAAAGCCAATTCCTCCTCTTCCATTACATCAGGTGGAGACAAAAGTTTTCCAGTTATATTTTCTTCTGTAATTGTGCTGAAAATATAGTGAAAGTCAAAAAAAGGATTAACATCTGATATATATAAATAAGTCCATTTTGCTTTTTTGGACAAACGATAAACCGTTGAATTTCGTAAAGTTTCTTCCTCTTTTTCTACATCTTCTTTAAGATCTCTCGTCCAAATTAAATCTTTTCTAACAAGCCTAATATAGCTATCCTGTTCGATATTTTTAAAGTATAAATTTTGTTTAGAATCGGAAGCGTAGATTAGTTTGTAGTTCTGTTCTTCTATAAGAAAGTGTGCGATTTGAAAATATAGAAAATCTCGCTTTAAGACTGCTATCTTTTTCACCACCCTGAACTCTTTTTTTTAACATCGCAAAATCCAATCAAAAAAGCAAGTTTTTACATTCCATCCATATAAAAAAAGGAAGAAACTATGTTCCTTCCTTCTTAATACTTAAAAAGTTGCGACATCATCTTACCGCGGATATAAGGGAAAGTAAAAGCCGTTCTTACAGCTAAGCTGCGACCTACTCTATTTCTTAACAGCATGTTTAACAACTGATAACGTGACTGATAAACAAGTGAAATAAGTAAAGTCATAATGAAAAACTTTAATAAACGTTTCATATATTCTAACCTCCTCTTCTTACTTTCCCACGAACAATGCTGATTATTCTTCCCTTTCTTATTAAACTTGTATATAGGGGAAGGCAAGAAAAGCGAGAAATGCTCCAATGAAGACAGCTGTTACGTTAACTGTATCATTATTAAAAAAGATAATGCCTTTAATTTTCTTTGTTTTCATGTAGCAATGCTCTGTTTTCTCAGTATGAATACCACAATTCGTACATTTGTATTCTACTTGGATGGTTGCTCCAAGAACAGTATCGGCTATATTTCCTAAAAAACCGAAAATCGCAATAAACAAAAGAGCTATCAACTTTTCCTCCCAAAAGATAGTGAAAAAAAGACCAATTAACAAAGCTCCGCTAAATGCGGCAAAAGTTCCAAGCAATGAGATAGCTCCTGATGTTCCTGCTTCTACTTTTCTTAATGTTAAAATATAACGTGGCTTTCTTTTACTAAGTGTCCCAATTTCTGATGCCCACGTATCCGAATTTGCTGCTGCAATGCTTACAGCAAATAAGAAAGTGAGCATTCCTTTATGAGTAGGATCGAAAAGCAAGAAAAGACTAAATAAAGCTGGAACTCCTCCATTTGCAAACACCTGTATAATATCTCTACTGCTTGATTTTTCTAACTTTTCTTCAACATGTTCTTTTCGTTTTTGAAATAAAAAACTCACACACGAGGAAGTAATAAAGAAAACACCCAGTAAAGCAAGACCTTTCACTCCTGTTCCAGCATAGATACTGCTTCCTATTAAAAAGGCTCCAAACGCTCCTGATTTTGTAAGGGCCTTTACTTTATATCCTGCATATGATGCGACAATAATAAGAAGGAAGAAAAGAAGATGCTCATTCACAAATCAACACCTCTTGGTTTGTAATGATTTTACCAACGGGAATATCGTGAGGTTCAATTGGCACAAAGTCAGCAATTTGAGTATGAAAGGCAATGGATATTTTCTCACCTAGGTAATTTTGCAAATAACGGTCATAATATCCTCCCCCAAACCCTACTCTATAACCATTTTTCGCAAAAATTACTCCTGGAACAAAGATCACATCAAGTTCTTCTTTTGATATTTTTTCAGCTGTACTAAGCGGTTCTTCAATGCCAAACTGAACAGTCTCAAGCTCAGTGAAAGAGGAAAGTTGGTAGAACTCCATTTTGTGCGTTTGAGGAAAACATTTAGGGACGGCAACTCTTTTCCCTTCCTCCCATGCTTTCTCAATAATATCTCTTGTTTCAACCTCAAATGGAAGTGAAAGTGTAATTCCAATTGTTCTTGCTTCTTTCCATTCCCTTGTATTCTCAACTCTTGATAGAATCTCTTTATTCATCTCTTTTCGCTCTAACAAAGACAGCTCTTTTAAGTTCTTCTTCATTAGATTTCTTTTAACCTTTTTCTCCTCCATCATTTTATCCCCTTATTATGTAATGTTCTTATCTATCTTTTAAAAGAGTTCTTTTTAAATAAAAAACAGCAGGAATAAAATTCCTACTGTTTTACTTAGTCTCACGATGTAATGTTACTTTTTTAAGTCTTGGGCTATATTTTTTAAGCTCAAGGCGATCTGGATTGTTACGTTTATTTTTAGTAGTGATGTAGTTACGGTCACCAGTTTCAGTGCAAGCTAAAGTTACTTGTACACGCATGATGTTATCCCTCCAAACATGATTTCGTTAATCAGACTATAATATAATATCATCTTTCGAATGAAAATTCCAGTCTGTTTTTTATAAGCTTTCTATTAGCACTAACCCCGTTTTCTTCATTTATTGCTTTAATATTCCATATATCAGCGGTAGTATGCTCATATGGAAGAAGAAAGCTCTCTAAAGTAAACGCACTCACAATATTTCGAGATGCAAGAGGTTGATGTTTTAACGCCCCTTTACGGATATTTCCCCAAAGATGACGCTCTTCATTTATTTGATCTGCTGAAGTTACAGTATACTGCTTTATACCTTTTTCATCAATTTTTCCATTAATAAAAACAAGCTCTTCTTCAATATGATAAGAAAGAAGATGATCTTTCGGCCTGTAGTAAGCAAGCTTTGCTAAAGGCTTCGTTTGCTCATACTGCACATATAGCTTAATTTCTTTACTTCTATTATTTAAGTTCTCTAAAGAAATTCTGTGTCCATCAATAAGGCAAGACTTATGCTCGTCTTGAAAAGCAAAGGATTTGTACTGGACACAATTTTGAATGTGATATTCTTTTTCGGACATTTCAATCCATGAAAATTCTCCATCAATCCACATTCCAATTCTTGGTTGAAAAAATGTTGCTGAATCATTGAAATTATCCATACACTTCTCGTTTGTATACAATGTATCCATTTTCGCACCCTCTATCTGTTTTATTGTACCGAACACAATTGATATGTGAACTTATTAAAAGATTTGTAAATTTACTGTCAGCTAAACGTTTTCTATTAAATCTTTCTGTTGAAGATTGTTTATAGGCATTAGCACTTTTATTTTTCTAAAAATTCAGTTAATTGTAAAGAACATTGTAAACTTATATTACCTATAAGAAAACAATGTTCCTTTCACATGTGCGCACTGAAAGGATCAGTCTATCTAGAGACATTAGAACTTCTACTTCCTCATTCTTTTATGCTCAAGAGACTCTAAAACATAACAATAGTTAAAATTTTCTTACCTTTATTTTACCATCATTGGATTACCACTACAATGAACAGAATTTGTCGATTCTATATTCTTTATACTTTTATCTATTTTAAAATGTTTCGACCCCCCACTGCCATGAGCTTTTCTGTATGACGATTTTAGAAAGAATCATCCTATTCTTCTTTTTTATCTTTCATTAGGTTAAACTTTTCGACAAGAAAAGCTAAGTCATCAGCATTATTTGATAAGTTTTCAATCCTTTTTAATATAGTTTCAATTTCACTGTCCTGAACTTGGACAGATTGTAACGTCTGGGACGTTCGATTTGTCATTTTATCCGAGTTTAGTGCAACTTGGTCAAAAGTACTTTTAACATGGACATTTTGCTCTTTTAGGTGATAGATAGAACGCGAAATCTTTTCAATAGTTGTAATAACTTTTTCCATTCTTTCGTTAATATGTTGAAATCCTTGTCCTGTTGCTTCGATAAGAGTTGTTCCTTTTTCAACTGTTTCATAGCCAATTTCTAGCCCTTGTAAAACATCTTTTGCTTTAGTTTGAATTTCAGTTGTAATTCCTGTTATATCTCCTAATGCACTTTCAACTTGCTGTGATAGTTTTCTCACCTCTTCAGCTACGACGCTAAACCCTTTTCCATACTCTCCTGCTCGAGCTGCTTCAATCGCCGCATTTAAGGCAAGCAGGTTTGTTTGCTCTGCAATTTCATTAATAAAATCAGTAAGTTGAGTAATTTGCTCTGAGCTTTTATCTAGAGATTGGATTTCTTTGTAACAATATTGAACAATATTATAGATAGAAGTCATTTCTTGAACAGAATCCTCCATTGATTTGTTCCCTTTATTCGTAATATCTCTTATGTATCGAAAGGCAAGAACAAGATGTTCTACTTCCTTGGTAGCGGAATCCATCTCTTCGCTAAATACTTGCATCGTTTTCATCACTCGGGCTGCCGAGGAAGCTTGTATATTGGCTCCATCTGAAAGGTCTTGGAATGTTGCAGATATTTCTTCACTGCCGCTTCTTACTTCTTGTGTAGATGTTAAGAGACGGTCACTTTCATAATGAATGTTTTTAGAAACAGCATGAATAGAAGTTACAATGGTCCTCAAATTTTCTGCCATTTGATTTGAAGAATGAATGAGAACGCCAATTTCATCATTTCCATCATAGAACATTTTTTCTACCGACAAATCTCCTTCTGCAATTTTCTTTGCCAAGCCAACAACCTTTTGCAAGTGATAGTTGATAAATCGCACTAAGAAAAATAAAACAATGCTTCCACATAGAAAAGTAGCAGCTGTAGAGATGAGAAGACCTAATATGCTAATAGTGATGCTGCCCTCTGCTTCTTTATAAGCTTCCATACTTTCTTTTGTGGTAAATGTTCTAAGCTCCTTTAGCAGCTGCAGATTCTCGTCTCTCAAGCTTGAAATTTCTTCTCGAGCCGACGTATAGATTTCTTTATCTAATCGAACAACAGCTGGAGAAATTTCAAAAATAAATAATCTATCAATTTTTTCATTATTCTCTTTGACTTTAGAGAAAAGTTGTTTCATCTCAGTCGAAACATTTACATCTTCCTGAATTAAATTCATTAACTTATGAAGTTCTTCTCGATGATAACGATAAAGCTTCAGGTCCTCCTCTTTTAAAAATGTAATATAATCAGCAATGTTAATATCTTTAGAACGAATAAGAGATCCTATTTCTGTAATATGAACAGCCCGCTCGTTTGTTTCTTTAGCACTTTGAAAAGTTTGTAGTGTTGTATTCAGAAAAAACTTAGCTATAAAAATAGAAACAATCATAAAGCAAAACATCATTAGAAAAATACTATAAAACTTCTTACTAATCGGTACACTTCTCCAGAAGGATTTAAAACTCCATACTTCTTTACTATTCATGCTTGTAAATTCCTTTCAATTCTTGATGATCACCTATATAATCATCATAACTAATTACTAAAGACGCATGACTAATAACCCACATTCTTTACAAAAACTTTACAACAAAAAAAGCGACAGCTATTAGCCGTCGCTTTTTGTTAATTTAACTCATACATTTTTCCTGTAACAAGATAAACAATATTTTCACAAATATTTGTAATATGATCTCCAATTCGTTCAATATGACGACAAACAAATTGAAGCTGCGTTAGCTGATGAATATCCTGTTGATGGGTCGTCATAAGTATTGTAAGCTCATCAACAAGATTGCCATAGTACGCATCAACGAGATCATCCTTCTCTGCTACTTCTTTAGCAAGCCTTACATCTTCTGCATCAAAAGCTTTGAAAGAAGAAAGAAGCATCTCTTGTACAACTTCAGCCATCTTTGGAATTTCCTCGATTGGCTTCACAAGTTGCTTATCTCCTATCCTCAAACTAATACGAGCAATATTCTCAGACAAATCTCCAATCCTCTCGAGGTCTGAGGAAACTTTAATAGCTATAACAATACGACGTAAATCAGAAGCAACAGGAGATTGCTTTGCTAAAAGCTGGATTGCATCATTATTAATTTCATATTCTAACTCATCAATTTTTGGAGCTTCTTCAATTACTTTTCTAGCAAGGTTTTCGTCTTGTTGTTGTAATGAGGAAACAGCCATTTTAAGGCTGTGTTGCGCTTGTTCAACCATATAGAACAGTTTCTCTCTCAAACTGTCTAATTCTACGTCAAACATCTTTCGCATGATTCATGTCTCCTCCCATGATACGAAATAATAACTTACCCGAAGCGTCCTGTGATGTAGTCCTCTGTGCGTTGATCTGTAGGATTAGAAAAAACTTGTTCTGTATCATTAATTTCTACAAGCTCTCCCATTAGGAAGAAGGCAGTCTTATCAGAAACACGTGCTGCTTGCTGCATGTTATGAGTTACCATTACAATTGTGTACTGCTTTTTAAGTTCTAATACAAGCTCTTCAATTTTTAATGTAGAAATAGGATCAAGAGCAGATGTAGGCTCATCCATCAATACCACTTCAGGTTTTGTAGCTAACGCTCTTGCAATACATAAACGTTGCTGCTGTCCACCTGATAAACCTAGTGCTGGAGCTTTCAAACGGTCTTTTACTTCGTCCCAAAGCGCTACATCTTTTAAACTTTTTTCTACAATTTCATCTAATACTTGCTTCTTCTTTGTTCCATGAACTCTTGGTCCATAAGCAACATTGTCATAAATAGATTGTGGAAATGGATTACCTTTTTGAAATACCATTCCTACATTTTTACGAAGCTCTACTAAATCGACTTTAGAGTTTAAAATGTTTTGGTTATTGTAATTAATTTCACCAGACATCTTTACGCCTGGCACTGTTTTATTCATAAGATTAAGTGTCTTAATAAACGTTGACTTTCCACATCCTGAAGGTCCGATAATAGCCGTCACTTCATGATCATAAATAGAGAAATTTAAGTTTTTTAATGCATGGTGTTCTCCATACCATAAATTTAAATCATTCATATTAAATACTGTTTTCGTTGTTGCGACAGCAGACATATTCTCGCTCCTCCTTATCCAAAACGTCCAGAAATATATTCTTCCGTTTTCTTTACAGATGGATTTGTAAAGATTTTATCTGTTTCTGCATACTCTACTAAATCTCCATTTAAGAAAAAGGCAGTTTTATCAGAAATACGAGAAGCTTGCTGCATGTTATGAGTAACAATGACAATCGTATATTCTTTCTTCAAATTGACAATAAGCTCTTCAATCTTAGCATTTGAAATAGGATCAAGAGCTGAAGATGGTTCATCAAGCAAGAGAATTCTCGGTTTCATAGCAAGCGTACGGGCAATGCATAAGCGCTGTTGCTGTCCTCCTGAAAGAGATAGAGCTGACTCATGAAGACGATCTTTTACTTCATCCCATAGAGCTGCTTTACGTAAGCTTTCTTCTACAACGCTATCTAAATTTTTCTTCCCTTTTATACCGCTGTACTTTAAAGCATGTGTAATATTGTTATAAATAGATTTTGGAAACGGATTTGGCTTTTGAAATACCATCCCAATTTCTTTTCGTAAAGAAACAACATTAATATCTTTTCCTAAAATGTTAATGTCTTCATACATGATCTTTCCTTCGCTTCTAGCAATTGGAATCAGATCATTCATTCGGTTAACACTGCGGAGAAATGTGGATTTTCCACATCCTGAAGGACCAATGAGCGCTGTTACTTTATTTTTCTCAATTTCAAAAGAAATTCCTTTTACCGCTTGGTTCTGACCATAATAAATGCTTAAATCTTCAACAGATAACGACACATCTTTTTCTGCAATTCGTTCAGCTATACCTTCATTTTTATCTCTTTGTTTTAAGCTGGCGATATTGGCCATGTTGGAAACCCCCACTCTATTATTTTGAAGCTGTTAGTTTTTTATGAATAATGCTTCCAATGAAACGTGCTAATAAGTTGAACACAAGAACTGCCAATACAAGTACCGCTGAAGAACCATTCGCAATCTCGCTCACGTCAGGAATAAGTCCTTGTGTATTTACAGACCAAATGTGTACAGCTAATGTCTCAGCTGGACGGAAAATATTTAATGGTGATGTTTCAGAAAACGGATTAAGGTTTGCATAATCAAGACGCGGTGTTGAAAGCCCTGCAGTGAAAAGAAGCGCTGCTGCTTCCCCAAAGACACGTCCAGATGCTAAGATAGCTCCCGTTAAAATAGATGGGAATGCTGTTGGAAGTAGAACCGTTTTAATCGTATGCCAATGTGTAATTCCTAATGCAAGACTTGCTTCTTTTTGATCTCTTGGTACAGAGCGAATAGCATCTTCACTCACACGTACCATAACAGGTAAGTTAAATACAGTAAGAGCTAGAGCTCCACCAATAATCGTGTAGCCCCATCCTGTTAAGTTAACAAACATTAATAAACCAAACATTCCAATAACAATAGATGGAAGTGAAGCTAAAACTTCAATACAAGTACGAATAAAATCTGTTACTTTTCCTGGTTTTGCGTATTCAGCCATATAAATTCCGCCGCCAATTCCAAGCGGAACAGTAATAATCATTGTGATGACGAGAATATATAGAGAGTTAAAAAGCTGATCTCGTATTCCACCGCCCGCCATAACTGCACTTGATGGATTTGTTATAAAATCAAATGAAAGCTGTTTAAATCCGTTAACAATAATATAAGAAAATAATGCCACAAGCAGTGACACAATAATCCCTGCGATGACGATAAATACTCCTGTCGCAATTTTATCCCACTTCTTACTGTTCATTACATTTTCCTCCTAGCAGATAGATAGCGAATAACAAGAATGAAAGCAAATGACATAACCAAAAGGATAAGTCCCATTGACCATAGCGTATTATTTTCAATACTTCCGTATGTTGTATGTCCCATGTTAAGTGTAATAATCGTCGTTAATGTTGCTGACGGGTCTAGAAGCGTTTCTGGAAGATTTCTTGTATTTCCGATTACCATCTGAACTGCTAATGCTTCTCCAAATGCACGAGCCATCCCAAGAACGATTGCTGTTAAAAGAGATGGAAGAGCTGCAGGAATTAATACTTTTCGAATCGTTTGCCAACGAGTAGCCCCAAGCGCATAAGAGCCATCACGAAGACTTTTCGGTAATGAACTCATTGCATCTGTTGCAATAGTTGTAACCGTTGGAAGAATCATAATTGATAAAACAATTGTTCCTGTTAGTAAACTAAAGCCAATGCCTCCAAAATTCCCGCGGATATACGGAACAAGTATTGTAAGACCTATGAATCCATAAACAACGGACGGAATACCAACCAGTAGCTCAATAACTGGCTGTAAAATTTTTCGTCCCCATGAAGGTGCAATCTCCGTCATAAAAATAGCTCCTCCGATACCAAGTGGAGCTGCGATAATTGCCGATAAAAATGTTACGGCAAATGAGCCAAAAATAAACGGAACCGCGCCAAATTCTCCATTTTTTGGATTCCAATCTGTACTGGTTAAAAATTCAATTGGGCTTACACCATTTTTAATGAAGGATTGTAATCCCTTTACTGTTAGGAATATTGTAATTGCTACTGTTGCAGCAATCATGATTAATGCACAAATTCTTACCAACCATTTCCCACGCGTTTCATCCTTATGTTTATTTTTCTTTGAAGTGATGAGACGCTCCCTAGCTGTTAAACTCATTTTATTTTCCATTTTTAAAACACCCCTAATAACATCGCAATAGGGTAAATGCCTCCTTTTAGCACTTACCCTATTACTTTAAATAGTTTTCCTAAAGAGCCATGAAATGTTTTTATTTATCTGTCTGTTTACCTTCTGCGTCACGCTCAACTTTCATATCGATCGCTGGAATGTAACCTTGGTCTTTAAGAACAGATTTTTGGAATTCCTCACTCATCATGTAGTCTAAAAATTCTTTAGCTACACCATCAGCTTCGCCTTTAGTGTAAGAATGTTGATAAGCCCAGATTGGGAATTCACCTTTTTGAACATTCTCATCTGTTGCTTTAACACCATCAACTGAAAGTGGTGTTACTGTATCATCAGTGAAATATGAGAACGCTAGATATCCTACAGCACCTTCAGTTTCAGAGATAATCTTTTTAACTGTGTTTGAAGAATCTTCTGTTACGCCTTCTGCAGGTGTTTCACCATCTAAACCATATTTTACGAAAGTATCACGAGTACCAGAAGAATCTGGACGGTTTACAAGAACGATTTTTTGGTCTTTACCGCCAAGTTCTTTCCAGTTTTTAATTTCACCAGTAAATACTTTTTTAAGATCTTCTTTAGAAATATCTTTAATGCCTACTTCAGGGTTTACAGCAGCTGTCATACCAACAACGGCTACTTTATGGTCAACAAGCTCGTCTGCTGGAATACCTTCTTTTTCTTCTGCAAATACATCAGAGTTTCCAATGTCTACAGAGCCTTCAGAAACTTGGCTAAGTCCTGTACCAGAACCACCAGCTTGTACTTGTACGTCAACATCTGGGTTTTCGTTCATGAATTGTTCAGCAGCAGCAGCTACTAAAGGTTGCATTGCACTTGAACCAGAAACTGTGATTGATCCAGAAAGTTCTCCTGAACCTTCTCCTGAGCCACTATTTCCTTCACCGTCTTCTTTTGCACTGTTATTCCCACAGGCTGCAGCGATGATTACTACTAACGATAGCATCATCATAAATGTGAGACGCTTGAAGCTTTTCATTGGTAATTCCCCCTAAGAATATTCGTTGTTTTGTCCTACGAGTACTACAATAACGCTTAATTTTTAAATCAGTTTTAACCGAATGTAAAGGTTTTGTAAATGTTGCATATTTTTTGTAGATCTTTTCTCCCATTTATCTTTGTAAAATCGACAAAAAGGGAAGACAATCGCGCTTGAACGCTTTCGTCTTCCCTCTTTTAGACCTAATTTATTTTAAGTTATTATTGAGCATTTTCTTTATCTTCATTTTGTTCAAAATAAGCGTCAAGAATATCCATTCCAATATTTTTTGACATTGGATTATCTGAACTTATGGCATATGGCACAACAACGGCAAAGGCTACTTCAGGATTATCGTATGGAGCATAGCCAACAAGTGTAACATTATAGGTTTCTACATTTGGTCCTTCTCCTTCTGTGTAAAGAGACTGAGCTGTTCCTGTCTTACCAGCAGGGTTGTATAATTTACTTGCAAACTGTTTAGCTGTTCCAGTTGTCATTACGCTTCTAAAACCGCGTTGCACAATATCAATGTATTCATCTTTCATTGAAATACGGTTTAAAATCTCCGGTTCTGTAGCGTGTAAAACTTTCCCCCGCTTATCTTCTTCAATAGTTGCTTCCCGAATTTCTTTCACAAGCTGTGGACGAACACGGTAGCCGTCGTTTGCAATCGTTGAGACGTACTGGACAAGTTGTAACGGAGTATACGTATCATACTGGCCAATCGATAAGTCAAGCGCCAAACCTGGGTTGAACTCTGACCCTTTATAGCCTGTAAATTCATTTTGTAAATCCAATCCTGTTTCAACTCCTAAACCGAACTGGCCATAATAGTTACGAAGTTGTTCAAATGTTTTAGGACCGATTTGCAGTGAGCCGTTTCGAACATACTTAGTTCCAGCCATTTCAATAACTGTTTTGAACATATATACGTTTGATGACTTCGCAAGAGCTCCATTGATACCAAGAGTTCCTAGGTTATTGCTATATGACCCTTTCTTTGGCGTGCTTGCAATGTAAAGTGGTTCATCTAAAAACATGGTATTTGGAGTAATTGCTCCTGAATCAAGACCCGCTAGGATTGTTGCTCCTTTTACAGTTGATCCCATACCATATGAAGAAACAAGGTTCCCAAGTGCAAAATCTTTAATTTCTTCTTTTCCGTTTTCATTTTTTTCAAATCGCTTTCCACCCATTGCTAGAATATCACCTGTTTTTGGGTTCATCATAATCGCAAATGCTCGGTCAAGATATGGTTCACCTTGATACGTTTTTAAATTTCTTGTTAGCGATTCTTCAACTGCTTTTTGAAGCTCCATGTCAATTGTTAAAACAAGATCGCGTCCTCGCTCACCTTCTTGAATTGACTCTGTACCAATAATGTCACCCTCTTCGTTGTTAATATATTCAACACGCTCTTTTTCACCATTTAGCGTTTCTTCATAGCGAGCTTCAAGATAACTTTTTCCAACTCTATCACTTCTGCTATATTCTCGCACAAGAAAGTGATGAAGCTTCTCTTCTGGCAATCCTTCTCCTTCAGAGGTGATGTTTCCTAGAAGAGAACGCAAAAGGTCATCATAAACATAGCTTCTTTCCCAAAGGACTGTTGTATTAACACCTGGAAGATCTGCTAGGTTCTCACTAACACGGGCATACTCCTCTTTTGTAACACCTTCCCCTTTAATAACTTGAGGAGTTTGTTTATAACCGCCATCCATCGCAATTTTTATGGCAATAATCTCCTCATCTTCCTTAGAAAGTGAAGATAAATCTTTCTTTGTAATACGTTTGAGCTGAAGCTCATAAGCTTCTTTATCTGATAATTCTTTCTTTCCAATCTCTTCTTGTGTTACCTTCGCTTCTGCTTTCTTTTTATTCGTTAAAATCCAATAATCTTTTTTATCACGTTCCGTAACATCTTCGACTGGTTTATCAATCATTTTTGCTAGTTTTCTAGCTACTGAAAGTGTTTTTTCCGGATCGTCCTCAAATCGAGTATACGTAATAGCCTCAAGCGGAACGTTATCAACAATTGACCTGTAGCTGCTATCATAAATCTTTCCGCGAGGAACGGGGTTTTCAACAGACACGTCCTGCATTTCTTCCGCTTCGCGTTTGTACTCTTCTCCTCTTACAATTTGAACAAGTCCAAGCCTTAAAATAAGTACAGCAAAAAGAAAAAAGACAATACAAAACAATAAGTTGATTCTCGTTGAAAGTTGAGATTTTCTTCTCTTCTTTTTCATTCCTTCTCCCCCTGTAGAAATTCCTCAAAAAATAAAGGCACCTTTTTGCAAGGTGCCTCTACTTGTTGTCACATATAGTTTAATCCATTATTAGTAAAATTTCTACAAATTTAACTATTTTTCTAGTTTAATCTGCACTGCTTGGAGCTTGAACGCCGCCTTCTGCATTTAAGTTTTCTTCTTGGTCTTTTTCTCCTTGTTCTTTCTTTTCAAAGTAGGAGTCGAGGACGTCTTTTGCTATTCTTTGACTCATTTTCCCTACATCTTTGCCGTTTGCATATGGAACAACAACAGCAAAGGCTACTTCTGGATTGTCATATGGAGCATAACCAACTAACGTATGATTCTCTACTGAAGGTGGTTCAGTTCCTTTGGGTCTCTTTCCTTCTGTATAAAATGACTCAGCTGTTCCTGTTTTCCCAGCTGGATTATACGTGGCATTTCTAAATGTTGAGGCTGCTGTTCCTTTAGCACCTACCATAACGCGGCGGAAACCGTTTTGTACAACATCAATATATTCTTGTTTCATTGAAATACGATTTAGAATTTCCGGTTCTGATTCATAAAGAATCTTGCCTTCTTGATCCTCATCAACTGTTGATTCACGTACTTCTTTTAAAAGCTGTGGTCTAACACGATAACCATCATTTGCAATGGTTGATACATACTGAACAAGCTGCAGTGGTGTATATGTATCATACTGACCAATTCCTAAATCAAGCGCAAAACCTGGGCTATATTTTGAACCTTGATATCCTGTAAATTCATTTTGCAGGTCAAGTCCTGTTTCAACACCTAAGCCAAACTGTGCATAATAATTTCGTAGTTGGTCAAATGTTGATTGTGGAATATTAATAGAATGATCGTAAATATAGTTAGCATGGGCCATTCTCATTACCGTTTTGAACATATAGACGTTTGAGGACCTCTCTAATGCTGTCCCAATTCCTATTGGTCCCATGTTAGTATAAGAACTCTTTTCTTTTGTCCCTTTGATTTTAACAGGTTGGTCATTAATAATGGTTCCAGGTTCAATTGCCCCTGAATCTAAACCAGCTAAAATTGTCGCTCCTTTGACTGTTGATCCCATGTTATAAGAGGAAACAAGATTTCCAAGCGCATAGTCTGTTAACTCTTCTTTACCTGTTTCTTCATTCATTTGATAACGTTTCCCGCCTAGCGCTAAAATATCACCTGTACGTGGGTCCATTGCAATAGCAAAAGCACGATCCAAATACGGATTTGCACCATTATGTTGAGATTTAAGGTTCTTCGTTAAGCTTTCTTCAACAACTTTCTGCAGTTCCATATCAATTGTTAACACAAGATCACGACCGCGCTGACCTTCTTTAATTAACTCTGTATCTAATATATCGCCTGCACTATTATTAATATACTCCACTTGCTCTTTTTGACCGTGAAGAAGTTCTTCGTAGCGCGATTCAAGGTAGCTTTTGCCGACTTGATCATTACGGCCATAGTCACGGGTTAAATAATAATCTAATTGCTCTTTTGGTAATCCTTCGTCATCCCTTGTAATGTTGCCTATTAACGAGCGTAGTAAACCGTCATAAACATAGTTACGATTCCAGTATGTTGTAGTGTTTACTCCTGGAAGATCGGCTAAATTCTCACTAACGCGGGCATATTCTTTAGCTGTTACTCCTTCATTTTTAATATATTGAGGCGTCATTTTATAGCCGCTGTCCATCTCGCGTTTAATCGCAATAACTTCTTTTTCCCCGGCCGAAATCGTTCCTAACTCTTTTTTCGTAATGCGATCAAGCTGCAGGCTATAGATCTTTTTATCTGTCAGCTCTTTTTTCTCAATTTCACTTTGTGGCACTAATTTTTTCGCTTTGTTTGGATGAATTAAAATCCAATAATCTTTCATATCGCGATCCGTTACTTTGTCTGTTGGCTTGTCAATCCATTTTGCTAGCTTCTTCGCTACCTTTAGCGACTGCTCTGGATCGTTTTTAACACGCGTATATGTAATTGCATTAACTGGTTTGTTATCGACAATAGAGCGATGGTATCGATCATAAATTTTCCCACGCGGAGCGGGATTGCTTACTGTCGAATCTTGATCTGCTTCTGCTTCTCGTTTATATTCTTCTCCTTGAACAATTTGAACGAGACCAAGTCTCAAAATCAAAATGGCAAAAAGGAGAAAAACAACAAAAAACAGAAGATTAACGCGCATTGTAATGTGCGTTCTTTTTCTGCCTTTTTTTCTTTTCATATTTCCCTCTCCTTACTATATAAGACCAAAATAAAAGCACCTTTTAAAAAGGTGCTTTTATATTATATGACTATTATAATCCACTTTTGGTAAATTTTCTATAAAAAGAGGGGTTTTTCTATTTTACTCATCTCCGCTTGATGCTTCGGAGTCTTCACTGTCTACAGCTTGAACGCCGCCTGCTGCATTCAAGTTTTCTTGTTGATCTTTCTCGCCTTCTTCTTTTTTCTCAAAGTAAGCATCTAACGCATCTTTTGCAACTTGTTGACTCATTGTTCCAATATCGCTTGTCGTTCCATATGGTACAACAACCGCAAAGGCTACTTCAGGATTATCGTAAGGTGCATAACCAACAAGCGTATGGTTCTCTGTTTCAGGTGGCTCTGTACCTTCTGGGCGATCTCCTTCTGTATAGAATGACTGAGCTGTACCTGTTTTTCCTGCTGGATTGTATGCTGCATTTTTAAATGTCTTTGCAGCTGTACCAGATGTCATAACACGACGGAAACCATTTTGTACAACATCAATATACTCATCTTTCATAGAAATGCGGTTTAGAATTTCTGGTTCTGATTCATAAAGAATTTTCCCTTCTTTATCTTCATCAACTGTTGCTTCTCGCACTTCTTTTAAAAGCTGCGGCTTCACTCGATAACCGTCATTTGCAATTGTTGACACATATTGAACAAGCTGTAGCGGTGTATATGTGTCATACTGACCAATCCCTAAGTCAAGTGCAAAACCTGGATTATATTTTGTACCTTGATATCCTGTAAATTCATTTTGTAAATCAAGACCTGTTTCAGTCCCAAGACCAAATTGTGAATAGTAATTACGCAGTTGATCAAAAGTTGATTTTGGAATGTTAAGTGAACGTCCAGGCACGTAATTAGCGTCAGCCATAGCCATTACTGTTTTAAACATATAAACGTTTGATGACATCTCTAGAGCTGTTCCTATTCCAATTCGTCCCATATTTTTATAAGATTTTTTAAGAGGAGTTCCTTTAATTTTGATTGGTTCATCTACAAAAGTAGTTCCTGGTTGGATAGCTCCTGAGTCAAGACCTGCTAAAATTGTTGCTCCTTTAACAGTCGAACCCATATTATAAGAGGAAACAAGATTTCCAAGCGCATAGTCTGTTATCTCTTGAACACCTGTTTTCTCATTTTTCTCATAGCGCTTCCCAGCCATTGCTAGAATGTCACCATTACGTGGATCCATCATCATAACAAATGCACGGTCCATATATGGATTTCCACTATGATGAGCCTGAAGACGTTTTGTTAAACTCTCTTCGACTGCTTTTTGCAGTTCCATATCAATCGTTAATACAAGATCGCGGCCGCGTTGCCCTTCCTTGACTAACTCAGTATCTAATATGTCGCCTGCTTCATTATTAATATATTCTACTTGCTCTTTTTGACCGTTTAACAGTTCCTCGTAGCGAGATTCAAGATAGCTTTTCCCAACTTGATCGTTACGACTGTAGTCGCGCGTTAAGTAGTAGTCTAAGCGGTCTTTTGGAAGCCCTTCTTCATCGCTCGTAATATTTCCTAAAAGTGAGCGAAGCAGTCCATCATAAACATAGTTTCGTTTCCAGTATGTTGTTGTATTAACACCTGGAAGGTCAGCTAAATTCTCACTAACGCGAGCATATTCTGCATCTGTTACACCTTCATTTTTAATGTTTTGAGGCGTCATTTTATACCCGCTGTCCATTTCACGCTTGATTGCAATAACTTCCATCTCAGCATCTGAAATAGAGGCAAGATCTTTCTTTGTAATACGTTCAAGCTGAAGATCATAGACTTTATCATCAGCTAACTCTTTTTTCTTAATTTCGCTCTGTGGAACTAGATTTTTGGCTTTTTTCGGGTGAACCATAAGCCAATAATCTTTCATATCTCGTTCTGTTACTTTGTCTGTTGATTTATCAATAAGCTTTGCGAGCTTCTTCGCCACTTTAAGAGACTGTTCAGGGTCATTTTTAAAGCGCGTATACGTAATCGCATTAAGCGGCTTGTTATCAACAATTGAACGATGATACCGATCATAAATCTTGCCCCGGGGAGCTGGGTTACTCACTGTTGAATCCTGTGTTTCTTCTACTTCTCGTTTGTAATCTTCACCTTGGACAATTTGAACAAGACCAAGCCTTAAAATTAAAATTGCAAAAAGAAGAAAAACAACAAAAAACAGGAGGTTAAGTCGCAACGAAATGTGCGTTTTTTTTCTTCTCTTTTTCTTCATCCCTTCACCTTCAATCTCTCGCTATTCCACAAACAAATAAGACACCTATGGAAGGTGCCCTATTAACTGTCTAGTGTTATTTTAATGCAAATAAAGAAAGATTTCTACCGCCAAATTACTCATGCAGGTGACTCTCCATCACCTTCATTTAAAGTTTTTTTGGAAATTGAGGGTTCTTCTTCCTTTATTTTTTCTAAGGGCTTCAATGATACATGACGAACAAAAAAATAAATAGTTGCATGTCCAACGCCAATTATTGCTAAAAGAATTGGCACGCTTTGTTTTTCATCAAAAAAGGTGATGGCCCCGATAAATAAAAGAATTGAGATAATTCGTCCCATATTTAAAAACACATCCCGTACAACGATAAACTCAATTCGCTTTTCTTTAATTCCTTCGGCTCTTCCAATTACATCAAATGTAATCGACATATAAGGAACAAGTAAGAGCGGATATCCGATCGCAATGCAAACAGCATAGCATAACAATTTAACATAAGTTACTTTAAAAATAATTAAAAAGACAGAAGCATATAGCAAAAGTCCACCTGCTAAGATTGACTTGTATCGATGCTTCTTCTTTATAAATCGTGATGCTAAATAATAGCCCACAAAAGCGACGGCAGAATTAACAAGACCAAATGTTCCTAGTGCAAGTTCACTGTTTGTCGTAATAAAAACAAGAACAGAGATAATAAAAATAAAGGTTCCTTCTCGGATTCCTTGGAAAAGGTGTGCATATAAAATAAGACGCCAGTTTCGATTCTTTTTTCGTTCCGCAAGTACTTCTTTAAAGCGATAATTCCCTTCTGCTTCTCTCCTTTGAAGAAAAAAACTTAACACAACAGCGCTGAGGAATAAAAATAAAGAAGTAAAAAAGATAATTTTATATCCCGTCATTTTAATGAAAGACGAGATAATCAATCCTGCTACAATGGGACCAATCATTCCTGCGAACGAATTCAATATGCCCATAAATCCGTTAAAAAAATCTCTTGTTTCAGGTTCTGTAATCTCAAATGTTAATACATCAAAAGCAAGCCAGTAAAATCCATAGCCAATTCCAAGTAAAGCTCCTAAGAGTAAAAGGAGCGATGAAGCATTGTTTCCAACAAGTAAGACCGTAATATAAAAGACTGCTAAAAATGATACTCCTAGTCTTAAGACAATAACTCGATCCACTTTCTTAGCAAGCTTCCCTGCTACAACAAATGTCAAAGGATGAAAAATCACAATGGCTAAGTTGTAGAGAGCAAGATCCAAAAACTGCCCTGATTGCTTCCATAAATAGACGTTTACAAACGTATTGGATAATGATATTGCAAGTGAATAAAGAGCTCCAACCGTTAAAAGAAGCAAAAGATCTTTCGTAACTTCAACATCCCCAAACACTTTTTTCAAAACTGCCATACGTAAAACTCCTTTTCTCTTCTACCCCTAGTTTGGCAAAAGATAAAAGAGTTATACTACATAATGTAATTTTGAACAAAGGAATATAACTTCTCTAATAAAAAGGCTCAGAGACATGTTGTCTCCGAGCCTTTTTATTAGAAGCGTTTCTCTTATTTTGCTGCTTCGTAGCGTTTTGATACTTCGTCCCAGTTTACAACATTCCAGAATGCTGAAATGTAGTCTGGACGACGGTTTTGGTAGTTTAAGTAGTAAGCATGCTCCCAAACATCTAAGCCTAGGACAGGTGTTTTACCTTCCATAAGCGGTGAATCTTGGTTTGGAGTGCTTGTAATTGCAACTTCGCCGTTGTCTACAACAAGCCAAGCCCAACCAGAACCGAAGCGGCCTGCTGCAGCTGCTGCGAATTCTTCTTGGAATTTCTCGTAGCTTCCAAATTTTTTGTTGATTGCATCTGCTAATTCGCCAGTTGGCTCACCGCCACCTTCTGGTGAAAGGAGTGTCCAGAAAAGGCTATGGTTAGCATGTCCACCACCGTTGTTGCGTACAGCTGTACGAATGTTTTCAGGTACAGCGTCTAAGTTTGATACTAGTTCTTCAATGCTTTTAGCTTCAAGATCAGTACCTTTGATTGCATCGTTTAACTTAGTTACATATGTGTTGTGGTGTTTCGTATGGTGAATGTTCATTGTTTCCTTGTCGATATGTGGTTCAAGTGCGTCATACGCGTAAGGTAATTGTGGTAATTCATGTGCCATGAAAAATTCCTCCTTTAGAATATGTAAAATTTGTGGTAGCAAAAATTGCTCCGTTAGCTTTAGAATAGCAAATATACCCTATTGTTTCAATTAAAATGATTTTCTTCTTGCTGAAACAACGAGTTTATATTTACCTTTTACCCGATTTTTATACGATTAAACAAAAAAAGTTTTCTGCTTAGCAGAAAACTTGTTAATGTTATATGTATGGAGGAGGAAGGGGGATTCGAACCCCCGCGGGTTTTGACACCCCTGTCGGTTTTCAAGACCGATCCCTTCAGCCGGACTTGGGTATTCCTCCACCTGAAATTATGGTGGACCCTGCAGGACTCGAACCTGCGACCGGACGGTTATGAGCCGTCTGCTCTAACCAGCTGAGCTAAGGGTCCATTATGAATATTATAATAAAACAATAGCGGCGGAGGGGATCGAACCCCCGACCTCACGGGTATGAACCGTACGCTCTAGCCAGCTGAGCTACACCGCCAAATGGCTCCACAGGTAGGATTCGAACCTACGACCGATCGGTTAACAGCCGATAGCTCTACCACTGAGCTACTGTGGAACATTAAATAGGACAATATCTAATTTATCATCAAGACAAGCTTTTGTCAATCGTTTTCTAAGAAAAAAAATAAAGTTAAAGTTAAGGATGATAGCTTTCTATTTTCCATTCAACTCTCACCCTTAACAATTAAGAATTGTTTTGTTCTAAAATATGCTGAGATAGTTTTTCAGCATAGTCTCCAATTCGCTCCAAATTATTAATAATATCCACAAATAAGATACTAGCTGCTCCTGAACATTCTCCTTCATTCAAACGTAGAATATGCTTTTTGCGCAGTACCCTTTCCATTCGATCAATCCGATCTTCAATTTCAAGAACGCCGCGGGCGCTTTTTATGTTTTTACTTTCCAAAGCTTTTATTGTTTCAGAAAGGGCTTTTGAAGTACTTTGGAACATTTCTTCTAAATCTGAAGAAGCCTCATTTGTAAAAAAGACTTTATTAGCCAGTTGATAATCCACAAATTCCGTAATATTCTCACAATGAGCTCCTATTCTTTTTAAATAATGCACTTCTTCTTGGAGTCTAAAGTAATCTTCACTCTCAAGCGTTGATAAAGCATTCTCAGATAACAGGAGAAAATACGCTTTTATTTTCCTTTCCTTGCTTTCTAATATTTCCATTAGATTTGCGACTTCTTGAGCATGTATACGATCTCTCGTACTTAAATAGCTGTAAGCTTGTACAAAGTTTTTTAATAAAAGATGACTCATTTCAATAATTTCTTTTTGTACTTGACTCAAGGCAACTGTTGGGGCTTGCTCAATAAACTGTCTATCAAGATATCCCTGATTTTGAGTTGCAAAGGTATTTCTTTCTGGAAAAGCTTTTGTAACTAAATATACGAGTGCACCTACAAATGGGAGCCAAAGAAGTGAGTTAAAAATATTAAAGACAGCGTGAGCAACAGCAATTGTAATTGCTCCATTGAGGTGAAAAGAAACTTGAACAACAGATATAAATGCTGTAAAAACAGGAAGAAATGCTAAAAAAACAATCGTCCCTGACACATTTAATAAGACATGCGTTAAAGCTGCCCTTTTAGCAAGTACAGAGGCACTTAAAGAAGCTAAAACGACCGTCACTGTTGTCCCAATATTTGCACCAAATAAAACAGGGAGTGCCGCTGTTAAGCTAATAGAATCCTGCTTATACAACTCTTGCAAAACCCCAATTGAAACACTTGACTTTTGGACAACTGCAGTAAAAATTGTCCCCATACTTACTCCAAAAAAAGGATTGTTCCCCATATTTAAAATAAATTCTTGAAATATGTCTAACGAAACAATCTCTCTCATACCATCTCCCATAAGCTCTAAGCCTAGAAATAAAGCCCCAAATCCAAAAATAACTTGGCCTATATAATGAACTTTTTTACTGTAAAAAAATACAATAAGCATCGAGCCAACGGCTAGTGCAGGAAGAAAATAAGAGCTAAAATTGATACCAATAATGAAAGCTGTTAGCGTTGTACCAATGTTTGCTCCCATTATAACGCCAATAGCTTGTCTTAATGTCATAAATCTTGCACTTACTAAACCAAGCACAATAATAATCATTCCAGAACTGCTTTGAACAAGAATTGTTGAAATCATTCCGGCAAAAACACCGATAATAGGATTGCTCGTAAACGTATCAATAATTTTCCTGAGCCTCTCCCCTGTTGATTTCTGTAATCCTTCTCCTAAATATGTAATCGCAAATACAAAGAGGCCAAGACCTCCAATAAATTCAAAAATTTGCTTCTGGAGCGTTACATCCACCGCTTCCCCTCCTTTAGCATCATGATGCTTTCCCTTTGTTCTCCGATAGAAGGACTTATTTATAAGTATGGACGATAATATACTTAAAAGACAACAATATCTTTATGTTTTTATCTAATCCTTTCTTGTTTTGTTTTATTTAATAGCCTTTTGCTATAAAGGAGATAATACAAATATGGATTCGCAATAACATTAATTCGCCATTATAATAGTTATAAAGACGTTGTAAAATACTTATTCAACAATTGCTCTTCTATACCTTAAACATGGTTGAAGCTAGCACCACTCCTATATAATTGTTAATATCTATTGTTTTGCAAAAGTATTAAAAAAGACGTTTTCTCCTCCTATAAATTCCTTTTTAACATTTTAAGTATTGTGTTGCCAGAATATCACTCCTTCAAAACCTCTCCTTGCTTTAATAGATAAAGATAAATGTTAACATAAAGATAAAATAACCGTAGGCATAAATCTATGCCTACGGTTATTTTCATTCATACTAACTATAATTACGTACTTTATCTTCTCCTTCGCCTAAAACAGCTTCAGCAATGTTCACAGCGTGATCACCGATTCGTTCAAAATTACTAATGATATCTACAAAGACAATCCCTGCTGCACCTGAACATTTACGTTCATTCAAACGTAAGATATGTTTTTTCCGCAATGCTCGTTCCATAAGGTCAATCTTATGTTCCTTTTCTAACACTTCTCGGGCACTATTCAAGTCCTTATGTTCGAGAGCGTAGACTGCTTGTTTTACTGCCCTTAAAGTAAGAGAGAACATCTCTTCTAAATCTGCTGAAGCATCATCTGTAATTCTTACTTTATTTGCTAACTGATAATCAATAAGTTCATTGATATTCTCAAAATGGTCACCAATTCGTTCAATATCACGAACAGAATCTAGAAGCATAGAATGTTCTTCACTTTCTCCTGGTGACAGCGAACTCGCTGATAGCAAAACAAGATAATCCGTAATTTTCCGATCAAGATTATTAATCGCGTCTTCAATTTGAACAGCTATATCAAAATGTTTTCTTTGCTTTGTTTTCATATACTGTCCAGTTTCTTCTACGCCCGTTGTGGCAAACTGCCCCATTCGAACAACTTCTTCCTTAGCTTGTCCGAGAGCAATTGATGGCGACTGTTCAATGAAGACAGGGTCAAGATGACGTGGATTGTAGTCAATCGTTGTATCTTTGCCAGGAATTACTTTCGTTACAATATATGCTAAAACACCTACAAATGGAAGCTGAATAAGCGTATTCGTTAAATTAAAAGTACCATGTGCAAAAGCAAGCGTCATTGGTTTATTCAACGAGAAGGCTTCTTGCAGAAAGCCAACAAACTGAGTAAAGAAAGGTAAAATAATTAAGAAGATCGTTGTTCCAATAACATTGAATAAAACATGTGTAAGAGCAGCCCTTCTTGCTGCAATTGAAGCACCTAAAGATGCTAATACTGCTGTAATCGTTGTACCAATATTGTCACCAAATAATACAGGAAGGGCTGCTTTTAAATCAATTGCATTTTGTCCGTATAGTTCCTGTAAAATTCCAATTGTAGCACTCGAACTTTGCACAATAACAGTGAAAAGTGTCCCAACAACTACACCTAAAATAGGATTATCACTCATGCTTACTGTTAACTCTTGAAAAGATTCTAGAGAACGTAGAGGCTTCATTGCCCCTCCCATTAATTCAAGACCAAAGAATAAAGCACCAAATCCAAAGAAGATTTGCCCAATATTATTAACTCGTTTTTTATTAAAGAAAAAGATGAGAACAGATCCAATTGCAAGTATCGGTAATGCATAAGCACCTACGTCAATTCCAATAATGAAGGCTGTTACGGTTGTTCCGATATTTGCCCCCATAATAACTCCAATAGCTTGCCTTAATGTCATAAAACCAGCGCTAACAAGTCCTACAGTAATAACCGTTGTCCCAGAACTACTTTGTATTAATATTGTCACTAGCATCCCTGCTAGTACACCCATTATAGGATTTGTTGTAAACTTATCTAGAATATCACGAAGCTTATCTCCTGCTGATTTTTGTAAGCCATCACCCATAGACTTAATACCAAATAAGAAAATCCCAAGTCCGCCAATAAATTCGAATATTAATGTTTGGATATCTAATTCCACATCTTCAACCCCTTCAAGCTTTTTATCTCTATTTTTTTCGACATTTTTTTCGAAACCCACAAATAGTTTTAACGTAAAAAAAATACTATGTAAACAGAACTCATTTAACATTTACAATAACTTAACATTACATTTACATGGGGTTATTATTTAGTTTACAAATTGGTAAATAAGGTTATTACCCCCTATTTTTTAAATAAGAAAGAAAGCTCTATTTTTTAAATTTTCGATTCATCACGAAGAATCGTCACTATAGTCTGGTATATAATCAATTCGTTGAATTACCGAATTTTACACTTATTTAAATGCTAATAAATCACCTATTTCCTTCCGAACTTTTAAGCTCTACTTAATATTACACACCCTCTCATTTAACGCGTAGCAACAAACAGACTCTAAAGCTTTTGTTATTACTGAACATTTATAATAAATCTTTATTGATATGAAGGGGCATGAATTCGTGTACGCAAGCCTAACCAAACAGCAGCAATAATTGTTAACATTAAAGAGTTATAAAACATTAATTCAACATCCTTCATCCAGTTTTCAAAGATGATTGGCCCAAGTGCTACCCCAATGAACCGTACCATCCCATATATCGAAACGATGAATCCTCTCTCTTCCTCTCTTACTGATGAAGTCACAAGCATATTAATACATGGAAGCAAAAATCCTAATCCGCCAAGAGCTACTGTTAAACAAAACATTAAAAAAGGGAGTGAATGAAAAAAGACCATGATAAAAAACATGGAAATTAAGAAAGTAACACCGATTACTACTAACTTTTTCATCATCATCTTATTCTCCTTAATTCTTTTCCCTGTCCAATAAGAAGTAATTGTCATCGCTCCTAGTGGAATGGCAAAAGATGTTCCTTTGAAAAAACCATCCATCCCATACTTTTCTTCAATAAGAAAGGAAAGATAGTAAAGAGAGCCGAATAATAAGAAGAGACAAAGACCGCCTAAAAAAAACATTGGATACAGCCAGCGCTGTTCTCGTTTTAAAACTTTCCCAAGCTTCTTAATATAAGTTGAAAAAGAGACCGTGCTTTTCTGTTTTTCTTCTTTCACATATCTTGCAACCCCTATAAGAGGAATAATAGCTACTAGTGGAAAAAGAAAAAAAAGCGCATACCAAGCGATAAGAGCAATTACAGCCCCAATAATAGGAGCAATTACTTTTCCAATACCATTATATACTTCCAATATACCTAGCACTTTTGCTCTTCTGTCACCACTGAACAAATCACCCGCTAATGCCATTGCTAAAGGCGTAGTACCTGCCGCTCCCACTCCTTGGATGATGCGCCCAACAGTAAGCAAGGAGTAGCTATATTGAGATCCTACAATTTCACTAACTCCTGCGATCAAACTTCCAAGTATCACTAATATAAGCGATAGAACAATGAGCTTTCTTCTTCCATATCGGTCGGAAAGGATTCCTACAAAAGGAATAGCAAGCGCAGCTGGCAATGAAAACGCACTTAAAATAAAGCTTGTTTGCGTATCATTTAAGTTAAGATTTTGCTGAATTTCAGGGAGGATTGGAATTAAAGAAGAATTCCCAAGAACCATTATAAAAGGAAGGAGTCCAAGCATCACAGTAATTTTTTGATCATTCATTTCTTTTCCTTCTTTCTCATCATGATGATGGTTTTTCTAACATAAGTTAAAAAGAGTATGTACAAAAGGCAAGGAGGAACATATGAAAAAACTAGGCGTACTTCTTATCGTATTATTTATCGGGTATGTTGCTTATTACGATATTAGTGTAGGAACGCTGAAAGCCTCTTCTCCACAAGCTGTTGAAACAGCAGCTGTTCAAAAATCAGAAAAACAAGATTATCAAACTGTTGTGGTCCAACAGGGCGATACTGTACTATCCATTATTAGTCAACTACAAAAGGAAGACTCCAATTTAAATATTGAGAAAATCAGCCAAGATTTTCGACGCTTAAACGATAATCTCTCACCTGAGAATATTCAAGTTGGAAAGAAGTATAAATTTCCAATTTACGGCTCCTCTTAGTATATTTCTTGTCAACTTCCCCTTTTCATTGCTAAAATATAAGAACAAAGTCACATTCCTTAGTAGTATTTCCATTCACGGAAGAAAGAAATGTATTCAACTTACTTTTACTACTAGTTATTTTTTCAATAACACGTTATTCTTATTAAGGAATAATGTTTGAAATGTGAACTTTACTAAAAGGAGATGTTAACACGTGAGTGAAATCATACATCGCACGAAGACTCGCCCTGTTAAAGTCGGTCATTTGACAATCGGTGGTAGCGATGAAGTAATAATTCAAAGTATGACAACAACTAAAACCCACGATGTCGAGGCAACAGTGGCAGAGATTAAACGTTTGGAAGAGGCAGGCTGCCAAGTTGTTCGTGTAGCATGTCCAGACGAACGTGCGGCAAATGCTATTAGCGAAATTAAAAAGCGTATCAACATTCCTCTTGTTGTAGACATTCACTTCGACTATAGATTAGCTCTTAAAGCCATTGAAGGTGGAGCAGATAAAATCCGAATTAACCCAGGTAACATCGGGCGTCGTGAGAAAGTAGAAGCAGTTGTAAAAGCGGCAAAAGAACGTGGAGTTCCAATTCGAATTGGCGTTAACGCTGGCTCTCTTGAAAAACGTATTTTAGATAAGTACGGCTACCCTACTGCAGATGGAATGGTTGAAAGTGCACTTCATCATATTCAAATCTTAGAAGACCTTGATTTCCATGATATTATCGTGTCTATGAAAGCGTCAGACGTTAACTTAGCAATTGAAGCATATGAAAAAGCAGCAAAAGCTTTTGACTATCCTCTACATCTAGGTATTACAGAGTCAGGTACGCTGTTTGCTGGAACGGTAAAAAGTGCTGCTGGACTTGGCGCTATTCTTTCAAAAGGGATTGGAAACACGCTTCGTATCTCACTAAGTGCTGATCCTGTTGAAGAAGTCAAAGTAGCTCGTGAGCTTCTAAAATCATTTGGTCTTGCTGCAAATGCTGCAACATTAATTTCTTGTCCTACATGTGGACGAATTGAAATTGATCTTATCAGCATTGCAAATGAAGTTGAAGAATATATTTCTACAATTAAAGCACCGATTAAGGTTGCTGTACTTGGTTGTGCTGTAAATGGACCTGGTGAAGCGCGTGAAGCAGACATCGGAATTGCTGGTGCACGTGGTGAAGGTCTTTTATTCCGTAAAGGAAAAACAGTGCGTAAAGTTCCTGAAGAAACAATGGTTGAAGAACTGAAAAAAGAAATCGACAAAATTGCTGAAGAGCATTACGCAAAAGAAAAAGCAGCAAAACAAGAAGAAGAAGCAAACGTATAAAAAAAGCGCCAAACGGCGCTTTTTTTATTTTCCAAACCACTTATCAATAAGTTCCTTTGCTTCATGCCATGTTGTTACACGATGAACATTTTGAGGAACAGGCAACCTATTATATGGTGTATCAAACAAAATAACAGGAATTCCACATTCCTCACTTATTTCACATGCATTATCATGCTTATCTTCAAAAAAGACATCTACCTCATATTTTTTAGCTGTTTCCACTTTTTCATGTGACCCAATTAAATCAATGTGATGAAAATGTACTCCATTCTCATCAAACCACCCTTTTGTTACGTCAAGTAGCTTATCATGTCGTGCACTTATGTAAAAAAGTTCGTAGTCCTCTTTCCATTCCGCTAAAATGTCTTTTGCATATGGAGCTAATGGAGCATTTTTATAAATGTCTCGTTCATTCTCTTCAAACCATTGGCCAAGCTCTTCCCTACTTACATTTACAAATGGAACCAAATCGTATTCTTTAATATCATCAATTGTTAACGTAAGCTGAAATGCTTCGTTTAAGTACGGTATAAATGTTTCTGGTGATGTTACAGTTCCGTCAATATCAATCCCAAATCGCTTTTTCCTCACGTTTTATCACTCCTTATGTACAGTGTAGCATACAAGCTATAGTCCCAAAAATGGAAAAGTTTAATTCCTATAATTACGAGCATTTGCTCCATACTATGAGTAATCAGCTTTATGCTGATAAGACAAATACTTCGTTGAGATAATGAAGAATATGTCTTACTTATGGGAGGCTCTCCATCTCTTATAAGTTCATCCATCAAGCTTTATTACACGTTATCTTGAGCATTCAAGATTACAGAAAGCGGGGATTGCAATGGAGAAAGACCAATATCGAAAAGATTTAGATACACCGTATAAAGACCGAGAATATGAAGAACCCTTCATGGAAGAAACAGCAGCAGAATTAGGCGGAGATGTTCGTAATGAACGATATATTGAGCAAAAACGTACTGATAGAAGTCAAGATCGTAGCAACCAAAATGGTCGTGAAGGAATTGGCTATGGACGTTTAGGGCTTATCCTTTCTGTTCTTTCGTTTTTCTTCCTTCCGGTTATCCTTAGTATCGCAGGGATTGTGTTAGGGTTTATCGCTCGTCGTAAAGGTGCAAGGGGCGCTGGTACATGGGCCATTGGAGTCGGAATTGTTTCCCTCCTTATTGCCATGTTTATCCTCCCATTTTTTTAACAAACAAAAAAAGGGACAAGCTACGCTTGTCCCTTTTCTTATACCGCACATTTTTTACATTTACCATAAACTTCAAACTTATGACCTGTTACTTGAAAACCATCTAATGAATCATCCACAATTGTCATTGGACATGTTGCAAGTTTTTCTGTTTTCCCACAGTCCAAACAAATGAAGTGATGATGATGGTGGCCAGCAGCACACTGAAAGCGAAAATGTTTCTCACCAGCGAGCTCCGTTACTTCTAGAATATTCAAGTTTGTAAATAGAGATAAATTACGATAAATGGTATCAAAACTCAATCCAGGATATGCATCTTTCATATTCTCTAACACATCTTTTGCTGTTAAGTACTTATCTGTTTCAGCAAACAGTGTAAGCAAATCTTCGCGTTTTCCTGTATGTTTGTATCCTTCATCTTTTAAAATCCGTATTGCATCATCAATGTTCATGTTTTCTTCCCCACCCTTTTTTTACTAAAATAGACCCTAACAAAATAAGAATGGCAATTACAACGATGACTCCACCTGGAGCAAGGTCTAAATAATATGAAGAAATGAGTCCACCAATTACGGAAACTTCTCCAAAAATGATTGATAAAATAATTGTTTGCTTAAACCCTGTTGCTAATCGCATACTTGCTGCAACTGGAAGAGTCATTAAAGCAGACACAAGCAGAATACCAACAATATTCATACTTGCTGCAATAACAAGAGCAACCATGACAATAAATAGAAAATGAATAGCTTTTGCTTTTACGCCAGATGCTTTTGCATGCTCTTCATCAAATGATAAAATGAATAGCTCTTTATAAAAGATAATAATGGCAAGCGTAACAACAATCGCTACCCCCACAATAGTCCATAGATCTGTTCGGCTTACAGCACTCACGCTTCCGAATAAATAATTTAATAAATCGCTATTAAAGCCATCTGCAAGCGAAATGAAAATAACACTAATTCCAATTCCGCCTGATAGAATGATTGGAATAGCAAGCTCTTGGTAGTGACGATAAAGGCCGCGCAGTTTCTCAATAAAAAGTGAACCTGCTACAGAAAAAATCATACCAAAGTAAAGAGGATTAAGCTGATAACCAAGCTTTTTTTCTAACAGCAAGCTTGCTGAAATCCCCGCAAGGGTCACATGACTAAGCGCATCGGCGATAAGGGATAATCGTCTTACAACGATAAAAGCACCAAGAAGCGGCGCTAGAAAGCCAATTAATATCCCTGTAATAAATGCATTTTGTAAAAATTCAAACTGAAATAAATTTGCGATCATACCGGTTGTCCTCCATGTTCATGAGACAGAACGTGAACGTGATGCCCATAAAATGCGGACAGGTCCTTATCTTTTAAACTCTCAAACTCTGCTGTGTTTCCGTGAAAATGAAGATGCTTATTTAAACAAGCCACATGAGTAACTTTTTCTGTAATTGTGCCAATATCATGTGTAACAAGTAAAAGCGTGATTCCCTTTTCTTTATTGAGATGAGAAAGTAAATCATAGAAGTTTTGAACATTCAACGCATCTACCCCAACTGTTGGCTCATCTAAAATTAATAGATTAGGATCACTTACAAGGGCACGCGCAATAAAAATCCTTTGCTGCTGTCCTCCTGAAAGCTCCCCAATATTACGTTTCATAAAAGCTTCCATTCCAACAGCTCGGATTGCTTCTTCTACCTTCTTTTTATGCTCGCTCTTCATAAATTTAAATAAACCAATTTTTGATGTAAGTCCTGTTGAGACAACTTCAAAAACAGTTGCAGGAAAGCCTGAGTTAAAGCTGTTTGCCTTTTGAGAGACAAACCCTATTTTACTCCAGTCTTTATATTTGTTCACATCTGTTCCAAACAGTTTAATAGAACCTTTATAAGGTTTTTGCAATCCTAGAATACTTTTGATAAGCGTTGATTTTCCCGAACCATTTGGTCCAACCAACCCTAAAAAAGCGCCCTGTGGCACTTTTAAGTTAATATTATCTAGCACTGTTTCTCGATCATATCGAAAGGACATATCGTTTACTTCAAGTGCATATTGTTGAGTCAATGTTCTTCACCATACTTTTTATAAGAATCATTACGATTTGGTTACTTATGTAGTATACAGGAACACACTATTTTTGTAAATACAAAGGTTTTTAAAGAAAAAAAAGACGCCAGCATCTTTTTCCAAAATCGATGCGGCTGCCCTTTTTAATGGATGGCAGACTTAAACTGCGCTCCTTTTGTTTCTTGCGTATTCATAATGGTAATGAAGGCTTTTGGATCTACTTCATGTACAATTGCTTTTAGCTTCGTTACCTCAAGACGTGTTACAACAGCATAAATAACTTCCTTATCTTCATCTGTATAGCCGCCTTTTCCTTTTAACTTTGTTGTTCCCCGGCCAAGACGATCTAATATCGCATCAGAAACATCTGCATAATGATCAGATACAATAATCACAGCTTTTGTTTCATCAAGTCCTTGTATAACAGTATCAATTGTTTTAAATGCAATATAGTAAGCCATTACAGAATACATCGCTTGTTCAGGACCATATACAAAGCCAGCCCAAATAAAGATAAAAATGTTCACAAACATTACAAATTCACCTAGTGAAAACGGCAGTTTTTTCGTTAAAAGGATACCTAAAATTTCTGTACCGTCCATTGTACCGCCATTTCGAATAACTAATCCAACTCCAGCACCAAGAATGAGCCCTCCAAAAACGGTAGCTAAAATAGGCTGTGTTGTAAAAGCCTCTACATGGTGAAGCTGTGATTCAATAACCGCTAGACATACAATTCCGAAAATTGAAGAGAAGACGAATGTTTTGCCAATATATTTGTACCCAGAATACATAAACGGGAGGTTAATAATAATAACGAGCGTTGCAAAGTTTACAAACGGGATAGCTCCCGCATTAAGGTGACTCAAAATAAGCGATACTCCAATAACGCCACCATCAATAATATCATTGGGAACAAGAAAAAGCTCAATCGCAACAGCAGCTAGACCTGCTCCAATAACAATTAAAAAATAGCGCATTAAAAAGTGTGACAGCTTTTCTTTTTTATGTTGTTTCATAATAACTTTGGCTCTCCCTTCTTGGTCCACTTCTTAAAATGCACAAAAGTTCTCTGTGATTCTTTGATTAACCAAGGCTTTACTTTATTAGGATGCATTATGAAATCACGTTTTGTGCACTAAGACACGTTTGCCCTTCATAAACATAGACTGTAACAACGAGAATAAGGAGGCTTTTGAATGGGTATTTTCAAACAGATTGTGAACAATAAAATCAATCGTATGTCTGTAAAAGAATTAATGCAGTATAGCAAAAAATATGACGTTAGCTTGACGGATGCACAGGCAGCTACCCTTGTTAATATTATGAAGGAAAAAAAAGTTGACATTTTTAATGTAGAGGAAAGAAAAGAGTTAATAAAAAAAATTGCACGAGTAACAGACCAACAAACAGCACGTAAGATTAATCAGCTCATTCAAGAACTAATCGCAAAGTAATGCATATAATCAGGAGAACAACCCTCATGAACTCAGTAGTCGTTCTCCTGGCTTATTTTAATGGAACAATTTCTCTCTAAACTCTGGATCAAATTCTCCTGAACGAAGCATCTCGATCTCAACTTTATATGGAGGCTTCTTATTTTTTTTATCTTCGCCAACATAAGGAGTTTCTAAAATCTTAGGTACATGTGCGAGTGTAGGATGGTTCGCAACATAGTGGAGCGCTTTAAAACCGATATGCCCAAAACCAATGTTTTCATGGCGGTCTTTTCCTGCTCCTTGTTCATTTTTACTGTCGTTAAGATGAACAACTTTAATGCGTTCAACTCCTACAATCTTATCAAATTCCTCTAACACTCCATCAAAGTCTTCTTTAATGTTATATCCAGCATCATGTGTATGACATGTGTCAAAACAAACAGAAAGCTTTTCATTGTGTGTAACACCATCAATGATTTTAGCGATTTCTTCAAAGGAACGTCCACATTCAGAGCCCTTTCCAGCCATCGTTTCTAAAGCAATTTGAACATCTTGCTCTGCCGTCAGCACTGTATTTAAACCTTTAATGATTTGCGAAATACCTTCTTCACTTCCAGCTCCAACATGTGCTCCTGGATGAAGAACAATTTGACGGGCCCCTAGCGCTGCTGTACGCTCAATTTCAGAACGTAGAAAATCAACACCTAGCTGGAACGTATCAGGGTTTTTTGTGTTCCCAATATTAATAATATACGGAGCATGGACGATAATGTTGTCGATTCCATTTTCACGCATATGAATATGACCTTTTTCAATATTCAGTTCTTCAATTTTTTTACGCCTTGTATTTTGTGGCGCGCCTGTATAAATCATAAATGTATTAGCTCCATATGAAGATGCTTCTTCACTAGAACCTAATAGCATTTTTTTCCCGCTCATAGAAACGTGTGAGCCTATCTTAAGCATATTGCTACCTCCACTACGTAAATATTTCTCAGCTGCTTTTCATCGCGTCCTAATTTAGTACGCTTTATTTTATCATAAAAGCAGCATTTCAATCAAAAAAGACGCTACATAGAGCGTCTTTCCCTTACTTTATTTCTTACGTGCATTTCTCGTATTTCGCTTTTGTTTTTTTACATAACGATCAATCTCACGCTGACGTTTCTTTTTGTATCCTGGTTTTACTTTAGCTGGTTTACGGATGAACTTATGAGCTGTTTTTTCGACTTCATCTTCTTGTCTCACACGCTTGCGGCGCTTGTTGCGATCATCAACTTCAACCCATTCATTTCTTTCTAAGTCTTTGTTCACAAACTCGATGCCTCTGTTTTCTAAGCTCATAAGTGCTTCATAGTCACCTTGTTCATAGATTGTAATGGCCGTTCCATCATAACCAGCACGAGCCGTTCTTCCAACACGGTGCACATAGAAATCTAAATCTTGTGGAATTTCATAGTTAATAACATGACTTACTCCTTGAATATCAATTCCGCGTGCTGCAAGGTCTGTAGCTACAATGTATTGATACTGAAGGTCTTGAATTTGCTTCATGCTGCGTTTACGTTCACGAGGCTCTAAGCCACCATGAATACGAGCTACTTTTAGGCCTTTTTCTAAAAGGTGGTCTGCAAGCTCGTCTGCACTTTTCTTCGTATTAGCAAAAACGATTGCTAAATATGGATTAAGGTTTGTTAACATATTATAAACAAGCTCTTTTTTATCACGATGACGCTGTGGAACTAAAATATGCTCAAGCTTTGCTGCTGTAAGCTGTTTTGGTGCAACGTGTGTATAGCGTGGATTATCTAGGTATTTCTTTAAGAATGGCTTAAGTTTCTCAGGAATTGTAGCTGAGAAAACAAGGATTTGAACATCTTCCTTCATAGCCGCTGCAATGCGGTCTACATCTTCAATAAAGCCAAGATCAAGCATAAGATCAGCTTCATCAACTACAATTGTATCCACTTGGCGAACAGAAAGAGCTCCTTCTTGCATCAAATCATGAATACGACTTGGTGTTCCAACAACAATATGTGGCTGTTGCTTAAGCTTCTCAATTGTACGCTGTTTGTCTGTTCCACCAATTAAGCATTTAGACGTTATCTTCGCATCTTCTTCTGTGAAGATCGTAATTTTTTGTACTTCTTCGTGAATTTGCAGAGCAAGTTCACGCGTTGGTGCCATAATCACAGCTTGTACATGATCTTTATGCGGATTAATCTTATTTAAAATAGGAAGTAAATATGCATGTGTCTTCCCTGTTCCAGTTTGTGATTGTCCAATCGCACTTTCCCCATTTAACAGAGAGGGAATGATACGCTCCTGAATTTCAGTTGGCTCATAAAAGTTTAAATCCTTTATCGCCTCTATTAAAAACGGTTGAAACGAGAATTTTTCAAATTTGGTTTGTTTCATGTTAATCTCCTTTTCTTTTTACCCTAAAGCAAACTGTATATGATTATAAGCGAGTATGCTTATAAAGTCTATACTCCCCTTCAAAAACATCTTCATTAAGGTCCCTCTCAATAAGCAACTCCCTTTTTTGTGCATATAGTATAGAAAGTTTATTAAAGGAGGTGTATTCATTGTTTCCTAGACGATCTTTCCCACCGCAAATGACTCGAGGAGGAATGGTCCCTTTTCAAATGACAAGAGGGGTACCAAACATGCCGCAACCATCGTCTGGCGGAGGTATCTTAGCAAAAATTTTAGGTCGAAACGCTGGCCTGTCTAGCGTCCAAAACGCCGCAGCCGCTCCGAAAGCGTTCAACCTAACGTCTGTGATGACGAACGTCCAAAAAGTCTTAGGTGTTGCTGAGCGCGTAACACCAATGGTACAGCAATACGGACCAATGGTCAGAAACGTGCCGGCTATGTTTAAAATTTACAAAGCCCTTAAAGATGATAATACCACTGATGATCAATCAACGCCAAGTGATGTTGAAGAGCCCGTTGTTAAAAAAGAAGTAAAAAAGGTTCAAAAATTAAAACAACCTAAAACTTCTAACCAAACAAAAGCAAGGGCCAAAACTTCTAACCAAACAAAAGTAAATGCTAAAACTTCCCAGCCCAAACTTTATATTTAACTTAGCTCTTCCACATTTCTTTCTTTGTATTCTGCAGTATCCTCCTTTATAATGAAACAAGAGTACCTGCTCTTTCTAGTTTAACGAGGAGGATTGATGATGGAAATAATTAAAATTGCACCTCGCGGATATTGTTATGGGGTTGTAGACGCTATGGTTATTGCCCGCAATGCCGCTTTAGATAAAAGTCTACCTCGTCCCATTTATATTTTAGGGATGATTGTACACAACAAGCATGTAACAGATGCGTTTGAGGAAGACGGCATCATTACGCTTGATGGAGCAAACCGTTTAGAGATTTTAGAAGGAATTGAAAATGGAACTGTCATTTTCACAGCACACGGTGTATCTCCAGAAGTTAAAAAACGCGCGAAAGAAAAGGGGCTTACAACTATTGATGCTACTTGCCCTGATGTAACAAGAACGCATGATTTAATTCGCGCGAAGAAAAAAGAAGGCTATCAAGTGATTTATATTGGAAAGAAAAATCACCCAGAGCCAGAAGGAGCACTTGGTGTTGCCCCTGATATCGTCCATCTTGTTGAAAAAGCTGAAGATGTGAAAAGCTTGAATATTGAAAGCGACAAAATCATTGTTACAAATCAAACAACAATGAGCCAATGGGATGTATTAGACGTAATGGAAAAAGTGCAAGAAAAATTCCCACACGTGGAGCAGCATAAAGAAATTTGTCTTGCTACTCAAGTTCGCCAAGAAGCTGTTGCAGAACAAGCTGGTGAAGCAGATGTAACGATCGTTGTTGGAGATCCAAAAAGTAACAACTCAAATCGTCTAGCACAAGTTTCAGAAGAAATCGCTGGCACAACAGCTTACAGAATTGGAGATCTTTCAGAGCTTAAAATTGATTGGCTAAAAGGAGCTAAGAAAGTTGCTGTTACAGCTGGTGCTTCTACGCCAACTCCAATTGTGCGTGAAGTTATTCAGTTTATTGATCAGTTCGATGAACATGATGAAACAACATGGAAAAATGAAAAGAAAGTTCCGCTTTCTAAAATTTTACCAAAAGTTAAACAACCACAACCAGCGCAAGAACTTTCGCGCTCATAATTAAAAAAGGTGAGGCATTAATGCCTCACCTTTTTTACATGAATTGAAATGGGTTTGTATCTTCTTCAGATGGAAATACTTCACATAGAATATTTTCGTCCTTAAACAGAGCTGTTAACTTGTCTGTAACGCCCTGTTTCATGATTTGCTCAACATGATGACCAGGATCAATAACATTAAGTCCTACATTCATTGCATCTTGAGCAACATGGAAATATAAATCTCCTGTCACATAAACATCGGCTCCTTTAAATTTAGCGGTATACATATATTTATTACCGTCCCCACCTAAAACAGCTACTTTACGTACTTTGTCTTGAAGATTTCCAACAACGCGAAGACCACTCACACTAAAGACACGTTTAACACGCTCAGCAAACTCCCCTAGCGTTGTTTCCTCTTCAAGTTTGCCAATGCGTCCTAAACCATACTCTTCTCCTTTTTGGCTAAGATCATAGACGTCATAAGCAACTTCCTCATATGGGTGTGTCTTTTTCATTGCACGTATAATATTCTTTTCATCTGAAGCTTTGAATACTGTTTCAATTCGTACTTCTTCTTCTTCATGAAGTTCACCGGTTGTCCCTACATAAGGATCTGTACCTTCTAGCGGAAGAAATGTTCCTTTTCCTTCTGTATTGAATGTACAGTGGCTGTAGTTACCGATATGCCCCCCACCTGAGGTTCCAAGAGCATGTCTTACTTCATTAGCATGACTTTTCGGAACGAATACAACAAGCTTTTTCAATGCTTCTTCACCCGTTGGAGCAAGAACGGCCGTATCTTTTATTCCTAGAGCATCTGCTAATAAATCATTCACACCGCCTTTTGTCACATCAAGGTTTGTATGTGCAACATAAACGGCAATATCGTGTTTCAAACATTTTTCTACAATTCTTCCGGTTGCTCCATCCGTTGTTACTGTTTTTAAAGGTCGAAAGATTGGCGGGTGGTGAGCAATAATTAAATCCACTTTTTTTTCAATTGCTTCATCTACCACATTTTCCATAACATCTAATGTAACCATTACACGCTTTACAGATTTGCTTAACGTTCCAATTTGAAGACCAATTTTATCTCCTTCAACCGCTAAGTTCTTTGGTGAAAATGATTCAAATACTTCAATAATTTTTTGGCCGCTTACTTCCTTTGCCACTATAAAACCTCCCTAATCGATTTTAAATCTTGTTCCATTTCCCCTTTTCTTTTCAAGTTTTCTTGTGTTAAAGTGCTTTTTTCAAGCTGCTTAATAATCCGTTCAAGGTGGCTTTCTTCATGAATCCACTTTTTTATAAATGTTTCATTTTTCTCTTCACGTAAGAAAGGTCCAAGCAAAAGGCCTTTTTCTAATGCGTCACCATATGGAGACATAGGATTTCCTCTCTCTGCCATTAACACTTCATAAATGTGTCCATCTTCCTCAAGGATATGTTCTCCTTTAAGTTCCCAGTCGTTATTAATAAGCCATTTACGAACATTTCTTGCCCCAATATTAGGCTGCAAAACAAGACGAGTAACACCTTCTAATTTGTGTTTTCCCTCTTCTAGAATGTTTGTAATCAATGCACCGCCCATTCCTGCTATTACAACACAGTCTACTTCTCCTTTAGAGATCACTTCAAGGCCGTCCCCTTTTCGAACGCTAATCTTCTCATTGAGCTCTAAATTTTTCACTTGATTTAAAGCCGACTGAAACGGACCGTCCGTAATTTCTCCAGCTACGGCTCCTTTTATGTATCCCATCTCATACGCATAGCAAGGTAGATATGCGTGGTCAGATCCAATATCAGCAATAACGGCTCCTTTTGGAATAAATTCTACCGCTTGCTTAAGACGATTTGATAATTTAACTGTCGTCAATCATGTCACCTACTCATGTTATTTTCTTCTCTCATAATAAAGATTTCAGCGCTCTCTTTCAAGTTCAAAGAAAAAAAGAACATAAAAAAGCCCCTTTTGAATGTAAAAGGAGCGTTATCAGCTACTCTATCTTGCTACTCTATCTTCCTAACCCATTTTGCCATTTCATCTGCTTTTTCTTGTGGAACAAGGTTTGCTGGCATACCACCTTTTCCTTGTGTAATAATCTTTTTAACTTCCTCTTGTGAAAGCTTCTCGCCAACCCCTTTTAATGCTGGGCCTGATACACCTTGGTACTGCTCTCCATGGCAGCTAATACAGGTTTGCTTATATATTTCCTCTGGACTTGCAGCTGTTTCTTCCTGCTTTGCCCCACCTTCTTTTTCTTGGGCAAGCTCTTTTTGATCTCCATTGCCTTTAAAGCCTAAAATGACCATTAGTAAAATGCCAAATGCCATGATGAAAAAAAACGGTACAAGTGGATTACGATTCATACCCGCTTCCCTCCTCTTTATATGTAGCGACAGGCTTCCTTACAACAGACAATTTTATTTTACTTGAAAACAGCATGTTTTGAAAGGGTTACCAATAAGATAACACTAACTTTTTGGACAATTCAGAAAAACTTTGTATAGATTATTAATTTTTATTTTCTACATGTCCTTTTTATCTATTTTATTCCTTTTCTCTTCAAAAATGATTACGCTTTCGATTATAATTGTAAAGAGTAAATAAATATTTGCTTAGAGAGTTTGCAAATCGTTTTCTAATTGAGTAAAATAAAAGTCAAGAAGAGAATATGGTAAAAATAACAAGAAGAAGCATTGAAAGCCTTTTTAAAAAAGAGAATATGACCAAACATATAGCTAAAAAAGATAGTTTACTCCCAAAAGAAGCAAACTACCTTTTCTAAGCTGTCTGTATTCTATTCAAGGAAATCTTTTAAACGTTTACTACGACTAGGATGGCGAAGCTTACGAAGAGCTTTCGCTTCAATCTGACGAATACGCTCGCGTGTTACGCCAAACACTTTACCAACCTCTTCAAGTGTACGTGTTCTGCCATCATCTAAACCAAAACGTAAACGCAGAACATTTTCTTCACGATCTGTTAGTGTATCAAGAACATCTTCAAGTTGTTCTTTTAAAAGCTCATATGCCGCATGTTCAGAAGGTGATGTTGCTTCTTGATCTTCAATAAAGTCACCAAGATGTGAATCATCTTCCTCACCAATCGGTGTTTCAAGTGATACAGGCTCTTGAGCAATCTTTAAGATTTCACGCACTTTTTCAGGTGTTAAATCCATATCTTCAGCAATTTCTTCTGGAATTGGCTCACGACCTAAATCCTGAAGAAGCTGACGTTGTACGCGAATAAGCTTGTTAATTGTTTCAACCATATGAACTGGAATACGGATTGTTCTTGCTTGGTCAGCAATAGCACGAGTAATTGCTTGACGAATCCACCATGTTGCATACGTACTAAATTTGAATCCTTTACGGTAATCGAACTTTTCTACCGCTTTAATAAGACCCATGTTTCCTTCTTGAATAAGGTCTAAGAAGAGCATTCCTCGCCCAACATAACGTTTTGCAATACTAACAACAAGACGTAGGTTTGCTTCAGCTAAGCGACGCTTTGCTTCTTCGTCTCCTTCTTCAATTCGATGAGCTAACTCAATCTCTTCCTTAGCAGAAAGAAGATCAACACGACCAATCTCTTTTAAGTACATACGTACAGGGTCATTGATTTTAACTCCAGGAGGAACACTTAAGTCATTTAAATCAAATTCTGAATCCTCAGCTTTAGCAAGATCTTGAATGTTTGGAGCGCTTGCTGTTTCTTCTGCTTCCCCATGAATTTCAATTCCTTGTTCACCAAGATACTCATAGAATTCATCCATTTGTTCCGACTCTAGCTCAAAGCTTGACAGGCGTTCTGCGATATCCTCATATGTTAGTGCGCCTCGTTTTTTACCATTTTCCAAAAGTTGCTCTTTTACCTGATCGAGGGTTAATTCAGGTTCAAGTTGTTTAGAACGAGCTGACTTTTCAGCCATTTAGCCCCCTCCTTCCAATATTTACACTATATCAAACGTTAAGGTGCATTTTATAATGATCGCTTTTTTAAAGTTTTTGTCATCTCTAAAATTTCTTTCGCAATCATTGCTGCTTTTCTGTAATCTTTACTGCGTTCTGCTTCTATCTGCTCCTGCTTTTTCATTTGGATCTCATCATGAGCAGATTTCTTTGACAAAATCTCAAAAAGATAATCGTTAAAAACTTGTTCTGTTAATTCTTCTTGAAGTGGAATCATTGCAAGCTCAGAAACTAAGCGAGTTAGTTCTTTATCTGATATATACTGAACAAAGACGCTCAAATCAGCTTCGTGGCCTTCTTCGTAAAAAGCGTACAAATGGTTTGCTAATGCTTGGTGAAGATCAACGTTAAACTTGCCTTGCACCGCATTTTGTACACGTAAAGATACAGTAGCATCTCGAAGCATATAGGCCAGCAAAAAGCGCTCTGCTTTCTGATAAGATGGTAATAACTGCGTTTGCGTATAAAGCTTTCTAGCTATATTATTTCTATTTCCTTGTGCATTATCCTTTTTTTGCTTCTGAACTTTGTTTATTTGAAGTTCCTGCTCTTTTAAAGCAGAGAGTGAAATAGAAAACTCATCACTTAACTGTCGTAAATAATGCTCCTTTTCTACTGCTTTTGTTAAAGTATTTACTTCTTTAAGAGCGGAATCAATATAATGCATTCGTTCTGCTTCGTTTTGAAGATCTTTTCCTCTCTTCAAATATCGTAGCTTAAAGGATGTGTATGTTAAACTATTCTCAATTACGCTCTGCCTAAATTTCAAAGCTCCAAACTCTTGGATATACTGATCTGGATCATATCCATCTGGAAGGGGAGCAACTTGCACATGACACCCTACTTCCTGTAAAATTGAGGCAGCTTTAACAGTTGCTTCTATCCCTGCTCCATCTCCATCGTAACAGATAATAACCGATTCTACATTACGGCGAATGATTTTCGCTTGTTCTACAGTTAAAGACGTTCCCATTGTGGCTACAGAATTTTCACATTCCGCTCCAACTGCAGCAATAACATCTGCATAACCTTCAAAAAGCAATACTTGTTCTTGCTTTCGAATTGCTTTTTTAGCAGCATGAAAGTTGTAAATTGTTTTGCTTTTTAAAAAGATAGGAGTTTCTGGACTGTTTAAATATTTAGGCTGTCCTTCCCCAAGTATTCTTCCGGAAAAAGCGATTGTTCTTCCTTGCAAATCGTGGATTGGAAACATAATCCGATTACGAAAGCGATCAAAATATTCATTTCCATCATCTTTCTTAATGAGAAGACCGCATTTCTCCATCTCCTCAAGCTTAAAACCACGCTTTGTTAGAAATTTAACAGCAAAATCCCAAGAATTAATGGTATAGCCTATCTCAAAACGTTTAATGAACTCATCTGTAAAACCACGTTGAAGTAAATAATCGTAAGCTTCCTGACCTTCTTTTGTGTTCACGAGTAAATGATGGTAGAATTTCTTTAGAAGCTCATGAGCTTCTATCATTCTGTTTGATGGCTGCTGTTCTTTTGTCTCGGAATTGTTAGTTTGTTCAACTTGAATTCCCACTTTACCAGCTAGCTTAGTTACAGCTTCTGTAAAAGAAAGCCCATCAATATCCATCAAAAAAGAAAAGGCGTTCCCACCAGCTCCACAGCCAAAGCAGTGATAAATCTGTTTGTCAGGGGAAACTGAAAAAGATGGTGTATTTTCACCATGAAAAGGACATAAACCAAAATAGTTTTTTCCTTGCTTTTTAAGCTGAACATGGTCGCCCACAACATCTACAATGTCAATGGAACGTCGAATCTGTTCTATTACTTCTTCAGGAATTTTTCCTCCCATTTCGAACAGCTCCACCTTAATTCATATTCTTCATAAATCTTTAAATTCCTTTAAGGTTCGACAATAATTTTATGAAGGATTCCTTGAAATTTTGACGATCATTTTCACTAAAGGAAGATGGACCCCCTTTTGGGTAACGTCCAGCGCGTCTTTCTTTAGCAGATGCGTAGCGAAAAAATAGAATTTGATCCATATCCTCTTTATTATAGTATTTCCCACGTGGAGATAGAACATAAACACCTTTCCCAATGAGCATACTTGCAAGCCCAGTATCTTGGGTAACGACGATATCTCCTCTTTGGGCCATATTCAAAATATAGAGATCAACTTCCTCTGCTTCGCTGTCGACATACTTCCATTCATTTTGGCCTTCGTCTTTTCTCATATGTGCATAAGAAGCGACAAATAGGACGTCTTGGTCGTACATTTTGGCGATTTTCGCAATCTCCTTATTCACTGGACAAGCATCACCATCGACAAAAACTCTGGAATTTCTACGGCTATATTTCTCTATTCTACATCCCTCCAGAGAATCCTTCTAAAAATCTTTTTTCTCTTTCCGTCTATTTATATACAGAATACGTGGTGAATTCCCACTTGAGAATGAAAAAATCCCATGTTAGGAAGTTTCGCTTCATACCACTAGTTTATTCGTTATAGACGGAGTCTAAACCTAAAACCAATCTTTTTATCACAATTTTTTATTATAATACAAATTATTAATATTTTCTACAGGAAATTACAAAGTTGTCCATCTGTTGAAGACACGAAGTAAATAGACAATTACAAACTAAATGCCTTCTTAGTGCTTATATAATTTGTTTAAAATAACTCCTGCTGTTTCTTCTACAGCTTTATTTGATACATCAATAACTTGGCAGCCAATTTTCCCTGCGACTTTTTCAAAGAAATCAAGCTCCTCTTTAATTCGTTCGATATTTGCATAAATAGCTCCATCATTTAAGCCTAAAGATTTTAAACGCTCTCGTCGAATATTATTAAGCTTTTCTGGACTGATCATTAAACCGATACATTTTTTAGCTGAAACTTGGAAAAGCTCTTGAGGAGGCTCAACTTCAGGAACAATAGGCACATTAGCTACTTTCAAACGTTTATGGGCAAGAAATTGAGAAAGCGGCGTTTTGGACGTTCTTGAAACACCAACTAAAATAATATCAGCTTTTAAAATACCGCGCGGATCTCGTCCATCGTCATATTTAACCGCAAACTCAATCGCTTCTACTTTCTTGAAATAGTCATCATCAAGCTTGCGAACAAGCCCTGGCTCATAACGTGGCTGAAGTTTGTAAGATGTCTGGATTTTATCGATTAAAGGGCCAACAATATCAAATACAGGAACTCCATTTTCTTCTGCTTCTTTTAAAAGAAAAGCCCTCATTTTTGGTTTTACAAGCGTGAAACAAATAATGCCATCATTTAACTTAGCAAGTGCTACTACTTCGGATAATGTTGCGTAATCTTCTACATAAGGAATTCTTTTGATGACCGCTTCTGATTGATGAAATTGACTTGTTGCTGCTTTCACAACTAAATCAGCTGTTTCTCCTACTGAGTCTGATAGCACATATATAAATGGATTATTCATCAACATTTACATCCCCTTTTTCACTCATGAAATTTTTATTGATCATCTTCTGCTAAAGCAACAAGAAGTTTTGTGATATTTGTTTTCGTTATTCTGCCGACAACTTCATATCCATCAGGATGATCTTTCACAACAGGGACGGCGTCAATTTGTTTATCAATTAAACCTTTTGCAACTTCAACAAGTAAATCATCTCTAAGACAATAGGTGATATTAGGCATTCTTGTCATAATAATATTAACAGGAATCGAATTCAATTCCTGTTTCCCCATGCTTGCTCTTAATAAATCTTTTCGTGATAAAACTCCTACAAGATAAGACCTTTTATCTACTACAAATAACGTTCCCACATCTTCAAGAAACATTGTACAGATCGCATCGTAGACTGAAACAGATTCATTTACAACAACAGGAATCGACTGATATTCTTCTACCTTTATTTTACGAATTTTATCAGCTAGAAGCTGTGACCCGGTTTTTCCCGTATAGAAATAGCCTACTCGAGGTCTTGCTTCTAAGTATCCTGCCATCGTAAGAATTGCTAAATCTGGTCTTAACGTTGCTCTCGTCAAATTAAGACGTTCGGCAATCTGTTCTCCTGTAATGGGGCCGTTATCTTTTACAATTTGTAAAATATGCTCTTGTCTGTGATTGAGTTCGATCTTAATCACCACCTTAATTCAAAAAACAATATATGCCATACTCGACTATCATTATTATATACTAATTTAACAGTTATGAAAGGGAAATGCTTAGGTAGTCTATAAATTCATAAGAAGTGGCATTATGATTTTTCATGTACGTCATCAGAAAAAGTATCACGTAAAGAATTCATCTGTTTTAAGAAACGCTCAGATTTAAGCGTTAAACCAGATAATTCAGCATAGTACGTATCAATAATAAAAGCGAGCCTTTTTTTCGTTTCTTCTTTCAATGAAATACTTCCCAACCTTTTTAAGTCCATATAATAAAAAAGACGAAGCAGCTTAACAAGCATAGGCGTTAATTTAATATGATACGGATCGTGTTCATAGCAACGATGGCAAAGAAGTCCTCCCTCTTTTGTAGAAAATGCAAAAACGCCATCGCTTGCACCGCAAATAGCACATCTGTTTAGCTGTGGTGCAATCCCTAATACATCAAGCATTTTTAGTTTATAAATATAAAGAAGAACATCTTTGTCATATCCTTCATCAATATATGTTAAAGTTTGAAAAAGCAGTTCAAATAAAAATGGATTGCTTTTTCTAGATTCTGTTGCCCGGTCCGTTAATTCAACAACATAAGAAGCATACGCGGTTAAAAAGATATCTTCACGTATGCTTCGCATTGAGGCTATGATCTCTCCTTGACTAAGAGTTCCCATACCTGTTCCTGATCCAGTTTGTATTAAAAAACTACCATAAGTAAATGGATGTGTAAGGGCTGACAAGCGACTGCTTGGCTTTTTAGCTCCTCTTGCCATAACCCCGATTTTTCCTAGCTCTCTTGTAAAAAGCGTTACAATTTTATTGCTTTCACCATAATGATTTGCACGAATGACAATACCTTCACATTTTTTTAACAATACGCTCACCTATTCGTTTATAGCACAAACGCTCTACAACATTGTTATATTATCATCCTCGGACAGTTCCGTCTGTGATGTGGGTTCTTCCACCTTCTTTTCCATTTCCTTAAAAAGAAGATAAGCGTCGATATTACCTGTGTTCTCAAATACTTTCCAGGTAAGATTTAACATGAAATACCCCTCCTAATCATCGGCTTACAATTTCAAGTTGCTTAAGATTAGAATAGCCATTTCAAAAGTAAATCATGTAACACAAAATTTAGTAAATCCCCACTTAATATTCGTCGGCTCTAAATCCAAAATCTCTAAGATGCGTGGAACGATTGCGCCAGTCTTTTTGAACCTTTACCCAAAGCTCTAGAAATACTTTCGATCCTAACAAGTTCTCAATATCTACCCGAGCACGTTTTCCAATCTCTTTTAACATTTTCCCTTGTTTCCCAATGATAATCCCTTTTTGGGAAGATCTTTCAACAACAACTGTTGCGCTAACATAAACAGCATTTCCACCTTCACGTCGTTCAATTGCTTCAATCGCAACAGCAATTGAATGAGGAATTTCTTCACGTGTTAAATGAAGCGCCTTTTCACGAATAAGTTCACTAATAATAAAACGCTCAGGATGGTCTGTTACCTGATCTGCTGGATAGTATTGAGGACCTTCTGGCACATAGCGCTTTACTTGTTCTAGCAATGTATCAACATTGTTTCCTTCCAATGCTGAAATTGGAATAATCTCTTTAAAATCGTAAAGTTCTTTATATTGTTCAATAAGGGGAAAAAGCTCGTCTGGATGAATCTGGTCAATTTTATTCATCACTAAAAAGACAGGAGTGTTTGTTTCCTTTAAACGCTCGATAATAAACTCATCGCCGCGCCCAAAACCTTGTTCAACGTTCATCATAAATAAAACAAGGTCAACTTCACGAAGCGTATTTTGAGCCACTTTCATCATAAAGTCACCAAGCTTGTGCTTTGGTTTATGAATCCCTGGCGTATCAATGAAAATGACTTGTGAATCGTTGTCTGTATACACTCCTTGAATTTTGTTTCGGGTTGTTTGAGGTTTGTCACTCATAATCGCAATCTTTTGGCCAATTACTCTGTTTAAAAACGTAGATTTCCCTACGTTTGGTCTACCGATAATTGACACGAAACCTGATTTAAACTTTTGTTCACTCATGTAAATCCTCCGCTGTAAATGCGCCTGGCAGCAGTTCGCTTACTGTCATTTCTGCTACGTCGCCTTTTAAATTCGTTAAATATACTTTCATATCGCTTGGACACAGTTCTGAGATAACTTGTCGACATGCGCCACAAGGGGAAACAGGACGATCTGTGTCTGCTACTACAGCAAGTGCTGTATATTGTTTATTCCCATCTGAATACGCTTTAAACAGCGCCGTTCGCTCCGCACAGTTACATAAGCTGTACGCTGCATTTTCAATGTTACACCCTTTATATACATCACCGTTTTCTGTTAGCAAAGCAGCTCCAACTTTGAACTTTGAATACGGTGCATAAGCAAGTTCTCTTGCTTTTTTGGCTTCTTCCATTAACGCTATTTTATCCATATTCATTCCCCTATTCACTCAGTAGTAAAATAAATACTATCAAAAACTATCTTCTCTCACAACTTTAAATTCCTAGATACGGCCAAAAAATAATTATGCCAATGATCACAGCTCCTATTGCATACACAAGCACAGCTCCTGCAGCAATATCCTTTGCCTTTTTAGCAAGATGGTGATAATCTCTTGTAACCAAATCGACTGTTTTCTCTATGGCTGTATTCATCATTTCTAAACTGAACATTCCCATAATCAAAAGAATAATCACAATCCACTCTATTTTTGTAAGCCCGAAGTAGAAACCACCGCCCAAAGCTAAGATTCCCGCGAACGAGTGGATTTTAAGATGTAGCTCACTTTGAAAAGAGGTCTTTATCCCTGAGAAAGCATAAGAGAAACTTTTGAGAAACGAATGTTTATCGTGTAAGCCCATAGCGTTCTAAAATTTCTGTTTGTCTAGTGAACATCTCTTTCTCTTCTTCTTCTGTTTCATGATCATACCCTAATAAATGTAAGAAACCATGCACAGCTAAAAACCCTAGCTCTCTCATAAAGGAATGACCATATTCTTCTGCTTGTTCCTCTGCTTTTGGAATTGAAATGATAATATCTCCTAAAGCTCGTGGTAAATCTTCACCAACAATTTCAAGCTCTCCTTCTCCCATTTCTTCCATAGCAAATGAGATTACATCTGTTGGCTTATCTTTCCCCCGATACTCTCTATTGATATCTTGAATAGCGTCATTGTCTACGAATGTCAATGACAGTTCTGCATTGCTCACTTCTTCCATTTGAGCTGCAAGCTTTAATAATTCGTGAATTTTTATTTCTTGTTCTTCCGTTATGTTTCCTGTTTCGTCAATAAAATCAACTGCTAGAGTCATCTTCATTCTCCTTTTCTTTCTTCATATCCGGATATTCAATGCGCGAATGGAAAATACCATTTAATGTTTCACAGAGTGCTTTCGATACAGTTCCAAGCTCCCGTAGTGTTAAATCACATTCGTTCAACTGTCCGTCTTGAAGTCGATCTTTAATAATATTTGAAACTAAGTTTTCAATTTTTTCAGGGGTTGGATTTGACATCGATCTTACAGCAGCCTCCACGCTGTCCGCAATGCCAATAATTGCTGATTCTTTTGTTTGTGCTTTTGGCCCTGGATAACGGTACTCGCGCTCAGGTATTTCTTTTTCGCTTTTTTCTACTGCTTTGTAGTAGAAAAATTTAAGCAACGTTGTTCCGTGATGCTCCCGGGCAATATCTACAAATTCTCTTGGGAATTTGTGTTTCCGCAAAATGTCCGCTCCATCAACAGCATGTGCAATAATAATATTTTTACTAACCTCTGGAGGTAGACGGTCGTGTGGATTCTTGATGTTCATCTGATTTTCAATAAAATAGTGAGGACGCCTTGTTTTTCCGATATCATGATAATAAGAGCCTACCCTTGCTAAAAGCCCGTTTGCTCCTATTGCTTCACAAGCAGCTTCAGCTAAGTTTGCTACCATTACGCTATGATGGTACGTTCCTGGTGTTTCAGTCAAGATTTTTCTTAACAACGGATGATTCGGATTTGAAAGCTCAATAAGCTTGATGCTTGATAAAATACCAAATCCTGCTTCAAAAAAAGGTAGAATTCCAATTGTTAAGACTGAAGATATAATACCAGAAGAAACGGCCATCAAGCTATAATAACCAACCTCCATATTATCAATCTGACCATTTTTCAGAAATACAATCGCAAAAATCGCCACAATGTTCATAAAAGCTATAAATAAACCCGCTTGTAAAATTTGTGATCTCCGCTGCTGGTGATTGATAAATAAGATACCAGCTATAGAGCTAATAAGGAAATAAAGAGCCATTGGCATATTAAACACGTTTGTAACTTCTTGATTAAAGATAATACTTCCACAAATAGCTACAACAATGCTTGAAATAACAGCTACCTTCTCATTTAAAAGAAGCCTTAATAAAAGTCCTCCTGTTGCGACAGGAGCTAAATATCCAAGATCAGATATCTCTTGTTCCTGAAATAAACTAACAAGTTTTATGATTGTAATCGTAATCATCATTACGATTACATAAAGAACAAGAGGCTGATACGCCTTTTGATGAAATTCTTTTAAATAATATACGATAGCACTAATCATGATAACAACAAGCAAGCCAAGTCCAACAAACGGTGGAATAAGATGCTTATTATCTAATAATCCAACAAGTTGTAGCTGATGATAAATATCAGAGGTAATAAGCTGACCTTCTTCAACAAGAATTTGGCCTTGCTTAATACGAACAGGGTCGATTTTTTCCACTGCTTCTTGACGATTTTCTTTTGTTTTATTCGGATCATAAACTACATTAGGAATAACAGCAAATTCAGCAATAGCTCTCATCGCTTCTTTCACATTATCATCAACATTTGCATACATAAGCTGATTTGCTGTATCTTTGCGTTTATTGCTAATATCTTGAACAGTGACGCGATTTTTCATCGTCTGGTGGATAGCTGTAATAATGGTATCCTTAGCAGCTGAAAGCTGTTCTTTATCAGTTTTAACAAGCGTTTCAAATACATCTTCTGATAAGCCTCGAGAAGCTTCCTTTGGCATCGTCTCTTTGAGCTGACTTTTAACATCTACAATTTCTTCATCCGTAATTCCTTTGTTTTGTTTCTTGAAATCATCTACAGCGTTAAAAATGGACTCTACAAGGTCTATTCGATTTTGGGCATATTCCGTTTTTAACGTATATACATCTGCAACAGATTCCTTTGCTTCCTCACGCTTTTTTTCTGTACTCTCCTTGTCTTCTATCGTAATAGGAGAGTACACAGTTTGTTTTGAGATGGTGAATTTTCGTAAATCAAGCTCTTCTGGCTTTACGTTGTTATACATTATGGAAAATAGAAATATTCCTAACAAGGCGTACAGACCAATCTGGATGAATTTCAGTTTATTCAACTGTTCCATCATTTGTTTCCATAGCTTTAACACAACCTTGTTCCCCCTTTAAAGTAAAAACAAACGCTGTACTGTACTTCATTATGTAAAAAAGACCCTATCCTTAGGGAAGGGTCTTAGCTGTGCTTGTCATAGGCTTCAATAATTTTCCCAACAAGCGGATGACGGACAACATCAGACTGTTCTAAGTATATAAAAGAGATACCTTTGATGGAAGCTAAAAATGTTTTAGCTGCTTCAAGACCTGATGACTTTACTCCTTTTGGCAAGTCAACTTGAGAGATATCTCCTGTAATAACCATTTTAGAACCAAATCCTAAGCGAGTTAGAAACATCTTCATCTGTGCTTGTGTTGTATTTTGAGCTTCATCTAAAATAACAAACGCATCGTCAAGCGTTCTGCCGCGCATGTAAGCAAGAGGAGCAATTTCAATAACCCCACGCTCAATTAATCGACCTGTATGCTCTGTTCCTAATACATCGTGAAGAGCGTCATACAATGGTCGTAAATAAGGATCAACTTTCTCCTTAAGATCACCAGGCAGGAATCCTAAACTTTCTCCAGCTTCAACAGCGGGTCTCGTTAAAATAATGCGTTTTACATGTCCATTTTTCAAAGCATTAACAGCCATTACAACGGCTAAATATGTTTTCCCCGTTCCGGCTGGTCCAATGCCAAATACAAGATCATTTTGCTTCATTGCTGAAATGTAGTGTCTTTGTCCAAGCGTTTTAACTCTTATTGGTTTTCCTTTTACATTACGAGCAATCTCTTCTTCATAAAGATCGACAAAAAATTCAAGCGATCCTTTTTTACCCATTTCAATGGCATATACAACATCTCTTTCTGAGATTGTTATATTCTTTCTAATTACGGCTAACAGTTTTTTTAGTACTTCTTCTACTACTTGTACTGCTTCCGCATCGCCTGAAACACTCACCGTTTCACCGCGCGTCACAATAGACACATTCATTTCTTGTTCAATACGTCGTAAGTTTGCATCTTGAGTACCAAACAAAGCAACAGCTTCATTTGGGTTATCAACCTGTAAATTCATCGTAACTAGCTGTTCTGCCATTCTTTAGTCTCCTTGAATAATTGGTTGTGTGCCAACAATGTTTTCTATTACTTGGTAATAAACCACTAATTTTACTTTACCATTGTCCGTCGTTTGGTGCAAAACATTTTCATCCACGATCTTAGCCTCTCCATCAACCTTGCTCAGTAAATCTTCACGAGCAATTTGGAGGCCTCGTTTCACAGCTTCTTTCTTTGTATATTGACGTGTTACTTTTTCGTTTTCCCGAATTACCTGTTTTTCATACTTTAAAGGTGTTTTCCAATTAAAAAAGTAAACAGGCTTTACAATCTTCTCCTTTTTCTTCGTTTTATAATCATCATCGAAAAAGCCCCAAAACGGCAGTTTCCCTCCAAACAAGCTCACTGAATGTTTTGTTTTGCTTTCTCCTGTCAATACTTCAAATTCTGTTTTGATTGGCACTTCTACTGTTGATTTATACCATACTTCACCAAGTATTTCCCCTTTGGCAGAAATGGCTTTGCTTTCCTTTTCATTTCCGATCACGCCTGAAACAAGAGTTTGTCCTTTTTCTACATGTTCATTCACTTCTACGATTGGTTGTCCTTTTTCAACAAACATATAGTTAATAATCGCTTTCTTTTTCGCAATAAGATTTTGAGGCGAAGATCCTTTTGATTCTTTTGGAGCCTTTTTTTCTACAACTTGAAAATGATAAGAAGTTCCCTGTAGCTCAACTCCAATCCACGTAATATCTTCGATGTCGTCCGTGATCTTTTTTTGAAGGGTTTCGGGATCGTCAATTGCAAACTGACTTTTCCCTACTTTCACGCCAAGTTCGTCCAATTTCTTCATAATCTCATGCTCTGTTTTAGGATTAGCCCCTTTTATCTCTATGCTCCACACCATGTTTGATAAAAAGAGGATAACAAATAAGCACAGGAGCGTGCCACATACAAACCCAACGTTTTTTAACAAGCGTTTTTGCCAAAAAGGAGCACCCTCACTTTTAGTAAAGTGAATTTTGCAAGGGTGCTTGCGGATGATTGTACGAATTTTTGATAAATCTTTCAATAAAAAAGTGGCTCTTACTTCTCCTTCATTTTTAAACTGTACGTTAAGAACAGAGATATCTTGTCTGGTACAGTCATTCAAAAATCGCTCAATACCTTCACCAGTTAGTTTTAAATGGATTTTTCCTACCCAAAAATGCAGCCATTGATTTTTCATGAAGAACCTCCTATTGATCAATATAAAGAACTTGATCGATCTTCCCTTCTACAATGATCTCTTCCGGTAAAATCGCTTTTATAACAAGATCTTCACCTCTTATGATAAGTTGGTTATGCTTTAAGAGGATCCGAATTTCTTTATCTGAAAACGCTAAGAGTCCTTTATGATTCTCTATGTAAATGTGGATATGGCCCACCATCGTAATACGCGCCAAATCCATCGTTACATCTTGGGGTAGTTCCATTTGTCGAGTCATCCATCTCTCCAAGTGTTGTCTCCATTTTTTAGGCATAAAAGAACCCCCTTTCATCTCATATTTATGAAAAAAGGGGGAAATTATCACCGTAAATTATGTTTTCGTTTTGCTCTTGGCTTACCTAATATTTCAGACCAAATCATTCCTTCAACAGCTTTCTTCCTCGAAAGCCCTATTTTAGGCTTTTTGCTACTTGTTTTAGTGGAAAGAGTAGGCGCTTTCTCAACACTTTTAAGAGCACTCTTGTAGCGTTCTTTTGCTTCACGAAGTCTTTTCTGCTGTTCTTCTCGTTCACGCTCAAAAGCGGAGTGTGTTCCTTCAACACGATGTGGCTGTGATACCTCTCTTTTCTGTTCTTCTTTCATTCCAACAGGTTGTCGTTCTCTCTGCTCTTCGGTTTTTCCAAGCGCCTTTTGAATAATTCCCCAAATAAAGCCAAGAACTGCAATCACAATTACGATATTACTTAACAGAAAGTCAATGAGTGTATCCACTTCTCCACCTCCATTCCATCATAACCATAACTATACTGTTTATTGATCTTCATCATCGTCTTTTGTTAGTTTGCCAAATGAATCACGCATATCTGTGTCTGCGTCAATATTCTTAATGTTCATGTAGTCCATCACACCAATGTTACCTGAACGGAGCGCTTCTGCCATTGCGAGTGGAACTTCCGCTTCTGCTTCAACAACTTTAGCACGCATTTCTTCTACACGTGCACGCATTTCTTGCTCTTGAGCAACAGCCATTGCTCGACGCTCTTCTGCTTTGGCTTGCGCAATGTTTTTATCTGCTTCAGCCTGATCTGTTTGCAGAACGGCCCCAATATTTTTGCCAATATCGATGTCTGCAATATCAATCGATAGAATTTCAAATGCTGTTCCTGAATCAAGCCCTTTACTTAATACAGTTTGAGAAATCATGTCCGGGTTTTCAAGCACCTTTTTATGATCTATTTGTGAACCAATTGTACTAACAATCCCCTCACCAACACGGGCAATCACTGTATCTTCTCCAGCTCCCCCAACAAGGCGGTCAATATTTGCACGAACCGTTATTCTTGCTTTCGCTTTTACTTCGATTCCATCCATCGCTACCCCTGCAATAAACGGCGTTTCAATAACTTTTGGATTAACGCTCATCTGTACGGCTTCAAGAACATCACGTCCAGCTAAATCAATAGCTGCACAGCGTTCAAAGCTTAAATCAATGTTAGCACGGTGTGCAGCAATTAGCGCGTTAATGACGCGGTCAACGTTACCACCTGCTAAGTAGTGACTTTCAAGCTGATTAATCGTTACTTCTAGCCCAGCTTTTTTCGCTTTAATTAACGGATTCACAACGCGTGATGGAATAACGCGGCGAAGCCTCATTCCTACAAGAGTAAAAATACTCACTCTCACACCTGCGGCTAATGCTGAGATCCACAACATTACGGGAACAAAGGTGAAGAAAACCCCTAATAGAATAATCCCTAATCCAATTAAAATAAGTACAGTAATGTCCATCTTATTCCTCCTCTATTTCTTCTTTGATGGGTCTTACAACAATACGTGAGCCTTCTACCTTTATAATCTTTACTTTTATATCTGAACCAACGTAGCCTCCCTCTGTTACGACGTCTAGATATTCTTCGTTTAAAAGAACGGTTCCAGACGGCCTGAGAGGCGTTGTTGTAATCCCTTGCTGTCCTATTAAATCTTTACGATCCCGACTTGAAATATAGCCTTTTTCAGTGCTTGTGGAATCACTTAATACAAGCTTTCGGAACCCATTTAATCTACGTTTAAAGAACTTCATTAATATAAATGCCCCCCCAATCGCTACAATAGCAGCAACCGCAATTGAAATAGCCATAAGCATGTAGCTTGTTGTAGCCATAAAAAAACTTGTAAATATTGCGCCTAAACCAATAATTCCAATGATGCCTCCAGGTAGAAAAACTTCTAAAAAGAGGAGAACAAGCCCAATAATAAAGAGAACGATCGTTTCAATTCCTGCAAATCCGGCAATCATATGACCAAAGAAAAACAATAGAAGAGATAAAATTCCTACAAATCCAGCTAATCCAAATGTTGGCGTAAAAAGCTCAATAATAAGGGCTAAACTCCCTATTGAAAGTAAAATAGGTACAACAATTGGATTAGTTACAAAGCGAGCAATCTTTTCGGAAACGGACTCATCAACTGTTGTAATCGAAGCATCACTATAACCAATTCTTTGTAGTAAACTGTCTAAATTCTCTTCTGTTCCTTTTGAATAGCCAATTTCGAGTGCGTTCTTAGCTGTTAATGTTAACAATTTATCTTCCCCTGCTCCATACTCAGGTACATTCACAGATTCATCCGCCATTGCTAACGCATATTTTGAATCAACTCCATAGCTGTTTGCAGCAGATTCCATTGCAGCGTTCCAGCGTGATTGCTCTTTTTTACCTGCTGTATTTCCATCCATTGTAATAGGTGCAGCGGCTCCCATAACAGCGGATTTTGTCATATAAATTTCATCTGTGTTTAACGCAATGTAGGCTCCTGCCGAAAGGGCCTCATTATCTACAAATGTGACGATTGGAATTTTTTCGTTAGAAAAGCGCTTTCCAATATCAATAGCACTATCAACCGCTCCTCCAGGTGTGTCCATTTTGATAACAATTAAATCAGCTTCAGCCTTTTCTGCTTCATGAAGTCCTCTATTTAAAAATTTATACATTCCTTTTCCAACTTCGTTTTCAAGTGGAATAACGTATACTTTCTTTGATGCCCCTTGCGATTGACTTGTAAAAGAAAAGAAAGAAAGAACAGAGAAAATAATGGTGAAAAATAATAGGGCTTTTCTCTTCAAATGCTCACCTCCCTTTTTACCATTATATCTTCTAGCTATCTTTATATACGAATGAACATTGTTTAGGTTCCCACTTTTCTAAATTTATTTTTACAAACGAAAAAAGCATCTTACATAATGTAAGATGCTTTTATGAAAGATGCTCACGAACGAGCTTATTTACTAGTGATCCGTCTGCTTTGCCCTTTACTTTCGGCATTACAGCGCTCATTACTTTTCCCATATCTGATTTAGAAGAAGCTTGTACGTCGGCAATTGCTTTTTTCACAATTTCAGCCACTTCTTCTTCAGTTAACTGTTCAGGCATATACTGCTTTAAAATAGCAAGCTCGTGGTTTATTTTCTCAACCAGGTCGCCCCGACCTGCCTGTTCGAATTCATGGAGGGATTCTTTACGTTGCTTTACCTCACGAGAAAGAATGGTTAACTCATCATCTTCTGTTAAAGGTGACCCACTGTTAATGCTCTCATTTTGAAGAGCTGCTTTGGTCATGCGAATAACAGAGAGTTTTTGCTTGTCTTTATCTCTCATCGCCTGTTTCATATCATCATTTAAACGATCGAGAAGACTCATAAATACACCCTCTTTTAAAATTTACGTTTACGTGCAGCTTCAGACTTTTTCTTGCGTCTTACGCTAGGCTTTTCATAGAATTCACGCTTACGTGCTTCTTGCAAAGTACCAGTTTTTGATACTTGACGTTTAAAGCGTCGAAGAGCATCTTCAAGCGATTCGTTTTTACGAACGGTCGTTTTTGACATTCTATTTCCCTCCCTCCGAACAAACCACTACCATCGATTAATTACATGTGAAAAAACATGTCTTTTGCAATTATAATACAAATGATTTTAAAGGTCAACTGTATTCGTATATAAGTTGAATGAGAAAATAACGTCTTTTCTGTCCTAAAAAGTTGGCATAGAAAACCATCTCTTTTCACTATAATGAGAAGAGGTGAAATTTATGATTGAAGTGCTTTCTTTTTTCGCTGTTTTTTTGACAATTTTTCTTTTTGGAATGCTTCTTTTAAAGATAGGACTTCAAAATTTCGAGAACCAACCTTTAAGAAATCAGCTTTCCTTTCTTACCAAAACATCTACACACAGTTTCCTTACAGGGATACTTATTACATTTATTACTCAAAGCAGTTCTGTTGTTATAATCATTGCCATTGTGCTTGTTTCAGCTAGATTTCTCCCCCTTCGTAAAGCACTATCTGTTACATTAGGAGCAAACATTGGAGCTTGGATTCCTAGCTTCGTCCTCTTTCCTGTTTCAAATTTGGTATTACCACTTTTACTTCTCGGTACATTTCTTATTATGTTATCATCTCGAAAAAGTTTTTCAATTGGCGTTATTCTCTTTGGATTAGGATGTTTAACAGTCGCTCTAAGTGGATGCAAGTCGCTTTCACATACCCTTTTTCCCCTCACTTTTGTACAAGACTCTATGAATGCTTTGTCATCAAACGAGCTTCTTGGTTCAATTATTGGAATATTATTAGGCGGAATTATTCAGTCCCATACATTTCTATTTGAAATTGTGCTGGAGGCTATTAAAGAACAATCCTTACCTTTTAAATCTTCTCTTTTTCTGCTTTGGGGAATTAATATTGGCACCTCTCTCTTTCCTTTAGTAGCAAGTATTGGGAGTAATAAGGAAGGGAAGTTTTTGGCTTTATTTTATATACTAATCAACACGTTAGGAACAAGTATCTTTCTTCCGCTATTCTATGCATTTCATCACCTACTCTCGATGCTATTTTTCACAGAAGAAGAATTGTTACGCTTATTTTTCTTAGGTTCTCATATTTTTTTAGCAGCTTTATTTCTTCCACTCATAAAATTGATTATTTATGTTAGAGAGAGAAAAAGTCCTTACCGACCAATATAAAAAAGGAGGTACGGCATAAGCCGCTCCTCCTTAATAATCAGTATCTGCTGTATAGCCGTTTACAATGGCAATGCCTGAGCTTGCACCAATACGGGTAGCTCCTGCTTCAATTACTGCTTTTGCTCCTTCTGCATTACGTACGCCCCCAGATGCTTTCACACCAACGTCTGGTCCCACTGTTTTGCGCATTAATGCTACGTCTTCTACAGTTGCTCCGCCTGTTGAGAATCCTGTTGATGTCTTAACATAATCCGCTCCTGCTTCAACTGCAAGTTTGCATGCACGAATTTTTTCGTCCTCTGTTAATAGACAAGTTTCAATGATAACTTTTACAAGAACACCTTTTGATGCTTCAACAACTGCTTGAATATCACGCTTTACTTCCTGATCATTTCCATCTTTAAGAGCTCCAATGTTAATGACCATATCAACTTCTGTTGCTCCATTTGAGATAGCATTTTGGGCTTCAAACGCTTTCACTTCAGGCGTGTTAGCTCCAAGTGGAAAACCAATAACTGTACATACTTTTACATCTGTTCCTTCTAATAGAGAAGAAGATAAACTTACCCATGTTGGGTTAACACACACAGAAGCAAAATGATGTTCTTTCGCTTCCTCACAAAGCTTTTCAATTTCCTCTTTTTTAGCATCTGCTTTTAGCAGTGTATGATCAATCATTTTAGCGATCTCTTTTGACATAATATTTGCTCCTTTCAAAGCACCTTATAGTTGTCCGTACCTGTTGATTCTATCATTTTCTCCACAAAAAAACGAGTCGAATTCAATATTTACGAAAAGAAAACTCTGTATCCAGAATATGGACACAGAGTTTTTATTATGAGCTTAGTTTTATATGTTCAGAAGTAAGCGTATCTTCTATAACACGAAGGAATTGTCCTTCATTATATGGATATCCTGATTTCGTAATCTTTACACGAACGAGTTTACCAATCATATCTTCTGTTGCTTGGAATTTTACTTTCAAATAATTATCAGTATAGCCAATGAAAAGACCACTTTCTGGGTTTTCCTTATCCACTTCTTCTGGGATAACTTCCAACACTTCACCTTCATAGTTTGAAGCATATTCTTTTGCTAGCTGATCTGAAAGTTCAATAAGGCGATGAACTCGCTCATTTTTAACTTCTTCGTCAATTTGATCTTCCATGCGAGCTGCTGGTGTTCCCGTACGTTTTGAATATGGGAAAACATGAAGCTCAGAGAAGTTGTAGTCTTTAATAAAATTATAGGTTTCCATAAATTCTTCTTCTGTTTCACCAGGGAAGCCAACGATAACGTCAGAAGTGATGGCAACGCCAGGAAGAGCTTCACGAAGGCGATCAAGTCTTTCACCGAAGAATTCCATTGTATATTTACGACGCATTCTTTTTAAAACAGTGTTAGATCCTGACTGAAGAGGCACATGTAAATGACGAACAACAATATTAGAGTTGTTTAAAACGTCAATTACTTCATCTGTAATCTGGCTTGCTTCAATAGATGAAATACGAATTCTCTTTAATCCAGCTACTCTCGCTTCTAAATCTCGAAGAAGAGCTGCAAGATTATAATCTTTCATATCTTCACCATATCCACCTGTATGAATGCCTGTTAACACAATCTCTTTATAACCTGCATCAACAAGCTGCTGAGCTTGACGAATGACTTCTTCTGGATCACGAGAACGCATAAGACCACGAGCCCAAGGGATGATACAGAACGTACAGAAGTTATTACATCCTTCTTGGATTTTTAATGACGCACGCGTACGGTCTGTGAAAGCCGGTACGTCTAGCTCTTCATATACACGATTTCTCATAATATTTGTTACACCGTTAATTGGTTGGCGCTCTTTTTTATATTGTTCAATATACTCAAGCATTTTAATACGATCTTGTGTTCCCACAACAATATCAACACCAGGAATAGCCATAATTTCTGCTGGTGATGTTTGAGCATAGCATCCTGTTACACAAATAACTGCGTCAGGATTTTTGCGAATGGCACGACGAATAACTTGGCGACTCTTTTTGTCTCCAGTATTCGTCACAGTACAGGTATTGATAACATATACATCTGATGTTTGCTCGTATTCAACACGCTCATATCCGTTATTTTGGAAAAGCTGCCAAATTGCTTCTGTTTCGTAATGGTTTACTTTACAACCTAATGTATGGAATGCCACTTTTGGCATTGTAATCACCTCATTAATTCAGTCTCGTAGGAAACAGCAGAAAGTGCATAAAAAGGAGCTGTTTCTGTACGTAATATTCTTGGTCCAAAGCTGCATGGAACAAAGTTAGCTTGCCTTAACTTTTCCACTTCTTCCTCTGTTAGACCTCCCTCAGGCCCAACAACAATAATAATTGAATCGCCTTTTTGAAGACGTGACAAAATGGAGGCAAAATTAGCTTTCTCACCACGTTTTGCTTCTTCTTCATACGCGACAATCTTATGTGTATACGTCTCACTAACCTCTATAAGCTTATTCAATGAGCATGGTTCAACAACACTTGGGACAACAGTACGATGTGACTGTTCTGCTGCTTCTTTTGCAATCTTTTTGAAACGCTCTACTTTTTTAGAAGCTTTCTTACTATCCCATTTAACAATTGAACGAGCAGCAATGAAAGGGATAAACTCGGCTGCACCAAGCTCAGTTCCCTTTTGGATAACAAGCTCAAGCTTATCCCCTTTAGGCAGCCCGTTCGCAATCGTTACGGAAACAGGAAGCTCTTTTTCTTCTTCCTTCCACTCTTCTACCTCTAAAAGAACACAATCATTTGCTATCTCTGTAATCATACTTAGCGCTGTTTTGCCTTCCTTCGTACAGCAAAGCACTTTATCACCGCTCGTCATTCTCATCACTTTTACAATATGACGAGCATCTTCTCCACAAATCTCAATTTTATTATCAACGTGTTTTTCTACGAAATATCGCTGCATATTTACACCACTTACTGTTCTTTCTTCGCAATAATCGCTACCCAGTCTTCCATAACCATAACTTCTTCAATAAGGAAGCCTGCTTTTGTTAATGCTTCTTTCACTTCTTCTTTCTTGTTCATAATAATACCTGATGTAATAAACGTACCGCCGTTTTTCACAAGCTTATAAGCATCGTCAACAAAACGAACGATAATTTCAGCTAAAATATTGGCCACAATAATATCAGCTTGTCCTTCCACACCGTTCAGTAAGTTGTTTTGACCAACTGTTACGACTTCATTCACACTGTTTAGCTCAATGTTTTCACGCGCTGATTTCACCGCTACTTCATCTAAATCATACGCTCGCACATGTGAGGCTTCAAGAAGGGCTGCTCCAATACTTAATACACCAGAACCTGTTCCAACATCAATTACCGTATCACCTTTTTGAACTGTTGCTTCAAGTGCTTGAAGAGACATAACTGTTGTTGGATGTGTTCCCGTTCCAAAAGCCATCCCTGGATCCAATTCAATAATAAGTTCATCTGTACTTACTGGCTCATAGTCTTCCCACGTTGGCACAATAGTAAAACGCTGTGAGATTTTTACTGGGTGATAATACTTTTTCCAAGCTGTTGCCCATTCTTCTTCATGAACTTCACTAATTGTCACTTTATTCAGGCCAAGATCAAAATTATAGGATAAAAGACCATTAATAGACTCTTTAATGCCATCTACTGTCTCAGGAAGAAAACTATTTAGAGGTAAATAGGCTTTTACAATAACCCCATCATCTGGATAATCTTCAGAATTGAGTTGGTAGATTTCACCAAAAGTTGTATCATACTCCTTCACTAAATCCGTAGGGTCTTCAATTACGACCCCACTTGCACCTGCTTCATGTAAAATATTCGAAATCGGTTCAATTGCTTCATTCGTTGTATGAATACAAATTTCAGACCATTTCATATCTACCAACTCCATTCCATTCTAAATTCTCTTTTATTTTTATATTATTCACCTTTGAACGCGCGTTTCACACGGTCAAAGAATGAATTTTCATGTTCATCAACTGTTTCGCCACTCTCTTCAGCAAAATCGCGGAGAAGCTCTTTTTGCTTTTCAGACAATTTTGTTGGCGTAATAACACGAATAACAACATGCTGATCTCCTTGGCCATATCCGCGCACATTAGGCACACCTTTACCTCGGAGTCGGAAGTTTGTACCTGTTTGGGTTCCTGCTGGTACTTTAAGTTTTACTTTTCCATGCAGTGTTGGTACTTCTACTTCATCACCAAGTGCTGCTTGTGAAAATGTGATTGGCATTTCACAATAAATGTCGTCTCCCTCGCGCTCAAAAAATTCATGCCCACGAATTGAGAATACAACAAATAAATCTCCTGGAGGCCCACCGTTCACCCCTGGTTCACCTTGACCTGCAACACGCAGCTGCTGACCATCATCAACGCCTGCTGGAATTTTCACGCTGATTTTCTTTTGTTTTTTAACTTTCCCTGCTCCATGACATGTTGAACATTTATCACGAATAATTTTTCCGCTTCCATTACAATGATGACAAACACGACGGTTAACAATGCGACCAAATGGTGTATTTTGTTCAACATTTAACTGACCGCTTCCATTACAGTGTGAACATGTGTCAACTTTCGATCCTGGTTTAGCACCACTTCCATCACATGTGTCACACGTTTCTTCGCGCGGAATCTCAATTGTTGTATCTTTTCCAAATGCCGCTTCTTCAAAAGAAAGCGTCATTGTATATTGTAAATCTGCTCCTTGTCGAGGGGCGTTTGGATCACGACGTCTGCCTCCACCGCCACCGAAAAACGAGCTGAAAATATCCTCAAAACCGAACCCGCCGCCGAAGTCTCCTCCGCCGCCAAATCCACCTTGGTTTGGATCTGTATGGCCGAATTGATCATAGTGGGCACGCTTCTGATCATCACTTAACACTTCGTAAGCTTCTTTAATTTCCTTAAATTTTTCAGGTGCATCCGCATCTTTGTTGATGTCCGGATGATACTTTTTTGAGAGCTTACGATACGATTTTTTAATTTCATCTTTGGTAGCAGATTTCCCTACTCCAAGTACTTCATAATAATCTCTTTTACTCATTCGTTCTCACTCCCGATTCTTCACATAGAGGTAATTGTATCACCAAAACAAACATAGTGGCAACATTAAAAAAACCTCTTTTGTGATGATTAAATGGTTCCTTTTATTCTAATTCTTATCTCAAAAAAAAAGCCAAAGTCAAGGCAAGCCTGACTTTGACTTTTCAATCACTCTCTTATTTGCTTTCTTTGTCGTCCTTTACTTCTTCATACTCAGCGTCAACAACGTTATCGTCTTGAGCTGAAGAAGCATCGCCGCCAGCTTGCTGCTGTGCTTGTTGTGCTTGCTCATAAAGCTTCATTGTTAAAGCTTGAACGATTTCTTGAAGTTCATCTTTCTTCGCTTTGATTTCTTCAAGTTCGTTTTTCTCAATTGCAGCTTTTAGAGCGTCTTTTGCTTCATTAGCTTTCGTTACTTCAGCTTCATCAACTTTACCTTCAAGATCTTTTAATGTTTTCTCAGTTGTGAAAACAAGTTGATCTGCTTCATTACGTAATTCAATTTCTTCTTTACGTTTTGCATCAGCATCCGCATTTTCTTCTGCTTCTTTTACCATGCGTTCTACTTCTTCATCAGAAAGACCTGAAGAAGACTTGATTGTGATGTTTTGTTCTTTACCTGTACCAAGGTCTTTTGCACTTACGTTTACGATACCGTTCTTATCAATATCAAATGATACTTCAATTTGTGGTACTCCGCGTGGTGCTGCTGGAATATCTGATAATTGGAAACGACCTAATGTTTTGTTGTCAGCAGACATTGGACGCTCACCTTGTAGTACGTGGATATCTACAGCTGTTTGGTTATCAGCAGCTGTTGAGAACACTTGTGATTTGCTTGTTGGAATTGTTGTATTACGCTCAATAAGTTTTGTGAACACGCCACCCATCGTTTCAATTCCAAGTGAAAGTGGTGTTACGTCAAGTAGAACAACGTCTTTAACATCACCTGTTAAAACTCCACCTTGAACAGCTGCACCAAGTGCTACAACTTCGTCAGGGTTTACACCTTTATGTGGCTCTTGACCAACTTCTTTTTGAATCGCTTCTTGAACAGCTGGGATACGAGTTGAACCACCAACAAGAATAACTTTATTAATTTCATTTTTTGTAACGCCAGCATCTTTAATTGCTTGACGAACAGGACCCATTGTTTTCTCTACAAGGTGTGCTGAAAGCTCTTCGAACTTAGCGCGGCTTAATGTAAGCTCTAAGTGAAGTGGACCTGCTTCTCCAGCTGTGATGAATGGTAGAGAAATTTGTGTTGAAGATACACCTGAAAGATCTTTTTTCGCTTTTTCTGCAGCGTCTTTTAGACGTTGTAGAGCCATTTTATCTTTAGAAAGGTCAATGCCGTTTTCTTTTTTGAATTCTTCTACTAAGTGATCAATGATTACTTGGTCAAAGTCATCTCCACCAAGACGGTTGTCACCCGCTGTTGAACGTACTTCGAAAACGCCATCTCCTAATTCAAGAATAGATACGTCAAAAGTACCGCCACCAAGGTCATATACTAAAACAGTTTGATCTTCGTCTGTTTTTTCTAAGCCGTAAGAAAGAGCTGCTGCTGTTGGCTCGTTGATGATACGCTCAACTTCAAGCCCAGCAATTTTACCAGCATCTTTTGTTGCTTGACGCTCTGCATCGTTAAAATAAGCAGGTACTGTGATAACAGCTTTTGTTACAGGCTCGCCAAGATAGTCTTCTGCATATGATTTTAAATACTGAAGAATAACAGCTGAAAGCTCTTGTGGAGTATATTCTTTTCCTTCTACTTCCACTTTATGATCTGTACCCATATGACGTTTGATTGAGATGATTGTGTTAGGGTTTGTAATTGCTTGACGTTTTGCAACTTCCCCTACTTGACGCTCACCATTTTTAAACGCGATAACAGATGGAGTTGTACGTCCACCTTCTGGGTTAGGGATTACTTTTGGTTCCCCACCTTCTAATACTGCAACACATGAGTTTGTCGTTCCTAAGTCAATACCAATAATCTTACTCACTTAAGATTCCCTCCTTGAAATATGTAAGTTTTTATTCGTTTACTTTTACCATTGCAGGTCGAATGATACGATCTTTCAATTTGTATCCTTTTTGTAGTTCTTCTACTACAACGTTTGAATCAAAAGAATCATCCGAAACTTGCATAATTGCTTGATGCTGATATGGATCAAATGGTTGCCCAACAGCTTCAATTGCCTCTACGCCTTCTTTCTTCAGCGCTTCAACAAGCTGATTGTACACCATTGTCATTCCTTTTAGAATAGACTGTGTTTGCTCGTCGTCTGTTTCAACGCTAAGCGCTCTGTCAAAGTTATCAAGAGCAGGTAAAATGTCTTCTGCTAAACTTTGAGCACGATACTTACGCTCTGCTTCTAAATCAAGCTTAGCACGACGACGTGAGTTATCGAAGTCAGCTTGTAAACGAAGATAGCGGTTTTCTTGCTCTTCAAGCTTACGTTTAAGCTCTTCAACTTCGCTTTCAGCATCTTGTTCTTCAATGCCCTCTTCCTGTCCTTCAACAGGCTGAGATTCGTTTGCTTCAGCTTCAATATCCTCTTGTACTTCATCTTTAGCTTCTACTTCTTCATTGATTACGTTTTTTTCGTTTGACATGCCTGTTCACCTCCCTCTAATGGTTAAAATAACTTTTATCAATATTTCCCTTGTTACTCTTTTTGATACAAGTGTGTTAATGCTTTAGAAAGGTCACTTGTAATAAGCTGTAACAAGCTAATAATACGTCCATACGGCATTCTTGTTGGCCCTAAGATAGCAATTGTGCCAAACTGCTGAGCTTTTATAGAATATGTGGCAGTAATTAAACTGCATTCATCCATTTGGGCCATATTAATCTCACGACCTATTTTCACTTGAATCCCTGCTTCATCTGTGTGAAGTAAAGGATAAAAAGGATCTCCTTTTTCCATCACTTCAAGCAGAGAACGCATTTTAGACACATCGTGAAATTCAGGCTGTGTCAAAATATTAGTTTTGCCCCCAATATAAATCTTTTGAGAACTTGGAAACGTTAAAATACCATCAAGCATTTCGATTGTTTCTTCGTAGTTTTCCAAGTGCGATTTTAACAGAGTAGCAACTTCTTTGTAAATCTTATCATGCAATTCACTAATTGGAACATCAACAAGTCGTTCATTTAAAATATTTACCATCTTTTCTAAATCGCTTGAGTGAACAGCAGAAGGTAATGTAATAGTTTTACTTTCTACATATCCTGTATCCGTTACAATAATTGCAACAGCCATTCCTTCTGAAAGAGGTAAAATCTGGAGCTGACGCACTTTGTGACTCACTGCACTAGGTCCTAAAGCAATGGACGTTAAATTCGTCATCTCTGAAAGAATTGTTGCTGCATTTTGAACTACTTTTTCAAGTTCAAAAACTTGCTCAGCAAAGAGCGATTTAACAACTTTCATCTCTGATCCTGTTAAAAGCTGTGGAGACAGCAGATGATCAACATAATAGCGATAGCCCTTCTCACTTGGAACCCGCCCAGATGAGCTGTGGGTCTTTTCAATAAATCCAAGCTCCTCTAAGTCAGCCATTTCATTACGAATCGTTGCAGAACTAAATTGAATAGTATCTTTCTTAGAAAGAGTTCTTGATCCAATTGGCTGAGCAGACTGAACAAAGTCATCAACAATTGCTTGTAGAATCAATAATTGACGCATTGTAAGCACTTGACATCACCTCTGTTAGCACTCTAGTTAGATGAGTGCTAAATCTATTATTAAGTTACCAAATCAGATTGGGGCTGTCAATAATTTAGATAACACCAATAAATTGTGAAAAAACTTCGTTACCAAGAAGTTTTCCTTGACGAGTCAGAAATACGCGTTGTTCATCTTCTTCAAGAAGCCCTCTCTTTTTCAAATCTTCAATCTGTTCATGGAAAATGCTATCCATTGAACGAGAAAACTTTGTTTCGAAAATGGCTTTGTTCACGCCCTCACCTTTTCTTAACCCAAGAAACATTTCTTCTTCCATCTTTTCAGCTTGTGTTACTTTATGCTCTTCAATATAAGCATGTCCTTTTTCTTCCACAGCATGAATATATTTTTTTAAAGGTCCTGCATTTGCTCGGCGTACCTCATTCATATACCCATGTGCACCAGCACCTATTCCGAAATATTCGTTATTCTCCCAATACGTTAAATTATGTTTGCTTTCAAAGCCCTTTTTCGCAAAATTACTAATTTCGTATTGCTCATATCCTTCACTTGCTAGTGTATCCATTAAGTATTCATACATTTCGGCTTCTTTTTCTTGAGGAAGCAAGTGAAGCTTTCCTTTTCGATGCAAATTATAGAATACAGTCTTCGGTTCTACAATAAGTGAGTAAGAAGAGATGTGAGGAACATTAAGTGAAACGGCTTTTTCAATAGACTGCTTAAAGTCTTCCATTGTTTGACCTGGTAAGTTATACATGAGATCAATACTTATATTATGAAACCCATGCTCTTTTGCTTGTGCAATTACTTGTTCAACCTGACTGTTAGTATGCACACGCCCAATTTTTTTTAAAAGCTCTTCGTTAAATGTTTGTACCCCGATGCTTAATCTATTTACTCCATACTTTTTCATCAGTTGAAGCTTTTCTACTGTTAATTCATTTGGATTTGCCTCAAATGTATACTCTGTTTCTTCATCAAACGGTAAGTATTTTTTTACTCCTTGTAAAAATACTTCAAGCTGCTCTCCTGTTAAAGCCGTTGGTGTTCCTCCTCCAACAAAGATCGTTTTAAAATAATCTGTTGGAAAGTTTTCCATTGTTTTTTGCATCTCTTTATTTACAGCTTCTAAATATTGTTCAACAGGCTGATTTTCAAAAAAGACTTTATTAAAATCACAGTAGTGACAAATGTGATGACAAAATGGAATATGCAAGTATGCAGCGTGAATCATACGGTTTCACCTCTTTATATGATTAAAACATAGCGAATACCGCAGAGCAGGCTCTGCGGTATTCGTCTTTCTTATTTATCGTCTTCGTCCATTTGAAGTACAGCCATGAAAGCTTCTTGTGGTACTTCAACAGATCCGATTTGTTTCATTCTCTTCTTACCTTCTTTTTGTTTCTCTAACAGCTTACGCTTACGAGAAATATCTCCTCCGTAACATTTAGACAATACGTTTTTACGAATTGCTTTAATGTTTGAACGAGCTACAATCTTTTGACCAATGGCAGCTTGAATTGGAACTTCAAACTGCTGGCGAGGAATTAATTTTTTTAGTTTTTCAACGATGACTTTTCCACGTTCATATGCAAAGTCTCTATGCACGATAAAGGATAGAGCATCAACATTTTCACCGTTTAACAAAATATCCATCTTCACAAGCTTAGATTCTTTATATCCAATCAACTCATAGTCAAATGAAGCATAACCTTTTGTATTTGACTTAAGCTGATCAAAGAAATCATAAACAATTTCAGAAAGTGGAATTTCATATACAACGTTCACTCGGTTTTCGTCCAAGTATTGCATATCAATGAAATCACCACGTTTACGTTGACAAAGTTCCATAACTGGACCAACATAATCGTTCGGGACCATAATTGTCGCTTTCACATAAGGCTCTTCAACATGATTGATTTTCTGCGCATCAGGCATATTAGATGGATTGTCAATGATTAAACGCTCATCACTTGTTGTATGCACTTCATAAATTACGCTTGGCGCTGTTGTAATTAAATCAATGTTAAATTCACGCTCAATACGCTCCTGAATGATCTCCATATGAAGAAGTCCTAAAAATCCACATCGGAAACCAAACCCTAACGCTTGTGATGTTTCAGGCTCAAATTCTAGCGCTGAGTCATTTAATTCAAGCTTCTCAAGTGCATCACGAAGGTCGTTGTATCTTGCAGAATCAACAGGATAAAGCCCACAGAACACCATTGGCTTTAAGCGACGGTAACCTGGCAGAGGTTCCGATGCCCCGTTTTTCACGTGAGTAATCGTATCCCCTACGCGTGTATCTCCTACATTTTTAATGGCTGCTGTCAAGAATCCTACGTCTCCAACGCTTAGCTCATCTTTTGCAATAGGTTTTGGATTAAAAACTCCAAGCTCTGTTACTTCAAATTCCTTGCCTGTTGCCATCATTTTAATTTTGTCTCCTACTTTAACAGAACCTTCTACGATTCGGATGTAGGCCACAACCCCTCTGTAGGGATCGTATAATGAATCAAAGATAAGAGCTTGTAACGGACCGAACGGATCTCCTGTTGGTGCAGGAACTTTTTTAACGATTTCTTCTAAAATTTCTTCGATTCCGATTCCCGCTTTTGCGGAAGCAAGAACAGCTTCTGATGCATCTAAACCAATTACATCTTCTACTTCTTGGCGAACGCGCTCAGGCTCTGCACTTGGCAAATCAATTTTATTAATAACAGGTAAAATTTCAAGATCGTTATCAAGTGCTAAATAAACGTTCGCTAACGTTTGAGCTTCAATTCCCTGTGCTGCATCTACAACAAGAATGGCCCCTTCACAAGCAGCTAGGCTTCGCGATACTTCATATGTAAAATCGACGTGTCCAGGCGTGTCGATTAAATGGAAGATATACTCCTCACCATCGCTAGCTTTATATGTTAACTGAACGGCATTCAACTTAATTGTAATCCCGCGTTCACGTTCTAAATCCATTGAATCTAAAAGTTGTTGCTTCATTTCACGCTGTGACAGCGCATTCGTTTTCTCTAGAATCCGGTCTGCTAGCGTCGATTTTCCATGATCAATATGAGCAATAATGGAAAAGTTTCGAATGCGTGACTGACGCTCTAGCTTTGCTTGTTTATCCATACGTATCCACACTCCTACTAAACTACACAATACACTAGCATAAATTATAACAGTGTATTGGTAAAGATTCAATCTTATTCAACGTAGGGTGCACTGTTTTGCATCTTATACAATTCCATCAATAAAATTAAAAAAGGCATCAACTCCGCCTTTTACCATTTTTGATAGATGCTGACCTGTAGAAGAAAAGATGTTGAATGCTTTTCGTTCTTCAAGCATTCTTTGCTTCTCTTCAATGTCAAGAAGCTCTACATTCTCTCCTAACACTTCGGCTTCTGCATATCCTCGGTCGTTTTTCTCTACGGTTAAAGCGTTTGAGAAGTTAGGATCATCATAGCCCTTCATTTTGATAAGCCCTTCATTAGACACCTGCATTCCAACTAATACTCCAAAAGCAAGCAAAAGCGTGATAAAAAAACATTTTATAAAAAAACGAAACATTTTTTCGCCTCCACTTTTTTGATTTACTTTCCATTATGACTAATCAACGGTTTTTTCATACAAAAGCATGAGAGGATAGCAGGGTGTTATCACCTTAAACATACCAAAATGTTCTACTCTCTCATTTTCTCTATCATAACTATGTGAGAAATAGAAAGAGTAGAACATCTCATAGATTTTTAATGGGTATACGAGCCGAAGTTTTCTTGATCAATCTTTTCATGTAAAGCTGCATTCAGTCCACCTGCTAATACATTAGCCATTGATCCAATAAAAGAATCTACTTCCTTTGGCGTGACCATTAAATTGTGCCCAAGTGGGGAAAGAACTTCATGAATAAGGCGACGCTTCTCTTCTTCTTCAAGTGTCCCTACAACTCCCATATACGTTTGTCGTTCTTGTTCACTTGGCAAATCTTCATCTGTTAATGTTCTTTTTTCTCCAAATGTCATACCAGCTGGAACGAGCGATTTAGACGGTTTTCCTTGTTCACTTTGTTCGCGCCCTAAATGCTTCAGGATAAAATCAATTGTATCGCTTGTAATAGAAACAGCATCAACAACCGTTGGAATGCCGATTGCAATTACAGGAATACCAAGCGTCTCATAGCTAAGCTCTTTTCGTTTGTTGCCAACCCCAGAGCCTGGATGAATCCCGCTATCAGCAATCTGAATGGTTGCATTCACTCTTTCAAGCGAACGTGCAGCAAGTGCATCAATAGCCACAACAAAATCAGGATTTACCTTTTTTATAACTCCATCAATAATGTCGCTTGTTTCAATTCCCGTCACTCCCATTACTCCTGGAGTTAGCGCACTTACTGATCTAAATCCTTCTTCAACACTTTCAGGCTCGATTTTGAATAAGTGACGCGTAATGACGAGGTTTTCTGTTACAAGAGGACCAAGCGCATCAGGAGTAACATTTCGGTTTCCTAAACCAACGATAAGACAGCTCATTTCCTTTGTGACTCCAATTCCTTCTAAGAAATGATGAAACTCTTTAGCAAATACCCTCTCTATTTCTTCCTGAAGTTCTGTATCTTGATTACGAATTCCAACTGTTTCAAGTGTCAAATATTGCCCTTTCTTCTTTCCCATTTTTTCAGCGCCTTCTTCTGTAATCTCTACAGAGGTAATTTTCACGCCGCCATCTTCTCTTTCTTTGATAATAACTCCTTCTATTGCACCTTCACTTTCTTTAACATTTGCTTTTGTTTCTCGTTCTTGAACAAGCATCTCATGTTCTTCAATAGCTAAATCCGTTCTGACTCCATATTTACTTAAATCTAATTTTTCGCTCACTTTTTTTCCTCCTTCTTGCGAATCATACGGATAGTTTCACCTATTAGAATCTGTTCATGCACTTCTCCTCCTTTTTTAAGACACCCTTTTTACAGTTTGAAACCCTTTTTTAAATAAATTTCTTTCTTTCCATTTTTCTTTCTATTGCATTCTAATGCGGTGTTTGATAGAATATCACTTGTTCTTATTGCAATAACATCGAGCGGTTAAACCTCGATTTTTATCTTTCTAGGAGGTGAAAAGATTGGCTAATATCAAATCTGCTATTAAACGTGTTAAAACAAACGACGCTCGTCGTGTTCATAATGCACAAATTAAATCTGCTATGCGTACTGCAGTGAAAAACTTCGAAGCTCTTGTTACTAACCAAGACGCTGACAACGCTAAAGCTGCTTATGCAACAGCATCTAAAAAAATTGACAAAGCTGCACGTAAAGGAATCATCCATAAAAACGCGGCTGCTCGTCAAAAATCTCGTCTAGCAAAACAATTAAACAGCATCTCTGCATAATTGTAAAAAAACCCCCAACATTCGTGTTGGGGGTTTTTTTAGGCTTCATATTTTTTCATAAACAAAAGCTCAAGTAAAAGAGCTTTATCCATTTTTCCCGTTTTCATCTCGAAATCAGCTCGTGCTAAATCTTTTAACAAATTCAGAAGATGATCTGTAGAGAAGCTTCGACCTTGTCCAATAGCTAATTTAACTCGGAAAGGATGAACTTTTAAAGCTTGACTAATTTGTTTTTGGCCGTAGCCTTGATTCGATAAGCGCTTTGAGTGATAAACAAGTCGGATTTGCGATACAAGCAAAGCCAAAATCTTAATTGGCTCCTCATTATTACGAAGTAAATCTCTGTAAATTGTAATAGTGTCAACAGTTCGCCCATGAATGAATGCTTCAACTAGCGCGAATACATTTTGTTCAAGCGACTTTGAAACAAGCTGATGAACAAGCTCTTCTGTAATTTCCTCCCCATATAAGAGGAGTTTTGCAAGCTCCATATGTACAATTGTTAGCTTCATCCCTGTTAGCTCTATAAATTCCGCAAGAGCTTCATCCGTTATGGTTAGTCCAGCCTGTGCTACTTCTGCTTTAACCCAGTTTTTAAGCTCACCTTCTGTTAATTCATTTGCTTCAAGATGAGTGCTTTTCGTTTTTAGCTTCTTCGTTACTTTCTTTCGCTCGTCCAATTTCTCGTAAGGTGCTACGATAATAAGAACACTGAACGGGGCAGGTTCTTCTAAATAGCGGATAAGAACATCTACATTATGCTCAATTTTTTGCTTTTCAGCTGTCAAAAAGGTCGCATTTTCTGCTATAACCACTCTTTTTTCTCCTAAAAAAGGCAATGTTTCCGCATCTTCTATAACCGTTTCAATTGGTGTTTCCTCTAAATCAAATGAGGCTAAATTAAATTCCTGTTCTTCCTCTGTAAGTGTTTTTTCAATGATTTTCTGCTTTGCATCCTTCAATAAGAAGGAATTAACTCCCTGTAGCAAATAAACCGGTGATAGTGAATTTATTTCTTTTAGTTCTTGTACTTTCACACTTTTGTCTCCCTTATTTTCTACGTCTCCTTCTATCTTAGCTTTGTCCTTTTAAATTGACAACTGTTACAATATTCTTGCATAAACTAAGTGAGAGCACCTCAAAAAGGTGCTCTCAAATCTATAGTAAACATTAACCGAAAAGCCCTAGGTTACTTTTTAGTTAATGAGAATTCTTACTACATATCATGACCTTTTGCAGGGAAAGTATTTGTGACAACTCTTTCTAAACGTGGAAGCTCGGTATGTGAGAAAGGTGTAGATTTTTTCCAATTTAATGTTTATACTTAAATTAAATTAGGAGGGGGTACAATGAATAAATTTGAACAAAGTGTTCAAAGTAAACGAAATGACGCTGTTGATTCAGCTGTTGGTTTTGTTGTTTCTTTCGGCTTCTTTGCAACCATATTTATTATTGGCACTCTAATTGATTACTTTGCATCTTAAAAATTGAAAACGCTTCTATTTCTAAAACATCTCAAGCCGTTGTAAATGTACAGCGGCTTGAGGCTTTTTATATTGTACTACATACTATGGTAAAGTCATCTGAAACGTTCCAGCTTTCCTTGAAAAACGGTAAATAAGTGCACCTTGTTTATCTGTTCTAAAAATTTTCACATGATTTTGTTCTAAGCGTTCTAAAACTTCATGATGCGGGTGATTATAACGGTTATCTTCTCCTGCTGAAACTAGTCCGTAAGAAGGTTGTATCTCCTCTAGAAAAAAGGCTGATGTTGAAGTTTTGCTACCATGATGTCCGACTTTTAGAACATCAATTTCCAAAGCGGGGAACGTTTCTATTAATTTTGCTCTCCTTCCTCACCTAAATCTCCTGTAAAGAGCCAACGGTGATTTCCGAATACTGTATATATAACGATTGACTGCTCATTTGTGTCCTCCTCCATTCCAAAAGGAGCAAGCACATTAAAAGTATGTTCTCCTTCTTTCCAAACATCACCACTTCCTACAAGAGTTAATGGAGTACCTCTCTTCATAGTTTCTCTTACCAATTCTTGTTCAAGCTCTGAAAACAATTTTTTCTTTCCAAGAACAAGCTCTTTTACGTCTACAAGATCTAACAATTCTAACGCGCTTCCTCCATGATCATGATCTCCGTGCGTTATGATAAGTTTAGTAATTGAAGTAATACCCTTTGATTTTAAGTATGGATGAACAATGTCTTTTCCGACGCTAAATGTTGTTTGGCGCTTCTCCCATTCTTCTTGTTGAAATGAAATTGAGCCCCCTGTATCAATTAAATAAACGGCTTTGCGAAATGGAAGCTGAATTAAAATGCTGTCTCCTTGCCCAACATCAATGACAGAAACCTCTCCGTTTGGATTCATGTAAGGCATAAAACAGTAAAAACTTAAACAAATTACAAGAAGTAATGAAGAAGGTAGGATATCTTTTAATCTTTGTGCTTTTTCAATTTGAAAGCAAACGTAAAAGATAACTACATAAAGAAGACAAAACTGCCATGCATTCAGCTTTCCTGTTGTAATGATCGAAAAATGAACATTCCCTGCACTGCGAAGCAGTTCTGTACTCCATTCCACAAAGAAGAGAGTAACGGTTTCAACAGCTTGAGGAATAACAGGCACTATTCCACTTGTAAAAAAAAGAAAAAGACTTGCTGGCAGCAGTATAAAAGAGAAAAAAGGTACAAAAAAAAGATTTAAGAAAAAACTAAAAAGCGAAAATTCATAGAAATGATAAAGTAAAAGAGGAATGGAAGCGAGCTGAGCTATGAGAGATAGAGCAATAATCTGCCATAGAAAGTGAGAGGATTTGGAGATAATACGATGTGATAATAATATAAAAAAGGTAACAACAAAAGATAATTGGAAACCTGCATTAAATACAGCATATGGGGAATTCATTGTAAGGGCTAGAAAACAGAGAGCTAGAACATCCACTCCGCTCAGCTTACGTCTCCATCCTGTTATATATAAAAAGAGCACAATCATACTCATCACAACTGATCTTACAACAGATGGAGAAGCTCCTGTTAAGATACTATATATTGGTAAAGTAAAAAGGAGACAGAGCGCACTATGCTCTCTTGTTAAACCGAGACGAAGTAAAATTAAAAAGGCTCCCCCAACTAAAAGGCCAACATGCAAACCTGAAATGGCCAAAAGGTGTACAACTCCTTGGGCTTCATATAACATAATTGTTTCTTCATTAAAGTCTTCCCGACTCCCGAAAATAAGTGCATTAACGAATGCATTAAGAGGTGTGCTAATATGTGTGTTCATACGTTGGATTCCTGATTGTCTTAGCCCAGTAAAAAACATCGTTCTTTGTTGATACTGACATTCTTTGATGTCGCTTACAGTCATTGTCCAATGGATTCTTTGAAAATACAAATATTCTCTATAATTAAAAAGGCCTGGATTTCGATTTTGCTTCGGAATTTCTAATGCACCTTCTACCCTACAATTCATTCCTACCCTTAACTGTTTTAGTAATTTTTGCTCCTGTTCATTTCTTATTTTGTAATAAGACTGAACTGTTTCACCTTGTTCTGTTTGAAAAGAAAAAGAAAGAACATTACCGTTTATGCGAGGAATAGAAGAAAGCTTTCCATTGAAAGTCGTCTGATGAGGAGAAAGAACAGAGTTATTTCTACTTTCAGTATAGAAGTAATAAAAAATAGTAAGAAAAAAAGCGAGGAAACAAATCACAGCAGTCGTGGAGCTTGTTCTTTTTATAACAAAGATACTAACCATTATAAACACTATATAAAGGGTGATTTCATTATAAAAATGGCTAATAAAAAGAGCTAGACTTACAAACAACGATACATAAATCCACTGTCCTTTCACAAAAACTCCTTTCTTTTAAAAAGGAGGAGCAAAACGCTCTCTCCTCCTTTTATCAAAGTTATATTAAAATTTTGCCGCAAAAAGTTTTTTTGCTTTTTCAAGTAGCTCTTTTTGTTCCTTTTCATCAGCTTTTTGCAATAACTGTTGAATAAATGCTAGCTGCTCGTCGTTATAACTATTTAATGAGCTCGTATCAAATTCTACCTTTTCAGTTTTTACACCTGACTGTTCAAAAAGCTCGACAGCATGAGGGTGGTTTTTGTAATCATTTGCGTAATACACCGTGCTGATGCCAGCTTGAATAATTCCTTTACAACAGTTTAGACAAGGAAAATGTGTTACATAAATATCTGCTCCCTCTGTCTTCACTCCAAATTTTGCACATTGAATGATAGCGTTCATTTCGGCATGAATCGTTCGTACACAGTGACCGTCTATAACGTAGCATCCTTCATCAACACAATGAACCCCACCGCTAATTGATCCGTTATATCCGCCTGCAATAATGCGCGTATCTCTAACAATTGTTGCCCCAACAGACAAGCGCTCACAGGTGCTTCTAGAGGCTAATAAGTGGCTTTGAGCCATAAAGTATTGATGCCATGAAATTCGTTCCATCTCTTTCCCTACTTTCTCGTTATACAAGTTCTTTCTATAAGTGTAGCGAGAAAAGTTGAGAAACGTCAACAGCCTTTTCAATTGTTGATATACTTCTCGTTATACAGTAATTTGTTCTTTAATTTTTTCAAATGATTTCTCTCCAAATCCACTAACATTCATAATGTCTTCAGGAGCTTTAAATGGACCATTTTCTTCTCTATAAGCAATAATTGCCTCTGCTTTTGAAGGGCCCACACCGTTTAACTTTTGCAATTCTTCACTTTGAGCATTGTTGATGTTGATAAGGGCGCTCTCCTCTGTATCAGTTCCTCCAACCGGAATAGAAGTTAATTCTTTCTCACCTTCAGAAGGTACGTAAACAACCATTTCGTCAGCTACTTTTTGAGCTAGATTAACAGCTGTTACTTCTGCATTTTTTGTAAATCCACCTGCTTTATTAATGGCATCATCAATTCTTTCTCCATTTTCCATTGTATAGATACCTGGGTTTTGCACGCTCCCTTTTACATCAATTACAATCGGAAGTTCAGCTTCCTCTTTCTTTTGATGCTCTTCATTTTTCTCTTCTTTCGAAAACACTAGGCTTTCACTGCCTGTTGCTGGTTTTTTCGCTTCTTTGTCTCCACCTAACACAATAGACAACAAGAGAAGCAGGCAAACAAGACCTCCACAAATAGCAGACAACCATTTATGGGTTCGTAACCATTCCATTGAGTCCACTCCTTTTTAATACATATTCATAAGACAAGGGATGATCACATATCGTTTAGGAGATAAAGTTTTGAAGGAGAGATGAAGTGATGAATATCGGATTTATCGGAACAGGAAACATGGGGCGTATTTTAATCGAGTCTTTTATTGAGTCAAACGCTGCAAATCCTTCTGACATTACCATTACAAATCGAACTCGTGCAAAAGCCGAAAGTTTACAAAAGAGCTATCCTTCCTTACATGTAGCTTCAGATGCTTCAGAAGTCATTCATAAATCAAATATTATTTTTCTATGTGTGAAACCATTGGATATTCACCCCCTTTTAGAAAAAGTACGTCCATTATTAAAGCCACATCATTGTCTTATATCTATTACAAGCCCTATTTCTGTTAAACAGCTTGAGGAGCTTGTAGACTGCCAAGTAGCTCGGATTATTCCAAGCATTACAAATCGAGCGTTCAGCGGTGTTTCTCTTGTCACGTATGGCGAAAGTTGTAAACAGCATTATCGCTTATTTTTAGATCACTTATTATCAAAAATATCGACACCTTTATCAATTGAAAATAATATTACTCGTGTTTCATCTGATATTGTAAGCTGTGGTCCTGCTTTCTTTAGTTATTTACTGCAGAGATTTATCGACTCTGCTGTTGAAGAAACAGAAATTACAAAAGATCAAGCAACAAAAATGATTAGTGAAATGGTTGTGGGGTTTGGGAAGTTGTTAGAAACAAATCTCTATACATTACCAACTCTTCAAGAGAAAGTATGTGTAAAAGGCGGCGTTACTGGCGAAGGAATCAAAGTGCTTGAGGAACATGTTGGGAAGATGTTCAATAAGGTATTTCAACAAACACACGCAAAATACGATGAAGATTTAGAAAAAGTCGGCTATCAATTCAATAAATAATTCGCTCTTTAAAGTAAAACTCCTTCTAAAAATAAAAAACCTACCAACAATAAGTTGGTAGGTTTTTCTCATTTACTTCTTAAAAGAAAAGAAAAGACGTTCACTTTCTTCAGAAGGCGGGCAATTTTTAAAATCACTGCTTACTTCCATAGAGGTGAAACCAGCTTCTTTTCCCCACTGCATATATTGAGAAATGGAAAATGTGCGCTGATAGTGTTCTTCTTCAAAGCGCTCATATGCCTGTTTATTCTCATTCCAAGCAAAAAAAGTGAGCTCATGAACGACAGAGTGAGGATATTCTCCTTCAAAACTGTTCCAAATGTAAGCATTCTCTATTCCATCATAAGCAAATGTTTGACCAATAAAAAGCTCGTCTATTTTAAAGATAGAATGAACGTCGAAAAGAAGAAGTCCTCCCTCTTCAAGGTGACTATACGCTTGCTTAAACGTTTGTCTTACACGTTCTTCATCTTGTAAATAATTAAGAGAATCACAATAAATTACAATACAGTTAAACATTTGACCGAGATCTAACTCGCTCATATCTTGTTGGAAAAGCTCCGGTTTAATGCTATGTTTTTCTAGTTTTTCCTTAGCCATCATAAGCATCTCATCTGAGAGATCCACGCCAACTGCATATAGCCCATGCTTTGCAAATTGAAGTAGCATAGACCCTGTTCCACACCCTAAATCTAAGATTTTTGGGGATTGTAATCCTGCTTTACTTATTTCGCTTTTCGTATATTCCACCCATTTATCATAAGGAGCATCGCTCATTAGCTCATCATAGATAGAAGCAAAGCGCTCATAACTCATTATTTTGATTCTTCTCCAAGAGAAACAAGCGGTGCATCGCCCCAAAGGCGCTCTAGATTATAATAGCCGCGTTCATCTTTATGGAAGACATGAGCTACAACATCTCCTAAATCAATTAAAATCCAGCGAGCTTCGTTAAATCCTTCAAGACGCTTTACTTCAATTTCATGCTCGTTTGCTTGTTCTTTAATTTCTCGCGCAATTGCTTGAACTTGACGATCTGAATTTCCGTGACAGATCATAAAGTAGTCAGCAACAAGGGAAATTCCTTTCATATCTAAAGCTATTACGTCTTCAGCTCTTTTGTCATCTGCTGCTTTCGCAACAAGGGATAGTAGTTCTAGTTCTTTCATATCAATGACCTCCTCATTGTACTACACTATTGTATGTGTTAATTGTCATTGGGTAGATTGGCTGTTTGCGTCCAATTAGAAATACAATGGTATTTCTAAGACATAAAAACAAAGCTTCATCCAAGCTGTTCTCAGCAGACTGTCTTACTTCCTCAACACCAGGGAAACTACGGCCTGGTTCAATGTAATCCGCAACATATACAATCTTCTCGAGCATTGTCATGTTTGGACGTCCATACGTGTGATACTCAATAGCACGTAAAACAGCTTCATCTTCTATTCCCACTTCTTTTTGAACAAGATAAGCACCAACTGGCGCATGCCAAAGTGAGTGATGATGCTCTAATAAATCTTTACTCATATTTTGCTCTATAATAATTTCTTTCATTTCATCTTTAGGACGAAACTTTGCGTAATCATGAAAAATAGCTGCAAGTTCAGCCTTCTTTACATCCTCCCCATATTTCTCAGCAAGCTTAATGGCTGTTTCCATTACGCCAACTGTATGAGTATAGCGAGCTTCGTTCAGCTGTGCTTTTACGATTTCTAACGCTTCTTTACGATTCATACAACCCCTGCTCCTCTATGTAGTTTCGGACATTTTCTGGAACAAAATAGCGAATGCTCTTCTGCTTCTCGTATTTCTCGCGAATAAGGCTTGATGAAATCTCAATTTGAGGAACGTCCGCTTCTAAAATAGAATATGGTGTGCTTATCGTATGATGAGGTCTTTTCACCCCTATAAATGTGACGAGCTCTAGCAGTTCCTCAATGTTATACCACTTTGGCAAGTATTCAACCATATCTCCACCAATAATAAAATAAAACTGTTCGTCTCGATACCGGTCTTTTAAAAGCTTCATTGTCTCAAAAGTATAGGACGTTCCTTCTTTTTCAAACTCAATCGGCTGCAATTTAAAACAAGGATTGTCTTCAATTGCTAGCTCAGTCATTCTCAAGCGGTGTTTTGAATCTGTAACCTTCTTTTTTTCTTTATGAGGAGGGGAGTATGAAGGCATAAACCATACCTCATCAAGCTGGTATTGTTCTAATGCCTCATTGGCAATAATAAGATGCCCTAGATGCGGCGGATTAAAAGTCCCTCCTAATATTCCCACTTTTTTCATACTCGCTACCTCCTTTCATCTTTATGGTAAAGAAATTTGTTTGTTTTCTGTTGATTCCTTATAAAGAACAATCGTATTTCCAATCACTTGTACAAGCTCAGCATGTGTACCTTTGCTTAGCTTGTCTGCTACTGTATCACGATCTTCCAAACAGTTTTGAAGAACACTTACCTTTAAAAGCTCACGCGCTTCTAAAGCATCTTCAATTTGAGTAATCATATTATCATTAACACCACTTTTTCCTACTTGAAAAATAGGGTTAAGATGGTGTGCTTTTGAACGTAAAAAACGTTTTTGTTTCCCAGTTAACATTATATTCCTCCTGTAACATCTTTACTTCTTTTGTAGATGACGTAAAACAACATCTTCCATCACTTTTACATTTGGCTGCACTCCTGTCCACTTTTCAAAAGCAAGTGCACCTTGCATAACAAACATTCCAATACCTGTATGAGCTAAAGCTCCACGTTCTTTAGCTTCACGCAGGAGCTTTGTTTCAAGTGGGTTATATATAATATCACTAACTGTTGCGCCTTTTTTTACATGTTGAAGAGAAAGTGGACTCTCCTCAACGTTTGGACTCATTCCAACAGCAGTCGTATTAATGATAATATCATAACGTCCAAGGTTTTCTTCTGCTTCTGTTATTGACAAAACTGTTCCCTCATTATCAATTGGACAAGAAGTGATAAGCTCTTGTGCTTTAGAAAGCGTGCGATTTGCTATGTCGATGCAATTCGCTTGACCTTTTGCTGCAATAGTAAAGAGAAGTGCTCTTGCTGCACCTCCAGCGCCTAAAATAAGCACACTTTGGTCTTGAAGCGACGGTCGCTCTAAAAATGTTAAAAGCGATTGAAGATAACCATCACCATCTGTATTATACCCAACATAGCGACCATTTTCATTGACAACCGTATTTACGGCTCCAATTTCACGTGCCAATTCATCAATTTCATCAAGGAAATCCATCACTTTCACTTTATATGGAATTGTGACATTAAATCCTTTTATATTTAATGCTTTCAGACCTTTTATTCCTTCTTCAACCTTCTCTGGTGCTATCTCAAACGCATGATAATAACCGTCAATAGAATGATGATCCAGTACAGCATTTTGCATATGTGGAGACAGCGAATGCCCGATTGGATAACCAATAACACTGTAAAGTTCTTTCATACGTACCGTATCCCCCTTGCCCTTAAATTAATGATGGACGAACAAATACACCAACGCCCTTAGGCGCATGAGCAACAATTTTAGCTCCCGGATCGTTTATTGTTACCCAGCCAAGTCCAGAGAAAACAACATCTATTTTTGGCTCTTTAATCGTAAATGAATGTGCAACAAGCTCTGGGAATTCATCAAGCTGCTCACGACGAGGTGGTGTGAGCATTTCTCCTGCGTGATCTTCATATAGCTTGTCTGCTTTCTCAAGCTTTGTACGATGAATATGAAGCTCACTCGGAATATAGCACGTAAAGGAGCGTCTTCCACCGCTCACATAGTCAAAACGAGAAAGCCCACCAAAGAAGAGCGTTTGTTCCTCATTAAGCTGGAATACTTTTGGCTTGATTTCTTTTTTTGGCATAATAATTTTCAAGTCACGTTTATCAACATAGTGAGCCATTTGATGATGGTTAATAATTCCTGGTGTATCATATAGCGTTGAGCCATCATCAAGCGGAATTTCAATTAAGTCAAGCGTTGTTCCTGGATACTGAGATGTTGTAATAACGTTGTCTTCTCCGCTAAATTGTTTTAAGATATTATTAATAAATGTTGACTTTCCAACATTTGTACACCCTACAACATACACATCTTTTCCATTACGATAACGATCAATAATTTGAGCTACATCCTCAACACCTTGTCCTTTTACAGCACTAATTAAGCAAACATCAATAGGTTTTAAGCCATTTTCTTTTGCTTCTTTTTTCATCCAGTTAATTACTTTGTTTTGTTTTACAGACTTCGGAAGCAAGTCAACTTTATTACCAATTAACAATACATCATTATTGCCAACAAAACGCTGCAGCCCAGAAATCCAGCTCCCATTAAAATCAAAAATGTCTACAATTTTAACGATCAGGCCATCTGATTCTCCAATTCCATGAAGGATTTTTAAGAAATCGTCATCTGTTAAGGAAACATCTTGAATTTCATTATAATGTTTCAAACGGAAACAGCGTTGACAAATAATTTGCTCTTTCTCAAGTGCAGATGGCGGCGTGTACCCTAGCTTTTTTGGATCTTCTGTTTGGATATCAACACCGCACCCTACGCAGTACATTTCTTGTTCACTCACCTAATTATTCCTCCCAATTTATCATGCCTTTTTTCTTCATCCATGTTAAAATTCTTCGTTCCATTTGACGGTTAAATTTTGTGAAAAATCCGTCTGTTTGAGCAACTGGAACAACAAGAATGGTATATAATTTCATACGATTTCCACCTAGGACATCTGTCATTAGCTGATCTCCAATTACAACGATTTCATTGCGGTTTACATCCATGTTCCGAATTGCTTTTTTAAATGCTCGTCCCATTGGCTTACGCGCTTTATAAATAAACGGAATGCCAAGCGGATCTGAGAAAAGGCGAACTCGTTTTTCTACATTATTAGAAACAATAGTTACTTGAATATTATGTTGCTGCATGTTTTCAAACCATTCAATAAGTTTTGGAGTTGCATCAGGTCGATCCCATTCGACAAGGGTATTATCTAAATCTGTAATAATCCCTTTAACTCCTCTTTCTTTTAAATCTTCAGGTTTTATTTCAAATACACTTTTCACATGCTGATCTGGCAAAAATAACTTTAACACAGCTTATCACACCTTTAACGACTAGTTCACTTCCATTTTGCTATTATACTCAATATACTGCCCTACTTTAAAGAGCAAATCATCTTTTTCTTCTTATTCCTCCAACTCACAAGACAACTAACAAGAAAACAAACACTTCGACAATATCCATTAATACCCAAAAAACTTTTCGACAAAATTCAAGCTACTTCAAATTTGTGGATAACTTTATTCACACTATACATCCTGTTTTTTCAACAATCTTAAAAGTTACGAACATTATACCCACAACTTATCCACTCTTTTTTGTGGATAACGGAACGATTGTTCTAACATTTAAAACATGATAGATTAAGGTTACACAAATTCACATAACCTACTTATCTATGCCTGAAAACGTTTATATAGAACAACCTAATTTTTTTTAAACGATAAAGTCTTTTTTTGAAAATGCTCTCATACTATAGGAGGTGACAGGAGTGGAAAAGCTGTCAGATAAGGTATTAGTTGAATCATATTGCAAAGCAAATGAATTAAAATTAAGTCCTGAATTTATTAAGCTTATCGAAAAAGAAATTGAAAGACGTTCTCTTCATGCTAAAATCAAAATTTCTTCCTAAGTTATTACTTCACGATTGAAATCGACCGAGCGTTTGGCCAACCTTTACTTTTTGACCTTTTTGAATCGATTCATCTGTTACAAAAGAATCTTTTTCAAAAAGTAAAATGACAGTTGAGCCGAATGAAAAATACGCAATTTCGTCTCCTTTGTTAATAGACTTCTCATCATGAGTCATTGTAATGCTATTTACAAACATTGCGCCAACTTTTACTAATAAAAAACGATGCTCATTGTAAGCAAGTTCTGTTAACTTGCGATAATTTTTCACTAACGGTGCTTTGCCGTATTTTAAACCAAGCTGATTTACTGGATATGACTTATTTCCAAGAGTCCATGTCTTAATAATATTAGCATCAGCCGGACTATGAATTCGATGATAGTCACTCGGACTCAAATATAGGATAAAATAAGTACCGCCTATATACTTTTGCAGTTCGTACTCATTTCCAACAAGCTCTTTTACAGAATACGGCTTTTCTTTTACAATCATTTCTGTCTTATGTGTTAAAGTACCGTATTGTTCGATTTCCCCATCTACAGGACTAATAATCACCTCTTTTTGTAAAGAAAATGGGCGAGCTTGATCTTTTAGCTTTCTAGTAAAAAGTTCGTGTAGCGTTCCGTATTCACTAAGTTCCTTGCTCATTTCTTCCTGTTTAACATTATAAAGTTTTGCATATGATCGAATGAATTTTCTGCTAAATGGAGAGCACGAAAAACGCTCTATTAACTTTGAAGTAAAAGGTTTATTTGTTAATTCTATAAAAGATTGATAAAGGATTTTTTTCATAAATTTCCTCTCTATCACAATTTTTCCCACTGTTTTTCTTTACTATCCTACTTTTTAGATTTACAATAATTTTATCTGTATAATTTCTTTATTTTTATGAGTCAGCTCTTTAAGGAGTGAAAAATTTGTTTTTATTAGATTATCTTGATCATACTTTTAAAAAGCTTAAGACCCATTCTGCAAATTGTTTAACGTTAATAAATCTGTCTTTAGGAACTTTTGCTCTTATCTCTATTTTTCATCATGAATTTCGATTAAGCTTGTTTCTCATTTTTCTTGCGGCATTTGCTGACAGATTTGACGGCATGGTTGCTCGGAAATTTGGTGTTGAATCTGAATTTGGTAAACAACTAGACTCCATGTGTGACATTATTTCATTTGGAATCGCACCAGCTTTACTTGTTTATCAAGGCGTATTACATGAATATGGAACACCTGGCACGCTTTTTACAATTTTTTATGTAGCCTGCAGTGCTATGCGCCTCGCACGCTTTAACATTTCAGAAAACAACGGATATTTTACAGGTCTTCCTATTACAGCAGCAGGCTGTCTAATCACATTTTCTTTTTTGTTTCACAAAATGATTCCAGGGCACCTTTTCATGTTTCTCGTAGTGATTTTATCCGTTCTAATGATTAGTAACTTCAAACTTAAAAAAGTATAACACAACTTAGCGTACAATGTTTATTTGTTTCTTACAATAATGAATAAATAAAAAAGAAGTGGCATAAACACCACTTCTTTTTTATTTCCAAAAGTATCCAAAACAATAGAATCCACCGAAAATAAGCAAAATGACTACAAGAATGATAATCAAGGCAAAAGCCCAGCCCCCGCCTCCGTAGCCTCCTCCATATGGAGTATAACTACCACAGTATGGCGAGCACCCTCCATACCCATACATGTACATTCACCTCTTTATTTTATACTATGTACAGGAATGGAGTTCGTGTAGGCATATATGTATATTTTGGCTCTACTCTAATTTGAAAGTTCAACTTTCCCTTTAAAAGGTTCATAAGAATGAATAACTGCCTTGTCTCCCTTTTTTATTATGCCTGGTTTTTCTACAATACAAACGATTCCTCTTCTATCATAAGCCATTTTTACAAATTTCCCGGCTATCTTTTTTTCGGGATATTGACTCTGAATAACCTTTCCTGGATGGATACAAGGATGATTGATCCCTTCACAAAGTAAAGCTGCTCCGCTAGGAAAAACAATGCGGCTTCCTTCTTTTAAAAGTGTAAAATCATCGATTCCTTCAACAATAAGGTTTGCTCCAAGCCATTCAGGAAGCACTTCCTCAATTTTCAATAATTGCGCCACTTCCGCACATTCTTCAGCTGAAACGATAGAAATTTGTCTTCGATTAAAGATCTCTGTTCCCTTTTCATACATTGGCTCTCTTTCTCCAGCTTTCTTCGTTAAACCAAAATGAAGATCCCCAGGAATTCCTCCAAATTCCACCTGTACTTCTGCTCGTTCTTCCGTAATAAATGATCCCTTCTCTGTTGCCATAAAAACCCCTAGAACTTTTGCTTCTATTTTTTGAAACATCGTACCCTTCCTTCCAAAGTATGGTATAAGTTTCTCTGTATTTATTATAATCATGATTGATCCCTTAATCATAGAACATTATACAAAATTTATTAACTAGCTTATACCATATTACGTTCTCTTTTTAAAATTACGTATAAATTATGGACACTTTTTAACTATACTCATACTCTAAACTATTACTTTAACCTTATTTTTCTATTTTAAACGCTTTTTCACTTTTTTTTCTAGGCATATCTCTTTAGAGAGTTCCAAGCCTCTTAAAAGGACATTGTACAGACACAAACTAGGCTCCTGTCACATATAAATAAAGTATCGTTACAATGGTGGTAATTTCTACGGAGGTGGTATGATGCCCGGCTTTTTTACGACTTTAGGTTACTTTGTTAAAGAGCTCGTTTTCCTTGTTTCCTACGTTAAGAACAACGCTTTTCCACAACCTCTCTCGCCGCAAGAGGAAAAAAAATACTTACTGCTTATGGAGCAAGGGGACGCACATGCTCGCAATATGTTAATTGAACATAACTTACGTCTTGTGGCACACATAGTAAAGAAATTTGAAAATACAGGAGAAGACTCAGAAGATCTTATCTCTATTGGAACAATCGGGCTTATTAAAGCAATTGAGAGCTATTCACAAGGCAAAGGAACGAAACTTGCGACATATGCTGCTAGATGTATTGAAAATGAAATCTTAATGCATCTCCGTGCTCTAAAGAAAACGAAGAAAGATGTTTCTCTTCATGACCCAATCGGGCAAGATAAGGAAGGAAACGAAATTTCTTTAATTGATGTTTTAAAATCTGAAGCAGACGACGTAATTGAAACGATTCAGCTTAATATAGAACTTGAAAAGATTCGTGAATATATCGATATTCTGGACGACAGAGAGCGAGAAGTGATTGTTGGACGGTTCGGACTTGATTTAAAGAAAGAGAAAACACAGCGAGAAATTGCAAAAGAGCTCGGAATTTCAAGGAGTTATGTATCACGAATTGAGAAGAGAGCTCTAATGAAGATGTTTCATGAATTTTATCGTGCCGAAAAAGAAAAGAAGAAAAAGAAAAACAGCCTTGATTAATTTCAAGGCTGTTTTTTATTCTTCTAAAGAGCTACGCAGTTTTTTGACTTTGTAACTAAATAGAAAAGAAACGAGTAGAAGCACAAAAGTTCCACTCATCATAATTGTCATTGTGCCACCATGGTGTTCATGATTGCTAATTAAAGTGCCAATATATAAGAATCCGCTCAATGCGAGTAAAATATAAATAAAACGTGTATAATCTTCAATTTTCGCTCGTACTTGACGTGCTGTATTTGTTTTCAAATCAAATCACCCCACGTAATTTCTCTATTTCTACTATAACATAGAATATACGTGTGAAATGATAGCAATATCCACCACTGTTGGCAACTTTGACATTAGATTTTTTCAACCATTCTCAAAATAAGGTCTGCAGAGTTTTTCGCTGCTTTTGGTAAATACTGATCAAATGAAATATTTGATTCTTTTCCAGCAATATCTGAAAGAGAACGAATAATAACAAACGGTGCTCCGAACTGATGACAAACTTGAGCAACAGCGGCAGCTTCCATTTCAGCTGCTTGAAGCGCTGGAAATTTAGAACGCACAAACTCTACGCGATCAGCATCGTTCATAAATGAGTCTCCTGTTGCAATAAGTCCTGTAACAATCTTCATGCCTTGGATTTCTTCCGCACTTTTCTCTGCTACAGCAACAAGCTTCTCATCTGGTAAAAATGCTGCGGGCATATTTGGCACTTGACCATATTCATAGTTGAAGATGGTTACATCTACATCATGATGGCGAACTTCTGAAGAAATAACAACGTCTCCAACGTTTAGCTCTGGATTGAAACCACCAGCAGAGCCTGTATTAATAATATAATCAGGCTTGAATCTTTCAAGTAAAACAGCTGTTGATAAAGCTGCGGTTACTTTTCCAATACCTGATTTTAGTAAGATAATTTCTTTTCCTTCATATTTTCCTGTTGTATATTCACAGCCTGCAATAACCGTTACATCGCGGTCTGTTAATTTTTCTCGTAAGATTGTCACTTCTTCTTCCATTGCTCCAATAATTGCGATTTTCATTTTTTGACCTCTTTCCTTCAACAAATTTTGCATATAGTGCTTATTCTAACATTATAAAGAGGAAGTCGCTATATTTCTTCCTAAAACACATGCTAAAATAAAGAAACGTACTGACCAAACAGGAGGTGAAGAGTGGATGGGGTTACAGCTACAAATGATTCAAGATAAAGTCGAATTTTTTGAGGAGACAAGCATCGAAAAACTCGAATCAAAAATCAATGAGCAAATTGAAAATAATCGAGCTATTTTTCTAGAAGTACATCATGTTGGACATCAAACAATCGTTCACCCTGAGACAGGTGCTCGCCTTTATACAGCAGTTGTTCATTTTAAATTTAAAAAATAGCGCAGGAATACTCCTGCGCTATTTCTATTAGTTTACTTTTTCTGTTCCAATGGGCTGCCAGCCTTCACCTTCAACCCAGCGGATTTGAACTTTATATTGTTCACCAGTTGATTTGGATTTAATTGTTGCTTGTGATTCACTTCCAACAGTTCCACCAGGATTACGTCCTAACCAAAGAACTGTCATATCATCTGTTGAAACACCTGTTGCTCCACTTACAGCTTGAAGCTGTGCATTCCAATCAGAAGAACCTTTGTCATATGATGCTGTATGACTTCCTGCTTCTTTTTCTTTATTTTCTTTAATTTCTTCCTTACTTGAATCGGCTGATGAAGAATCTTCTTTTTCGTCTTCGTTATCTTCCTCTTTTGTTGCTGTTTCATCGTCTTCTTTTGAAGATTTTTCTTCTTCTGCATCATTTGATGATTCGTCTTCACCATCGTTTGTTGCTACTTGATCTTCATCTTCACTATCACTTGCTGAAGAATCATCTGTTGCTTCATCTTCACTATCACTTGTTGAAGAATCATCTGATGATTCATTATCTTTATTTTGCTCTGCGTTATCTTCGTCACTATTGCTCTTATCGTTTTGAACGTTTGCTGACTTTTGGTCACTATTCGCTGTAGTACTTTGCTTATCGTCTTTCCCATTCATAAACATTGTTCCAGCAATAAGGACAATTAAGACAGCCACAACAGCAATAAGCACGTTATAAACGCGATTCATTTTACGATTTTTATCGTGTCTTTGTGATCGTCTATTTTCCATTTGTTGCTTTCCTCCATCTTCATTACATAATGAATTATTGTAACATTACATCCCTGCTTCATGAACGGTTTTTAATAAGTTGAAGCATAATTGTAATATTTCATTTACGTTCACTCTGTTGATCGAGCTCATACACATTGTTTACTATATCATAAAATACACCATTTGTTTTAGCCTCTTCATCTTTTACAGATAAATCAACGACCACAAGAGCATACTTTGGATTTTCTCTTGGAAAATAGCCAGCAAACCACTTATTAACAAGCGCTTTTTGATCACTAATTTGTGCAGTACCCGATTTTCCAGCTACTTCATATGGAAGAGAAGCAAAGCGACGTCCTGTTCCTTTCTCTTCCTCTACAACACCAGTAAGAAGCGTTTGAAGCTTTTCAGCCGTTTCTTTCTTAATCCCACCACCTTCTAACTCTTGTTTTGGAAAGGAGAAGAGCGTATTTCCATTTTTATATTGAATCTTATCAACCGCTCTCACTTCATATGCCTTCCCTCCACGTCCAATAGTCGCCATCATGTTTGCAAGCTCTAATGGTGAAGCTTTGACATTCAGCTGTCCGATTGATGTTTGGGAAATCGCATTTGGACTTTTAGTCGTATTATCTGTCCACACCATCCCTTTTTTCTCTTCTGGAAGCTGTGCAAAGTTTTGAAGATGAAACACTTCCCCGCTCCATCCTGCCTTCGTTGTTAATCCTAGCTTTTTAGCATACGTTTCTATCATATGCTCGTCTTTTGCCGTTATGTCTTTTCCAAGCTGTCCAAATGTGGCATTACAGCTTTCTGCAAAACTATCGTGAAAAGATAATGTGCCTTGATCTTTTTGAGCTTTTTTTCCGTAAATATTTGTTGAACAGTTAAATGTTCGGTTTTCCACGTTTGGTAATTGTTCAAGAGCTGCAGCCGCAATAACGGTTTTGAAAACAGATCCAGGGGTATAAGGAATAAGCATACGGTTATAAACTCCACCATCTCCATAAGGCTTGACCTCATTAATCTCAGGGCGGCTTACAAGTGCTTCAACAGTATTATTTTCAATATTCACAAGAACTGCTCCACCTTGCTTCAAACCGCTGCTGTCTACGATTCTCTCCACTGCACTTTGCTTTTCTTTATTGAGCGTTGTTTTCACTTTAACAGGATAAAAAGGATTAGGAGCTCCTGTATACTTTACGTTTAAGCCAAACAAAGGGTTTCCTTGCCGATCTACATGATAGAGAAGCTTCGACTCCTCTTCCTGAATTAAAAATTCATCAAAAGCTGACTGCAGTCCTGTAATACCAACAGACGTTTGAGTAGAAAGTTCGCCTTCTTTTAGTCTCTCATCATAACGTTCGACAAGGAGATCTCTGTTTTGTCCTGTTAAACCAATTAAATGTTCTGCAAAATGTCCTCCGTCATCCTTTTGAAGAGGAACAGCAAAAAGGCCAGGAATCTTTAAACTATTGATGCTTTTCATTTCAGTTTCTGTGATTTCTTTCTCAATGACAACAGGCTCACTTGCTTTGTTTAACTTGTCTTTGAGCGCATATTCAGACATACCAACAAAGGACGCCACCTTATCACTTGGCCACTTCAATTCTTTTAAAAAAGGAAACATAACAAGAGATAATGAAGAATGGTGTGTAAGCGGCTCTCCATTTTGATCTACAAATTTCCCTCTTCCATCATCAATTACCATTTCTTGAGTACGCTGTCTTACACTTGCTTCTATTAAATTAATATGATGACGTGAAAAAGATTCTGTTTGAATAAGCTGTATTTGTGCAAGACGTGCTACAAGAATAAGCATAAAACATAAAAGGATAAAAGCTAATTTTTTCATTCGTTTATATGGTTTCATAAAAAAACACCTCGTTACAATTGTCGACGAGGTGTTCTTATTTCAATCATTTTTTTATTAATTTACAGCTGTAATCTTAACAAGCATCTCTCCACCTGGTGTTTGAACAAGAACTTCATCACCAATGTGTTTGCCCATAAGCGCTTTTGCAATTGGAGAATCGTTAGAAATGCGGCCTTCAAATGGATCTGCTTCTGCGCTTCCTACAATTGTATATTGTTCTTCATCTCCATCAGGTTGCTCTACAAATGTAATCGTTTTACCAAGAGAGACTGTTGAAGAATTTTCGTCTCCTTCAATAATCTTAGCGTTACGAATCATTGTTTCAAGAGTTGAAATACGACCTTCAACGAAAGCTTGCTCATCTTTTGCAGCATCGTACTCTGAGTTCTCTGAAAGATCTCCAAAACTACGTGCAATTTTAATTCTCTCTACAACTTCTTTACGTTTTACTGTTTTCAGTTGCTCTAACTCCGCCTCAAGCTTTTCTTTCCCTTCTTGAGTCATTGGATATTCTTTTTCCGTTGCCATAACTCTTCACTCCTTCATATATAAGCGTGTCTCTACTTTGTAAAGAGATGCTTGTAAATAAACAGGCTATGTACTATAAGAAAGAAAATTTGTGAAATGGCGCCTATTAGGCGCCATTCTTCATTCTTATCGTTTATCATATGCATCTTCTCTATACAAATACGTTTTAAATGTTATCTACCATATCGTATTATAAAATAGCATTTTGTTCAAGAATTGTTTGAATCTTAGTACACATCAAATCAATTGCGACATGGTTTTGTCCACCTTCTGGCACAATGATATCTGCATATCGTTTTGTTGGTTCTATGAACTGGTTGTGCATTGGACGAACAACTTGTACGTATTGATCAATAACAGATTCCAGTGAGCGACCACGTTCTTTAATGTCACGTAGAAGACGACGCACAATTCGTAAATCCGCATCAGTGTCAACATAAAGTTTAATATCCATTAAGTCACGCAGGCGGTCATCTTCTAGTACAAGAATTCCTTCTACAATAATTACATCTTTTGGTTCTTCAATAATGATTTCTTCAGAACGAGTATGCATTGTATAGTCATATACAGGCTTTTCAATACTCTCGTAGCGAAGAAGACTTTCAAGCTGTTCTACTAAAAGATCATTATCAAAAGCAAGTGGATGATCATAATTGGTTTGCAAACGCTGCTCAAGCGGTACACTGCTTTGATCCTTATAATAGAAGTCTTGTTCTAAAAGCATAATAGAATGCCCTTGAAAATGTTCATAAATTGCTTTTGTTACGGTCGTCTTGCCTGAGCCTGAGCCTCCTGCAATTCCAATAACAACTGGTTTTTTCCCCATTTTAAATCTCCTTCCGCATCATGTTGTATGGGTAAAGGGGTTGTTCTACTTTAAATTGAACAATTTGCAATGGGTGTCTAGCTGCATCAAGCTCATTGCCTTTTTCATCCCAAATTTGCTCTACAACTGTTGTAAATGTCCCAATCTCTGGTCCAAAAAACTCGACTTCTTGTCCACGTTTGAAGAAATTACGTTGTTGCAAAGTCACCATTTTCGTTTCTTCATTATAATCAAGCACAAGTCCACAGAAATCATGTGTTGTTGTTTTGCTATGCTCTCCAAACATTTGCTCTTCGTGTCCTGGTACGCCTTCAAAGAAAGCTGTTGCTGTCTCTCTATTTGCACATTTATTAAGCTCTCTTAGCCATTCTTCTTGAATTGTAAAATTGTCAGGGTCTGCACAGTAAGCATCAATAACTTTGCGATAAACTGTTACAACGGTTGCAACGTAGTGAATAGATTTCATACGTCCTTCAATTTTCAAACTATCGATGCCCATCTCAATCATTTTAGGGATAGATTGAATTAAATTCAAGTCTTTTGGACTCATTGCAAATGGAGCATCTCCCTCGTTAAACAAAGGAGCTTCTTCGTTATTTTCATCCATTTCGAATAAGCCATAGTCCCAGCGACATGACTGACAGCAACCACCACGGTTTGAATCCCGCGCTGTCATATGATTGCTTAATACACATCGACCAGAATAAGCAATACACATTGCACCGTGGATAAACGATTCAATTTCAATATCTACTTTTTCTTTCATCTCACGAATTTCTTCTGCACTTGTTTCCCGAGCAAGTACAACGCGCTCTAATCCTTCTTCTTTCCAAAACTGGACAGCTTTCCAGTTAGCAAGCGACTGCTGGGTACTTAAATGTACTTCAAGTGATGGAGCTACCCTACGACAGGTTTCAATAATGAGTGGATCAGCAACGATAATACCTGCTACTCCTGCTTTTTCAAGACCTTCTAGATACTCTTCAAGACCATCGATATTCTCATTATGTGCATAAATATTTGTTGTAACATAGATGCGTGCTCCATATTTCCGTGCAAAAGCCGCCCCTTCAGCCATTTCTTCCATTGAGAAGTTATCTGCATTTGAACGGAGGCCGTATTCACGTCCACCGATAAAAACCGCGTCTGCTCCGTAATGAACGGCTACTTTTAATTTTTCTAAATTCCCCGCTGGAGCAAGCAGTTCCGGTTTTTTAGTAATAACGCGTTTTCCATCTACAACCTCGGATACTTTAATTGCCATTCCCTCTTCACTCCTCTTTAATAAACGGTTTCTTTAAAGAAAAATCCTGTATCAAGCATACGATTTTTCGGCTGAATTGCTTCTAATTCTTCTAATAATGTTTCCTTAATGTCTTCATATTTCTCTCGATTTTCAACACATAAGTCAATAGCTTGACGATATTTCTTTGTAACGTCTACAAGGTAATCGATAGATTTTAAAATCCCGTCAATTTTAAATGAATCAACGCCTGCATCTATCATTTCTTCAAGTTCATCAATAATACAAACATCATTTGGACTCATAATATGTGTTCCATTTTCATCTTCAAAAATCGGATACTTATTTCCACGTTCTTTATCTAACAAAAACATATTTTTAGTATCTTTTCGATTTTCAATTTCCATCGCTTTTTCTTGATACAAGAAATAGTGACCTAAAAGCGGGCGTTTTGATTGGAACATGCATGTCATTCCATGAACCTGAACTTCGATTTCTACATCTGCATTTTCTTTAATTTCCACAATAGCATCCATGTTTAGTTCTCGCGCCAAAACAGCACGTTTTGAGCCTTTGCGTCCCCAATAGTTACAAACATACCAGTTTGTTCCTGTTGTTTCCGTACTCCAATGAAGAGTCATAGTTGGAGCTACTTCACGTGCTGTCATTAAGACAGCTGGATCACCATAAACAATGGCATCAACACCTGCATCTTGTAAAAACAAAATATAGTTTTTTAATTCATCTACTTTGTCATTATGAAAAATAGCATTCATAGCTACGTACACTTTCTTATGAAGCCGATGAGCAACGTTGATAGCTTCTACAACGTCTTCACGCTTAAATTCTCCTGCTAAGCGTAAACCGTAACGAGCCTCCCCAATTAAAAAAGCATCCGCTCCTGCTAAAGCTAATTTCTCAATGTCCCCAACACATGTGGGAGTAAGTAAAATCTCCGGTTTCTTCACATGTTTCACCTCTTTTGTGTACTAATTGCGATCCCATCTCCAATTGGTAATATTGCCGTTTGGAAATCTGAATGACCCATTAACCATTCATTATAGTCATTTATCTTCTTAATCAAACTTCGCTTACGACGTGTTTCAGCTTGGATCTCTCCTGTTACATATCCTTTAAAGAGCACGTTATCACTGACAACAATTCCTCGTTCAGAAAGCATTGGTGTATAAGCGTCAAAGAAACGCTTATATTGACCTTTGGCCGCATCGATAAAAATGACATCATAAGGTGCTTTGGCGTTTGCTTTTTCCACAGCTTCTAAAGCATCACCAAAGATAAGGGTAATATTTTCTTGTTGATCTGATTGAGCTAAAAAGCGCTTTGCTTGCTTGTATCGCTCTTCATTACGTTCTATTGTTACAACCTCTGCTCCAAGCTCTTTTGCCATTCTTAAAGACGAATAGCCAATTGCTGTGCCAATTTCTAAAATGCGTTTTGGCTGATAAAGGCGTAAAACTTGCAGAAGAGACTCAATGCTAACAAGCTCCATAATTGGAACGTGATTTTCTAAAGCGTACTGCTCCATTTCTAGGAACAAATCATCTCTTTTTGGAACTAGATTTTCAATATAAGCGTTTATTTCATGAGAAAGCACTTGTCTTTCCTCCGATCATTTCAGTCCTGTTGATTGATATAGAACTACAATTCTAATATTATAAAGGTTTTCCCCTATAGAGTAAACCTTTATACTACGAAAATAATCTTTCTCACAAAAAAGGCTGTGAAAGATTCACAACCTTTTTTGTCATATTTATTTTTGAAAACGTTCTTCTGTAATATGCTTTTCTTTTTCCTTGTTATGTTCTTCAAGCGTTTTTGTAAAGATGACCTCTCCACTTTCTGTTGCTAAGAAATATACATAATCCGTTTGTTCAGGAGATAAAGCAGCCTCAATCGATTCTTTCCCAGCGTTTGCAATTGGTCCCGGTGTTAAACCTTTTACCTTATACGTATTGTAAGGTGAGTCCACTTCCAAATCTTTATAAAGTACTCGATCTTTATGACTTCCTAGTGAGTAAAGAACAGTTGGATCTGTTTGAAGACGCATATCTTTTTCCAGTCGATTATAAAATACGCTCGCTATCTTTTTACGATCGGTTTGGTCTGTTGCTTCTTCTTCGACAAGAGATGCCATTGTTAATATTTTATGAACCGTCGTTTTTTGTTTTTTAATCTCTGGTTGATATGGAGCAATCACATTGTTTGTTTTTTCAATCATTGCTTCTAGAATTTCCTCTAATGGAACATCTTTCTTATAAAAAGAGTATGTAGCAGGATATAAATAGCCTTCTAGAGGATGCTTAATCTTTGCGTTATCAATCTCAGATGTAATTAAATCCGGATATTTCTTTTTCATATTGTTAATGAAAGCTTTATCATCTAACTTTTGCTCTATTTCCTCTTTTGAGAACTTCGTTCCTTTTGAAATAAGAGTAGAAATTTCATCAAGCTGACGACCTTCTGGAACAGTAATTTTAACAGTTGCTTTGTTTGATACTTTTCCTTCTTGCAGGCGATTAATCATCTCTTTTGGACTCATTGCCTTTGTGAACTCATAGTTGCCTGCTTGGAAGTCATTTAAGTTAGAAAACTTAGCATAGTAGCGAAACACAGTAGCGTTTTTTATTAAATCTTTATCTTCTAGCGTGTGAGCAATTGTAGAAACTGTTGAGCCTGTTGGCACAGACACAATAATTTCTTTCTTGTTTTCTTCGTCTACAGGGCTTAGAGCTGAGTGAATATAAATATAAAGCCCAAGCGCTAAACCAACGAATAAAACAAATAAAATCGACAATACCCACAAAACCGCTTTGCGCACTTTTTTAGCTTCATTTTGTTGCTGCATTAACGTTTGTGAAAAATCAATCGGTTTATTTTTTCGTGCCAATCGTCACTCCTCCCTTTCCGCGATTAATTATACTACATCTTTAACTATTTTTCGCCAATATCAGACAAAAAACACCTCTCCCTTCTTGCATAATTTTTCTTTATGCTTAAATTTACTCTGTGCTGCTCAAGATACAAATTATGGCATATAAAAAAGTCGCTTCCTAAGCTTAGGAAGCGACTTTTACTTTTTTACTCTTCTTCTGAATCAAGTGCATATAGCACTTCTTCAAGCATGTTCCATTCTTCTTCAGTTTCGATTGGCTGAAGTTCGCCATCTTCGCCTTCTCCATTTGGAATGAAGCTAGATGCATGAACGATTACTTCGCCTTCTTCTTCTGATTGAGCAATTGGTGAATAAAGAACGTACGCTTTGTTGAACTGATCAGAGTGGAATGTTGTAATAACCTCACAAAGCTGCTCGTCTCCATTTTCGTCAATTACTGTGATATGTTGTTCTCCGTGATCCATTTTGTCACCTCATTATGTTTTTTAAAATTGCTTGCTATCTAAATAACCTTGCAGAATAACGACAGCTGCCATCTTATCAATTACTTGTTTACGCTTTTTACGGCTTACATCAGCAGAGATAAGCATGCGCTGTGCAGCCATTGTTGAAAGACGCTCGTCCCACATTTCAACTTCAAGGTCAAATGTTGATTTTAGCTTTTCTGCGAAGGAAAGGCAAGCTTCACCTCTTGGACCAATTGTATTATTCATATTTTTAGGTAATCCAACGATAATTTTGCTTACCTCATGTTCTTTAATAAGTTCTTCCAAGCGTGGCAATGCTTTGTTCAGTTGGTTTTCTGGGAACTTAATTGTTTCAATCCCCTGAGCTGTCCATCCCATTGCATCACTTGCTGCCACACCAATTGTTCTTGTACCAACGTCTAATCCTAATGTTCGCAATTTACGCTTCCTCTCGGTGGTTCTTTAAATAGGATTTCACAAGCTCTTCAATTAATTCATCTCGTTCAAGCTTGCGAATGATGTTACGTGCATCCTTATGTCTTGGAATGTAAGCTGGGTCCCCAGATAGCAAATAACCGACAATTTGATTAATTGGGTTGTAGCCTTTTTCTTTTAGTGCCTCATAAACCGTAAAAAGCACTTCATTTACGTTTGTGTCTACTGGGTCTTCATGAAAATCAAATTTCATCGTTCGATCAAATGAACTCATTTTTTCCACCTCACTCATCGTCAACAAAAGAAACAGTTTTAATGCTTATTTTCATTGTACACGAAAAGTACTATGAATTAAACGGATTTTATCCACTGTTTCGCTGCGGACAAAGCATCTTGAATTTTACTTGGGTCTTTCCCGCCTGCCTGAGCCATGTCTGGGCGTCCACCACCGCCGCCACCGCATACAGCAGCAACTTCTTTAACAAGCTTACCAGCATGATAGCCGTTCGAAATTAAGTCTTTTGTAACTCCTGCAATAATATTTACTTTTTCATTTTGGGCAGAAGCTAAGACTACAATACCTGTCCCAATTTTGTTCTTCAAGTCATCTACCATCGTACGCAAGTTATTCATGTCTGCTCCATTAACGCTATGAGCAATCACTTTCACACCGTTTACTTCTTCCACTTCATTGATTAAGTTCCCTGCTTCAATGTTTCCAAGCTTCGCTGCAAGAGATTCGTTTTCACGCTGTAGTGTACGAATTTCGTCTTTTAGTCCTTCTACACGCGTTACAACATCTCGAGGATTTGCTTTTAGCACACTTGCTGCTTGATGTAACAGTGATACTTGCTCATTCATCACTTTATAAGCAGCTTGACCTGTTACAGCTTCAATACGACGTGTTCCTGCTCCAATTCCTGACTCTGAAACAATTTTGAAAATACCGATGGAAGAAGTGTTCTCAACATGACAACCGCCGCAAAGTTCAAGACTATAATCGCCAACTTGAACAACGCGTACAATATCACCATACTTCTCTCCGAATAAAGCCATTGCTCCCATTTTCTTCGCTTCATTAAGCGATTTGTTTGAAATAGTTACAGGAATACTTTCCCATACTTTTTCATTAACAATTGTTTCAATTTTTTCAATCTCTTCAGGTTGAATTTGACCAAAGTGTGTAAAGTCAAAACGAAGACGATCTTGTGTTACAAGAGAACCTGCTTGGTTTACGTGCTCACCTAATACATCTTTTAATGCTTGATGAAGAAGATGTGTTGCTGTATGGTTTTTCACGATACTGTTGCGTTTATCAGTCGAAATTTCTGCTAAAACGGCTTGACCTTTTCTTAGTGTTCCTTCTACAACTTCTACTGTGTGAAGGTTTTGTCCATTTGGCGCTTTTTGAACATCTTTGACAAGAGCTTTTACACCTTCTCCTGTGATTGTTCCTTTGTCAGCTACTTGTCCACCGCTTTCTGCATAAAATGGCGTTTCATTTAGCATTATTTGAACTTCGCCACTTGATGCTTCCTCCACAAGTTCACCATCTTGAATAATAACTGATACAGCTGTATGAAGGCTTTCTTGACTATAACCAACAAACGTACTTTCTTCTTTAACATCCCCAAGAAGTGCATCTTGAACTTTCATTGAGCCCACATCTTGACGTGCTTCACGCGCTCTTGTACGTTGTGCTTCCATTTCCGCTTTGAAGCCTTCATAATCGATTGTCATGTTATGTTCTTCAGCATATTCTTCTGTAAGCTCAATTGGGAAACCATATGTGTCATAAAGACGGAACGCATCTTCACCAGAAATGACTGTACTATCTTTTTCTTTTTCTTTAGCAATGACGTCATTTAAGATTGCTAATCCTTCATGAAGTGTTTCATGGAAACGATCTTCTTCTGTTTTCATCACTTTTTGAATGAATTCGCTTTTTTCCTTTACTTCTGGATAGAAATCAACCATAATTTCAGCAACTGTTGGAACAAGCTCATACATGAATGGACGGTTAATATTAATTTGTTTTGCATAACGGACAGCACGGCGTAATAAACGACGTAATACATAACCACGGCCTTCATTTGATGGAAGAGCTCCATCTCCAACAGCAAATGCTACAGTACGAACGTGGTCTGCAACTACTTTGAACGCTACATCATGATCTGTATTCTCACCGTATTTCAAACCTGAAATCTGTTCTGTTGCATTAATGATTGGCGTGAATAAATCAGTCTCAAAGTTTGTTTTTGTTTCTTGAATGATTGAGCACATACGCTCAAGACCCATACCTGTATCAATATTTTTCTTTGGAAGTGGTGTGTATGTGCCATCTGGATTGTGATTAAATTGAGAGAACACAAGGTTCCATACTTCTAAGTAACGCTCGTTTTCTCCACCTGGATATAGTTCTGGATCACTTTCATCATTACCATATTCTGGTCCGCGGTCATAGAAAATTTCCGTATTTGGTCCACTAGGGCCTTCTCCAATATCCCAGAAGTTCCCTTCTAAACGAATGATGCGCTCTTCAGGTACTCCAATTTTATCTTTCCAGTAATCAAAAGCTTCATGGTCTTCAGGGTGAACTGTTACAGAAAGCTTTTCTGGCTGGAATCCAATCCAGTTTTCACTTGTTAGAAACTCCCATGCCCATTCAATTGCTTCTTCTTTAAAGTATTCCCCAATTGAGAAATTACCTAACATTTCAAAGAAAGTATGGTGACGTGCTGTTTTCCCTACATTTTCAATATCGTTTGTACGGATTGCTTTTTGGGCATTACAAATGCGAGGGTTATCTGGAATAACGCGACCATCAAAATATTTCTTTAAAGTAGCAACCCCACTGTTGATCCAAAGCAGCGTCGGATCCTCGTGCGGCACAAGTGATGCACTTGGTTCAACGCTGTGTCCCTTCTCTTTAAAAAAGTCTAAAAACATTTGGCGAACTTCAGCTGAACTTAGCTTTTTCATGCTAATTCCTCCTTGTATACTATGTAAATGAAAACACAAAAAAAGCCCTAATCCCTCATTAATAGCAGGGACGAGAGCATTACTCGCGGTACCACCCTGATTACGAACTCTTTCGTTCGTCACCTCGATAGAGCACTAACGTAGCCTGCACGATAGGTTTATAAGCCTACACTCCGGATTAGCTTTCTGCTACTCTTCGCTTGGAACATTTTACAGCCTTGAATATTCCTCTCTTTGTAAGCGGGCTTTAGCATACTCTTTCCATCATCGTTTTGTTATATATTATAACCATTATGGCGCTATTATAGACAACTTTCCATGTGGTTGTCAATCACTTGGAGAGGGGGATCTCATATAAGTGATTGTTACTTTCAATATAGCTAATAGCGGGACAGCTAAAATTAATCCTAATACCCCTCCAATTTCTCCTCCAAGTAAAAGAGCGAGCATAATAAGAAGCGGATGAATATGCAAGGATTTCCCAACAATAAGAGGAGACAATACATTGCCTTCTAAAAATTGAAGCACGAAGATAATAATAACTACAATTATGACCATTTTCACTGAGATCGTAAGAGCAATAACGGCAGATGGAATCGCTCCAATGACAGGTCCGAAATATGGAATAATGTTTGTAACACCAATAATTGTCCCAAGAAAAAAGGGGTACGGCATATGAAAAATCCATAAAAGGATTGTTGCACATGCTCCAATAATAAAACAGACAAGAAATTGACCTCTTAAATAACTCCCTAGGGAATGATCTACATCTTTAAGAAAACTCTTTCCTTTATCTCTCCATTTTACAGGAGTGAGGATAAAAACAAAGTGCTTTATTTTATCAAAGTCTTTCAACATATAAAAAGCAATAAAAGGGATGAGGATGAGAAGAAAAAACATACTAAAAGCAGAGCGAATACTGTCTGCAATTCGATTTAATATCCCTTCAAGCATTTTTTCTGTATCATCAATTGCTCCCTCAATTTTTGTATGAATACCGTCTGGTAAGGAAGATGTATGGTAATGAACTTCACTTACCCATTCCTTGTATGTTCCTACAAAAAGAGGAAGCTGGTCGCCCACTTCCATTACCTGAACAAGAAAAAGTGGAATTCCCTTATAAAGTCCATATCCAACCCCTCCAAAAAAGAGCAAGTAAATAATAAAAAGAGCAAGAGGTCTTTGAATCCCGCTTTTATGCAATTTCTCGACTGTGGGATGAAGCAAATATGTAATAAGCGCTGCTACAATAAATGGAGACAGTACTTTTAATAACATAAATAAAATTGGCAGCCATATATGTTGTAATTTAAAAAAGATAAACAACGTTAAAAATAGTAGTAATAAAACACTTAATCGATAAAGCCAGCGAAAAGATACAGCTTTCATCATATCTTCCCTCCCTTCAAACTATAGTTTTGATTAAATGAAAAAAAACATGCACAAAAGAAAAGCCTTTTGAATCATTTTGATTCAAAAGGCTTTATTTAAGAAAAATTTTTCATAACGCGCTTGCGCATTTTTTTCATATTTCGTTTTGAAAAAAGATCGCTTTGACCATCTGTAACACGATTATATGCATATAAGCCAACACCTAAAGCAAGGACAGAAGAAAAAACTTTGTTCATGTCGACTCCTCCAAATTAAAAATTAATTGTTCGATCTTCATCTGAAAACAAGTCATCGAGTGAACTTAAGCTCCCGTCTTCTTCAACTTGATGTGTATTAATTTTCCCTTTTGAAATTGTCATCTCAATGAAGCAGCCCCAGCAGTAATATTGATTGACTCCAATTTTCCCAACATCAATACTTTGACAATTTGGACAGCGTAACAATGTACAACACCTCTTTGTTCGTTTATAAGTGTTATCCATTGTTTCCACCATAATGGAAAAACATACTACATAACAGAAGAACCTGAACACCTAAGTTATTTCTTCGATTACATTTAGGTTATGGAACTTGGGTAAAATCATGTACTGTAACCTTTTCCATTCATATAGATTATTTCGTTATGTTTTAATGGTACAAGGGTAACCTAAAAAATAAAAATGTACTTGTTCTATTTCTTTTAGCACTCTCTAGCCGTTTATCTCTAAAATTACAGGGTATTCGTACATTGAGGGGAGGTCAATTTATATGTGGAATGCAGCAATGTGGGGCGGAATTTCAGGTTCTGCAGTTTTAATCGGCGCGCTAGCTGCGATGCTTCTTCCTATTCAAAAAAAGATAATTGGTTATATTATGGCCTTCGGGACAGGTGTCTTAATTGGAGCTGCGGCATATGAGCTTCTCGGTGAGTCCCTCAATAGCGGTGGAGTGCTTCCGACAAGCATTGGGTTTATAGCAGGAGCTGTTACTTTTACTTTTTTCAATTATATGGTTTCCCGAAAAGGAGCCGCAGAACGAAAACGATCAGAACAAAATGCAGCTACAAGCGGCGGTATTGCTATCTTTATCGGAACCATTATGGATGCAATACCAGAATCCATTATGATTGGAGCAAGTCTTTTAGAGGGACCCTCTGTAAGTTTTCTGCTCGTTATTGCCATCTTTATTAGCAATATTCCTGAAGGGCTTTCAAGCACAGCAGGCATGAAAGATAACGGATACTCCAAGCGGAAAATCTTAATTTTATGGATTGCCGTTCTTGCCATTTCCACCTTTGCTTCATGGTCAGGATATTTCTTTCTTGATGGTGCTTCTGAAGCTGTTATGGCTAGTATTGCCGCATTTGCCGGAGGCGGAATTATTGCAATGGTCGCTTCAACAATGATGCCTGAAGCATATGATGATAGCGGTTCAACAACAGGACTTATTACTTCGCTTGGGCTACTCGTGTCCCTTTTATTAAATAATTTTTCATAAAAAAGTCCACAAAGAAGTTTCCCCTTCCTTGTGGACTTTTTTCAATCTGCTTCCATAAAATCATATGGGGTAACATTTTCCATCCCAATCATTGCATCTTTCATGAAAGGAGCTTCATTCTCATCCCACTCTTGCTCGTCTGCTTTTAAGAACGAAGCTAAAGTTGTTTGTCTTTTACCATCATCAGCTCGACTTATTCCAATTTTCAATGCTTCTTCTTCACCACATAGAATAAGAAACTGTTTACTTCTAGTAATAGCTGTATAAATTAGATTGCGTTTTAACATTCTATAATAGCTTCTTACAACAGGCAGTACAACAATTGGAAATTCGCTTCCTTGGGATTTATGAATAGAGCAGCAATAGGCATGAGTAATTTGGTTAAAATCTGCTTTTGTATATGATACTTCATTTCCATCAAAAGAAATAACAAGCATATCTTGTTTTTCTGTATTTTCTTTTGCGTAAAAAACAGATACAATTTCTCCGATATCTCCATTAAATACATTGCTTTCTGGCTGGTTCACAAGTTGCAATACTTTATCTCCAACGCGATATGAAACACTTCCATACTGAATTTCTCGTCTTTTATGTGACGAAGGGTTAAAAAGCTCTTGAAGGGCCACATTAAGATGATCAATTCCTGCATTTCCTTTATACATAGGAGCTAATACTTGAATATCCCGAGCTGTAAACCCCTTTTTAATCGCATTCTGACATACTTGTTTGACAACTTCGGTAATTTGTCCTTGATGACAGGTTAGAAAGGAGCGATCTCCTTGTGGCTTGCGAATATCATCAGGCATTTTTCCATCTTTAATCATATGAGCAAGCTCAATAATTGAAGACCCTTCCTCTTGTCTGTAAATATCGACAAGCCGAACAACGGGTACAATATCTGATGTTAGCAAGTCTGTTAATACTTGCCCAGGACCAACTGATGGAAGCTGATCTTCATCTCCAACAAGAACTACTTGCATATCTTCTGGAAGAGCACGGAAAAGCTGATGAGCGAGCCACGTATCTACCATTGAGACTTCATCAACAATGAGAAGACGCCCTTTAATTGGATCTTCTTCATCATGATCAAATCCTTCTTGTCCATTCCATTTTAAAAGTCGATGAATTGTAACAGCAGGTAACCCTGTTGCTTCGCTCATCCGCTTTGCGGCTCTACCTGTTGGTGCTACAAGAAGAACGGGAAAAGGTTCATCTTTTTTATAGCTAGTTGGATCAAGAGAGCAGCCATGAAGCTCAGCATACAGTTCAACAATTCCTTTAATAACCGTTGTTTTTCCTGTTCCAGGGCCTCCTGTGAGAACCATCATTGGTGACATCAGCGCTTTTTGAATTGCTTCACGCTGAGAGGGCGCATATTGGATGTCTAAGCGTTCTTCAAGTTCACCAAGCGCTAGGAGAAACTCCGACTCTGGGAATTGATCTTCATACTGAGTTTGAGCTAAAAGATCCTCAATAACGTTCACTATTCCTTTTTCCGCATAATACAGGGATGGAATGTAGATTCTTTCTTCTTTTACAAAAAGCTTCTTTTCTTTTGTTAATGCTGCGAGACCTTGCTCTAAATCCTCTACCTTGATTTCCTCATCTGAACGTAGAAGTTCAACAGTCCAATCAAAAAGCTGTGTTTGAGATAGATATGTATGCCCATCTTGTACACATTGTTTTTCAACTACAAAAGCAAGTCCCGCTCGAATACGATCTGGATGAGCTCCTTTAATGCCAAGTTTCCCCCCAAGCTCATCTGCCCGTTTAAAGCCAATCCCGTCAATATCCTCCACAAGCTGGTACGGATTTTCATTAATAATTTGCAGTGCTTCATGCTTATATGTTTGGAAAATTTTCATGGAAAGCTGAGGACCAAATCCATATTGAGAAAGCTTGATCATAACATCTTCTAAACCGCGATTTTCGACAAGCGCTTCATAAAGAGCATCAGCTTTTTCACTTGAAAGATTTGCTACACCTCGCAAATTCTCACGATCTTGAAGAATCCGTAAAATAGCTTGGTCTCCTAGTGTATCCACAATTTTTTCAGCTGTTTTCTTTCCGATTCCTTTAAATAGGTCACTTGAAAGATAAGAGATAACGCCTTCTCTTGAATGTGGAAGCTCTTTTTGAAACATATCCGCTTGAAACTGCCATCCAAAACGTGGATGTTCTTTTAACTGCCCATAAAATGTATATCGTTCTCCTTCATGTAAAGGAGGCAGATAACCTGTGACAGTAAGGCTGTCATCACTAATATGAACATTCGTTTCTCCAACCGAGATTTTAGCTACCGTATATAAGTTATCCTCATTATGAAAAATAGTTGCTGAAATCTTCCCCTTCACAAATGGACGGTCATCACTCTTGTCTACAACATTTTTTAACTCTTCCTGCATGGTACACACCCCCTCTATTCGGACTGTGTTAAAATTCGTTTTGCATTGCCTGCAAGCAGGTGACCTTCATCAATTTCAAGCGCCCGGTCCAGCATTTCTAATGCCTTTTCTCCATCTTCTTTATAGGCATAACCAACACCTAAGTTATAGTAAGCATCAGCATGGTTTTTGTCTTTTTCAATAACACTTAAAAATTGTTGGATTGCCTCATCTACCATTTCAAGACGTGCTAAGCACAAACCATATTGAAATTTTGCTTCTATATCTTCTTCGTTTAATTCAACTGCTCTCTGTAAATACGGAAGCGCCAGTTTCACTTGATCTTCATTCATGAATGTTAAACCAAGCATAAAGTGAACATCACTTGAATCTACCCCTTTTTGAAGCGCTTTTTGAAACTCTACACGTGCTTTTTGGAACTGTTCGCCTTCAAAATAAATCGTTCCTGCCCCGTAATGTGCTGTTCCTGCTGTTTCATCAAGCTCAAGTGCTTTATCAAAAAAACGCAAAGCTCGCTCATTTTCTCCAACAGCTCCAAGCAAGTTACCAAAATTAATATAAGAAACCGCGTTTCCTGGTTCTTTTTCAATTGCTTCTGTAAAAGCTTTAGCTGCTTCCTCTAGCTTACCTTCTTGCATATATTGAATTCCTTTTGCATTTAAATCGCTCACTATTTTTCACTCCAAATAAAATTTATGTAAATACCTATAGTTTCTAAATCCATATGTCTATCATACACAATAGCCCTAGCCTTTAAAAGGCTAGGGCTTGTTGTTATACGTAAGTTAGTCGTTCACTTTCTTTGTACACTTCATCAATTGTTGCACCACCGAGACACTCGTCTCCATTGTAGAGTACAACAGCCTGTCCTGGCGTTATTGCACGAACAGGCTCATCAAACACGACGCGAATATGATTTTCATCAATCTTTTCCACTTTTACTCCATAATCGTTTTGACGATAGCGGAATTTCGCCGTACATGTTAACTCATCACCCATTTCCTTATCACTTACCCAACTGACATTTGTGGCAATAAGAGAATGAGAGTAAAGAAGATCATTATGAAAGCCTTGATCAACATAAAGAATATTTTTCTCAAGATCTTTTCCAACAACAAACCAAGGTTCGCCGCTTCCACCAATACCTAAACCTTGACGTTGGCCAATTGTATAATACATTAATCCGTCATGTTTGCCTTTTACTTCCCCGCTTAATGTACGCATTTCACCAGGCTGGGCTGGTAAATATTGACCTAAGAACTCTTTAAAGTTACGCTCTCCAATGAAACAAATACCTGTGCTATCTTTCTTCGTTGCTGTTGCAAGCTCAGCTTCTTTTGCAATTTCGCGCACCCGTGATTTTTCAAGTTCACCAATTGGAAATAGCACTTTTGAAAGCTGCTCTTGTGTAAGCTGATTCAAAAAGTACGTTTGGTCTTTGTTTTCATCAATGCCTCGCAACATTTTGTATTCCCCATCACGATAAGCAACGCGCGCATAGTGACCTGTTGCTAAATAATCTGCTCCAAGGGTCATTGCGTGATCAAGGAAAGCTTTAAATTTAATTTCCTTATTACACATAACATCAGGGTTTGGTGTACGCCCTGCTTTATATTCTTCTAAAAAGTACGTAAATACTTTGTCCCAATACTGTTTTTCAAAGTTAACCGCATAATATGGAATGCCAATTTGATTACAAACTCGAATGACGTCATTGTAATCTTCTGTTGCTGTGCAAACTCCAAATTCGTCTGTGTCATCCCAGTTTTTCATAAAAATGCCAATGACATCATAGCCTTGCTCTTTTAAAAGAAGAGCCGCAACAGAAGAATCAACGCCACCGCTCATTCCAACGACAACACGGGTATCTTTTGGTGCTTTATTCATTTTTTTCTCTTCCTCCGTTATATTTTTAATCTCTTTACTATAGCAGCTGTCTCATACGCTGCGCGAGCAATTTGCTCAGTTGTATTTCCAAGCCCAAAGCTAAATCGGACTGAAGAGGTAACGCGTTCTGAACCTTTTCCAAATAGTGACACTAGAACATGCGAAGGTTCAATCGATCCTGCCGTACATGCTGAACCACTCGAAGCTGAAATTCCTGCTAAATCAAGATTAACAAGCAAGGACTCAATATTTACTCCTTCAAATGACACATTTAAAATATGAGGCAATGAAAATTGTGGATTTCCGTTCACTTCAAACTGTACCTCTTCTTTTACAAGCGTATCAATAAACAATCTTTTCCATTCATTATACTGCTCTGTTCGTCTTTCTAACGTGTCCATCGCAATTTTCACTGCTTCTGCAAATCCAACAATACTTGGAACATTTTCTGTACCAGCTCTTCGCTTACGCTCTTGTTCCCCACCATATAAAAGTGGTGTAAAAGAAACGCTATTTCTGACATATAAAAAGCCAAGCCCTTTTGGCCCATTAATTTTATGAGAAGAAACCGACAGTAAATCCACACCAAGCTCATCTACTCGAAAAGGAACAACACCATAGGCTTGTACTGCATCAGTATGGAAAAAAGCTTGATGGTTTTTCAGTAGAGCTCCAATAGCTTCAACAGGCTCCATTGTCCCTACCTCATTATTTCCCATCATAATCGACACAAGAATAGTTTCATCTGTAAGCGCTGCTTTAATGTCTTCAATGCTTACTCTTCCTTTATTATCAACAGGCAAGTAAGTTACACGAAACCCTTGCTTTTCAAGATATTCACAGGCATGGAGAACAGCATGGTGCTCAATTTCTGTTGTAATAATGTGCATCCCTTTATCTTTGTTATGCAAAGCTGTACCAATAATAGCAAGGTTGTCCGCTTCCGTTCCACCGCTTGTAAAGATAATCTCATCTGGTTTTGCTCCAATGCTACTTGCCATTGTTTGGCGTGATTCATCAAGCAAATGCCTACTTTCTCTTCCAAATGAATGAATGCTTGAAGGATTCCCAAACGTTGTTTGCATAGTTTCCGTTACGACTTTAATGACAGAAGGATGAAGAGGCGATGTTGCCGCATGATCGATATAAATTTTTTCCACTCCGGTTCACTCCCTTAAAAACAGTTTCCTAAATATAAAACATATAGGCGTCATTATCGCCATCTTCGCTGTGATTTGCTAAATCTTCAAGCGTTGTGTTTTCAAGCACTTCTTTCACAGCATCACGAATTCGTAACCATAACTCTCGCTTTGCTGGCTCTTCCTGTTCAATTCCTTCTACAGGGCTAATTGGTCCTTCAAGAACGGAAATAATATCTCCAGCTGTAATATCTCCTGGCTCCTTGGCGAGTAAATAGCCACCGTACGCTCCGCGAATACTTTTCACAAGTCGCGCATTGCGAAGAGGGGAAATAAGTTGCTCTAGATAGTGCTCTGATAAGTCATGTGCTTTTGCAATACTTTTTAACGAGATTGGACCTTCACCATGATTTTTTGCTAATTCAATCATAATTGTTAAGCCGTAACGTCCTTTTGTTGAAATTTTCAAATTCAGCACCCCTTCATAATTCACTAATGTATATACACTTGTTCTTTTTATCTATAAACGATTCACATCTTTAACTAAAAAACGACATAAACAAACTAATATGATTAAGCTAATGTAATATGTTAATGTAAATAATATATTTTATACTATTTCATTATAGCCTTCAACCTTTGACATTATAGCATATTATGAAGATATCGTGCATGTTTTAGACCCTTATATGAGAAGGGATCAAAATACATTTTAATTAGGAGAGATTGTTTGATGAATCACAACCCATTAGCTTACAGAATGCGCCCTTCTTCCATTGACGAAGTAATTGGACAAGAACAGCTTGTTGGAGAAGGGAAAATCATTCGTCGTATGGTTGAAGCAAATCAGCTTCGTTCCATGATTCTTTATGGCCCCCCTGGAACAGGGAAAACAACGATTGCTACAGCAATAGCTCGAAGTACTAAAAAGCCATTTCGACAGCTTAATGCCGTTGTACACGCAAAAAAAGACCTAGCCATTGTAGCAGAAGAAGCTAAAATGTCTGGAAGTGTCATTTTACTTCTTGATGAAGTCCATAGACTTGATAAAGGAAAGCAAGATTACTTACTTCCTTTTTTAGAGAACGGACAGATTATTTTAATTGGAGCAACAACAAGCAATCCATATCATGCTATAAATCCAGCAATAAGAAGCCGCTGTCAAATCTTTGAGGTTACACCGCTTTCTTCACAAGAAATCAAACTTGCCGTAACACGAGCAATTGAAGATAAAGAAAAAGGCCTTGGTAAAGAGAAAATTATGATTACTGATGAAGCATTGGAACATTTTGCAACAGCTTCAAATGGCGATGTTCGAGCAACCCTTTCAGCACTTGAACTCGCTGCTCTCTCAACAAAACAGAATGAACAAGGAGAAATTGAGATTACCCTTGATGTTGCAGAAGAGTGCCTTCAAAAAAAAGCGCTCGTTCACGATAAAGATGGGGACGCTCACTATGATGTTTTGTCTGCTTTTCAGAAATCTATTCGAGGCAGTGATGTAAACGCAGCTCTTCATTATCTAGCTCGTCTTATTGTGGCAGGTGATTTAGAAAGCTTAAACAGAAGATTACTCGTTATTGCTTATGAAGATGTTGGACTTGCCAATCCACAGGCAGGAGCACGCACCCTTTCCGCCATTGAAGCATCTGAGCGGCTCGGTTTTCCAGAAGCACGCATCCCGCTTGCAAATGCTGTTGTTGACTTGTGTCTTTCTCCTAAATCAAACTCTGCTTACAAAGCACTCGATAAGGCGATTGAGGATGTAAAAAACGGAAAAAGCGGGGAAATTCCTCTCCATCTAAAAGATGCGCATTATAAAGGAGCTGGAAAACTCGGCCGTGGCGTTGAATACAAGTATCCTCATGATGCTCAATCTGGTTGGGTAAATCAGCAATACTTGCCTGATTCACTTATTAGAGCACAGTATTATAAACCAAAGCATACCGGAAAATATGAGCAAGCTTTGAGTCAAGTGTATGCTAATATTAATAATAAATTGAATAAGTAAGAAGGAGATGGATATGAAAAGAAAGATAGCCGTTGTAACAGGTGCAAATTCTGGCATGGGACTTTCAACAACAATTGGTTTAGCAAAAGAAAACATACATGTTGTGATGGCTTGTCGCAATCAACAGCGCGGAGAAGAAGCGCTTCGACTAGCAAAGGAAAAAAGCGGCGTTTCTCATATCGAACTTTTACTTTGTGATTTGGAAGACTTTGATAGTATATCCCACTTTGTCGAACAGTTTACAAACAAATGGGATGTACTAGATGTTCTTGTAAACAATGCTGGCGTTGTTTCTCTGAAAAGAAAAGTAACAAAAGAAGGATATGAAGCACAGCTTGGCGTTAATCATCTTGGACATTTTCTGTTGACCCTTCTTCTTTTAGATTCTTTAAAAGCTGCTCAAAAAGCAAGGATTGTTAATGTCTCCTCTGGTGCCCATAAATGGGGACGAATTCACTTTGAAGATATGAATTTAGAAGCTAATTACAGTGTTATGAAAGGATACGGGCAGTCTAAACTCGCCAATATCTTATTTACAAAAGAGCTAGCTAAACGTCTCTCACATACTGATATTACAGTAAATTCTCTTCACCCGGGAGCAGTGAGCACAAACTTAGGGATTAACCGCTCTACTGGATTTGGAAAAAGCGTTTATAAAGTATTAAATCCTTTCTTTCAATCTCCTGATAAAGGAGCAGAGACAGCTCTCTATCTTGCTAAAAGTGCTGAAGTTGATGACGTAACAGGAGGCTACTTTTATAAACAGAAACCTGCCCGTGTTTCAAAAAGAGCTAAAGATCCTTATCTAGCCCAGCTCCTTTGGGAGTGGAGTGAAGAAGAACTCTCTAAAAAAGGATATAAAAAATAAGCCAGGGGAATCCCCTGGCTTATTCGTCACCAACGCGCTTAATTTTAATATCTTTTAAAAGATCGTTAATAACATGTCCTCCCATAATGAGCCCTGCTACAGATGGAACAAAAGCATTTGAAGAAGGTGGCATTTGGGCCTTACGAATCTTCGCGTCTTCTTTTCCTACATATTTTTTCACTTCATCACGGATAACAATTGGTCTTTCGTCTGAAAAGACAACTTTAATACCTTTATGAATTCGTTCTTTTCGTAAACGTGTGCGAATGACTTTTGCCATTGGATCTGTATGTGTTTTTGAAATGTCTGCAATACGGAATCTTGTTGGATCTGTTTTATTTGCAGCTCCCATGCTTGAAATGATCGGAATGTCTCGTTTTAAGCACTCTTTCATAAGATGAATTTTATATGAAATGGTATCAGAGGCATCGATAACATAATCCAAATTATGAGCAAAAAACTCTTCGTATGTTTCCTCTGTATAAAACATTTTCAAACTCACGACTTCGCATTCTTTATTAATGTCGTGAATACGTGCCGCCATTAAGTCTACCTTTGGTTGCCCTACTGTTGACAAGAGCGCATGAATTTGGCGGTTAACGTTTGTAATGTCCACATCGTCCTTATCCACAAGTACGATTTTTCCAACTCCTGTACGTGCTAATGCCTCAGCTGCAAATGACCCAACGCCACCAACACCAAGTACAGCAACAGTGCTGTTTTTTAATGTTTCTAGTCCTTCTTTTCCAATTGCTAATTCATTACGAGAAAACTGGTGTAGCATGTATTTCACACTCCGTTATTTATATTAGTCAAGTTAGCAGTGTTATTATAACATCTTGCCCAATTCATGAGAAAACCCTATGCAACTAAATTGCATAGGGTTGAATAGGTTAAGTTACATGTCCCAATCGTGCCGTCCTTAAGTTCCTAAGTTTTGAACCCGCTCTCGGCAGGTGGGTGCTCTGATCTAACCTTTGTACGTCCTTATGAAAGGCATGTACTCCAGTTAAAAACTTCAAGCTCCCTAATGTATAGCTGTTCGGTCAAAACAACAGGCAATGAGACGAACACATCAGGACTGTTAATGTATTAGTATAGTATCACATAGAATGACCCTTTGCAAGAGTTGACGCTCGCAAATTAGTCTTCTTTTTTAGCGGTACTTTTTAACGATAATTCCTCAAGCTGTGCTTCATTGACAGGTCCTGGAGCATTTGTTAATGGACAGCTTGCACTTGTTGTTTTCGGAAAAGCAATTGTATCACGCAAGTTTGTGCGTCCTGCTAGAAGCATAACAAGGCGATCAAGACCAAGTGCAATTCCACCATGTGGAGGTGTTCCATATTCGAAAGCTTCCATCAAGAAACCGAACTGTTCTTGTGCATCTTCTTCTTTCATTCCAAGTGCCTTGAACATCTTCTCTTGAATGTCTCGTTCATAAATTCGAAGTGATCCTCCGCCAAGCTCATATCCATTTAGAACAAGGTCATATGCTTGTGCTTTTACTTCTTCAGGAGCTGTTTCAAGTTTCTCCACGTCTTCACGAACAGGCATTGTAAATGGATGATGCGCTGCAAAATAGCGTCCTTCTTCTTCATCATACTCAAGAAGTGGCCAATCTGTTACCCAAAGGAAATTGAATTTGCTTTCATCAATAAGCTCAAGGTCTTTTCCTAGTTTTAGACGGAGAGCACCGAGTGCACTTGCCACAACAGATGATTTGTCAGCAACAAACAGCAATAAATCTCCTTGTTCTGCTTCAGCTAGTTTGATGATTTGTTCTTTTTCTTCATCACTGAAGAATTTAGCAATTGGCCCTTTAATTTCATCTTCTACTTTTAGCCATGCAAGACCTTTTGCACCGTAGCGGGCTGCATACTCTGTTAAGCCATCAATGTCTTTACGAGAATATTTAGAAGCTGCTCCTTTTACATTAAGAGCTTTTACAGCTCCGCCATTTTCAATTGCACTCTTAAATACTTTAAAACCACAATCTGCAGCAAGCTCACCCATATTAATGAACTCCATCTCAAAGCGCGTATCAGGTTTGTCAGAACCAAAACGATTCATTGCTTCTTCATATGAAAGACGAGGGAATGGTGTTGGAATATCAAGTCCTTTTACTTCCTTCATCACTTTCTTCATCATTTGTTCACCAAGTTCGATAATGTCGTTGATTTCTAGGAATGACATTTCAATATCCACTTGTGTGAATTCTGGCTGACGATCTGCACGTAAGTCTTCATCTCGGAAACAGCGCGCAATTTGGTAATAGCGCTCAATGCCGCCAACCATTAGAAGCTGTTTAAAAAGCTGTGGAGACTGTGGCAGTGCATAAAATTCACCAGGATGCACGCGACTTGGAACAAGGTAGCTTCGCGCTCCTTCAGGTGTATCATTTGTAAGCATTGGTGTTTCAACATCTAAGAAACCTTGATCATCTAAAAATGAACGTATAGCTTTTGTTGTTTGATGACGCATTTTGAACGTTTCAAACATAACAGGACGACGAAGGTCTAAATAACGATATTTTAATCGAACATCTTCTGAAACTTCCACTTTGTTATCAATTGCAAAAGGAGGTGTTTTAGATTTGTTAATAACTTCAACATTTTGAACGTGAACTTCGATTTTTCCTGTTGCAAGGTTCTCGTTTACTGTGTTGGCTGCACGTGCAACAACTTCACCTTCTACATGTAGGACAAACTCGCTTCGGATGCCTTCAGCCGTTTGAAGCGCTTCTTTCGAAAGATCTGGATTAAATACAACTTGTACAATCCCCGTGCGGTCGCGTAAATCAATAAAAATTAGCCCACCTAAGTCACGGCGCGTTTGTACCCAACCTTTTAAGTGTACTTTTTCGCCAATAGCTTTTTCAGTTACTTCTCCGCAAAAGTATGATCTTTTTGTCATCTTAATTCCCCCTATAATAATTTTTCTTTCACATATGAAACAAATGACGAAAGCGAAACTTCTTCTTGTTCACCTGTTTCCATGTTCTTTACATTGATAACATTTTGCTCGAGCTCATCGTCTCCAAGGACTGCAACATATTTTGCACTAAGTCGATCAGCTGCTTTAAATTGTGCTTTCACTTTTTTATCTTGATAGTCTTTCTCCGCTGCAACTCCGCTTAGGCGAAGATCATTTACAAGTGAAACAGACTTATCTTTTGCTTTATCGCCAAGTGTAACAACGTAGCAATCAATACCTTGCTCGATTGGAAGTTCAACAGATTCTGCTTCAAGAGCTGCTAGAAGACGCTCAATACTTAGAGCAAATCCAATCCCAGGAGCTTCAGGTCCCCCAATTTGCTCGGATAAACCGTTGTAACGACCTCCTCCACATAGCGTTGTAATAGCGCCAAAGCCTTCTGCTTCGCTCATTACTTCAAATGCTGTGTGATTGTAATAGTCCAGGCCTCTAACAAGATTTGCATCTACCTCAAACGGAATATGTAAGTCTGTTAAGTATTGCTGCACTTTTTCAAAATATTCTTTTGAGTAATCATTTAGATAATCAAGAATAGATGGAGCTGTCTTCATAAGCTCATGATTGCGATCTTTCTTACAATCAAGAATACGAAGTGGGTTTGTTTCAAGACGATTTTGACAGTCTGAACAAAACTCGTTAATTCTTGGTTTGAAGTGATTAATAAGCGCATCTCTATGAGCCATTCTACTTTCTGTATCTCCAAGGCTATTTAAAACAAGCTTCAGTTTCTTCAATCCAAGCGATTGATAGAAATTCATCACAAGCGACAATACTTCTGCATCAATGCTTGGATCATTGCTTCCGATTGCTTCTACTCCAAACTGAACAAACTGACGGAAACGACCTGCCTGTGGACGCTCATAGCGAAACATTGGACCAGTATAGAAAAGTTTAATCGGTTGTGTTGGATTTCCAAACATTTTGTTCTCTACAAATGAGCGTACAACAGCTGCTGTACCTTCTGGTCTTAGCGTAATGCTGCGTCCACCTCTATCTTCAAACGTATACATTTCTTTTTGAACAACATCTGTTGTATCCCCTACTCCGCGTTTAAACAATTCTGTATGTTCAAACATTGGCGTACGAATTTCTTGATAACGAAACGCACGGCAAATTTCTCTTGCTTTCTGTTCAATATACTGCCATTTCTCAACTGTTCCTGGCAGAATATCTTGGGTTCCTCTTGGGATATCAATGCTCATTTTTGTTCCTCCTTTATAAAATCCATAAAAAAAATACCTTCAACCCCCTACATATATGTAGGGACGAAAGTATTTTCGTGGTACCACCCTAGTTGAAGCCATATTGGGCTCCCACTCTATTTTATAACGCAAAAATTATGCGTTCATCTCCTACTAAGAATAACTCTTTTCAAAGTGAAACCTCAGAAGTGTTCGTTCACTATACAGCAAGTAAAAATGCTTTCAGCCCAAGGCATTTTCTCTCTTTTCTTGTGGGATTATAGCTACTTTTCTCCATCAACGGCAATATATAATATTGTTTTTTCGTAAACTAGCAATTGTCTTCTATATTACGAAGGAACAGGAAGATTGTCAAGAACCTTTCAATTTTATGAGCGCTCTAAATGGCTTTTTAACTTCTGAATTTCTCGTGATGTGACTCCAAACTCCATTCCTACGTAAAGTGGGTTATTTTCAAGTGATTTCTCATGATAATTAATATCGTGTAATGACTGATGATATCCAAACTTCCGCTCTCCATGTTCGCTAAATTTCATCAAACCCCTCTTTTCTATGTCGAATAAATACTCTTTCTATTTTCCCTTTTTTAACAGGAATTTATACAAATGAAAAGAATATGATGTGGAGTTTAAAAAATGGAGGCGTGTTTGATTGAGTAAATTAAGACGACTGTTTCTTTTAGCTCTTATTCTTGGTGTTTGCTCCTTGACGCTAAACGTTGAAAAGCCAATTGAGGCACAAAGTGAATTTTTAACGGTTAATGCAAGTACACTTAACGTTCGAAGTGGACCAAGCACAGATCATTCCATTGTAACTGTTGTTCACAATGGAGATATCTTATCACTTATTAAACGTGATATAAGCTGGTCGTACGTTCAACTTTTGAATGGAAAGAAAGGATGGGTATCAAATGTTTATTTAAAAGAAATGACACCTCTTCTTGACGGGAAAGCTCAAGCATCAACATCACCTGCTATTCCGTATGACTCTCTTTCAGGTAAAACCATTATTATCGATCCTGGTCATGGTGGAGATGACAGAGGAACAACGGGGAAATTTGGGACATATGAAAAAACGCTTAATCTCAACACAGCTCTTCTTTTAAAACAGACACTTGAAACTCATGGGGCTCATGTTATTCTAACTAGAACAAGTGACAAAACAGTATCTTTAAAAGAACGCGTTGCTTTAGCTAATCGAAATGAAGCAGACTTATTTGTTAGTCTACACTACAATAGCCATAAGAATCCTTCTATTAACGGGCTTATTACGTACTATTATGAAAGTCCAAGTGCAGCTCATACAATCCATAAAGGGATTGTAAAAAATTCCCCATTAAAAGATGGAAAGACACGCTTTGGTGATTACTTTGTACTTCGAGAAAATGAGCATCCTTCCATTCTGCTTGAACTAGGCTTTTTGAGTAATGGGAAAGAAGAAGAAACGATTACTTCCTCTGATTTTCAAAGAAAAATGGCCTCCTCTATTTCAGAAGGACTAGCAGCTTATTTTCATTAAAAAAGACAAATAGGATTTTTCCTATTTGTCTTTACTTTCTAAAATAAGTGTTACAGGTCCATCATTTGTAAATGAAACGTCCATCATTGCTCCAAACGTTCCCGTTTCTACAATGATTTCTTTTTCTCTAAGTGCTCCATTAAACTTTTCATAAAGAAGTTCGGCTTTGTCTGGTTTAGCCGCTCCCATAAAGTTTGGACGGCGACCTTTTCGACAATCGCCGTAAAGTGTGAACTGCGAAACAGATAAAATAGCTCCTTCAACATCTAAAAGCGATAAATTCATTTTTTCACTTTCATCTTCAAAAATACGAAGGTTAGGAATTTTTTCAGCTAAGTACTTTACGTCTTCTTCTGTATCTTCATGTGTAACACCAACTAAAAGAACAAGTCCTTTACTTATTGCTCCAACTGTCGTACCTTCTACTGTTACTTTAGCATCTTTTGCTCGCTGTAATACTACTTTCATCCCGAAACTCCTTGTTTAATGCATAATCCGACGAACAGAGTAGATGTCTGGAATATGCTTAATTTTTTCAACTACTTTATGAAGATGACTAATGTTTGTAATCGCCAGTGACATATGAATACTTGCCATCTTATTACGATCAGACTTGCCAGAAACGGCGGAAATATTTGTTTTGCTATCATTTACAGTTTGAAGTACTTCATTTAATAAGCCTGCGCGATCATAACCTGAAATTTCAATCTCAACATTAAATTCGCGGCCTTCTTTGATATCTGATTCCCATTCAACAGGAATGAGTCGCTCTTGTGCTTCTTCTACGTGCACGTTCGGACAGTCGTCACGGTGTACAGAGACACCTCGGCCTTTTGTAATAAACCCAACAATCTCATCCCCTGGAACAGGATTACAGCACTTTGAAATCCGGACAAGCAAATTGTCGACGCCTTTTACCCGTACACCCGAATCGCGTCTTTTCTTCTTTTGAACTTTGCTCGTTCTGTTCACTTCTTCAACGGTTTCTTTCAAAGCTGCTTCTTGCTGCTCTAAATCACGTTGTTTACGCCATTTGTCCGTGAGTCGATTAGCAACTTGTAAAGCCGTAATTCCATTATATCCAACAGCTGCGTACATATCTTCTTCATTTGAAAAATTGAATTTTTCTGTAACGCGCTTTAAGTTCTCAGCTGTTAGCACTTCTTTCAAGTCAAATTCCATTTGACGAATTTCTTTTTCAACAAGCTCGCGGCCTTTTTCAATATTTTCTTCACGCTGCTGCTTCTTGAAAAACTGGCGAATTTTATTTTTAGCTTGTGTTGTTTTAGCAAGCTTAAGCCAGTCTTGGCTTGGCCCATAAGAATGCTTAGATGTTAAAATCTCGATAATATCGCCTGTTTTCAGCTGATAATCAAGCGTCACCATCTTACCATTTACTTTAGCACCAATCGTTTTGTTCCCAATCTCTGAGTGAATTCGATAAGAAAAGTCAATTGGAACAGACCCTGAAGGAAGCTCAATGACGTCTCCTTTTGGTGTGAAAATATATACCATATCAGCAAAAAGGTCCAGCTTTAGAGATTCCATGAATTCTTCTGCATTTGTTGATTCATTTTGAAACTCTAAGATTTCTCTAAACCATGTTAATTTCTCTTCAAACGAAGAGCCTTCACCAACTGATTTACCTTCCTTGTATGCCCAGTGTGCAGCAATCCCGTACTCAGCAATATTATGCATTTCACTCGTACGAATTTGCACCTCTAGTGGATCACCTTTTGGTCCAATAACAGTTGTATGCAAAGACTGATACATATTTGGTTTCGGCATGGCAATATAATCTTTAAACCGTCCTGGCATTGGTTTATAACATGTATGAATAATACCTAACACAGCATAACAGTCTTTGATGCTGTTAACGATAATGCGGACAGCCAATAGATCATATATTTCATTAAACTGTTTATTTTGAAGCGCCATTTTTCGGTAAATTGAGTAAATATGCTTTGGACGCCCAGAAATTTCAGCTTTAATCTTCACATCTTCAACTTGTCCGCGAACTTCACCAATAACTTCTTCTAAATATTCTTCACGTTCTGCACGTTTCTTTTTCATCAAGTTTACAATACGATAGTACTGTTGCGGATTTAGGTAGCGAAGAGACGTATCTTCTAACTCCCATTTGATTTTTGAAATCCCTAATCGATGAGCAAGCGGTGCAAAAATCTCCAGCGTTTCATTAGAAATGCGGCGCTGTTTTTCTTGTGGAAGGTGCTTCAACGTTCTCATATTATGAAGACGGTCTGCAAGCTTAATTAAAATGACGCGGATATCCTGCGCCATTGCTACAAACATTTTGCGATGATTCTCTGCTTGCTGTTCTTCTTTCGATTTATATTTAATTTTCCCAAGCTTTGTTACGCCATCAACAAGCATTGCAACTTCTGCTGTAAAAGCTTTTTCAATTTCTTCAAGAGTAACTTCTGTATCTTCTACAACATCATGTAAAAAGCCAGCCGCTACTGTTGACGGATCCATGTCTAAATCGACGAGAATACCCGCTACTTGGATCGGATGAATAATATAAGGCTCACCTGATTTTCGATACTGATGCTGATGAGCCTCTTTTGCAAATTGGTATGCTTTTTCAACAAATAGTAAGTCTTCACCTACTAAATATTTTGCTGCATTGTCAATGACTTGTTCCGCTGTTAGCACTTGTTCATTTGCCATGCAATCACCTTTTTATTTTAAACTTTTGACAACGGTTAGAAGATGTTTTACGCCTTCTCTCTTTTTGAGCGCCACATTTCTACCTAAACTGACAATTTGATTAATATTGTAACTATTATCATCAAAATTTTCAAAGATGTAAAGTCATTAAAGAAAAAAAGAGCACCAAGGGGCACTCTTTTCTTATTTATTCACCAGAATATTGCATTAAAGTGAATACATCATAACCGTCTAACTTCTTACGGCCATCTAGGTACGTTAACTCAATTAAGAAAGCAATCCCTGCTACAACCCCACCTAGTTGCTCAATAAGTTTGATTGTTGCCTCGATTGTACCTCCTGTTGCTAAAAGGTCATCTGTAATTAGGACACGCTGTCCAGGCTTAATAGCATCTTTATGCATTGTTAAAACGTCATTTCCGTATTCTAAGCCATAATCAACTTTAACAACTTCACGAGGAAGTTTTCCTTCTTTACGAACAGGAACAAATCCTTTGCCCATTGCATATGACACAGGGCATCCAATGATAAAACCGCGAGCTTCAGGCCCCACGATCACATCAATTTCTTTCTCTTTTGCATATTTGACGATCTCGTCTGTTGCTGCACGATACACGTCGCCATTGTCCATAAGTGTTGTAATATCCTTAAACTGAATACCTTTCTTTGGGTAATCAGGGACAATGGTAATATATTTTTTGAAATCCATTAGCTTATTTCCTCCTCATTGATCACAGAGCTTTTTCTAAAATGCTCAAAAAGCTCCTTCAATTCACCGTAGGAACGGTAAATTAACTCTTTTTCCACTTTTAGTTGTTCTTGTTTTGTCTTATAAGTGACAGACTCTATTAAATCACGTTTTGGTGTATGTTGCACTAAAGAAATCACACCATTTTCTATTGTAGCAAATTCCAGCTCAAAAAACACCTGTGACATAAAGTCAATCGTTTCCTTTGTCCATCCTTTATGAAGGGCAAGATCTTGTTTATATCGTTTAAGATCAAACGGTCCTTTTTTCAAAAGGAAGCCGTAATACCATTTAAAATGGTCTCGGGTTGGGACTGTATTTAAGAAATGATCTTCCTCTGTTAAAAATAGCATATACACTCGAGCTGGTTTACATCCGCTCATTAATGTTTTTAAAGTCGCTAATGAAGGAGGAACATCCAATAAAACAATGTCTCCTTCATAACCTTGTAGCTCGTTGGTAGACTTTTCCGAGTTGATAAGTCTCACTTGATTAATATATGAAGAAAACTCTTCTTTTTGAACCGTCTTTTCGTTAAATGCAACAAGAAGCATATCACTTGTAATATAGTCGGCTAAAAATGTTGACACTTTCCGAACTCCTCTTACATCAAAAAGCTGCCATTCTTCCACTGAAGCGTCTTCAAGCATGATTTGTGGCTTGCGACGATTGTTCCATTCGTTGATGGTAAGCTCTCCTACTAGAGAAACATGAGCAAGCGGCGATATTCTATCATGAAGATATCCAAGGCCAAATCCAACTCCGTCAAGCGAGCAATCTGAATCTCCTACAACAACTTTCAGATGAGTTTTATCCGCTCCAATTTTGCGCATTGAGGAAATCGGGACATCCTTAATAAGAACTTTTGGTTTTGGATTGCTAACACCAAAAGGGGCAAGCTTATTTAATTCCTCAATAGAATCTGTTGTAATTTCGTCAAGGGAAGCATTCACATCAATATTTACTGCTGGAATAAAGTCTTCTTTGCTGAGGAGCTCGTGACCGAATTTGTTCATCTTTTCGCGTAAAAGGGGGACATTCTCTAATGCTAAGGTCATTCCAGCTGCCATCGGATGTCCTCCAAAATGCGGTAAAATATCACGGCACTTTGATAAGTTAGCAAAAAGATCGAACCCTTCGATGCTTCTTGCAGAGCCTTTAGCAATTTTCCCCTCTTCATCTATACCAAGCACAATTGTTGGGCGATAAAACTCATTTACAAGCCTTGAAGCAACAATACCAATAACACCAGGGTTCCATCCTTCTTTTGCAAGTACAAGAACTGTATTCTCCTCTGGAGGAAACTGTGTTTTCACCATTTCAATCGCTTGATCTGTAATCTCTTTTACGATATTTCTCCGTTCTTGATTGCATTGATCAATTTCTTCTGCAAGGCTTTCTGCTTCTTCTTGATCTGTCGTCATTAAAAGGTGCACAGCTGGATCCGCTTGGTCTAGACGTCCAATAGCATTAATACGAGGACCAATGGCAAATCCAATCGTTTCTTCTGTAATTTCCTTCTGGTTCACCCCACAAACGTTCAAAAGAGCTTTCATTCCTGGGCGATTTGTATGCCTTAGATAGTGAAGCCCCTTTTGAACGATGTAGCGATTTTCATCTTGCAAAGGAACTAAATCTGCTACAGTTCCAATTGCTGCAAGCTCTACAAGGGCAGGGCTTATTTCCCCTAAAAGAGCTTGACCAATTTTCAAGGCAACTCCTACTCCCGCTAGCTCTTTAAAAGGATACCGTTCAGAAAGTTTTGGGTGAATAATAGCAAAAGCTTTTGGAAGCTCTGGGCCTGGTTCATGATGATCTGTAATAATAAGATCAAAACCGCACTCTTCGGCAACGTCTGCTTCGTTTACACCTGAGATTCCTGTATCAACCGTGATAACGAGCGTATATCCTTGCTCACCAATATGCCGAAAAGCTCCTTCATTTGGGCCATATCCTTCTGTAAAACGATTTGGAATATAAAAATCAACGTGAGCTCCAAGCGTTCTAAGCGCTGTTAACATAACAGAGGTACTACTTACTCCGTCCGCATCGTAATCTCCATAAATCATAATTTTCTCTTCATCCCGAATAGCGCGCTGAATGCGTTCAACAACAATGTCCATATCTTTTAAAAGATATGGATCATGCATATTTTCATCTGTTAAATATAAAAAGTGTCTTGCTTCGTCTACTGTTGTAATATCTCTATTTATCAAAAGAGAGGCAACAAGTGGTGAAACAGAGAGCTGACTTGCTAACTCCTCTGCCTTTGCAACATCTGTTTCCTGTACTCTCCATCGCTTTTTTGAATGTAACATTTCCTTTTCACCCCTTAACCTCATACATTATACTAGAGGAAAGAGAGTCCGGCAATGAACGACTTCGAAAGCAAAAAAAGAGCTAAGGAAAATTCCTTAGCTCTTTTTCTATTAAAGAGTGTCTTCTTTTTCTATACTCTTTTTTGGACCTTTTTTCATTTCTTTTTTCTTCCACGCTAACCACAGCTGAGAAGCAATAAATAGTGAAGAATAAGCTCCAATTATTAAACCAATTAGAAGAGCGATCGAGAAGTTTTGGATGGATTCACTTCCAAAAATAAGAAGAGCGATGACAGTAATAACAACCGTTACGATTGTGTTAATAGAACGAGTAAATGTTTCTCGTAAACTTAAGTTCACGATATTTGCAAGCTCTTTACTTGTTTTCGGTTTGAAAATCCCCATATTTTCTCGGATTCTGTCAAACGATACGATTGTATCATTGATGGAATACCCAATAATAGTCAGAATGGCAGCAATGAATGTTACGTCAACCTCTAGCTGGAATAAGCTAAAGAGCGTAATAATAACAAATGCATCATGAAGCAACGCAATGACAGCGGCAAGTGCCATCTTCCATTCGAAACGAATGGATACGTAAATTATAATTCCAAGTGATGCAATTAAGACCGCGTAAAGGGCATTTTTAGCAAGCTCTCGACCAATTGTCGGAGAAACTGTACTGATGCTTGGTTCTGTTCCGTATTTCTCATCAAAATGGTCTTTAATTTTAGCAATTTCGTCTTTACTTAAAGCTCCTTTGAACTGTGCTGTTGCACGTTCATTATTTTGACCTGAAAGGGTAATATCCTCTGTTTCCATATTAATCTCAGCTAATTCTTTTGTAACTTCTTGCTGTGTTAAAGCAGAATCAGCTTTAATATCAACACGTGTACCACTTGCAAAATCAATTCCGAGATTCAACTTCATTGTTGAAAGCAGAATAATTCCAGCAATAGTAATCACAATAGAGAGCGTGAAAAACTTTTTACTATGTTTAACAAAGTCTACTTTATCAAACTTTGTCTTTGGAAAACTCTTTCCTTTATCCTCAGATAAATCTTCAATATCTTTTGGATTAACACCAAAAATTCTTGGTTTTTTATTTAATGCGCGGCTGTGCACCCATAATCCTAGGAATAAACGTGTACCATATACACAAGTAATAAAACTAATTAAAATCCCGACAATAAGCATTGTTGCAAATCCTTGAACAGAACTTGTTCCAAAATAGAAAAGAACTGCTCCTGCTAAAAGAGTCGTAATGTTTGCGTCAAAAATGGTGACAAGCGAGCGTCGGTTACCTGCTTTGTAAGCGGAAGGTATTGAACGCCCACGCTTAATTTCGTCTTTAATCCGCTCATACGTAATAATGTTCGCATCGACGGCCATCCCAACGTTCAGAACAAGCGCCGCGATTCCTGGCAGTGTTAAAACAGCTCCCATCCAATCATATACGAGTAGAATAAGGAAAACGTAAATCGCTAATGTAATACAAGCGATAAATCCTGGGAAGCGATAAAACGCTAGCATGAATAAGAACACAAGCCCAATACCAATTATTCCAGCGTACACCGTTGTTTCAAGAGCTGTTTGACCAAACTGAGCTCCAACGGACGTGGAATATACTTCTTTAAGCTGAACTGGAAGAGCTCCAGCATTGATAAGCTTCGCTAAATTTTGAGCTTCCTTAATATCAAAGCCGCCTTCAATTGTTACTTCTTTTTGGCTTAGCTTCTGGTTTACACTTGCTGCTGATAAATATTTTGGATCTTGTTTTTGGCTCTCAGCTTTATATGAATCTTTTCCTTTTTCATAATCAAGCCAAATCACAAGCAGGTTTTCACCAGTTCCAGCTTTTTGCGATAGCTCTTTCGTAATTTCTCCAAACTTCTTCGGATTCTTCAGTGTCAGCACTACGTTAGGCTGATTGTTTTGCGTATATGCTTGCTTGGCACCTTCAATTTCCGAGCCGTTAAGAAGGACTTTGTCATTCACATCTCGAAACGTTAAGTTCGCCTGCGTTGAAAGCAAATCACGTGCTTCATTTTGATCTTTTATGCCCGCAAGCTGAACACGAATGCGATGATCTCCTTCAATTTGAATACTTGGTTCGTTAACACCAAGCGCATTAACACGCTCCTCAAGCGCACCTGCCGCACTTTCTAGGGTGTCTTTTGTTAGTTTCTGACCATCAATCGGCTTGACGTCATAGAGAACTTCAAAACCACCTTGCAGATCCAATCCTAAGTTAATACGGTTGGCAATCCCATTGACTGTCGATCCCATGGTACTAAACAACAAAATAACCAAAAGAAAGAAAGCGACAATCCGACCTCTCTTTACCATGAGTTTAAAATCCTCCTTCGTTATGTAAAAAAAACATGATGATTTTCTAATCAGTACCAAACATTACAAAAAATGAGTATTTAAAGCAAAACTTACTCAACATTCCTATTATGTTCGATAGACTACAAAGTGTCAAACAAGCTTCATTTACAAAAGGTCTGAAATATCTTCAAGTCCTTTTTTAGCCCGATCATTCTTGAATACTTCAATTGTCATAAAGTTCATCACTTCAGATATTTTTACAGCAAGAATATCATTCACAAGTTCATAAAGCTTCAATTCTTCAATTTTTCGGTTCTTCCACTTCTTTTGCTGAAGAAACTGCCAAACAATTTCTTCTGTTACCTCTTCATAGCCGAAAAGTCGAAATTCTTCCATCTTGCTTCTCATAGCAGGTTCTACTAATCTTCGCGACGTTCTACTAACAGCTTGTCCCATGCTCGCATTCTCCTACCTTTACTTTATCTTTAATATCTAAAAAGATTTCCTCATACTTGTCATGCTTGGCCTATTATATTGCATATGTTTTATTGTATACAATATTAATTCGTTTGAGAAGGCAGGCGAATATATGTCAAAATTTTTACAAGGCACAATAATCCTTATCATCGCAGGCTTTATAACTAAAATATTAGGATTTGTTAACAGAATTGTCATTGCTCGACTCATCGGTGAAGAAGGCGTTGGTTTATATATGATGGCAGTGCCCACATTTATCTTAGCCATCACCATTACACAACTTGGACTACCCGTTGCGATTTCAAAACTGGTTGCAGAAGCAGAGATTAAGGGAGATAGAGCACGAATCAAGAAAGTACTTGTTGTCTCGCTCTCCATCACTCTTAGCATTAGTCTTATTTTTACAACTGCTATGCTATTTTTTGCTCCAGCAATTGCTCAAACCCTTTTAACAGATGAAAGAACCTATTACCCACTTATGGCCATTATCCCAGTGATTCCTATTATTGCTGTCTCAGCCGTTATTCGTGGTTATTTTCAAGGAAGACAGCAAATGCGACCTGCTGCTTATTCACAAATTATTGAGCAAGTTGTCCGCATTACGCTTGTAGCATTCTGTATTACTCTCTTCGCCCCATATGGAGTAGAATACGCAGCAGCAGGAGCTATGCTTTCTTCGGTATTTGGAGAACTTGCATCCCTTCTCTATATGGTATACACATTTAAGAAGAAAAAGCGAGTAAAGGTGCGAAAGCGTTTCTTTCATACTCTAAAAGGTGGAAAAGAGCCTCTTTATGATTTATTAAAAATTGCACTTCCTACAACAGGTGGTAGAATGATTGGCTCCCTTTCTTGGTTTCTAGAGCCCATTGTTGTTACGCATTCACTTGCCATTGCAGGAGTCGCCACAGCTCTTGCTACAAAACAATATGGGATGTTAGCAGGTTTTGCTCTTCCTGTTCTTATGCTTCCATCCTTTATTACAAACTCGCTCTCAACATCACTTGTTCCTGCTATTAGTGAAGCAGCAGCAGAAAATAAAAACAGGCTTATTCAATACCGCCTTCATCAAGCACTACGCTTATCTTTTCTAACTGGTGGACTTTCTGTTGTTGTTTTATACGTTTTTGCCCAACCGATTATGCTGCTTATGTATGGTACAGTAAACGGTGCCTTTTTTATTCAAATTATGGCCCCTTTGTTTATTTTCTATTACTTGCAAGGGCCTCTTCAAGCAACGCTTCAAGCCTTAAATTTGGCTCAAGCCGCCATGATTAACAGCCTTATTGGAGCGATTGCTAAGCTTAGCCTTATTTTTGCGCTTGCAACACAGCCTCATTTTGGAATCAAAGGAGCAGCATTAGGCATTATGGCGGGAATGACTATTGTTACATTTCTTCATCTTGCAACTGTTATAAAGGCAATCTCTTTTGTCGTATATATAAGAGATTATATAAAAAGCTTTATTGTAATGGTGATAACAGGGGTTGCAGGGCACTATATATACGAAACTATTCCCTCATCTGTTTCACTTTCATTACGAACAATCTTTTCCATCATTGTGCTTAGTTTTATCTATATTATTCTTCTGAAAGGCTTTAGGCTTGTAAGCCAAGAAGAACTAAAGCGATTTTCTCCGCTTCGGTTCATAAAAAAACACACTAAACGCTAAATGTTTAGTGTGTTTCTATGTCTTTTTCATCAATGTAAAACTTCCCTTGATTAAAACTGCAGTACGAAATTTTTTCAAAACTGCTATATCCTCTTTTCCCCAGCTCTTTTTGAAGCCATGGCAGGTCTTTGCCTGATCGTTCTAAATGATCAAATTGAATAATCCCATCTAATATTAAAGGAAGAGTAAGTGATTTCACACCTTGTTCTTTCTTAATTACGGAGAGCTTTCCTGAGGTTTCTAGAATTGCAAATTCTACATCTTCAATATTTGAAATATCTTTTTCACGAAGTTGAATAAGCAAATCGTTAAAATTATAACGCTGCTTTTTCATCTCTCTCTCCCTAATTTGACCATTTTCAATAATAATAGAAGCTCTGCCATCTAGAATTCTCCGGATATGCTGATTTTTAAGAGCCCAGACTGCAAATCCAATTTGAAGAACTGTTAATGTTACCATTGGAAGAAAGTTGTGAAGGAGTGGAGATTCTGTGTCTTCAATTGCTATAACAGCTATTTCTGCAATCATTAGAAAGACCACTAAATCTAGAATGCTAAGTTCACCAATTTCTCTCTTTCCCATTAGCCTGAAGATAAGCACAATGACTAAGTAAAGAAGAACAGTTCGACCAACAAGTAAAAGAAGTTCCATCTTTTCGATCCTTTCCAACTGTTTTTTATAGTTTGTACCTTTTCCGCTGAAACATGAATTCTAAATTCCCTTTCACCTGAATATGCTCGTACTAGAACACTTTTATTAAAGGGGGCTTTATATGGAGAGGTCAGGAATACCGCAAGCCATCTTAAAAGGAGTTATTGCCATTTTTATGATTGCCTTTTTAACAAGCATTGTGTTTGCTTTTCTCCTTAAATTTACAACGATTGCAGAACATTCACTTCAGTGGGTAATCACCGCTCTGTCGTTTATCGCTTTTTTTATTGGCGGTTTTATTTCCGGAAAATCAGGGGGAGAAAAAGGCTGGCTCTTAGGAGGCGCTACTGCTCTTTTATTTTCATGCCTCGTCTTTCTTCTTCAGTTCTTAGGCTATGATGAACAGTTTTCTCTTCTTCAACTTCTTTATCATGGAGGCTTTCTCGTTGCAGCTTGCTTTGGTGGCATCATTGGAGTAAATATTGCTACAAATAAAACATAAAAAAAACGCAGCCATATGGCTGCGCTTTTTTATGAATTTGTTACTTCTTGTTTAACTTGTGTTACTTCACGAATCGCTTGACGATCAAATGTTAGTTTTGAACCGTCTAAGCTTTTCACAACAATTTTGTTCTCATCAATTGCATCAATTGAACCGTGAAGGCCTCCGATTGTTACAATACGATCGCCTTTTTTAAGTTCAGACTGCATGTTTTGTACAGCTCTTTGGCGCTTTTGCTGAGGGCGAATCAGCAAGAAATAGAAGATAACAAACATCAATAAAAGGGGCCAAATGGTATTTAGAATTTGCATGGTGTTTCCTCCTTGAAAGTATATTCTTAAACAGGCAATCTCTAATTATAGAAGTAACCTGCTGTTCCCTAGAAGTTTTTAGCGTTTGGTTTATTAAATCCATATTGTTCAAAGAATTCGTCTCGGAAATCTCCAAGTCTGTCTTCGCGGATTGCTTGACGAACTTGTTCCATTAATTTTAGCAGAAAATAGAGATTATGGTAAGACGTTAATCGAAGACCAAATGTTTCATTCGAACGAATTAAGTGACGAATATATGCTCTTGAGTAATTTTGGCATGTATAGCAATCACAATTTTCATCAATTGGTCTGAAATCCTCAGCAAACTTCGCGTTACGTACAACAAGACGACCTTCGCTTGTCATGAGAGTTCCATTACGGGCAATACGTGTTGGTAAAACACAGTCAAACATATCAACGCCTCGAATAGCACCGTCTACAAGTGAATCAGGCGATCCTACTCCCATTAAATAACGAGGTTTATCAGTTGGAAGAAGAGGTGTTGTAAATTCAAGTACGCGATTCATTACATCTTTCGGTTCACCAACAGACAAACCTCCTATAGCGTAACCCGGGAAATCAAGAGAAATCAAATCTTTCGCACTTTGTTTACGAAGTTCTTCATATTCTCCCCCTTGAACAATTCCAAATAACCCTTGATCATTTGGTCTAGCATGGGCCTCAAGGCAACGCTCAGCCCAACGGCTTGTACGTTCAACAGACTTCTTCATATATTCATATGAAGCCGGGTATGGAGGGCATTCATCAAAAGCCATCATAATATCAGAACCTAAAGCATTTTGAATCTCCATCGCACCTTCTGGTGATAAGAAAAGCTTTTCACCACTTAGATGATTACGGAAATGAACGCCTTCTTCTTGAATCTTGCGGAATTCACTTAAACTAAACACTTGGAAACCACCTGAATCTGTCAAAATTGGACGATCCCAATTCATGAACTTATGAAGACCACCTGCTTTTTTGACAATTTCATGTCCAGGACGAAGCCAAAGGTGGTATGTGTTGCTTAAAATGATACCTGCTCCCATTTGTTTTAACTCTTCAGGTGACATTGTTTTTACAGTTGCAAGTGTTCCAACAGGCATAAAAGTTGGCGTCTCGAAAGTTCCGTGTGGCGTATGCACACGGCCAAGACGCGCTCCTGTTTGCTTACATGTTTTTATATGTTCATATCTTATTGCTGTCATTGCTGTTTTCCTTTCTCATCAAAAGTTCCCTTTTTAAGTTTTATCGAATAAACATTGCGTCGCCAAAGCTAAAGAAACGATATTTCTCTTCAACGGCCTTATTGTAAGCATGAAGAACATTTTCTCTCCCTGCAAGTGCACTAATAAGCATAATAAGCGTTGACTTTGGAAGATGGAAGTTTGTAATCATACCATCAATCCCCTTAAACTCATAGCCTGGAAAGATAAAAATGCTCGTCCATCCAGAAGAAGCTACAAACTGACCCTCGTGTTTAGAAGCAATTGTTTCAAGTGTACGAGTTGACGTTGTACCAACAGACACAATGCGTCCTCCCTGCTCTTTTACATTGTTTAAAAGAGCAGCTGTTCCTTCTGTCATCTGATAAAATTCAGCATGCATATCATGTTCTTCTAAATCTTCAGCACTTACAGGTCGGAACGTGCCAAGACCAACATGAAGCGTAATAAATGCAATATGAACTCCTTTTTCTTTCAATTGTTCAATCAAATCTTCAGTGAAATGCAAGCCAGCTGTTGGAGCCGCCGCAGAACCTTGCTCACGAGCATAAACAGTTTGATATCGTTCACGATCTTCTAGACGTTCTTTAATATATGGAGGAAGAGGCATTTCTCCAAGGCTTTCTAATACTTCATAAAAAATGCCTTCATAGTGAAACTCTAGCATTCTTCCGCCTTGATCCATTTCTTCTTGGCAAATGGCCTTCAAACGACCATCTCCAAACGTAATAACTGTCCCTTTTCTCACACGTTTTGCTGGTTTTACAAGCGTTTCCCATACATCGCCTTCTTCCTGTTTCAAAAGAAGAACTTCGATATTTGCACCTGTTTCTTCTTTCGTGCCAAAAAGCCGAGCAGGCAATACTCTTGTATCATTTAAAACAAGACAGTCTCCCTCTTGTAAGTAGTCTCCAATATTGTAAAAGTGATCATGAGCAAGCTCACCTGTTTTTTTATCTAATACCATTAAGCGTGACTTATCGCGCTCTTTCAATGGAGTTTGCGCAATTAACTCTTCTGGTAAGTGGAAATCAAATAAATCTACTTTCATCTCTTTCACCTGTTCCTATTATATTACATATTCATTTTAATCGATTAATCACGAAAAAAACGAGCGATAAAATAACACTGACGATAATGCATGTTACAATCGGAAAATAAAATGTTGTATTTCCCTTTTTAATCAAGATATCTCCGGGAAGCTTGCCGATAAATTGTATCAGTATCCCAAGCAAAAGTAAAACTGCTCCAGCACCCATTAATAACTTTGCAATTTCGCCCACTATTCATTAACCTCAATTCCAAAATGTTCATAAACTAAGTTTGTTACAACACGTCCACGCGGAGTTCGCTGTAAAAAACCAATTTGAAGCAAGTAGGGCTCATACACATCTTCAATTGTATGAGCTTCCTCTCCAATTGTAGCGGAAATGGTATCAAGACCAACAGGCCCTCCCCGGAATTTTTCAATAATCCCCATTAATAATTTATGGTCAATATTATCGAGGCCTAAACGGTCTACTTGCAGAAGCTCTAAAGACGTATCTGCCAGTTCTTTTGTGATTACACCTTCCCCTTCAACTTGGGCAAAGTCTCGAACACGTCTTAATAGACGGTTAGCAATTCGGGGTGTTCCTCTTGACCGTCTCGCAATCTCGGTAGCAGCCCGTGGATCAATTTCCACATCAAAGATTTGAGCTGTACGCACAATAATATTTTGTAAATCTTCTTCCTTATAATATTCTAATCTGCTTAATACACCAAAACGATCGCGTAAAGGTGCTGAAAGAAGCCCAGCTCTTGTTGTGGCGCCAACGAGCGTAAACGGCGGTAAATCAAGCCTTACAGAACGAGCGCTTGGCCCTTTTCCAATAACGATGTCTAAACAGAAATCTTCCATCGCTGGGTAGAGAACTTCTTCAATTGAACGATGCAGACGATGAATCTCATCAATAAACAAAACATCTCCTGGTTCAAGACTCGTTAATACAGCCGCAAGATCTCCTGGGCGTTCAATTGCAGGACCTGAAGTTGTCCGTAAATTCACGCCCATCTCGTTTGCAATAATGGCTGCAAGTGTTGTTTTACCGAGACCAGGGGGACCATATAATAAAACATGATCGAGTGTTTCTTCCCTCATTTTCGCCGCTTTAATAAAAACCGATAGATGACTTTTCACCTTATCTTGTCCAATATACTGCTGTAAAGTTTGTGGGCGTAAGCTATATTCCACGAGCGCTTCTTCGTTCAAAGCATCTCCTGTCACAATTCTTTCGTCCATTTAATCACCCTTTATTTTAAAAGCTTTTGCAATGCTTTCTTAATGTATTGATCCGTCGCTAAATTCTCTCCTGCAAGTGTTGGCAGTACTTTATTGATTTCACGTTCTGCATATCCCAGTACTTTAAGCGCTTCTTTTGCTTCTTGCATTGCTTTTTCATTTTCTGTTCTTTGCTCATGTTTTTCATGAGTGAACAGTGTAAACGTTTCGTCTGTAGCTAGATCATTTAGCTTTCCTTTTAAATCTAAAATCATCTGACGAGCCGTTTTCTTACCAACGCCAGGAAATTTCACCAGAAACTTTTCATTTTCTTCTTCTACCGCTCGAATAAGCCCTGCCGTATCACCTGAAGCAAGGACAGCAAGCGCTCCTTTCGGCCCAATTCCTGAGACGCTAAGGAGTTTTTTGAATAAATCTTTATCTTGGCGCGATAAAAAACCAAAAAGCGCGCTTATATCTTCACGTACGTGATGGTACGTATATACCGTAATTTCCTCCATCTCGTTAACTTGGAATAAAAACGGATTTGGGGTAAAAATCTGATATCCTATCCCTCCGTTTTCTACCGTTACATATTCAGGATTAAGGTATGTTACATATCCTTTAATATAGTCAAACAAAAAATTCCTCTCCTTTAACAAATTGAGAGCTCGTGCGTCCGTGTGAGCTAACATTCACTGTGTTCTATTTTATCATAACTTCACAATATTAGCGTAGTTTCAAACAACAAAAAACAGGGCAGCGTCTTTCACTACCCTGTTTTTGTTGCTGTTGTTTTTTTGGAGAAGGTTTTATAAAAATTAAGCAATGCTGTGTATTGCTCTTTCGTTTGAATCCGAATACCATCTTCTAGCTTTTTATAATCAAAGCTTTGCATCATTTCTACATCAAGTTGAAAAAATGATTGAATAACCCGCGTTGATTTCTGGTGGGGTGCACCTTCATAAACAGATAAAATTCCTTCTCTGTCCATCCCAATATATCCGTTCTCTTTTAAAAGCGGCGAGATATCATCCACTTCTTTTTGAAAAACTACTTGATCATCTTGCTCGTCAATAAGTTCCCAGCTTTTGAATTTCTCATACATTCCTTCTCTATTTTCACTATTAACTTCTATAATCTCTTCTTCTGTTACTCCATCTACATAGATGCGTTCTAATAAAATGGTCATTTTCTCATCTTCACCATTTTTGGCTAAAGCTTGTGAACCTACAAATAGAAAAAGTGACAAGCTTAAAAGAAGAAGGGCGCTTTGATAGGTTCGATTCATCGTATCTTCACCTCTTTAAAAACTTTTGAAAACAATCTAGTTATAGCTTCTCCTCTTTTAATATCTTTATCCATTTGTACAGATTCACCGAATCCTGCTAAGAAAAAACTGAATTTGTGGTATAAGCATTCTCTTCCTTAATTTATTTAAAATAAGGGCTTTTTCTATTTCATTTCGATTGCTTTTTTGAAGAAGTTTTGGCCATGCTTTGAAAAGATCATCTTGATAGAGCAAAGCATATAGGAAGCGAGGCTCTCTAAACCATGAAAGAAGCTCATTATGTAGGAATAAAGGAGTTAGAGAAGCATTTGTATAACATAAAAAACGCCTTGTCAATTGTAAATAATCATAGAAGACAGAATCATAGTGAACACGGTCAAAATCAATTAAGCGCACCATATCTGCACTTTTTAAAAAGTTATGTGAAGCAACATCACCATGATTAATTGCTTGTAGAGAAGGGTGAATCAATGAAGTTTCTCGTATTTTTCCAAGAAGAAAAGCTCCATCATATAGAATGTCTTCTCGCTCTCTTTGATGAAGAAAAGTGGAGTTCTGCTCGAAGTAAGAGAGTCTCTTTTCCCATCTCTCCTCAAGTAATAAAGGTGCAAGATTGTACGTATTGTTTGCCTTTGTGCTGTTATGAAAAGAGCTTAAAAGGCTAAGTGCTTCCTTTCGCTCGCTTCTCTTATAATAATTAAGCGCTCGTCCTTCTCTATAGTTCATAAGTGCCCAATACGCTCCCTCATATGAAAAGGTGAGCGTTCCATCAGGATAAGGAATAAAATTTATACTTTTGGTGAAAGACTTTTTTGAAGCTTCTTGTAATAAGTTATAAGTGTGAATAATCTTTTCCTTTTCTTTGTACCTCTTCATTACATATCTTCCTGTTTTGGACTCTAATTTCAAAACATGAGGCCTAATACGACTTACTTTTCCAACTTCGATTCCCTTCTTTTTTAAAAGATAGAGAAAAAGGCGATCGTAAACGACCTCGCCTTTTTCTAATTTCCTATTATTAATCATCGTCTTCCTCATAACGAGGCATACCGAACATTTGATGGTCTGGCGATTGTGGCATTGGCTCCTCATATCCCATATTGGCAAAACTTTGTGGGTAATATCCTTGTTCACTTTGCGGCTGTGGATAATAAGGCTGTGACATACCACCACACCCACAATCCTCCTGTTGACCGTGCATCATGCCGTATTGATGCATCTGTTCGTTTGGATCGTGATACTGCATTCCCATCTGTTCTCCATAGTGGTGCATTGGCATATATGGATTTTGAACAGGCATTTGATGCATTGGCATATATGGATTTTGAGCAGGCATTTGATGCATTGGCATATATGGATTTTGAGCAGGCATTTGGTGCATTGGCATATATGGATTTTGAACAGGATGGTGGTAGTGCTGTGGCATCGGCATGTAATCATGCTGTGCTCCCATTACGTATTCATCACTGTCATTATCATTTTCATCCTCCATATGATGCATTCCCATATTAGGCATTTGATGTTCATATGGATATGGTGTATTCGGATATGGAGCATTCATTGGCATATGAACAGGCATCGGCGGCATGCATGGATTATAACATGGTATATAATTAAATCCGCATCCTGGCATTACTGGTGTTAACGGCACTGGCATGCAATGTTGCATCGGCATTTGCGGCATCATTGGCATCTGTTGGTGCATCATCGGCATTTCGAAGCTTTCATTGTCCTCATAAGATTCTTCAAAATCGAGTATTGGCATCGGCTCTACTTTTGGAATTTCAATCGGCTCTTCTTTTTTAGGCATTTCTTTCTTTGGCTCTTTTTTCTTTGATTCTTCCTTTTTAGGCATTTCTTTCTTCGGTTCTTCCTTTTTAGGCATTTCTTTCTTTGGCTCTTCTTTCTTTGGCTCTTCTTTTTTTGGTTTTTCTTTCTTCGGTTCTTCCTTTTTAGGCATTTCTTTCTTTGGCTCTTCTTTCTTTGGCTCTTCTTTTTTAGGCATTTCTTGTGCCGGAAGTTGAACATTTAGGTTGTAATAATTGTTGACGTCAATCTCAGGAAACATCGGTTTCATCTTTGGCATCTTCGGCATTTTTGGCATTTCCTTTTTTGGAGAAGAAGGCATCTCTTTCGGCGGCATCATTGGCATTTCTTTTTTAGGAGAAGAAGGCATCTCCTTTGGCGGCATCATTGGCATTTCTTTTTTAGGTGGCATGTTCATATTATTCGGCTGTTGCGGCATCATTGGTGCTCCATTATAAGGGCCATTATAAGGCTGTTGCGGCATCATTGGGAGTTCATTATAAGATTGTTGTGGCATCTGTTGCTGCGGTTGTTGTGTCATTTGTTCATCTGTATCAATCTCTGTTATTGGAAGTTGTTTTTGCGGCATTTCTTTATACGGATGGTCCATATTTTGCATTTCATTTTTAATTTGTATACTATTTGTCGGCACCTTAATCTTCATTCCTGGCATAATCATATCAGGGTTGCTTAACTGTGAATTGACTTCTTTAATTTCTTCAAAATCAACTCCATATTTCTTTGCAATTTTCCAAAGGGTATCCCCTTTTTGGACGATATGGATTTTCAACGTTTTTCCCCTCCTGCAACAATATCTTTACAATGTATATTCAGACTGGGTGTCTTGCTAATTCAGACTTCCTCACAACATATGCTTGTAAAAAAACATTTATTCATAAGGTGGAAAAACATTAAAAAGGATGAGCTCCTTTTCTCACATAAGAGTTCATCCTTTTCTTATATTAGAGCATTCTTCCAATAGCTGCTAATGCTCCGTTTTGCACTTCTTCAGGAACTTTTATAATATTGATTGGCTTGTTATCCTCAATGCTCTCAAGCGCCCATGCAAGGTGTGGTAAGTCAATTCGATTCATTGTTAAACATGGACACATATAAGGATTCAAGGACATAATTTGTTTGTCAGGGTTGTTATCAATCAATCGTTTAACAAGGTTCATTTCCGTACCAATCGCCCACTTTGATCCTTTTTCAGCTTCATTAATTTTATCAATAATAAAAGAAGTTGAGCCCGAATAGTCCGAGGCTTGAACAACCTCATAACAACATTCAGGATGAACAAGAATATTAATATCGCTATGTGTTGCTCTCAATGCTTTAATATTTTTCACTGTGAAGTTTTGATGAACAGAGCAGTGCCCTTTCCATAAAATAATTTTGATGTCTTCATAATTACCTTCATATTCAAGCTTTTCTTGAATTGGATCCCATACAGCCATCTCTTCTAGCGAAATACCTAACTCGTACGCTGTATTTCTTCCGAGATGCTGATCAGGGAGAAATAAAATTCGTTCTTTTTTACCGAGCGCCCACTGCACAATTTTGGCTGCATTTGAACTTGTTAACGTTGCTCCATCATTTTCGCCAACAAATGATTTAATCTCAGCTGTTGAGTTTACATATGTGAGCGGCACAATCGTGTCTCCAAACTGTTCAGTAAGATATGACCATGCTACTTCTGTTTGTTGAAGGTTTGCCATATCGGCCATTGAACAGCCTGCTTGCATATCAGGTAAAATTACCTGCTGGTGAGGACTTGTTAAAATATCAGCGGTTTCAGCCATAAAATGCACACCACAAAAAACGATGTAGTCTGCTTTTGTCTGTTCTGAAGCGACTCTTGATAGAGCAAGAGAATCTCCTGTCACATCGGCAAACTGGATAACTTCATCTTTTTGATAATGGTGACCGAGAATAAACAATCTATCGCCAAGGTTTTTCTTTACTCGCTTAACAGTTGCAATAAGTTCTTTCTCATCTTGTTCCTTATATTTTTGTGGAATGATCGATAACTTCTCTTCAAAACCTGCTAAAATGCTCATTTTCCTTCCCCTTCCTTCTGTGAGGCAATATTAAAGCTAATATCAAGTCCTGAAACAGAATGTGTTAATGCACCGATTGAAATATAGTTCACACCTGTTTCTCTATACTGATGAATATTTTTGAGCGTAATGCCTCCCGAAACCTCTGTAATAATATCGTCTGGAACGTGCCTCATCCAGCTCTTAATTTCTTCTGGAGAACGATTATCAAACATAATGATATCTGCTTTCGCCTCTACTGCTTGGAGAAGCGCTTCTTCTGTTTCAATTTCTACTTCTATACGAATCATGTGACCAACTCGCCCTCGAACTTCTCTAATTGCAGCTCCTGTTGATCCTACGGCAGCTACATGGTTGTCTTTTAACATCACTCCATCATAAAGACCAAAGCGATGATTATAGCCCCCACCACATGTCACAGCGTATTTATCAAATATTTTTAAACCTGGCATAACTTTTCTTGTATCGCAAATCCGGATTCCTGAGCCATCAAGAACATGTACAAATTCATTTGTCATTGTCGCAATTCCACTCATTCGCTGCACAAGATTCAAAATCACTCGCTCCCCAGCCATAAGTGTTGAAAAAGTCCCTTCAACAGAAGCGATAATATCTCCCTTCATGACGCGATCACCGTCATGTTTAAAAAGAATCACTTCAACATCCTTACTAATCAATGAAAAACCTAACTTAATAATTTCTTCTCCTGCAAAAAGACCGTCTTCTTTTGAAATAAAATGACCTTGAATCCACTGATCCTTGTTTGGAAGAGAGCTAGTCGTTAGATCCCCACATCCAATATCTTCAATTAAAAATTCGGTTAACTTTTCTTTCACTTTTAACTCATTCATGATTCTATCTCCTATCCGATAAATTCTCGCTGACCTATCTCTTTTGTATCACTCCGCATATGCACGCCTAAACTTTCTCGGCGTTCCAAAGCAGCCAAGAAAATAAGAAAGCTTGTTCTAAGCATATTGATTTTTTCGATTGCATCTCGCTCATAAAGGTACAGCTTTTCTTCTGACACTTTTTCTAGATATTGAGCACACCAATTCATGCATCTTTCCAGTTCTTCCCTACACCGAACAATCCCAGCTCCCTCTTCATGATTTCTTTGAATCTCTTGAATAGATGGCAAGGTTATTTTTATTGTTTTTTTCGGTTTGAGTGGTGTAAAAAAGCTTCCTTGAATATTGCCTTCTCCTTCATTGTTTAAATGAGCAGCTAAGCGACTTCCATAAACAAGAATCTCTAATAAAGAATTACTTGCCAGTCGATTTGCTCCGTGAACTCCTGTACATGCAACTTCTCCAATTGCATAAAGATTAGGAATGGATGATTCGCTATTTTCATTTACAGCAATTCCACCTAGTTGAAAATGCGCACCAGGAGCGACAGGAAGTAAAGAAGGCTGATACCCAAATGCTTTTACACAATTGTGATGAATGGTTGGAAAGCGTTCTGGGAAGTTTGAGATATTTGTAATATCTAAAAATACTTTGCTTCCCTTTTTTAACTTCATATCAATGGTTTGTGCAACAATATCACGAGGTGCTAAATCTTTTAGGGGATGATGATCCATAACAGCCTTTCCATTTTCATCTATAAGCTTTCCGCCTTCTCCTCTTACAGCTTCTGAAACTAGTCCAAATGCTTTTCCATCTCTATGAAGAAGAGTAGGATGAAATTGGATAAATTCAAGATCTTTTAATGTAGCACCTGCACGGTAAGCAAGAGCTATTCCGTCTCCTCTGTTTTCATCTGGATTTGAGCTAAAACGATAAAGACCTCCACATCCACCTGAAGCTAGTACAGTATGGCGGCCGTAATAATGTTTTTTTTCGGTGAACACACCAATACAATACCCATTCTCAATATGTAATGTATGAACAGGCTCGTGTTCTACGATTGTTATATTTGATTGACCACATACTTTTTTTCGGAAATGGCGAACAAGCTCTCTCCCTGTTGCATCACCACCAGCATGCAAAATACGTCGTTTGCTATGCGCGCCTTCCATACCTAAAGCCACTTGGCCATTCTCTTTGTCAAAGGTCATTCCTTCATTTATTAGGATGTTTATTTCGGTTTGAGCTCTTCTAACGAGCATAGAAACTGCTTTCTTATCATTGTAATAATGACCAGCTTTTAAAGTATCTTCATAGTGATACCTCCAATGATCATCAGGTGACATAACAGCAGCAATTCCACCTTGTGCAAGACTAGAACTGCTTTGTTTCAATTCATCCTTTGTAATGACAAGAATCTTTTTGTTATCTGATAGCTTCGCTGCTGTCACAAGTGTTGCAAGGCCACTTCCAATCAAAATGACATCATATATCATAATCACCACCCCTTAACTTTACATGTGTCTTGACACCTATATTTACATATTATTTAATAAAATACAAGACTTTGATTTTTATAAAGGAGAAACAAAAATGATTTATTTAGACTATGCTGCAACAACACCAATAAGTAAAAATGCGCTACAGGCTTATTGTGAAAGTGCTAAAAAATTTTATGGAAATACAAATAGCCTTCATGATGAAGGAATAAAAGCGAAAGAAATGATGAAAATGTGTCAGGGTGAACTCGCTTCTTATATCCAAGCTAGCGAGGAAGAAATATATTTTACAAACGGTGGGTCTGATAGTAACTTGCTTGCTGTTAGGAGTATATTAGGGAGTTCTCCCTCTTCTAAAAACCATATTATTACTTCAAAGCTCGAACATTCGTCACTTCTGAGTCTTTGGGATACACTAGAAGAAGAAGGATATGATATCTCTTATGTATCCATTAGAGAAGATGGGACAATTAATCTTGAAAACTTGCGTGAATGTATTACAGATGCCACATGTCTTATCGCAATTCAACACGTCAATCATGAGCTTGGAACGATTCATCCTGTAAAAGAAATTGGAGAGATTGCAAAAATGCACAACATCCCTTTCCACTGTGATGGAGTTCAATCTTTCTTGAAACTTCCTATTAATGTAAGAGATATGCACATTACAAGCTTATCTATCGCAAGTCATAAAATATATGGACCAAAAGGAACTGGTGCTCTTTATCTTTCTAAAGAAATTCCTAAAATAAAGCACCATGGTACGATTGATTTGCCAAGTATTGTTGCGTTTACTGTTGCTGCGCAGGAACAAAAGAAAATATTGGCGGATACCTACAACAGTCATGTAAACTTAAGAAGAGAGCTTATCAATCATATCCCTGTATCAGCTGAAATTATAAGCCCTCCTGATGCTCTTCCTTCTATCGTTGGAATGAAGATGGAGAACTTAGAAGGTCAGTATGTTATGCTATGGTGCAATAAGTACAATATTGCCATTTCAACAGGAAGCGCTTGTCTTGTTGGACAGCAGGAACCTTCCCCATATATGATAGCAATGGGAAAAAACGTTCATGAAAGTAAACAGCTTTTTCGCATTTCATTTGGTACTTCAACAACGATTGAAGACATTAAAGCTTTTACAGACTGCTTAAAATTATTAACAACCTCATAAAGGAGTTCAAAAATGAAGGATGAACAAAAAAAGATTTTAGGGGAAAAAAGACGAGACCTTTTGCTTCAATGGTTAAAAGATTCGAACGCTCCGTTAACAGGCAGTGACCTATCAAAACGTACAAATGTGAGTAGACAAGTTATCGTACAAGACATCTCGCTATTAAAAGCGCGAAACGAGCCTATTATGGCAACAAGTCAAGGCTATCTTTATATGTCGAGAACACAAGCAGAGCAAAAACAAACGCGCATTATTGCTTGTAAACACGGCCCAGACGAATCGGAACGCGAGCTTCTTCTCCTTGTTGACCATGGTGTTACAGTAAAAGATGTAATTGTTGAACATTCTGTTTATGGAGAGCTTACGGCTTCGCTTGGTCTTCGCAATCGCAAAGATGTCGCGAACTTTATTGATAAAATCCGCTCAGCGAAAGCTGCTTTCTTGCTTGAACTAACAAAAGGCGGTCACCTTCACACAGTTGAAGCTGATTCCTCAAAACAGCTTGATGAAGCGTGTGACGCTTTGCGTGAGGCAGGTATTTTAGTCGAAGAATAAAATACTTTTAGCTACAGAAAAAAGAACGCTTGGAACTACAAGCGTTCTTTTCTTTATAGCTAAAAGGCTCCTAAGCTATACTAGGTTCCTATTTGATAATGTAGTAAGGATAGCTTCCTAAAAGAGTTACGTTACACCCTAATGCTTCGATTTCAGCAATTGCTCCAGGGATCAATACATCATCAAGCTTTTGCTCGATATCGATAATAAAGAAATAATTCCCAAGTCCTGTTTTCATTGGACGTGATTCAATTTTTGATAAGTTAAGATTACGCCAAGAAAAAGCAGACAACACGCGGTGTAGGGCTCCTGCTGGGTTTTCAGATAGTGTAATCATCAGCGTTGTTTTATAACCGTTATGTTCTAAAAGTGTTTGTTCTAGTGGGGCATTTTCTTGATTTAAAATGAGAAAACGCGTTGTGTTATGATCATAGTCATGCACATCTTTTTTGACAACTTGTAATCCATATTTTTTCGCCGCAAACTCGTTTGCAATTGCCCCTATCTTCTCATCTTCCTTTTCATAAACATGTTTTGCTGCATAGGCCGTTGATGTTACTTCATGTAGAGGTGTGTTACGAAATGTATCATGAAGAAATTTATGACATTGAGCAATTGCATGTGGATGTGAATATACGCCTTCAACATTTTGCCACTCATCTACATATTTAGGATGCACCATAAAATGCTGACGAATCGGCAGCACAATCTCTCCTACAATTGGCAGACGTTTTTCATGGATTAAATAATCGAGTGTTAAGTTTACGGAGCCTTCAAGAGCATTCTCTAACGGAACAACCGCATAATCTACTTCTCTGTCTGTTACGCCATCAATGCACGAAGGAATGGTGCGATACGGATGTGAGGTTATCTGTTTGAAAACAGATTCTACGGCAATATGTGTAAATGTTGCTTCTGGTCCTAAATATCCAACTTTCTTCACAGTTCTCTCTCCTATGTCTTTATTTTTTTATTTTTCAAAATTTAATATGTAAAGAAAACAGCTTGATTGATCGTCAAGCTGTTTTTATTAAGCTCCCGAGCCTAATACATCTACTTTATCAACAAATTCCAATGCCCGCAATCTCGAAAGAAGGTCTTCTAGATCTGTTTTTAAACCAGAAACATCTAGTGAAAGGGTTACATTTGCACGCCCTTGCAGTGGAATAGTCTGGTGAATTGTTAATACATTACACCCGCTTGAAGCAACAAGACCTAATAGATGTGAAAGAGTACCAGAGCGGTCTTCCAAGTGGAAGAAAAGCGAGATGATACGTTCTTTCACCATAGTATGAAACGGAAATACCGTTTCTCTATACTTGTAGTAAGCGCTGCGACTTAAATCAACAAGCTGTACAGCGTCAGCAATTGAGTCCGCCTTTCCACGTTCAAGCAGAAGTTTTGCATCAAGCGTCTTCTTCATTGCTTCTGGTAAGACATCCTCCCGAACTAAATAAAATTTCTGATCGATTTTCTTCAACGAGAACTCCCCTCTCTGTTCCCTTTTACCATCTACTCTAAGAATTCAAATTCATATTCAAGAAGTTTTACAATATCCCCATCTTGCGCTCCACGTTCACGCAATGCTTCATCAACACCCATGCCTCGAAGCTGACGAGCAAAACGGCGTACAGATTCATCTCTTGAGAAGTCTGTCATCTTGAATAGTTTCTCAATCTTCTCACCTGAAAGTACATAAGCTCCTTCACTATCACGTGTAAGATGGAACTCTTTATCTTCCTCTTGGAACTTGTACATAACATGTTGATTTGCAAGCTCTTCTTCACTATAAAGAGGAAACTCTGGTGTTGTTTCAAGAAGATCAGCAACGGTGAATAAAAGATCACGAAGTCCTTTACGTGCAATAGCTGAAATTGGAATAACTTTTACTTCTTCGCCAACTTTCTCCTGAAACGCTTTTAAGTTCTCTTCTGCTTCAGACACGTCCATTTTATTTGCTACAACAACTTGAGGACGCTCTGTTAAACGAAGATTATATTCCTTAAGCTCCTTGTTAATTGTAACGTAGTCTTCATAAGGATCTCTGCCTTCCATGCCAGACATATCAATCACGTGCACAATAACTCTTGTACGCTCGATATGGCGAAGGAATTGATGACCAAGTCCTACTCCCTCATGTGCCCCTTCAATAAGCCCTGGCAAGTCAGCCATCACAAAGCTACGATTATCTTCTGTTTCTACAACACCTAAGTTAGGCGCAATTGTTGTAAAATGATAAGCAGCAATTTTAGGCTTTGCTGCAGATACAATAGAAAGAAGGGTTGATTTCCCAACGCTTGGGAAGCCTACAAGACCGACATCTGCTAGCACTTTAAGCTCCATCACAATATAGCGCTCTTGACCTGGTTCTCCTTTCTCAGAAAGCTCTGGTGCTGGGTTTGCCGGTGTTGCGAATCGCGTATTTCCGCGTCCGCTACGACCACCTTTTGCAATGACCGCACGCTGACCATGCTCTGTTAAATCAGCGATAACTTCACCTGTATCATCATCTTTTACAACAGTGCCAGGCGGGACCTTTACAACAAGCGGCTCTGCATTACGACCGTGTTGGTTTTTAGGCATTCCGTTTTCACCATGTTTTGCTTTAAAATGGCGCTTATAACGGAAATCCATTAGTGTACGAAGTCCTTCTTCAACTTCAAAGACAACGTCTGCTCCTTTACCACCGTCACCACCTGCTGGTCCTCCATTTGGTACATACTTCTCGCGACGGAAAGCAACCATTCCATTTCCGCCGTCTCCACCTCTTACGTAGACTTTGACCTGATCGACAAACATTTCCTTTTCACTCCGTTCCCTATATCACGTTCTTACTTTTTATGAATTGCTGTGTTGCTTTTCATTCATAACAAGCTGAACCGTCAATTCATCTTTTGCTATTTTGTAGCAAGCTATATTAAACATGGTTAACGTTTCTTTTGATAACCATTCTTCTATCTTTTTTTCATTCTCTATTATGCCACTGAAATCAAAAAACAATGATGGACCTTCTTCAAGATAAAAAGAAACATCAAGGTGATGATTACTTTCTTTATTTGCTACATTTTCTAGTACATAAAAAAGCGATTCACACCAATCCGCAAGCTCTTCATCATAAGGAGATAAATCACACACTTCGCCGTTCACTTCGATATCGAGCTTTAAAACCGTTTCTCTAAACCCATATGTTAAAAGAAGCGCAGTCAACTTATGTGCCCCTGTACTCGTTAGCTTTGATTCATTTTTAGAGATGGCAATAATCTCTTCAATCGTTTGTTGGACACGGTCAAGACGATTCAATGATAAATTTCCCTTAATGAGCTGCAGCCTATTTAGCCAGTCATGGCGTGCATGCTTTAAAAGTTCAACAACATCCCACTCTTTACTCATTTTCCAACCCCTAACCTTAAAACATGCTTTGTTCTTCTTTCAACAGCAAAGAAAACAAAACAGACCATATATGCATTATAGCAAATTATCTAGTCTATGAGCACAACCCTAGCAATATGTCTCAACAAAAAGAAAAACTCTAACCAATCTTGGTTAGAGTTTTCTTTTTGTGTACGATTACGTTTTAAGCTTCTTGCGCTACTGGATAAACGCTCACTTTTTTACGGTCACGTCCATAACGCTCGAATTTTACGATACCATCGATTTTCGCGAAAAGAGTATCGTCTCCACCACGAGAAACGTTTGCACCTGGATAGATTTTTGTACCGCGTTGACGGTAAAGGATAGAACCACCAGTTACAAATTGACCATCTGCACGTTTAGCACCAAGGCGTTTAGAGATAGAGTCACGACCGTTCTTTGTACTACCTACCCCTTTTTTCGATGCGAAAAACTGAAGATCTAATCTTAGCATATGTTCCACCTCCTCTTTATTGAGATACAATGTTTATATATTGTCCATAATCACGCTCGATTGTTTCAAGTGAAACAACCATTCCTTCGAGAAGGAGCTGAACGTTGCGAGCAACATCCTCTTCTAAGTCTTCAGGAATGAGGCAGTTAAGATAACCGCCGTCCTCACCTTGTTCAAGGCCTGGCATTGTATCACATAAAGAAATAATCGCGTTTACTGTCCCAAATGACACAGCTGTAACAGCGGCACATACTAAATCTTTACCGTGTTCCGCAAATTCTGCGTGTCCACTTATTTCAAAAGAAGTAATATGACCTGCTTCATTACGAGAAAGAACTACTTTAACCATGCAACCATTCCTTATGCATTGATTTTATCAATAACAACTTTTGTGTAAGGTTGACGGTGACCTTGTTTACGGCTGTAGTTTTTCTTAGCTTTGTATTTGAATACAGTAATCTTTTTAGCGCGACCTTGTTTTTCAACTTTAGCGCTAACTGTTGCACCATCAACGTAAGGAGCTCCAACTTTAACGTTGTCCCCACCTACTAATAGTACTTTGTCGAAAGTTACTGTTTCGTCTTGCTCTACGTTAAGTTTTTCAATGTAGATAGCTTGACCTTCTTCAACTTTAACTTGTTTACCACCAGTTTCAATAATAGCGTACATTCTCTGCACCTCCCTGTAAGACTCAGACTCGCCATCCCAGGTGTCACAATGGACTTTAAAACCTGTTCTGCGCGGTTGTAGCACGGGTGCTACAATAATCACATAGAAAATAATACTATATTTCTTCTCCCTATGTCAATCATATTCTCTAATGAAGTCATTCCAAATTTTACACAAGAAAAAACTGCAGCATCTGCTGCAGTTTTTTTAGAAGGTGATGATCCCTGTAACAATAGCTACAGCAATCATCACGAGACAGCAACCCAGTGCCCATTTAAAATAAAACTTTTGGTGATCTCCAAATTCTACTTTCGCCATCCCTACTAATAAATATGCAGAAGCCATAAGTGGACTCATCGCGTGAATTGGCTGCCCTAAAACAGAAGCACGAGCCATTTCAACAGGATCTACACCGTAAGCTGAAGCCGTTTCTGCTAAAATCGGTAACACTCCGTAGTAGTATGGGTCGTTTGCCATAAAATACGTAAACGGCAAACTAGTTAATGCTGTAATGACAGGAAAAAATGAACCTAATGATTCAGGAATAACAGAAACAAGCGCATTTGCCATTGCATCAACCATCTCTGTTCCTGAAAGAATTCCTGTAAAAATCCCTGAAGCAAATACTAAGCCAACAACTGCAAGGACGTTTCCTGCATGATTGGAAATCCGCTCTTTTTGGTCATCAAATTTTGGATAGTTAATCATAAGCGCAACAACAAAAGCAATCATAAATAAAGTTGCAAGTGGAAGTACACCCATCACTAAACATACTAATAGAGCAATTGTTAGAGCTAAGTTTACATATAGAAGCTTTGGACGTTTAATAGAGGTATCGTCCGCTCCAATATCGACAGCAGCGCTCTGCTGGTTAAAAGCTAGATTTTGTGAATAGTCGATGTCGATAACACCTAAGCGTTTTTTCTCTTTCTTTCCTAAAATATAAGCTGTAAATAGTGTCCACAGTGCTGCTGAAATCATTACTGGAACAAGTGGTAAAAAGACGTCTGCCACATCAAGCTGAAGGGCACTTACTGCACGAGCTGTAGGTCCACCCCATGGAGACATATTCATAAAGCTAAATGAAAGCATAGCAACACAGGTTAGAATTAACGGATTCATTCCAAGTCTTGTATAAAGCGGCAGCATTGCTGAAACTGTAATCATATATGTTGTTGTTCCATCTCCATCTAAAGCAATAAGCATGGAAAGAATAGCTGTTCCCATGACAATCTTTACTGGATCTCCCTTTACAATTTTCAAGATTGTAGATACAAGTGGATCAAACAAACCAGCATCAATCATAATTCCAAAGTATAAAATAGCAAACATCAGCATAACACCTGTTGGTGCTACTTGCTCTACCCCTGCAAGCATCATATCGCCTAACCCTGCTGCAAATCCCCCAATTATTGCAAACAAGATTGGAATAATAATAAGTGCAACCATAGCTGACATTCGTTTCGTAATGATCAGATACATAAAGACGGCGATCATTAAAAATCCAAGCGTAGCTAACATATTTTTTCCCCCTTTGTCTCTCAAAAATTCCCCTTAAAAACGATAGTTCATCACTAAAAATAGTATAAATTAAAAAATTCTGAATGTAACCGTTTCCAAATTATTGAGCTTTAAATTCTTAATATCCTTTTTGTTCATTTTGTTCACGGGAAGATACTAAGTAAAAAAAAGAAGGTTTTACCCTTCTTTTTTAAAATAGAAATTCAACCTTATTTTCTTTTATTCTCTGCTCCACTTCTTCTCTTGAACCGATATGACGAAGACGGTAAAATGGCGTAAGTTCTCCTCCTACTGTTAGGTAAAGTTCTATCTCCTGCTCTTCTTTCCATTTTTCCATCTCTTCCTTGTTAAATGAAAGCAGAGGAGAAAGTTCTATCCATGCTGCCTCTTCTTTATATGAAAGCAGTTCCCCTTCTATATCATCCAACGTTTTTTTCTCATTTTTATATTTCCCCATTGTTTTACAAACATCACAATCTTTTAGGAAAAGATGCTGCAAGCTATCTCGCTCTTTTTTACGTGTCACCTCTACTAACCCAAGTCTTGTAAAACCAAAAATAAGCGTCCTTACTGGATCTTGTTCTGTTTCTGTTTTTAGCTTTTGTAACACTTTTTCTCCATCTTCTTTGTTTTTCATGTTAATAAAATCAATCATAATAATGCCTCCAAGATTGCGAAGACGAAGTTGTCGAGCCACTTCTTCTGCTGCTTCAATATTTGTCTCTAAAATAGTCTGAGCTTGAGAAGTTTTTCCTACAAACCTGCTTGTATTTACATCAATAACTGTCATCGCTTCTGTTTCTTCAATAACTAATGAACCACCACTCGGAAGCCAGACCGTTTTTTGCAGTGCTTTTTCAAGCTCTTTTTGAAGGTGGTATATGTCAAAAAGGCTCTCTTTCTCACGTTGAAAAATAACTGTTGCTTCTGGAAAAGAAGCTTGAAGCTTTTTTTTCATTTCAAACGAATCAACAATAAGCTCAAGCTTGTCCACTTTTGCCTTTTTTATCATATTTGTGATAAAATCTTCCCTTTGGTAAACAACTCGAGGTACTGTTCCTTCCGCTTGGAGTTCCCCGATAACTCCCTCCGCTTCTTTTCTAAGGGTAACAATTTCTTGTTCTATTTTGCTAGGAGACACTCCTTCAATGGCGCTTCGTAAGAGAAGACCTTCCGATCCTTCTACAATGCTCTCTCCAAAGCTTTTCCACTTTTCTTTTTCCGCTATCTTTTTTGAAACAGCTACGTATCCGCTATAAGGAAAATAAACAACGTACGAGCTTGAAAATTCAATAAACGTTGTCAACTTAGGTCCCTTTGTTCCTCTTTCTTCTTTGCTTACTTGTACGAGAATTTTTTGTCCTTCTTTTATACGTTCTGTAAACATTTCGTGCTCATCAAGAAACACTTCACTTTTATGTAAATATCCGTTTTTTTCTCCTCCAATATCTACAAAAGCAGCGTCCATCCCTTTTACAACTTTTTTTACACGTCCAACATAAATATTGCCAACATAGTGGATAGCTTTTTGTTCTTCAATATAAAAAGCCTGTACTTGGCTATCCTGTAAATGAGCTATCTTATGAAGATTTGTTGCAGTTTCAATTATCAATTTTGCTGTCATATGTCCAAATCCCTTTCGTTATCTCTTATGTAGTTGGATTTTACCATAACAAAAAGGAAAGTAACATGTTTGTCTGTTACTTTCCTTTTCACCCTCTTTTTAATAAAAGGCAACAAGCTCATCAATAGAATCATTAATGCGCTTATCTACAAAATAAGCATGAAGAAGCTCATTTTCATCTAGTTGCTTTCTTCCTTCTTTTTCCTCCACAATAATGATATGTTTTTGTCCTCTTTTAAACCTACGAATAATATGATAAATCTTTTCTCCCCCATTTACGGCAAGTGGGGAAAGATCAAGGATTGTTTCTCCTTTGCCATAGTATCGATCAAGAAGGAAACGAATATAAAGATAGTCCCTTTGTTTCCATTCATAATAAAGGCTATAACATAGATAGCCCAACACCATCCAAAGATGCAGATGAGTAGAATAAAGAAAAAGAGCGACTACTGCAATGCACGATAGAAAAACAGCTGAAATACGAAGCGTTTTTTCAAAGGACTTTTGAAAAGAATCAAAAAGACTAAACGAAACAAACATGAGTTTCCCCCCGTCAAGCGGATAAATCGGAAGCAAATTAAAACAAAGTAAAAGAACGTTTTGAAACATAAACTGTTCATAAAATTCCTGTGTAATAAGAGAAGACGAAAGAGCAATAAAAGATCCTAACATTAAAATAAGGTGAACAAACGGCCCGCTCAGAATGACAATCACTTCTTGATAAAGCGGTCTGTTTCCATATTCATCAATTTCAGCTACTCCTCCAAATGGAAAGAGCATAATTTTTTTGATTTTCCATGAAAAAAAGCTAGCGGCAAAAACGTGCCCAAGCTCATGTAATAATACTAATGAAAATAAGAGAATAAGGTCATAGATATGCCCTGTCATGATCCCTATTGCTAAGATAGCCCAAAGAAGCGGATGGATATGCGTTGAGCGAAAAAGATGAAGAAAGTTATTCAAAGGAGATCACCTTACTAGGGTCCATAAATTTACCATCTTTATAAAGAGCAAATCCATAACTTCCTTTTTTATCGTCCCCTTCCGCCTTCACTTTTCCAATAACCTGTCCTTTTTCAATAAAATCAAACGTTTTTACATCAATATTTGCAAGCCCGCTATACCACGACTCTGATCCGTCAGCATGCTGAATTGAAACTGTATTTCCAAATCCTTTTTTCTCTTCAATGCTTTTAACAAATCCTGCATCCATAGCTTGCACCGCTGTTTGACTTCCTGTTTCAACGGTTACCCCTTTTTTTGAGCTTGCAAATGTTTCAACAACATTCCCTGATGCTGGCACAACGTACTGAGAGTTTGCTTCCTCTGTCGGCTCTTCTCCTACAGATTTTGGAATGAGAGCGAGAGGTTCACCAAACTTCTCTTCATACCAAGCAGACATTTTAGCAAACTGAAAACTTTCCTCCATCGTATCTTCTACAAAAGCTCTTGCTCCGTCGAGCTGTACTGCTGGATTTCTAAAAAGAATAGCAACAATTAAAACAAGACAGAAAGAAGTTAACAGCTTAAATAGAAACCACTGAGGAGAGAATAACGGATGGTGTTCTTTGCTTTCTGGATTGTATTCATAAGTCGGAAATCGTTCTCCACTGTAGTTTTCCTCATCTGAAATTAAATCATCGTATGAAAACTTCCTTTGCGGCTTCTCTTCTTTTCCTCCATTTTTTCGCCGATCGGCTATTCGCTTACGAACTTCTTGGACACGTCGATTCATCGCTTCTCACCAATCCTTCAAGTCATTTGTAACAAATGTATGACTTGTCCTGTGAGGTTATGACAAAATAAAAAAGCTAGAGCTTTTGGAAGAGCTCTAGCTTTTTGATCATATATTATATAAACTAACGCACGCCGAAGAATTTCTTAATTTTAGAAAAAACACCTTGTTTGGTTTCATCTAGAGATTGAAGCGGTACAGACTCTCCTAAAATACGTCTTGCGATATTACGATAAGAAATCGCTGCTTTGCTTGATGGGTCCATCGCAATTGGTTCACCATTATTGGATGCTTTGATAACATCTTCATCATCCGCAATAATGCCAATTAAATCAATAGCCAGCAATGAGACAATTTCATCAACATCTAACGTATCTCCATTTTTCATCATATGACTGCGAATACGGTTAATTACAAGCTTTGGAGATTCGATGTCTTCTTTCTCTAACAATCCAATAATACGATCCGCATCACGAACAGATGAAATTTCAGGTGTTGTAACAACAAGAGCCTTATCTGCTCCAGAAACGGCATTTTTATATCCTTGTTCAATTCCAGCAGGACAGTCAATAATAATATAATCATAGTCTTGCTTTAGTTCTGTAATAAGTTCTTTCATCTGCTCCGGCGTTACGGCCGTTTTATCACTCGTTTGAGCAGCAGGCAACAAATATAAACATTCAAAACGCTTATCCTTAATAAGCGCCTTTTGAGGCGTACAGCGACCGTTCACAACATCTACTAAATCATAGATGATGCGGTTCTCTAACCCCATAATAACGTCTAAATTGCGCAAACCGATATCTGTATCGACTAGGCAAACCCGCTTACCAGTTAGGGCGAGTGCGGTTCCTAAGTTAGCAGACGTCGTTGTTTTTCCAACGCCGCCTTTTCCTGACGTAACAACAATAGCCTCTCCCAATGTCAACTTCTCCTTTCTAAGCGTGTCAAATTAGGGCGAAGATGAGACATAAGCTGTGAGCGTTCAATGACAATGCGCTTGTCTTCATCAAGATACGCACACTCCATATCATGTTCTTCATTTTTATCGGCTTCCTCTGCACGACTAAAAGCTTCACAAATGCGGAGCTGTGTTGGTTCCATTTTAGAAGCTGCAATAACAGCTTGATCATTTCCATAATAGCCGGCATGTGCAATGCCTTTTAATGCGCCAAGCACAAAAATATTTCCTCCAGCAATGACTGTTCCACCGGGATTAACATCTCCAATTAAAAGAAGATCTCCTTCAACGTGCAAGACTTGTCCTGAGCGTACGACTCTTGCTACTGAAACAATTTCATTTTGCTGCTTAATTTTTAATGCTTCTTCTTTTGACACGACGTTTGATTCAATGCTCTCTACTACAAGATGATTTTTACTCCGAACGAGTGACTTTATTTGTTCTTCTTGATCGGGCGTTAAATATCTGTTTCCTACTCTTAATTGAACAGACACAAGTTGATTGTGTCCTCCGTATTGATTCGAAGACAGTTTTCGCTCCAATTCATTTAGCACATCGTGAAACGAACACGTATCATCGAGATGCAACGTTAATCCATCTTTTGTTCCTTTTATAATTACATTTTGTTTCTTCACAACGTTCACCTCAACGAATGTTTATTTCGACAAGGGCTAGTTAAATTCCTCTTTATACGCAACTGTTAATCTGTTAGCTTATAAGCTACTTTTTCAAACTGTTTTTTTAATGGGTACGCTAGAAGAACCACAAAAACAAGGTTTAAGATTAGTGTCGGATAAAGGCGATATGTTAGGAAGCGGTCCATAGACATATGCGTCAAACCAATCATACTGTTAATCTCATAAACGTAAAACTCTAACAGCGTAATCCCCACAATTGTTAAAATCGTAATGATGACAACATTTGTTTGAAAAACTTTTAACAGCTTGGATACAATATAGCAAATTGCAGGCATCCCGAACATATAAACACCTAACAAGTCTGTATACACGATGTCATACAAAAGACCGAAAAAGAACGCATACTGAATTCCTTTTTTCGGATTTATGTAAATCGTCGCTAAAAGTAACACAATAAGCGTCAGTTTCGGTGATAAAATCCACTGATGAAACCAAGATTGATTAGCAAAAAAGTTCACGAATAAACTATCAGCAATAAACACTACAGAAACAATGATGGGAAGGAAGTAACGAATCACTCTTCTTCCTCCTCATCAAGTGATTTCTGTGGAGAAGGTTCTACTCGTTTTAATACAGTCACATCTTGGATATCTTTAAAATCAGCTGCAGGTTTTACATATGCTGTTTTTGTTAGCCCATAATTATCTGATTCAATATCGCTAATTTCTCCAACAATACGTCCTTGAGGGAAAACACCTGAATACCCAGACGTAATGACTTTTTGCTTTTCTTTTATCTTCGCGCTATGAGGAATACCTGTTAGAATCAATGCTTCACGTTTTTGATCGTATCCTGAAATAAGACCATTTACATTTTTAGATCCTTGGATTGTAACAGAAGCGCGGTTTGTTCGATCTTGAGAGCTTAGTAGTTGCACTGTTGATGTAAACTGTGATGCATCTACGACGCGTCCAATTAAACCGCTTGATGTCATAACAGCCATATCATTTTCGACTCCATGAACTTTTCCGCGATCAATTGAAATCGCTTCATTCCATCGATCAGGACTTCTTGCAATGACCGTAGCATTAATTGGATCGTAATCACGTAGTGTTGAATCTTTATCAAGTCGCTCATTAAGCTCTTTGTTCTTCCGCTCTAAATCTTTCACATCTGCTTCGAGCTGCATATATTTATCAAGATTCTTTTTTAGTACTTTGTTTTCCTCATATGTATTTTTGAGATCTTCGATGCTTCCAAAGAAATCGGCAACATACTGAGCCGGCTTATGGGCCGTTGACTGTACCAGTCCAACTGTATCCTTAACAAATTGCTCTGGCCATGTGATCGTTTTACGTCCGTTTAAAGAAAAACCAATCAATGCCACGAGAATAATGATACTTACTAGTAACACAATCAATCTTTTATTGAAGAAAAATTGTGGCATGACGTTACACCTCTAATCTTATCGCTTGGACTCTGCTCTGTTTTTAAATAGATCAATATGTTCTAAAGCTTTTCCTGTTCCGATAGCTACACAGTCAAGTGGATCTTCTGCAATAACAACAGGCATACTTGTTTCATCACTAATCATTTTATCTAGGTTACGAAGAAGCGCTCCACCACCTGTTAGAACAATTCCACGATCCATGATATCTGCTGCAAGCTCTGGAGGAGTTTGCTCAAGCGTGCTTTTTACAGAATCAATAATTGCTTGTACAGTATCTTTAAGAGCGTCTGCAATTTCATCTGCAGAAATCTCAATTGTTTTTGGTAATCCTGTTAAAAGATCTCGACCACGAATTTCCATATTTTCTACATCTTCTGGTGTACTTGCAGAGCCGATTTCTACTTTCATTGCTTCTGCTGTACGTTCTCCAATCATAAGATTGTAGTTTTTGCGAATATACTGAATAATAGCTTCGTCCATCTCATCACCAGCAATGCGAATAGATTGACTTGTTACAATCCCACCAAGTGAAATGATAGCAACTTCTGTTGTACCTCCACCGATATCTACTACCATACTACCAGTTGGCTCCCATACTGGTAAATTCGCTCCAATTGCAGCAGCAAATGGCTCTTCAATTGTGTAAGCATCACGTGCACCGGCTTGACGAGTTGCATCAATAACAGCGCGTTTTTCAACTGCTGTAATCCCAGAAGGAACGCAAATCATGACATATGGCTTACCTGAAAAGACGCTCTTATTTTTCTGTGCTTGTTTGATATAATACTTCATCATTGTTGCCGTTGTTTCATAATCAGCAATAACGCCGTCTTTCATTGGACGAAGAGCAATGACATTTCCAGGTGTACGTCCAATCATATTTTTAGCATCGTTACCAACTGCAACGATGTCTCTTGAATCTGTTTGTAGCGCTACAACCGATGGTTCACGAACAACAATTCCTTTTCCTTTTACATATACTAATGTGTTAGCCGTCCCTAAATCGATTCCAAGGTCACGTGTACCAATTCCAAACATAATGTGTATCTCCCTTTCTCTCTCAAATATCACAAAGTTTTATCTATTATTTTTAATTGATATAGGACTTTTTGTTTTTATTCACTAAAAGTCTAGTTCTATTGTTACTCATACAAAGAATGTTATAAAAAACCAACAATCTTTATTGTGTCGAGTCCAAGAGCATATGTCAATGTAAAAATGGATTCTGTCATCAAAAGGTAATCTTCGACAAAAACAGTATTTTTTCAAGACTTTCTCAAAAAATCCATGCCTTTTATTATAACGTAATCATAATAAAAAAGGTAGAGTAATCTTGTCCCTGTTTTTCTAGTTTTGATTGCTAATAATAACAAAAAAACCCTGCTTCCTTACTATTAACGTATGAAACAGATTTTTGTTACACATAACCTTTCTCTCTTAAACTAACAAATTTACGATCACCGATAATAATATGATCAAGAATGTCGATTCCCATCAAAATTCCGCATTCTTTAAGCCTTTTGGTTACTTCTATATCTTCTTTACTTGGTTCAGGACTTCCTGATGGATGATTATGAATACAAATAATTGAAGCTGCTGAGCGGCGTAACGCCTCTCTGAAGATGTCACGTGGATGAACAATTGAGGAGTTCAAACTACCAATGAAGATGGTCTTTTTTAGAAGAACTTGATTTTTCGTATTTAAAAAGAGGCAAACAAAATGCTCCTGTGATAAATGACGCATTTCTTCCATAACGTAGTTTGCGCCATCTTCAGGGCTTCTTACAACATATCGATCTGTCACATGTAGATTCGCTACTCTTCTTCCAATTTCAAGTGCTGCTATAATCTGAATGGCTTTAGCCATTCCAATACCTTTAATACTTGTAAGTTCTTCAACAGTAGCTTGATTCATAAGATGCAATCCGTCATATTTGTGTAAAATTCGATTGGCAAGTTGAAGCACAGATTCCTCTTTTGTTCCTGTGCGAAGTAAGATTGCCAAAAGTTCGTTGTTAGATAAATGACTTGCGCCAAACGATAAAAGGCGTTCTCTAGGCCTTTCATCATCCGGAAAGTCTTGAATCATAATCCATTCTTTTTTCACTTGTATTCCCTCCTTTTTATTGTGGAAGGAAAACCCCAAGTTTCTTTAATTCTCGCACCGTCTTTGAGAGCGGCAGACCAACTACAGCATAATAATCACCGCTAATTTCTTTAACAAACAAAGCTCCTTTTCCTTGAATACCATATGCCCCTGCTTTGTCCATTGGTTCTCCTGTCCCAATGTAGCGCATTATTTCTTCATCTGTTAACTCATAAAAAGTTACCTCTGTACGACTATAAAAGGTTGACGTCTCTTTTCCTTTTACAAGCGCAACTCCTGTAAAGACTTCATGAGTTCTTCCAGAGAGAAAACGAAGTGTCTTAAAAGCTTCTTCTTCATTAGACGGCTTACCGAGAATTTTTCCGTCTATAGTTACAATTGTATCTGCACCAAGAACAACTTCCTCATCATTCTTTGGAACAGATTCAGCTTTTTGAGCTGCAAGGTCTGTAACAACCTGTGAAGGAGGAAGTGTTTGATCCATATGCTCTTCAATTGTACTTGGGCGAATAGTAAATACAAGGCCTGCTTCTTGTAGAAGCTGACGACGACGTGGAGAATTAGAAGCTAATACCAATGCTGTTTTCATTGTGGAAACTCCTTTGCGTTTATGATTGAGTAGAGAGATACATTCTCATTTTAACAAAGAGAGGGAGCAATCACAATTTGTTCATAATAAAAAGACCCCTTTTAATTCAAAGAGATCTTTACGAAAGTTTAGCAATTACTTTTAAAAGGTTTTTTTGCATCCCTTCTCCACCTTCTTTTGTTAACGGGACTTCAATACTTTTTTCAAGACTGCTAAGAGAAGCTGTATATCCTTTCAAGTCATCTTTCTTTGAAAGCGTACCAAGCTGCGTTTTAAGTTCCTTTAAAGCTTCTTGTTCCACTTCCTCTCCCTCAACTGCTTTTGAAGATTGAGCAATGGCCGTCTGAAGAAGCGTTGTAAGATGCTCTCCATCTTTATCAGCAATATCTTTCGCTTGCAAAGATCCTTCGTACTTTTTAGCATATACAGATACGCCCTGTTCCTCTATGCTTTTACCAAGAGCTCTCGCTTCGCTCAAAGTTGGTGAGATTCCTGCTATAAGAGTGAATTTATCATTTTGCTTTATAACTTCAACAGGTACAGATAGCTTTCTCCCTTCTTTTTCAGCAGCCTCTTTTGTAGAGAAAACACCTGCTTGCACAATGAAAGCATCTAGCTTAATCGTAAAAGAAGATTTCTTTTCCTCTTTCTGTTCTGTCTTTTTTTCCTCACTATTTGAACTGACCGCTTCTTTTGGTTCAGAATCTTTTCCTTCTTTTGCTTGTGCTGTTTTCTCTTGTTTAGGCGTCTTCTCTTCCGTTGCTGTCAGCATATTTACGCTAAACAAACCAAGACCTATTCCTACTAGACAAGCACATGCTACAATTCCTATTATCTTAAACCAGAACGGTTTTTTCCCTGGTGGAAGAGAAGATTTCCTTTTAATAAGCTTCTTGTTTCTTTCCTGTTTATAGCGATCTACCTTTTTAAGCGGAACAATGTTTGATTCCTCCGCAGATGCTGATATTTCCTTTTCTGTTTCTGGAAGCACCCATGAAAACGTCTTTTTATTATTCTGTTTCTTGCTTAACGTTGCTTCTTGTTTCTTTCCATTAATTTTAACTAATATTTTATCTGAGGATTGCTTGTCCACCATTTCACCACCCTGTTATTCCATGATTGTACGTTAGAATAGTACCGTCTCCTTAAAACCTACACCAACCCTATCACATTAAAATAAAAAAAGAACAAGACATTTGTCGCCTTGCTCGTAGTTTCTTTCGACAATATGTGTTGTTCTTCTTTGTATTATTCGTTTTTAAAAGGCGTTGTTTTCCCTTCACTATCAGGAGTGCTGAGTTCACTCGGTTTAGTTGGCATGCTAGCTAATGACGGATAATAAAAAGCTGTGAAGCTAAGCACATACTGTGGCACCTGCTCAGTTGTACTTTCACTTTCCTCATCTGAAAGCTCAACGTTCTCCTCACTTTTAGCTGGTTGAAATGATAGCCCTTCAATCGCAACTCCACGCTCACTTTTATTAAATTCATTTAGAAAGCTTAGCGCTTCTTCATATGTTGAAGCTTCGAATGTCACTTCAATGCTTTGACCCTTTAGATTTCCTGGCATATGCAGAGGCATATTTCCAACCTCTCGCTTATGCTCATTCCATCTTTCATAGTCTTCTAAGCTTTGATTTTTCTCGCGCTGTTTCTTTATGATTTCATCTTTCCCAAAAGCCATATCAATGATTGTTATATTTGCTTTTAGCTCTGATTTTTCTATCGAAAGTAAAATGTCTTGTAAGTTCACGTCAATCGGAATAGTTTTTTGTAAATTATAGGCATCTTTTGCGGTAACTTCTTTTCCTTCACTTTCTATTTTCAGCTTGTTAGTATATACTTGCTCTTTCTTTAACGTCTCTGCCTTTACTTCTTCTTTAAGTTCAAGAGGAGCATAGTAGTGATGATAAAGCCAAAAAATGAGAAAGAATAAAACAAGAAAACAAATACTTAATATCAATACATGTTTTTTCTTTACAGACCATACCATTTATTCTGTCTCCTCTTGCTTCTCACTCTGTTTCTTAAGCTGCTCTAAGTCTATGATGAGAGAATATGTTGCTTGATATGTTGATAGTTCCCCATCTTGCATCTCCACTTCTTCTGTAACATTAGATGTATCAATAGACAAAAGGCTCGCTTTCTCAACAAGTGATGAATCTTTTAGGTTTTGTAAATAAAAAGCTGCATCACGATGATTTTCAAGCTGGATTTCTAATGAAAGCACGTTATAGTCATCTAGATAAAATTGCTCGATATAACCATTTTGAGGAAGCTCTTCAACTAAACTTGTTAATAGAAGGTTAAGATCTCCTTTTCTACTTTCACTCCACTCTACTGCATTTTTTAAATCATGATACTCTCCGATCCAGCTTGGCACATTTAAGGATTCTCTCGTTTCTTTTACTTTTGTGATTTGCGCTTCTGTACGGCTAATGTTTTCTTTCTTATCTTGATATTGAATATATCCATAAAGAAGAACTCCAATAGCAAGAACGATGAGTATTAGAAAAAGAAGCAATGGAGCTATATTACGCGGTTCTTTCTCAGGTAAGAAATTCACATCTCCTATCATAAGTGCACCTCTCTAAGTGCAAGACCAAATGGAACATAGCCACTCTCTGGCACACCAACTCGGTCATGAAGAAATAAAGCGTCTTTTTGAATATGAGATACCTTCACATGTAATGATTGTTGAAGCTTTTTGTGAAGGGAGCTAAAAGCTGGGTGATGCCCACTAATCAGTACACCATTTATTTTCTTCCCAAGCGTTATTTCACTTGATGTATACACACTAATCAATCCTTCTATTAACCGATTCATATAGTCGTTAAACTCACTGTCAGTGCCTTTCCAAATAAAAGCGTTCTCTTCGTTCTTCCAGTACTCCATCCACTCATAAAAAGATAAAAACTTTAAAAATACAGGTTGATGTTTTTCGAAAGTCGCAATTTGTACCCCTTCTAAATCAATATTCATTAGCATAAAAACTCCATCACCTGCTAAATCGAGATGATAAAAAAGCCTGTACAAAGCAATGGATGAAACACTAGCTCCAATTGGTTTTAAATTTGTTTCTTCTAAGAGCGCTACATAATCAATAAGCTCTTTTTCAGGTGTTGCAAAAACAATAGCTTTTTTTTCTTCTTTCATTTCTTCTTTATAAAAATAGTCAATCATAGGATCTTCAAATGGGATATCGTCTTTTAATTCTTGCAATATGTACTCTTTTTCTTCATTTTTATCCATTTCAAAGGGAAGAATAACTTCCTTTAGGACAACAAGATCATCAGGGACTGTAAAATGAACGAGCTGTTTTTGCATTTTCCACTCTTTTAAATGTTTTTGTAAAATTGCTTGTAGCTTTACATAATCCTTAATTCTCCCTTTTTCTACAATTCCCCTTTTCAAAGCAATCTTATGATAGATTGGCTGTTCAAAGGCATTTTCTTTGTTTGTCTGAAGTACTCTTATTTCATAATCCTTGATTACAATGTTAACCAGCTTGTTTTTTTGAAAAAAACGAAATTTCATGCTGTTCACACACCTATTCCTACAAAAGTCATCATGCAAAGACCTAGAGTAATATGATTCTAGCTCTTTGTATATTAAACAATTATCACTTCATCTATCATTAAATGAAAAATCCCATATACCAACTAAATAACTGATCACCTTTCATAAATACAATAAACGTTCCAAACGCAATATAGGGGCCAAAAGGAAATGGCTTCCCCTTTTGAACTCTTCCAATCATCATCCCAATAACTGCACCACATGCTCCAAACAAGACAGCAAGAAATAAAGAAAGAAATACCCCTTTTATTCCTAGAACAAGACCGATAACACCAAATAGTTTCACATCCCCTCCCCCTATACCATCTCTGCTAAGGAGGAGAATAGCAAGCAGAACAAGATAACCAAGTATTCCTCCTATTGCCATATGTGAAAAAGAAGCAAGAGAAAAATACCATTGTTCCAAAATGAGGATAGGTAAGAAAAATAAAAGAAGTGAATTCGGTATAACCATATAAGAAAGGTCTGACACAATGACCATTATTAATAAAGAAGAGAGCGTTATATATAACAAACCTTCTCCAAATCCATTTGTTATAAAAGGAGCAATGGAAAAAAGCACAGCAGTACTGAGCTCAATAGTTGGATAAAGAGCTGATATCTTATATTTACACACTCTGCAGCTTCCTTTTTGCCATATGTATGAAATAACGGGAATAAGCTCTATTACCTTTAGCCTTGAGCTGCATGAAGGACAGCTTGATGATGGATAAATTAAAGATTTTCCAATAGGAAGTCTTAATCCAACAACATTAAAAAAAGAGCCTAAAACTAAACCTGAACAAAATAGATAAATCGTAATGATTGTCATTTTCCGATCATCCCATCTAAAGATTTTTAATCTTTCAAATGGAAACCTCATCCGTTTTTCTATTGATTTGAAAACCATTCTCCAATGCTCGGAATTAGAAATGATGCAAATATTGCAAGAATGAAAACAATCACAATAATCCCGAGAAGAGAAAAACCTTGATCTGTTTTTAAAGTCAAAAGCTTAAATTTATTCATAAAAAGCATACTCCTTTTTCTTTCTAGTATGCTCTTGTCTACAGCGAGAATTCATAAGAAGAGGAGATTTTATTCAGTACGGTTTCCATCCCTCTCTTCTTTTGGACCTCTAACTTCTTTTGAAAAAACAGGCGGGTAATAATCATCGTTCATCACTTCAACAACCTGATCTTCTTTGCCATTTGTTATGTATCGTACAACTTCAATACTCTCCCCCTGTTTTCCTGTTCGTTCAATACGGGTTTCATTAACATTCAAAAGCGGGTCATACTCTACAATTGTTCGAGGAGGATATGTCTCTTTCCTTCTCTCTTTTACTACAATTTTCTTTTTTAATTCCTTTCCACTTACTGTCGTAATAAGCTTATTACCCACAACTTTAACAGTGATAACATAGGAAGTTAAATGAGGATTTTCGAAGGTTAAATCTTCTTTTCCGAGTGAAACATAAGCTTCATATCCAAGAGGAACATGATTCTGCCTTGTAGTGCTTATATGTCGTTCTGTGATTGTAAAATCGGTATGTAACATAGCTTCGTAGAGGGAGGAAGTGAGCACTTCCTTACTTTCTTGTAAAAAGCTTTCCTCATATTGAGTCAGAACTGCATAATTAAATGAAAATTCGTCCTTGCTGCCAACTGTCCATGAAGAAGAAGATCCAAGTAGTTCTGAAAGATTTTCTTTACTTTCTTTTGATAATGGTCGTTCAACTTCAGCTACTACGGTCTCTTCTAAAGGTTCCGGTTCTTTTATATAGGATTGCAACACAAATAACGTCTTTGTAGCTAAACGTTGGCTTTGGTCCGCTATCGTTTTTTCAAGGCTTTTTTTATTTACTTTCTTTTGATCTTCAGCTGTGACATGATTATAAAGATCTCCATATAACTTATCCTTGTTGATATCAACAATTAAAGACTCATTTTTTTGAGTTTCAACACGTTTCAGTGATTCTTTAAGATGAAAAACAATGACTGATCGGTCGAGCAGCACTTCTTCTTTATCATATGAAAAAGTAAGATGGCCACTTTGTTGCCACTCCTTAACTTTATTATTAACCTTTTCATATGCTTTCTCATAAGAAAGACCACCAATTGAGATGCCTGCTATTTTTGTTCCTTTTGCAAACGATGTGTTTGAACCCATGATTTTTTCGTAAGCCCATACGCTTCCCTGTGAAATAACAATGCACGAAAAAACAAAAAGCAATAAAAATAAAAAGATTTTCTTTCCCTTTTTAGTGAATCTCACTAGAACACCTACCTCTGTCCTATCTCTTTCTTTTTTCAGAATCATTAGTTTTTTCCACACTCACTATGGTGCTCTTTATACATACCTAACAACGTGCATGTAAACTAACAATACCCCTTACAACAAAAGGACTTTAGACCTAGTTCTATATAACTTGTTTTTTCCTTTATAACCAAGACTTTACACCTCCTATTTTATACTAAGCTAGTAAATTTTGAAAGACTCCGCTGTAAGTTAATACATAAAAAAAAGAGAACTCTTTTTAGAGCTCTCTTTTTCTTTTCCTTACGATAGAAGATAGTTTCGAACTTCTGAAATAAAATAAAGGGAACCTGTTATAAGAAGAAGATCTTTCTCTTTTGTGAGATTTTGTTTCCCTTTTTCAATCGCTTTTTTAAAATCCATTTCTATCACTTTTGAACTATGTTGACTAACAGCCGCTATATGTTCTGGATTGTCTGCTCTTGGAAAATCAAATGTCGTGAATATAATGCTTGTTGCGATTTCCTCAAGTCTTGTAACAAGTTCTGTAGCTTCTTTATCTTTTAAACATGAAAACACAACGTGAACATTATATTCCTTATAATGACGTTTCACCGTTGAAACAAGGCTCTCAATCCCTTGAATGTTATGAGCACCATCTAGAAAAATAAGTGGATTTTGGCTTATTTGTTCAAAACGTCCAAGCCATGCTGTTCGTTTTAATCCTTCATATATCTTGTTAACTTCTATATTCAAAATTCCTGTTTTCTTTAAATAGAGAAGTGCTGCAAGAGCTAAAGCTGCATTTTTCACTTGATGAGCACCAAGCATTGACAGCTTAACGTTTGAAAGAACAATATCAAATCCGGAAAATTGAAATCTTTCACTTAACTCTTCAACTTCTAGAGAAGAAGTGTAAAAATCTCTTTCAAGCACATAAACAGGTGCATTTTCAGCTTTGGCCTTCTGTTGGATGACATCAAGCGCGCCGTTTTGCTCAACAGCAGTAAAAAGCGGGGTATTTCTTTTAATAATACCTGCTTTTTCTCCTGCAATTTCTTCGATTGTATTTCCTAAAATATTCATATGATCGAATCCAATGTTTGTAATAATAGTAGCAATTGGATTCAATACATTTGTAGAATCAAGACGCCCCCCAAGACCTGTTTCAAAAATAACAAAGTCTTGTTTATTCACTTTTCCAAAATAGTAAAAAGCCATCACTGTAATAACTTCAAATTCTGTAGCTTCTCCAAAGTTTGTCTCATTTAAGCTCTCTACTACAACTTTTACCTCATTTACAAGATGAACAAGTTCTTCATCTCGTATTGGCTTGCCGTTTACGCTAATCCGTTCATTGAAGGTCTCAATGTATGGAGAAGTGAATGTTCCAACAGTATATCCTCCTGCACAAAGCATCTCACGCAAATAAGAAAGCGTAGAGCCTTTTCCATTTGTACCTGCAATATGAATTGCCTTTAGGTGCTTATGAGGGCTTCCTAGCTTTTCTAACATCCAGCTCATTCTCTCTAAGCCAGGCTTAATGCCAAACTGAAGTCTTCCATGAATCCAGCTCCGTGCTTCATCATATGTAGAAATCATTCTCTTCTGTCCTTTCATGTATAGGAAAGACGAATCTTAAAAAAGATTCGTCTTCTGATTATCCCTTAATTTCTTCAATACGTTTTTTCACAATTTCTCTTTTCTCTACATAATCTTTCTCTTTTTGGCGTTCTTCTTCTACCACTTGTTCTGGCGCCTTGCTCACAAAACGTTCATTGCTTAATTTCTTTTGAACGCGATCTACTTCTTTATTAAGTTTTTCTAGCTCTTTTTCTAAACGAGCAATTTCTTCTTCAATGTTAATAAGTCCTTCAAGCGGTAAAATAAGCTCTGCCCCTGTCACAACAGCTGTCATTGCTTTATCAGGAGCTGTTAAGTCTACATCAATTGTAAGCTCACTTGGATTACAGAAACGCTCAATATACGCCTTATTTTTTGAAAGTTTCTCTTTAATATCTGCGCTATTTGCTTTAATAAGCAGCTTAATTTGTTTGCTCATTGGCGTATTTACTTCAGCACGAATATTACGAACAGAACGAATAATATCAACAAGAAGATTCATTTCCCCAGCAGCTTCTTTGTTTGTTAACTCCTCTTTTACTGTAGGCCAGCTTGCTGTTGTAATTGATTCGCCTTCATGCGGCAAGTTCTGCCAAATTTCCTCGGTAATAAACGGCATAAACGGATGAAGAAGGCGCATTGTTTGATCTAATACATACGCTAAAACAGAACGAGTTGTTTTCTTAGCCTCTTCATCTTCTCCGTAAAGCGGAAGCTTCGCCATTTCAATATACCAATCACAGAAATCATCCCAAATGAAGTTATATAGTGCACGGCCAACTTCCCCAAATTCGTAGCGATCAGCAAGGTTTGTCACACTCTCAATTGTTTCATTTAAGCGTGTTAAGATCCATTTATCCGCTACTGATTTTTCACCTGATAAATCCAGTTCTTCATATTTAATTCCGTTCATATTCATTAGAGCAAAACGTGATGCATTCCAAATTTTATTTGCAAAGTTCCACGTTGACTCTACTTTTTCAAAGCTAAAACGTAAGTCTTGACCAGGAGAGCTTCCTGTTGAAAGGAAGAAGCGAAGTGAATCTGCTCCGTATTTTGCAATAACGTCCATTGGATCAACGCCATTACCTAATGACTTACTCATTTTGCGCCCTTCAGCATCACGTACAAGACCGTGAATAAGAACATCTTTAAATGGGCGCTCGCCTGTGAATTCTACACCTTGGAAAATCATACGAGATACCCAGAAGAAAATAATATCATAGCCTGTTACAAGCGCTGCTGTTGGATAGTAACGCTTAAAGTCTTCTGTTTCTTCTGGCCAACCCATTGTTGAGAAAGGCCAAAGAGCAGAAGAAAACCATGTATCTAATACGTCATTATCTTGTTCCCAGTTTTCAATATCTGCTGGCGCTTCTTCTCCAACATATACTTCACCTGTTTCTTTATGATACCAAGCTGGAATGCGGTGTCCCCACCAAAGCTGACGTGAAATACACCAATCACGAATATTTTCCATCCAGCGTAAATATGTTTTTTCAAAACGATTTGGCACAAAGTTTACTTTGTTTTCTTTCTCTTGAAGTTCTACAGCTGCATCTGCTAAAGGCTGCATTTTTACAAACCATTGTGTTGAAAGGTATGGTTCAACAACTGCTCCACTTCTTTCACTATGACCTACAGAGTGAAGATGCTCTTCAATTTCAAATAGAACGCCTTCTTCTTGCAGATCTTTTACAATTGCTTTTCGACACTCAAAACGGTCCATTCCTTCATACTTCAAAGCTTTCTCATTCATCGTACCATCTTGATTCATAACAAGAATGCGTTCAAGATTATGACGGTTTCCAATTTCAAAGTCGTTCGGATCGTGTGCAGGTGTAATTTTAACAGCTCCTGAGCCAAACTCCATGTCAACATAGTCATCGCCAACAATTTCAATCTCACGGCCTACAATTGGTAAAATCGCTTTTTTACCAATAAGATGCTTATAGCGTTCGTCTTCAGGATGAACAGCAATTGCTGTGTCACCAAGCATTGTTTCCGGACGAGTTGTTGCAATTTCAATATGCCCAGAACCATCTGCAAGAGGATAACGCATATGATAAAACGCACCTTGTACATCTTTATAAATAACTTCGATATCTGAAAGAGCCGTTTTTGTTACAGGATCCCAGTTGATAATATATTCCCCGCGGTAAATAAGTCCTTTATTATAAAGACTAACAAACACTTGACGAACAGCTTTTGATAAACCTTCATCTAATGTAAAACGCTCTTTAGAGTAGTCTAAACCAAGCCCTAGTTTTGACCATTGTGTACGAATATGTGCTGCGTATTCTTCCTTCCATTTCCACGTTTCTTCTACGAATTTCTCACGCCCTAAATCATAGCGAGACTTGCCTTCTTCACGTAGCTTCGCTTCCACTTTAGCTTGTGTCGCAATTCCGGCATGGTCCATCCCTGGAAGCCATAGCACATCATAACCTTGCATTCTTTTCATACGTGTTAAAATATCTTGTAATGTTGTATCCCATGCATGACCTAAATGAAGCTTTCCTGTTACGTTTGGCGGTGGAATGACAATTGTGTATGGTGGCTTATTCTTATCATCTTTTGCTTCAAAAAACTTTCCTTCTAACCAGTATTGATAACGGCCTTCTTCGATCTTTTGCGGATCATACTTTGTCGGCATCGTGTTTTCTTGTTCTGACATTTTATTCCCTCCAGCTAAAGTAAAATAAATAGTATGCAAAAATGCATACAAAAAACTCCTTCCATCTTGAAAAGGACGAAAGGAGTGAAGTTCGCGGTACCACCTTTTTTCAAAAAACGCCACACTTTGGGCGCTTTTGCACTTGAAAAGATAACGGCTTTTCGCCGACTTTTTCTAATAGGACAGAGCCGTTCAAAAAAGCAACTTGCAGGTGACTTTCTAACGCGATTGCTTAAGAAACTTCTCAGCATATAGTCTCTCTCTCTTGAAGCATCTTTCGTTATACTCTTCCTGCGCACTGTATTAGCATTAATTTCGTTTACTTCTATATACTATACAAAAAAATTATAAATCGTCAATAAGCTTCTCCATCTTTTTTCACTTTTATTCCTCATTTTTCACTTTTCTTCTTTAGGCACATTGCCTAAGTGTTCAACATATAGTGTAAAAACATCTGTTATCGTAAGGAGATGAGAAATTTGAAGCAGCGTTTCAATTCTTATTCATTAAAGAAATGGGCCCAGAATGCAGGAGCTGTTTGCTCTCAATTTATTATCCCGCTCACTGTTTTTCAAGCGGTACGTACAATTGTTTTTCCATCTATCCTAGACGTTTTTCTTCTGTTGATTTTTATAGCTATTCTATTATCAATTTATTTTGAATGGATTTAAAAAAGAACTAGCCCTCTTGTTCAGAGGCTAGTTCTGCCATTTCTTTTTGTTTTTCAACTTCTACAATTTTTGTAACAAGTGTTTCAACATTTTTCATGTGCCAGTAGCTTTCCATAAGCATCTTGACGTGATATTGCTCATTATTATTGTTCCGCTGATATCTTTCAAATGCTTTGTAGAAACGTTCAGGGAAAGCTAAATATGCACAAAATAGCCGTTTCTCTGTCTCATTTAAAGGAAAATGGTTTTCATAGTTCTCAAACCACTCATAAACATCTAGATTTTGAAGAGGATATGTTTTTAAAGAGCGATAATAGAAATCTGCTAAATCATATACAGGTGAACCTTCTCTCGCTTCTTCAAAGTTAATAAAATAACCATTTTCATTCTCATCATAAACAAAATGTTTTGTAGAAACCTTACCATGATTAATTACTAAGCGGGTTTTTTCTTCCTCTTTTGCGGTCTCATACCATTTCTCAAATTGTTCTTTTGCAAATGTAAGCGACCTTGTCATTTCATAGTAAAAGGTACAAAAATACAGCTGAAAAGGAGACATATATACCTCCTTTTCGCTTTGTTCTACATATGTTGCCATAGCTGTTTCTCTTTCGTTCCATCGTGAGACAAGCTCTTCATAATGTTTTTCTTTTTCTTTTATATCGATTTTCTCTTCATAAGATGAAAAGGCATGAAGCTCAGCAAGCTCTCGAAACAGCTTATATGGCAATGAATCCTGTTCTTCTCTCCGTTCGTTCAGAAACCAATGTGTCAAATAAAACTGTTCTGACACTTCTTTGGAAAAGTACTGACCTTCTAACGTTGGATAAACAGGCACAAGCTTTGTAAACCCATTTTTTTGTAGCTTTTTCATCTTCTGAACAAAATGGGGATTACGCCAAGAGGAGGATAGCCTTTTAAGCGCAAATACTCCTTTTGGCGTAAATATTTTTTTCACTTTGCCATAGTCTTCAATATAGTTTGCCTGTAAGCCATATTGCTGTAGAAGGGGCCCATATGCTCTTAGACTATTTTCCATTCTTGCCCCACTCTCTTTCTTCCTTTAATTCACTCAGACAGGAATTGTTAAAACCTGACCTTCTGTTACATCTTGTTCATCTTCTAGATTGTTTGCCTGTACAAGCTGATGAACAGGCAGATCGTAACGCCCTGCAATTTGCTCAAGGGAATCTCCTTCTTGAACAATACACATTTTAACGCACGTTTTCGTTTCCTGCTCATCTCTATCAAACAGCTCTGTTAAATAAAGCGTATTTTCTTTACGGTGAGCTTTCGGTTCTTTTGGCTCATCTTCTTCCCTTGTCGATGTAACAACTGTTGGTGAACTGCTTTCAACCTCTTCCTTCTCTTCCACTTTCTCAAGGAGGTCAGCCTCTGAAAGTGGTCTTTCCTCATCTAGGTCTGCTAAGTACAACGCATTGTCCTTACGATGAGTTGTTTCCAACTCTTTCGTCTCAACTTCTTCCCTTACAGATGTAACAGCCGCTGGTGAACTGCTTTCAACAGTTTCCTTCTTCTCTTCCACTTTTTCAGAGGAAACCGGTCTTTCTTGATGGGGTTCTGCAATATTATTTTCTTCCGAAGGAGAATCTTCTTTGCTCAACTGCAAAGGCTCAAATACAGGAGCTTCTTCTTTTTCCTCTGTTTTTTCTCTCTTTACTTCTACTTCAAATGGTTCCTCAATTTCACTTATATCTTCTTCCTCTTCTTCTCGTTCATCTTCTGGAAATTGATAAGGATTCTGAATAGATCGTGAGCTATTTGTAATTCTTTCTGTCCATTCATCCTCTTCTTTTTCTACTTCCTCTTCGCTTGGAGCAGAACGGTACAATGGCTCATATACAAGCTCATCATCTAATTTGCTTTCTTCCTCCAAACTCCCCTCATCTTGCGGAGCTGACTGCTGTGGTTCTGCTGTGGCATCCTCAATGCCTATAATGCAAATATCGGCTGTTAGCTTTAAAGAACGTTGATCAAACAAATCATAATCAAAACTTTCAACATCAACATAAAGCTCTTCTAAGCTCGATATTCTATCTCGTGGAATCGTAATGTCAATTGGAAAACGATGAGCAAATGTTGTAATGCCATCTTCTCTTAACTCAATGGCTTCAATCATTCGCCCTTCTGCTTGGTCACGAATAGAGCTTTCCCCTTCTTTTTGTACATATTCTCCTACAAGCATTAGTGCTCCATAAATGGATACTTGATCTCCAAGTTCATTAGTTGCTACATCAGGAGATAAAGAAATAGATAAAAGCTGATCTACTTCCTGATCAGAACGAAAATAAACAGATTCCTCTACAGAAAAACGTAGGCAAGACAGATTGTCCTTTGACAATGTCTGTTCCTCCTTTCAATTCCCCATTCAATAAGATAAAAGCCATACGGCTCGTTTCACCATTTGATACTTTCCTTGTTGCTATTTCACGCTTCTTAGCGCATAAGATGAAAATCATTTGTCTTTATAGATGTATGAGTAAAAGGTATATTTATGACTAAAAGATACCCCTAACCCTTACACTGCTCTTTTTTCACATAAAAAGAAGCCCTTTTCGTAATGAAAACGGCTCTAGGTAAGTTCATGGAAGGTTTTAAGAAATAGGTTGTGCATCATAACTGTTCCCGCTTGTCCTCTTTCTAAACATCATGAATTGGAATCCCGTATATTTTTAAAATTCTCTTTTTCATTTCTTTTTCCGTAATCAATCCTATCATTCTGGCATGAATCAAATCCTTTTCTCTTTCGGTTAGTTCATTGTTTTTTATATTAAATTCTTTCTTCAATTCAATTATTATATTTTCTAATTTTTGTTTGTCCATTTCGATCCCCCTTTATAAAGAATTTACGTATAGACTTGATTTATCCTTTACTTTTGTTTAACATTCACATGACGTTTTCTTTTAATTACATAGTTTACGATTAAGAAGACAATAGTTATCACTGGACGTATTCGTTTAGAATACTCCTTTGATCTTTGTAATTTTACCCTTATCGGGAGAAACTAACCTAAAAAAGAAGGGAGTGTTGTATGATGTGGACAGAATTTAAAAAGTTCGCTTTAAAAGGAAATGTACTAGACCTAGCTGTTGCTGTTGTAATTGGAGCTGCTTTTGGGAAGATTGTTTCTTCTCTTGTAGATAGCATTATTATGCCACTTGTAGGAATCATCTTGGGCGGATATGACTTTAAAGGATTAAGTGTAAAGATTGGTGATGCCACTGTAGCCTATGGGGTATTTATTCAAAATGTTGTAGATTTCTTTATTGTTGCGTTTGCTATTTTTCTTTTTGTTAAAGGTATTGAGCGGTTTAAAAAGAAAAAGGAGGAAGAGCCCGCTCTTACTCCAGAGCCTGACAGAAAAGAAGAGCTCTTACAAGAAATTCTCATTACACTGCAAAAATCAAAACAAAAGGACAGCCTATAAGGCCGTCCTTTTGTCTTTTATCCACGAATACGTGAAAATGCTTTTTCTGCTGCTTCAATTGTTTTTTCAATGTCTCCATCGCTATGTGCTGTTGATAAAAACATTCCTTCAAACTGAGAAGGAGGAAGGAAGATACCTTCATTTGCCATTTCTCTATAATATGTTGCAAAATACTCAAGATTAGACGTTTTAGCCGTTTCGTAGTTAATAACTTCTTCATTTGTGAAGAAAAAGCCAATCATTGAGCCTGCACGGTTTGCTGTAAAAGGAATGTCATACTTTTTAGCAGCGCTCACAAGACCTTCTTCAAGACGATCTGCTTTGCGATTAAATTGTTCATATGAAAGAGGAGTGAGCTGTGTTAAAGTTTCATAACCACCTGTCATAGCTAATGGATTTCCTGAAAGTGTTCCTGCTTGATAGATTGGACCGCTCGGAGCTACTCTTTCCATAATTTCAGCTTTCCCACCATATGCACCAACAGGCAGACCTCCGCCAATTACTTTTCCAAGACAAGTCAAATCAGGTGTCACACCATAATATCCTTGAGCACAATTATAATCAACCCGGAACCCTGTCATAACTTCATCAAAAATTAAAAGGGAGCCATATTCATTTGTAAGATTACGAAGCCCTTCTAAAAAGCCTTCAACAGGAGGAACAACGCCCATATTCCCTGCTACAGGTTCAACAATTACCCCTGCAATATCCTCTCCAAACTGTTCAAATGCATAACGAACGCTCTCTATATCATTATATGGAACAGTGATTGTATTTTGGGCAATACCTTCTGGCACACCAGGACTGTCTGGTAAACCTAATGTTGCTACACCTGAGCCTGCTTTAATTAAAAGAGAGTCTCCGTGGCCATGATAACAACCTTCAAACTTTAAAATCTTATTTCGATTTGTGTAGCCACGTGCTAGACGAAGTGCACTCATCGTTGCTTCTGTTCCTGAACTCACCATGCGCACAATTTCAATCGATGGCACGCGCTCAATTACAACTTTTGCAAGCTCATTTTCCACAAGCGTTGGTGCACCAAAGCTTGTCCCTGCTTCAGTTACTTTCTTTAAAGCTTCAATAACACGATCGTTTGAATGACCATGAATTAAAGGCCCCCATGATAACACATAATCAATATATTCGTTACCATCAATATCATAAATTTTCGAGCCTTTTCCACGTTCTATAAAAATCGGATCCATGTTTACTGATTTAAACGCACGTACAGGGCTGTTCACCCCGCCAGGCATAAGTTGCTGAGCTTCTAAAAATGCAGCTTTTGATTTTTCATAACTTCTCATTTAATGTGCTCTCCCTTCAATTCACTAGTTTTTTTCACGCAACCATCTTGATGCATCTTTTGCATGATACGTAACAATTAAGTCTGCTCCTGCTCGCTTCATACTAATCAACTTTTCAAGTACAATATCGCGTTCATTTACCCAGCCGTTTGCAGCAGCAGCTTTGACCATTGAGTACTCACCGCTTACATTGTACGCTACAACAGGTACGTTAAATCTGTCTTTTACATCACGGACAATATCTAAGTAAGATAACGCTGGCTTAACGATAAGGAAATCTGCATCCTCATCAACATCTGACTGAGCTTCACGAATAGCTTCTGTACGATTTGCTGGGTCCATTTGATATGTTTTACGGTCACCAAATTGTGGTGTAGAATGCGCCGCATCACGGAACGGACCGTAAAAAGCAGAAGAGTATTTCACAGCATATGACATGATTGGCACATCTTCAAATCCTTCTTCATCAAGGCCATGACGGATTGCCGCTACAAATCCATCCATCATATTTGATGGTGCAATAATATCTGCTCCTGCTTTTGCTTGGCTAACAGCCGTTCTTGCTAAAAGATCAAGTGTTGGATCGTTTAAGATTTTCCCGCCTTCAATAACGCCACAATGTCCGTGATCTGTATATTGACAAAGACAAGTATCTGCAATAACAACCATTTCAGGGAAGTTTTCTTTAATTTGAGAAATAGCTTTTTGAACAATTCCGTACTCATTATATGCTTGTGAGCCAACTTCATCTTTATGAGCTGGAACTCCAAAAACCATTACAGATAAAACACCCAGTTCAACAAGTTCCTCTATTTCTTTGTTTAAATGATCAAGAGAAACATGATACACGTCAGGCATTGAAGAAACTTCACTTCTAATGTTTTCTCCTTCTACAACAAAAATTGGATAAATAAAATCTTCTGGGCGAAGATGATTTTCACGAACTAAAGCTCGCATATTTTCTGAACTACGTAAACGACGATGACGATCAAACATAAGCTGTTCCACGTCTAGTCACTCCCTTTTTTTGAAAAATAATGTATTAATACTTTCATCATACCATCTACAGAAGCCCTGTGCGCAATATGGCGCTCAGAAAAACCGCATGCTTCTGCTCTTTTTCCTGTTACATCTCCAACACACACAAGCGGCAGGTTCCGACCGTTTTCCTTTTGTGCGTATGGAACCAATTCACAAAACGCGTTAACAGCTGATGGGCTCATAAAAGTAATAGCATCCATTTGCTCCTCTTTCACAAGAAAATCAAGCTCTTTCTGCTTGTCCTTGTCAGCCACTGTTTCATATACTGTTATGGTCTCTACTTCTAATCCTTGCTCTTTTAGTCCTTTAGGGATAGTGTCTTTTGCTAGATTTCCACGAACAAAGAGAATTTTCTCTTCCTTTGGCACAACTTTTAAAAGTTCTTCTAAAAGAGCTTCTCCTGTAAACACAGAAGGTTTTAAAATGGAAGAATATCCATGTTCTTTTAGTACCTTTTCTGTCTTGTCTCCAACTACCGCTATCTTTGCTGTAGTTTTTATTTTTTTGTTAACAGATGGATCTTTTAACAAATCAAAAAAAATGGAGACTCCATTTTGGCTTGTAAAAACAAGCCATTGATATTCATGTACATGTCTCAGCGTTTCTTTTACTTTTTCTTTATTTTTTACATGGCGAATTTTTAAAAGAGGCACTACAAGCGGTGTTCCCCCATATTGTTCAATTAACCGAACAAATGGAGCACTCTGCTCTTTTGGGCGCGTAATTAAAATGCGTTTACCAAAAAGAGGAGCTGAGTCCATCACGACTCACCAAGCTCCTCTTTGACTTTATCAATTAACTTTTTTGCACCTTGACTTGATAAAATGCGAGCAGCTTCATGTCCTACCTCTGTTGGATTATTACCGACAACACGCTCTTTATACATTTGTTTCCCGTCTGGTGAAGCAACAAGAGCTGTTAATACAACTTCTTCGCCTTCAAGTGTAGCATAACCTGCAATCGGAACTTGACAGCCACCTTCCATCTTATGAAGAAAAGCACGCTCTGCTGTAACGGTTACACTTGTTTTATAATCATCTAACTTGTGAAGAAGATCCATTAGTTCTTGATCATCTTCTCGACATTCAATCGCTAAAGCACCTTGACCAATTGCAGGAACACAAACTTCTTCATCCATATATTCACTTACAACATCATCAGACCAGCCCATACGCTTTAATCCTGCTGCAGCAAGCACAATTGCATCATAGTCTTCACTTTCTAGCTTTCCTAACCTTGTATCAATATTTCCGCGAATCCATTTAATTTCAAGGTCTGGACGATAGGACAAAATTTGCGCTCCGCGTCTTAAGCTACTTGTGCCGATAATAGCTTTTTCTTTAATATTTGCTAGCCCTTCGCCAGTTTTTGAAATGAATGCATCACGATGGTCTTCACGAACCGGAATGCAGCCAATTGTAAGTCCATCTGGAAGAACAGCTGGCATGTCCTTCATGCTATGAACAGCGAAATCAATTTCTTTATTTAACATTGATTGCTCAATTTCTTTCACAAAAAGACCTTTTCCCCCTACTTTAGATAATGTTACATCTAAAATTTGGTCGCCTCGTGTTACAATCTCTTTAATTTCAAAGTCATAGTTTCCACCAAGCTTTTTCAGCTGTTCAATCACCCATTTTGTTTGTGTTAATGCTAATTTACTTTTTCTTGAGCCAACAACAATTTTCCGCATAAAATCCTCCTACTACGAGTTCCAAAAATGAAAGTTAGATAAACTTCCAAATAAAAAGAAGTTTATTAGTAAAATTAAAAATGAAGCCATATTCCAAAAGGCCATTGATTTTCCTTGCTGTCCCCTACTTATTCTTACATAAAGATAGACGCTATAGACAATAAGTACAAGAAAAGAACCAAGTACTTTTACGTCATACCAATGAAAGTGATCAAGTTTCATATAAGCCCACATAACGCCCAAAAGAAGGGAGAGGAGCAAGAGCGGAAGAGCAACAACATTTAAAAGATAAGAGAGATAATCAAGTCTTGATAAATCTCCAAGCCTTATCAGCCGTTTCCCCCACTTTTTCTTTTTCAAGAGATGATATTGCAGAACATAAAGTGATGAAAAAACAAAAGAAATCGAGAATGCCCCATACGACAAAATTGCCATTGTAATATGAAAAATTAATAACTCTGAAACTAGGCGTTCTCCTTGAACAGTAGAATAGTCTTGCATAGGTACAAAAGTATGTAACGCCATCACAAAAAAACCAATTACATTTGTGAAGAACACAAGAAAATCCACTCTCAAAAAGCGATTGATAAGAAGAGAGAGTGTAATAAGTACCCATGCATAAAAATAGATCCCTTCAAATATCGTTAAGATGGGAAATCTTCCTGTTTCTATCATTCTGAACAGGAGAAAAAACGTTTGTAATACCCAGACAATAGCAAGCAACCAGAAGGCTGTTCGATTCGCCTTCCGGTTGTTAAGTAAAAAATCGATAAAATATAATAGCACACTTATAGCATAAAGTACGACAACAAGCTCATAAATTCTTGTTAAATTGATTTCTACCATTTAACAATCCTTTCTTATGACGGATGTACAATTTCATGAGCAAGGGGCGCTTTTTCTACCTTCTTTTCAATAGTACGTTCATCTTGTACCATATGTTCAATATCAAAAATCTTCATAAATAACTGAAGTGACTCTTCTGCACCTTTCTGACCGGCAAGCTCTTTCGCACTTAAAATTGGATCTTTCAGCAGCTGATTAATAATGCTTTTTGTATGTTTATTTAATACTTTCCGCTCACGTTCTGTCAAATTTGGAAGCTTTCGCTCAATGCTTTTCATTGTTTCACTTTGGATATTGAGCGCTTTTTGACGAAGTGCTGAAATGACAGGAACCACACCAAGCGTTCCAATCCATGTTTTAAATTCTACAACAGCTGCTTCAATCATAATTTCAATTGTCTCAGCTGCCTTCTGACGTTCTTGCAGGTTTGCTTCCACAATACCCTCTAAATCATCAATATCATATAAGAAAACTGTTTCTAGTTCGCTAAGAGACGGATCTAAATCACGTGGAACCGCAATATCTACCATAAAAATCGGGCGACCTTTGCGCAACTTTTCTACTTCTTTCATCGTCTCTTTTGTAATAACATATTCTGTTGCTGATGTTGAACTAATGACGATATCCGCTTCAAGCAAGGCACCTGCAAGGTCTTCAAAACTTCTTGCATTTCCTTCAAAACGCTGTGCTAAGGCTTCTGCTTTTTCCTTTGTACGATTAATAACCGTCACATTGCCAACCCCACTGCCAGATAAATTTTTAGCAGCAAGCTCGCCCATTTTACCAGCACCTAAAATAAGGACGTGCTTTTGTGACAGATTACCAAATATCTTTTTCCCAAGTTCAACAGCTGCATAGCTAACAGACACAGCATTTGCACCGATATCCGTGTAGTGATGTGCTCGTTTTGCAAGTGTCACAGCTTCTTTAAAAAGCTGATTAAATACCGTTCCTGTTGCTCCTTGGCCTTGCGCTGTTAAAAAGCTTGAACGAACTTGACCAAGAATTTGAGTTTCACCTAAAACCATTGAATCTAACCCGCTAACAACACGATATAAATGCTCAATCGCAGCATCATGCTCGTATATTGTTAAATATGGAGAAAGTTCCTCTTTACTTATATTAAACCATTCAGCTAAAAAAGCTTTTACATAATAACGCCCTGTATGCAATTGATCAACAACTGCATAGATTTCTGTCCGATTGCATGTTGACACAATTACGTTTTCTAAAACGCTCTTTTGCTCTTTAAGAACACGCATCGCTTCAGACAGTTCACTATCGTTAAAACTTACCTTTTCGCGAATTTCAACAGGGGCTGTTCGATAATTTAAGCCGATCGCAATAATGTGCATTCTTTTCTGTACCCCCTTAACGTAATGCTCGTATTATCCTTTACTTATTATAACATGTTTCCTTTAGCTCTTTTCATACAAAATGTGAACATTATTTAAAATGATTATAAAGTAATATTTCTTATTATGTAATTAGTTTAGCACACTTTCTTAAATTCTCAACTTTTTTGATTATTAATAGAAAGCGCTAGCATTTATGAGAAGCTCCGTTACTATCTTCTTCGCATAGCTTTATTTTTCCTTTTTCTTTATTGTTTTACAAAAGAAAAAAATTATACAAGAGACCCTTTAATTTTCTAAAGGGTCTCTTGTATAATATAAAATTCCATCACATAATATGCTTGTTTTCTCGTAAAAGCAGACGTTTTTATAGAAAGCTTTTAATAGCATTCCACGCCGTGTCTTTTCCTTGAGCCGTTTCCGACGAGAATAAAATCATTTCATCGCCCTCTTCAAGCTCCAGCGTGTCTTTTACGATTTTTAAATGCTTTTGCCACTTCCCTTTTGGTATCTTATCAGCTTTTGTAGCAATGATAATAACGGAAAGTCCGAAATGCTTTAGAAAATCATACATCATAATATCATCTTGAGTTGGCTTATGACGTACATCTACGATAAGTACAACAGCTTTAAGCTGTTCTCGGTTTGTTAGATACGTTTCAATCATTTTGCCCCATGCTGCGCGCTCTGTTTTTGAAACGCGAGCATATCCATAACCTGGAACATCTACAAAATGTAGAATGTCATCAATATTATAGAAATTTAACGTTTGGGTTTTACCTGGCTTTGAAGATGTACGCGCTAAATTTTTACGATTCAGCATTTTATTGATAAAAGATGATTTCCCCACATTTGAACGCCCTGCAAGTGCAATCTCAGGAAGATGGCCAACGGGGTACTGTGCTGGTTTTACAGCACTTATCACAATCTCTGCGTTTTTTACTTTCATAAACTCTCTCCTACTAATGCGTGCTTTAGCACCTCATCCAAATGAGAAACTGGAACAATTTCAAGGTGCTCCCGCACGCTTTCTGGAATTTCCTCAATGTCCTTCTCATTATCACGTGGAATCAATACTTTTGTCAAACCGGCTCTATGAGCACTAAGCGTCTTTTCCTTTAACCCTCCGATTGGAAGCACGCGTCCTCGAAGTGTAATCTCACCTGTCATTCCTACTTCTTTTCTAACAGGATTGTCTGTTAAAGCTGAAATAAGAGCAGTAGCCATCGTAATACCTGCTGAAGGGCCATCCTTTGGAACTGCTCCTTCTGGAACGTGAACATGAATATCTAACTTTTCATGAAATGAAGGGTCAACTCCTAGCTCATCTGCCCGTGAGCGAATATAGCTAAAAGCAGCTTGTGCCGATTCTTTCATTACATCGCCAAGTTTCCCTGTTAAAATTAATTTTCCTTTACCAGGAGCAGCACTTACTTCAATAGAAAGTGTATCTCCACCAACCGTTGTATAAGCAAGACCTGTTGCAACGCCAACTTGATCTTCTTCTTCAATTTGCCCATAGCGGAAACGTGGTTTTCCTAAGAAATCCTCAAGCGTTTTTGGCGTAACCGTAATTCTTTTTCTCTCTTCTCCAACAATTTGTTTTGCTGCTTTTCGGCAAATAGAGGCTAATGTTCGCTCAAGGCTACGAACTCCCGCTTCTCTCGTATACATGCGAATAATTTTTAGAAAAGCTTCGTCTTTTATATTAAGCTGGGTTTTTCCTAATCCGTGCTCTTTTAGTTGTTTTGGGAAGAGATGACGCTTTGCGATTTCTAACTTTTCTAGCTCTGTATAACCAGCAATATCAATAATTTCCATCCGATCACGAAGCGGACCTGGAATTGTTGCTAAATTATTTGCTGTAGCAATGAAAAGGACATTAGATAAATCATAAGTTTCCTCAATATAGTGGTCACTGAACGTATTATTTTGCTCCGGATCTAGTACTTCTAAAAGAGCTGATGAGGGGTCGCCACGGAAGTCATTCGACATTTTGTCAATTTCATCGAGCAAGAAAACCGGGTTGATTGTTCCTGCCTTCTTCATCCCTTGAATAATACGACCAGGCATTGCTCCAACATATGTGCGTCGATGTCCCCTAATTTCTGACTCATCGCGTACACCGCCAAGAGAGGCTCTAACAAACTGACGGTTAAGAGAAGTAGCGATTGATCTAGCAAGCGATGTTTTCCCAACTCCAGGCGGTCCTGATAAGCAGAGAATTGGACCTCTTAATGATTTTGTCAGCTGCTGAACAGCCAAGTATTCCAGCACGCGTTCTTTCACTTTTTCAAGTCCATAATGCTCGTCATCTAATATTTTTTCTGCTCGTTTAATATTTAAAATATCTTCTGTTTCTTTTGTCCAAGGTAGCGAAATGAGCCATTCAATATAGTTTCTAATTACAGAGCTTTCAGCAGAACTTGCAGGTACTTTTTCATATCGATCAAGCTCTTTTAAAGCAACCTCTTTAATATGATCTGTCATACCGGCTTTTTCAATTTTCTCAAGCAATGAAGACACTTCAGCCGTCTTGCCGTCCTTATCTCCAAGTTCCTTTTGAATTGCCTTCATTTGTTCTCGAAGATAATATTCCTTTTGAGTACGCTCCATTGATTTTTTAACACGCTGACTAATTTTCTTCTCAAGCTGTAAAACTTCTTGTTCGTTATTAATATATTCAATAACTTTTTCTAACCGTTCTTTAACGTCAAGCATTTCTAGAATTTCCTGTTTTTGCTCAACTTTAACAGGAAGATGTGACGTTATAATATCAGCAAGACGTCCAGGCTCATCAATATCTGTTACTGTTGCAAGTGTTTCCTGAGATACTTTTTTAGACAATTTTATGTATTGCTCAAAATACTGTAGCAACGTTCTCATTAAAGCTTCATCTTCTGAAGTTTTTTCATGCTCCTCGGTGTACTGCTCAATATCTACAGAAAACATCTTTTCCTCTTGCTTAAAAGATACAATTTTCGCTCTGTTTAATCCTTCTACGAGAACGCGCATCGTTCCATTTGGGAGTTTTAACATTTGCTTAATTTTCGCTAGTGTTCCTGTATGATAAAAATCTTCTTCGGTTGGTTCATCAATACCCATTTCCTTTTGTGAAACAAGAAAAATGAGGTGATCTTCTATCATTGCTGTTTCTAAAGCTTGCACAGATTTATCTCGACCAACATCTAAATGAAGAACCATTGTTGGATATACAAGCAAGCCTCTTAGTGGCAGAAGCGGAACTGTTGTTGTTTGTTTGATTGCCACTTTTCTACACCTCCATCTAAGCTATTCGGTTAAAGGGGAGTCTTGTATTATAGGAAGAAAGCCTTCACTTTATTCCACTATTTACTACATTAATGTAATAAAAAATATTTTTTCTCCATAAAATTAACCGAAAATTCAATACGTATAGTCTTTCAACAATTCTATCTTATTTAAAAAACATTGTCTAATCTAAAACATTGTCTCTTCCTTATTGTGAGCCTTTCTTATGGAGAACATGTAAAACATCTCCTCTTATTTTCAGAAAAAGAGGCTTTATCCTTTTAGGGACAAAGCCTCTTTTTTTACATTGATTCACGTTTTGGAAGTGACACATCTTCTTCGCGATTCAAAAGAGGATGAGCCGTTTTAACTAATGTTAGAGCTAGAACTTCTTTAATGTGTGTAACTGGGATAATTTCAATCCCCTTTATTTCTTCTAAAAGTGAGTTCATGTTTTCCTTTGGAATAATGACTGTTTCCACTCCTGCCTGCATTGCAGCTTTCACTTTTGCGACAACGCCACCAATTGGCTTTACTTTCCCGTGAAGACCAATTTCTCCTGTCATTGCTATCGTATGCTTAACAGGGACATTGTAAATGGCCGAATAGATTCCCGTAGCCATCGCGATGCCAGCTGAAGGCCCATCAATAGGAATTCCTCCTGGAAAGTTTACGTGAATATCGTATTCACTTTCTTCCATCCCCATTGTACGGAGAACCGTAATAACATTTTCAATGGAACTTCTCGCCATACTTTTGCGACGAATCGATTTTCCACTTCCTCCAATGCTTTCTTCTTCCACAATTCCTGTAATATTGATTTTTCCTTTATCTTTGCTTTTTAGTGCCGTCACTTCAATGTCTAACAAAGCACCAGAATTTGGACCGTACACTGCAAGTCCATTCACAATTCCAACTTGCTCTTTTTGCCCTATCTTTGGATCAAGGCGTGGGGACATTTGACTTGAATGAATAACCCATTCCATATCGCTATCTTCAATTTCTTTCTTATCAGCAGAAATAGCCACTCCTGCTGCAATTTGAATCATATTAACAGCTTCACGCCCGTTTCTTGCATATGTAGCTAATAGCGATAAGGAATATTTACTAATTGGCATCCCAACTTTATCTGCAGCCTTTTTGGCTACCGTTTCAACTTCACTTTTTTCAAGCTCTCTAAAGAAAATTTCTAAACAGCGAGAACGTATTGCCGGAGGAATTTCATCAGGTGTTCTAGTTGTGGCTCCAACTAGACGAAAGTCAGCCGGTAATCCATTTTGAAAGATATCATGAATATGTGTTGGAATTTGATTATTTTCTTCACTATAATATGCACTTTCTAAAAATACTTTTCGATCTTCCAGAACTTTTAGCATTTTATTCATTTGAATTGAATGAAGTTCCCCAATCTCATCAATGAACAACATGCCTCCGTGAGCGTGAGTAACAGCTCCTTGTTTTGGTTGAGGAATCCCTGCTTGGCCCATCGCCCCTGCTCCCTGATAAATGGGGTCATGAACAGAACCAATAAGAGGATCTGCAATTCCACGCTCGTCAAAGCGTGCTGTTGTAGCATCAAGTTCAACGAAAACAGCATCTTGCTTAAATGGTGACTTTGTATTCTTTTTTGCTTCTTCTAATACGAGGCGAGCCGCAGCCGTTTTCCCCACTCCAGGAGGGCCATATATAATAACATGCTGTGGATTTGGACCGCATAGGGCAGCTTTTAGTGAACGAATGCCGTCTTCTTGACCAACAATGTCTTTAAAAGTAGCAGGTCTTACTCGTTCTGCTAGCGGTTCTGTTAAAGAAATAGAGCGAAGTCTCCTTAACTGTTCCATTTCTTTTTTGGATTCCCGATCAATGGACACTTTTTGTGTACGTTGATTGCGCAATAAGCTCCAAAAGTACAGCCCAATAATAATGCCAAAAAACAGCTGTACAAGGATAATGATATTTGTCCAACTCATAAAGTGACCTCCTGCATGTTTTGTAAGTTTACATGCTAGTATCTCCTTGTCAAAGTTGGAATAAACCGTTTAAATTGAAAAAAAGAAGAGGAATTCCAAATGAGTTGGAATTCCTCTTCTTCGTTTTATAACAAAAAAGTAAGCTAAAAAGCTTTCTTCTCTTTATTAAGCTGATGTTTTGCTACCTTTTTGAACTGTTGAACCATCCTTTAAAACAAGTTTTGGCTCACCTTCTTCACGAACAGCTTCACCTGTAATGACACATTTATCAATGTCTTCACGTGAAGGAAGGTCAAACATTACATCAAGCATTAAGCCTTCAATAATTGAACGAAGTCCACGAGCACCTGTTTTACGTTCAATTGCTTTGCGAGCAATTTCTTTCAATGCTTCATCTTCGAACTCAAGATTAACATGATCAAGTTCAAGCATTTTTTGATACTGCTTCACAAGAGCATTTTTCGGCTTTGTTAAAATTTCAACGAGTGCGCCTTCATCAAGTTGTTCAAGACTTGCAATAACCGGAAGACGACCGATGAATTCTGGAATTAATCCAAATTTCAGTAAATCTTCTGGCAATACGCTTGTTAGAAGATCTTTTTGTTCTGCTTCAGGTTTTTTCGCTTCAGAACCGAATCCAATAACTTTCTTGCCTAAACGACGCTTAATAATTGGTTCAATTCCGTCAAATGCACCACCACAGATGAAAAGAATATTTGTTGTATCAATTTGAATGAACTCTTGGTGTGGATGCTTACGGCCACCTTGTGGTGGAACGCTCGCAACTGTGCCTTCTAAAATTTTAAGAAGAGCTTGTTGTACACCTTCACCAGATACGTCACGCGTAATTGACGGATTTTCTGATTTACGAGCTACTTTATCAATCTCATCAATATAGATGATTCCTTTTTCAGCACGCTCAACGTCATAGTCAGCTGCTTGGATAAGTTTTAGTAAGATGTTTTCTACATCTTCCCCTACATATCCAGCTTCTGTTAATGATGTTGCGTCAGCAATTGCAAATGGAACATTTAAAATACGAGCAAGCGTTTGTGCTAGAAGTGTTTTACCACTTCCTGTTGGTCCAATCATTGCAATATTACTTTTAGCAAGTTCAATGTCATCAATCTTGCTATTTGAATTTACTCGTTTATAGTGATTGTAAACGGCTACAGATAAAGAGCGCTTCGCAGCATCTTGGCCGATTACATATTCGTCTAAAATATCGCAAATCTCTTTCGGTTTTGGAACATCTTTGAACTCTACTTCTTCTTCCGTGCCTAGCTCTTCTTCCACGATTTCAGTACAAAGTTCAATACATTCGTCACAAATGTAAACTCCAGGACCTGCAACAAGCTTACGAACTTGGTCTTGTGTTTTACCACAGAAAGAGCATTTTAGTTGTCCCTTTTCTTCGTTAAACTTAAACATCGTGTCACCCCTTATATTGTTTAATAAACACACCTTCCAGCTTCCGAGCCTTCTGCGCTATGTACGCACTGTAACACACGTGTGAGTAAAATGCGAGAAATAAGTTTTAAGAAGCCTAAAAGAACAAAACAGAAGGATAAACCCATTTCTTAGCTGACTAAAAGACAACTTTTGCTGCTAGTGAGAGTTTTTACTGCATTTTACCATAAAACTCTGCAGTTTGAATACAAAAACACTCGTTATGTAAGTAATTATTAGACTTTCCTAATCAGACCTCTGATATGTAGCATGTTGATAAATTTGTTAACGTTATGATATGCATATGGATTCCTTCTTATTGCTAAAAGTTCTTTAAAAGGGTCTTTATTTTTATAAAGCAAGGCACGAGAAAATCGTGCCTTGCTTTTACTTACTTTTTATTATGCAACAGTTTTGCTGTTTTCTACAAGGAAATCGATCGCTTTGCGGATTTGAAGATCTTGTTTTAAACCTTCAGTTGATCCACCAAGCATGTTTTTGATGTTTTCAGCAGGCATGTTGTAGCTTTCAGCCATTGTATTGATTTCTTTTTCTACTTCTTCGTCTGATACTTCAAGGTTTTCAGCTTTTGCGATTGCTTCTAATGTTAAGTTCATTTTTACGCGTTTTTCAGCATCAGCTTTCATTTGCTCACGAAGAGCTTGTTCATCTTGACCAGAGAATTGGTAGTAAAGGTCAAGGTTTAAACCTTGCATTTGAAGACGTTGTTCGAATTCTTGCATCATGCGACCAAGTTCTGTTTCGAACATTGCTTCTGGAATGTCAACTTCTGCATTGTCTGCAGCTTTTTCTACTAGTGTATCACGAACAGTTGCTTCTGCTTCGTTTTTCTTTTGCTCAGCAAGATTTTCTTTTGTTTTGTCTTTAAGTTGTTGAAGTGATTCAACTTCTTCATCAACGTCTTTAGCGAACTCATCATCAAGCTCTGGAAGTTCTTTTGCTTTGATTTCGTGAACTTTCACTTTGAAAGTTGCTTCTTTACCAGCTAAATCTTCAGCATGGTACTCTTCTGGGAACGTTACTTTAACGTCTTTTTCTGCTCCAGCTTCAAGACCAACTAATTGCTCTTCAAAGCCAGGGATGAATGAACCAGAACCGATTTCAAGTGAATAGTTTTCACCTTTTCCACCTTCAAATGCTTCGTCATTAACGAAACCTTCGAAATCGATAACAGCTGTATCGCCTTCTTCAACTTTTCCTTCTTCTTTCACTACAAGCTCAGCTTGACGTTCTTGAAGAGTTTTGATTTCAGCATCTACATCTTCATCAGTAACTTCTGTATCCACTTTTTCTACTTCAAGACCTTTGTAGTCTCCAAGTTTCACTTCTGGTTTTACAGTTACGTTTGCTTTAAAGATTAGGGCTTGACCTTTACCAATTTGGTCAACATCGATTTCTGGACGGTCTACAGGCTCAATTCCTGCTTCTTCGATCGCGCTTCCGTATGCTTCTGGTAAAATGATATCTAAAGCATCTTGATAAAGAGATTCAACACCAAAGCGTTGTTCGAAAAGACTACGAGGTACTTTTCCTTTACGGAATCCAGGAATGTTTACCTGTTTCACAACTTTTTGGAATGCTTTATCAAGTGCAGCATTGAATTGGTCAGCTTCAACTTCAACAGTTAAAACTCCTTGATTTCCTTCTTGTTTTTCCCATTTTGCAGACATGTATGTTTCCCTCCAAAGCTTATTTTCATTTCATTAAAGTAGACAGTAGGCTGTCTATTCCTCACTGTCTAGCGAATATCCTACAGAGTGTATGGTAGGAACTTTCAAAAGTTTAAATCTATACGTTAAATAGATGTACACTTTACGACCACTATATTATACCATAGGATATTATGGTTTCAACATTATTCTACCGTTGTGTAGGTTTCCACTTCTTTCAAATGATTCATAATCTTTTTCAAGTCTAGTTCATTTACATTATAAAGCTCCATTACTTCTTCTTTTGCGGTCTCAACGTTTCCAATCTCTAGAAGAAGCAAATGAAGGCCACATGCCCAGAGATCTTCTTTTTCTGTCGGAATAAACGGAAAAACCACAAAAAGATATCGTTTCCAGACATCTGTAACCATTTGATACAATGTCGGATTATGGTGAAAAAGTTCGTCTTCAAGTCTTTTTTCTACTTCCCCAATAAAAGGGTGACGGAGCAAGTTCTCTAAATCTTGTGTATCATATGTATTTTGATGTGAAAACTTTTGTACCTTCCACTTTCCTTGAACCTTTTGATTCACAATTTCATTTAACAAAGCACTTTTCACATATGGATGAACGCTGCTGTGTATTAAAGCTTCATTAAGCTCTTTTTCAAAGTAGGCAAGGTTCATTCCTTTGATCTCTTGAAGAAGCAAAAGTTGTTTTTCTTCCTTATATAATGAAAGGTTTGGGAAAACTTCAGATTGTGCAGTATTTGTCGTTGTCTCTGCGCCGTTCATTTGAGCCTCACAAAACGACATTAAATGTTTGAAGTGTTGGGCATATGGGGTAGGAACATCCTGTTCTTGTAAAAGAGCTTCAACAAAAGAAAAAGCTTCTGCATAATCACTTTGTTGAACAAGAATTGTTAAATAAATTTGTAAAACTTCATAATAATTGTCCGTAGCTCCATGAAGAAGCTTCTTACAATATGACTTAGCTTCCGTTAAGTTCCCCATTTCAAAAAAGCATACGACTGCACCATATTGCATTTGCTCATTCTCTTCTTCAAGTTCTAATCCTTGCAAGAAAAGCGATAGCGCAGCTTGAAAATCTTCTTCCTTCATTAAAGAAGTGGCTTTTTCAATTAATCGCTCTGTCAAATTAGGAAACAAAATCATTTTGTCTTCATCAGGTGATTTCATGGATATATCCATTCCTCGCTTTATAAAATTTATTCCGTTACATAGAAGTGATAAGCAGTTGCTTATCACTTCATTTAAGCTAATTCTACTTTTTGTTTATTTTACAGTAGAAAGCGTTACTTTATGTAACAGTGTAGCAAGGAACAATAAAAAGAACAAATGAAAGCTGTTTAACGACGTTCTTCAAAAGCTAAAATTTTCTCTTCAAGTAAAAGTGTATGGTCAATCTCATCCCAACCGTTAATCAACATCTTCTTCCAGTGAGAGTCAATGTCAAACGCTGCTTTAAACCCTTTATTATCGTAGATTGTTTGCTGTTCTAAATCAACTGTGCATGTATAGTCCGCATTTTTAGATTCCTCGAGTAAATACTCTGTTTCTTCTACTGTAAGTGGAATTGGTACAATACCGTTTTTCAAACAGTTTTGATAAAAGATATCAGCAAAAGACGGGGCTACGACTACTTTGTATCCATAATCAAGAAGGGCCCATGGTGCGTGCTCTCGGGAAGATCCGCAGCCAAAATTTTCATGAGAAACTAAAATGCTTGTTCCTTCATTTTGTGGCTGGTTAAGCTCAAAGTCTGGATTTAAAGAACCGTCTCGGTTGTAACGCCAGTCAAAGAAAGCAAACTGTCCAAAACCACTGCGTTCAATACGTTTTAAAAATTGTTTAGGAATAATTTGATCTGTATCAACGTTTGCTCGATTAAGACCAGCTACTTTTCCTTCATGTGTTGTAAATGGGTTCATCGTTTTCTCCTCCTTATACTAATGCTTCTTCTCTTAGATTTCTCACGTCAACAAAACGACCATGAAGAGCTGCGGCAGCTGCCATTTCAGGGCTGACTAAGTGTGTTCTTGCATTCTTACCTTGACGACCTTCAAAGTTACGATTTGATGTTGAAGCACAATGCTCTCCTTCTGGAACAAGGTCTGGATTCATGCCTAAGCACATGCTGCAGCCTGACTCTCTCCATTCAAAACCTGCCTCTTTAAAAACCTGGTCTAATCCTTCTTGTTCTGCTGCTTCCTTTACTTTTTGCGAACCAGGGACAACGATTGCCTTAACCTGATCAGATACTTTCTTTCCTTTAATAAGGTTTGCAGCCTGTCTTAGATCTGACAAGCGAGAGTTCGTACAGGAGCCGATGAAAACGTGCTGAACCGGAATATCTGTAATTGGCATACCTGGTGTTAACCCCATATATTCAAGAGCTCTTCTTAAATTTTCACGTTCATTTTCATTTGCAACCTCTTCAAGCTTCGGTACGTTGCCTGTTACAAACGAGCTCATTGCTGGGTTTGTGCCCCATGTTACAACAGGTTCAAGGCTTGGTGCATCAAGCTCAATTGTGTCATCATATACTGCTCCTTCATCAGAAGCTAATGAAAGCCACTCTTTAGCTACCTTTTCAAATTCTTCCCCTTCTGGACAATATGGACGCCCACGAAGATATTCAACTGTTGTTTCATCAGGACTAATTAAACCTGCTTTTGCTCCAGCTTCAATGGACATATTGCAGATTGTCATACGCTCTTCCATTGAAAGCTCCTTAATTGCTTCACCAGTGAATTCAATAATGTAACCTGTCCCAAAGCGAACGCCGTATTTTTGAATAATAGCTAAAATAATATCTTTTGCAGATACAGCTGCTGGTTTTGGTCCTTTTACATGGACGTTAAGTGTTTTAGGTTTCTTTTGCCATAAAGATTGGGTTGCTAAAACGTGCTCAACTTCGCTTGTTCCAATACCAAAGGCAAGAGCTCCAAATGCTCCATGTGTTGATGTATGACTATCTCCACATACAATCGTTTTACCTGGCTGTGTTAAGCCAAGCTCTGGACCAATGACATGGACAATTCCTTGGTCTTTACTTTTCAAATCTGCAAGGCGAATACCGAACTCTTTACAGTTAGAAGCTAGTGTATCAATTTGCTTTTTCGCAATTTCATCTGTAATGTTGAAACGATTGACAGTTGGGACATTATGATCCATTGTGGCAAATGTTCGCTCAGGGCGACGCACCTTGCGTCCTGTTAATCTTAATCCCTCAAAAGCTTGCGGGGAAGTAACTTCGTGGATTAAATGTAGATCGATATAAAGAAGAGCTGGATTGTTTCCCTCTTGATGTACAACATGGTTATTCCAAACTTTATCAATAATCGTTTGTGGTTTCATAATTTTCATCTCCTTAACATCTTTTTGAAAAACGTTTCCTACTATAATGGTAGGAAACGTTTTATAAAAGATTATTTCTTTTAATTTGCTACTGGGGCTTGAATTGCCTCGATAATGACATCGACCATTTTGTCCGTTGAGACACTTTCCTCACCATCTGCAATATCAGGTGTTCGATAGCCTTGTGCTAACACGCTCTCAACAGCATCTTCAATTTTGTCTGCTTCTTGATGAAGATCAAATGAATGACGAAGAAGCATTGCTGCAGATAAAATAGCCGCAATCGGATTTGCTTTATTTTGCCCTGCGATATCAGGAGCTGAACCATGGACAGGTTCATAAATTGAAGCTCCATCACTCGAAAGACTGGCTGATGGTAACATCCCTAGCGAACCAGCAAGCATTGAAGCTTCATCACTCAAAATGTCGCCAAATAGATTTTCTGTTACAAGAACATCAAAATATTTTGGATTACGAATAAGCTGCATTGCTGCTGCATCAACAAGCATATGTTCAAGCTTTACGTCTTCATAATCTTTTGCGACCTCTTCTGCGACTTCTCTCCACAAACGACTTGACTCAAGCACGTTTGCTTTATCCACTGATGTTACACGACCATTTCTCTTTTGAGCCATTTCAAAAGCACTGCGTAAAATACGCTCAATTTCGCTACGTTTATAAAAGAGCGTATCAACTACTGCTTCTTCTCCATCTCGCTCAACTCTTTCACTTGGACGGCCGAAGTATAAGCCACCTGTTAGCTCTCTTACAATCATGCAATCTACGCCTTCTACATACTCACGCTTCAATGGTGAGCTATCTGCTAGAGCTCCTTGAACTGTCACAGGACGAAGATTTGCATAAACATCAAGCTCTTTTCTAATTTTCAACAACCCTTGTTCAGGACGAAGGTGGCGTGGAATACTGTTCCACTTTTCACCCCCAACTGCGCCTAGCAAAATGGCATCAGAGTTTTTACAAAGAGTAATTGTCTCATCTGGAAGTGGAACACCTTGTTGATCAATAGCTTCCCCTCCGATTAGACCATATTCAAAGTGAAACTCATGATCAAACCGATCAGCAATCACCTTTAATACATTTACTGCTCCTGCTGTTACTTCTTTTCCAACACCGTCTCCTTGCAAAACAGCGATTGTCTTTTTCACGGCAGTTCCTCCCTTCCTGTTCCTACATTACTTCTTGCTTTGTTTCTTTTCGATATTCTTGAATCGCAATCATGCGATTAATTGCATTTAAGTAAGCTTTTGCAGATGATTCTAATACGTCATATGCAAGACCGCGTCCGCTTGCTTCAACACCATTTCCTTCAATTTTAACGAAGACTTCTGCAAGAGCATCAGGTCCGCCATTAATAGATTGAAGACGATAGTCAAGCAGTTTTAATTCACTATCAACACATCGGTTAAGAGTATTATAGATAGCTTCAACACTTCCGCTTCCTGTTGCAGCTTCCTGAACAGATTCTCCATCATTCTTCGTCAGCGTAATCGTAGCTGTTGGGATGTTGTGGTTTCCATACTGTACTTGTAATGAATCTAGTTTATAAAGTTCATCACTGTTCACTGTTTTTTGTAGTACAAGAGAGAACAAATCATCATCTGTCACATCTTTCTTCTTATCCGCTAAGTCTTTGAACTTTTCGAACAAGCTATCAATCTGGTTATCTTGTAGCGTAAAGCCAAGATCCATTAGATGTGTTCTAAATGCATGACGCCCAGAATGTTTGCCAAGTACTACTTCTTTTTGCTGTACACCAACAAGCTCTGGAGAAATAATCTCGTACGTTGAACGATTTTTTAAGAAACCATCTTGGTGAATACCAGATTCATGTGCAAAAGCATTTCGACCAACAACAGCTTTGTTAGCAGGAATAGCCATCCCTGTCAGCTTACTTACCAAATCACTTGTGCGTTTCGTCTCAGAAAGCGTAATATTAGTATAAGATTGATAGAAATCTTTACGTGTATGAAGAGCAACTGCTACTTCTTCAATTGCTGCATTGCCAGCTCTTTCACCAATCCCATTAATTGCTCCCTCAATTTGTGTAGCACCATTCTCAACCGCAGCTAATGAATTAGCAACTGCCATTCCTAAGTCATCATGACAGTGTGTTGAAAGATCTACTTTATGGATGTTTGGTACGTTTTCTTTTAAATATGAAAACATTGCTCCATATTCTTTTGGCGTTGTGTAACCAACTGTATCAGGAAGGTTAACAACATTTGCTCCTGCTTTAATGACTTCCTCTGTAATATGAGCTAAAAACGGAAGCTCACTTCTAGAAGCATCTTCAGCTGACCATTGAATAACAGGGAAGAATCTCGAAGCATATTTCACCATCTCAACGGCAATTTCCACAATTTCTTCTGGCTTCTTATTAAACTTATAAGCCATATGGATAGGAGAGGTTGCAATAAAAACATGCAACCTTGGCTCCTCACTGCCCTTTAGTGCTTCCCAAGCTGTGTCAATATCACTTTTCACAGCTCGAGCTAGCCCTGTTACAGAACAACCTTTAATTGTATTAGCAATCTCGCGAACAGATTGAAAGTCACCTTTCGAAGCAGCTGGAAAACCAGCTTCAATAATATCAACACCATATTTCTCTAGCTGGCGAGCAATTTCCATTTTTTCTTGAAAGTTTAAATTTACTCCTGGTGACTGCTCTCCGTCTCGAAGTGTTGTATCAAAGATTTTAATTTTGTTCACTTGTCATCACCGCTTCTTTTCGTTTTTGTGATTGCTTAACAAATGGCATCATATCACGAAGTTTTGCGCCAACCTCCTCGATGAGATGTTCGTTTTCACGACGATTTGTTGAGTTAAATACCGCACGATTTGATTGATTTTCTAGGATCCACTCTCTTGCAAATTTACCAGATTGAATGTCTTCAAGAACTTTTTTCATTTCACCTTTTACACGATCATCAACAATACGTGGTCCTGTTACAAAGTCACCCCATTGTGCTGTATCAGAGATTGAGTAGCGCATACCTTCTAATCCGCCTTCATACATAAGGTCAACGATTAGTTTTAACTCATGTAGACACTCGAAGTATGCTACTTCTGGTTGGTACCCAGCTTCTACTAATGTTTCAAACCCAGCTTTTACAAGAGATGTTAGTCCTCCGCAAAGAACAGCTTGCTCACCGAAAAGATCTGTTTCTGTTTCTTCTTGGAACGTTGTTTCAAGAACACCTGCACGAGCAGCTCCAATTCCTTTTGCATATGCAAGAGCTACGTCTTTTGCTTGGCCTGTTACATCTTGCCAAACTGCAATTAAGCCAGGAACTCCAGCACCTTCTGTATACGTACGACGAACAAGATGACCAGGTCCTTTTGGTGCAGCAAGAGCTACGTCTACATAGCTTGGTGGCACGATTTGAGTGAAGTGAACATTAAATCCATGAGCAAAAAATAGGCTTTGTCCTTCACGTAATACTGGAGCAATTTCTTCATTATATACTTTTGGTTGAAGTTCATCTGGAAGAAGAATCATGATTAAATCTGCTTGATCTGCTGCTTCTCTTACAGAGTAAACGTTAAAGCCATCTTCAACTGCTTGGTCCCATGATTTCCCTTGGCGTAAACCAATAACTACGTCAATACCGCTGTCGCGTAAGTTTTGTGCATGTGCATGACCTTGTGAACCATAACCGATGATTGCTACCTTTTTGCCTTGTAATAATTGATCGTTTGCGTCTCCATTGTAATAAACTTTAGTCATTTAAAATCTCTCCTCTAATTTTTATATTTTGTATATTAATCATTAATAGATTTATACATTACAAGATTGATGTAACTTTTTCTGACGAAGAAGTTTTTTGCGTTCCTCGTTTTAAGGCGATTGTCCCTGTTCTTGTTACTTCTTTTACGCCATATGGCTTTAAGAGATCAATAATCGCTTCGATTTTTTCAGATGTTCCTGTTGCTTGAATAATGACACTATCACGGCTCACATCAATAATTGTGGCCCTGAAAGGTTCAATTAAAGCGTACATCTCGTTTCGCATTGCTACTGGAGATGTTACTTTAATGAGAGCAAGCTCTCTTGCAACAGCAGCTTGATTTGTAATGTCATGTACTTTTAGTACATCAATTTGTTTGTGCAGCTGCTTTGTTACTTGTTCTGCTGCTTTATCATCTTCAACATGAACAACAAATGTCATCCTTGAAATGTCACTTGTTTCAGTATGACCAACAGAAATACTTTCAATATTAAAATTTCTTTTTGTAAACAACCCAGTAATACGATTTAGTACACCAGCTCTGTTTAATACAGTTGTTGTAATGATTCTTTTCATGGTTTCACACCTACCATTTCATGAAGTCCTTTTCCAGGCGCTACCATTGGGTAAACATTCTCGCCAGGAGCAATATGAATGTTTAATACAGCTGGTTCATCGTGTGAAAAAGCTTCTTGCAATACTTTTTTCACTTCTTCTTCTGTTGATGCTTCATAACCTTTAATGTCATAAGCTTCAGCAAGTTTTACAATGTTTGGCTGATTCGGAATAAGCGAGTGTGAATATCTTTCTTCATAAAAGATTTCCTGCCATTGTCTTACCATTCCTAGTGATTTGTTGTTTAAAATAATAACTTTTACAGGAAGGTTTAATTCACGAATTACACCAAGTTCTTGTAGCGTCATTTGAAAACCACCATCACCTAGAAAAGCAACAACCGTTGTATCTTTTTCTGCAAGCTGTGCTCCAATTGCTGCTGGTAATCCAAAGCCCATTGTTCCAAGACCACCTGAAGTTACAAGACGATTTGGCTTTTTAAATGGATAAAACTGTGCCGCCCACATCTGATGCTGACCAACATCTGTTGTAACAATAGCATCGCCATTTGTTATTTCATGAACCATTTCAATTACTTTTTGTGGTTTTAGATCGTCTTTACTTTCTTCGTACCAAAGTGGATTCTCAATTTGTCGTTCCCTCAAACAGGCAAACCATTCTGTGTAATCGCCTTTTTTCCCCTGCTGTGCAAGCAGTTCTTGTAGAACAGCTCTAGCATCACCAACAATTGGGATTTTTGTTGGCACATTTTTGCCAATTTCAGCTGGATCAATATCAATATGAGCTACAGTTGCATTTGGAGCAAAATGATTTAAGTTTCCTGTTACTCGATCATCAAATCGTGCTCCAATGCTAATAAGTAAGTCACTTTCATAGATTGCCATGTTTGCTGTATAGTTCCCATGCATTCCAGCCCAACCGAGACTTAACTTATGATCAAACGGGAAACCTCCTAAACCAAGTAATGTATGAATTACAGGTAATTCGTATTTTTCTGCAAATTCTAACAATTCTTGATTTGCTTTCGCATGTAAAACTCCTGCACCTGCCAAAATAACAGGTTTTTTCGCTGATTCAATAGCTTCCAATAACTTTCTTACCTGAAAAGCATTTGGTTCATATGTCGGTTGGTAACCAGGTAAATTAAGTGGTTCATCTTCTTCCATTCGAGCTATAGCTGTATTCATGTCTTTTGGAATGTCAATGAGCACTGGCCCTGGTCGACCTGTTGTCGCGATATGAAAAGCTTCTTTCACAATTCTTGGAAAGTCTTTTGGATCTCGCACTTGATAGCTGTACTTTGTAATTGGCATTGTAATTCCCAACACATCTGCTTCTTGGAAAGCATCCGATCCAATTACGGTTGAAGCAACTTGCCCTGTGAAAACAACGAGCGGTAATGAATCGATCATCGCATCCGCAAGCCCTGTCACAATATTGGTTGCCCCAGGTCCTGATGTAGCAATTACAACTCCAGGTTTTCCAGATACTCTTGCATATCCTTCTGCCGCATGAATTCCTCCTTGCTCATGTTTTGCTAAAACATGAAAGAGACCAGAATCATAAAGTTTGTCGTATAGAGGAAGTACTGCACCACCAGGATATCCAAAAAGAACTTCCACATTTTCTTTTTTTAAGGCTTCAATAAGTAGCTCTGCACCCGTCATTTCTGCTTTTAAGCTTACTGGTTCTTGCATTCTCATTTCGGCTCCCACTTTTCCCCATCCTTTCCAAACAATAATTAAATTTTAAAGTTTTAGATAAAATAAAAAAGCCTTTTCATCCCCAATATAAGCCTTCCCTGCAAGGCTTAAGGGGCGAAAAGACTTTACTTTACGCGGTACCACCCTTATTTACAGCAAATTTGCGCTGCCTCATGAATGCTTTTTTCAAGCATTCGTTTTAATAACGAGTGTCTGTGTGTCAACCACCCGGTTAGCCTTACTCTAACTATTTCAGACTAACACTCTGAGGTGAGTTCATCTTAAGTAAATCTACCGGCTTCCAGCTACCCCGGCTCTCTGTGAAAGATTCTCTCTTAAGATTACTTATCCTCTTCGTCGCTTTATATATGTTAGTTTTCAATTCGCCAACTATTGAGCTAATTGAAAACTTTCTGAATTCTTTATTTGAACTATATACTACGCCCTATTTTAAGAAGCGTCAAGATGTTTTCTTGAATTTTTTTCACACCTTTTCTACCGATTAATCATTGTATCCGTTTACATTACTGTGCTATTAGTAATCTCCATTTTTAAAAATATCTTATAAATCCTTTATTTTAATTGATAAAACCAGTTCATATTTACCATAATTTTATTTTTTATGTATCTAACTGGTAAAAATAACTCAATGTTTAATATAACTCAGCTATATAGTTTTATAAGATCTTATCGAATTATATCTTAAAAATAATGACTAACCACTCTTATTAAGAAGAGTGGTTTGCATTGAACTTTTAATATTTTCGCTTCTCCATAAGCAATAGCAGAAACTTAGAGAGAGTATACCTTCTCTAATTTCTTCTTAACACATGCGGAGTTCACATTTCCGTATAAGATTTTACTTATTTTTATCATATGGATTATAAGACTCTTTCTGCTTCATCTCATTTCTAAGTGATGTATCATGCATAATTCTTAATATAGGTCGGCTACCAAGTAAAACGCTTCCACAAATATAGAGCGATTTTCCATATATAGATGTGACAGTGAATAAATTAAGTACACTCCCTACTACAAAAAATAAACCAATTAAAAGATCATTTACTGTAGAGATAAGTTTATAGCGTTTATGAAAGTAAATCCGAAACCGCCCTGCCTTTATGTCTAAGTATTCTTCAGTATGTTTCACCTTTGGTCTAGGCATTTATTCCCCTCCTATTTTTTTATGATTGTAGTATATTTATTACCACTTAAAAAAAGAGGGAAAACTAAAAATTCCAGCAAAATCACTATGAGAAAATCATTTTACTGAAAAAAATTAAACTCTTGCTAGGATAGGCAACATCGGATTTCCTCTTTATCTCACGCACAGTAAAATCCTCCATACCAATTTTTGATATGGAGGATTTTCTATACCTTCACCAAAGAAAATTAACTGTTGTTATTCTCACGATTGGCTTTTTCACTGTTATTCTCACGGTTTGCTTTTCCACCTTTTTCACCAATCTCTTGATAGAATTCTTTATCATGATTTTGAGCTGTAGCTTTTCCACCTTTTTCGCCAATTTCTTGGTAGAACTCTCTATCATGATTTTGGGCTGTCTTTTCTCCGCCTTTGCGGCCTGCTTCTTCATAAGACATTTTGTTATTACTATTATTGTTTTTGTTGTTTTTGTTATTGTCTGCCATTTGTAACGCCTCCTCTATCGATTAGAAATATTCATTATTTTTATATCACTATAATGTTGCGTACTTATTAGCTATTTTGAGAATTGTTGTTGTCACGATTGGTATTTCCACTGTTATTCTCACGGTTTGCTTTTCCGCCTTTTTCACCAATCTCTTGATAGAATTCTTTATCATGATTTTGTGAAGTAGCTTTTCCGCCTTTTTCGCCAATTTCTTGGTAGAACTCTCTATCATGATTTTGGGCTGTCTTTTCTCCGCCTTTGCGGCCTGCTTCTTCATAAGACATTTTGTTATTACTATTATTGTTGTTTTTGTTATTGTTGTCTGCCATTTGTAATTCCTCCCTATTAATTGTCATATAATAATTCAATATTGTATAAATATATAGACAGAATATTTTGTTTTTTTGACATAATGTGATAGAATTACTTTAACCTTTTCTAATAACAGCTGATCTTTTTAAGACCTGAAGATTAGTTGTTATTTTTATTATTGTCGCGATTGGCTTTTCCGCCTTTTTCACCAATCTCTTGATAAAATTCTTTATCATGATTTTCCTTTGTAGCTTGTCCACCTTTTTCACCGATTTCTTGGAAAAACTCTTTATCATGATTTTGGGCTGTTTTTTCTCCGCCTTTACGACCTGCTTCTTCATAAGACATTTTGTTGTTGTTATTTCGGTTGTTGTTATTTCGGTTGTTGTTTTTGTCTGCCATTTGTAATTCCTCCTTGTATTTTCCTATCAAAATATAGTAGTTTCTCACTTATTTTTGATGTACCCGCCATTTTAATTATTAAACAGAATATTTGATTTGTTTTTTTAAATGGTTTTTAGAAAGTTAATTGTTGTTATCGCGGTTTGCTTTTCCGCCCTTTTCACCAATTTCTTTATAAAATTCTTTATCATGGTTTTCCTTTGTAGCTTGCCCACCTTTTTCGCCAATTTCTTGATAAAATTCTTTATCATGGTTTTCCTTTGTAGCTTGCCCACCTTTTTCGCCAATTTCTTGATAAAATTCTTTATCATGATTTTGAGCTGTTTTCTCTCCGCCTTTTCGGCCTGCTTCTTCATAAGACATTTTGTTATTGTCGTTTTGGTTATTGTTTTTGTCTGTCATCTGTAATTCCTCCTTTTGTTTTTTCCAATTTTTTTACTATTTTCTTACTTATTTGTTTTGTACCCGATGCAACATCCAGTAAACAAAAAATTACACTTTCATCTAATAGTCCTAAATCTTAAATTTTAAACAAAAAAAAAGCACTTTCTTACTAGTCATTAATAACTAATAAGAAAGTGCTTTTTACGTTTTAAAAACAAGTAGACATCCCAGGAGAGATTCGAACTCCCGACCGACGCCTTAGAAGGGCGTTGCTCTATCCAGCTGAGCTACTGGGACATATTATAATATGTATTGAACTCTTAAGACAAGTTTTATTATACGCTCTAAAAAACATAAAGTCAACCATTTTCCCAAAAATTTTAGAGAGAGAAAATGAATTATTTCTCTCTCTAATTATACTATAGAGAAAATGAATTTGTTAAGTCTTTTACTTCATTTCCTTCATGATCGTAAAAATTTACAGTTGCTTTATTTTCTTCATACTGGAGGATGGCATATGTACGCTCTTTTCTTCGATTCGGTAGGCGAATACTTCCTGGATTAATAAATAACGTCTGATCAATCTTCTCGGCTCCTGCAATATGAGAATGTCCAAAGCAGACAACTTTAGCATCCCGCTCTTTAGCTCGGTATGTTAAATTCATAAGTGTCATTTTCACATTATATAGATGACCATGTGTTACGTAAAGAAGATCTTCTCCTATATTTAACGTTTCTTCATTTTCATATCGTTCGTCATAATCACAATTTCCGCGTACAGCAAGAAACCCTTCCATTTCGCTTGAATCTGCTTGAAGCTCAGAATCCCCGCAGTGAACAAAAGCATTGACATCTTTATGACGATTTTTAATTGTATGCAGTTCCTCTGTTAGGCCATGACTATCGCTTACGATAAGCACACGCATATTTCTCTCCTCCTCTACAATATTCCATCTATTACTTCTTCTAGCTTTTGAAGTGCCTTTGCTCGATGACTTATTTTATTTTTTTCTTCTTTTGGGAGTTCTGCAAGCGTTTTTTGCAGAGATGGTACATAAAATATTGGATCATACCCAAATCCCTGCTCTCCTACTCTCTCATGCGTAATAGTACCTTCGCAATTCCCTCTCACAACAACGGTGTCTTTTCCTGGCAAAGCAAGTGCTAGGGCACATTGAAAATGTGCTGTTCGCTCTGACTCAGGTATACCTTCTAATTTTTCTAATACTTTATCAATGTTTTTCTCATCACTTTTTTCAAGACCTGCATAGCGTGCTGAATATACGCCAGGTTCTCCGTTTAAAGCATCAACTTCAAGTCCAGAGTCGTCTGCAACAACAGGACAATCCAACAATTTTGAAATCTCTTCAGCTTTTAAAATCGCATTTTCCTCAAATGTTGTGCCTGTTTCCTCAACATCAAGGTCTCCTTCTAAATCAAGAAGCGATTGCACACTGTAGCCTTTCTTTTCAAAAAGAGCAGCAAATTCGGCCACTTTTCCTTTATTTTTTGTGGCAATTAAAATTTTTTTCATTCCTCTTCACCTTCACTTTCTAGAAGATGTGAAAACTCACTTAACGCTTCTTTCTGTACTGCAACAAGATCAGAAATTCCTTTTGAAGCAAGTTCAAGCATTTCATCAAACTGATCTTTTGAAAAAGTTGCTTCTTCTCCTGTTCCTTGAAGCTCTACAAATTGGCCTTTACTTGTCATAACAATATTCATATCAACATCAATATTGGAATCTTCTTCATAGTTTAAATCTAAAATTGTTCCATGTTCAACGTCAACTCCAACAGACGTTGCCGCTAGATAATCACGGATTGGGTAATTGGTAAGTTTCTCTTCTTTAACAGCTCGTCCAAGGGCTAAAGCCATTGCCACAAACGCACCTGTAATCGCAGCTGTTCTTGTCCCACCATCTGCTTGAATAACATCACAGTCAAGCCACACTGTGCGCTCACCTAACGCTTCTAAATCAACGACCGCTCGTAACGCTCGCCCAATTAAACGCTGTATTTCCATTGTACGACCTGATACTTTTCCTTTTGAAGATTCACGGATATTGCGCTGATTTGTTGCTCGTGGAAGCATAGCGTACTCCGCATTAATCCATCCTTTTCCTTTTCCTCTCATAAAAGGAGGTACTCTATCATCAATTGTAGCTGAACAAATTACTTTCGTATCCCCAACGCTAATAAGTACAGACCCTTCTGGATGCTTTATGTAGTCTTTCTCAATTTTAACTTCTCTTATTTCGTCTTTCGCCCTTCCGTCAATACGCAAGATGTTTCCTCCTTTAAAATCTATGTAAAAGGGTAATCCCCTTCAAAAGTAAAAAGTAAAAGAGGCCTCTAAAGACCTCTTTTTTATTACAGTATATCAAAAACTATTCTTAACACGAAATCATATTTAAAATGCCTCTGCATTTATATTTTCAGGACGGGAAACTTCTTCTGTTAATTTTTGACCAGAATCTACTGTTATATTCTTTTGTCCTTTTACTTCAATCGAGACATTTTCAACCCCTTTTTGTTCTGTAAGGGAAAGAGCTAGGGCATCTACCACATGTTTAGAAAGCTGGCTCTTTTCTGCAGAATTTAAGAGAGCTTTATTAAATGTTAGCGTTACTGTTCCATCTTCGTACTCTGGCTTCGCTACAAGCGCTGCTTCATTATTAAAATCACCAACAAGCCCCTTTGGTACATCATTTATTAAACTATCAACAACCGCTGTAAAACGCTCCTCATCTGTCTTCCCTAGATCGAGACGCTTTGTTACCGGAACATAATATGTTCCATCAGCATTTTGTGATAAATAGTAAAGAGTAGCAGAAGATGTGCTTGTCATATCTGTAATTCCTTCTGTTTGCATGTTAATGCCGTCTGCTCTTGTCAATTCCTCACTAATAGGGGTCTTATTAACAGGCATTTCTTTTTGATCATAGCCATTAATTTGAAGCTGTACATTCTTAACAGCGTCAAACTGTGTTAGTGTCCATGTTAAAGATTGCAAAATCCGGCTTTCATCTTCTGCTTTATACTCCTTAAATTCTGGAGAGAAGTCAACAACAAGTGTACCATTTTCTTTCAAATTGACGCTCTTAACTTCTGTTCCAGCAGGGAGAACAGCTCTAAAACCGTTTGGAAGCATTTGATCAATTGGTCCTCCTACAACAAGATATTCTATAATTTCAGCAGCTGCTGCATCTGCTTTTGGCACATCAATTGTTTGAGGAACAACAAAACCATTTTTGTCGATTAAATACACTTCTCTTGTTAATGTTTCTTCTGCTTTTTTACTCTCCTTTTCTTTAGTTGTTTCTTTTGCTTCTTCTTTTATTTTTTGATTGTCTTTCGTGTACTCAACGTCTTGTGGCGGATCAATTTCCTCTGCTACATCTTCTCCTCCAAACAAGCCGCACCCCGTTAAAAGCATTGATGTCGCAAGCATAGTAGAAACCGCCGTTATTTTTATTTTGGACATACCTTTCCCTCCTAAGACAGTTTGTACTATTATGTATACGAGCCGCTAATCAAATTAGACCGCTCACTTTTTTCTTTTTTTAAAGAAAAAAGTGAACTAATCATTAGTTCACTTTCGTTAAATCAATATGCTGAACGTTTTGAATAGGATGATCAAACCATTTTGACGCAATAAGCTCAAAAAGGGAAGCATTCCCTGTTGTAAAAAATACATGTTCTTTTTCACGTTTTTCCGTGTGCAGTTCATTACGAAATGACAAAATGGTGCTTACCTCAATTGCTGTCTCTTCTCCAGAACTGATGAGTGCAACACGAGCTCCCATCGCTTCTTTAATAAGCTCTTTTAAAATGGGATAATGTGTACAGCCTAAAATCAATATATCAATTTCCGTCTGATAGAGAGGCTTTAACGTTTGAAAAACAATTTCTCTTGCTTCATTTCCTTCGAAATCCCCGCTTTCAACAAGGGGTACAAATAAAGGACATGCTAAGCTTTTCACACATACGTTATGATGAAGCCTTTTTAAAGCTTGTTCATAAGCCTTACTTTTTACTGTACCATTTGTTCCAATAACACCGATATTATGATTGCTTGTTGCTTTCAACGCAGCACGAGCTCCTGGTTCAATAACGCCAATAACGGGAATATTTAGAGTCTCGCTAATCTCCTTTAACACAACTGCTGTTGCTGTATTGCAGGCGATAACGAGCATTTTAATATCAAATTGAAGTAAATAATTTGTCAGTTCCCATGTAAAAGCACGCACTTCCTCTTCAGGTCGAGGACCGTACGGACATCGAGCTGTATCTCCCATATAAATAATTTGCTCTTTCGGTAACTGTCTCATAATTTCTTTTGCAACTGTTAACCCACCAACTCCTGAATCAATTACCCCAATTGGCCGATTCATTCGCTACTCATCTCCTTATGAAGCTTCTGCAAATTTTCACAAAGAAGCTCAACTTCAGCGCGATCATACTCACAAACAACCTCCGCTAAGTAATTTTGCCTTTTCGCTATCACTTCTTCAATGAGCTTCTTACCACGTTCAAGCAGAACAACGCGAACAATACGCCGGTCTTGTTCATCTTTTGCTCTTGTGACAAGACCTGTTTTCTCCATTCGGTCAATTAAGTCTGTCGTTGTACTGCATGCTAAATACATTTTGCTAGAAAGATCTCCGATTGTCATTTCACCTGAATCAAACAGCCACTGAAGAGCCACAAATTGTGGAGGAGTGATGTTGTATTCGTTTAAGATTTCGCGACCTTTTTGCTTGATAATAACAGACATATATCGAAGAGACCGCTCTAGTTCAGCTATTGTCTCATGATGTTTCCTTCGTTTAGCCATAGACGTTGCCTCACTTATCAAAAAGATTATGATGAAAATGTTAACTCAGTTCATTAGAAATGTCTATTGTTTCTCCAATAATCCCTTTCTTTTGACCTACAATTTCCTTTTTATAAAAAAACAAGCTCTAGTTTCCTATGAGAAACTAGAGCCTTCTTCAAAATTCGAGCCCTTTAACAGCTGGAATTCCTTCTTCATAGTAGTGCTTTATAGGTTTGATTTCGCTGACTAAATCAGCAGCTTCAATTACTTCTTCCCGAGCTGAACGACCTGTTAAGATAAGATGCATGCCTTGCGGTCGATTTTCTATAAGCTCAAGCACCTCTTGAAGTGGTAAAACATCATCAACCGGAAACTTCGTAATAGAAAGGGCATTATGAATTTCATCAAGAATCACAACGTCATATTGTTCTGACATGACTTTCTCTTTCGTAAAAGCCCATGCTTTCTTTAAAGCCTCTCTATGCTCTTCTGGAGTTTTCGTCCATGTGAATCCCACGCCTGTTTGATGCATTTCAATTCCAAGCTTATCAAAGATAATCTTTTCCCCATACGTACGCTGAGGAGATTTAATAAATTGAACCATCAGCACGCGCTGACCTCGGCCTGTTGCACGCACAGCAAGTCCTAAAGAAGCTGTTGTCTTCCCTTTTCCATCCCCTGTGTAAACAAGGCATAAGCCTCTTTCTTTTGAAGCCATAAAACTCCTCCTTACAACCAAACGGTTTTCTCAGAATAGTCTGTTCGCTTTTTATCTTTCAGCTTACCAAGCGATTCTTCTGTTGGATAGCCAATAAAAAGGTTGCCTACAATTTGTTTTCCTTCAGGTGCTCCAATAAATTCGTAAAGACGTTCGTCACGAATAAGACCTACACCTCTTGTTCTCCATACAAAACCTAAACCAAGCTCTTCCGCTGCTAACCACATTGAATTAATTGCGCAGCATACTCCATATACGTTGTCACCAGTTGCTTCTTCGTCTCCTTCAACAACGTCTGCTGTTACAACAATATGAACAGGTGTATTTTTAACACTCTTCATTGAACTTTCAACAAGATGAGGTTTTGTTGGAAAACGCTCTTCTAAATATGTATATGCAAGCTCTTCATATCTCTTTTTCGCTTCCCCTTTAATAACATAAAATGTCCATGGCTCACGCATACGGTCATTAGGAGCCCATGTTGCAGCTTCTAAAATCTTTTCAAGCTTTTCATCTTCAACAGGACGACCATCGTGATCGCGGAGTGCACGTCTTTTTTGTAAGTTATCAAATAGTGTTGTCATAAGTTGTTTTCTCTCCTTTTTCGTTAAACCATTGAATTTTTTCACGAATGTCTACAACTTCTCCCACAATAATCATAGAAGGATGCTTTACATTCTCAACCTTAGCCATTTCTTCTATTGTTGCTAAGGTACCAACAACAGTGCGCTGCTCTTGTGTTGTTCCTTTATGAATAATAGCAACAGGGGTCTCTTTACTCCGTCCATGTTCCGTAAGCTTGTAAACGATATGTGGTAAGTTACCTACTCCCATGTAAAAGGCAATCGTATCTATCCCTTTTGCAAGCGTCTCCCAATTTAGGGTATCCTGCCCTTTTTCTTCTCGTCCATGACCTGTAACAATAGCAAACGATGTTGCTTTATCTTTATATGTGACCGGAATTCCTGCATAAGCAGGAGCTGCAATACCTGACGTAATACCAGGAATAATTTCAAAAGGGATATCTCTTTTAGCAAGTACTTCTGCTTCTTCTCCCCCACGCCCAAAAATAAAAGGATCACCGCCTTTTAAACGAGTGACAGTCTTTCCTTGCTCTGCCTTCTCAACTAGAGTTCGATGAATATCATCTTGAATTTTTCCATGTTTCCCTGGGAGCTTACCACAGAATATGAGCTCTGCTCCTTCTTTTACATGTTTTAGAAGCTCTTCACTAACTAAACGATCATATAAAATGACATCAGCTTTTTGGATGCACTCTAATCCATGAATTGTAATAAGCTTAGGATCTCCAGGGCCTGCTCCAACAAGGTAAACAGTACCAGCACTCATAGTTTTTCCTCCTTACATTTGCGGTTACATCAAATTATACCGAAAACTTCTCTGAATTCGTTTCTTTTTGAGAAAATTCGACCATTTTAGACTGAATATATTCCATGTTCACGTGTTTTCGCACATGATCAGCAAGTAAGTCAAAGGCTTCTTCTCTCATTTTATTAAACGATGGTCGCTCTAAAAGAGGAGGATGCCCTTTTTGTGCTCGTATACTGTTTAATAAAGCTGTTCTAAAAGAATCGTTATGAAAAATACCGTGAAAATATGTTCCAATGACTTTTTCTTCTTCAAAATAACAGCCATCTTCTCCATTTTCTAATTGAATAAGACAATCCACTTCTCTTGTAAATATTGATGTGCCCATATGAATCTCATATCCTTTTACAGGCATCTTTTCATGTTGAAAATTTAGCATTCCTTCTGAAAGAATCGTTTTCTTTTCTTCTCTAATTGTTGTATGAAGAGGAATAAAATCAAGTGACGTAACTTCCTCATGAGGTGATTCAACATGAAAAGGATCAAAGATTTTCTCGCCAAGCATTTGATATCCTCCACAAATCCCAACAATAACTGTTTCATTTCTTACAAAGAGCTCTTTTAAGCGTCCCGAAAGACCTGTTTCTTCTAGAAATAGATAGTCCTCAACCGTATTTTTACTGCCTGGCAAGATAATAAGATCTGGATTCTGAAGCTGTTCAAGTTTTGTTACAAACCGAACGTGGCAGTCTTCCTCAACAAAAAAAGGATCTACGTCTGTAAAATTTGAGATTCTTGGATATTGAATAACAGCAATATCAATTACTTTTGCGAGGTTTTTCACCTGAGAATAACGAGATAGAACAACAGAATCTTCAGCATCAATATTTAAGTTAGGCATATATGGAATAACGCCTAAAACAGGGGTTCCTGTATATTCTTCAAACCATTCAAGACCAGGAGTAAGCAGTGATACATCACCTCTGAACTTGTTAATTACAACCCCAATAACCCGTTCACGGTCTTTCTCACTTAAAAGTTGGAGTGTTCCAACAAGACTTGCAAATACTCCTCCCTTTTCGATATCGCCGATAAGCACAACAGGAGATTCTGCAATGGCTGCAACGCGCATGTTCACAAGCTCTCGATCATTTAAATTAACTTCAGCCGGACTTCCAGCTCCTTCAATCACAATTCTTTCATAGGTTCCTTTTAAACTTTTAAATGACTCTTTAATTAATCCAAGGCCTGTCTCGAAAAACTCTTGCCTATATGCCATTGCTTTCATATTTTTATACGGCTTTCCATGTACAACAATTTGCGATTCAGAATCTCTCGTTGGTTTGATTAAAATAGGATTCATATCTGTTGTTGCAGTAACTCCTGCTGCTTCTGCTTGTACGCCTTGAGCTCTACCAATTTCCTTGCCATCTACTGTTATATAAGAATTCAGAGCCATATTTTGAGACTTAAAGGGAGCTGTTTTATATCCGTCTTGGAAAAAGATTCGACAAAAAGCAGTTGCAATTGCGCTTTTGCCTGCATCTGAATGAGTTCCTTGAAACATAATGGAAAGAGCTTTCTTGTTCATCCTTTGTACCCCTCGCATTTTGCAATCCATTTTTCAACCATCTGAGGGCATGACCCAAAATGAAAATGAGTGTATCCGGCAAGAAGATTCCCTTTCATATATCCCTCTTTTTTCACACCTCTCATTCCTTTTGTCTCATAAGCTGGAGTAAATTCTTCATCACCTTCAAATGTTGAATAATGAAACTCGTGTCCTTTTGCTTCAAGACCCCCATCTAATAGATAATTCCCTTCACTGCCCCTAATCTCTCGATAACCAAGTGCTGCTCGTTTCTTTTGCATTTTGACACGCCCAGGAACAACACCAACCATCTTATGTATTTCTCCGTTCGTTGTTTCGATTGAATCTGCTAGAAACATAAACCCTCCGCACTCAGCAAGCGTTGGCATTCCTGAGTTTATTGCGTCTTTGAAGGACTCTTTTACCTGCTCTTGTGAAGAAAGCTCGTTTGCAAACTCTTCTGGAAAGCCTCCGCCAATATAAAGCCCTTGAACATCGCTTGGAACGCTCTCTCCATTTAACGGTGAGAATTCTACGATTTCTGCTCCATTTGCTTTTAACAGTTCCACGTTTTCTTCATAATAAAAATTAAAAGCTTTATCTCTTGCAACCGCAATTTTCACCACAGGATCTTTTGCTACTAGTTTAGGATTTTCTACATCTAGCACTTCTGTTTCAGCTAATGTATATAATGCTTCTAAATCAACTGTTTCAGAAATTAAGTCTCCAAGTTCATTAAAATAAGAATGAAGCTCCCCTCTTTCAATAGACGGCACAAGTCCTAGGTGTCGCTCTGGAATAGATAAGCTTTCGTTTCGCTTTACATATCCAGCCACTGGAATTTTACACTCTTGCTCAATTGCCTTTTTTACTAGCTTATAGTGTCCTTCACTTCCAACATTGTTAGCAATAACACTGACAATGTTTGGTTCTTCCCACATCATTTGAAAACCTTTCACAATAGCTGCAGCACTTCTTGCCATACTTGCACAGTTTACAACAAGTAAAACAGGACTATCTGTTAAAACACTAATCTCAGCCGTTGTTCCTCTATTATCAAGGGGACTTTTTCCATCATAAAAGCCCATTACTCCTTCAATAATTGAAATATCAGCATCCTCGCTATTGCGTTTTACAATTTCTTTCACTGTATCATGGGGAAGCATCCAACTATCAATATTTCGCGATACTCTCCCCGTCACTGCTGTATGGTATGTTGGATCAATATAATCAGGACCACACTTGAAACCTTGTACAGTGTATCCTTTCTTTTTAAATGCTGCCATAAGGCCGATTGTAAGCGTCGTTTTCCCAACTCCGCTTCCTGTACCTGCCACAACAAGTCGGCGCTGTACCATGTTGTTTCCCCCTCTTAGTTATATGGGATAACGGCAACAGATATCGTAACGTTCCCACTTTTTTTCTTTTCAAGATACAGCTCAGATGCTCCGCTTTTTAAAAGAGCTGCAGGCTCACTTACTCCATATGCACCTGTATATTTAAAAACTGTTTCAGAAGGATTCTTAATTTCCACTTCATTTAATTTTTCTGGTGTGTAATATGAAAACTCTAATCCATATTTTTTAGCTACTTGAAGTAATCCTTCTTCATCTTTTTTTAGATCAATTGTGCTAATAGCTTTGACACTTTTTACTGAAAATTGTAGTTCTTCAAGCGTTTCTAACATAACACTCTCAATTTCAGAAGCAGAAGTGCCTCTGTTGCACCCCATACCAAGCACAATATTTTTAGGTCTATAAAGAACCCCATTATTTAATACATGTTTTTCCTCTTCTTTTAATAAGCGATGTGTTACAACAAGCGCAGCTTGAAAACCGTCCTTTTCCGCTTCTTCAATTGAAGAGTAGGAGTTAATATTTTCAGGAATTGGTGTATCGTAATGCCACCATCCTTTTTCTCCGCTCTCTTGAATTACAGCTACTTTTTCTTCATTTACAACAGAGGCGCTAACAGGCGTTAACTTCTCAGCTGAATCCCACACCCAGCCAAAACGTTTCCCAAATAAGTCAACAGGAATTGTTTTTTGTACGTCAGATGCAGTTGTAATAACAGGGTGCGCTTTTAAAAGAGCTGCAATCTCTCTTGTTAATTCATTTGCTCCTCCGATATGACCTGAAAGAACGCTGATGACGTTTTCTCCTTTATCATCTACAACAACAACACCTGGGTCGGTTTTTTTATCTTTTAAAAGAGGCGCAATCATGCGAACAACCGCACCAAGTGAGATAATAATAATAATCCCTTTATATTGTTGAAAAAGAGCTGGAAGTAACAAGCGAACGCTTCCTGAGAAAAGCTGAATGCCCTTATCTTCTTCATCCCCTTTTTCAAACTTGCTCATATAGTACACGTCAGAATTTTGAAAAGAGGAGCCGAGCTTTCGAGCAAGCTCAACTCCGTGCTTTGTGATAGCAACAACAGCATAATCTCCTTGTTGTGTGACAGCTGGTACTTCACCTTCTTGCAATGCAATCATGATGGAAGCCCCTTTCTAAATCCATGTGTAAATGTCTTATCATAAAGCTTTGAACGATAATCTTTTTTATGAATATGTTCATCTAAAGCCCAGCCAGCTAGAATCATAGCTTGCTTACGAATTCCATTTTTCTTCATGTCTTCATCAAGATTAACAAGCGTTGTGCGTACGATCTTTTGGTCTGGCCATGTTGCTTTGTATACTACAGCAACAGGAGTATCTTCACTCCATCCAGCGCTAAGTAGCTCTTTAATCACTTTCTTTGTTAATGTCGCACTTAAAAATAACGCAATTGTACACTGATGCTTTGCTAAATCCTTTAGTTTCTCAAACTCTGGAACTGGGGTTCTTCCTTCTGCTCTTGTAAGGATAACCGTCTGAGTTAAATCTGGGATGGTAAGCTCAGCTCCAACAGATGCTGCTGAGGCAAATACAGAGCTAACTCCTGGAATGATTTCAACTTCAACGTCACGCTCTTTTAATAGTGCAACTTGTTCCATAATTGCTCCATAGACAGCAGGATCTCCTGTATGAACACGAACAACTTTCTTTCCTTCACTTAGTCGTTCTACCATAAGGTCAACCATTTCTTCTAGATGCATGCCAGCTGTTTTCAACACTTCTGCGTCTTCTTTTGCCTTATTTACAAGCTCTTCATTTACAAGCGAATCAGCATAAAGTACAACATCTGCTTCCTGAAGTAGTTTTAAACCTTTTACTGTAATTAAATCCGGATCTCCTGGTCCTGCTCCGATAATAAATAGCTTCATTTTCGCACCACCATTAATGTTAAGTATTCAAGCTCTACGCCTTCTAATTCTTCAATATTCCATACGATTTCTTCCTCTGACGTTACTTTCGTTACAACAGATGCTTTATGTAATAAATTTAGTTCTTTTAATAACGGAATCATAAAATCAATTACTTTTGCGACTTTAATAAATACGATACAGTCGTTTTCAAGAAGCACTTTTTTCATTTCTTCATAGTCTTCTCGAGCAGGAACAATTGCCACATGTTCATCACCATCTGCAAGCGGCAGACCAAGACGTGAAGCCGCACCATTAATAGAAGAGATACCTGGTACTGTTTCAATTTGGACTTCTGGGTGGCGTTCTTTCATCAGTTTCATCATATGAATAAATGTACTATATAAAAGAGGATCACCTTCTGTTACAAAAGCAACGTCTTTTCCTTGCTGAAGCTCAGCAAATACCGTTTCCGTTGTTTCGCTCCATTTCTTTTGAAGAATTTCTTTATCTTTTGTCATTGGAAATACAAGCCCAAGCATTTCTTTTTCACTTGGATTGAAATATGCTTCAACAATGCGATGTGCATAGCTTTTACTTCCTTTTCTTTTCTTCGGATAAGCAATAACATCTGTTTCTTTTAACTTTCTAAATGCTTTTACTGTAATAAGTTCTGGATCTCCTGGTCCTACGCCAAGACCGTATAATGTTCCTATCATTATTTTTCTCCTTCTTCACGACGAGCGCTAATAATATAGATGGGGTTTAGAGCATCAAAACGAGTTAAGTTTAAAATTGGCTTGCTTCTTGAAACTTGAGCAAGTGTAATGTCTACGGAGTAGCCATTTTCTTTAAAAGTGGATACAGCTTCTCCTAAATTTTCAATTGTTACAGCATTTAGCACAATCTGACCGCCTTCGTTCAGGCGTTCACAACACTGTTTTAAAATATTTTTCATTCCCCCTGCTGTTCCACCAATAAAAACAGCATCAGGATTTTCAAATGTCTCTAAGCCGTTCGGCGCCTTATCGTGGATAACTGTGAAATCTGTACGAAACTTTTTCATATTTTCCAAACAGTTTTGATAATCACCTTCGTTTTTTTCAATAGCGAATACTTTCCCGTCTTTAGCAATACGAGCAGCTTCAATTGCTACTGAGCCTGTACATGTTCCAATATCCCAAACAATGCTGTCTTTTTTTAGACCAAGAGCCCCTAGGCTTAGTGTACGAATCTCTTTTTTTGTAATTAAACCTTTTTCAGGTTTACGCTGAATAAACTCTTCGTCATGAATTCCAAATGACCAAGATGGTCCTTTTTTCGTTCTTTTTAAAATCACAACGTTTAAAGGTGCAAACGCGGTATCAGTTGCTTCTTCAAGTGTTAAAGTGCTACATCTTTCTTCTTCTCCACCAAGGTGTTCGCCAACAAACATTTCATATTCCGTCATATTAAAAGAGAGCAAATATTTTGCAATTTCAGAAGGAGAGTTTTTTTCATCTGTTAAAAGAGCTACAAGGTCTTCACTATCAATCTTTTGTGCAAGCCCTAGCATATCTCTCCCATGAACACTTAGAAGTTTTGCATCTTGCCATTTTTCTCCCATTCTTGAGAAAGCAAGCTGAACGGAACTTAAGTATGGATAAATGCTTACATTTATCTTTTTAGAAAGATAACCACCAATTCCATAGAAAAGGGGATCACCTGAAGCGAGCACAACAACTTCTCGTTCCTCGATTTGCAGCATATCAACTAAGTTTTTAAGTCCACCTTTTATCACAACTTTTTCACCGCTATAATCAGGGAAGAACTTAAGCTGTCTTTCCCCTCCAACTAATACATCACTTTGTTCAATAAATGTTTCATAAAGGGGGAGCAGACTTGCTCTCCCTTCATCTCCAATGCCAATAAGCTTTATATTACCTTTCATCATAAACCGCCTTTCCAAGAAACGCTCCTTTGAACGTATAAAGAGAAGTTTCAATCTTCATTCCGCCGCCCACTTCTCTTAAACCCGAACGACAGCAGTTTTCACATAAACTATCAAAGAAATAAGGCAAATTTCTTTCTACCATGAAATCACCAACTTGAGAAGCCGTGTTTGCATTACGGATACTTTCTAAGAGCTCTTCGTCTCCCCCAACGCGCTCTGCAATATCAGCTAAAAAGTTAAAATCAACAGGAGCACTTTTGGAATGTACCATCATTACACCTTGGGCAACCTTTGAGAACTTGCCCATCATTCCAACCATTGAAACATGCTTAATTCCTTGGCGTTTGCACTGTTTGAGGGTGAATCCAACAAAGTCTCCCATCTCTATAAATGCTTCTTCAGGAAGATCCGGATATTCTTTCATCCCATATTTCTCACTGCGTCCACCTGTTGTAATAACAAGATGATCACATCCACTTGTTTTCGCAACGCTAATGGCTTGGACAATACTTGCTTTGTAAGCAGCTGTTGAAAAAGGAACAACAATTCCTCTTGTTCCTAGAATAGAAATACCTCCAAGGATACCTAGACGGCCGTTAAGCGTTTTTTTGGCCATCTCTTCTCCATCAGGAACTGAAATTATAATTTTAATCCCTCTATTTGAACCATGCTCTTTTAAAACTTCTTCTGCTACGCTATAAAGCATTTTACGTGGAACAGGATTAATAGCTGCTTCACCAACTGGCACAGGCAGTCCTGGTTTTGTGACTCGTCCAACTCCAACTCCTCCGTCAAGTTCAATGCCTGGTGTGTCTTTCCATGTTACAGTTGATTGGATACGAGCGCCGTGCGTTGCATCTGGGTCATCTCCTGCATCTTTAATAATTTCAGCGAATCCCATATTTTCTTTGACTTCACATTGTTCCATTGAAAAGGTCACAATTCTCCCCATTGGAAGCTTAATTGTTGCCTCTTTTTGCACTTCACCTGTGATAAGAGAAAGAAGGGCCGCTTTTGTTGCAGCTGTTGCACAGGAACCTGTTGTATACCCTTCTCGAAGTGGTTTATCTTCTTTTTTAGCTTTCATCACAATTACACCTGATCTGCTAAAATTGAAATCGCGTTTAATGCAGCAACTGTAACTGTACTTCCGCCCTTTCGTCCAATGTTTGTAATGAACGGAATATCAAGCTTTGCCAGTTCCTCTTTGGACTCTGCTGCAGACACGAATCCTACAGGCATTCCGATAACAAGCCCTGGTTTTGCTTCTCCTTCTTTAATAAGACGAATAAGCTCAAGTAAAGCTGTCGGAGCATTTCCGATAGCGAATATGCCGCCTTCAGCATGTTGAATAGCTTTGCGCATTGAAATGATAGCACGCGTTGTATCTAATCGTTTTGCTTCTTCCATAACATCTTCATCAGAAATATAAACGTGTACATCACTTCCAAACTTTTGCAAGCGAGGCTTGTTTGTTCCCACTTGGACCATCTGCACATCTGCTACAACTTGTTTACCACTTCTGATTGCTGCAACGCCTGCTCTAACTGCATCTGGATGGAAAAGAACGCTTCTTCCAAGCTCAAAATCTGCTGAAGCGTGAATAATGCGTTGAACAATTGGGTATTGTTCTTCTGTGAAATGATGCTCCCCTAACTCCTCTGTAATCATTTCAAAACTTCTTCCTTCAATCATTTGAGGCTGTACTGTAATTGGTTTAAAATCTGTACGAAAGTCCATAATTAACGCTCCTTTAATGTTTTTGTAGTTGAACCGTTTTCTTTAACGCTTCTAGAATACTCGGAAAATCACTATATACTTCTTTGTACTCAATACGTGGTCTTCGAATCATAATAGTTTCGATTCCAAGCTCTCTTGCGGCACTAAGCTTTTCATCTACAGACCCTACTTTCCCACTCTCTTTTGTCACCATAAGTGTAACGCCATACTGCTTATATAATGCTTGATCAAATTCTTTTGTAAAAGGACCTTGAATGGCAACAATGTTCTTTTGAGGGAGACCAAGCTCTTCACACTTTTCCATATTATCTTTTCGAGGCAGCATGCGCGCAATCAAACGAATGTCTTCAATTGGAAGTAGCTTTTTTGTAAAGGTAGCAAGGGTCTTGCTGCCTGTTGTAAGCATTACAACGCCTTTTCTTTTTGCTGCTTCTTCAGCTGCCTCCTCATAATCATTAACAAGCGTTAGCTTGTCATATTGAAATGTTTGAGACTCACGTTCATAGCGAAAGTATGGAATTTGAGCCTCCTCAGCTGCTCTCATTGCGTTTTTAGATGCTTCTTCTGCAAAAGGATGGCTCCCATCGACAATAGCGCTCATCCCTTTTTCCTCTATTAGTTTTGTAATCTCGGCTGCATCTAATCTACCTACTTGAACAGATAAGTGCGCTCGCTCTAATTCGATCGCGGCATTTTCTGTTACAACCGTTGCCAAAAGAGGATAGCCTTCCTCACTGATCCGGATAGCAAGCTCTCTTGCATCACTTGTTCCAGCAATAAATAAAATCATTTTAGAACACCAGCTTTTTCGTCATCCTCATGGTGATGATGGTCATGGTCGTGATGGTGATGATGCCCGTGGTCATGATCATGATGGTGGTGGTGATCAATATGCTCCATTGCTTCAATTCTGTAAAGACAGGTATCACAATTCATTTTCACTTCACCTTCAAGTGCTTCCTCAACTCTATCTTTCAAAATCGTTTGAAGCTTTGGATGAAGGCCAAAATATTGAGCAAGCTTAAATTCAACTTCTGGATATTTTTCTTTAAATTCTTCAACAAGTTTTTCAAGACGTTTAATTAAAATCCCTGTAAAAAGGAAGTATGGAAGCACAACAATCTTCTTTGCTCCAAGCTTAATACAGCGTTCTACTCCTTGTTCAATCAAAGGATCTGTTACACCCATAAAGGATGTTTCAACAAGTTTATAGTTTGTTTTCTCCCAAAGAAGACGCGTAATTTTATAAAGCTCACTGTTCGCGTCAGCATCGCTTCCACCGCGCCCAAGTAAGATAATTGCTGTTTCTTCTCCAGGACTTTCTAAATTTTCCCCAGACTCTTTTAATCTTGTATTTAAAATTTCAAACGTTTCTTCATGAATACCAATTGGTCTGCCATATGTAAATTTCGTGTTGGGATACTTTTCTTTTGCTTCATCAATTGCTCCTGGAATGTGAATTTTAGAATGGCCAGCAGGAAGAAGCATAATTGGAATTAAAATAACATGATGCGCCCCTTTTTCTATACAGGTATCAATTCCATCTGCAATTGTTGGGCGTTCAAATTCTAAGAAGCTTGTTTCTACTAACAACGTCTCTGGCAAAAGAGTCCTCATTTTCTCTACAAATTGACGTACTTCTTCATTTCCTTCAAAGTCACGGCTTCCGTGTCCAATAAATAATACAGCTTCCATTTGTTTTCCCCCTCTATTTTCCTAGTCTCCACAAGGAGCTGGCTCAATTTTAATTTTGGGTGTTACATCTTGATAAATAAAACCACCGACTTCTTTTACACGTTTAAAGAATTTAAAGAACGACTCATTAGGATGCCCCTTTTCTCTATACTCATCAACAATTCCTTCAACAACATCAACAATCTTTTCAGGAGAAATTCCTTCTGCAACAGGCTGTCCAGAATGTGCTGATCGGCCTACTGTTTTCGCTCCAAGAAACAAATCAAACTTTCCTTTTCGATATACAATTCCGATATCATCTTGTACAGCTCTGTAGCAAGCCATACCACAGCCGTTGAACCCGATTTTTGTAACTTTTGGCATATTCGCTCCGCCAAGTCTTTCTTGAAGTTCTTCTGCATATGGAATGGAATCTTTTTTCTCTCCATCGCAGAAGTCACACGCCTTCATTGTTAAAACGTCTCCAACAGGAGCAAGGAGTAGACCTACTTCGCTAAGTCTCTTTGTTACTTTTTCTGGTTCAGCAGTCGGTACTTCAAGACGAATTTGATGATCTGGTGTATATTCAATTGACCCTTTTTCGCCTGCAACTTCAGCAATTGTGGTGAGCTGAACTGGTGTAAACTTTTTACTTACAAGCCCTGGGCTTACAGCAAGTTCGAAGATGGATTCCATCTTAGCCGTTACTTTTTCAAATGTTGTTTGCTCTTCTTTTCCTGTCACAAGACTAAGAGCTTTCTCCGCAATTTCTCTTGAAGAAATTTTCTCTACTTCTTTAACTTTCTCAACTTTTTCTGCTTCCTTCTCTTCTACTGCTGGTGCTGCTTCTTCTTGGGAAAGTGCCCATGGCTCTGCCTCTTTTTTCAAACGTTGATGAGGTTTTAGCGGCTGTTTTGTTTCATTTAGCGTATATTTACGTTGATAGCCACGTGGGGTAATCATCAAATCATCATAGAGAAATGTTGAAGAGTTTCCAATAATAACAGTTGTTAGCATTCCAATTTCATGTTCAAGCATCTCTTTTAAATTGGTAATTACAATATTCTGACGGTCTCGATATGCGCTTTTCACAAGGCCAACAGGAGTATCTGGTGATCTATATTGAAGCAGGATACGCTGGGCTTCCTCAATTTGACGGGTTCTTCTTCCGCTTTTCGGGTTATAAAGAGCAATAACAAAATCAGCAGATGCCGCAGCTTCAATCCTTTTTTCAATAAGTGTCCATGGTGTTAAATGGTCGCTTAGGCTTATTGTGCACGCATCATGCATAACAGGGGCTCCTAATAATGAAGCACAAGAGTTAATCGCAGAGATACCAGGAATAATTTCAATTTCCACTCCGTCTTTTCTTGACCAACCTTTTTCAACAAGCACTTCATACACAAGACCAGCCATTCCGTATACTCCCGCATCTCCACTCGAGATCACAGCTACTTTTTTCCCTTGCTCAGCTTGCTTCACTGCTTCTTGGGCTCTTGTCACTTCCTCAGTCATTCCAGTACTAATAACCTGTTGATTTGACAACAACCCTTGGATAAGTTCCACATATGTTTTATAGCCAATAATCATGTCACTTTCTTGAAGTGCCTCTTTCGCTCGCTCTGTAATATGTTCAAAATTTCCTGGCCCAAATCCGACGATAAGCAATTTACCACTCATATTTTTTCCTCCTACCACAAGTTTTTCGAATGATGTGATTCTTTCGAAAACAGTTATTTCACTTTCTCTTTTGAAATTCCTTTTGGTGATGAGGAATTTTCAGGAGCTTTAAATCCTTCCTCATATGTGTAGATGATAGAGTTTTCAAGCTTATTCCCATCTAAGAGATGCTCTCTTACCATCTCTCTTCCAAGCTCTGGTGTCATTTCTTTATACCAAACTCCTTCAGGGTATACAATTGCTACACATCCATCTTTACATCGCCCATTACATCGCGTTCTTGTTGTATGAATTTGAGCATCCGCCCCAAGCTTTTCAATTTCATCTCGAACAGCAACCGTTACTTCTTCTCCGCCCTTTTTCATACACGTTCCACCATTACAAATTAAGACATGGTGCTTTGTTTCATTTAAATTCCACGTTGTCATCCATACCAACTCCCTCGTTAAAATCGTTTTCTCAAAAAATGCATAAAAAAAACACCTCTACGAGAAAGAGATGTAAAATGCATACCTGTACACGAGTTTGCACAATGGATTAGCACTTCTTCCTATGTCCCGTAGGTTTCAAATGAAGCAAACAGCTAAGGCAGGTCTCCTGACTCAAGGTAATCGTTCTACTACGTCTTCCCAAAAAAATTCAGTGACACGTTGTAATAGAACTCCCTTTTACAGTGGCGGGCACCGTGCCAGATTTTCACTGGCTTCCCTTTTCAACATAGGCTTTAAAGCTATGTACCTTCCTGTTTACAATATGAAATTGTCTTTAAAATGAAAGAAGAACTCTCCCTAGCAAAACATACATAGTGGAACCACTATCTCATCCCAAACAAACTTAGCTGTGATGATGACTCCCCTTATGTGCAGTATGCTAGGATAGTTCTCTATCTGCTACTTTTTTGATTTATGTAAAAATTTTTTCTTGTATGAGTTTTCTAATTAACTACAATGATAGAGGAAGTTGGCTCATTTTTCAATAAAGAATTCAAATGAAGAGTAGGAGAAGCCTCATCCCTTCTTTTATTTCACAAGGAGAACGGAACAGGAGGCTTTCTCTATTATTCTAGAACTAACGCTACCAAGCACTACTTTTTGAAATCTATTAAATCCTCTACTTCCTACCACAATAAGTTCAATATTGTTCTCATTTGCATGACGAATAATTTCTTCAGCAGGATTTCCAACTCTAAAATGAACCTTATGAGTAATGTTATACTTTGCAGCCATAGTATCAATTTCACGAAGAAATTCTTGCCTGTCTTCTAGCTTGTTTAAATTAGAGCGTTTATACCAATATGTTTTAGTTTTATCATCCCCTTCTTTCACATGAAGAATTTGCAGTGGTGTACGATAACAAGAAGCAATAGAAAATGCTTTCTCAAGCGCTTCTTTTGCCTGTTTTGAGCCATCTACGGCTGCAAGAATTTTATTGTACATTTCTTTCTCCCCCTATATTTCTTTATTTTTCTACTTCCCTTTTTTGACTGTGATAATCTTTCATTTCGCTAGAAAACAAAACCGACTATCTTTTACTGATAGTCGGCCACATGTTATAACTCGAGTTCTCCCATGCGAAGAAGTTCAACGACAGCTTGAGAACGCCCTTTAACGCCAAGCTTTTGCATTGCGTTAGAAATATGATTGCGAACCGTCTTTTCACTAATAAACAGCTCACTTGCGATCTCTTTCGTTGTTTTGTCCTGTACTAGAAGTTCAAAAACCTCTCGTTCTCTCTTTGTAAGTAACGGTTTAGGTGGAAATTCTTTATCCTTCAATGTAACCCTCCTTGCCTGATCCAGAGTCGAACTATCGGATGGGTGTAAGTTAGTCACGATATACTATGTAAAAAAGGATAAAGCGGTTCCTAGAATTCGCAAGTTATGCTATATTTTATTCACTTTTTTTCGATTGATAAGGTTTTAATTTCTCAAGTTGCTCCTCTGTCCATGGAACAGATTTACCCGTGCTTTTGGAAACCTGTACAAGAGCACCTCGTCCTGTGAAGCAAATTTCCTCTTTTTCATTTATCCCAACATAGTGTAAATCAACAGATGAACGTCCAGTATGCTCAATTTTCGTTTTTACTCTAAGCACTTCTCCAAAGAAGACTTGTTGAACAAAATCACACTGTAAATCAGCAACAACTGGCATTGTTTCACTATCAGGCTTCTTCCATATTTCCATAAAACCAATATGTTGAAAAAAAGTTGTTCGGGCTTCTTCAAAATAGAGGAAAGGAACGGTATTATTCATGTGACCAAACATATCTGTCTCACAAAAACGAACTCGAATCTCTCTATTAAAGTTAAAATCGTGCTTCCAAGTCTCTATATTGTTAATATAACTCGGCTTCTTCATTCATCTTCCTCCTTTGATGAAAAGAAACCTCTCCAGTATGGAGAGGTTTCTTTTTATTCTGCATCGCTTCCAAAAAACTTTCGGAAAGAGCGAAGAGTAGTGTCTCTGTTTAAAGCAGCAATTGATGTTGTTAATGGAATACCTTTTGGACAAGACTTTACGCAGTTTTGTGAGTTACCGCAATTTGAAAGTCCTCCATCTTCCATTAAAGCATCAAGTCGTTCATGTTTATTCATTGCTCCAGTCGGATGTGCATTAAATAAGCGAACTTGTGATAATGGAGCAGGTCCAATGAAATTTGATTTACTGTTTACATTTGGACAAGCTTCTAAGCATACTCCACATGTCATACATTTTGAGAGTTCGTATGCCCATTGACGTTTCTTCTCTGGCATACGTGGTCCCGGCCCTAAATCGTAAGTTCCATCAATCGGTACCCATGCTTTTACCTTTTTCAACGAATCAAACATGCGACTACGGTCGACTTGTAGATCCCTCACAACAGGGAAAGTTTTCATTGGCTTGAGTCGAATCGGTTGTTCAAGCTTATCAACTAACGCTGTACAAGATTGACGAGGGCGTCCGTTAATAACCATTGAGCATGCTCCACAAACTTCCTCTAAACAGTTCATATCCCAGTTAATTGGTGTTGTATGCTCACCTTTTGAATTTACTGGATTTCGACGAATTTCCATTAGAGCTGAAATAACGTTCATATTTGGACGATACTCAATCTCAAATTCCTCGTCATATGGAGCTGTTTCCGGTGAATCTTGGCGTGTAATAATCAACTTAATGGTTTTTGTTTTTGTCTCAGTCATTTCCCACTAACCCCCTCTTTTTTTTTAGAGGATGCTGATCCACTATCTTTCTTCTGTGAATAATCACGCTTACGCGGCTTGATTAATGAAACATCTACATCTTCATAAGAAAAGTTAGGTGCTGACTCACGATCTACAAAAGTTGCCATCGTTGTTTTTAGGAATTCTTCATCATTACGTTCTGGGAAGTCTGGTTTATAATGTGCTCCGCGACTTTCATTACGGTTATAAGCACCAAGTGTAATAACACGAGCAAGTTGAAGCATATTTGCTAGCTGACGCGTAAATGCTGCTCCTTGGTTACTCCATTTTGCTGTATCATTAATATTAATATTCTGATAGCGTTCAAGAAGCTCTTGAATTTTATCATCTGTTTTCAACAATTTATCGTTATAACGTACAACTGTTACGTTATCAGTCATCCATTCTCCAAGTTCTTTATGAAGAACATAAGCATTTTCTTTTCCATCTAGTGAAAGAATGTTTTGCCATTTTTCTTCTTGCTCTTTTACATGTTTATCATAAAGTGAAGATTCTATAGAATCTGTCCATTTGTTAAGACCTTCAATGTATTTTACTGCGTTTGGTCCTGCAACCATACCACCATAAATAGCTGAAAGTAGAGAGTTTGCACCTAAGCGGTTTCCACCGTGCTGAGAATAATCACATTCACCAGCTGCAAAAAGACCAGGAATATTTGTCATTTGATCATAATCCACCCAAAGGCCACCCATTGAGTAGTGAACGGCAGGGAAGATCTTCATTGGTACTTTACGTGGATCATCACCCATGAATTTTTCATAAATCTCAATAATTCCACCAAGTTTAATATCTAGTTCTTTCGCATCCTTATGAGAAAGATCAAGATATACCATGTTCTCTCCATTAATACCCAGTTTTTGGTTAACACAAACATCAAAAATCTCACGAGTTGCGATATCACGCGGAACTAAGTTTCCATATGCCGGATATTTTTCCTCAAGGAAGTACCAAGGCTTTCCGTCTTTATATGTCCAAACACGGCCACCTTCACCACGCGCTGATTCACTCATAAGACGAAGTTTATCATCTCCTGGAATTGCGGTTGGATGAATTTGGATAAACTCACCGTTTGCATAGTGTACTCCTTGTTGATAAACAATTGAAGCTGCTGATCCTGTATTGATCATGGAGTTTGTTGATTTACCAAATACTATTCCAGGTCCACCTGTTGCCATAATTACCGCATCTGCTTTGTATGAACCAATCTCCATTGACTGCAAATTCTGAGCGGTAATCCCTCTACAGGTTCCTTCATCATCAATAACGGCCCCTAGGAATTCAAATCCTTCATATTTAGTTACAAGACCCGCTACTTCATAACGACGAACTTGCTCATCAAGTGCATATAAAAGTTGCTGTCCTGTTGTTGCGCCAGCAAAAGCTGTTCTATGATGCTGTGTACCTCCAAAGCGGCGGAAATCAAGCAATCCTTCTGGTGTACGGTTAAACATAACTCCCATACGGTCTAATAAATGAATAATTCCAGGTGCTGCTTCACACATTGCTTTAACGGGAGGCTGGTTTGCTAAAAAGTCTCCACCATAAACTGTATCGTCAAAGTGCTCCCATGGCGAATCTCCCTCACCTTTTGTATTTACGGCTCCGTTTATTCCACCTTGCGCACACACTGAATGAGAACGCTTCACTGGAACGATAGAAAACAAGTCTACTTTCTTACCAGATTCCGCAATTTTAATTGTTGCCATTAAACCAGCGAGTCCACCGCCGACAACAATAATTTTTCCGTTACTCATCGTAACTCACTCCTTTGAGATATGAATAAATTAAGTGAACGCTAGGATGGCGCGGACACCTACAATTGTAAGAGCAAAAAATACGCCAATCGTCACATATGTTGCAATTCTTTGAGAACGAGGAGTTACTGTTAAACCCCAGCTAACGCTAAATGACCATAAGCCGTTAGCAAAATGAAAAATAGTAGAAATAACACCAATAAGATAAAAAGCAAGTGAAACCGGGCTTGATAAGATGTTTGCCATCATATCATAGTTAACTTCGGCACCTCTCATAGCTTGAATACGTGTTTCCCATACGTGCCATGTAATAAAGATAAGTGTAATAACACCTGTAACACGTTGAAGAACAAACATCCAGTTTCTAAAGAATCCATATCTGTTCGCATTGTTCTTGGCTGTAAAGGCAATATATAATCCATAAACAGCATGAAAGATAATTGGTAAGAAAATCACAAAGATCTCCAATAAATAGCGAAACGGTAGTTTTTCCATGAAGTGTGCGGCAGTGTTAAATGCCTCTGGGCTTCTTGTTGCAAAGTGGTTAACAACAAGATGCTGGATAAGGAAAATCCCGATCGGTATTACACCCAGTAATGAGTGTAACCTACGATAATAAAATTCTTTTGTTGCTTCCAATATCTAAACCCCCCTTGTGAAATAGAAAACATGTGTAGTCCAATAGACCCGAGCTCCCCATCCTTTTTGTTGTAGTCTAATTTGTTGAAAAATGAAACCCCTTGCATTTTTCAACAAATTATAAATTGTGAAACAAATGTGACAAATTTATTGTACTCCCCCATAATGTAAGCGTCAAGAATTGTTGTAGGTGATTTTCACTTCTAAAACAGGGAAAAGCTACTTTTTTCTTACACAAACTATATAAATCGTAAAAAATCATTTATAATGGAAAAGAAAGTGAGGTATCGGTATGGAGCAACGAGAAAAACAAGAGTTAGATAGTTTAGAAGAAGTGGAAAAAGAAGAGGAAAGGCCATCTGCTGTTACACATGAAGAAACCATTCCTTTATTTGGTTATGAACTGCTACGAGATATTGTTTTACCAGATATTTTAGGAAAGGAAACAGATAATATTTCCTATTGGGCTGGTAAGAATATTGCACGTCTTTATCCACAACCGTCCCTAGCAGATCTTCAAACTTTTTTTATTCGTGCAGGATGGGGCACTCTTACTCTAAAAAAAGAACAAAGAAGCTCACTCGAATTTGAACTTAGCGGACCTAGCGTTGAACGCCGTTTACATAATAAAGAAACATGCTCTTTCCAACTTGAGGCTGGATTTCTAGCTGAACAAATTCAAGCTCAAAAAGGATATACAGCAGAAGCTGAGCAATGGAAAAAACATCGTAACAAGGTCGTCCTTTCCATCGTTTATGACAGAAGAGATATTTTAGTATAGAAAAGGAGAACTCGCTAAACGAGTCCTCCTTTTTTATTTACCTACACGTTCATTTGTTAACTCAAATGTTTCATGAAGAGCTTCGACAGCTTTTACCATATCTTTTTGCACAATGACTGTTGAAACTTTAATCTCAGACGTGCTAACCATTTTCACTTGAACTTTACTATCTTGAAGCACCTCAAACATTTTTGCAGCCACCCCAGGATTTGAAACCATTCCAGAACCAACAATAGAGACTTTTGAAAGTCCATTTTCATGCTCAACTTCTTCATATTGCAGATATCTTTTTTGAGCTTCTAAAACACTTAATGTACGTTGAAGTTCCTCTGTTTTTACGGAAAATGATACTGCTGACTTAGCAGACGTAACGCTTTGAACAATAATATCTACATTAATATGATGTTTAGCAAGGAGCGAGAAGATAGAAGGAAGGGTATAAATGTTATCCTCCATGCCAATAACCGTAACTCGGGAAATATTGTCCTCAAATGCAATTCCTCTTACTAATAAATTATCTTCCATCTCTGCTTCCTCCTTAATAATTGTTCCACGTTCTTTTTCTAAACTTGACCGAACTTCAAGCTTTACTTCATAATTTTTAGCAAACTCAACAGCTCTTGGATGAAGAACCCCTGCTCCTAGATTGGCAAGCTCTAACATTTCATCATAAGAAATCGAGTTAAGTTTTCTCGCACCTTTAACATAACGAGGATCTGTCGTATAGACTCCTGTTACATCTGTGTAAATATCACATTTTTCTGCTTCAAGAGCTGCAGCAAGTGCCACCGCAGTTGTATCAGAGCCACCTCTACCTAATGTTGTAATCTCATTGTTCTCTGTAATCCCTTGGAATCCCGCAACAACGACAATTTTATTTTCTTTGAGATATTGTTTGATTCGAGCGGTTTCAATATTGGTAATTCGAGCATTTCCATGTACCTCTTCTGTCTTCATTCCAGCTTGCCAACCTGTTAAAGAAACAGCATCATAACCTTTCGCCTGAAGAGCCATAGAAAGAAGAGAAATGGTAATCTGTTCTCCTGTTGTTAAAAGCATATCCATTTCCCGCTTACTTGGGTTTTCATTGAGCTCTTTTGATAATGAAACAAGCTCATCCGTTGTTTTTCCCATCGCAGATACAACAACAACGACATTATTACCTGCTGCTTTCTCCTCAATAACTCGATTTGCTACATTTTGAATTCTCTCGCTAGATCCTACGGAAGTTCCTCCAAATTTTTGAACAACTAAGCCCATTTTTCTAAAACCTCTCCTCAGTTCGTTTTTTCACACAAATGGTTTACTCGTAAGTAGGGCGAACGCAATAAAAAAAAGCAATGAGAGAATCTCTCATTGCTTTTTTAAAATATCTATATTTGCGCAATGTGTGAGATAGCCCTCCAAGATTGTGATCTTGACAGTCTTACATTTATTCAATGCAAAACCAGCAAAAGCTATGATGAGCTAACTTCCACTTCGGCAGATTTTCCTTTCTATAACAATCAACGGAACTCATTTTCCTCCTGCTATATACTCTTAAAATCCGCACCTCTATCTTCACCTCAGTAATATTGAAGTGATTATACAGTTTTTAAAATCTTTTTTTAGCTTATCAAATATTTAAAAAGTTTTCAATCACTTTTTTCGTTTTCTTCGCGAAGAACGCTATAAATCGCAGTTGCTGTATCTTTTGGTATCCCTGCTCCTTGGATTTCTTCTATGCTTGCTTCTTTTAATTTCTTTAAAGACCCAAAGTGAGTAAGTAGCATTTTTTTTCGCTTTGCGCCAACCCCTTTAATATCGTCAAGAACAGATTGAAAAGAAGATTTTGACCGAACTTGTCGATGAAAAGTAATCGCAAAGCGGTGCACTTCATCTTGAATGCGCTGCAGTAAATAAAACTCTTGGCTGTTCCTTTCAAGAGGCACTACTTCTAAAGGATTTCCGATCATAATGTTTGATGTTCGGTGCTTACTATCTTTTACAAGACCTGCAACAGGAACAAACAATCCAAGTTCATTTTCAAGTACGTCCTCTGCAGCCGCAATTTGTCCTTTCCCTCCATCAATCACAATTAGATCTGGAAGCGGAAGATTGTCTTTTAATACACGACTATATCTTCGTCGCACAACTTCACGCATGGAATCATAATCATTTGGACCTTCAACAGTTCGAATTTTATATTTTCGATATTCTTTCTTATATGGTTTTCCATCAACAAATACGACCATTGCTGATACAGGATCTGTTCCTTGAATGTTTGAGTTATCAAATGCTTCGATTCTATTTGGCGTAGCAATATTTAGTTTCTCACCAAGATTTTCAATTGCTTTAATTGTCCGTTCTTCATCACGTTCAATAAGCCAAAATTTTTCTTTCAAAGCAATCTTAGCGTTCTTATTGGCTAGGTTCAGTAAATCTTTCTTTTTTCCTTTTTGAGGACAGTGTGCTTTGATTTCTAAAAGACGCTCCACTATTTCACAATCAACATGCTCAGGAAGAAGCACTTCCTTTGGTTTTACATGGTTAGACTGCTGATAAAACTGTCCTAAAAAAGTGAGAAAATCTTCTTCAGGTTCACCGTAAAAAGGAAACATGGAAACATCACGTTCAATTAGTTTTCCTTGGCGAATAAAGAAAACTTGGACACACATCCATCCCTTATCATAGGAATAGCCGAAAACATCTCGATTAACAAAGTCGTTAAACATCATTTTTTGCTTTTCCATTGTTGCTTCAATATGGGAAATTTGATCTCGATATTCCTGTGCACGTTCAAACTCTAGATTTTCTGATGCGTTCATCATCTTTTCAGTCAGTTCTTCTTTAACATGCTTAAATCCGCCGTTCAAAAACTTTGCAATCTCGTCTACAAGCTCCTTATTTTGCTCCTTTGTCACTTCATAAACACAGGGAGCCAAACATTGGCCAATATGATGATAAAGACAAACTCGGTCTGGAATAGTAGAACATTTCCGGAGTGGATATAAGCGATCTAACAGCCTCTTTGTCTCATTTGCTGCTTGAACGTTTGGATAAGGTCCAAAATATTTGCCTCCATCTTTTTTTACTTTTCTTGTAATAAATAAACGTGGATGGCGCTCATTGCTAATTTTAATAAATGGATAGCCTTTATCATCTTTTAGCATAACATTATATTTTGGATCGTACTTCTTAATTAAGTTCATTTCTAAAATAAGCGCTTCAATGTTGGAAGACGTGACGATATATTCAAAATCAACAATAGCGTTCACAAGACGAAGCGTTTTCCCATCATGACTTCCGGTAAAGTATGAGCGTACTCTATTTTTTAATACTTTTGCTTTTCCGACATAAATAACAGTACCGTCCTTATCTTTCATCAAGTAACAGCCAGGCTGATCTGGAAGAATCGCTAGCTTTTCTTTTATGATTGCATTCATAACGTCCCCCCTTTTTCTTTTTGTCATAAGAAAAGCACCTGCAAAAAGCAGGCGCCCTTTTTAAAGCTTATAGATGTTTGTTTAATGCTTCAGCAAGTGCTTCTTTTGGTTGGAAGCCAACGATTTTGTCAACTTGTTCTCCATCTTTCATAACAAGTAAAGTTGGGATACTCATTACACCAAATTTCCCTGCTGTTTCTTGGTTTTCATCTACGTCAAGCTTTACGATTTTTACTTTGTCGCCCATATCTGAATCAAGTTCTTCAAGAACTGGAGCAATCATTTTACAAGGTCCGCACCATGGTGCCCAAAAGTCAACAAGTACTACCCCTTCATTTGTTTCAGCAGTAAAGTTTTGATCTGTTGCATGTGTAATTGCCATTAAAAATTCCTCCTATACCTAAGTAACTTCTTTTAAGATATTCACAGTATAACATCATTAAAATGGGAGTGCCATTTATTTGTTTCGTCATGCCTTTCCTATTACATAGTTATACCCTAAGGAATCATTTAAAAACAGCATTTTTCATAAAAAAACACGGAAAAGGCGACAGAGTGTCGCCTTTAGCTCTTTTCTACTTTTAATTTTTTACACTCCTCGATTAAAAGTGGAATAATTTCAAACAAGTCTCCGACGATCCCATAGTCTGCTACATTGAAAATATTTGCTTCTGGGTCTTTATTGATAGCTACAATCACTTTTGAATTAGACATACCTGCTAAGTGTTGAATAGCGCCAGATAAGCCACATGCAATATACAAATCAGGCGTAACAACTTTTCCCGTCTGTCCAATTTGAAGTGAGTAATCACAATATTCTGCATCACATGCCCCTCTTGAAGCTCCAACTGCTCCACCTAGCACATCAGCAAGTTCTTGTAATGGCTTAAACCCTTCCTCGCTTTTTACACCCCGTCCTCCAGCTACAATCACTTTTGCTTCTGAAAGATCTACTCCGCTCGTCGCTTTTTGCATAACTTCTTTTACAACTGTACGTAAATCTAGAGATGGTTCTGCAACTTCTTTTGTTTCTCCATCTCTTCCTGGGTCCGCTGCAAGCTTTTCGATATTATTTGGACGAATTGTGAAAAATAAAGGGGTGTCAGTAAGGATGCGTTTCTCAAAAGCTTTTCCTGAGTAGATAGGACGCGTTAGAATAACGTTTTCACCCACAACTTCAATATCTGTTATATCAGAAATTAAACCACTCTCAAGCTTTGCTGCAAGCTTTGGAGCAACCTCTTTCCCTTGAGAAGTATGGCCTATAATAATTGCTTCTGGTTCTTCCTCCTCTAAGAGGGCCTGAAAACATTGGGAGAAACCATCAAGCGTATATGTTTTTAAGTTAGCGCTTTCAATAAAAACTACACGATCTCCACCATAGTGAAAAAATGAAGACGTATGGCGAGCAATGTCTTCTCCAACTGCTCCCACAACAACTTCTCCGCCATCTGCAATCATGCGTGCTGCTGCAATTGCTTCGTACGATACACTTCTGACTTCTCCGCCTTTAAATTCCGCCAATGCCAATACTTTGCGGGCCATAGCTATTCCTCCTTTTTTAAAGCACTTTTGCTTCTGAGTATAATAGATGAACAAGCTCTTTCACCTGTTCGTGTGATTCACCTTGAAGTATTTTGCCTCCTTCTTTTTCAGGTGGTAAAAACCGTTCAACAACCTTTGTTTTGGCTTGTATTTCTTCCTCTATTTCTAGATCGTCTAATTCAATTTCTTCAAGCGGCTTCTTTTTGGCCTTCATAATACCAGGTAAAGACGGATAGCGCGGTTCATTTAGTCCTTGCTGAGCTGTTACAACAAGCGGTAGAGCTGCTTGAATTTTTTCTTCATCTCCTTCTACGTCCCTTATTATTTCCACATCATTCCCCTGGATTTCAATACTTGTGATAGTTGTAACACAAGCCATATTTAAAAGCTCTGCGACTCGTGGACAAACCTGTCCACTTCCTCCGTCAATAGCAACATTTCCACCAATAATCAAATCAAATTGCTGTTCTTTTAAATAAGAGGCTAAAATAATGGATGTGGTATATTCATCTTCGCTTTCTATTTCATCTTCTGTATCAATGAGCACCGCTTTATCACAACCCATTGCAAGCGCCGTTCGCAGTTCTTTTTGAGCATCTTCGTTCCCCAGTGTTACAACCGTCACTTCCCCTCCATGTTTTTCTTTTAAAGAAATTGCTTCTTCTATTGCATATTCATCATAAGGATTAATAATGAACTCTGCTCCATCCTCAATAATCTCTCCTCCATCAAGTGAAATCTTTTCTTCTGTATCAAACGTACGCTTCATTAACACAAAAATATTCATAACTCCACCCCTTTACTGAATATTAAGATTATTTACCCTGGAAGAATGGCTTTCTTTTTTCTAAAAAAGCAGCAATCCCTTCTGAAGCGTCCTCTGAACCGAATACTTCTTTAAATTTCCTTGCTTCTTCTTCTATTCCTTCTTCATAGCGGGCATCTTTAGCATATTGTAAAAGATGCAAAACTGCTTTAATAGTCATAGGACTTTTTCTTGCCATTTGCCCAGCAAGCTCTGCTACTTTTTGAAAAAGCTCATTTTCTTCAAACGCCTCGTTTGCTAGACCTATGCGAACAGCTTCACTTCCAGAAATCGATTGTCCTGTTAGCATCATTTCACATGCTTTTCCTACTCCGACAAGCCTTGGAAGTCGCTGCGTTCCTGCAAAGCCGGGAATAATTCCAAGTGTAAGCTCTGGAAGTCCTAAGCGGGCTTCTGCTGCAACAAACCTCATATGACACCCCATTGCCAGTTCAAGACCTCCGCCTAAGGCTGCTCCATGAATAGCCGCAATAACTGGCTTGGGGTATGTTTCAATCTTGTTCATAAGCTTTTGCCCAAAGCGAGCAAGAGACTCATAATCTTCACTTTTTTGCAGTGCTGTGAATTCTTTAATATCCGCTCCTGCACAAAAAAACTTTCCTTCTCCTCGAAGTACAATAACGCGGGTTTCATCATCTGTTTCAAGTAACGAAAAAGTATTCCAAAGCTCTTTTAAAAGAGCTGTTGACAAAGCATTTGCTTTTGGTTTATTTAAGGTAAGAGTTGTGACGTGCTGATTTTTGTTCATTTGAACGTAAGCCATCATATCCCTCCTATAGCGCAATCTTTATCTTTTACAACCATGAAGTAGAAGCTTATGGACTTTTGGAATAAGTTCTGTAATGTCGTACTTATACTCATTCATCACCCATGTTGTCACAACTTCATCAATTGTTCCAAAAATCATTTGACGAGCAAGACGAGCATCTAGTTCTTCTTGGAACTCACCGCTCTCAATGCCGCTTTCTAAAATTTCATCAATGATTTGAAGGTAGCCTTTTAGAACTTCGTTAATTTGGTTTCTTATATCGCGGTTTGTTTGGCGAAGTTCAAGCTGAGTTACAGCTGCTAAGTGTTGATCTTCCGAAAGAAACGTAATGTGACGCTGAATTAAAAAGAAAAGCTTTTCAGAAGCTGTTTCTTCTTTTTGAATATCCTCTTGAATTCTTTCAATAAATTGCCCCATTTTCTCTTGAAAAAGGGATATGAGGATATCTTCCTTATTTTTAAAATAGAGATAAATAGTTCCGTCTGCTACCCCTGCTTGTTTAGCAATCTTAGATACTTGAGAGCTATGATAGCCGTGTTCGGCAATGACGACAACTGCTGCATCTAAAATTTGTTTGAATTTTGGTCTATTTCGATTCATATTGTTTGCTCCCTTGCTTCATTAATTACCAACAGAGTACACCATATTCTGTACAATTGATTATCATTTTGTTCGACTGAATAAAATGAATGGTTATTCATTCATAATATCATCTTAAAATATCCCGACAAACCTGTCAACAGAATTATAGTGAAATTGGGTTTGAAGGGAAAACACTATCTATTCTTGTCTTTCTTCTTCTATCAAAACACGCCTTAAGATTTTCCCAACAGCTGTTTTAGGTAATTCTTTTCTGAACTCATAGACTTTTGGAACTTTATAGGAAGCAAGAGACAAGCGTACATACTCATCAAGTTCTTTTTCTGAACATGATACACCATCTTTTAATACAACAAAAGCTTTGACCGTTTCTCCTCTGTATAAGTCAGGGATGCCAATAACAACGGCTTCTTTTACTTTTGAATACCCGTATAGCACTTCTTCTACTTCACGAGGGTAAATATTATATCCACTCGCAATAATCATATCTTTTTTTCGATCCACAATGTAGAAATAGCCGTCTTCATCAAAATAGCCTAAGTCTCCTGTAAAAAGCCACCCATCTTTCAACACTTGTTTTGTTTCTTCTTCTTGATGCCAGTATCCTTTCATCACTTGAGGCCCTTTTACAGCAATCTCTCCTATCTCGCCACATGGTAAAGCTTCTCCTGTTTCAAGCGAAACAATTTTAGCATCCGTATTTGGCCAAGGTACACCAACACTTCCTTGTTTTCTTTTTCCCCAGAGAAAATTAGCATGTGTCACAGGGGAACTTTCTGTTAGTCCATAACCCTCTACAAGCTTCCCTCCTGTAAGGTCCTCAAACTTTTCCTGAACATAAGCAGGAAGTGGTGAAGAACCGCTTATACAAGCTTTAATCGAGGAAAGATCATATTTTGGTAAACTAGCATTATTAAGCAGTCCAACATAAATTGTGGGAGCTCCAGGAAATAGTGTTGGCTTTCTCTTATCAATTGTTTTTAATACCTCTTTTATTTTAAATTTTGGTAAAAGAACCATTTCATATCCTTCTAGTAGAGATAAAATAAGCACTGTTGTTAATCCATACACGTGAAAAAAAGGCAAAACGCCTAAAATTCTTTCATTTCCTCTTTCGCATTTGTAAAGCCATGTTGTACACATCTTCGTATTAGCGACTAAGTTTTGATGTGTCAACATTACTCCTTTCGGAAAACCTGTTGTTCCTCCTGTATATTGTAAAAGAGCTAAATCATCGCTATACACTTCTTCTTTTACCGAACTTGCTATTTTTGTTTTTAAAATGGTGGACCATTTATGCGTATCGCTGTCTTCTTTTATGTTTTGGACGGTTTTTTGAGTCTTTTTTTGGAGATATGGATAAAGAAGATTTTTTGGAAAAGGCAAGTAATCTTTGATGGATGTTATAATGAGATGTTCTATCTTTGTTAGCGCTTTCATCTTAAAAACTTTTGAATATAACAAATCTAGAGTAATAAGGAATCTTGCGCCTGAATCTTGGAGTTGGTAGGATAGTTCTCTTTCTGTATAAAGCGGGTTAACAAGTACAACGACTGCTCCTAATTGTAATACGGCATTAAAGGCAATTACAGTTTGAGGACAGTTTGGTAGCATAATAGCTACTCGATCACCTTTACGAACTCCTATCTCATAAAAATAGCAAGAAAGTTGATCAGTTTGGGCAGCTAACTCTTTAAACGAAAGAGTTTTTCCTAAAAAGTGAATAGCGGGATTTTCTTGAAATTCTTTTGCTGCTTTTTGAAATAGCGATACAAGCGTCGCTTCACCAAGAGTGATTTCTGCCGGTATTTCAGGCGGATAGTGAATCAACCACGGTTTTTCGGATGCTTGAAGCACAAAAAATACCTCCTCAGTTTCGCATTTATTACGCACACTATGTTTATTATACAATGAGGATCACTAAAAAGAAAAGGCTTTCAAAGAAAAACAAGAGAAGAAACATCGAAATGTTTCTTCTCTTGTTTTATGCAATAAACACTATATAAATAATCCCAATTGTCATAAATAAACCGCAAAGAATAAGCAAAAGTTTAGCTAGCTTCTCCATTGTTTATCACCCTATTCCAGCTGAAATAACAAACGACATTCCAATTGAAATGACCATCGATATAAATCCAACGGCTCTGTTGTCTTGCGCAATTTCATGATCAATCTTGAATTTTGGTGTAAGAAATTCAAAAATAAAATAGCTAATTAATAGAAGAATAAAGCCAAAAACTCCCCAGCCAACCATTACAAACAACGTATTGTGCTGGCTAATCGAGCCTTGAAAAACATTTGCTACGCCAAAGATTTTCCCACCCGTAGCCATAGCAACGGCTAGATTTCCACGCTGAATTTCCTCCCAGTTTTTATAACTTGTCACAAGTTCAAAGATGACAAGAGCTAGAACAATGCATAAAATAACAACGCTATAGTTCGCTGCTGTTAATACATAAGGATTCTCCCAAAATTCCTTCACAGCGGCTCTCACTCCCTTATTTTAGTTCAGCAACGGTCACTCCAGAGCCGCCTTCTGATGCTTCCCCAAAACGAATGCTTTTGACGAAACGATGATTTTTCAAGTAGTCTTGTACACCTGTTCTTAAAGCCCCTGTTCCTTTTCCATGAATAATAGAAACACGTGGATACCCAGCAAGAAGTGCATCATCAATATACTTCTCAACGCGCTGAATAGCATTTTCAAACCGTTCTCCGCGGAGGTCAAGCTCAAGCTTAACATGATAATCTTTGCCTTTTACTGTTGCAAGTGGTCTTGTTTCTACAGCTTTTGGAGAACTAATAAACTCTAAGTTTGACTCTTTTACTTTCATTTTCATAATACCAAGCTGTACTTCCCACTCTGTATCTGATACTTTGTCTAATAGCGTTCCTTTTTGACCGAATGTTGATACTTTCACTTCATCCCCTGGAGAAAGCTTTCTTTCTACCTTTTTCGGTTTCGGTGCCGCTTTCGTGCCTTTTCTTAATGTTGGAACTGCTTCTTCAAGATCTTTTCTTGCTTGAATTAGCTCATGTTCTTTTATTCCACTTTGTTGATTAAGACGCATATTACGCAGGTCTTTAATAATATTCTCCGCTTCGGCCCGCGCTTCCTCCACTGCTTTTGCTGCTTTTTGTTCAGCTTGCTCAAGCAATTTGTCTCTTTCATTGTTAAATTCTATAATTTGATCCTGCAGTTCACGATGAAGCTGTTCTGCCTCTTTCCTAAATAAAGCAGCTTCTTCCTTTTCACTTTCAGCTTTTTTGCGGCTATCCTCGAGTGAAGCAATCATATTTTCTACCTTATTTGTATCTGCTCCAATATATCCCTTTGCTTCGTTAATAACTTCTTCTGAAAGACCTAATCGGCGTGAAATCTCAAATGCATTGCTTCGTCCTGGAACCCCTAAAAGTAGTTTATATGTCGGACGAAGTGTTTCCACATCGAACTCAACGCTTGCATTCATTACTCCTTTTCGATTATATCCGTACGCCTTCAGTTCAGGATAATGAGTTGTCGCTATAACACGTGCTCCTCTATTGTATACTTCATCTAGGATAGAGATAGCAAGTGCCGCTCCTTCCTGAGGATCTGTTCCAGCACCAAGCTCATCAAATAATACAAGGCTCTTATTATCAACACCTTTTAAAATGTTAACGATATTCACCATATGAGAAGAAAACGTACTCAAGCTTTGCTCAATAGACTGTTCGTCTCCAATGTCAGCAAATACATTTTCAAAGACCGCTACTTCAGAACCGTCCAAAGCCGGGATTTGGAGACCTGCTTGTGCCATAAGTGTAAACAACCCAACTGTTTTTAACGTTACCGTTTTTCCTCCTGTATTTGGACCTGTAATAACGATGCTTGGGTACTCTCCTCCAAGCTCAATATCGTTTGCTACAACATCTTCTGCAGTAATTAAGGGATGACGTGCTTTTTTCAGATTAATATATCCTTCTTTATTAAGCTTTGGTTTTGAACCTTTTAATTTGTGGCTATACTGCCCTTTTGTAAACATAAAATCAATTTCTGCTAGCATATCAACGTTAACAGAAAGCTCGCGAGCAACTTCTGCTACTTCTGCCGTAATTTGTGCAAGAATACGCTCAATCTCACGCTTTTCTTCTACTCGGGCCGCTTGAAGCTCATTGTTTAAGTTTACAATTGCTTGTGGCTCAATAAATAACGTTGCTCCTGAGGAAGATTGATCGTGAATAATTCCTCCATATGCTCCGCGATATTCTTGTTTAACCGGAAGCACATAGCGATCATTACGAATCGTTATAATTGCATCTGAAAGCATTTTTGTTGCAGAAGAGGAACGCGTCATTTGCTCTAGCTTTTGTCGAACACGCGCTTCTGTAGAACGCAGTTTTTGACGTAATCCTCGCAGTTTTTCACTCGCTCCGTCTAACACTGTCCCATTATCGTCAATGCTGTTCTCAATTGTTCGCTCAAGATCTGTTAAGATAATAAAACCTTCAATATACCCTTTCAAAATAGGTAATGAAAGGTCTGTATTCTCTTCTAAACTTTCCATAAATATTGAAAGCTGTCTTGTTGCATAAATTGTGCTTGAGATTTCCAGTAGCTCACTTGCTGAAAGTGTTCCACCGATCTCTGCCCTTTTAGCACTTGCTTTTATATCATGGATACCGCCAAGTGGAACATTTCCTTTCACCCGAAGCACTTGAGCTGCCTCATCAGTTGCGTTTTGCCAAGCTTCTACTTCTGTGAAACTTATGGACGGGCGAAGACTCTCTACTTTCTCTCGTCCTAGTGAAGATGCTGCATGTTTTAACAGACCTTCTTTAATTTTATCGAACTCTAATGTTTTTAAAATGCGCGCTTGCAAACATGTTCACTCCTTTTAAACCTTGCTTTCCTTGTATTAATCATTACGTTTTAAAAATGCTCTCAATTCTTCTAAAGGATATGTGTTAATAACGCTCTCTTTGCGAATCCAGCCTTTTACAGCTGTCGACACCCCAACTTTCATATCTTCAAGCATGTCCAGATTATGTGCATCTGTATTAATTACAAGCTTTACTCCTTGCTCTTGTGCTTTTTTCAAATGATGAGAAGCAAGGTCTAAGCGATGTGGATTGGCATTGAGTTCAAGTGCTGTTTTTGTTTCGTGAGCAAGCTCAATTAACAAATCCATATCAACGTCATATCCGTCTCTTCGTCCAATCAGTCTTCCTGTTGGATGTGCAATAATATCGACATGATGACTATTAAGAGCTGTTTTTAATCGCTCCATAATAACTTCTCGAGGCTGAGAAAAACTTGAATGGATAGAAGCAATAACAATATCCATTTCCTGTAGAATTTCATCATCATAATCTAATGTACCATCAGGAAGAATATCCATCTCAATTCCTGAAAGGATTGTAAAGTCATCATATTTTTCATTTAGCTTCTTAATTTCTTCTCGCTGTTTACGAATTCGTTCTGGTGTTAGTCCATTTGCCACTTTTAAATATTGGGAATGGTCAGTAATTGCCATGTACTCATAGCCCCTTGCACGGCATGCTTCCACCATTTCTTCGATAGAGTATGCGCCATCACTCCATGTGGAATGCATGTGCACGTCTCCTTTTATGTCTTGAAGTGAAATAAAGCGATCTTCTTTCGTTAGCTTATCTACTTCTGTTCCATCTTCACGCATTTCAGGTAAAATAAACGGTAAGTTAAAATAGTTATAAAACTCTTCTTCAGATGAAAACGTACGGATTTCTCCTGTTTCTATATTCTCAACACCATATTCACTAATTTTCTCTCCACGTTCTTTCGCAAGCTGTCTCATTCTGACGTTATGATCTTTTGAGCCTGTAAAATGATGAAGCGTTGTGGGAAATGCCTTGTCTTCTACAAGACGAAAATCAACAGATATATCATAAACATCTTCAAGCACAACCGATACTTTCGTATTTCCACTTGCAATTATTTCTTTAATAGACGGCATTGCGAGTAAGCTATCACGAACAAGAGACGGCTCTTCTGTAGAAATAATAAAATCTAAGTCTTTCACTGTTTCTCTCATACGGCGTACGCTGCCTGCTCGTGAGAAACGAATAATGCCTTTCATATCAGCAAGCGTTTCTTCGATTTTTTCCACAAGTGGTAACATAATAGCAAGTGGCAATCGTTCAGGACGTGTCCCATATTCCTCGATTGCAGCAAGAATTTTCTCCTCTGTTTTTTTACCGAAGCCGCTAAGTTCCTGTACTTTTCCTTCTTCACAGGCAGCCTTTAATGTGACCATATCCGTAACATTCAGCTGTTGATAAAGCTTTGCAATCTTTTTTCCACCTAATCCTGGTAAATCAAGAAGAGGAATTAATCCTTCTGGAACTTCTTTTTTTAACTCTTCTAGCACAGTAGATTGTCCATCTTGAATATACTCTTCAATAACAGCACTAGTTCCTTTTCCAATGCCTGCAAGAGATGTGAAGCTTTCAATTTCACTCAAGCTGCGCTCATCATTCTCAAGTGCACCTGCCGCCTTTCTAAAGGCCGAAATTTTAAATGCATTATCTCCTTTTAACTCCATATATACAGCAATCTTTTCCAAAAGTTTAATAATCTCTTTTTTATTCATTTTCACACCCACTTCTTATACGTTCTTCTATTGAAGATGATACAAAGTTTTTTTAAAAAAGTACAATCTCTGCCTCCTTATAGCCTAGAAGCATATTAACTTTATTATCATATCGTATTTTGCTTATGAAAGCGAAGAAGCTCATTTTACAAGGCTAACCATCTTCTTCTACCCTTTCTTCTTTCTCTCTCTACAAAAGAACATAAAAAAGCTCGACGAAAAATCGCCAAGCTTTTTTACATATCTTTCCCCCATAGCTCTGGAATCATATCAGAGAGATATGGAGTGTGATTTACAATAATCCCTGCAAGAGATGAGTTTTGAACTTGTGCTTGTATACCGCCGACAGGAAGCAGTGCAATAATATACAACACAATAAAAACAATTACATAAATCTCTACAAATCCAAGGATGGCTCCTGCCCATTTATTAAAATGACGTAATATCGGAAGCTGCGCTACAAAATCAAAGAGCGAGCCAATAATATGAATCACCAAATTTGTTAAAAAGAAAAGAATAGCAAATGAGATGATCCGGTAAAATAGCTCTTCTGCATAAGAACTTTGTACAAGAAGAGATACAGCATTTCCTCCTTCAACAGACGGATACGGAATCCATAGCTGAAGTTTTTCAGCAAGAGCTTCATGGTACATGTAAGCTACGAAAATGGAAAGAACAATGCTAACAAGACGAATTACTTGTAGAATTAATCCTCTCTTTAAGCCAATTAAAAACCCGTAGCATAACATTATTAACACTATAATATCGACGAGCATAGTTCTTCATTCCTTCTTATTTATGAGTTCCTCTTCTAATCTTTCAACTTCTTCTTTTAATTTTATATAATCGTTCACAACATTTACAGCTGTTAAGACCGCTAGTTTATTAATATCTAGTTGTGGGTTCTTTAAGTTAATTTCTCTCATCTTATCATCAACAATCGAAGCGACAAGGCGTACATGGCTTGTACTTTCATCACCTATTATATTATACTGTTGCCCATATATGTCGACCGTTGTTCGATTTCTTCTCCGTTTTGACACAAAAGATCCTCCGTTCCCACAAAAATCCTATTCTATATCATAACACGGATGATATGAAGAAGGAAACACCATTTCTTGTAAAATAGCTTCCTTATGTAAAAAATTCTATGACACTCTTTTACTTCTTCATTATAAACATTTACTGTCATTGTGCCACACTCTTAATGTATTTTCTATTTTAAAAATGTAGAACTTTTAAGTAAATACTCTTAATATTCTTTACAACATAACTTTTCAACAACTATACAGGATCAAAATTTGCCAGGTCAAGAAATTGATTTTTAGAGAAATAAAAAGAGAGAAGTCAAAGACTTCTCCCTTTTTCTAACTTAAGAACGTAGTGATGCATCAAATTTAGTATGAAGAGCTTCTAATACTTTTTCATGTGTTGAAGTTACTTCTTCATCTGTTAACGTGCGCTCTGGATCTAAATAACGTAGAGAGAAAGCAATTGACTTTTTACCTTCTTCAACGTGCTCACCTTCATAAAGGTCGAAAACTTTTACATCTTTCAATAGATTACCACCCGTACCACGGATTTCTTGCTCTAGCTTACCAGCTGAAATACCTTTATCAACCACAAGAGCAATATCACGAGTAATAGATGGGAAGCGCGGAATTGTTTCATAAACAACATCCTCAACATCTGCTGAAAGAAGCGTTTGTAAATCAAGTTCAAATACATATGTTTCACGAACATCATAGCGTTTTGCTGTGTGAGGATGAACTTGACCAATAATCCCAATTTCTTTTCCATCTAATGAAATAGCTGCTGTTCGACCTGGATGCATTCCGTCATGCTTACTTGCTTGGAACTCGATGCGTTCTGCTAGTCCAAGAACATCAAATAGCCCTTCTAAAATCCCTTTTACAGTGAAGAAATCAACAACCTTTTTCTCCCCTTGCCACATATGCATATGCCAAAGCCCTGAAACAGCACCTGCTAAATGTTCTCTTTCAGTTGGTAAATCTTGATTTTCTTTTGAAAGGAAAACAGAGCTTGTTTCGTATAGAGCAACAGAATCAAGCTGACGAGCAATATTGTGTTTTACAACTTCTAACAAATGTGGAATAAGGCTTAAACGCAGCGTTGAACGCTCTTCACTCATTGGCATAGCAAGACGAACATGTTTTGACACTTCAAGTGCAAACTGCTCGGCTTTTTCTTCACTTGTTAGAGCATACGTAATGGCTTGAAGCATTCCTGCTCCTTCAAGATAGCGGCGGACACGACGGCGTTTTTCTTGATAACTTGTTAACTGTCCTGGCGTTGATTCCCCAACAGGAAGTGTTGTAGGAATATGATCATATCCATATAAACGAGCAACTTCTTCAATTAAGTCTTCGCTAATCGTAATATCTCCACGACGAGTTGGAACTGTTACAGAAATTTGTTCTCCATCTGCAACAGCTTCAAAGCGAAGACGATTAAAGATGCTTGTTACTTCATCAGCTGTAAGCTCTGTTCCAAGTACACCATTAATTTTAGCAAGAGTAACGTCTACTCTTTTCGGCTCGGCATCTAACGTATTTGCCTCAACAACTCCACTTACTACTTCTCCACCTGCATACTCAGCAATAAGAGCTGCTGCACGCTCAGAAGCCGAACGAACGCGATTTGGATCAATTCCCTTTTCATAACGAGCACTTGCTTCACTTCGAAGACCGTGGTCTTTAGAACATTTACGAATGCTCAAACCAGCAAAGTAAGCAGATTCTAACAAGACATTTATTGTATCATCTTTCACCTCAGAGTCCGCTCCCCCCATTACTCCAGCAAGAGCAATTGGCGTTTCTCCGTTTGTGATAACAAGATGATCCCCTTTTAACGTTCTTTCTTGATCATCTAACGTTGTAATTTTTTCTCCTTCTACAGCATGACGAACGAGAATTTCTTTTGAGCCAAGTCGATCATAGTCAAAGGCATGAAGAGGTTGCCCATATTCTAAAAGAACGTAGTTTGTAATATCAACCACATTGTTATGCGGACGAATGCCAGCTGCCATTAGACGTGTTTGCATCCATAATGGAGATGGTCCAATCTTTACATTTTTAATAATGCGGGCAACATAAAGTGGATTATCTTCTTTTGCTTCCACGTTTACTCTAATATAGTCTTCTGCTTTTTCACTGCTTTCTTGAAGCTCAATGCTTGGGTATTTCACTTCGTTATCTAGGATAGCTCCAACCTCGTATGCAACTCCAAGCATGTTTAAGCAATCCGCACGGTTTGGCGTTAAGCCAAGCTCAAGAACATGGTCATCAAGATTTAAAAGCTCAAGTGCATCGCGCCCTACTTCCGCATCATCTGCAAATACAAAGATGCCTTCTTGGTATTCTTTTGGAACAAGCTTACCTTCAATACCAAGCTCTTGAAGAGAACAAATCATACCATGAGATGCTTCACCACGAAGCTTTGCTTTTTTAATTTTGAAATTTCCTGGTAGCACAGCGCCAACTTTTGCTACTGCTACCTTTTGGCCTTTAGCAACATTTGGAGCACCACAAATAATTTGTACAGGTTCTTCTTCTCCAACATCAACAAGACATTTATTTAATTTATCAGCATTTGGATGCTGCTCACATTCTAAAACATGACCAACAACAACGCCTTTGATTCCTTTATTTAACGTTTCTACGCCTTCTACTTCAATTCCTGTGCGGGTAATTTTCTCTGCTAATTCGTTTGGGTCAATTCCTTCTAAATCAATATATTGCTCTAACCAACGATAAGATACAAACATATTAGAACCTCCTCTTATGCTCTTTTAAATTGTGTTGTGAATCGAACGTCGTTTGTATAGAATTCACGAATATCTTCAATTCCGTAGCGCAGCATGGCGATACGCTCTGCACCAATTCCAAATGCAAATCCTTGATACTCTTTTGAGTCAAAGCCAGCCATTTCAAGTACGTTTGGATGCACCATACCTGCTCCCAGGATCTCAATCCAGCCTGTTTTCTTACAAACGTTACACCCTTTACCAGAACATTTGAAACAAGAAACATCAACTTCTACAGATGGCTCTGTAAACGGGAAGAAACTTGGACGAAGACGAATTTCACGCTCTTCTCCAAACATTTTTTTCGCAAATACTTCTAGCGTTCCTTTTAAATCACTCATACGAATATCTTTATCAACAACAAGACCTTCAATTTGTGTAAACTGATGTGAATGTGTTGCATCATCATTGTCACGACGATACACTTTACCAGGGCAAATAATTTTAACAGGACCCTTGCCTTCACATGCAACCATTGTACGAGCCTGAACAGAAGATGTATGCGTGCGGAGCAGCGTATCCTCTGTAATGTAAAACGTATCTTGCATATCGCGAGCAGGATGACCCTTTGGTAAATTTAAAGCTTCAAAGTTATAGTAATCTTTTTCAACTTCAGGACCTTCTGCAATGCTGTAACCCATCCCAAGGAATAGATCTTCCATTTCTTCAATAACAGCCGTAAGCGGATGATGATTTCCTGTTTTCACAGGACGCCCAGGTAATGTTACATCAATTGTTTCTGAAGCGAGTTGACGCTCTACTTCTTCCTCTTCTAGACGAGCTTGTTTTGCCGCAATTTGAGAGGCAATTTCTTCACGTACTTCGTTTGCTAATGATCCAATAACAGGACGCTCCTCTGCTGACAGCTTCCCCATGCCGCGAAGAACTTCTGTAATAGGACCTTTTTTCCCCAAATATGCAACGCGAACGTCATTGACTTCTTTTAAATTCTGTGCGCTTTCCACTTTTCCTAACGCTTCTTCTTTCAGCTCTTGCAAACGTTCTTTCATGAACTAACATCCTCCTTTTAACTTCTGTGCTGTATTCTAAAAAACAACAATAAAAAACCCCATCCCTAGAAAGGGACGAGGTTTGATCGCGGTACCACCCTTGTTAATGTATCATAAAGATATCATTCAACTTTATTTCAATAACGGCATTTTACCGGTACACTTTTACATTTAAAATTAAATGGTCCCAGTGCCAACTCGAGAGGTGAACGTTCACTTCGTTTCTCCACAAAAATGCTTTCAGTCACGGCATCTTCTCCCTGATTGTGAAACATAAGCTACTATTCTCTGTCATTGTTTTTACAGCTATATTTTATTTCTTATAGAACTATTATAGGTAAAACATATGCAGGATGCAACAAAGGATTAAACGAAATGATAAAGGACAATGCCTGCTGCAACTGCTACGTTTAACGATTCACTTTTCCCGATAATCGGAATATAAAGGTTTTGAGTTGTCATCTCTAAATATTCTTCCTTTACACCACTTCCTTCATTCCCAAGCAGAATAGCAAACTTTTCACTTTTTTCAACTTCACGATATGGTAAAGCGTTTTTCAAAGATGTACCATACACGGGGACTTCTCTTTCCTTAAGCTCAGAAATAAATGCATCAAGGTCTTCCCTAATAATTGGCACATGAAATAGAGCACCTTGTGTAGAACGAATAGTTTTCCCGTTATAAAGGTCTACTGTTCCTTTTCCTAATACAACAAGCTCAATGCCAGATGCTTCTGCCGTTCTAATAATCGTCCCTAAGTTTCCAGGGTCTTGAATACCATCAATTAATAAAATTTTTTCAGCAGTTTCCCCTTTATCTTCTTCTCTCATTTCACAAACCGCTAGGATTCCTTGTGTTGTTTCAGTATCCGCTATTTCTCTAATAAGTGAACTAGGAACAATATACACTTCACATTCCTTCACATCCCAATGGCTTGGAAGTGCAATTTCTTCACTCATAATGAGTTCTCGAACGCCATGCTTTAAAGCTTCTTCAACAAGATGATAGCCTTCAACGAGAAAAAGACCTTCTTTTTCTCGCTCTTTTCGTGTTTTTAACTTCTTCCACGCTTTTACACGCGGATTTTTTACTGAGTCAATTCGTTTCACAATATATCTCCTTCTACAGCATTTGTTGCTGATTCAATCTCTGCTTCTAAAAGTATGCTCACAATACATATAATTCCTTTCACCTGAAAATAATAAAACTGTTCATTACAATGTAACGAGGTGATAAAGAATGGATTTAAACTTGCGCAATGCTATTATATCGAATGTATCCGGTAATTCTCAACAAGAGCTTGAAGCAACAATTAAAGATGCAATCGAAAGTAAGGAAGAAAAAATGCTTCCTGGTCTTGGTGTTTTATTTGAAATTATTTGGGAACATTCAAATCGCGAGGATCAAGAAGAGATGCTTTCAACCCTTGAACAAGGATTAAGTAGCTAATAAAAAAGGAGCTCATATGAGCTCCTTTTTTATTAGCTAAATGTAATTTCATTTACTTTGTCACGGTCAAGTCTCTTCACAACTTCTGTAATCAACTTCACTGTATTTTCATAATCATCACGATGAAGCATTGCAGCATGTGAGTGGATATAACGCGTTGCAATTGTAATAGAAAGCGCAGGAACTCCGTTTGCTGTAAGGTGAATAGCACCAGAATCCGTTCCACCGCCTGCCATTGCATCAAACTGATACGGAATATTCAACTCATCTGCTGTATCTGTTACAAGGTCACGAAGGCCTTTATGAGAAACCATTGAAGCGTCATAAAGGATAATTTGAGGACCATTCCCCATTTTACCTAATGCTTCTTTTTCTGTTACACCAGGTGTGTCTCCTGCAACCCCAACATCAACACCAAATGCAATATCAGGTTCAATTTGCGTTGCAGATGTGCGAGCACCTCGTAAACCAACCTCTTCTTGAACAGTACCAACTCCATAAACAACATTTGGATGATTTTCATTTTTTAATCCTTTTAAAACATCGATTGCAATAGCACAACCAATTCGGTTATCCCAAGCTTTTGCTAGCAACATTTTTTCATTCTGCAGCACAGTAAACTCAAAATATGGGACAACTTGGTCTCCAGGACGAATGCCAAACTCTGTCGCTTCCTCTTTACTGCTTGCTCCAATGTCAATGAACATGTCTTTAATTTCAACCGGTTTTTTTCGCGCCTCTGGAGGAAGAATATGCGGTGGTTTTGAACCGATAATCCCTGTCACATCTCCTTTAGAAGTAACAATTGTGACACGCTGGGCAAGCATAACTTGTGACCACCAGCCTCCAACAGTTTGGAAACGAATAAATCCTTTGTCATCAATATTTGTTACCATAAAGCCGACTTCATCTAAATGACCCGCAATCATAATTTTGGGACCATTCTCATCTCCTACTTTTCTTGCAATTAAGCTTCCTAAACGGTCCGTTGTCACGTCGTCTGCGTAAGATGATATGTACTTCTCCATAACGGCACGAACTTCACGTTCATTTCCCGGAATTCCTTTTGCGTCTGTTAAGTCTTTAAGCATTGTTAGAGTTTCATCAAGTTTAGCCACCCTGTTCAGCCTCCTTAAAGGTAAATTCTTCTTCATTATATCGAAAAAGAACCTTTTATTCTAATATCCTTGCTCTTGACGCTTAAAATTTTCTTCATTTTTCTCTAAATATGCACGTTTGATATCCTCAGCCGAAAAGCCTAGAAGATAGCCAAGCTGTAAATAAGACGAGAACATTTCCTCATAGTGCTGTTCCTCTTGATTGACTTGAAAGGCAGAAATGGTTTGATATGCGTATAAAAACTGCTCATTTATATTATTGTCATTTTCTTCTTTTTTAAAATCTTTTTCTTGGTCAATATTTATTTCAAGTCCTAGAGAAAGAATGAAATGGATTCCGTCTACATACTCTTCTAAGATTACTTCTCGTTCTGCCGGTTTCTTTAAACTCCAAAATTTAAAGCAGCGCGTCTCATTTGCAAGCTCTCCTAATTCCACAAGAAGAGCTAGCGTTTTACGTTGAATTAATGATTCTTCCTGTAATCCGTGTTTTTGTTCAATATGTGTATCAAGCTCGTGTTGCATTGAAAATAACTGTGTAAAGTTCATAAAGTATTCTCCTTTTTATTTCAATATTATGTAGATTAAAGCAATGTGGAGCAGCATAAAAAGCGGAAAGCCAATTTTAAAACTTGGATGTTTCGTTTTATGACGATAAGTGTACATTCCAATGATTCCGCCAAGCGCTCCTCCAAGCAGGGCGATTAGAAAAAGCGTTTTTTCTGAAATGCGCCAAGCATGCTGTTTGGCTCTTTTTTTATCTTCTCTCATTATGAGTAAGCCAATTATATTTACAATGACATAATAAATTACCATATATAACTCCTTAATAGAAAAGCTCTCCTCTTCATTATAAAGAGCAGAGCTTTTTTCGTCCAAATAAAAAAGGTGCCGCTTGGACACCTTTATATTATTTGTTTAGTTGAGCTTTTGCAGCGTTTGCTAATTCAGCAAATGATTTCTCATCAGTGATAGCTAGGTCTGCTAGCATTTTACGGTTAACTTCGATACCAGCTAGTTTAAGACCATGCATTAAACGGCTGTAAGAAAGACCGTTTGTACGTGCAGCCGCATTGATACGTGTGATCCATAGTTTACGGAAGTCACGTTTCTTTTGACGACGGTCACGGTATGCATACATTAGAGATTTCATAACTTGTTGATTTGCTACTTTATATAAACGATGTTTAGAACCGAAAAAACCTTTAGCTAACTTAAGTACTCTTTTGCGACGACGACGCGTCACTGTTCCGCCTTTTACGCGTGGCATAATAATTCCCTCCTGTGTATCTAACTATAAATTACTTAACGTTGTGTAATAATTGGTTGATGCGTTTGTAGTCTCCAGAGCTTACAAGAGCACCTTTGCGTAGTTTACGCTTTTGTTTTGTTGATTTGTTTGCAAATAAGTGACTTGTGTAACCGTGAGAACGTTTAAGTTTACCAGATCCAGTTTTCTTGAAACGTTTTGCAGCTCCACGATGTGTTTTCATTTTTGGCATGAGATGTTCCTCCTCATCTAATTTTAAAAATTATTTATCCGTCTTAGGCGTAAGCACAAGAAACATGCTACGACCGTCCATTTTCGGAGCAGATTCTACAGCAGCAATATCTGCACATTCTTCTGAAAAACGGTCAAGTACACGCTGACCAATCTCTTTATGAGTAATGGCACGACCTTTGAAACGAATAGCCGCTTTTACTTTATCACCTTTTGATAAAAACTTGCGTGCATTGCGAAGCTTTGTATTGAAATCATGTTCATCAATAGAAGGGCTCAAGCGAACCTCTTTGATATTGATCACTTTTTGATTTTTACGTGCTTCTTTTTCTTTCTTTTGTTGCTCGAAACGGTATTTACCATAATCCATAATACGGCATACCGGTGGTTTTGCGTTTGGCGCCACTAGCACTAGATCTAAGTTTACACGGCCTGCCATTTCAAGCGCTTCTTGCTTAGATTTAATTCCGGCTTGATCTCCGTTTTGATCGATTAAGCGTACCTCACGAGCGCGGATGCTCTCATTGATTAAAGTGTTATCTTTGCTAATAAGTAGCCACCTCCAAGGTTTTATAGGGAATACGTTTGGGATTGAAGCACTCTGTTGATAGTAGTCAATAAAAAACGTGTGAGCACAGAGCACCCACACGTTAGCTTTTATATAATCATAAAAGTTGTGTTGAAACCTATCAACTGCAATAGCTGCGTCAATCAGGTGAGAAGCGGGTGCCTCTTCTTTCCACAAACAAGTATTCAATTTACCTTAGAAATCATATCACATCTCAACTGAGCATGTCAACAGATTGCTTAAAGTGCAACAAAAACTATTTTAGCAGAGCACTCAAAAATATGCAACAATTTTTATCAATAAATTACTTTCCTTTTTGTTCAACTTCGTTTTTAAGAGCTGAAAGGAAGGATTCAAAGCTTACAGTTTCTGACTTCTGCTCACCGTATTTTCGAACGTTTACAGCTTTCTCATCACGTTCTTTGTCTCCTACAACAAGCATGTATGGAATTTTTTGCATTTGAGCTTCACGAATCTTATATCCCATTTTTTCATCACGCTCATCAATTTCAACACGTAATCCTGCTTGACGAAGCTCATCTTCAATTTGTTTTGCATACTCTAAATGCACGTCAGGTGATACAGGAATGACTTTTGCTTGAATAGGAGCAAGCCAAGTTGGAAATGCACCTTTATACTCTTCAATAAGGAAAGCAACAAAACGTTCCATTGTTGATACAACTCCACGGTGGATAACGACAGGACGATGCTGTTTGCCATCTTCTCCAATGTAAGTTAAATCAAAACGCTCTGGAAGTAAGAAGTCAAGCTGAACAGTTGAAAGTGTTTCGTCTTTGCCAAGAGCTGTACGAACCTGAACGTCTAGCTTAGGACCATAGAAAGCTGCTTCTCCTTCTGCTTCATAGTAATCAAGCTCAAGATAGTCCATCGCTTCTTTTAGAAGAGTTTGAGCTTTGTTCCACATTTCGTCATCATCATAATACTTTTCTGTATCTTCAGGATCACGGTAAGAAAGACGGAATGAGTAGTCGTTTAATCCAAAGTCTTGATATACTTCTTGAATTAGACGAACAACACGAACGAACTCATCTTTAATTTGGTCCGGACGAACAAAAACGTGAGCATCATTAAGCGTCATACCTCGAACACGTTGAAGTCCTGAAAGTGCTCCAGACATTTCATATCTATGCATTGTTCCAAGCTCCGCAATACGAATTGGAAGTTCGCGATAGCTATGGATATCCTGTTTATAAATCATCATGTGATGCGGGCAGTTCATCGGGCGAAGAACAAGCTGTTCGTTGTCCATTTCCATAACAGGGAACATATCATCTTGATAGTGATCCCAGTGACCAGATGTTTTATATAGTTCACTGCTTGCAAGAACTGGAGTGTATACATGGTCATAGCCAAGACGCTCTTCTTTATCTACGATATAACGTTCAATAATACGACGAATTGTTGCACCTTTTGGCATCCAAAGCGGCAGGCCTTGTCCAACTTTTTGAACGTTTGCAAATAGGTTTAATTCTTTACCAATTTTACGATGATCACGTTCTTTTGCTTCTTCGAGAAGACGCATATGTTCTTTTAATTCATCTTTTGTAAAGAACGCTGTCCCATAAATGCGTTGAAGCATTTTATTTTTGCTATCTCCACGCCAGTAAGCTCCTGCTAAACTTAGAAGTTTGAACACTTTAATCTTGCTAGTTGAAGGTACGTGAACACCGCGACAAAGATCAAAGAATTCGCCTTGACGGTAAATAGATACTGTTTCATCTGCTGGAATAGCATCTAAAAGCTCAAGCTTTAAGTTGTCACCAATCTCAGCAAACATTTTGTGTGCTTCATCACGAGATACTTCTTCGCGAACGATTTGTAAGTTTTCATCCACAATTTTTTGCATCTCTTTTTCAATCTTAGGTAAGTCTTCAGGTGTAATAGATTCTTCCATATCGATGTCGTAGTAGAACCCACTTTCAATAACTGGGCCAACGCCGAGTTTAACATCATTACCATATAAGCGTTTAATAGCTTGAGCCATTAAATGAGCTGTACTGTGGCGAAGAATTTCAAGCGTTTCTTTTGAACCTTGTGTTAAGATTTCAATTTTTCCATCTTCTTGAATTGGGGCTGTTAAGTCAATTTCTTTTCCATTTATTTTACCTGCAATTGCTTTTTTGCGAAGTCCAGGACTAATTGAAAAAGCTACATCTTCTGTTGTTGTTCCCACTTCGAATTCTTTTACTGATCCATCTGGGAATGTTAACTTTCTTACTTCCGCCATTTCGGTCACTCCTTTTAAATGTAAAAAATAAAAAACTCGTCCCTAAAAAAGGGACGAGTTATGTATATAATCATCGTGGTTCCACCCTTGTTTCTGCTCATGCAAAATAACCGCACTAGAACAGCTCCAAGTGTTGATAACGGGGGCTCCCGTCAGCAATTAATAAAGCACATGCTCGTTCACTACTGAAGTTTAGAGGTGGTAAACATATGAATCGTGTTAGGAAGCTCACAGCTTTATCTTCCCTCTCTGCAAACCGTATTGCATACGTTCGTGTCCTCATCATTACTTTTGTTATTTAAGAAATGTACGTTCCTATTATAAGAATAATCCTGTCGTAAATCAACCTTTACTTTGGGAAGGAGGCGGAAATTTTCGAAGTGGAAGAAGACAAACACGTTCTTCAAAAATCGTCTGGATAGTGGAAATTAAAACATGATCCCATTTATCTGTATAAAGGTGAATTTTACGCGGAGCCCATTTTAAAAGCGGGGCAATAATTCTTTCATTCACGCGTAAAGATGGATATTCTGTTAGAAACTCTTTTCTTGCTTTTTCAACGCTCTCTTTAGTTATCTCCAAAAATGGCTCTTCATAAAACCGAAATTCACCATTATATACAATGGAAATATGCTGAAACCACGTTTTCTTTTTTTGAATAATATCACGCAATTCATGAATAAAAACTTGATAGTCTTCTTCTTTCTCATGCTCTTCAACCCCAAGCTGAATATAGTGATAAATTCGTTGATAGTACTCTTTTAACCGAAATGTTCTAAAGGCATCAAAAGAGAAAGCTAAATCTTCTTGAAGGAAATCTTGAACAGCTTCATTTACAAGTTGCCACCTTGAATTTTTGTAAAAGGAACGTTCTTTTTCATCACACTTTATAACAGAATAGATTGTCGCAAAAAGCCGCTGCTGCTCTTCCCATGTACTATATAAAGAGAGGTCTTCTAAAAGATATGAAACAAATTTCTCTTCTTTCTCTTGAATAACATACGTTGTAAAAGCAGGTACAATAATATTTTTCATTGTCGTTTCTCTATGTTCATTTATATGAATGAAAATTTTGGTATTAATTCGATTAATTGTACAAAGCCTGTTTACGCGCGTTCTTCTTCGAAAATGCTTTAATAAGTTATGCATTATAATTGCTTCATCTTCTCGTTCGAACGTTACACTAATCAAACAATTCCCCCCTTACCTAACATCGTCCCTTACATATATATGGAAGGAAAGCAAAAAAAATGAGCAAGTCCATTACTTTTCGTAATAGACTTGCTCATTTTTGTTCTCTTCGGTTTTCCCCAACCAAATTCACAGGAGTTGCAAGGGCTTTAACCCGCTCGACAATTCGAGCTGCTTTTAGCGCTTCTTCTTCACCACGCTGTGAGTACGTGAAATGATGTGTAAGCTCTTTGATTCCTAAATTTGATGTAAAGAATGTCGGTAAACTTTGATGCATTCGGTACTGAAGAATTGTTCCAATAATATCATCTCGTACCCAGCTGCTCATCGCCTCTGCCCCAATGTCATCTAACATAAGTATAGGAGCTGTTTTCACAAGCTCAATTTTTTCTCCTAAGCTTGAATCTTTTAAAGAGTTTTTAAGCTCGCGTAGAAATTCAGGCAGATAAACAAGAATAGACTGAATGTTTCGCTTTGCTAACTCATTTGCAATGGCACCTAAAAAATATGTTTTTCCAACGCCAAACGACCCATATATATATAAACCTTTAGCAGGCTTTCCGTTTTCATAGTTTTGTAAAAACTCATGAACAAGCGTTAGCGCTTTAGCTCGCCCTCGTTCCATATCAATATTACCCATTTTAGCATCCAAAATTTCACGAGGAAGATGAAGGCTTTTAATAAGGGTTTTGTACTCTTTTTCTTGATCATGGGCAATTTTATTTGGACAGCGATCATATTGTAAATCAATTGTTTTGCCTTGCAAAGTAAGCTTTGGCTCATATCCTTTCACTAAATTAATACATTGATCTAATGATGGACAGCTTTTGCACTGTTTACTTTGAGTTGTATACTCATACATCTTCATTAAGCTACGGTCAATCATCTTATCGTCAATTTCTGCTCGATGTTCTTGCAAAAATTCCTGCACTTCTTTTTGATTTGTCACCATCATGCGCATTTTGGAAAGCCGTGTTTTAAAATCTGGCTTTTGCATTACTTTTTTTAAAGAACGATCAATTGGCTGCACTTTCCTCACCTACCTTCACTAGTTACAAGACACTAGCTATCGTATCGCTTTTTCGACAAAAAGACTACTCTTCTGACTCGCGATAGTGCTTTAATATCTCTTCCATTTTACGCTCTTCTTCTTTTATTTTCTCTTCATCATCTAGCTTTTCAACAGAATTTTCTTCTTTTTCTTTCAACCAATCAGGAACCATTTCTTTTCTTATAGGTTTTCTTGTCTTCTTATTTGTTGACTGCTTTTTCGTCTCTTCCCACTGCTGATATTCTTTATGCTCGTTCTTAGCGAGATCCATTGCTTCTTTTACTGTTTTAATTCCTTTTCGCGCCCAATGACTTGCAATCTTTTCTACGTATGACTTTGATAACTTCATATCTGTTTTAATCATTACATAATAAATCAAAACATTTACAACCCCAGGTGTTAGCTTCTGCTTAAACATCACATCTTCAATAATTTGCAAATCTGCTTTTGAAGCTTGAGCACCTTGTGACCATCCTTCCAGAAGCTCTCTTGGCGAAATATTATTTAAAAGAGGAATGAGCTCATCTTCAGGATTTTGCCCTATTAGCTCTTTCTCTTCCTCTTTTAATTTATCAGGCTGTATTTTTTCGACAAGAGTTGGCAAACTTTCCCCTGATTTAAATAAATACGTGTTTTGTGCCGACTTTCGAAGATTCTCAATGTTGATTTCATCATTTTCATCAATTGCATCAATAACAACGTTTTTCATTTCTATCGGATCTATTTCATAAAGGAAGGAGATTTTTTGAATCGCTTCTCTCACTTCGCTTGTTAACGCTTTTTTAGGTACCATTGTATCACTAAGACCTGCTAGAAAAAGCTTAAAATTAAACGTGTGATCATCAAGTGATATACCGTTACTTTTTGCTTCTCCTACATATTTAAAGTTTTCTTTATTCGTTAGTGTGCTTTTTACTTCTTTTTGCACACTGCTTATTTCGCTCATATGTAGAGTTTGGAATGTGTCATTGAAAGAACGAGTAACGTCCTTGAACTGATCTTTTGACAGAGGGGGGTACAAGAAATGTTGTTTAACATTTTGAAAAACGTTTTTACCTAGTCGATTGTATAAATAAACGTTTAGAACACCATCATTAAAAAATTCGTGAGGAGTTAGCGGTGGTATTAATTCATAAACAAAAAGCCTATGCTCTTGCTCCTCCTTCACGAATGTTTTTAATAGACCAATTCCTTCTAACTTTTGACGCTCTCTATAGATTTCTGGAAGACCACACTGCATCATAGCCATTAAATAATGATGGGTGACTTCTTTTCCCCAGTGCTCTTTTTCTTTCAGTTGGCTCCATAATGTCATATACAAACTGTAGCCGATTGGACCGATAAGAGGCTGATAAAGCTTTGTAATAATTTGACGATCATAGTCATGGAGAATATCATTTGTATGAACAACATAACGATCAATAGCAATCAATTCTTTCCAATGTTGAGAAGTCATATTATTCGTACCTTTCTTCTCCGGTTATTTCTGCTGTTCTTTTTTAATTAATTCTTTTAATTCATCAATAAATACGTTAATATCTTTAAATTGACGGTAAACAGAAGCAAAACGAACATAAGCTACTTCATCAATCTTTGCTAAACGTTCCATTACCATTTCACCAATAAAATCAGATGAAATTTCAGATCCTCCTTGATTGCGAAGCTCTGTTTCAATTTCTCGTACTGTTTCCTCAAGTTTTTTTAATGGTACCGCTCTTTTTTCACAAGCCCTAATAAGACCGCGTAAGATTTTTTCTCGACTAAATTCTTCACGCACGCCATCTTTTTTAACAATGATAAGCGGGATTTCTTCTACTTTTTCAAAGGTTGTGAAACGATAATGACAGTATTCACATTCACGACGCCTACGAATAGCACGTCCTTCATCACTTGGTCGTGAATCTAAGACTCTTGTGCTATTTGAATGGCAAGAAGGACATTTCATATTCTCAGCTCCAACTTCTCACTTTTGTATTTTTATCTTATAGAACTTCTTTTATAAATACAAGGTTTATTACAAACAGTTCTACTTTCTACTACTTAGTTTGCCACTTATAAAAGGATATAACAAAAAAGAGGTGTACATAGACACCTCTTTCTACAGCTGTATTATTATTATAACGCATTTGCTTGATTTTGTTTAATTTGAACAGGACCCATTCCACGTGGAACTTCAATATTTTCACGAGTTGTTGCTCCTAACTCTTCAGCAATGTAATCTGCTGCAATGTTAGGATCCATCTCTCCACATGTATAAACATCAATGCTTGCATAGCCGTGCTCTGGGAAACTGTGAATTGTTAAATGAGACTCCGAAATAATAACAACTCCACTTACACCTTGTGGAGCAAATTTATGAAAAGCTACTTCTCGAACTTCAGCACCTGATTTTAGCGCTGCATCAACGAACGTTTTTTCAATAAAATCCATATCATTTAACTTGTTAAAATCGCATCCCCATAGCTCTGAGATTACGTGACGACCAATTGTTTCCATACTTATGTTTCCCCCTTCAACATTTTTAAATACAAATTCCTTATAAGTCTCTGATCAATAGCGCACGTTAACTACCACGGGGGAAAGTTAGTCCAAGGAGGTCCTAACCCTTTAAGTAGCTAGCCTGCAAAAGGCTTATAAGAATTTCACAAAACATAGTATACTTTGTTTATAATTATTTTGCAACACATCTTTTTTAAATAAAAAAGAGAAGTGCCACTTCGTTAGGATTTGTGAAGCTATATTTATTTATGATCTCATTTTTAAAATGAGAAATATTTCTATAAAGCTTTATTTTCAATTAAAACTATGTAAAAAAGCCCACCATTAAGGTGGGCTTTTTTCTAACTCATCCCAAGTTCAGCTTGTTGAAAAAGCTCTGTTCCCACTAACTTAACAAGGTCGACAACTCTTTTGGAGTATCCCCATTCGTTATCATACCATGCTAATACTTTAATTTTCCGATCAGCCATCACAAGAGTTGATAGTCCATCAACAATAGCTGAGAAAGGATTTGTATTATAGTCAATTGAAACAAGCGGCTCCTCTGAAAAATCTAATATGCCTCGTAAGTTCGTTGAAGCAGCTTGTTGGAATGCTTGATTAACTTCTTCAATCGTTACGTTTTTTTGCACATCCACAACAAGATCGACAAGTGAAACATTTGGCGTTGGCACACGAAGAGCCATTCCATGCATTTTACCTTTCATATGAGGAAGTACAAGCGAAAGAGCTTTTGCTGCCCCGGTTGATGTAGGAATTATTGATTGGCCGCATGCACGCGCACGTCGCAAATCTTTATGAGGGTTATCAATATTTTTTTGATCATTTGTATAAGCATGAACAGTTGTCATCAAGCCGTTTTCAATTCCAAAATTCTCATCGAGAACTTTTACGACAGGTGCCAAACAGTTTGTTGTACATGAAGCATTTGAAATAATATGATGTTTCTCCAAATCTAATTTTTCCTCGTTCACACCCATTACAACTGTTATATCTTCTTGTTTCCCTGGAGCTGTTAACACTACTTTTTTTGCCCCTGCATCAATATGAAGCTGTGCTTTATCTCTTGAATTGAACTTTCCAGTTGCTTCAATAACAATATCTACTCCTAAATCTCCCCACGGAAGCAAAAGAGGATCTCTCGAGTTCAAAAGCAGCACTTTCTTTCCATCTACAAGAAGCTCTTTCTCTAAAGGAATGACTTCACCATCGAATTTACCATGAATTGTGTCATACTTTATAAGATGGGCAAGTGTTTCAGCTGGATAACTTGCATTAATTGCTACAACATCAACACCGCTTTCTTTTATTAGGCTTCTGAATACCATTCTACCAATTCTTCCGAATCCATTAATTGCTACTTTTGCCTTCATAGCCATTCCCCTCTCTAATTATGTTATACTTTTTATCTTTTGTTGTTACTTAAGTATAACACATTAAAAAGAAAACGCTATAGTTAAAAAACACATTTCAAAAAAAAATAGCTAAAAGAGATGACCTCTTTTAACTATTTTAAGTTCCAACTGTCAATAATATGTGTAACTTTCTTCCTTGTTTCTTCTTTTGAACCATTATTATTAATAACTTCATCCGATTTTGCAACTTTATCCTTAAGAGGATCTTGCGCTTTTATACGCGCTAGTGCTTCCCGTTCACTAAAGCCATTTCGCTCTATTAAACGTTTAAGCTGTACCTCTTCATCGACATATACAAGCAGTACTTTATCAACAAGATGGGTTAGATTACTTTCAAATAAAAGCGGTATATCTAATATAACGTTTCTTTCATGCTGCAAATAATGATCTCTTTTAGAAAGCATTTCTTTTCTCACTGCTGGATGAACAATAGCGTTTAGTTGCTGTCTTTTTTGCTCATCATTAAACACAATCTCTCCGAGAGCACTGCGATTAAGTGTCCCGTCTTCTTCAAGAATATCACGACCAAAACGTTTAACAATTTGGTTATAAGCTTCTTTTCCTGGTTCTACAACTTCACGTGCAATAATATCTGCATCAATAACAGGAATATTATGCTCTCTCAATATAGCGGAAACAGTACTTTTCCCGCTTGCAATTCCTCCTGTTAATCCAACTGTAATGGCCATGTTTCTTCGTCCTTTCACTTTTTACATTTTCCATATTCCAAGTACAATAAGTAACACACCTGGTAAAAATGAAAAAAACTTTATCCAACTAAGTTTTGAAAAAGCATTTCCACATTTCAAACCAGCATACAAAAGGAGCGCACTCATAATTCCAACGACTATAGCAAGATAGATAGTTGAATATCCTAAAAGGGAAGCTCCTACTCCTGCCCCAAAAGCATCAAGTGAGAGGGCTAAACCAAGCATAACAGCCTCTATCCCTGTAACAGATCCTGACCGATCAAAGTCCGCTGAAGTTGGTTTTCTTAAAATGTGGACAACTACTCCTAATGATTTGATTTCCCAATCAAGGAGCACTTTTGGGCCTACTCTATTGTGGGGCTCATCTGACTGCTGAAAAAATTGAAATAATACCCATCCACCAAGAAATATTAAAATTCCACCGCCTATTTTCTCCATCACGTCTGGTGAAAAAACAGCAGAAAGGCCTTTTCCAACAAACATTGAAAAAACAAGAGAAAACATAGAAAAACAAGCAATAATAATGATGGATTTAAAAGGCAGCCCCATGCGGCGTAATCCATATGTTACGCCAACGCTGAAGCTATCAAGACTTACAGCAAATGCTAATAAAAATAAAGAAAGTTGTGCTGTCATTACTAGGCTCCTTCCATTTCTTTACGATTACTATATGGAAGAAGCCCATCCATTGTTATTAAAAGCTGATGAAGTTTATATACTTATTATATTCTAGGAAAAGGTTGGCATGATGGACAAATATGGGTTCCACGTCCGCCTACAGTAAATTTCTCAATTTCTGTTCCACAATTTTGGCAAGGCTCGCCTTTTTTCCCATATACAAAATGTTGATGTTGGAATGTGCCAATTTCTCCTTGTGTATTCACATAAGAACGAATTGTACTTCCACCCTTTTCTACTGCCTCAGCAAGCGTTGCGATAATTTCTTGGTGCAAACGAACAATATCTTCTTCACCAAGTGTGTGTGAAACACGTTCAGGGTGAATTCCTGCTCTAAACAGTGCTTCATCTACATAGATATTCCCAAGGCCTACAACAATTTCCTGATCTAGTAAGGCTACTTTTACTTTCCGATTCGTTTTCGCTAATCCTGCTTGTAGAGATGCAGTTGTAAACTCTTCTGCAAAAGGCTCTGGTCCTAACCCAACAAGCGGACCTGAATCAAACTCTGTTCCTTTTTTAAAAAGATGAAGTGTTCCAAACTTTCGAACGTCATTATAACGAAGCTCTGTTCCATCACTGAAAAGCATCATAACGTGATCATGTTTGTTAAGATCTTCCCCCTGCTCGACAAGACGATATTTTCCTTCCATTCTTAAATGAGATACAAGTGTATAATCATCGAGATAAAAAAGAAGAAATTTCCCTCTTCGTCCAATGTCATGAATCTTTTGATTTATTAAAGCATCTGTGAATTGAGCAACTTCAACAGGACGCTTAATAATATTCGGCCAAAGAACGTTCACTCTTGTAATTGTTTTTCCACTCACAAGATTTACAAGTGTCTTACGAACGGTTTCAACTTCTGGTAGTTCTGGCATTGATGTCCCTTCTTTCTTATATGTTGTTAAACATAATTAGTGAAGGGAAAAGTTTCCCTTCACTGATTGTACTTTTACTATTTAGCGTCAAACCACGTTTCTCCGTACGCATGATCAACTTTCAACGGCACGCTTAATTCAATAGCATGTTCCATCACTTCTGGTACAAGTTTTTGAAGTCTCTCAATCTCACTTGTCGGAGCCTCAAAAATTAGTTCATCATGGACTTGAAGAAGAAGTTTTGCTTCTAACTCTTCCTCTTTAAGACGCTTTTGCACTTCAAGCATAGCTTTTTTAATAATATCTGCTGCACTTCCTTGAATTGGTGTGTTCATAGCCGTACGTTCTGCAAAGCTTCTTAAGTTAAAGTTACGACTTGTAAGCTCTGGAAGATAGCGACGACGATGAAGAAGTGTTGTGACATATCCTGCTTCCTTGGCATCTTGGATAATATTATCCATATAAGCTTGAACGCCTGGGAAACTTTCTAGATAACGATCAATGAATTCCTGTGCTTCTTTTCTTGAGATATTCAAACTCTGTGATAAGCCGTAATCACTAATTCCATATACAATACCAAAATTGACTGCTTTTGCTTGGCGGCGCATATTGTCTGTTACTTCGTCACGCTCAACTTTGAAAACATCCATAGCGGTTTGGGTATGAATATCAAGGTCGTGTTTAAATGCGTTAATAAGCTTCTCATCCTGTGCAATATGAGCAAGAACGCGCAGTTCAATTTGCGAATAGTCGGCAGCAAAAATCATCCACCCTTCATGTGAAGGTACGAAAGCTTGACGAATCTTCTTCCCTTCCTCAAGGCGGATAGGGATATTTTGCAAGTTAGGATCTGTAGAACTTAACCGACCTGTTTGAGTTAGCGTTTGGTTAAAACGTGTATGCACTTTATTTGTTTCTTTATACACTACTTTCTTCAATCCTTCAATATATGTGGACTGAAGTTTTCCTAGCTGGCGGTATTGAAGAATTTCAGACACAATTTCATGCTTACTTGCCAACTTTTCTAGCACGTCTGCTGATGTAGAATATCCTGTTTTTGTTTTTTTAATTGGTGGAAGACCTAAGTTTTCAAAAAGGACAACTCCAAGCTGTTTTGGTGAATTAATGTTAAATTCTTCTCCTGCTAATGCATAAATGTTTTTTTCATATTCACTCAGACGCTCTCCGATTTCCTTCCCCATTTCTTCAAGACGGTTCATATCCATATGAACTCCTTGCACTTCCATTTCTCCTAATACAAGGGCAAGGGGCATTTCAAGATCATTGAAAAGAGACAGCTGGTTATTCTCTTCTAGATCTTTTAAAAACGGTTCTTTTAATGTTTTAATCATAAAAGCTTTACGAACGGCATGTTCGGCAAGAGACTCTTCATTCGGAACTGCTCGCTTGGCACCTTTTCCGTATACTTCTTCATCTCCTTGAACTTGTCCACCATAACCTTTTAGTTTGGCAACTGCTGCTACATCCTCATGAGACTGTGCAGGATCTATTAAATAAGCAGCAATAAGCAAGTCAAAATCTACTCCACGGAGGTCTACATGATTCCACTTCAGCGCTACAGCTGCTCTTTTTATATCAAAAACAGCTTTTTTCTTACTTTCGTCTTCTAACCATTTCACAAAAACTTCTGATTGTAGAGCTGTATCACGGTCAATATAATAGCTTTCCTTCTCACCTACTAGGCCAAAACCTAGGATATCTCCGTGATGATAATTTTCATCAAAAAGCTCAACTGTTAATGCTACATTTCCTTCAAGATGCTCTTCTTTTACCTCTTTTAAAACTGTTGGATGAATTTCTTGAAGCTCTGCGCTTTCTGTCACCTCTACATCAAGCTTCTCGAGCATTGATTTAAATCCTAGTTCCTTATAAAGAGCAATAAGCTTTTCTTTATCATAGCCTTTATATTCTGTTTCAGCTAAAGAAATTTCAATTGGTGAATCACGCATAATTGTGGCAAGCTCTTTGCTCATTAAAGCTGTTTCTTTATTTTCTTCAAGACGCTCTTTCATTTTCTTTCCGCTAATCTGATCGATGGAGTTTAGCACTTCTTCAACTGATCCGAACTCTTTTAGAAGTTTAAGGGCCGTTTTTTCTCCAATTCCCTCTACTCCTGGAATGTTATCTGATTTATCTCCCATTAATCCCTTCATATCAATAATTTGATTTGAGGAAATACCGTATGTTTCATCAATTTTTTCAGGAGTAAATGCATCTACTTCTGTAATTCCTTTTTTGGTAATTGCTACTGTTGTTTTAGGAGAAACAAGCTGAAGTAAATCTTTGTCTCCTGTGATTACTTTGACTTCGAAATTTTCTTTCTCTGCTGTTAAAGAAAGCGTGCCAATAATATCATCAGCTTCATAATTTGTTAATTCATAGCGAGAAATACCGTATACATCAAGCAACTCTCTAATAAATGAAAATTGTTCAGAGAGCTCTGGCGGTGTCTTTTGACGTCCACCTTTATATTCTGTAAATGTTTTATGTCGAAACGTTGTTTTTCCAGCATCAAATGCAACAAGCATATGGGTTGGTTTTTCTTCTTCTAAAATACGTGTCACTATCGTAGTAAAGCCGTAAATTGCATTTGTATGAATACCTTTATCATTGCTTAACAGCGGCAATGCAAAAAATGCGCGATAAGCAATGCTATTTCCATCAACTAAGACAAGCTTTTTGGTCATTTTTCGTCCTCCATCTTTCTTTCACTTATTAGTATTGTATCAAAATCTCTCATAGAAAGAAAAATTCAGTCCTTTTTATAAACATAAAAAAAGAGGTGAAAACAGATTAGTCTGTTTTCACCTATCAACATTGGCTCCTTGGATGAAGGGGTTTCCACTTATTACTTTACCAATAGAATGTTAACCTTAGTTAAATCGTTTGTAAAATTGATGTAAACTTTCATTCCATATCCAAACAAGGTGGTTATTTTCCTTGTTTCTTTTTAAGGTTCACTTTAAAAGTTGTGCCTTCTCCAACAGCACTTTCCACATCAATTTGTCCATGATGTGCTTCAATTAAGTGTTTTACAATAGCAAGTCCAAGACCTGTTCCACCTGAATTTCGGCTTCTTGCTCTGTCTACCCGGTAAAATCGTTCAAAAATACGGGGGATTTCTTCTTCTGATACACCAATCCCAGTATCTTCCACCAACACTTTAACATCCTGGCGACCATCCATCATCTTTAACGTAACTTTTCCACCACTTGGCGTATACGTAATTGCATTATTAATAAGGTTAATAAAGATTTGCTTTAAACGTTCACTATCTGCTTCAATAAACATTTCTTCTTTTTCATGATAAAAAGCAAGCTCAATCCCTTTTGTTTTTGCTTTTTCTTTTAAAATCATGATAATTTCTTCAATCACTTCTACTAGATTAACTTCTGCAATCGTAAGTTTGTAACCTTGCTGCTCAATTTTAGATAGATCGAGCAAGTCTTGAATAAGGCTTTGCATCCGTTGACCTTCTTTGTGAATGATTTTTAGAAATTGATTTCTAATCTCCTCATCATTCCCTGCACCTTCGAGTAGGGTCTCACTAAACCCTGTAATAGACGTAATTGGCGTTTTTAGCTCATGTGATACATTCGCTACAAAGTCTTTTCTCATTTGTTCTAGTTTCTTCAACTCTGTAACATCATGAAAAACAAGGATAATGCCTTTCCATTCATCATTCAGCCCGATAATAGGTGATCCATATACTTCAAAATGACGACGTTCAATATTAATCGGAATCACAATACTTTTTCGGACTCGAAGCTCTGTCATAAAAATCTCTTCGACAATCGCTGCAATTTCGCGGTGTGAAAAAGCCTCGTAATACAGCTGATAAAGATAATCTGTTGGATTAATCTTAAATGTATCTTTATATGAGCGATTAATAAGATTAATATAGCCTTTTTCATCAATCAAAATAAGACCGCTATCCATATTTTCAATAAGCGTCCTTAATCTATCTTGCTGCACTTCTTGTGAAGCAATAAGCTCCTGTAAATTCCGTGCTAAAATGTTAATTGCTTGACTTAACATTCCCGTTTCATCAACATAGTCTTCATATGTACGAGCTTTATAGTTCCCACGTGCAAGCTCCATCGCAACTTTTGTTGCGGATTCAATTGGTTTTGTATATTGATTCATAATTTTAACCCCTAAAAGTAAGATAACAACAAGGGCCATTCCTAAACTACCAATCAAAACTCCCCAAATTTGTGTATTAATTTTGTCTAACGAATCTATAGAAGCGCTTAATACGACGCTGCCTACCTTTTGATCATTTTGAACGATTGGTGCACCGTAATAATAAACTTCAGAGTTACCACCTTCACGTACAACCCCATCTTGCTCATTAATACGTTTTTTCACAAAGTCCTGTAAATCTTTATCTGTTACAGGAAGATTTGCTCCATTTGAATCTAATAAAATCTTCCCCTTATCAGAGAAAACGGTAGCTCTCGCTCTTAAAATTTTGCTTATTGAATCAAGTTCATCATGAAGGTCTTTTGAACCTAGCCCTTTTTCAGAGACGATAATTTCAACAAGGCTTACTTCTTTTTCTAATCGATCGTGAAAGTTTTGGACATAAAAGCTTTTGAAAAGCTGGCCAAGCAAAAGACCTAGTCCAATAAGCACGATAATAATTAGAGTAAGCAAAGCAAATAGGAGACGAGAGCGAAATCTATTCATCCGATTTAGGCTCCTCTAGCTTGTATCCTAATCCTCGAATTGTTTTAATATAAACAGGTTTTCTTGAGTTACGCTCAATTTTTTCTCGTAGATGACTAATATGAACATCCACAATTCTTGTATCTCCCGCAAAATCGTAATTCCATACAGCGCTTAATAACTGATCACGAGTTAATACTCGTCCTTTATGTTTCGCTAAATATAATAGAAGTTCAAATTCTTTTGGAGTAAGTTCAATGCGGTTTCCTTCAAAATAAGCCTCATAGTGCTCTGGTAAAATTCGAAGTGATCCAATAAAAACTTCATCACCAAGTCCAGATGTTTCCTCACTTTGCTGTGGGGCAAACTGTGTTCTTCTTAATATGGCCTTCACACGAGCTACAACTTCTCGTGGGCTAAACGGTTTTGTCATATAGTCGTCTGCACCAAGTTCAAGACCTAGTACTTTATCAAACTCATCATCTTTAGCTGTTAGCATTAAGATGGGAACCATCACTTTTTGTTGACGAAGCTTTTTACATACTTCAATCCCATCCATCTTTGGAAGCATTAAATCTAGTACAATTAAATCAAGCTCCTGGCTGTTTGCTAACTCTAGCCCTTCTTCCCCATCCATAGCTGTTAAAACTTCAAAGCCTGCTTGCTGTAAGTTATACTGTAATAACGTTACGATAGATTGTTCATCATCCACTACTAATAGCTTTTTACCCATATGCGCCTCCGCTCACGTTAAACTTTTAACAAGTTTTTTTCCATTCATTATAATCATACAATGAATTTTTAAACTTCTCAAAGGGAAAAAGACCATTTTCCAATTTATTTATAGCTGCTATTGGAAATGGTCTAAGGAATCGCTTCTAGAAGTTCTGAAATACGTATTCGTCTAACTCTTTTGGCCGATATGGAGTGCGTACTAGAATTTCTCCTTTTATAACACTGCGATTATCTTTATTTGCTACTACGCCTATTTTAATGGTTTCGGAATCTTGGTTTAATTCTAGGATTTTAAGCGAAATTTCGATCGTTTCATAATGGTAAACAGGATGTATAAATTGAAGAGATTGACTTAAAATTTGGCTCCCTGGTCCTGGAAAGTGTTTGGATATTGTAGAAGTAATCATACCTGAGAGCATAATAGAGGGAACAATTGGTTTTTTCACAGGAGTTTGCGCTGTATAATCATGTTGAATATATAATGGGTTAGCATCGTCTGTTAATCCTAAATATAAAAGTAGCTCTCTATCCTCCATCTTTTCCTCTTTTAAAAATGTTTCACCAACAGAAAGCTCTTCTATAAACCTGCCAAGTTTTACTCTTTTCCCTAACACATGAACGCCTCCTTAAAATGAAATCGCTTACATTAATATTTAAAAAGAAAGGCTCGGAGATATTCCTCCGAACCTTTCTTTTTTTATTATACAAGTACGCTCATTACTTTTTTAACAGATTCTGCAGATTGATCAAGTTGAGCACGTTCAGGATCTGTTAACTCTAATTCAATAACTTGTTCAATTCCATTTCCACCTAGCACGGTCGGAACGCCAAGGTAAATTCCTTGGTATCCATATTCACCTTCAAGGTATGCAATGGAAGGTAAGATACGGCGCTGATCTTTCACGATTGCTTCCGTCATTTCTACTAATGAAGCTGCTGGTGCGTAATAAGCACTTCCGTTTCCTAATAAACCAACAATTTCACCGCCGCCTTTTCTTGTACGCTCTACAATAGCGTCTAGGCGCTCTTTCGGAATAAGTGTTTCAAGTGGAATTCCGCCTGCATAAGAGTAGCGCACAAGCGGTACCATATCGTCTCCATGTCCACCAAGAACGAAACCTGTTACATCTTTAACAGATACGTTTAACTCTTGCGCAACAAACGTACGGAAACGTCCAGTGTCAAGCACCCCTGATTGACCAATAACACGGTTCTTCGGGAAACCAGATTCTTTATACACTGTGTATGTCATCGCATCAACAGGATTTGTTAATACAATAATATGACAATCTGGCGAATACTTTACAATTTCTTGCGTTACACTTTTCATTACTTTTTGGTTTGTTGTAACAAGATCATCGCGGCTCATTCCTGGCTTACGAGCGATACCTGCTGTAATGATGACAACATCAGAATTTGCCGTATCTTCGTAGTTAGACGTGCCAACAATGTTTGAATCAAACCCTTCAATTGGACTAGCCTCAAGCATGTCCAATGCTTTCCCTTTTGTTGGTCCCTCTGCATTTGGAATATCGACAAGAACAACATCACCAAGCTCTTTTTGTCCTAAAAGAAATGCTGTTGTTGCTCCAGTAAAGCCTGCACCAATAACGGAGATTTTCTTACGTCTCATTGTCATCACAATTCCTCCTCTTTTTTCTTACTTTCTAACGTTATACTGTTACTTCTTCTTCCATATTTTGAATTAGCTTATCGCCAAACTCAGAGCATTTCACTTCTGTTGCTCCGTCCATTAAACGAGCAAAGTCATATGTTACGACTTTAGAAGCAATTGTTTTATCCATTGCGCTCATTACAAGATCTGCTGCTTCTTTCCATCCTAAGTGTTCAAGCATTAGTACACCTGAAAGAATAACAGAAGATGGATTTACTTTATCAAGACCAGCGTATTTCGGAGCTGTACCGTGTGTTGCTTCGAAAATAGCATGTCCAGTTTCATAGTTGATGTTTGCTCCTGGAGCAATTCCAATTCCACCAACTTGTGCTGCAAGAGCATCTGAAATATAGTCGCCATTTAAGTTCATTGTTGCAACAACATCGAACTCACTTGGACGTGTTAAGATTTGTTGTAAGAAGATATCAGCAATAGAATCTTTCACGATGATTTTTCCAGCTTCAACAGCCTCATCTTGTGCTTTATTTGCTGCTTCTTTACCTTCTGTTTCAACAAGGCGATCATACTGAGCCCATGTGAATACTTTATCACCAAACTCTTGTTCAGCTAACTCATAGCCCCAATTTTTAAATGCGCCTTCTGTAAATTTCATAATGTTCCCTTTATGTACAAGGGTTACAGATTTACGTCCTTCACTAATTGCGTAGTTGATTGCACCACGTACAAGACGTTTTGTCCCCTCTTCTGATACAGGCTTAATTCCAATACCAGATGTTTCTGGGAAGCGAATTTTATTTACTCCCATTTCATTTTGAAGGAAGTCAATAAGCTTTTTCACTTCTTCTGAACCTTTTTCATATTCAATACCAGCATAAATATCTTCTGTATTTTCACGGAAGATAACCATGTCTGTGTCTTCAGGACGTTTAACAGGAGATGGAACACCTGTAAAGTAGCGAACAGGACGTAAGCAAACAAATAAGTCTAACTCTTGACGAAGAGCAACGTTTAAAGAACGAATTCCTCCGCCAACAGGAGTTGTTAAAGGCCCTTTAATTGCAATCATATATTCACGTACAGCATCTAATGTTTCAGCAGGAAGCCATTCGCCTGTTGCATTGTAAGCTTTTTCTCCAGCTAAAACTTCCTTCCAAACGATGCCACGCTCTCCATTATACGCTTTTTGAACAGCTGCTTCTAGTACTCTTGATGCTGCCGCCCAAATATCAGGACCGATTCCATCTCCTTCGATATATGGAATGATTGGTTTATTAGGTACTTGTAATACTCCGTTGTTAACTTGAATTTTTTCTCCTTGTGTCATGGAAATAACCTCCCTAGTATTGTGTAAAAAAAAATGGTGCTGTGCTCAAGAAATCAAGTCCTGAGCACAAGATCGATTTAGTTAACGATCTTCAATAGAAACATATGCCTGTTTATCAGGTCCTATATATTCAGCGCGCGGACGAATTAAACGATTGTTTGAATACTGCTCTAGAATATGAGCAATCCATCCTGAAACGCGACTGACTGCGAAAATTGGTGTAAATAAATCATGATCTATCTTTAAAGAATGGTAGACAGATGCAGAATAAAAATCTACGTTCGGCGGTAAGTCTTTTTGACTTGTAACAAGATCTTCTATTTTCAATGACATCTCATACCATTTCTTTTCTCCCGTTACATCTGCAAGCTTTCTAGACATTTCTCTTAAATGTTTAGCGCGCGGATCTCCCTCTCGATAAACACGGTGACCAAATCCCATAATCTTCTCTTTTCCATCCAGTTTAGCTTGAATGTAAGAATCGACTCTGTCCACATCACCAATATCAGAGAGCATCTTCATTACAGCTTCGTTTGCTCCTCCATGAAGAGGTCCTTTTAAAGCGCCAATTGCAGCTGTTAAACCAGAATACATATCAGATAGTGTTGCAACACATACACGGCCTGTAAATGTCGAAGCATTCAATTCATGGTCAGCATGAAGAACAAGTGCTTTATTAAAAGCTTCAACAGCAATATCACTTGGCTCTTCTCCATTTAACATATAAAGAAAGTTCTTCGCTAGTCCGTACTCTTTTTTCGGAGCAATTGGATCAAGCCCTTTTCTTATACGTGCAAACGTCGTAACGATTGTTGGAAGCTGTGCCTGTAAGCGAATAGCTTTGCGATAGTTCGCTTCTTCTTCAACACTGTCTGCTTCCTCATCATACAAACCTAACAATGATACAGCTGTTCTTAGTGCTGCCATCGGATGTACTTTCTCAACTGGATATGTTGAGAAGTGATCTACAACTTCTTTTGGAAGCTCTGCATTTTCAGATAGCAGTCTAGTAAACTCTGATAATTCACCTTCATTAGGAAGCTTACCATGCCAAAGTAGATAAACTACCTCTTCAAATGTAGCATAGCTTGTTAAATCATCAATATTGTATCCTCGATACGTTAGCATATCGTCAATAATTGAACTTACAGCTGATGTTGTAGCTACGACTCCTTCTAAACCTCGAGTTGCTGTCATATTCTCCTCTCCTTCTATAAAAAATTTCCCCTTTTTCTCCTGCGGTATGAATTTTTCCTTTTTATTCGCAGCACAGTGACTTTTTGAACAGAAAAAGGTTAATTCTCCGCTTGAGATCGTACATTTAAGCTTACCTTGAGCAAGCATTCACAAAGAAAATGCTTTCATTTTCTCGTGCACTAAAAATAGCTAGCCCTGTTTTAAGCTAGTCATTTTTGTGCCCGCTAAAAAGGTAGGTTAAATGATGTTCACCTATCATTATAAACAATTATCAGACTTTTGTGAATGATAAGTATCAATAAATTTTAAATTTTTATTATAACAAGAAAATATTCACTGAAACATTTCAACGATTTTCATACAAATATAGGCAATTCCAGCTCCAATAAGTGGCCCAACGGCAACTCCTTGAAAAAGGGCAACAGCCAAAATTGTTCCAATTACAAGAGCAGCTGTGATTTGAGGATCATTTTGAAGGAGCGTTAACCCATGTTTTGCAATAAGCGCAACGGCGATTCCAGCTCCTAGAGCAATCCAAGCATAGGAAGACTTCACAGCGTCTCCAAGCTGTTTGAACCCAATTTCTCCTGTAGCAATTGGGATAAGGACTGCGATTGTTATAATTGTCACTCCTAAATTAATTCCTTTAGTTTGTAGGTAAGGAAACAGCTTGCTATCAAGGCCAATCAGTTTTATAACAAGTAAAAAAGCAACAGCAAAAATAAGCGATTGGTTCTTAGCGATGACTGCAATTCCAAGGAAAACAAGTAAAAATAATGTTGCTTGTGAGAACACGTCCTCATCACCTTTCTTGATTTTTCAAAGTAAATATTTTCTATTTCAGAAAAGTATTTTTTTGCACATTCCAATGTAAAAAATTTAAAAATCCAGCTGTAAACTTCTAAAATTCATCATGCATATGTAAGATATAATAACTGGACATGCTAGGAGGAAAAAAATGAATTCACACTATGTTTCCATATTTGGTCGAATTCTACTCGTTGTCTCCCTCACCATTCTTTCCTTTTGGTTCCTATATCATTTATCACACTTGATTTACCCTTTTATCATTGCTTTTATCCTTTCTCTAATGATTAATCCCTTTGTAAACCTATTGGAGAATCGGCTGAGATTTCCACGTTCTTTAGCAATATTAACGACTCTTCTTCTGCTTTTTTGTTCAGTAGCAGGTATATTAGTGCTTCTTTTTACTGAAATTGTAGCAGGAGCTGAGTATTTAGCAAAATCAGTACCTCAAAACTTTACTCATCTTGTTTTATACATCGAGCAGTTTCTAGGAGAGCAAATTATCCCACTTTATAATAAATTATCTTCTTTTTTCAACAGTCTAGAAAACGAGCAGCAAATTGCAATGATGACGAACATCCAAAATGTTGGAGAAACTCTGTCTGAAACAGTCGGAACTTTCATCCAACGTTTCTTACAAAGTATTCCGATTGTTTTTACATGGCTGCCAAATGCAGCTACGTTTTTCATCTTTTCCCTCCTTGCTACTTTTTTTATTAGTAAAGATTTAAACAAGCTCAAAGGAAAAATAAATAAAGTTTTCCCACCTAAAGTGAAAAAAAGCCTACGTACAATCATCATTGAATTAAAGTTTGCGCTAACAGGATTCCTAAAAGCACAGCTTACGCTTATTTCGATTACAACTATTATTGTTCTTATAGGATTATTGATTTTACGAATTGATTATGCCATTACTATCGCTCTTATCGTTGGTTTTGTTGATTTACTTCCTTACTTAGGAACAGGAGTCATTCTTGTACCATGGGCCCTTTATAGCTTTTTAAGTGGAAATAACGCACTCGGAATAGGCTTGCTTGTACTTTATGTAGTCGTTGCTGTCCAAAGGCAAATCATGGAACCAAAAGTTCTTTCATCAAGTATTGGAATTGATCCACTTGCAACCTTAATAGCTGTTTTTATCGGTTTTCAACTTTTTGGCTTTTTTGGTCTGATTATTGGTCCCACTTCTCTTGTTCTCTTTAACACAATACACAAAGTTGGAGTTTTTCATCATCTCTTAGCATTTATTTTAGATAACAAAAAGAAAATTTGACGTCTAAAACAACAGAGAGCTTCTACAAGTAGAAGCTCTTTTGTTTGTAAGATATTTATTTAAAAACGACGCATCATGACAAATCCTTTATTTCGGAAAATAGTGCCAAGATAGCGTGAAATTATTGGCTTAAGAAGGTTTCTTGTAAAAGGAAGCAGGAATATAAGACCTGTTATATCTGTAATAAATCCAGGAATGATAAGCAATATTCCAGCAAGGAGTACACATAAACCATCCATAATTTCTTCTCCAGGAACATAACCATGTTCCATTTGATAACGAGCTTTTTGTAATACAAGAAGACCTTGTTTTTTTGAAAAATAAGCTCCTGCTATGCTTGTAGCTACTATCAATAAAAGGGTAGGAAAAAAGCCAATCGCACTTCCTATATAAATCATGGCTGCAATTTCAAGCAATACTAAAACTAAAAAGAACGGAAAAATTTTTTTCATGACCTTTCCTCCACTCACAATAGATTTGAGGACTATCTCTATTATAAGAGTTATGGCTGAAAAGATAAAGAAAACGGCTATAAAGAAAAGTCGATGCATAAACATCGACTCTACTTTCCTTTTATAGCACGCTTGCATATCCTTTATAAATAACGCCGCCGTTCCCATCAACGGTTACATCTTGACCATCTTTAAAGAGCTCTGTTGCATTTTCAATTCCTACAATGACAGGAATACCTAGACTTAAACCAACAACAGCTCCATGACTTGTTAAGCCACCTTCTTCTGTAATAATAGCTGATGCTTTTTCTAATGAATCCATCATATCTCGATCTGTCCCAATTGTAACAACAATACTTCCTTCAGTTATTTTTCCTTGTAGTTCTTTTGCGTTTTTAGCAACAACTACTTTTCCGAATGCTGATTTACGTCCAATACCTTGTCCTTTTGCAAGCAGTTCTCCAACAACCTGCACTTTCATAAGGTTTGTTGTTCCAGATTTCCCAACAGGAACACCTGCTGTAATTACAACAACATCTCCGTTTTCAATATTGTTTGATTTACGAGCAGCACGAACTGACATATCAAGCATTTCATCAATTGTGGCCACATTCTCGCCAAGTACAGGATGAACTCCCCAAACGAGTGCAAGCTTTCTTAAAACTTTTTCATCTGTTGTAACCCCAATAATCTGAGCTTGAGGACGATACTTTGAAATCATCTTCGCTGTATAACCACTTTCAGTTGGAGCTAATATTGCATTAACATTTAAGTTTAAAGACGTATGCACAACAGATTGACCAATAGCATCTGTTACAGTAGCTCCAACTTGTTGACTTCGTTTTTTTAGAAGCTCTTGATAATTTAGAGCTTTTTCTACTCTTGTTGCAATAGCATTCATCGTTTGCACAGATTCAACAGGATAATGACCTGCTGCTGTTTCACCAGAAAGCATAATTGCGTCTGTTCCATCAAAAATAGCGTTTGCTACATCACTTGCCTCCGCTCGCGTGGGGCGAGGATTTCTTTGCATTGAATCAAGCATTTGTGTTGCCGTAATAACAGGTTTTCCTAATTCGTTGCATTTTTTTATTAGCCTTTTTTGGACAAGAGGAACAGTCTCGGCAGGAATTTCAACACCTAAATCTCCACGCGCGACCATGAGGCCGTCTGATACAGCTAATATCTCATCAATATTATCTACCCCTTCTTGATTTTCAATCTTCGGGATAATTTGAATATGCTCCCCGCCGTTCTCTTCTAAAAGCTGGCGGATTTCCAGTACATCTGAAGCTCTACGAACAAAAGAAGCTGCAATAAAATCAACCTCTTGCTCGATGCCAAACTTAATATCTTTTGCATCTTTCTCAGTCATACCAGGGAGGTTTACGCTCACTCCTGGTACATTAACGCCTTTTTTATTTTTTAAAATCCCTGGATTGCGGACCTTTGTGCGGATTTCTTCATGTTTTTTGTTGACATCAATTACTTCAAGTTCAATTAATCCATCATCTAATAAAATGGTTGACCCTTTCTCAACGTCATTAATTAACCCTTTGTATGTAATTGAGAACTTTTGTGGAGTTCCGACAACTTCATTCATTGATACAATAACTTCATCATCTTTTGAAAGCGAAATCTCACCGTTTTCTACCGTATGTGTTCGAATCTCAGGCCCCTTTGTATCCAAAAGAATCGCTACGGTTTTACCACTTTCACGACTAACCTCACGAATGGTTTTTACACGAGCTCCATGCTCTTCAAAATCTCCATGCGAGAAATTTAAACGTGCAACGTTCATACCCGCTTGTACTAACTTTTCAAGCATTTCTTTACTTTCACTAGCTGGACCAATTGTACAAACAATTTTTGTTTTTCTCATGATTTAGATCCTCCCACTATTTGCTTGTTACTCCACTTCTCTATTATGCTACAATTAAGGCATTTTCGAAACCCTCTGTTCTTTGTCTTTACGGAGAATTAATAGTCATTCTTCATTTATAGAAAAAAGATGCCTTTTTTAGAGGCATCTTTTTTCTGCTATCTATTTTGTAACTTTTTGTTTTTGTTCTTCTAGGAATTCGCCAATTTCGCGATATTTTTCATAGCGCTGGTTAACAAGCTCTTCTTTTGAAAGTTTTCTTAAAGATAAAAGAGATGATTTAATTGTCGCGTCAATAAACTGTGCCTGTTTTACAACATCGCGATGAGCTCCACCGCGAATTTCTTCAATTACATCATCAATAACCCCTAATTCTTTCAAATCTGGAGCCGTGATTTTCATTGTTTCAGCTGCTTTTTTAGCAAGCGTCGAATCTTTCCAAAGAAGCGCTGCTGCTCCCTCTGGAGAAATGACAGAATAAGTGGAATTCTCAAGCATATGAAGATGATTGCTAAGACCTAAACCAATAGCACCACCACTTCCACCTTCTCCAATAACAACAGAAATAATCGGAACCGTAAATCCAGCCATTTCCATTAAATTTTTGGCAATTGCTTCACTTTGTCCACGTTCTTCAGCTGCTTTTCCTGGATAAGCTCCTTTTGTATCGACAAAAGTAATAATCGGACGGTTAAACTTCTCCGCTTGCTTCATAAGACGAAGAGCTTTTCTATATCCTTCAGGATGTGGCATCCCGAAGTTACGACGAAGATTTTCTTTTGTATCTTTTCCACGCTGATGGCCGATAACTGTAACAGGAAGACCATGGAATTTAGCGATACCGCCAATAATAGCTTCATCTTCACCAAAAAGACGATCGCCATGACACTCAAAAAAGTTCGTAAACAACTGCTCAATATAGTCTAATGTTGTAGGGCGTTCAGCATGTCTAGCAATCTGCACACGGTCCCATGGAGCGAGATGGTCATAAATTTCATGTTCCACACGCTTCAAGCGTTCTTCAAGCTTGCTTACTTCTCCAGATAAGTCAACGTCAGAGCTCTTAGCAAAGTTTTTAAGCTCTTGAATTTTATTACGAAGCTCCACGACAGGGCGTTCGAATTCAAGCTCTACTGCCATTCTTCTCCACCTCCTGACTTATGCATATCAAGAATATTTCCAAGCGTTTCTTTCATATCATGCCTTTTAATGACTGCATCAAGCTGACCATGTTTTAATAAAAATTCAGCTGTTTGAAAGTCCTCTGGAAGTTCTTCACGAATCGTTTGTTCAATAATTCGACGTCCAGCAAATCCAATAAGTGCACCAGGCTCAGCAAAATTGTAGTCACCAAGCGAAGCAAAACTTGCAGAAACTCCTCCTGTTGTTGGATGCGTCATTACTGAAATAAACAGCTCTCCTGCTTCACTAAGACGGTTTAAAGCAACACTTGTTTTAGCCATCTGCATAAGGCTTAATACACCCTCTTGCATACGAGCACCGCCAGAAGCTGTGAAAATCAAAAACGGCACGCGTTTTTCTACTGCTTTTTCTACCGCGCGCGTAATTTTTTCCCCAACTACAGATCCCATACTTCCCATTCTAAAATGAGAATCCATTACCGCTATAACAACAGCTACACCATTGATCGTTCCTTCACCCGTTACAATTGCTTCATTCATTCCTGTTTTCTGTTGATCTTGTTGGATTTTTTCAAGGTAAGACGGAAAGTCTAACGGATTTGCAGACGTCATACCTTTGTCATATTCAACAAAACTTTCTTCATCAAGCAAACTTGAAATACGTTCATATCCTGTCATTTGATGATGATATCCACAGTTTAAACAAACTTTTAAATTCTTTTTCAATTCTTTTGTATACATGATTTTTTTACATTTCTTACACTTTGTCATAATTCCTTCTGGTACTTCTTGTCTTATATGTTCTGAAGGAATTGAAGCATATTTTTTCTTTTTAACAAACCAGTCTCTTAACAAAGTTTGCCCTCCCTTACATTTCATTAGTGTCATTGGAGTGAAAAGGCAAGCGTAAAATGCCTAAGAAGATCACACTTGTACATATCTGCTTACGTTCAAGGTGCTTGTATTTTAGAATTAGAATAGCGGAACTTTCTAAAAGATGCTGTCAGTTTGTGACGCATGTCCTTCGACATTTTCACTTAAAATAAGCATTTATACAGTGTGAACGAAAGGTAAAAAGTGCTTCACCCATTCTATTATACAGGACTAAAGGATGAGGAGCTCCCTACTAGACGAACAAATGATAAGTTATTCCATAATAAGAATAATATAGTTATTATTACATACTTAAAAATGTTGACACATCTGCTCGAATAATAAGTCATGTTTGCTTAAAAAGCAAGGAGATTTTTGTAAAAGTTGCTTTTTCATCGCTCGAAAAGCTTTCTTTTCAAACTTCTTGTAAGCACTTAAAACGCGAGGGAAAATTCGGAAAATCGAGTTTAAAGACCAGAAGTATGCATTTCTTACGATGCCTCATTCTTCTTTCATTGGAAGAGCGCCTTTTTTAGTAGGCGCTCTTTCAATGAATATAAAAATAGAAAGCAGGAAAACAATTTTACTCAATGATTGTTAACTTACGCGTTTTCTCCGCTACTTCTTCTGGATTCACTTCAATACGAGCTACCCCTGTTTCCATAGCTGCTTTTGCAACAGCAGCTGCCACAGCCGGAGCTACTTCTGGGTTAAATGGAGCTGGGATTACATAATCTGCATTTAACTCCTCTTCAGAAATTAAACCCGCAATAGCCTCAACAGCTGCCATTTTCATTTTTTCATTAATATGTGTAGCACGCACATCAAGTGCACCACGGAAAATCCCTGGGAATGCAAGCACGTTGTTAACTTGGTTCGGGAAGTCTGAACGTCCTGTTCCAATAACTCTGGCACCTGCTTCTTTTGCATCTTCAGGCATGATTTCTGGCGTTGGGTTTGCCATTGCAAAAATGATTGGATCTGTATTCATTGTTCGTACCATTTCTTTCGTAAGTGCACCTTCAACAGAAACACCAATGAATACGTCTGCTTCACGAATTACGTCAGCTAAATCTCCTTCAACTCTGTCACGGTTTGTATATGAAGCAACTTCTTTCTTCACATCGTTCATACCATATGAGCGACCTTCAAAAATTGCGCCTTTCGAATCACACATCACAATATCACGCACACCATAACGGTATAAAAGTTTGATAATAGCAATTCCAGCTGCACCTGCTCCATTTGCTACAACTTTGATTTCAGACATTGATTTGCCAACAAGTTTTAATGCATTTAGAAGACCTGCTACTGTTACAATTGCTGTTCCATGTTGATCATCATGAAACACAGGAATGTTTGTTTCTTTTTTCAAGCGTTCTTCAATCTCAAAGCAGTTAGGTGCTGCAATATCTTCTAAATTTACGCCGCCGAATGTCGGCTCAAGAAGTTTTACAGTTTCAACAATTTTATCTACATCCGTTGTATTTAAGCAAATTGGAAACGCATCCACTCCAGCGAAACTTTTGAACAATACAGCTTTTCCTTCCATAACTGGTAAAGATGCTTCTGGGCCAATATTCCCAAGTCCAAGTACCGCTGTTCCATCTGAAACTACTGCTACCATGTTGCCCTTCATTGTGTATTCATATACCTTATTAACATCATCATAGATGGCTTTACAAGGCTCTGCTACTCCTGGTGAATAAGCAAGACTTAAGTCTTTCGCATTTTTTACGGGAATTTTTGCTTTTGATTCTAATTTACCCTGATTCATACGGTGAATATGTAAAGCTTCCTCTTTCAATGACATAAAACTCTCTCCTTTGTCCAAAAACTACTCAATTGTATAGAATAGTTAATAAATTTGAAGTTTTCTAATGTAAGACATTAACTCTTTTACAATATACCAAATGGGGACAGAATGTAAAGCATATTACTCACGAAGAATCACGTTTCCATCCCCTAGTATTTTCTTTAAATATTGCAAGCATTCATTACTTGGATTTACATTAAAAGAAGGTGCTAAACGAATGGTTTTATCTTCAGCAGCATAGTAAATCATGACTGCTGTATCGCCTTTAAATCGCTTAAAAGTCTCTTCTAACTCTATGAAAACTTCTTCTTGCTTTTGCTGTGAATCTACTCTTAAATAGAGCGCTTTTAAAAAGCTTCGTTTCATATCCTCAAGTGAAATAACCTCATTAATAAGCAACTGAAACTTATGGTTTCGCTCCTCTATTTTTCCAACTATTAATATTTTACCATCAATACTTAATTTTTCTTGAAACTTTCTAAACGCATTTGGAAATACAATTCCTTCTATTTCTCCTGTTTCATCCTGCAAGTTCAGAAAAGCCATTCTCTCTCCACGTTTTGTAAGGATTTCTCGTCGTTCTGTTACAAGAGCTCCTACTTTTACGTTTCCTCTTTTTTGCTGTCCTAAAGTGAAAAGAGGGTGTACCCCTTCTTTTTGAAGGAAGGGTCTATAAGAAGACAAAGGATGACTAGATAAGTAAAGTCCAAGTGCTTGCTTTTCGTAACCAAGCTTTTCTTCCTCTGTTAAAGGCTCTGCTTTTGCATACTTTGGTTCAAACCCAAAATCCTCCATAAGACTTGCATGTTCGAAAGCAACGTCAATGGATTTAATCAATGTTGCTCTATCTTCCCCAAACTCATCAAATCCTCCCGCATAAATAAGAGAAATGAGACCATTCCGCCCAACAGCTTGTTCTGAAATTCGCATGCAAAAATCAAATAAGCTAGCGAACCTTTTCTCTTTTCTTTTTTCAATAATTTCGCGAAGAGCTGTTTGCCCAATATATTTGATTGGTGCTAAACTGTAGCGGATAGCACTTTCTCCTTCCACAGTAAATGGGTAAATACTTTTATTAATGGAAGGAGGCAGAATTTCAAGGCCTTTTAATTTTGCTTCATGAACATATTGTTTAACTCTTTCCTCATTTCCAATTGCACTCGTTAGCAAAGCAGCTGTAAAGTGAGCTTTGTAGTGCGCTTTAAAGTAAGCAAGATAATAGGCTATAAGGCTATATGCGACAGCATGACTTCTATTAAACCCGTAATTTGCAAACTGCACAATTAATCCATAGAGATTTGAAGCAACTTCTGTGCTATACCCTTTTTGCAAACATCCTTTGATAAAGTGCTGACGTTCTTCTTCAAGTACACTTCGGTTCTTTTTACTTACTGCTCGTCTTAACAAGTCAGCTTCACCAAGCGTAAAACCTGCCAATCGTGAGGCAATTTGCATAATTTGCTCTTGATAAACGATAACTCCATATGTTTTTTCTAAAATTGGTTTTAAATCTTCATGGAAATAGTGAATTTCTTCTTTTCCATGTTTCCTTTTTATATAATGAGGAATCTGCTCCATTGGTCCTGGCCGATATAAAGCATTAACAGCGACTAAATCTTCGAACTCACTTGGTTTTAACGTTTTTAATACCTCTGTAATACCTGACGATTCAAATTGAAAGATTCCCGCTGTATCTCCATTGCTTAGTAGACGAAAAGCTTCTGAATCATTTAAAGGAATGGTTTGAAGCGTTAGTGTTCTGTTGAACTTTTGAACAGATTTCAAGATTCTTTCTAAGATCGTTAAGTTCCTCAGTCCAAGAAAATCAATTTTCAATAGTCCTGCGGCAGCTGTTTCATTCATGGCGTATTGTGTTAAAGGTACGTCTCCATGTCCTTCCTGTAGCGGTACGTAATGTGTTAATGGCTGCTCGCTAATTACAATGCCTGCTGCATGAATTGAAGAGTGACGAGGCAAGCCTTCAACTAGAAGAGCTACTGAAAATACGGTCTGCAAAAGAGCGGAAGATTGAAGAATGGAGCGAAACTCTTCTGATGTGTTGTACACTTCTTTTAACGTTACTCCTTGCTTAGCAGGAATAAGTTTTGACAATTTGTTCATTTCCGCTCCGTCTACTCCAAATACTTTTGCGATATCACGCAAAGCTGCTTTTGCTGCTAATGTTCCGAACGTAATAATTTGGGCAACATGCTCTTTTCCATATCTTTTCATAACGTACTGGATCACTTCATCACGGCGATGATCCGGAAAATCAATATCAATATCAGGCATGCTTATTCGCTCTGGATTTAAAAAGCGTTCAAATAATAAATCATATTGAATAGGATCAACAGTTGTAATATCAAGAGCATAAGCAACAAGTGATCCTGCAGCAGATCCCCTTCCAGGACCTGTTATAATTCCTTTTTGATGAGCAAAATGCATAAAATCTGCAACTATTAAAAAGTAATCGCTAAAGCTCATTTTCTCAATGATATGAAGCTCATACTGAAGGCGACGTTGATAACGTGTATCTTCAGAAAGCCCCTTTTGCTCCATCCCTCTCTCACAAAGCTTTTTTAAAAGAACATGAGCACTTTTCCCTTCTTCTACAGGATATTTTGGTAGAAAAGAAGAACCAAGATTCAACGAGACGCTGCAGTTGTTTGCAATGTGTACGGTTTCTTCTAATAGAGAAGGAAAGTTCGCAAAAACTTCTTTCATTTCTTCTTCTTTTTTTAAATAACGTTCCTGTTCATAGATTTCAATTTCTTCTCTTTTAACACCTTTTCTCACCGCTTCTAAACACTGATAAGCAAGCTGATGCTCTTTCTCTAAATAACGAACATCGTTCGTACCTACCGCTTTCATTCCACAAGAGCGAAACATATTTATCGTTTCCTCTGAAACGTCTTTCTCTGTTACAGCTATGTAGAAATTGTGGCGGAATAGTGAGGAGAATGGCAATAGCAAGTTTTTTACGTGTTCTTCACTAAAGAACGTCCCTTGAAGTTGTGAATAAGGGAGCAGCGCAAACAGATGCTCACTGTACGCCGTCAACGTTTCAAGCGATACTCCTTCTTTCTCATTAATTTGGACAGCTGTCGCAAGTTTTAAGAGATGTTGATATCCCTGGTTATTTCTAGCAAGCAAAATAAGATCATAGATGTTTTCTTCCACTTGTACTGTAAGTGTTATTCCTAGAATTGGCTTAATACCTTCTTTTTTGCATTCTTTATAAAAAGGAAGAATAGCGTGCATGACATTGTGGTCTGTTAAAGCAATTGCCTTTTGGCCATCTTCCTTTGCTTTTTGAACAAGTTCTTTTATTTTCACTGTACTCTGAAGCAAAGTATATCCACTTTTTACTTGCAAGTGAACAAATGACATTGCATTTCACCTTCCTTTGTAACATAACGTTTTCTTTTCCTCTTTCATACATGCCTCCTTCACACATATACATATAGAAAAGGAGGAGAAAGAGATGAAAGATACATTTGTAACCCTTTTTATTACGAGTTATTTTATTGCACTTGGTGTTATTATTGGCGGCTCTTTTATCGGCTCTTTTGGTGCCTTTTTAATGGGCAAGCCCCCTTTAACATATATGAACACTCTTTCCGACAACTTAAAAATCTGGGCCCTTATTGCGGCTATTGGCGGAACTTTTGATACTTTTTTCAGCATTGAAAAAGGCTTTTTTCAAGGCGCAACAAAAGAAGCGTTCAAACAGATTCTTTATATTCTTTCTGCTCTAGGCGGTGCTCAAACAGGTGCACTTCTTATCAAATGGCTTATCCAGGACTATCTCTCATCATGAGAATTCCACCTTTACATGAACGTCCTTCTTTTCGCTTTCTACTTGTCGGAGCATTTTTCGGGGCATTAATTAGCTGGGGCGTGTTTCTGTTTATGTACGGAACACTGCAAGAAAGACAAACCATTACTATTATTAAACAAAAAAGAGAAATTGAACAACTTCAAGATCAACTGTCAATTTGGCAAAATGAACACGAAAGTGAGAAACCTGATGAAGAAAAACCAAAAACAAAAGAGCTCGTTATCCAAAATTTAGATGTTAAAATTATAAATAGCGATAACTTTAAACTTGGATACTATTCTACCTTTTTTATCGAAGAAGCTGTTAAAAAAGAATTAAACAACTTAATTTCTCAGCCTGTTGAAGAAGTTTATGAATCAAAAGAGCTTATAAAAAGAGTCATCGAAAACAGACAATATGAAATCGATAAAAAAATATACAAGATTGAAGTGCGCGAAATCCTTTTCCATCGGACTTTATCTGTTCAACTTAAAGTCACAGATGTAAAATCCTCCCTTTGAAAACTATGGAAAAGGTGATTTCCATTCAAAAGGAAACCACCTCTTTCTCTACTCTTGACATACTTTTCGTAAATCATTTAAGACGGACTGAACGTCACTCCACTGATAAATAGAAGCTCCTGAAGCAAGCGGATGACCACCGCCGTTATAATTACGGGCAACACCGTTAATAACCGGTCCCTTTGAACGCAAGCGAACTCGGATTAGACTTTCTTCTTCAACAAAGAAAACCCATGCTTTTACTCCATCAATGTTTCCAAGAAGGCCGACAAGCTGAGATGCTTCTGATGGAGTTGCATTATATTCTTGTAAAATATCCTTTGTAATTATAATATAAGCAATTCCTTCTTCTTCAAAGGTGAAATTGTTTAACACATAGCCTTGAAGACGTGCGACATTAAGCTTTGTTTTATACATGCCTTGATAAAGATCCGTGAATGAAAAATCAGCTTGAACAAGCTCACTTGCATATTGAAGCGTTCTTTGCGTTGTATTTGGAAAAAGGAAACGACCTGTATCTCCTACAATCCCTGCGTAAATAAGGCGTGCAGCTTCCTTTGTCATTGTAAGCCCGCTGTCTTTTAGCTCTATGTATAGTTCATAAATCATCTCACTTGTTGAACTTGCTGATGTTTCAACCCACAGTAAATCTCCATAAGGGTCTTCATTTGGATGATGATCTATTTTAATGATAAACTTACCGTTTTTATAGCGCTGATCAGATACACGCGCTTCATTTGCGGTATCACACACGATTACAAGAGCATCGTGATAAATAGCATCATCAACCTCGTCCATATTATAAAGAAACTCTAAAGAAGGATCACTAGCTCCTGTTACATAGATGTTTTTAGTTGGAAAAGAGGCCTTCAAAATTTCTGCTAATCCACACTGCGAACCATATGCATCAGGGTCTGGACGTACGTGTCGATGAATAATGATGGTCTCATATTTCATAATTTCCTGCAAGATTCTTTCTTTCATTTTCTCTCTCCTTGAAATATCTAAAATTAGACATTTAGAATTTATAGCTATGCTTTCGCTAAACGGTGCACTTTATTTACTGTATTGTGATCTATTTATATTACCTATTAAATCATACAATGGCTCTGTTTTAAATAAATGTCATCCGAGCTGTAGAAAAATTCCTTTTTACAAGCTAAAATAAAAGAAAATGAAGCATCACCACTATTAAAAAATGGAGGAATTGTATGCCTATTTTTGTAGTATTGATTATTTTTTCGCTTGTTTTTTATCTTTTCTACAAAACAAAGTACATTCGTTCAAAAGCTCCAATGGAAAAACAGTGGCTCTCTGCTAAATGTAGCATCGCTCTTGGTCTCTTCGTTTTTCTGTTCGGAATAAACCTCTTTTTCATCCATAATTCTGTTGTTTCCACCATTGTAGCAGTCGTTTTCGTTTTACTAGGCGGAGCAAGCGTAATTGCGGCTTTCAAAGCTTACAAATACTATCTTCCAAAAACGATTGAAGAACGCAAATAAAATTCTATACTAAAAAACGCAAAGCAGAGTTGCTTTGCGTTTTTTTATGTTCGATCAAGTACTTGAGCCATCATAAGTGCTTTACCAACTAGCACTCCTTCACTATATGCTTCAACATCTACTTTTCCGAACTTACGACCAATTTCAAGTACTTTTGGGCGAATTTCAAGCGTACTGTCAATTTGGACAGGTTTGATAAAATATAAAGTTACATTTTCAATAACGAGATCGCCTTTTTTATAGACACGAAGAGCTCTGTTTGTTGCTTCTGTCAATATAGTCATAAAAACCCCATTTGAAATAGTTCCCATATAGTTTGTCATTTGTGGGGTTACTTCACAACGATAATAGAAGTTATCTTTTGCCTCTGACACGTCTTGAAACTGACTTGTCACAATATCATCAATCGTCTCCCCAACTTGTGGCTGCTTTTGAATCATTTGAAGAGCTTTTAATACATCTTGCCTGCTAATAATTCCTTGAAGCACATTATATTCATCCACTACGGGTAATATTTCAATGCCTTCCCATACCATCATATGAGCTGAGGAAGCAACAGACGTCTTTTGGTGGACTGTAATTGGATTTTTCGTCATCACTTTTTCAATAATCGTATCTCTGCTATAGTCAATAATGTCTTTTGAAGTCACAATTCCTTTTACATGCAAATCATCATCTACAACTGGAAAACGAGTATGTTTTGTATGATGATTATACTCATACCATTTTGATATAGGATCACTTATGTTTAGAATAGCCGCATTCTCAGCAGATGTTAAAATATCTTCGACAAGGACAATTTCTTTTTTGATAAGGTGATCATAAATGGCTCTATTGATCATAGCTGCTACTGTAAACGTATCATAGCTTGTTGAAATAACAGGTAAAGCAAGCTCGTCCGCTAACTTTTTAACATGATCTTCAGTGTCAAATCCTCCTGTTATCAAAACTGCGGCTCCTGCTTCTAATGCTAGCTCATGAGCATCCGTTCGATTTCCAACAATAAGCAAATTATCTGCTCCTGTGTAACGCATCATTGCTTCAAGTTTCATTGCTCCAATAACAAACTTATTGAGTGTTTTATGGAGCCCTTCTATGCCGCCTAACACTTGCCCATCTACAATATTAACAACTTCTTCATACGTCAACTTTTCAATATTTTCTTTTTGTTTTCGTTCAATTCTAATCGTTCCAACTCTTTCAATTGTCGAAACATACCCTTTATTTTCAGCATCTTTGATGGCACGGTAAGCCGTCCCTTCACTTACTCCAAGGTCTTTTGCAATCTGTCGAACAGAGATCTTTTCGCCAATCGGTAAATGATCGATATGCTGCAAAATTTGTTGATGCTTTGTCGCCACGATTCTTCACCCTTTAAAATTACTTAGTTTATTTGTTAATTGCCACTGTTATCTATCTTTCTCTACAGCGTCATTTATTTTGCATACTCTACTTCATTAAACCATTTTTTTACGATGATGTAACTACTCTTTATCTTACTTTTCATTTTTCATAATAAAAAGCCTTTCTTTTTATGAAAGGCTTTCCATCTCTTTCTCTATTGATACATTCTTCTCTTCAAAGGGGCTTTTGCTTTTTTCACTTTTAGTCTTTTCTCTCCTTTAGGAGCGGATAAGAAAGCTAAGAAATTACCGCTTAAGACAAGAAGAGCAAAAAGAATCCATACTAGTGAGAAAAGACCAAATGTTCCCCCATAAAAAGGCTGTAGATATGGCATTGCATAATAAAGCAAAAGGCTTGTTAGCAAAACATATAAAAGATATTTCTGTTTCATATGGACCTCCTAACTATTCCTTTTGCTTTATTTATATGCAGAACTTGTCTTAATCAGACGTTATCCTTCACCTTGATTTTCACTGTATCCTGTGTCAAAATGACCATTTTCATACGCTTCCATAATGTGCTGGGTTGTCAGTTGTTCTCCTTCTTCATCGTAAAAAAACATTTCATCATAAGACTTGTTTACTGACTTTGGATCATTCATCTATTATCACTCCTCAAATTATCTTTATTCTCCGTTATTTTCTACTTATTTTTTAACATTATTCCCAAAAAAAGAAGACACCTAATTGGTGTCTTCTTTTTATAACAATATGTGCTGCTTTGCCTTTTCAATTGCAAGGCTCACTTGCGCAAAGCCTGTGCCCCCTTGGCTATTACGACGCTTAACAGCATTATAAGGATCAATTACATCATAAATGTCATTTTCGAAAAGATCTGATGCTTCTCTATACTGCTCTAATGTAAGATCTTGAAGATAAATGCCTTGATTAATGCATGTTAAAACAAGTTTTCCTACAACTTCATGCGCTTCTCTAAACGGCATTCCTTTTGATGCTAGATAATCGGCTAGCTCTGTCGCATTTGAGAAATCTTGTGAAGTTGCTTTCGTCATATTCTCTGTTTTGACAGTCATCGTATCAATCATGCCGCTGAAAATTGTCAACGAACCTTCAAGTGTTGTTACCGTATCAAACATTCCTTCTTTATCTTCTTGCAAATCTTTGTTATAAGCAAGAGGAGTTCCTTTTAGAACTGTTAAAAGACTGAATAAATTTCCATATACACGGCCTGTTTTCCCTCTGATTAATTCTGCCATATCTGGATTTTTCTTTTGTGGCATAATGCTACTTCCTGTTGCATATGTGTCATCCATTTCAATAAATTGAAACTCTTGGCTTGACCATAAAATCAACTCTTCACAGAATCGAGAAAGATGGGTCATAACAAGCGAACTATTGCTCAAAAATTCAATAATAAAGTCTCGATCGCTAACAGCATCCATACTGTTTTCATAGATACCTGAAAAGCCTAATAGCTCTGCTGAGTAGTTACGATCAATAGGAAAAGTTGTGCCTGCAAGCGCTCCTGCCCCAAGCGGTGAGAGGTCAATACGTTTTAATGATTCTGTAAAACGATCAACGTCACGTTGCAACATCCAGAAATAAGCCATTAAATGGTGAGCAAATGAAACAGGCTGAGCACGTTGCAAGTGCGTATATCCTGGGAAAACAGTCTTAATATGTGCCTCAGCTTTATTTATAAGAACTGTTTGTAGTTTCTTTAATAAGCCAATAATCTCTGTAACGTGCTTTTTTAAATAAAGATGCATATCTGTTGCAACTTGGTCATTACGGCTTCTCCCTGTATGAAGTTTTCCTCCTACAGGCCCAATTTCATCAATAAGAAGTTTCTCTAAATTCAAATGAATATCTTCATACTGAGCAGAGAAAGAAAGCTCATTACTTTTTGCTTTCTCTGCTAATATATTTAGTCCAGCCGTGATTTGGTCTTTCTCATCTTCTGTGAGAATGTTGCATTTTGCAAGCATTGCAACATGAGCAAGACTTCCTTGAATATCTTCTTCTACAAGTGCTTTATCGAATGTAATAGATGCTCCGAATTCGTCAATCCATTGCTCAGGACGTTTTGTAAAACGTCCTCCCCACAATTTGGTCATGAGTTCACCTTCTCCTTATTGTTCACCATGCTATTTACTTTTGTTGGTAAGCCCCAAAGGTTGATAAATCCAACAGCAGCATCATGGTTAAACTCATCTTCTTTTGTATATGTTGCAAGCTTCTCATCGTATAGAGAATTTGGAGATTTTCTTCCTTCAACAACAGCATGACCTTTGAATAGTTTCACGCGTGCTGTACCGTTTACTGTTTGTTGTGTTTCTTTTAGGAAACCTAGTAGCGCTTTTGTAAGCGGTGAGAACCAAAGACCTTCATAAATCACTTCTGTTAGTTTCTTTTCAATCACTGGTTTGAAATGAGCTACTTCTTTTACAAGTGTTAAGTCTTCAAGCTCTTTATGTGCTTTAATAAGCGTCATAGCACCTGGGCACTCATATACTTCACGAGATTTAATTCCAACAAGGCGGTTTTCAACATGATCGATACGTCCCACACCATGTTTCCCAGCAATGTTGTTTAATTTTAAGATAAGTTCAGACAGTGGAAGATTCTCTCCATCTAACGAAACAGGAACCCCTTGAACAAACTCGATTTCTACAACATCCGCAACATCTGGTGTTGCTTCAACTGGAGTTGTAAGATCATATGCTTCTTCAGGTGGTGCTGCCCATGGATCTTCTAAAACACCGCACTCATTGCTTCTTCCCCATAAGTTTTGGTCAATTGAGAAAGGGCTATCCAGATTAATCGGAATTGGAATATTTTTCTCCTTCGCATATTCAATCTCTTCTTCACGAGACCATTTCCAGTCACGAACAGGAGCTAATACTTCAAGATTTGGATTTAAAGCATTAATTGATACTTCGAAACGCACTTGGTCATTTCCTTTTCCCGTACAACCGTGCGCTACAGCTACTGCATTTTCTTTTTCAGCTACTTCCACAAGTTTCGCAGCGATTAACGGACGAGAAAGCGCTGAAACAAGTGGATATTTTCCTTCATAAAGAGTGTGCGCTTGAAGAGCTGCTAATGCATAAACATTCGCAAATTCTTCTTTTGCATCAATAACATGTGAAGAAATTGCGCCAACAGAAAGTGCTTTTGATTGAACGAAATCTAGATCTTTTCCTTCCCCGACGTCTAAACAACATGCTACAACGTCATAACCCTTCTCTTGCAACCATTTAATTGCGACTGATGTATCTAATCCACCTGAGTATGCTAACACGACTTTTTCTTTTGCCATTTCTAAAATCCTCCTCTTAATATCCTTGCATTTATATATAAATATATTTTTATCGATTTGTTTTTTTATTCATCTTTGTTAATAATAATGTATCACCTATCTCTCAGACTTTCAATACTTATTCATAAAAAAGTATAAATATTAGTGTATATTTCTTGTTTTTTTTATTTTCTCTTTCTATTTACTTTTTATTTAAGCCCGCTAACATAAGGTTTTTAGCCCTTTCATCTTCTTTCGCTTTCAATGTTCACCTTTTTCTCTTTCTCTATCTTTTTGCAAGAAACAATGAATAATCACTACATATTCAGCAAATACACATATTCTAAAAAACAGGAACAAGTACTAACATAGCGGGCGAGGAGCAACAGTTTTTATACATTATGAAAAGAAGGAAGAATTGTTGAATAAAGGGAGAAGCCTAAATTTTTTATAGATATGTTATAAAATAAAAAGAAGCTGAAAAACTCTCAGCTTCCTTTAAAAAAGTTATTTAATATGTTTTATAACGTGAGCAAGCTCAGGGATAATAAGTTTATCCATTGCAAGTTTAACAGCTCCTGAAGAGCCCGGAAGAGAGAAAAGAGCTGTGTTCTGCACCACTCCGGCTGCAGCCCTACTTAATAGGGCCGCAGATCCGATATCTTCTTGATAACTTAACATACGGAAAAGTTCACCAAAGCCCACGATTTCCTTTTCAAAAAGAGGTGTGACAGTCTCAATTGTTACATCTCTTTTAGCAAGTCCTGTTCCTCCGTTTGTAATAACTGCTTCAATACGTTCATCATTAATTAACCTTTGAACAGCTTCTAAAATCACGTCTTTTTCATCTTTTACAATCACGTGCTCAACAACTTTAAAATTCTTTTCTCCTAGCTTCTCTTTTATGAGTGCTCCACTTTTGTCTGTTTCTTTTGTTCTTGTATCACTAATTGTAATAACTCCACAAGCAACGACCGTTGGAGCTTCCCTTTTGTGTTCTTCAACGCTCATTTTGCTTTCCTCCCTTCTCTTCCATTAAGAAGCGATATTGATAGAAGCGTTTTGCAAAATCCGTTACTTCAGCTGTGAATTTGTAGTTGAAACTGCCTGAAAGAAGCATTGCAAAGAGAGAACGTTTCTTTGAAGAGTGACGTTTTGTTGATAAAATAAGCATTGTTTTAATAATTTGTTGTAATAGATGAGCACTTAATGCATTATGTAATACTTTTTCGCTTTGCTCATTATAATAGGCCGTTTCAAACGTCTCAATCTCTTCTTTCAGCTGCTCCCAAGCAGCGAAACGATACTCTTTTGGCACAATAGCTGCATGAAATATTTTTAGAATAAGAATCATTTCAAATGGGTCTTCACAATCGTATCCATAGCTTAGTGCTGTTAAATGGATAGATTGAAAGTTCAATGTGATGAGAAGAGGAATATCTATGCCAACAAATAAAACATTTCCTGTTCCAGAAGCTGCTCCTTGAACAAACGAATAAAGCCGCTGCTTTTTCAGCTGCTCATCAGCGAGGTATGACAACTGATCAATATTTAACATCTTAAGATCCTGAATTTCCTCTATGCGTTCGTCTAGCAATGAAGCGGTTTTTAGAAGACGTTTACGCTCACTTTTTTGTATGTAAGATCGATCAATAAAACCTTGAAGGTGAAAAAGCCCATTGTCTAGAAACTCCATGTACTTGTAATATTTATCTTCAGGAAGGGAGTCAAAAAAGTTTTGCAGCAACTGCTTGTTCTCTCTCTCAGCTGATGTTAAACTCCACTTTTCAAGCTCCTGTTCCCATTGCAAGATTTCTTCAAGCATAATTCTTTCTCGGCTTGTACGTTTCATTCTTACACCTCCGTTATTGTTAAAGATTATTTTAACACAAGGGGATATAAGAAACATTAGGCGGTTACAGTTATCATTCCTTTATATTAAAATGAAAGAGACGGAACGTAAAAAGAAGGAGGCTATTTTTTTCTATGAAAAACTCAATAAAACTTATCGCACTCGATATGGATGGTACATTGTTAGATAATGAACAAAATGTATCTTCTCAAAACAAAGAGGCTATTAAGCTTGCTAAGCAAAAAGGAATTCCAACTGTATTGAGTACAGGACGCTCACTTCTCACATGTCGTGAATATGCAGAATCGTTGGAGCTTTCCTCCTTCCTTGTTACTTCAAATGGAAGTGAAATATGGGATTCTGCTTTTAAGCTTGTTGACCGCAATCTTATTGAGCATGCTCATATCGAAAAACTATGGGAACTCAAACAAAAGTATAATATTCACTTTTGGGCCTCTACAACAGAACGATTATGGAGAGAAGAATTTCCTGATAAAATTGTGGAACATGAGTGGTTAAAGTTTGGATTTGATATTCCGAATGATAGTATCAGAGAAGCTGTTTTAGGAGAACTTCAAGAAAGCAAACAGCTTGAAATCACAAATTCAAGCCCAACAAATATTGAAATCAATGCTGTTGGAATTAATAAAGCAAAAGCATTGATGAAAGTTTGTGAACGATTAAATATTACAATGGATAACGTCATTGCAATGGGAGACAGCTTAAATGATATCGCTATGATTGAAGAAGCAGGTGTTGGAGTTGCAATGGGAAATGCCCAAGAAGTTGTGAAAGAAAAAGCAGATTGGATTACTTCTCCCAATATTGAGAATGGAGTTGCAAAAGCTATCCATCACTGGGTTTTATCCTAAATAAAAATCCCCTTCTATGAGGGGATTTTTATTTACCAACCGTATTCGTATTGAACAGGAGCTTCAATTTCTTCACGAAGTTCTTTTGCAGCTGTTCTTGGCCAATATGGATCGCGAAGCAATTCACGGGCTAAGAATACTAGGTCTGCACGATTATTACGTAAAATCTCTTCCGCTTGGAAACCGTTTGTAATAAGACCAACGGCTCCTGTATCAATATTTGCCTCATTTTTAATTTGATCTGCAAATTGAACTTGATAACCAGGATATGCTGTAATTGGCGCTGGGGCTACGGCACCTGAACTTACATCAATAAGATCTACACCTTGTTCTTTCATCCATTTCGCAAATGGAACATAGTCGTCAGCTTTTAAGCCTTCGTCAAGATAGTCAAATGCAGAAACGCGAACAAATAGTGGTCCATTCCATTCTTCTTTCACAGCTTCAATCACTTCTTTTAAGAAACGATAGCGATTTTGGGCTGATCCCCCATACTCATCTTCACGTTTATTACTAATTGGAGAAAGAAATTCATTAATTAGATAACCATGTGCACCGTGAATTTCAATAATATCAAATCCAGCTGCTTTCGCTCTACGCGCACCTTCTTTAAAGTTTTGGACCTTATTTTGAATATCTCCCTTTGTCATTTCTTTCGGTGTTTTGTAGTTCTCATCAAAAGCAATAGCAGAAGGAGCCAAAATTTCTTCTTCAAGCTCCGCTTTACGACCTGCGTGTGCAAGCTGAATGGCTACTTTTGCACCATGCTCTTTACTTAAAGAAACGATATCTTTTAATCCATCAATATGTTCATCGCTCCAAATCCCCAGATCACGAGGAGAAATACGTCCTTCTGATGAGACAGCTGTTGCTTCAACCATAATAAGACCAACTTGACCAACAGCACGAGTTGTATAGTGTGTTAAGTGCCAGTTTTTCACTTTTCCACTTTCATCACTTGAATACATGCACATAGGAGACATAACAATTCTATTTTTGATTGTAACGCCTTTCACTGTATAAGGAGAAAATAACTTTGTTTTCATATCTTTCGCCTCCCGAAACTTTTAAATTGAAACAGAAATATTGTATCATCTCCCCTTCTACACTTCACTTAAGATGCTCAAAGTAAATCTTTTTTATAAAAAAAAGCCTCTTTCCCATAAGGAAAAGAGGCTTTCTCTTTTATTACATGTTTGCTAAACGAGTTACGTCGCGAGCAATCATTACTTCTTCGTTTGTTGGGATAACAATAACTTTTACTGGAGAGTGTGGATAGCTTACAAAAGCTTCGTCCCCACGTACATTGTTAAGATCTTTGTCCCAATATACGCCCATGAATTCAAGGCCTTTTAGGATACGCTCACGGATTTCTACGCTGTTTTCACCGATACCAGCAGTGAAGACGATTGCATCAACACCAGACATGCGAGCAGCATATGAGCCAATATATTTATGGATACGGCTTGAGAATACTTCAAGAGCTAACTCTGCACGTTCGTTACCTTCTTCGGCTTGACCAAGTAGGTCACGAAGGTCACTTGAAATACCAGAAACACCAAGAAGTCCACTTTCTTTGTTCAATACTTGAAGAACTTCATCAGCTGTTTTCCCTGTTTTCTCCATAATGAAAGGAATTAAAGCTGGGTCAATGTTACCTGAACGTGTTCCCATTGCAACACCTGCAAGTGGTGTGAATCCCATTGAAGTATCAATTGATTTCCCACCTTCAACAGCAGCAATACTTGCACCGTTTCCTAAGTGGCAAGTAATGATGCGAAGTTGCTCAATCGGACGACCAAGTAACTCTGCAGCACGTTGTGACACAAATTTATGTGAAGTACCATGGAAACCATATTTACGTACGCCATATTTCTCATAGTACTCATATGGTAAGCTATAAAGATAAGATTGCTCTGGCATTGATTGATGGAATGCCGTATCAAATACAGCAACTGAAGGAATGTTTGGCATAATTTCTTTGAATGCTTTAATTCCTACAACGTTTGCCGGGTTATGAAGAGGAGCTAGTTCGCTTAACTCTTCAATTTGGGCTAATGTTTCATCAGTAATAAGAGCAGAATCGCTGAATATTTCTCCCCCATGTACAACACGGTGACCAACGCCATTGATTTCATCATAAGAACTAATAACGTTTTCAGAAATTAATTTATCAAGCAAGATTTTCACTGCAACAGCGTGATCTGGGATATCTGTTATTTCTTCTTTCTTTTCTCCATTAACAACGATATTGAATACCGCGTTATCTAATCCAATACGTTCTACAAGGCCTTTTGTTAATACCGTCTCACTTGGCATTTCGAATAATTGAAATTTAAGTGATGAACTACCGGCATTAATTGCCAAAATTTTGGTCATACTCAAATACAGCTCCTTTTTTCATATAGACACGGACTAGGTAGCTTCTTGCGCTACCATGTTCTACAATTTTCTATGATATTCGACACAATTTCTATCCTATTCCATTTAATCACTAGTGGTACACAATTTCAATATAGTAAACGCTATTAGTAAATATTCATTTTTTTCTGACATCTAATATATTTTCGTAACTTAAATAACCTTTTTGTAATTTTTTACTTTTTTATTTGCATAAATCCTCAAGTATTTACTATATCAAAATAAAATAAGAATACGACAGGTTTCTATCGTATTCTTATTCTTCATTGCTTTGCAGTAAACCATTCATTAATTTGACTCATAATATCACTCATAGCTTCTTTATTTGAGAAAGAAGGCAAATCAACAAGCAAAGCCTGCGAAGGTGGGGCTGCAGTAGCTCCTTTCTTCTGGACGATGAAGATACTTTTAGCATGCTGTTCTTTTTTAAACATTGTAAGTGGAAGTTGAAGCAGTCCTTGAATAAACCCTTCCTCTTTAATGAAAGCATGCAGTTTCTTCGCTTCATCCCCTGAAAAAATATTATTCGGAACAAGAGCAATAAGGTAGCCTCCTTCTTTTAAATAGCGGAAGCTTTGCTCGATAAATAAATAATGAGCATATGAATGCCCTTCTTCTGCTCTCAAGCGATAAGTTGAAGCACCTTCATTGTTAGGATAATAACCAACTGGTAAGTCTACTGTGACAACGTCAACAGGATCAACAAAGAGAGGCTGTAAGCTATCTTGATTAAAAAATTCCATTTCATGATGCTGCAGGTTTGCATTAACATACGAAAGTTTTACAAGAAGCTCGTCAACATCACTTCCATACGCCCGTACTTTTTTGCTATTTCCATTTAAAATAGCCGTAAGTAGATTCCCAGTTCCAACAGCAGGATCTAATATGGAAAACTCATCTTTTTTCTCCATCAATTTTTGAACGAAATAACCAACAAAGATGCTGACTGCATCAGGAGTCATTTCATGATTAGGCTGTGTTGCTTCTTTCATTCCTTTTAATACTGCGAGCTGAAAAGCTTTTCGAATACTCTCTTTAGATAGCTTTTCGATATCTACACGTTCATATTCTTTTTCAACACGCTTTTTTGTTACATCATCAACTTCTTCCTGAAGAATCGCTTTTTCGAATAAATTTTCACCAGTTTCACTAACAGCTTCTAAATACGTGCAGTTCAATTTATTTCGCAAAATGTTTGCTGTATCATCTATCACTTTAAAGAGCGTTTCCATCTCTTTGAGCTCAGTCATTTCTATCTCCTCCGAATCAAAAATCTCTTTTGATAACTTGACTATTTTAGCATATTTCCAAATTGAGACGCAAAAAAAGACCTCGAGAGTTTCGAGGCCTTTTTTTGAGAAAATTACTTTGCTGCTTTTGCCGCTTCGATAGCTGCTTCATAGTTTGGATGTTCTGTTACCTCTTCAAGGTATTCTGCATATGTTACGTTGTCCTCTGAATCAACTACGAATACAGAACGCGATAAAAGACGAAGTTCTTTAATCGTAACGCCAAATGCTTCGCCGAAGGAAAGATCACGATGATCTGATAAAGTTTGAACGTTTTCAATACCATTTGCACCGCACCAGCGAGCTTGAGCAAATGGAAGGTCAACGCTAACCGTTAGCACTTTCACATTTTCAAGTGAAGCTGCTTCTTCATTAAAACGACGTGTTTGTGCATCACAAACGCCTGTGTCAATTGAAGGCACAACGCTAATGATACGAACAGAACCTTTTGAATCATCTAAAGTAACTTCTGATAAGTCGTTTGCTAATACAGTAAAGTTTGGAGCTTTTTGTCCTACTTCTACTCTTTTCCCTAGAAGCGTTACTTCATTTCCTTTAAATGTTGTCATGATAATTTCCTCCTATATAAAAAGAATATGTACATGTAAATGTTAGCCTGTTTATGTACATATTGCAACGATTTCGTTCTATTACTTTTCACAAGGAGAAACATTGATTATGCTTCAGGATCAATTCCTTTTGCATGGCTGTCAGAAGAAGAGCCATTTTTCTTTCCATCTTCCTTCTTTTTAAAGAGCCCTTGTATTTTTTCTACTGCTTGTGGTGCTGTTTCTAACAATCGCTCGTAAAGATGCGTACTTTCATCAAGATGCAGCATTTTCACACCTGAGGAGTTGACAATCAGAAAAGCAATTGGCGTAATAGATACTCCCCCACCGCTTCCTCCTCCAAAAGGACTTCGCTCTTTTTTAGACGGAGTATGAGCTGACTGGCTGCCTCCTTCTCTCTTTCCTCCATCTGTAGAAAAATCACTTCCTCCTGCCGCAAAACCAAAACCAACTTTAGATACGGTTAAAATTACGCTTCCGTCAGGTGTTTCAACAGGATCTCCTACAATTGTATTAACATCAATCATTTCTTTTAAGTTTTCCATTGCTGTAGACATTAAGCCTTCAATAGGGTGTTCACTCATGAGGAAACCTCCTTGTGTTCGTTTTTAATTTTTTCTTTTTTACGTATTATGCTACGTCGATGTGAAAGCATAGCTATTCCCGTTAATATAGCATGACCGTTTTGGACTGAAACCATACATTGGAAGGACGTATATGAAGCTGGCTTATTAAATATGGGTGTAACAGCTAGTTTTGGTTCAGGATAAACATTCATATATTCCACAAGTAGACCTACAATGCTTCCCTTAATCCCCCAGCATGCTCCACTTAGAACACCCGTTATTGCTGCATCTCTTACACCGATTTCCGTTTCCCACTCAAGATTACGAACGTGCACCTTTCTCAAAAATCTTCGAACAATTTCATGAAAAGAAACGATATCTTGAATGATCTCTTGTACCCGATGAAAAGCGTCAGTGACATTTTCGACCGAAATACTTTCTTGTTTCACCCCTTTTTTATTATTGTTAATAGATTCTGTTTGCTTGATTTTCAACTTAGTTTCACCATCGTCTTCATTTAATGTTGCTTCAGGAATTTCATATGTATAGCGAATAAGCCCGAAGAGTACTTTGCATTTTATCTGATAAAAGTCATCTTTATGCTGATGGCGAAGATGAACCTCTATTGTTATGTTAGTAAACCAAACTAAAATAAAAAATGCGATAAGAACAAGGAGTATAATGAATACAACATTCACCTTCTACCACCTCCAAATATTCATTATTTCCCATTTACCCCACTCTAAACCCAGTTACTATTAACAAATTAGCTCTCTATGCCATAATCAAAAACTATAAAATTAATGGAATGTGAAATAATTATTTTAATTTTCTAACACTTGATGATATGATAGAAGGTAGAAAGCGGTTACTCTATTATCATCATATGGGAGGTTAAATCATGACAGCACATCGTAATAATATCTATTTATTCTACAAAAAAAATGAAAAAATCCTTGCAAACCTAAGCAGCTTACACGAGCTAGCCGAACAAAATGGATTTAATATTGTCAGCACGATGAAAGAGGCAAACATCATTGCAGCCCTTGGAGGAGACGGAACATTCCTACAAGCTGTCCGTAAATCAGGGTTTAGAGATGACTGTTTATATGCTGGTGTAACGCTTGATGAACAGCCTAGCTTTTACTGTGACTTCAACATCGATGAAAAAGAAAAAATGGTTGAAGCTATGACAAATGCTGACATCGAAGTACGCCGCTTTCCTATTATAGAAGTAAAGGTGGATCAGAATCCTCCTTTTTATTGCTTAAATGAATGTACAATTCGCTCGTCTGTAATTAAGACTTTAACAGCAGATGTATATATTAATGACCTACATTTTGAAACGTTCCGAGGAGATGGCATTGTTATTGCAACGCCAACTGGAAGTACAGCATACAACAAATCAATCAATGGTGCTGTTGTAGATCCATTAATGGACTGCATGCAAATTAGTGAAATTGCTTCTCTTAATAATAATACGTACAGAACGCTTGGCTCTTCTTTTATTTTAAGTGAGCAAAACTCTCTTACATTAAGACTTGGAAGCTATCAAAACTTAAATCCAATTGTAGGCGTTGACAATGAAGCATTGAATATTCAACAGCTTGAAAAAATCGAAGTAAAGCTTCACCATCAAAAAATTAAAACTGTAAAATTAAAAGATAATTCATTCTGGCGCCGTGTACAGCGCACATTTTTATAAAAAACAAAAAAGCTTGGACAATGAATGTCCAAGCTTTTTTAATGTCTACAGCATATAATTTCACATTCTATAAAATTACGTATTAAAGTTAAAATGCACTGTTCTCTTTATTTTTCTCAAACATAATTGTTTCATCAACGACTGTCATACTTACTCCAACGTTTGGAATAGCGTCTTCTGCAATCGTAAATAAATCTTGTTCTAACACCGTAAAATCTGCTAAATACCCTTCCGCAATCTTCCCTCTATCTCTCTCTCGACAAACAGCTTGAGCACTTCCTTCGGTAAAAAGCTTTATTGCTTCATATACGGAAAGCTTTTCAGAAGGAATATACTCTATATTTGAAGATTGCCCTCTTTTGGTAGTAACAGCAGCGTGAATACCTAAAAGCGGATTTACGGGCTCGATTGGTGCATCTGAGCCTCCTGCACACATAATTCCTTCTTGTAATAATGTTTTCCAAGGATAAAGATATGAAAACGTATTTTCCCCAATTTTATCAAGAATCCAAGGAAAATCGCTTGCAACAAAACGAGGTTGAACATCGAGTACAACGGGAATTTCTTTCGTTCGTTGAATCAAATCATCTCTTAAAATTTGAGCATGAATAATACGATCTCGCTGTCCCTTTTTTGGTGGATAAGCTTCTAAACTTTCTAGAACATACTCATAAGCAAGATCTCCAATGGCATGAACTGCTACATTCATCCCATGACTTCTTGCTGCTTTTACAAGCCCTTGTAGCTCTTCCCGTGTATGAATAGCAACGCCATTTGTGGATGGATCATCCTTATATGGAACGCTTAAAAGAGCAGATCTGCTGCCAAGTGATCCATCTGAGAAAATCTTCATAGCATCAAGTTCAACGAAAGAAGATTGTTTCTTATTCTTTGCCATATATTGAATCATATCTCCTACAACTTCATGATGAACAAGCAAGTTTAAACGAAACTTGTATCCGCTTTGTTCTGTTGCATAGAGAAATGCCTCATACGTTTCTTTAAAACCTGTGTAATAGTTTAAATCCTCTGTATGCCCTCCAGTTAGACCAACCCTTAAGCAATCTTCAATCCCCATCTGCAAGGCCTTTTGCACATATGCTTTAGAAACAGGAGGCATATATGCTGTAACCAAATCTTGAGCTCTATCAAGAAGCATTCCTGTTGGCTCTTTTCTACTATTTTTCACAATAACTCCACCAGGAGGATTTGAAGTATGTTTATTAATACTTGCTAGCTTTAGTGAATAACTATTCGCGAGACTTGCATGATGACAAATTCTTCTTGCAATGAGCGGATGTCCCTTGCTTACATTATCAAGTTCCTCTGCTGTTGGAATGCTTTTATCATCCCATTCATTCTCATTCCATGCTTCTCCAATAAGCCATTCCCCTTCTTCAAGTTCTTCTGCTTTTCTTTCTAAGAGGTGAAGCATTCCTTCCTTTGATTTCGCTTGCGATAAGTCCAGACGCATTAACCGTTCTCCATGTCCTATAAGGTGCATATGACTATCAACAAATCCTGGATACATGACAGACCCTTGTAAATTTATGACTTCTTCAATAGCATGTTTGTATTCTTGGCGAAGCTTTTCTTTTTCTCCAACAGCTTTTATAATTCCGTTTTCAGTAAAAACTGCTTCAACTGTCTCTCCTTGGTTTTTCATCGTATAAATTATTCCGTTACACCAAAGCTTTCCCATCACCATAACCCCTTTTAACATCATAATTGTTGTACTATGTATCGTATCACACAGAAATAAGCTCAACAAAAAAGAGCAGAAATTCTGCTCTTTTTCTTGTCTAAAATAATGATTCTTCAATGCTGTTAGAACTATCATTTGGCTGAATAAGAATAGTCTCTGTTTCATTCACAGCTTTTTCAATTAGTTCATCAAAATCTACAAACTCCTCATAGCGCTGCACCTTCTCAAGCTTTGGACGAGTTTTAGGCGCTACTGGTGTAAAGATTGTACAGCAATCCTCATAAGGACGAATCGAAATATCGTACGTATTGATTTTTTTAGATACTGAGATGATTTCAGTTTTATCTGTAGCAATAAGTGGACGTAAAACAGGTGTTGATGTAACATCATTAATCGCAACCATGCTATCAAGCGTTTGGCTTGCTACTTGTCCAAGACTTTCTCCTGTTACAATAGCTAGACCACCGTTTTGTTCTCTAATTTTATCCGCAATTTTTAACATCATACGACGTGTTGATGTCATTGTATAGTTTTCGGGAACCTGCTTATGAACAAGCTGCTGAATCTCTGTGAATGGAACAATATGAAGCTTAATGCTTCCTCCGTATTTTGTTAACTCTTTTGTTAAATCTACTACTTTTTCCTTTGCACGTTCACTTGTAAAAGGAGGACTGAAAAAGTGGACAGCTTCAATTTCAACGCCGCGCTTCATTGTTAAATAACCAGCAACAGGGCTATCAAGTCCGCCTGAAAGCATTAAAGCAGCTTTTCCACTCGTACCAACAGGAAGACCACCAAGTCCTTCGTAATCCCCGCTCATAATATACGTTGCTTCATTACGCACTTCAACTTTTACATTCACATCTGGATTGCGAACATCAACAGTTAGATTTTTTGTATTGCGAAGCAAATGGGCACCAATTGTTTGATTTAATCCATTTGTATCATACGGAAAATCTTTGAAAGAACGGCGGGAAGAAACTTTAAATGTCACACCCTCTTTATCATATTCTTTCAATGCCTCAAGAGCAGCTTCTTTAATTTTCTCTATATCATTCTCTACTTTTTGAGCTAAGCTAAAGCTTTGAATCCCGAAAACTTTTCGTAAACGTTCAATGATTAATTTCTCATCTTCATCATGAAGTTGAATGTACATGCGATCTCGAGTTTGAACAATTTCTATCCCGGGAACATCATAAAGAACACTCTTAATATTTTTGCGTAATCGACTTACAAACTTTTTACGGTTTTGGCCTTTTGTTGAAATTTCTCCATATCGAATTAGAATATGATCATATTTCATAGATTACCTCACTACCTTTTTTAAATGTGAAATGGTTTTATATAACGCTTGTGCTGCTTTTTTGCCGTCTTCCGGATTATTACAATAAGAAAAACTAAAGCGAATAGCCTGACTAGCTTGTTCAAGTGATTTTCCCATCGCAAGAAGAGTTTTGCTCGGTTGAGCTGTTTTAGAAGAACAAGCAGATGTTGTAGATGCATACACATTTTCATTCTCTAAGCTATGAATAACAACTTCTGCTTTCATCCCTGGAATTGTCACATTCACAATATGTGGAGCAGCTCCGTCTTTCGGCGTATTAATCATAAATTCTGGGTAAGAAGAAAGTTCTTTTCTAAACTCTTCACTCATTTTCCGTAAAGTCTCTTGGTTGTGTTCAAATGTCATCCGCAAAGCTTTAGCCATAGCTACAATGCTTCCTACATTTTCAGTTCCCGCTCGATGACTGTGTTCTTGAGCTCCGCCTGAAAGAAGGGGGGAAAGAGAGATACCCTCTCTTATATATAAAATACCTGCACCTTTTACACCATGAAATTTATGAGCGGAAAATGTGCAAAGATCAATATAACCTAATTTTAAATTGATAGGGACCTTGCCTATCCCTTGAACAGAATCAACGTGAAAAAGAATTTTAGGATGGTTTTGCAAAGCAAGACCAATTTCTTCTACAGGCTGCACTGTACCAACTTCGTTATTAACATGCATAACAGATACAAGGATTGTTTCAGGTGTAATAGCATCTAAAATAGCGTTAACAGATACTCTTCCTTCACTATCTACAGGAACATAGGTTATGTTAAATCCCATATCTTCCAACTGTTGCAGTGAACCATGAACAGAGTCATGCTCAACAGTCGTTGTAATGATATGATTACCTCGATTTCCAAAAGTAAAAGCGGTTCCTTTTAAAGCAAAGTTGTTTCCTTCTGTTCCTCCAGAAGTAAAAACAATTTCTTTCGCTTTTACACCTAACAAATCACCAATTTGGTTTCTTGCATGTGTTAATAATTTTTCAGCTTCTCCGCCTAGCTTATGAAGAGAAGAAGGATTTGCAAAATAGTCTTTCGCAACCTTTGCATAAGCGTCAATAACTTCGTCATAAGGCTTTGTTGTTGCACTATTGTCTGCATAAATCATCTTCAGTTCCCTCCCTACTTTTTATAATAACTATGATTAATTTCTTTTTTTACAAACTTTTTTTATCATACCATACGAATAAAGTTTTGCAATAAAGCTGATTGAAAACACAAAGAAAAAAGCCGCTACATTTTATCGTAGCGACTCGTCTTCTTTTAACGAATTTTCAATGGATGAAACAGAACCTGGTTCAACGCTCTCAAGCGCTGAAGACGCTTCTTGATAGGCTCTCTTATATTCGTATTGTCTAAAAGCCTGTTCTGCTTGTAGTAAACTTTCAGCAACTTCTGGATGACGGCTTCTGTAGCGGTTTCCATACTGAATCATTCGTTCTACAAGTGCTGCCTCAAAAATCAATTCTTCTGTTTCGCGGAAGGAAAGCTGAACTTCTTCAACAGCTTGCTCGAGCAGCTCATTTACAGCTACTGTATCGAGCGGCTTTTCTTCTAGTTTTGTGCTAACTTCTTGGATCTTCCCATAAGCGCGTTGAATATCTTCTCGATAAGATTCTGGAATTCCAGGTACATTGCTTTTTTCCACAATACGACGAGCTTCAAAAAGCTGCTTGCGCAAGTCTGCAATTTTCTCTTTAGCTGCTAGCTCATCTTTTCTTAAATCTTGAAGCATTTCAATATATGCTTGCTGAATACCTTCGACTTTATTCAGCTGTGTTAACACTTCTTCAAGTTCCTCAAAAATCACGCTATAAGCAATATTTTGTTGCTCTGCTTTATTGACAATGTTGTAATAAAGATTTGTTAATCGCTTTAGCTCTCGATCAATCTTTTGATAAAGCTCTAGCTCCTCTGGTGTTAAATGGTAGCTTTTTTGAACAAGAAATGCTTCTTCTTTCACTTCATGATTTCTTGCCTGAAGGGCTTTAATCATAACCGAAATTCGATCAATGTCCTGATTCATTTGCTGAAATGCACGCGCTTCTTTTTCAAGCATATCGTAAATGCCGTCAATCTTAGCGTTAATTGCCGCAACACTCGCTTCTGCTTCTTCAATATTTAATGCTTCAATCTCTCCAATAATAGCTTTAGCTGCTCTGCTTAGTTCCTCTAATGACTCTTCAATTTGAAGATGCTCAAGAATGTACCCCTCTTCAATCATCCCAATATAGCCTTCTCTTAATTCCTCAAGCTGTGTTGGTATCGTTGTTTGAAGCTCTGTAAAAAGAGCCGGGATCTTTTCAAGATTGTTTGTCATTACTGCTAACCGTTCTTCAATGCTCATTAATATGGCACTTGCTTGCAAGTAGTTGCCATTCTCTGTTTCTTCGTTAAATTTCACAAACTGTTTCTGAATTTTTTCAAGCTTCTCTGTAAGAGGTTCTTCTGCTTTTCCATATGAGTAACGATGTGCAAGCAATCGTTTCTTAGTTTCCCTGAAAAGTTCTTCCATTTCTACAATGGTTTTCTTATTATTTTCCTCACTACCGAGTAAGTTTTGAAGCTCTTCTAAAATTGTATCAATATCTTGTTTAATATTAGCAAGCTCTTCATCTAAAGAAGCAATACGCGCTTTTGCTTTTCGAAATTTATACTTATCAGCAAGTTCTTCAATTTCATAAAACGCATCGTCCATTTTGGGCAGGCGTATAGCAACAATGTTGTCCCATTTTTCACGCCAGCTTTCAAATAATTCTTCTGTTTCTCCTGTCATTTTAAGCTGTTTCACTTTTGCAATTTCATCTGCTACAGGTTCGCTCATCAATGCCGCCTTTATAGAATCCAATCGATCAACTTCTCGATAAACTTTTTTTCGAAGGAAGAAACCGTACAAAATAAATCCTATAATAAGGAGAATGATTATAATCGCGAGCTCCATCTTTATTCCCCCTCACAATGCCGTCCGACTGTTCAATTTTCTTATGTAAATATGTAATGAATGATGTTTTTGTCAATGCTTTTATGATACCATGTTCATAACATTTTTTGAGGAAATTTTTAAATTTTTTTAATAAATCCTTGGAAATAAACAATATTCCTCATACTTTTCTACATTCTAGCATTTTTTTATCAAAAACGCTTATATTTTGCTGTTAAGGAGAGAGACATTATGAAGAAAGACGGTCACATTCATACTCCATTTTGTCCCCATGGTTCAAGTGATGAATTAAGGAGTTATGTTTATAAAGCAGTTGCACAAGGATTTGAAGAAATTTCTTTTACAGAGCATGCTCCTCTTCCTCCTTCTTTCAAGGATCCTACTCCATTGAAAGATAGTGCTATGAAAGTGAGCGAAATGGAACTCTATATTGAGCAAATTGAGAAAGTGAAAAAAGAGTTTCAAAAAGAAGTAAAGATTAATGTTGGATTAGAGGTTGACTATATTAACGAATATGAAGAAGAGATTAGGCACTTTCTTAATACATACGGACCATATCTTGACGACAGCTTATTGTCTGTTCATTTCCTTAATAAAGAGGGTTCTTTTTACTGCTTGGACTACAGTGCGGAAGAATTTGAATATATCATTGCAAAGTTTGGCTCTGTTAAAGAAGTATACAAAGCTTACTTTGAAGCCGTTGCTTCATCAGTTAAAGCAGATTTAGGTTCTTACAAACCAAAACGAATAGGTCATATAACGCTTGTTCATAAATTTCAAAAAAAGTTTCCATGTGAAGTCTCTTTTCAAAATGAAGTCTTGCATATTCTAAATGAAGTGAAGAATCGAAATTTAGAACTCGATTATAATGCAGCTGGATTTCACAAACCACTTTGTCAAGAAGCATACCCTTCTAAAGAAGTTGTTGTACTTGCTCAACAAAAAAACATCCCTCTTGTTTATGGGTCAGATGCCCATTGTGCGAAGGATGTTGGTCAAAGCTACACAAAACTTTTTGAAAGATAAACGTTACTTTACAACAAGCTGCAGCGGAGTACATGGCAAGCATATATGCTCGTTAATCCACTGCTGTAGCTCACTCGTATATTTAGTAACAAAATACTCCTCATGTGTGAGGACATGAAGCACTTCCGCTGCATACTGCTGATGCAAATAAGGCATTGTCATCATGCCCTTAAGCTGCATAATTGTAAATGAAACACTCACATGTCGAAATTCTTTTCTTTTCATACCAAGCTCTAGGAGCATTTTTAAATAATATTTCTCTTTCGTTAAATAGGTTGACATAATCTCCCGAACAAACGTTGTATCTACGGAAAGTTCCCGGTAAATGACCCGAGCAACTTCTCTATGTGCGTGCTGATATTTCATTACATGAAAAAGCATTTGACCGAAGCATTCTCGCACAGGCCGATTTTGAAATGATCGCCATACTTTATCCATTTCTTTAATATATCCTTCAAAGAACTTGGTAACGATATACTCAAGGAGTCCCTCTTTCCCGTCAAAGTAGTAAGAGATATTTGCTACATTCACACCTGCCTTTTTCGCAATCTCGCGAACAGAAGTCCCGTTAAATCCTTTAATTTGAAACAAGGAAACAGCTGCATCCAACACTCTTTCTTTTGTTTCTACTTTTTCCTTCAACATTGTCACCCTCTCAATATAAAGTGTTTGCAAATTACAAACGAATGTGCAACAATACTTTGAACGATACAAAAGGAATTTATAATAAGGGCTATTGTGACAGAAGCAGACATAAGGGCTACTAGTAACATCAAACACGAGCAGAATATCTAATTTTTTGACTTTATTATAGATGATTCGTTTTATGAACCTTCTTTCCTCCTCTTTTTACTCGACAAAGTTTGAAGGTTCTATAAATACAAAATCGAAATTTGATTTTTTTTATAGTTGAAAGGGGTTTTTCCATGTTTCATGTCGAAAATTATAGTGGACAAAAAGAGAAAGACTTTGAGCTTGTTATTAAACAACTTCAAGCTCTAACAGCTGATGAACCAAACACTATTGCTAATTTGGCGAATGCTTCATCACTTCTAAATCAATTTTTAGAAGAAATCAACTGGGTTGGTTTTTATCTTACAGATGAAGCTAAAAATCAACTTGTTCTTGGACCTTTCCAAGGGCTTCCTGCATGCGTTCGAATTCCATTTGGAAGAGGGGTTTGCGGTACTGCTGCTGCTGAACAAAAAACACTTCGTGTTAAAGATGTACACGAGTTTCCAGGTCACATTGCTTGTGACAGTGCTTCTCAATCTGAGATTGTTGTTCCAATTATCAAAGATGGAAAAACAATTGGAGTCTTAGATATTGATAGCCCTATTAAAAACCGTTTTGATGAACAAGATGAAAAATATCTAAATCAGTTTGTTGACGTATTAGTTCAAACGCTATAATAAGGAAGCTGCCAATAAACCACAAAAAGTGGTATCCTGGCAGCTTCTTTATTTTTCACAACTTTTTACAACCTGATTTTTCCCGTTATTTTTCGCTTGATAAAGAGCTTTATCAGCCTTAATAAATAACCGATGTGCTGACTTTTCACCCCTTTTCCACGATGAAACGCCGCATGAAACGGTTGTATGTGGAACAGTTTCCTTATGGACTTTTGCGACAAGGCGCTGTGCAATACTGACTGCGATATGTTGTGGAACATTTGGCAAATAAACAGCAAGCTCTTCACCTCCCCATCTAGCTCCAATATCTCCATCTCTCAAATTATTTTTAATAATTGAGGACACTTGTATGAGGACTTGATCTCCTGTTTGATGACCATACGTATCATTCACTTGCTTAAAATTATCAATATCCAACAAAAGAAGAGAACCAAGTTTGTCCTGTTCTATAGACTTCTGAATTTGCTCATCTAGATAACTTCGTGAATAAAGTTTTGTAAGGTGATCTGTTACAACTAAACTTTCCAACTCCTCTCTTAAAATAGAATTTGTAAAAGCAAGTGTTGAATGATGTACAAGGGATTGTAATACTCTATAGTGGTTAAATGTAAAGAAGTACGGCTTATCATGAACAATGAGGACAAGTCCGGACATTTTATTGTTGTGAATCATAGGAAGAGCAATAAGAGAACGATATGGAAACTTCTCGCCAAATAGTGTATCTGTGTCATTGATAAATTTCGACTCTTTTTCTCTGTTAATTTTCTTATAAATTTTATCAATATAAGCCTTGTTTTCTGTTTGAAAAAATAATTCTGTACTACCTTCTAATATTTTATACTTATCATTTGTAATACAGAGAAGAAAACCAACACCTTTAGCATGAAAAAAAGTAATGATTTGCTCTGTCATATAATGAATCGTATCGTCTAACCGTAGACTTGAGTTGAGCTTATGTGAAGTCTCATTAATAAGTTTGACATCTTCAATCACCTGTTCCAACTGTTCATGGAGCTTGGCATTTTCTAAAGCTGCTCCTGTTGTATGAGCAATTTTTTCAATAAAACTCATTTCCTGCTCTGAGCAAATGACTCCATTTTCCCCAATCATCTCAAGAACCCCATACACTCCTTGCTTTCCTTGCAAAGGTGCATATAGAACAGACCTTTTTCCATCTTCCATCATTTCAATATGAATTCTTCCTGAAACGTATGCTTTCATTACTCCAGAGCTCAACTTTTGGTCGTTATATTTCATTGTACGAATAGAGGGATCATGACTTACTTCACTATCATGAGAAAGAATAAGTGAACACTCTGCTTTCGGACAAATGGTATCAAGCGCCGTAATAACGTCCTTTAACACTTGATTAGGATCTAATGAAGAATAAAGCTTTATTGTTAAATCATATAGGCCTGCATATCGGGCTCTTTCATATTCTTTTTCTATCTCTTTATCCACATATTCTAAAAACTGAGCACATGTTGTCCATAAAAGAGGAGAAAATTCAGGTGGCAAGGTATTTTCTCTGTATACAATCCCTAAATAAAGTTCCTTCAAAGATAGAAAAGGAAATTGAAAAACAGCAATTTCCCTTCCACTCTCTTGAAAAGAGAAAATCGTTTGATCGTCTGGTACTTTTTGAACATTTTTTACTATACTGTGTTCTTCATTCCACGCAACCTCTTCACTAGTCACTATATATTTATACCCTTCGTATACTAGAAATGCACCTTCTAATGTACAGGAATCAACAAGAATACGGAGGACCTCTTCATATAAGGAGGAAGGATTTTCTCTAGGCAATTTTTCCATCAGCATATCAAAAAAAGATTGTTTTAGACGGGTTATTATTTTTTCTATAGGCATTTCAAACTCCTCAGTTTAAATAAACTTTTTATTGTAATTTAAGGTATGTACTCTAAATTATACTATATATTATAATCAATATAGTTATATTTTCCTATTACTTTGTACCCTTAAAAATTATCTTCTAACCTTTCACTCTTTTTCTTCCTTTATTTGTTTTATACAGAAAAAGATTTGATTTTTTTCTGAGAAGATTATATAATACTCTCTGTGTGAAATATGAAAGGCAGTACTGGCAATCTTTATGGTGAATTCATTTTGTTCCTTAATAATAAGGTGTATCTTGTAACTCTTGGCTGCTGGAGCGAGGATGCATGAAAACAAAATGAACATGATAAAGGATTGTGGCTGTTTTTATTTCATGCGAAATAAAAACACACAAAAGGAGGAGTCAATTATGGCTCGCTATACAGGTCCAAGCTGGAAATTATCTCGTCGTTTAGGTGTTTCACTAAGCGGAACAGGTAAAGAATTAGAAAAACGTCCTTACGCTCCAGGTCCACACGGTCCAGGACAACGTAAAAAAATCTCTGAGTATGGTTTACAATTACAAGAGAAACAAAAATTACGTCATATGTACGGAGTTAACGAACGTCAATTCCGTAACTTATTCGTAAAAGCAGGTAAAATGGAAGGTATCCACGGTGAAAACTTCATGACACTTCTTGAAGCTCGTCTTGATAACATCGTATATCGTCTAGGTCTTGCACGCACTCGTCGTCAAGCTCGTCAATTAGTTAACCATGGTCATATTCTTGTTGATGGTTCTCGCGTTGACATCCCATCTTACCGTGTAACTCCAGGTCAAGTTGTTTCTGTACGTGAAAAATCACGTAACCTTTCTATCGTTAAAGAAGCAATCGAAGTAACAAACTTCGTACCTGATTATGTTACATTTGATGCTGAGAAATTAGAAGGTACTTTCACTCGCTTACCAGAGCGTTCTGAATTACCAGCTGAGATCAATGAAGCACTTATCGTAGAGTTCTACTCTCGTTAATAACAGAAAGCGATTGGACTGGTCCAATCGCTTTTTTTATTTATATATGAAAAGAAGCTAAACAATAAATGTTTAGCTTCTTTTTTCATTATTTATACTCAATTACAAAGTACTTCTTCTTACCTCTACGAATAACCGTGAACTCGCCGTCAATACGGTCTTCCGCTGATAATATTTTTTGTAAATCTTGCTCGCGTTCTCCATTAATATAAACTGCGCCATTTCCGATATCTTCACGTGCTTGACGTTTAGATGGAGAGATTTTTGCTGATACAAGAAGATCAATAAGACCGATCTCTTCGTCTTTTTTCACTTCAAACGTTGGAACATCTTTGAATCCCTGCTTAATCTCAGCACCTGTCAAAGCTTGAATATCCCCTTTAAACAATGCCTGTGAAATACGGATCGCTTGCTCTAAAGCTTTCTCATTATGAACAAGTTTTGTCATTTCTTCAGCTAGTGCTTTTTGAGCTGCGCGTTGCTCTGGCTCTTCTTTTGTTTTGCGATCAAGTTCTTCGATTTCCTCATGACTTAAGAAAGTAAAGTACTTAATGTACTTGATTACATCGCGATCATCTGTATTAATCCAAAATTGGTAGAACTCATATGGCGACGTTTTTTCTGAGTCTAACCAAACTGCGCCACCTTCTGTTTTCCCAAACTTTGTTCCATCAGATTTTGTTACAAGTGGGACAGTTAAACCATATGCTTTTGCATTTTCTTCTGATTTGCGAATTAATTCTAATCCAGATGTAATATTTCCCCACTGATCGCTTCCACCAATTTGCAAACGACACCCTTCATTTTGATATAAACGAAGGAAATCAAGTGATTGTAGAATCATATACGTGAATTCAGTAAATGAAATACCTGTTTCAATACGAGATTGTACAGTGTCTTTAGCAAGCATGTAATTTAAGCCAAAGTTTTTTCCGATATCGCGCAAGAATGATACAACATCCATATTGCCAACCCAGTCATAGTTGTTTGTCATTTTTGCTGCGTTATCGCCTTCTTTAAACTCTAAAAAGCGAGAAAGCTGTTCTTTAATACGCTCAACCCATAGATCCACAACTTCTTTTTCATTTAAAGTTCGTTCTGCTTTCTTACCACTTGGATCTCCAATAAGACCTGTTGCTCCACCAACAAGAGGAAGTGGACGGTGTCCTGCTTCTTGGAATCTCTTTAACATGAGGATAGGAAGTAGATGACCAATATGCAAACTGTCTGCTGTTGGATCAAATCCACAGTAAAGCGTTACACTTTCTTCAGCTAACAGCTTTGTTAGTCCTTCCTCATCTGTCATTTGATTAATAAGACCACGGTATTGTAAATCTTCGATAAGATTCATTTTATTCGCTCCTTTTTTCTTTTCAAATAAAAAACGCCCCTTCTATTGCTAGAAGGGACGAGGTTTGATCGCGGTACCACCCTTGTTAAAACAATCCACTAAAGATTGTTTTCACTCAGTTACTTTAACGGTATACACCGTCTTTTGCTAATAAATGATTACCTCATTGTTCACAAAAGATGCTCTAGGAGGTAATTCACAAAACAACTTTGTACTGATTTTCACCATCCATCAGCTCTCTAAAACAGGGAGAAGTTTGTTACTAATTCCTTTCATAGCAGTCCATATATTCACATATCATTGATTATGAACGATTTTATCTTAAATTGCAAGAACTGGTCCTAAAAACAGGTATCAAATCTTATGGAAAATATACTACATTAGAGACAAAATACTACATTTCTCGTAAAAATAACTATGCTATAATAAACAGAAGTAAGGGGGAAATCATATATGTGGGAAAAGTGGAAAACAAAACTAAAGGAGCTATTAGCTAGCCTTAAAGATGGACAATCATCCACTTATATAAAAAGAGGAAAGTTAGCCTCTCTCGTTATTTATAATATTGTTATTATTGGCTTCGTTTTTTTACTTATAATCGGTTCATTTGCCTTTGGAGCAGGCTCTGGCTATTTCGCTTCCCTCATTAAAGACGAGTCACCTCCTTCTAAAAAGGAGATGAGTGACGCTTTAACGAATTATAGCGAAACAAGCGAAATTTACTTTGCTAACAATGTACCTCTAGGAAAGCTACGATCAAATCTTGAACGTGATGAAGTGAAATTAGAGAACGTTTCTCCTCACCTCGTTAATGCCCTCATTTCGACAGAAGATGAGTATTTCTATAAACATGACGGAGTGGTTCCAAAAGCTGTTCTTCGAGCTCTTTATCAAGATGTTTCAAATTCTGCTACGAGAACAGGCGGAAGTACATTAACACAGCAGCTTATTAAAAATCAGATGTTAACAAATGAAGTTTCCTTTACAAGGAAAGCAAATGAGATTCTTCTTGCCCTCCGTGTTGAAAACTACTTCTCCAAAGAGGAAATTTTAGAAGCTTACCTAAACGTTGCTTACTTTGGAAGAAACTCAGCAGGAAGCAATATTGCAGGTGTTCAAACAGCTGCTCAAGGACTGTTTGGACGAGATGCAAAAGATCTGACACTTGAACAAGCAGCCTTTATTGCTGGCCTTCCTCAAAGTCCGTCCCGCTATACACCATTTACGCAAGCTGGACAATTAAAGGAGGATCTTTCTCCAGGAGTAAAACGAATGAAAACCGTGCTCTTCCGCATGAAACGAGCTGGGTACATTACCAAACAGGAGTATGAACAAGCAGTAAACTACGATATTACAAAAGACTTTAAAACTTCTTCTCCTTCTGTTGTAGAAAAGTATCCTTGGTTGAATTTTGAAGTGGAAAAGCGAGTGCGTAAAATTTTAGCAGAGCAGCTTGCAAACAAAGCAGGTATTAGTACAGAAAAACTCTATGGTGACAAAGCTCTTCTTCAACAGTATACCGAGCAAGCCGATCTTAATATGAGACAAAACGGCTATCACATCCACACTACAATTCATAAAGATATCTATGATGCAATGGAAAATGTAACGAAAAATTTCAATGGCTTTAATAACTACGTAAAAGTCAATACCGGTAGCGTGATGATTGATAACAAATCAGGAGCTATCATTAGTTTTGTTGGAGGCCGAGATTATCAAAGTTCTCAGTATAACTATGCTACAAGCGTAGAAAAGCCTAATGGTTCAACAATGAAGCCACTGCTTGTATATGCACCTGCTATCCAAAACGGGTTAATTTCCGCTAATTCTATGATTAGTAATAGTGCCTTTACGTGGGGAAACTGGTCACCAAAAAATGCAGGAAAAAACTATACTGCTCCAGTAACGGTACGAAAAGCACTTACATACTCTTACAATATTCCAGCTGCCAGAGTATATAAGATGAACAAAGGAAACAATCCAGTCTCTTACCTAGAAAAAATGGGCTTTACCTCCCTTCAGCCAGGTGATTATGAACATGCTTCCCTTGCACTAGGAGCAATGGATCAAGGTGTGACAGTAGAGGAAAACGTCAATGCCTATACTACCTTTGCTAACAAAGGACAGTTTAAAGACGCTTACCTTATCGAGAAAATTGAAACTCGCGATGGGAAAGTTTTATATCAACATGAGACAAAACCAACAACCGTGTTCTCTACTAATACTTCTTCTCAAATGATTAGTATGATGAGAGATGTTGTACAAACAGGAACTGCTGCAAGAGTACGAAACTACTTACAGTTTAATTCAGATCTTGTTGGAAAAACGGGAACAACGCAAAATGAAAATGATTTATGGTTTGTTGCATCAAATCCAAATGTAACGTTTGGAACATGGATGGGACGATTAAATAGTCCGCAAAGTTCAGCGAAACCAGGAGATCACTTGCGACTGTGGGCTCAGTATATGAATGCAGCGTATCGAGTGGAACCTAGTTTTATAGCTCCATCAGAACGTTTTCAGCCTTAATAAAAAGAGAGACTGCTATAAAAGCAGTCTCTCTTTTTATTAATCTTCCATTGAGGAAAGATCTCCAGCAGGCAAATCAAGCTCCCACGCTTTCAACACGCGACGCATAATTTTTCCACTTCTTGTTTTCGGTAGCTTTTCTCTAAATTCAATCTCTCGTGGTGCAGCATGTGCTGCAAGGCCTTTCTTCACAAACTGACGAATATTCTCGATAAGTTCATCAGAAGGCTCATATCCATCTCTTAAAGCAATAAATGCTTTAATAACTTCCCCACGCACAGGATCTGGCTTGCCGATAACGCCTGCCTCTGCAACAGCCTCATGTTCTACAAGTTTGCTTTCCACTTCAAATGGACCTACCCGTTCACCGGATGTCATAATAACATCATCGACTCTTCCTTGGAACCAAAAATATCCGTCTTCATCCATATAAGCCGAATCACCTGAAACATACCAATCACCAGGCATAAAATAGGTTTCATACTTTTCAGGATTATTCCAAATTGATCTCATCATGGAAGGCCAACCTTTTGCAATAGCTAGGTTCCCCATTCGATTTGGAGGAAGTTCCTGACCTCTATCATCTACAATCGCTGCTTTAATTCCTGGAATTGGTTTCCCCATTGATCCTGGACGAATTTCCATTGCTGGATAATTACAGATCACTTGGCCTCCCGTTTCTGTCATCCACCATGTATCATGAATGCGGATATTAAACACTTTCATTCCCCATCTAATAACTTCAGGATTTAGAGGCTCTCCAACGCTCACAATATGGCGAAGATTACTTAAATCATACTTCTTCATGAGCTCGTCCCCTGCTCCCATTAACATTCTAAACGCTGTTGGAGCACTATACCAAACAGTTACTCCATAATCAGCCAATGCTTTATACCAGTTATCAGGACTAAAACGGCCCCCAACAATTACACTTGTTGCTCCAGCAAGCCAAGGCCCAAAAATACCGTAAGACGTACCTGTTACCCACCCTGGATCCGCTGTGCACCAGTAAATATCGTCTTCTTGTAAATCAAGTACCCATTTTGCTGTCTGATAATGCTGTACCATAGCATTGTGTACATGTAAAACACCTTTTGGTTTTCCAGTCGATCCTGACGTATAGTGAAGAATAAGTCCGTCTTCACGTTCCACCCAAACAGGCTCAAATGTTGAACTTGCTTCACTAAAATGTTTATTAAAATCAAGGTAAACATCGTCTTCCTCAACATCTTCTCCTACAATAAGAACACTTTTTAAAGCAGGAAGATCACTGACGGGAACTCTTTCTAACAGCTCCTTCGTTGTGATAAGTACTTTCGCTTCACTATCTTCTAAGCGATCTTTTACAGCCCCCTCCATAAATGCTTCAAAAAGCGGCCCTACAATTGCACCTACTTTAATAGCACCTAGCACTGCAAAGTACAGTTCAGGCGATCGAGGCATAAAGATGAACACCCTGTCCCCTTTTTCTACATCTGTTGTCTTTTTGAGAACATTGGCAGCTTTGTTAGACAAAGCACTCATTTCTCTAAAAGTATATTTCTCTTTTCTTTCTCCGTTTTCATAAAAGAGCGCTACTTTATTTTTCCTGAAAGAGTTTGCATGCCTGTCAATTGCTTCATAGGCCATATTTAATTTCCCACTCTCATACCACGAAAATTGCTCTTCAACGTTTTTCCAGTTAAAATTGCTGTAAACATCATCATAATTTTGTAAGTTATAATTCCCCTTAATCACCGGAAGCGCTTCCATCCCCATATCAAACTCCTCCTTATGTAGCAATTTACAAAATCTATTATAATATAAAATGGAATATTTCTCAATTTTTAAAATATTTATATATTTTATCCTTTGGCCTATTGAAAACGCTTTATAAGGTGATTTTTCATGTATAATATAATATATAAGAAAAGATTTTCGAGGTGGTGAATGCATTTGAGGCATATAAAAACGTACCACGCCAAAGAAATAAAAACAAAGCAAGGTCCAATTATTGTAGAAGGCCCTATCCAAACAAATAGATTAAAAGAGCTTCATTTTCATGAAGGATTAACGGCCTTTAGACCTTCTGATCAACAGAAAGAAGCATTGCTTGAAATTTCAGAGCTTGAAGAAGGACGCATTATTATTGCCCGTTATAAGGATACTGTTGTAGGCTATGTCACATTTCTATATCCTGATCCACTTGAACGGTGGTCTGAAGGAAATTTAGAGAACTTGATTGAGCTTGGTGCTATTGAAGTTGCTCCTCCTTTTAGAGAGATATCTATTGGAAAAAATCTTTTAGAAATTTCAATGATGGATAAGATGATGGAAAACTATATTATTATTACAACCGAATACTATTGGCATTGGGATTTAAAAGGCACTGGGTTAAATGTTTGGGAGTATCGAAAAGCAATGGAAAAAATGATGGAAACAGGAGGACTTACTTGGGTAGCCACAGATGATCCTGAAATTTGCTCTCATCCTGCTAACTGCTTAATGGCTCGGTTCGGTAAGAAAGTAAATCATGAATCTGTGCAGAAGTTTGATCAACTTCGTTTTCAAAATCGCTTTATGTACTAACTTACAAAAGGAGCTGTGAAGGATGATTGTTGAAGAGATTATGAGTAGAAATCTAATTACTCTTCTACCAGCAGATAAAATTAAACAAGCTGTTGTTCTCATGAATAAATATCATGTTCGTCATATTCCTGTTGTGGATAAAGAAGATAAGCTTCTTGGTATTATTTCAGATCGTGATATAAAGGATGCTGCTCCTTCAATTTTTGCACAAGATCACAAATTTGAAGAATTCGAGAAGCCTGTTCATGAGATTATGACGAAAAATGTGATTGTAGCATATCCGCTTGACTTTGTTGAAGAAATCTCATTCATCTTTTATGAGAACAAAATTAGCTGCCTTCCTATTATTCATAAAGGCAAACTTGTTGGAATTGTAACCAAAACTGATATATTGAATACTCTTGTTCAATTAACAGGTGCACACCAACCAGGTTCTCAAATTGAAGTAAAGGTTCCAAATGTAGCAGGTAAACTTAGTGAAGTCACAAAGCTATTAAGTGACCATCATCTAAATATTTTAAGCGTTCTCGTTTATCCTTATAAGCAAGATGATACATACCGTACAATTGTTCTGCGCATTGAAACGCTAAACCCGACAAAAGCAATCTATGCCCTAGTTGAACACGGTTATGAAGTGTTACGACCTCATATAACGGATGTGATACGATGAAACATGACGCTTTATTTGTTTATTCTCCTGATTTCCTAACATATAAATTTAATACTCATCATCCTTTTAATCAACTCCGAGTCGAGATGACGTACGATTTATTAAAAGCATTAGGCGCCTTAGGCGATCAACAAGTTATAAAACCTCGTCAAGCTTCTGTAGAAGAGCTTAAGCTTATCCACCATGACGCTTACATTCAGGCTGTTCAGAAAGCTGGTCAAGGACTTCTATCAAAAGATGAAGGGCTAAACTTTGGACTTGGTACAGAAGATACACCTATTTTCCCTAACATGCACGAAGCAAGTGCTTATCTTGTAGGGGGCACTCTTACTGCGGTTGATCTGGTGATGTCTGGGAGCACTCGTCATGCATTCAGCTTAGGAGGAGGGCTTCACCACGGTTTTTGTGGAAAGGCATCTGGTTTTTGCATTTATAACGATAGTGCTGTAGCCATTAAATATTTACAGCAGAAATACAATGCACGGGTTCTTTATATTGATACTGATGCACATCATGGAGACGGTGTTCAAGTTGCCTTCTATGATGATCCCCAAATTTGCACGTTTTCAATTCATGAAACAGGTCGCTATCTCTTTCCTGGCACAGGATCAATTAATGAAAGAGGCTATGGAAATGGATACGGCTATTCTTTTAATTTACCTCTTGATGCCTATACAGAAGATGAATCATTTTTATACACATACGAAACAGCAGTAAGGGAAATTGCAGAATTTTTCAAACCTGACGTCATTTTAACGCAAAATGGCGCAGATGCTCACTATCATGATCCATTGACACATCTTTATACTACTATGGAAACCTACAAACATATTCCTAAAATAGCTCATGAACTAGCTCATAAATATTGTAATGGACGCTGGATTGCTGTTGGAGGTGGAGGATATGATATTTGGCGCGTAGTTCCTAGAGCATGGTCACTAATTTGGCTTGAAATGACGGGGTTCACTCTTAAAGAAGATCTCTTGCCAAAGAACTGGGTTGATAAATGGTCTAAAAGAGCGCATCATCCACTCTGTACAACGTGGAGTGATCCTCCTAATTTATATAAAAAGGTGCCTCGCAAAAAAGAAATTGAAGAAAAAAATAGCCGTACTCTTCAAAATCTGCTTTTTCCAATCCGTGGAACAGAAAGAAATAAAAATGTCACATGAACTAAAAAAATCCGCTTCAAAAAAGCGGATTTTTTACTGTATTAGTCATTAAGATCTGAGATTACAATTTCTACACGGCGGTTCTTCTTCATCTCTTCTTCTTGATTACTTATCTTAAGTGGCTTTGTATCCCCATATCCAATTGCCACAAACCTGCTTGAGTTGATGTTATAGGTTTTTGACAAGTATTGAATAACACTGCTTGCTCGGGCAGTAGAAAGCTCCCAATTTGACGGATAATAACTGTTTCGAATAGGCCTCTTGTCTGTATGGCCTTCAACATGAATAACATTTGGCAGCTCTTTAATAATTTCACCTATCTTATTTAAAAACGGCCGAGATTCAGGAACAAGCCTTGCTTCCCCTGTTGGGAAAAGGATTTGTTCTTGTAAAACAAGTACAACTCCTCGTGAATCTTTTTTAGCTGCGATTTTATCATCTAAGTTGTTTTTCTTCAACTTTCCTTTAATATAAGCCAAAAGTTCATCGGAGTTCATCTTTGACTGTGCTTCTCCTTGACTTTCTTTATTATGTACATCTTTTGTTGACTCACTAGCTAATGTCTTATCCATTGAGCCAACAAGCTTCTGAAACTTGCCGCTATTAATATGAGACATGGAGAATAAAAGAACAAAAAAAACGAGAATAAGCGTAATCAAGTCTGCGAATGTGACAAGCCATTTTACATTTCCTCCATCTTCACGACGCTTTGGGCGACGAAGACGATGTTTTCTAGATCTCAATTTCTTTAACTCCTTGTACACCTTTTTCCAACTTATTCTTCTTACGATTTAAACGTTCTTCTGTTGATAAAAAGGCAGATAGCCGCTCTTCTACCATACCTGGATTTTGACCTGTTTGAACTCCAATAACGCCTTCAATTACACATTGTCTTAGGAAGATCTCTTGTTCTGTTTGTAATGAAAGTTTTGCTGCAAGGGGCTGAAACACTAAATTAGCAAGCAATGAGCCATATAGTGTTGTTAAAAGAGCTACTGCCATATTTGGCCCGAGTAAAGAAGGATCATCCATATTTTTCAGCATTAATACAAGACCAATAAGAGTACCGATCATTCCCCACGCTGGTGCATATTCAGCAGCTTTCTCAAAAATACTTCGACCTTTGCGATGACGTTCTTCTAGCGCATCAACTTCTAGATTTAATATTTCCTCAATCGTATCTGTCTCTACTCCATCAACAGCTAAAAGAATCCCTTTCTTCAGAAAGCGATCTTCTACATCTCCCACCTCTGCTTCAAGAGATAAAAGCCCTTCTTTTCTTGCTTTATTAGCAAAAGCAACAAAAAGGTCCACATATGGTTCAGGCTCAAAAGTTTGAGTGCGAAATGCCTGCTTAGCAATGGTTCCTACTTTTTTAAGCTCATTTATACGAAAACTAACAAAAAGTCCTGCTAAAACTCCTCCTAACACAATAAAGAAGGAAGGGATATTTAAAAGGGAAAAGAAGTTCTCAATCCCTCCACTTGTAATAACTCCAAAAATAATAATGGCACAACCAACAACTAATCCTAGCGGTGTAAGAATATCATATTTCTTCATTACGTTTCTCCATTTTCTTTTACCCCGAGCTTTTTAGAAAGTTAGCTTCTCACTCATGAAAGCTCATCAGCAGCAAACTTAGAAGTCTGCTGCTGATGAGCTTTTATTTATTTTGTAGAATTGCGATATTCAATTCGATGTGGAAGTTGAACAATGTTGCTGTCAACTTGCTCTTTGTTCATTAATTTTGTTAATAGTCGCATTGCAACAGCTCCAATATCATACATTGGTTGTACAACAGTTGATAGCTGCGGGCGCACCATTGTCGCTAATCTTGTATTATCAAATCCAAGCACTTCAATGTCTTCTGGAATTGAAATGCCTTCATCTTGCGCTCCGTGAATAACTCCAAGAGCCATTTCATCTGTTCCAACAAAGATAGCTGTTGGACGATCTTCTAATTTCAAAAGTTGCTGAACAGCTTCAATTCCTGAATCGTATGTGTAGTCTCCTTCAGCAACATAATCTTCATTATAAGAAATATTTGCTTCTTTTAAAGCTCTCTTATAACCTTCATTTTTCTTTAGACTATTGATTGGTTCTTCTTCAGGGCCTGAAACATAGCCAATCTTGCGATGACCCTTCTCGATTAAAGCGTTTACTGCATCATAAGCAGCTTGTTCATAATCAATATTTACAGATGGAATTTCTTCTGATTGTTCAACAGATGCAGCAAGCACAACTGGAACTGGAGATTTTTTCAGTTCTTCAACATGCTCTTCCTGTACATTTCCACTCATAAAAATAATGCCATCCACTTGTTTGCCAAGCATTGTATTTAAAAGATGGAGCTCTTTATCTTTGTTTTGATCTGAGTTACTCAAAATAATATTATATTTATACATTGTTGCGATATCTTCAATACCACGTGCAAGCTCTGCGTGGAAAATGCTTGAGATATCAGGAATAATAACCCCTACTGTCGTTGTTTTCTTACTAGCAAGGCCTCTTGCTACAGCATTTGGGCGATACCCAAGTCTTTCAATTGTTTCTAATACTTTTTTTCTTGTTGATGGTTTAACATTTGGGTTTCCATTTACTACACGTGATACGGTTGCCATTGAAACATTTGCTTCTCTTGCAACATCATATATTGTAATATTCATGTTTTAACACTCCTTATATCAACGCTTTTCGCTTAGCTTATCCACATTTTTCACATAATAGTGATTAAATTTCGGATTCATTGTCTGTAAATAATATACGATACTATTTACATAATGACAAATGCTTATTGGTCTCTCATGTATATTTTTCACAAAAAGTTTACTAAATCGCATAAAAAAGGCTCAGCAACACGCCGAGCCTTTGGTATTACTCTTACATATTCCTCCAAAAGAATGCTATTCGTGTAAGTAATCACTTAGTTTCTCGTACGTAATGTCAAAATGAGAGGTATTCCACTCTACGTTGCCTTGCTTAAAATAAAGAACTTGAGGTGATTCATGTTTTACATTGTATTGTTCTGCCACATAATTTGAGAGAGGGCGTGCTTCTTGCACATATAAATAATAGCAGGGAACATTTTCTTCTTTAGAAAACTTCTCATATTGTTCAAAAGCATTTTGACTAATAGGACACGTCGTACTATGTTTTAATAAAAATAACGTATTATTTTCTTCTAGTGCTTGATTTAATTGGTCTTCTGAAAAAATTTTATCCACGCTTAGGACTCCTTTAGCTTGTAAAAATTAAAACGTTGCTAATAAAATTAGCAACGTTTTATTTCATTAGTGCTGACTTGAAGGTGTTTCTCCCTTGTATTCAGGACTTTTTACTTCTTCATCTAGCTTTTCTAATTGATCTTCTACTTCACTTTCAAGAACTTGAAGACTTGCCTTTGAGATTTCGTCATCCTCTTTGTTACGGAAGTTTTTCACTTTATCCATCACATTAGATGACTGCTTTGAGAAATTTTGAGAAAAGTCTGCTGTTTTTCCTTTTGCTGATTCAGCAAATCCTTGACCTTTTTCAACAGCTACGTTTTTAAATTCCTCTGTTTTAAGGCGAACATATGCAGCTTGTTCGTTTAAATCTGTGCGAAGTTCTTTACCAGATTTCGGTGCTAATAGAAGTGCTGTAGCTGCGCCAATCACTCCGCCAATAACAGTCCCAACGATAAACTCTTTTCCGTTTCGATCGCCCATAATTGAATCTCCTCCTTTAAATCCTACATATACATACGTGAACGTTTCGGAACGTTCTCTTCTTCAATTTGTGGTGATTGCTTTTGTTGTTGATTTCTTTTTCCTTTTACTTTGTTCCAAATATCCATTGCGACGTTACTCCATTGAACAACTTGAGCAATTTTATCCTTATTTGCTTCAGTTTGTTCTGTGACCGTTGTAGACACTCGCGAAATAGATGTGTTTAATCCTTGGATAGAGTTTCCTACTTGTCTAACAGAGTCTACTACACTGTTTAGTGACTCTGATTTTTTTTGAATGTCAACTGCTAGTGCATTTGTTTTATGAAGCAGCTCTGTTGTTTCAACGGTAATACCCTTCATTTGCGTTTCCACACCTGTTAACGTTGTAGACACAGAGTCTAACGTAGTTTGAACAGATCGCAAAGTTTTAGAGAGTGAAATAACGAGGAAAAGAAATGCAACAGCAATAACTGCAACGCTTAAGTACAAGATGATAATCATGAACAGTAACCTCCTACTCTTTGATACGATTCACTACCCTTTTTCACCTAGAAACAAACATATTATTCACTGTGGACAGGAATCTCGGAAAAAGGAAGCAGGTCTCTTTATGTACTTATACTATTTTATCATTCGACAGAAAGAAAACAAACTCCTCTGTTTTTTTTATTCCCTTTTATTCATATTTTTATGAAATTTTCCTCTTCTAGGGTACAATAAGGACAGATATTTATTTCCAAGGAGGTTCCTCATGAAAGATCCAAGAATTCAACAACTAGCGAAAAACCTTATTCAATATTCTGTGAAGCTACAAAAAGGTGAAAAAATTCTCATTGAAAACTTCGGTTTACAAAAAGAACTTGTTACAGCACTTGTAAAGGAAGCTTATGAAGCTGGTGGACTTCCATTTGTAAGCTTGAAAGACCATACAGTAGATAGAAGTCTCTTAATGGGGGCTTCTGAAGAACAGTACGAGCTTATCGCTCAGTTTGAAGCGAACGTTATGAAAGAGATGGACGCTTATATTGGGCTTCGCGCAGGGGACAATATTTTTGAACAATCAGATGTACCTGCTGAAAAAATGAAGATCCAAGGCGATACAGTAGGCAAGAAAGTTCATCGTGAAATTCGTGTACCGAAAACAAAATGGGTTGTTTTACGCTATCCTACAGAATCAATGGCTCAGCTTTCAAAAATGAGTAAGGAAGCTTTTGAAGATTTCTATTTCAATGTTTGTAATCTTGACTATGGCAAAATGAATAAAGCAATGGATTCTCTTGTAGAACTTATGAATAAAACAGATAAAGTTCAGCTTATTGGAAAAGATACAAACTTAACATTCTCTATTAAAGACATCCCTGCTGTGAAATGTGCAGGTGAAATGAATATTCCTGATGGAGAAGTTTTTACAGCTCCTGTTCGTGATTCTGTGAACGGAGTTATCACTTACAACACACCATCTCCATACCAAGGATTCACATTTGAAAATGTAAAATTAACGTTTGAAAATGGAAAAATTGTTGATGCAACAGCAAATGATACTGAACGTATCAATCATATTTTTGATACTGATGAAGGAGCTCGTTTTGTTGGGGAGTTTGCGATTGGTGTAAACCCATACATTCAACATCCAATGCAAGACATCTTGTTTGATGAAAAAATTGACGGTAGCTTCCACTTCACTCCTGGAGAATGTTATGAAGAAGCCTATAACGGCAACCATTCTAACATTCATTGGGATATGGTAATGATCCAACGCCCTGAATATGGTGGAGGAGAGATTTACTTTGACGATATGCTGATCCGCAAAGACGGTCGCTTCGTCATTAAAGAATTAGAAGCTCTAAATCCAGAAAACCTAAAATAAAAAAGGTTCCCATTAGGGAACCTTTTTTATACGAGCGTTTTTTGGTATAATTCTTCGAACTTTTGAATGTCTCCTGCTCCCATGAAAATTAAGACACCTTTTTCATGTTTGCTAAGCTTTTCAATACTTTCTTCGCTAATAAGCTCTGCACCTTCAATTTTAGAACGTAAGTCTTCAATCGATAAGTTTCCTTGTTTTTCACGAGCAGAACCAAAAATATCGCAAAGATAAACTTTGTCAGCACTTTGAAGAGATTCTGCGAACTCCCCTAAAAACGTTTGTGTACGTGTAAACGTATGTGGCTGGAATACAGCAATAACTTCACGATCAGGGTATTTTTGACGAGCTGCACTAATTGTTGCTTGAATTTCAGTTGGATGATGTGCATAATCATCAATAATTACTTGAGAACCTAACACTTTTTCACTGAAGCGACGCTTTACTCCTTCATAGGATTTAAAACGCTCTTGAATGATTTCAGAATCAATTTGCTCATAGTGACAAAGAGCAATAACAGAAAGAGCATTCAAAATGTTATGGTCTCCATAACCTGGTATATAGAATGTTGCATAAAATGTATTTCGTACGAACACATCAAATGTTGTTCCTTCTGTTGTTTTCTCTACGTTGCGAGCTTGAAAGTCGTTTCCTTCTCGGAACCCGTAGTAGAGAACAGGTACTTTAGCTTGGATTTTTTGCAGATGTTCATCATCCCCACAAGCGATAATTCCTTTTTGCACTTGAAGAGCCATCTCCTGAAACGCACTAAATACATCATCTACGTTAGCAAAATAGTCAGGGTGATCAAAGTCAATGTTTGTCATAATCGCATAATCAGGATGGTAAGAAAGGAAATGACGACGATACTCACATGCTTCAAATGCAAAGTATTGGCTATCTGCCGTTCCCTTTCCTGTTCCGTCACCAATTAAATATGACGTAGGACGCGCACCTTGAATAACATGAGAAAGCATGCCTGTCGTAGACGTTTTCCCATGCGCTCCTGTAACAGCAACGCTTGTATACTGTTTCATAAAGTCTCCTAAAAAACGGTGGTAGCGAATGACTTCTAAACCTTGCTCTTTCGCTGCTTCAATTTCTTCATGCGTATCTGGAAATGCGTTGCCCGCAATAATCGTTAATCCTTCGTGGATATTATCTTTGGAAAATGGATGAATTGGTATGTTCCGATCTTCTAACGCTTTTTGAGTAAAAATCTTTTTCTCAATATCAGAGCCTTGTACTTGAAAGTCCATATCATGTAAAATCTGCGCTAGTGCACTCATGCCAGTTCCTTTAATTCCAACAAAATGGTAAACAGTCATAGAAAAGAACCTCCAAAATACGTCTATCTGTAAGACAGTATATGACGTTTATCTTAATTTGGTTATAAATACTTGTAATCTTACTTCTGTTGCTTGCATAAAATTAAATTTTCAATCATAAATCTTGAGCTTTTGACAGTAGAAAGAGGCTTTGCCTCAGGGTGCTAACGAGCTTAAAAAAGAATAAAGAACGTACTTTATGTACAGCTTTTCACTGTAACAGTTCATCATTATACCATTTCTTTAGATAATAAACCATCACGATTGAGGATAAGTTTCTGTATGTTTTTCCTTTTTTTCCATATTTAGCTTTCCCTTTTTTCTACTTCTCTCATTCATAAAAATATCTTTTTTCTTTTAGCTTCTGTACTGCTTCATCTTTGACATGCCATTCGGCGTGAAGTAAGAGCACTTTCTAGAGCGAAATGTGCTCTTTAGCTGTAAAATAATGCTGTCTTTTCATATAGTAAAACATTTTTTGCCTCTCGACAACGTTAAGTTTTATTCTTCACATATATGCCATTTTTTTATTAAAATGTACTTGTTCCTTGAAGCTCCATAAGCTCATCCTCGCTCATTAATACATCACGAGGCTTACTGCCTCTTGATCCTGAAATAACGCCTTGTTCCTCCATCATATCAATAAGACGTGCTGCACGGTTATATCCTACTCGAAAGCGACGCTGAACGCTTGATGTTGAGGCCCCACCTTGATTGATTACAAACTCACAAGCATCATAAAAAAGCTCGTCTTCATCGCTTGCAAAGCTATCATGCTTTTGAAGAAGCTGCTCTTGGTTAAATAAATAATTCGGCTTCATTTGGTCTCTTACATGATGAACAACTTCATCAATTTCCTCATCTGACACAAAGTTCCCTTGGATCCGCACTGATTTTGACGAGCCATTTGCAAGCAGAAGCATATCTCCTTTTCCGAGTAGCTTCTCAGCTCCCGCTGTATCAATGATTGTTCTTGAATCTACTTGTGAAGATACAGAAAAGGCAATACGCGTCGGAACGTTTGCTTTGATCAGGCCTGTAATCACGTCTACAGATGGACGTTGTGTAGCAAGAAGCAGATGGATACCACATGCCCGAGCTTTTTGTGCGATTCGACAGATTGCCTCTTCGACTTCTCCTGGAGATACCATCATAAGATCAGCAAGCTCATCAATGATAATAACAAGGTAAGGAAGCTCCTGCCCTTTTTCTCCTTTTTTCTCAACAAGCTCATTATACTTTTTAATATCACGTACTCCTGTATGAGCAAAGAGTTCGTATCTTCTTTCCATTTCCTCCACAGCCCATTTCAAAGCAGAAGTAGCAGCTTTTGCATCTGTGATAACTGGGCTTACAAGATGAGGAATATGATTATATGGCGCAAGTTCTACCATTTTGGGATCAATAAGCATCAATTTCACTTCATGTGGCGCTGCTTTATAAAGAAGACTGACAATAATTGTATTAATACACACACTTTTCCCTGAACCCGTTGCTCCTGCAATAAGACCGTGGGGCATTTTGTTTAAGTCCATCACAATAGGCTCACCTGAAATATCTAGACCTAAAGCAACAGAAAGCGGCGACGCGCTTTGTTGAAATTCGTTACTTTCTAGAATTTCTTTTAAAAGAACCGGTTTGCTATTTCGGTTTGGAAGCTCAATACCAATTGCGTTTTTGCCTGGAATAGGGGCTTCCATTCGAATATCTTGAGCCGCCATACTTAACTTAATGTCATCAGTTAAGTTTGTTACTTTGCTTACTTTTACACCTGGTTCTGGCTGTACCTCAAAGCGAGTTACTGTTGGTCCTTGCGTAACATTTACAACGCTTGCTCGAACATTAAAGTTAAAAAGCGTTGTGTTCAAAAGCTCGCTTTGACTTTGCATCCACTCTTCATCATCCCCTTCCGTTCTTGGGGGATCTGCCAAAAGAGCTAACTCAGGAAACTGATAATGTTCTCTATTAATCTTTTCTTCTAATTCTCTCTCCCTGTTACTATCATGTTCATTCATCTCTTCGTTAGTTGGAAGAATCGTCTCTTTTTCTACTTTTTTTTTTAATTCCTGTCGATCTTTTTTAAGCATCATAACATTGAAAGGAACATGCCGTTTTCGTTTCTCTTCCCTGTCGTCAGATGACACTTTTCTTTGCTCACGGACTTCCTCAACAGGAGCTTCAGTCTGCTTCTCTTCAATAGGCTCGGGTTCTTTTATCTCGTATTCTTCCATTCTTTCATCTTCTACTGAAGCTGAGCTTATGTCCTCTTTTCTCTCTTCTTCTATCTCTTGAATAGGAGACAAAGAGACAGAATTCTGTATTGTTTGTTCATCTTCGATTTCGTTTTTAAAAGAGGGAGAAGGAGCTTCCTCTTCTTCGTATAAAGAAGGCTCTTCTGTAGCTGACACTTCTTCTTTTGCTTCATTCGTATACATAGAAGGTACTTCTTCAAGCTGCTCCGTCTCTTCATAAGAAGCAACTTTCTCCTTTTGAAGTGGCTCACTTTCATTCATCATATAAATCTCTTCTTCTTGTGTCGGTGGTGAATGCTCTTCAAAAGTAGGGAAAGCACGATAAGCTGATTCATCTTTCTTCTCTATTTCACGTCGTTCTCTAATTGGCGCAGATGAAGGAAGCTCAAATTCAATAATGTCGTCATAAACTTCCTCTGGTTCCTCCTTTTTATCCGGACGCTGATTAAATCCATAAATAGGAGAAGGTATTTCCGTTGGGCGAAACGGTCTTGTTCTTAATTTTTCTTCTTCTACCTTTGGTTTTAGGTGATCAGAAGACATTCTTTCACTACTTTCTTGCTGCTCTCTCCATTGTTTTGGCGTTCTTCTTCTCTCTTTGGGCGAGAGAGAGCTTTCTCCATTAGAAACAGGATGTTCTTCATACTCTTCTTTCCATCGCGCTGATGGACGGACCTCATGATTTCTTCTCCTATTAGATGGTCTACTAGATGGCCGTTTTGGTTGTTCTTCTTCTTTGTGACGATGAGCTGCGTTTTCTTCTTCTTTCCATCGCGCTGACGGACGCACTTCACGCTCCTCTTCTCGCTCTTGTCGAGGCTGTCTAACGTCTGCATTATCATCAATAAGAGGGAAACGAAACTTTCCTTTGGGATATTGATAAGCGACTCGCGTTTCTAAATCAGACTGCGGTGTTTTCACTCCGTTTGGCCCACTCGGTTTTACGATTGGATGTTTTGGTTGCTTTTTAGGACTTTGCTGCTGTTTCTTTTTCTCTTCTTGAGCAGGCTCTTCTACAATAATCTCTTTCACTTCATATCCTAATAAGTAATCCACAAATTTTCGGATAAAACCCATTTTCATCACTCCAACGTTTTACTTTATCTATTCAAATTTCGGCTTAAATTTTTCACAAAGGATTTCTTTTTATTTTCACATACATTTTACCACGTTTTTAAGATTTTCTATCCTCTTCTTCATATTTTTACAAATAAAGACCACTAGTGTATACACTAGTGGTCTGTAATTTTATCAAATATAAAAAAGAGCTTTCAACGATTTTTAAACATTTGTAATGTCTGAAAGAAAAATGTAGTATTTGTCTCTAGACTCTCTTCTATTTGTTATTTATTTGTCAAAAAAAGGTTTTCCAATTTCTGCATTATCTTCTAGAACAAGAATTCCTTTTTCCTTCGGTGCATTTGGAAGTGCTAATTCTTTTGCTGAACAAATCATTCCAGAAGAAGCAACGCCGCGAAGCTCTGCATCTTTAATTTCCATTCCACTTGGCATAACAGCTCCAACTTTTGCTACAACAACCTTTTGACCTTGATCAACGTTCGGCGCTCCACACACAATTTGAAGTGTTTCATTTCCTACGTTTACTTGACATACATTTAATTTATCTGCATCTGGGTGCTTTTCTTTTGATTCTACATATCCAACAACAAACTTTGGTGATAAATCAACGTCTACTTTTTTAAAACCGCTTTTTTCAATTGTTTCATTGATTTTCTCTGCTAACTCTTCTGTTAGATCAACTAAGCCGTTTGCTGACACTGTAAAATATGTAGAAGCATTAAAAATATTGTATCCTGCTGTTTCGTTTGTTTTATTGTGATATACGCGTGCTACATCACCATTGCGCTCAACAGCTCGGTCTTGAAGCTCAAGTTCATTTATTTTTACGATGAGTGTATCACCGATTCCTTCTCGATTGTAAAATGCGTTCATGATTTTTTACCGTCCTTTTTTCTATTTTTAGCTAAAATGAAAATTGGCTCTAATCCACCGTTCTCATAAAGGAAAGAGAGTGCTGTAATTGGCACATGACCATCAGCAAAAAAGCTCATTGTAATCTGTGCAAGCACGTCATAACCTGTATCGTTTTTAATATCGGCAATAATTAAAACATCTTGATGTGGAACAGCCACTGCCATTGTACCATGAATTTCGGCTGAGAATTTCTTTAAAATTGACTCGTTTAAAATGCGACTAGCATCATAACCGTCTTTGTTGTTAACAAAATAGAATGTATTTCCTGCCACCGTATCTTCTCGATATGAAAGCGGCAACGAACGAAGGTTGAAACGAGCCATCTCACGAACTTTCAGTAAATCCCATCCTTCTTTTTTCAAAAGGCGTTCATCAATAAGACGATACGTCGTTCCAAGGTCAAGAGCATAGTAAATACGTGTCTCTGCCGTATGGTCATCATTTAAAAGCTTTGTACCATCGTTCGCTTCTGTTGGAAAAGAGGTTGAGCGAATAACAGGATAAACATTCCGTTCTTTGCCTGTTAATTCTTGTTCTTGTGACATTACTTTCAATGCCTCTTCTATATAGTAAACCATCTCATCAATGGCTTTTTCTTTTCTTACTTCCCATTTGGCAATAAGCCCTGGTAAAGAGACTGTTGTTCCCTTTTTTGTCTCTTTATCTTCAATGCGCAACGTGTCTTTTTCACGATCGAAAGAAAATGTCCAATGATCATTTTTCAATCGTTCTTTTAAAAGATCACGCATTTTCAAGCTTGTCATTTTCAACTGCTCTCACTCCTTAAGAATTAGAGGGTAGACCTTCGATAAACTGCTCAATTTCTTCTTGTGTTTTTCTATCTTTGCTTACAAATCGACCAATCTCTTCTCCATTACTGAATGCAACAAAGCTTGGAATACCAAAGATATTAAGTTCTTGACATAACTCAATAAAGTCATCACGATCTACATAGAAGAATTTATATTGATTATATTTCTCCATAACTTCTGGTAAAATAGGCTCAATTACACGACAGTCCGGACACCAGTCTGCTGAAAACATGAAAATAACATCTTCTTTCCCAGCTAATTCTCTATATTGTTCAATTGTTGATAATTTTTCCATTCACTTTTCCTCCTAGATTATACAGTAAAATATAATATCTTTTTGATGTTAACAAATGAAGAGATCCACCGCAATGAAAGTATACTAACAACATTTATCGGCAACTTTTTAATTGCTTATACTGGCCAACAAGAGCCTTTACAATATCTGTAAAAACTTGCTCTCTTGAAATATATCCTCCTGTTAAAATGCCAATAGCTCCTTCATTTTGTCTAACGTTCTCTTTTTTGGCATATTCATCAATGATTTCGCCAAGCTCTCGACCACTTTTTAAAGGGGCAACAAATTCCTCTGGAAGCGGAATACGCAAGCCTCCCGCTACAATAGGCTCACAGTCTGAAGCAAGAAGTGCTCCCCAGTTGCATAAAAGCAACCCTCTATCAGTCTCAACAACGCCCCCTTCTAACCCAATTCCGATTGCGACGTTTGCTTCAACCTTCGCGTTTCGGGCTCTGTTAATAGCTCCTTCAACGGTTTCCTCATCTGAAAATGGTTGAGCGGAGACTTCGCTTGATACGGATAAAGCTTTAATTTCTGTTGTCGCAAAGACAGCTTGTACAGCTCTTACTTTTGCTGTATTTGTCGTACCGAGCGCAATCATATTCTCTTCTCCTTTCATAAAAAAGTTCGGTAGCGTAGCATACGCTTGACCGAACCTTTGTCTATTAACCTTGTTCTAAAATCGTGTTTAACGTTGTTTGATCTGAAGATTTTACAAGCTTGATAAGCAGTTCTTTCGCTGCCGCATAGTCATCAATATGAACCATTGATGCACTTGTATGAACATAGCGTGAACAGATTCCAATTACTGTTGAAGGAACACCCTTATTTGATAAATGAACACGTCCAGCATCTGTCCCACCTTGTGATACAAAATATTGATATGGAATATTGTTTGTTTCTGCTGTATCAAGCACGTATTCTCTTACTCCTCGATGTGTGACCATCGTCCGGTCTAGAATACGGAGAAGCACTCCTTTTCCAAGTTGTCCGAACGCATTCTTGTCTCCAGAGGTATCATTTGCAGGACTTGCATCAAGAGCATAAAAGAGATCTGGATTAATCATATTTGCTGCAGATTGAGCTCCTCTTAAGCCAACTTCTTCCTGCACTGTTGCACCTGAATAAAGCGTATTTGGGAGCTTTTCGTTTTTAAGCTCTTTTAATAACTCAATTGCTAAGCCACAGCCATATCTATTGTCCCATGCTTTAGCTAAGATCTTTTTTTCATTTTTCATCGGTGTGAATGGACAGATAGGTACAATCTGATCTCCTTGCTTAATGCCCATTTCTTTTACTTCTTCTTTGCTATCTGCTCCAACATCAATAAGCATATTTTTAATGGCCATTGGGCGGTTGCGCTGACTCTCATCGAGAAGATGTGGCGGAATGGACGCAATAACGCCTACTACAGGCCCATTTTTTGTTATAACTTCTACGCGTTGGGCAAGCAGTACCTGACTCCACCAGCCCCCAAGAGGTTGAAAGCGAAGCATCCCTTTATCTGTTACAGATGTAACCATAAACCCTACTTCATCCATGTGACCTGCAACCATTACTTTTGGACCGTTGCCATTTCGAACTCCAAATGTACTGCCAAGACGATCTTGAATAATTTCATCAGAATATTTTGCAAGCTCTTCTTTCATAAATGCGCGAACAGCATGTTCATTGCCTGATGCTCCAGGTAATTCTGTTAATGTTTTAAATAATGCTAAAGTTTCTTGATTCATCATCATGCCCCTTTAGATATGTATAGTTATTTCTTTATTTTATCGAAAACAATCATGAATTGCTACTGCAGAACGAATTCGCCCCTTTTTACTTAACAAACCACCTTTTGTTCTGTATACTTTCTTATAATGAAAGCTGTTACAGAAATGGAGTGGAAGAAATGAATTGGAAAAGCTTAGCTATTGGACTTGCTGCAGGTGCAGCTGGAACTTATCTTCTTCAAAGAACGTGTGAACAAAAGATGGATGCTGAAAAAGCTCTTGAAACTGTAAAACGCGTTTTCAAACAAAATGGAACAGTTAGCGGTTCTTGGATTGAAACAACTAAAAAGACGTTTCACAAAGATGAGTTATTTTTTGAAGGATATCAAGGCGGTATTACAAGAAGTAAAAATGGGCTACAAGAACACTATGAGTTTTTTGTTGATAGTGTGACAGGCTCACTTATCGAATTCAAGAAAATTGGCTAGTCTCTTTGGATTTTTACTGAATCAACAATCACACCTTTATCGTTCCATTTTAAGGCACGATAATAATAGTCATGATAAAAAGTTAGCCAAGCCTTTTCATCAACGGCTTTTTTTAACCAACGCTCTTTTTGTAAAACAGATGTGACCGGATAATCATCATAGGCCATAACCCACAGTGGATTTTGATGGGCATGTGTACCAAGCAAATCACCAAGATGATAAGCAACATGCCCATCACTTTCTAGTCGGATAATGGCATGACCGCCGCTATGCCCTCCTGTTTTAATCATTTCTATTTCGCTTATTACACTTACTGACTCTTCAAAAGGAACGACTTGCTTGCTTATTGCTTCCCAGTTCTGTTTCCAATATGTGTTTCGTGAGCGAAGGTTCGGACTTCTCATTTCATCCCATTCGGTTTTAGTGACGAAGATTTCAGCATTTTGAAATGTGGATATAAACTGCCCCTCTTTTACACTTGTTAAACCACAAGCATGGTCAAAATGAAGATGTGTCATCAAAACAACATCAATATTTTCCGGAGACAGCCCTAATTCTTTAAGGGCAGAGATAAGGTTCGATTCTCTTGTTACGCCGAAATTACGCTTTTGCTTTTCTGTTAGTTTAGCAACCCCAAGCCCTGTATCAATAAGAAAGTTTTTGTTTTCTTTTTGAATTAAAATAGGATCTGTACGAAGCGGAATTTGATTTTTTTCATTTTCTTTATACTTTTTTGACCATAAAGCCTTAGGAACTACACCAAACATTGCTCCACCGTCAAGATGATTGTCTCCACCATCTAACCAAGTAAGTTTTAGCTCCCCTAATGATAACGTTTCCAAAAAATAACCTCCCTTTGCTTTTTCTTTATTGTATCACGCTCCATTTTTTTCGCATACAAAAAATGCGCCGTCTTTGTACGGCGCATAAATCTTATTTGAACTGCACTTCACAGCGATAAATACGATTTCCTTTTTCAGAAAATTTCTCTTCATATTCTGTCATAATATTATTTTCATCCTCTAGCTTATGAAGATCAAGACTAACAAACGTCAGAAGCATACCATAAGCTGAAAAGCTTTGAAGTGAATACTCAAACAATCCTTGATTATCTGTTTTAAAATGAATTTCTCCATTTTTAACAAGCACTTCTTCATATTGCTCTAGGAATGTTTTGTATGTGAGACGTCTTTTTTCATGTCGAGGCTTTGGCCATGGATCAGAAAAGTTCAAATACACACGGTCAATCTCACCTTGAGCAAAATAGTCTGTTAAATTTTCCGCGTTAACGTCAAGAAGCTTCAAATTTGGTAAATCTTCCTCAATGAGCTTTTCAAGAGCGCTCACAATAACACTTTGATATGCTTCAATCCCAATATAGTTAATATGAGGATTTTGTTTCGCCATTCCGATTAAGAACTGACCTTTCCCAGTTCCAACTTCAATATGGATTGGATTATCATTTTGAAATACACTCTTCCAATCCCCCTTACGTTTCTCTGGAGTCGGAATAATGTATTGTGGGTGGGCATCAATATAATCTTTTGCCCATGGCTTGTTTCGCAAACGCATGTTACACACCTCATCTATTTATGTTTTTCACTTCTTTCCTAATTGAGAGGAAAGGCTGTCTAGTTCAGTTAAATTTTTAGTTGTTAATATATCGCATAAATGTGTTGATAAAGATAAAACTAAAGGCACTACGTAAAGAAAAGGTGATACTTATGCCATTAAATTATCAAAATCAGCTTAGTGTATTAAAAGATATTCTTTCAGAACATCAAAGTGACTGCTGTGGAACTGTTTCGGAATGTGAGCAAATGGAGCGTCTCGCTAAATCGATGCTAGCAAATGCGCAGACGAAGGAGGAAGTTAAAAAAACTTTAGAAAACATTTATTACTATTCACAGACTGGGAAAGGAAGCAGCGAGCTTAATCAATATATCCAAACAAATCAAGCTAATTTAACTCAATGGATGGACGAACTTCATACTTTATCATGAAACAAGCTCGCTGAGGTGATGATGTAATCTATTCATTTCTCGTTCATCTTGACAGTCTTTATGTGACTGCATAAGAGAGATCATTTGGCTGATGGCATACCACTTCATTCGGTGTTCTAAGTCATCAGTCATTTCTGCTCCATATTCTTCGAGCCATTCTCCCCACTCTGATTTCGGAATATAGAGGTAAAAAAGCAATCCTAAATCAATAGCAGGATCTGCAATCATTGCTTCGTCCCAATCAATCAGGTACATCTGTCCATTTTCTCCTAACAGCCAGTTGTTATGATGAACATCACAATGACAAACTCCGTAACGAATCGTATGAATGTTTGGTAATTCACGCTGTAGATACCGAATACCTTCTTGAACTGCTGGAATTGCTAGTAGTTCATGATCGATATGCTGATATAAACTTTGTAAAAGTTCATCTGGACGCAACGGCGTTTTACCTAATCTTTTTAACATATCTAACAGTTCTTGAGAATAGTGGATTTTACTGAGCAGTTTTGCTACTTTTGTTGAAACCATATCACTTGGTTTTAGTTCTCGGCCATTCAACCAATGTTGCGCAGTAATAACATCTCCATTTTCCATTCTTCTTGTCCATACAAGTTTTGGAACAATTCCTTCTGCTGAAAGCATAGCTAAAAAAGGCGATGAATTTCGCTTTAAAAAAAGTTCCCGATCCTGAAACTTCGCAAAATAAGCATCTCCTGTTGAGCCGCCTGCTGGCGTTATCTTCCATTCACTTCCTAATATATGTTCCAACCAGTTCACCTTCAATTTCAACACACACATTTCATTTAGAAGTTTAGAAATAAAAAAGACAGCTACCTGAGGATACACAGACAAGTAGCCATCCTTTTTTGATTTTATCCTCAAATATCTTTTTTCGTCAAGTAAAACTGACAGATAAACAAGAATAGTTGCAGAAGTTTTCTCTTATTTAATGTTTCCACACGTAAATTAGGCTTTATCGTATCTCTATTAATGTAACCTGAACAAATATGAATTAAACGTAGCTTACAATAACGATTTACTCTTCTTCTTTGGTGAAAAATGTATTTTGAGTACTTGTTAGGAGGGCTTTGGCTGCCTTTAGCTGCCCATGCTTCAAAGGAGTTGTTAGCGTTCTAAATTGTTCAAACCATTCTCCATAATTTCTCCGATCAACAAGCAACGTATCATGAGGAACAATAGGACAGTCAAAATATCCTTTTCGATTTAATACAACTTTACGTACAGGAAAATCACAGTTTGCTCGCTCATAAAGTTTTTGAACAATAAGACCTGTTCTATTTAAACTAATAAAAGGATTTACAATTTTCTTTTCATCTTCTCCGTCTAAGTATTTCCAAAATCGTCCTTGGTTATATTGAAAAATCCCATTTTCCTTTCCTTCAACAATAGAAATACAAATTGTTTCAAGTGGACTAATTAAAATAAGGTCTGTTTCAATTGGTGCTTTTTTGAGCTTAAAAACAGGATTATATAAGAGTAAATAATTATCAGGAAAGCGTTGCAAAAAGTATTTCAAATGTTCGTTATAATATAATGAATGGGGTATTGCTTGAGATGTTAGAACAGTGGAACTTGCCCACTGCGTTTGGAGTTGAAAAAGATTGTCTAAAAATAAAATTTTCAAATCCTCGATTGTTTTTGGTTCTGTTGTGAAATGACGAAGTGACTTTTCAAACAGTTTCTCCTCTGTCATTACAGGCTCTTGTTGTTCTTCCACCATTACTTCTTCATTTCTTCGTTGAAATAATGTTTTTAAGTTATCTAAAAAAGAACTCTTTTCTTTTGCTCCGGTCTCTGCTTCTTCTACAATCTCTTCCTCAGCAATCAAAGATTCTCCTTTATCAAATGCCGATCTTATTAACTCCCAGTTTCTTTTCTTCAATTGAATATAGTGACTAGGATATTGATAAATATCTTGTTCATATCGTGATATATAGTCTTGTAGTTTAATTAACTGTGCCATTTTGTTCTCGTCTCCCGAGCTGTTATATTTGGACATTCTTTTTCCATAATCATGTTAAATTACTCATTTTATCATTTTACAAGTATTTTTATTTTAATATTAAATACAGAGACGGAACAATATTTATTTCGTTATGCTAAGCATTCAAAACGAAGGAAATGGCTGCTGGACAAAGGAGAACAGTAACAACAGCACTCAACGTCATTGCAACAGAACTTATGGCTCCTTCCTCTTCTCCAAGTTCCAAAGCTTTTGCTGTTCCAATTCCATGGGCTCCTGTACCAAATGCAGCTCCTATTCCAACAAAATGATTCACATGGCAATATTTTAGCAATATGTTTCCAAACACAGCTCCTGATATTCCTGCAATCATTACATAAACAGCTGCAAGTGATGGAGAGCTCTTTGTAATCATTGCAACGTCCATAGCAACAGGAGATGTAACAGACTTCGGAGCTAATGCTTTAATGAATGTCGAGTCAATATGTAATAAAACACTTAAATATATGCCACTAAATATTCCTACAAGCGCCCCTCCCACAATACCTAAAGAAAGAGAAAAACCGTATTTCTTTAAAATATGCTTATTTCTAAATAATGGGTATGCTAAAGCAACAACGGCAGGACCTAACAGCTCTCCAATCCACTTCCCACCAACCATATACTGTTTGTAATCTATATGACAAAACAAGAGCAGAACAACAAGGATTAGCGTCGTAGTTGCTGTTGGAACAAGGAGTGGAAATCGATATTGCTCATAAACACGTTTCATAAGTATATAAATTAATATTGTTACTAAAATGACAATAATTGACAATAGTATATTCATCTTGATACCTCTCTTTCCCCTGTTCTTGTTACTTTTTCTTGCTTTCTAGCAAAATATTGAGTTAACAATCCTGCTGTCATCATAACGAGAAATGTACTTATAATAACGATAAAAATTGTAAGAATACCTTTTGAAGCAAAGAACGATAAATAATCAATAATCCCAACGGTTGCCGGAACAAATAAAAGGGAAAGATAAGAAAGCAGCCAATTTGCTCCTTCACTTACCCATTTTGCTTGTATTAATTTGAACTGTAACAACAAAAACAATATGAGCATCCCTACAATACTTCCAGGAACAGGAAGATGAAAAAATGAAGCTACAAATGTACCGCATTTATACAAGAAGTAAAGGAACAAAATTTGAAGAGCTATCAAACTAAAACGTTTCATAGCTCTTCTCTCCTATTTAAGGAAAAGTTTTGAACTATTTCATATTTAGGGGTTCTAGAGGGATTAATTTTAACAAGCTGATATTCTACCACATCCCATGATAAACTTTGGAGATCATTATTTTTTATAAATCTTTCTTCGATACCTTTATCTCCTTCATTAAATCGTTTAGCTAATGTAATATGAGGACGGTACGGTCTTGATTCAAGTTTTTTTCTGCTTTTTTCACAACTAGTGCGAACAACTTGTTCAAGCTGGAACAGATTTTCCTCATGATGAACACCAAGCCAAAACACGCGAGGTTTTGATGCCGATCCAAAAACATCTGTTTCAAATGTTACTAATTTAAAGGAGGAAACATTTTTACTGTTTTCTTCAAGCTGTTTAATTAATAACGCTAGGGTTTCATTACTTGTTTCTCCTAAAAAAGCAAGGGTAATATGGTAATCTTCTTCATGAACAAATTTTTTAAACGGAAGCTCTTTTTTATACTTTTGCACCCATGCATGAACTTGTTCGTTAATCCCTTTAGGAAGTTTAATTCCAATAAAATAGTGAGAAGATGACATTCCGCTTTTCTCCTTTATAATGAATTAGTTTTTTTTACTTTACCGCAATTTATGAAAAGACTACAAGGTGGCTTTTCGTAAGAAATTAAAGATATGTTATAGTAATATTATATTTAATACTCTTATTTACATACAAAGTGATTGAGGTGACAGTAGTGAAAGTAGCCAACAACATGGGAGAATTAATTGGAGAAACTCCCCTTGTGAAGTTAAACCGCCTACAGCCAGCAAATGGAGCGTCTGTTTATCTAAAATTAGAATTTATGAATCCAAGTAAAAGCGTAAAAGATCGGGCCGCTTATAATATGATTATTGAAGCAGAGAAAGCCGGATTGTTAACTGCTGATTCTGTTATTATTGAACCTACAAGTGGAAACACGGGGATTGGTTTAGCGATGAATGCTTCTGCAAGAGGCTATCGCTCTATTCTTGTGATGCCAGATACAATGAGCCAAGAGCGAATTAACTTATTAAAAGCATATGGTGCAGACGTTGTACTTACTCCTGGTGAAGAAAAAATGCAAGGATCTATTCGAAAAGCAGAGGAGCTTGCTAAAACTATTCCGAACTCTTTTATTCCAATGCAATTTAAAAACCCAGCAAACCCAGATGCCCATCGGAATACAACAGCACCTGAAATTATCAATGCGCTTGATTCTATTGGGAAAAAACTTACTGCTTTTGTTGCAACAGCAGGAACAGGTGGGACGATTACTGGTACAGGCGAAACATTGAAAAAACATGATCCAAATATTACAGTTCATGTTGTAGAACCAGCTGGTTCCCCTGTTCTATCAGGAGGTAAACCAGGACGTCACAAGCTCGTTGGTACAAGCCCTGGTTTTATTCCTGAAACGCTTCACCAAGATGTTTATGATGAAATTTTTAAAATTAAAGATGAACAAGCATATGAGATGGTACGTAACCTTGCTTCTCAAGAAGGAATCCTTGTTGGTCCATCTTCTGGGGGAGCATGCTTTGCAGCAATTGAAGTTGCTAAACGTTTATCTCCTCAGGAAGTTGTTGTCTGTATTGCTTGTGATACAGGAGAACGTTATTTATCAACAGACTTATTTGACTTTGAAAATGAATAAATAAAAAAGATAGAAGAGCCTTCTTCTATCTTTTTTTATTTATTATATTTTTTTACTTTGCTAATTCATATAGTGCTTGAGCATAAATGGCTGTTGCTTTTAGTAAATCTTCTATATCCATATATTCATCTTTTTTATGTGCAACATCTTCTCGTCCTTGAAATAAAGGCCCGAATGCAACACCAGCTTTCAGTGCCCGCGCATATGTACCTCCTCCAATAGCTAAGAGCGTTGCCTCTTCTCCTGTGCGTTCTTCGTAAACGCGTTGCAGTGTTTGAATAAGTTGATGATCTTTTTCAACATGATGCGGAGGTGAATCATCAATATTTTCAATTAAAAATGTTTTTTGATCAATTCCTTCAATAATGGCGCTTGATTGTTGTGTAACAGGATAACGAATGTTGAGGCCGAATTTTCCTCCTTCATCTTCCTTATAGCGAATAAGACCAATATTTATGGTTAACGGCCCGCTTACTTCATCTTTATATGAGATTCCTAGCTTTTCTCCATAATAGTCCCCACAGAACATCTGCGCTCCATACTGAACAAATTCATTTGCTTTCTCATCTAATGCAAGAGTTGAAAGAAATTCGCACATTTTAATTCCTGCATTAATCCCTTGTTCAGGCATGCTCCCATGTGCTGAAACCCCTTCAATTGTCAAAAGCACTTCTTCTCCCTTTATCGTTACATGACCACTTAAATTTTCGCTCTCTAAAAAGGCATGAAAAGATTCTTCTTCAAAGTCCTCTAGAGCTAATAATGCTTCCGCATAATCAGGAACCATATTATAACGATGTCCCGATGTCAGAGACTTTAGCACTTTGTCTCCCTTTTCATCTTTTTTCTGGATAAGATCAAAATCCATAATGCCCTTCTCAGCATGGATAATAGGGAAATCGGCATCTGGAGCAAATCCAATCCCTGGCATCTCTTCATGAGCAAAATAGTGATCAACACAGCGCCAGTTACTTTCTTCATCAGTTCCAATAATCATTCGAATTCGCTTTGACAAAGGTATCTCAAGCTCTTTTAAAATTTTGATTGCGTAGTAGGCTGCCATTGTGGGACCCTTATCATCAATTGCTCCTCTCGCATAAATTCGACCATCTTTCACAACGGCTCCAAATGGTGGAACAGACCATCCATCTCCCTCAGGAACTACATCAATATGACAAAGAACACCAATTAATTCTTCTCCTGAACCGTGCTCAATATGACCTGCATATCCATCAACGTTCTTTGTAACAAAGCCATCTTTTTTTCCAGTTTCTAATAAAAAGTGAAGAGCTTCTGCTATTCCTTCTCCAAAAGGAGCTTTCTCCGTTCCTTCTTCTAATACACTTTTTATTTTTAATAGCTCTCTTGTATCTTCAATAAGTTCATTTTTTCTATTCTCTACTTCTTGAACCCAATCAATATTTTTCATTTTTTTCAGTCCTTTCCTATGTAAATCTTCCCTTTCATTATACCTTTTTATAAAAAAGAAATTAAAATAAAGCGTTTTAGAAGATTCCACTCATATATTTCGGAAAATTCATTATAATTAAAAATAAGAAGTAAAAATGGAGGTGACTTCCTTCAATATTACATAATTGTTACGCAATTTTGTAAATGTTGTGTTAATTTATGCCTTTTGCTTTTCAAATGTTTGTGTGTTTGTGTACAATAGAAGTGTAGTGGCATTATCCAATCAGCAAAGCGTACCATGTTAAAATCTGATAAGGAAGTGGTTGTTTGAAACCTGCAACGAATCGAATGCTAACTCGCATCAAATCAGTTTACATGTTCATTAGTCAAAAAGGTACAGTAACGACTCAGGAGCTAGTAGACGAATTTGGGATTACTCCACGGACTGTCCAGCGAGATTTGAATGTATTGGCATATAATGATTTAGTTCGCAGTCCTGGTAGAGGAAAATGGACGGCTACAGAAAAGAAAGTACGAGCATCATCTTAACTACGAAAATAAAAAATAACGAAGAAGCATGATATTGAAAAAAACAGCATACGTTTTTTTCTGCTTGTAGACCACTGCCTTCTGGATAAAGAATGGCACTACAAGCTTTTTTTATGTGCCCTTTCATATAAAATTCCTTTTTTACTTCCACTCGATGTTTAATCCTACCCCAACTTCTTTAATAATCCCTGTCCTAGCAAGCGCTATTTTAGATTGAAGATCTGTACAATGACATGGGTATAATGACTGAAGCTCTAACTTTTCTAGATAACTCACTGTTTTCTCAATTCTGTTTTTAGATGGATTTAGAAGATGAAACCCTCCGATCACACTTATAACTCGTTCTTCTTCACATACCATTTTTGCTTGTTCAATAATATTGCAAATTCCAGAATGAGCACAACCAACCATTACAACAAGACCCCCTTTTGCTTTATACACAAGGGCTGTGTCATCTACTACATAATCATCTTCATATTGTTCCTCAACAATTACACTCCCAATTGGTTCATCTTCTTCGAAGTCAAACTTTCTTTCGATTTCTCCTAAGAACACAAGCTTCTCTGTTAACCAAAAAGGCTCTCTTGATAGATGCACAGGAAAATGATAGTTCAACTTTTCCTCCGATAAGAGACTGCCTATTTCACCTTCTGAAGGAAAGAGCTTGCTATTAAAAACAAGAGGATGCCCAATAACAGTTGGAATTGTATAATCTATTTTTTCTCCTTTTGCCTCCATAAACAACCTTACAAGATCTGTTAATCCCCACGTATGGTCAATATGACCGTGTGATAATGCAACATAGTGTAACTTTCTAAGGTTAATTCCCATTTTTTCAGCATTATGAATAAATGCACGTGAATAACCTGTATCAAATAATATTCTTTTTTCTCTATCTTCTATAAAAAAAGATAGAGCAGGTTCTCCTGTAAAATAACGATCAATGTATGTATTATTATCGACTAGTACCGTTAAGTTCATGACTTCTCCCCCTTATTTACTTTATTATACAAAAAAAAGAGGAGTAAAAAGCACTCCTCTTCCTTTATAATTTCAACCTTTGTAATCTTAGAGCATTAATTACAACAGATACAGAGCTAAACGCCATTGCAGCTCCTGCTACCCATGGAGCTAGTAATCCAGCTGCTGCAATTGGAATTCCTAATGTGTTGTATCCAAATGCCCAGAATAAGTTTTGTTTAATATTTTTAATTGTTTTGTCACTAATAAACAAAGCATCTCCTATGCTATTTAAATCCCCTCGCATAAGGGTAATGTCTGCTGCTTCTAGGGCAACATCTGTCCCTGTTCCAATCGCCATTCCGACATCAGCAAGGGCAAGAGCAGGAGCATCATTGATTCCATCCCCTACCATAGCTACAAAATGTCCTTTTTCTTTCAGCTTTTGCACTTCCTTGGCCTTTTCTTCTGGAAGCACTCCTGCAATAACGTGTTGGATTCCAACTTGCGCTGCAATTGCTCTAGCCGTTCTTTCGTTGTCACCTGTTATCATAAAAACGCGTAACCCTTGATTTATAAGACGCTGTACGGCTTCTTTTGATGTCTCTTTTACGGTATCTGCCACAGCAATAATTCCTTCATATGATCCGTCAATGGCTACAATCATTGCTGTTTTTCCTTCTTCTTCAAGCTTGCTCATATGCTCTTCAGCTGCTTCAATATGAATACCATATTGAAGCATAAGCTTACGAGTACCAACAAGAACTTTTCTTCCTTCTACAGTTGCTGTGATTCCGAACCCTGAGAGAGATTCGAATTGGGAAACAGAACAGAGCTCAATTTTTCTTCCTTCTGCTTCTTCTACGATAGCACCTGCAAGTGGATGTTCAGATTGTTTTTCAGCTGACCCTGCTATCTTTAAAAGTTCTGTAACTCTCACTTTTCCACGTATTAAAACATCCGTTACTTTCGGTGTTCCATTTGTAATTGTACCTGTTTTATCAAGAATAACCGTATCAATTTTATGGGCTGTTTCTAAATATTCGCCACCCTTAAATAAAATACCGTATTCTGCGGCACGTCCAGATCCTGCCATGATTGAAGTTGGCGTTGCTAATCCAAGAGCACAAGGACAAGCAATCACAAGCACAGCGATCAGCGCTTCTAAAGATGGTGCAAACTGTCCTGGTTCAACCCAGATATACCAAATCAAAAAGGTTACAATTGCAATACCAACAACAATAGGGACAAAAACCCCTGAAATTTTATCAGCTAAGCGCTGAATAGGAGCTTTCGAACCTTGAGCTTCTTCAACAACTTGGATAATTTGAGCTAGTGCTGTTTCTTTTCCAACTCTAGTTGCTTCTACTTTTAAAAAACCATTTTTATTAATTGTAGCTCCAATTACTTTGTCGCCAACTTTTTTATCCACTGGGACGCTTTCCCCTGTAAGCATTCCTTCATCTATGCTTGACTCTCCAGCAATAACTTCCCCATCAACAGGAATTTTCTCTCCTGGTTTAATATATAGGATATCGCCTTTTCTTACATCATCAATGGACACTTCTATTTCTTCACCATCGCGAAAAATAGTGGCTGTTTTTGCTTTAAGACTCATCATTTTCTTGATTGCTTCTGAGGAACGTCCTTTTGCTTTTGCCTCAAAGAGTTTGCCTAATAAAATGAGCGTAAGTAAAACCGCACTTGTTTCATAATAAAGCTCGATGTGATGACTTCCTGATGAACGGAGAGTCATATATAAAGAATAAAAATAAGCAGCACTTGTTCCTAAAGCAACAAGCACATCCATATTCGCACTCTTATTTTTTAATGCTTTAAAAGCGCCAATATAGAACTGTCCGCCAATAATAAATTGCACAGGTGTTGCTAATGCAAATTGAAACCATGGATTCACAAATAAATCCGGCACAGGAAGAAAAGAAGTAAAAGAAAAATGGCCGAACATCGTCCATAAAAGTGGCAAACTTAATATAAGAGAACCCCAAAACTTCAACTGCTGTCTTTTTAAAACTTTTTCACGATAATCAACATTTTCCGTTGCTTCTTTGACTTTAGCATCATACCCAAGTTTTCTTACTTTTTCAGTCATATCTGATGGTGATAGAGTATTTTTGTTATAAACGACTGTTGCCGTTTCAAGTGCAAAATTTACAGTAGCGTCTTCTACTCCTTCTAGTTTGTTTAACCCTTTTTCAATCCGGTTTGCGCATGCTGCGCATGTCATTCCCATTAGTATAAGCTCTGTTTTTTCTTTTACAACCTCATAACCAAGCTTATTCACTTTTTCTTCAATTTGATTTTCATTTATTTCATCTTTATTATACTTTACTGTACACGACTCTAACGCAAAGTTTACATTTGCTTCCTCTACCCCTTCTAACTTTTTTAATCCTCTCTCAATCCGATTTGCACATGCTGCGCATGTCATTCCATTAATAGACAAGGAAGCTTCTTTATACGTTGTCATATTGCCCTCCTCTATATACCTACGCAGGGTATATATTTTTGAGAAAAATAGCGCACGAGATCTCGTACGCTATTTATTTATTTTACATCATAGCCTTGGTCATCAATTGTTTCTTTAATTTTATCAAGTGTTGCTTTATCTTTATTAAATTCAACTGTTACAGCCTTTTCATTCAAGTTTACGTTTACTTTTTCTACTCCATTAAGTTCTCCAACGCTACTTTCAATTGCTTTTACACAGTGGTTACATGACATGCCTTCAACGTTTAAAGTTACTTTTTCCATGTTCTCCATCTCCTTTATTTCATTAATCTCTTCATTGTTGTTAATAACTCATCAATAATTTCTGGATCATCATTTTTAACACGTTCTACCACGCAATGTTTTAAATGACCTTCAAGCAATATTTTACTAACACTATTTAAAGCTGATTGAGCAGCTGCAATTTGTGTAATTACGTCATCACAATACGTATCTTTATCAATTAATCCTTTAATGCCACGGATCTGGCCTTCAACACGATTTAAGCGACTTGTTAAATTCTTTTTTACTTCTTCAGAATGATGACTTCTTCGCTCAGTTGAAATATGACAAAGATTTTCTTCTACAACTTTCTCTTCTTTCAATTATTCTCCCCCTTTCTATTTCGAGATTAACATACCCCCCTACCCTATGTAAAGGATAAAGCTTCTATTTTTTTATCTTCCCTTTTCTACATCTTTTTATCTATAAAAACAAAAAATAAGAGCTTTAAAGCCCTTATTTTAAGCTATATTATTTAAATTTCACTTCTTTTAACTTTCCTGTTTGTTGTTTCTTTTGTAGAGGAAAACGCTGCTTTTCTAATCTGTCAATTTGAGTAATTTGTGAATCATGAACAACAATCTCCACAGACCCATATTCAATGCCTTGAAGTGACTGCACAATACGATCAATCCACTGTTGGTCAATTTGCTTTTCTCCCATAGAAAATCCCTCCATTTTTAATCTCGACTAATTCAGTCGAGTTTTAAATAAAAAAGACTCCTTTCATCTACACACCATTAATTGGAATTAGATAAGAAGGAGCCTTTAGTTGTCTAATCGGCATCTTTTAGTATGTAGTTTTATAACTCAGTAATTCAATTGGTTTTGTATGATTAATTGGATTATAGCCTATTCACGAAATGATGTCTACCTGTTTTCTAAAAAAAGACAAAATTTGTAGTTAATTTAATTGGATAGGTTTTAGATTTCCTTTTAATAAATCATCAAGCGTAGTTTGTTCAAGTACATATGCAATTGTATCTCGAACAAGAGTCCAAAGTGGCTTTAATAAGCAGGTCTTTTCAAGTGCACAAGGTTCATAAGCTGTTACACTAGCACAGCTCATTGGAGAAAGAGGTCCTTCTATTTTTCGAATGACTTCACCAATGTTAATGTCCTCAGGCTGTTGACTTAAGAAGTAACCTCCGTGTATACCACGTTTACTCTCTACGTATCCTAGTTTCTTGAGGGTAAGCAAAATTTTTTCTAGATATTTTACTGTAACAAGTGTTGCATCAGAAATATCACTGATAGACATAAGCTCTTTCTTCTGACCAAGAACAATAAGAGCACGCAGTGCATACTCACCTTTACTGGAGACTTTCATATTCCCACTCCCAAAACTTACTATACCTATCGGAATTAATATAATTATATCTATTTTCTGATTTATTGTCTACCCTTAAATAAATCTCTAGATGTAAAAAAGTCGTTAAGAATTTCATCTTAACGACTAAAGAAGAACATCTCGTTTTCATATTACGTGTATAAATGAAAGCACACTTTATTAATTCACAGGAATGGTACGTTTTGCCTCATTAATAGATAACGCTAATAACTTATCAATACGTTCACTTATCTTATCTTCAATCGTATAATGTTCACTGTTTATTTTCTCCACTTGTGTGTCTATAACATATGCTCCGCTTAAAATATTTGTTGCTCCAAGGGCTGATAGTACAGGCTTTAATGCGTAATCAATAGAAAGTAGATGTCCAAAAGAACCTCCTAGTACAAGTGGAACAATCGTTTTTCCCTGTAGTCCTTTCTGTGGTAACAAATCTAAATAAGTTTTTAAAATACCTGTATAAGCAGCTTTATAAACAGGTGTAAGGACAACAACAATGTGAGCATTTGCTACCTTTTCGTTAGCCTTTATAATTTCTTGGCTATGAAAATTAGCTGAAATCAAATCCTCCGCAGGTAATTCTGAAACAAAAACTGTTTCAGTTGAAACATTCTCATTCTTAAGATACTGCTCTGCTTTATCAAATAATCCTTTTAAACGTGATTTATTACTGTTTCCTCCATAGATGATTACTCCATTTGTCATATTATTATCCCCTTTCTTTAATACTTGCTTAATGGATTTTCTTCAAGGGTATTTAAAAAATCATGAAACTTTCTTGCTAACCCTCCTTGCCCAAACTTCAAATACTTTGTACTTCCTTTTTTTATCCCTTTTTCTTCAAGATAATTTAAAAATGCTAATAAATAGATACGACGAGAAAGAACATTAATAATACCGTGATTATAAAGCCAGTCTTCAATTGTATTAAATGTGCCTCGGTTAAGACCGTACCTTTGATAGCACCAATTATAAAAATGTACATTTGGTAAGTTAAGATATTCGCTTGTTTTGATCGATATTTTCGCTTCTGAATACAACTCTTGCATATTCTTTGTCCTCCTTTATTTGTTTAAGAAGTGAGTGAAGTGAAGAAAATTTTTGCTCAGCGCGGATGTAGAAAAGAGGAATGCATTTTAAATGTTGACCATATAAATCTCCTTCAAAATTTAGAAGGTGAATTTCGATTGTATGTTTAAGATCAGAGCCTATCGTTGGTTTGAATCCTATATTCATAATACCTTCGTACTTTTTGGAATTTATATAAACTTGCACCCCGTAAACTCCATTTTGAAGCGAGGGAGATGAAGAAGCTACATTAGCTGTCGGAAATCCAAGCTTTCTTCCAATTTTCATACCATGAATTACTTCTCCATCAAACTCTTGCTTATTAATCCACTGTACATTTTTCTTAGTTTCCATCTTTATCACCCTTTACTTTAAAAATAAGAAAAGGCCTTTGATGTGTAAGATACACATCAAAGGCCTCTAGTTTTCTAGCCGGCAAATTTTAGATTAAACTTATCTTAAATCAATTATTCCTATTTGTAAAGTAGGTTTTAAATTTTCACTTCTTATCTCTTTTTATAAACTCTTCTCTTCTAATTCATTTTTTTAATATGTTGTTGCTAGATTTTTAATACATCATGCTGTTGTTGCAAAAGGTATTTAGCACTGCTATACAAGAAATAAGCTCCTTTTATTAATGCTTTTTCGTTTATTGTAAAAGAAGGATGATGCCAATCTTCTGTTCCACTTGTTCCTAAAAACGCAAAAGCCCCCGGTACTTTCTCTAGATAATGAGCAAAGTCTTCTCCTGCCGTCGAAAGCTCTGGTTCAATAATTTCTAGCTCAGCACTTTTGGCTCCAGACTCTATTGCTTCAAGTATGCTGCAGTGATTAATCAGCGGCGGCGGCCCTTCATACCACTTGATATCTCCCTCCATTAAAAATGTATTAAATATATTTTCTAAAATTGTGTAGAAACGTTCTTTGACATGTGCGCGCACTTCCTTATCAAATGTTCTCACTGTTCCCTCAATCGTAACAGAGCTCGGAATAACATTCCATGTATTTCCTCCCTCTATTCTTGTTACACTCATAACCGCATTTTTTAGCGGAGAAACATTTCGGCTTATAACGGTTTGTAAAGCTGTAATGATGTGAGCTGATGCTACAATTGGATCGTTTCCATTATGAGGAAGAGCCGCATGTGCTCCTTTTCCATTGATCACAACTTTAAAACGATCAACAGCCGCCATCAATGGGCCTCTTTTAATTCCTATTGTTCCAACTTGTAGGTCAGGCTTGTTATGAAGACCAATAATAGCCTCTACATCTTCCAAATGGCCTGCTTTAATAACCTTTTCTGCTCCAGCTCCGTATTCTTCAGCAGGCTGAAATAAGAGACGAACACTGCCCCTCAGTTGTTCTTCTTCTTTTTTTAATAAATAGGCTGCTCCAATAGCAGCTGCTGTATGAAAATCATGACCGCATGCGTGCATTTTTCCAGGTATTCTCGAAGCATATGGCAGATTGGTATTCTCTTGAATGGGTAAAGCATCAATATCTGCTCTAATGGCCACAACAGGTCCCTCATTATTTCCGATGTTTGCAACAACTCCCGTTTTTAAAACTGTCTCTTCCAAGCAAATATCTTTGTCTATTAGCCATTCTTCAATTCTACTTGTTGTTTCAAATTCTTCATGAGAAAGTTCAGGGTATTGATGTAAAGATCTATAAATATGAATTAGACGTTCTTCAAGAACTTTGGCATTCATTTCCCTCTCCTCCTTTATATAAATCGTAGCGAAAACATTTCACAAGGATGTCTTGATTGGAAAACTCTTTTGAATAATCTCTCTTAAATCCTAACCGTTCATATAGAGAAATTGCCTCTTTCATCATCTCTCCAGAATGCAAATATAAGCACCTTGCTCCTTTATTCTTTGCATAAAGAAAACTTTCATTTAGAAGAGCCTTTGCCACGCCTCTTCCCCTTGCTTTTGGATGAACGGCTAATAAACGTACAATAGGATCAAAAATTTCAAGTTCTGGTTTGTTATAAGCCGTTTCCCCATTACAAAAAATTTGAAGAGTTCCGACTATCTCTTTTCCCTGTTTCGCAACTAAAATTCTGTCAATTCCTTGTTTTTCTAGGGATCCACCTATGTTTGCTTTGTACTCTTCCCATACACTTTTATCCTCATAATCTTTCTCATACTGTCCATAGCTCGCTAGTAGAAGAGCCCTTGTTTCCTCTTTTTCAAGCTCGCTCATCTTTGAAATAATAAGACGAGATCCTATACCTACCTTCTTCATTTATATCGAGTACTCCACATCTCGCTGCTCGCTTTTTATACTTTCTTCTCTTCCCATCACTCGATCTAAAATTTTCTTCTCGAAGTAAATAAAGTCATTATCTCTTGGTCTCGGTCTTGCTAATGGGATTTCAATATCCATTTTGATTCGTCCTTCTTCAATAAGAAGAACGCGATCTGCCAAAGCAACAGCTTCGCTCACATCATGTGTCACTAAAATGGCTGTAAAAGCTTTTTCAAACCATAATTGTTCAATTAGATTTTGCATCTCAATTCGCGTTAGTGCATCAAGTGCTCCTAGTGGTTCATCTAATAACAGAAGATTAGGGTCTGCGGCAAGCGCCCTGGCTAGTGATACACGCTGTTTTTGACCTCCTGATAAAACCCGAGGCCACTTATTTCGTTTATCTGCTAATTTTACAGCTTGAAGGGCTTCAAATGCTGTTTCGTCTGTTTTATCAACGGAGCAAATCCTCACGTTTTCAATTACTTTTTTCCATGGAAGCAGCCGAGGCTCTTGAAAAAGCACTCGAGTTTGCTCATTATATCCTTTTACTTCTGTACCATTTGCTTGCAAGTTTCCAGCTGACGGTTGCTCTAACCCTGCAATTAATCGGAGAAGCGTGCTTTTTCCACATCCACTCTTTCCAACAATGGCAATAAACTCTCCTTTTTGAATTTCTAAATTAATATTGTGCAAAACTTCTACTTCGCCAAATCGTTTTGATAGGTTTTGAATAGAAAGGGTCATTCCATTTGAAATGTTTTGCATAAAATATCCCCCTTTAATCTTTTACAAAGTTAGGATGCCACTTAAGCCAGCTCTTTTCCATCCATTTTGCAACTGTATCTGATAACTTTCCTAACAACGCATAAATTAGGATACTGAGTACAATCACATCCATTTGCATAAACTCTCTTCCGTTCATCGCCATAAAACCAATTCCGGAGTCTGCAGCAACCGTTTCAGCAACAATAAGGGTAAGCCACATCACGCCGAGAGAATAACGAACTCCTACTAGAATAGAAGGAAGGGATCCTGGCAAAATAACATGCCAGAAAAGAGCCCTTTTATTTAAATTGTAGACTCTTCCCATCTCAGTTAAAGTAGGGTCAATGGAGCGAATGCCATGAAAAGTATTTAAATATATTGGAAAGAAAACACCGAGAGAAATTAAAACAAGCTTGGCTGGTTCTGCAATCCCAAACCACAAAATCACAAGCGGAATTAGTGCTAGATGGGGAATATTTCGTACCATTTGAATCGAAGAATCTAACAATTTTTCCGATGTGGTACTTAACCCATTTATCATGCCTAACGCTAATCCTAATCCTCCTCCAATCACAAACCCAGTAAACGCTCGCTTTGCACTGTCTCCAATATATTGAGTAAGTTCCCCTGTTTGTAAAAGGGTGATTAACGTATCTAAAACTTTTAAAGGCTGTGGAAACGTTTGTGCACCGATAATACCTTTTGTTGTCACAACATGCCATGTTACTAATAAAAAAAGTGGCAAAACCCAAGGTATGAGATAGTGAAAAAAGAATCTTGTTTGTCTCATTAACTCCCCTCCCTATTTCTTTAATACTTTGGCTAATTCTTTATCAAACTTATCGCTCCAAAATGTTTTAGCATCTAAATCTTTCTCGATAATTCCCACATCTTTAAAGGTTTCAATAATATCTTGCTGTGAATCTACTGTAACTTCAGAATTTGGAATAATTTTAGTCGGTTTCTGAGCTTCTCCTTCTTCTAGAGTCTGCAGTGCCTGTTTAACAGGCTGTTTTGTATTTGCAGCAACAATTTCAGCCCATTCTTCTTTATGCTGACGCTGCCACTCATACGCTTTATTAAGACGTGAGATATAATCTACAATTGCTTTATGCTTTTTAGGATCTTCAATTGCTGCTGTTGAAGCATTGAGTTGAAAATTTCCTGAGAGGATATTTTTGGCGCTGGCAACTGTCACAGCATCGTTTTCATGGGCTGATAAAATAGCATTTCCGTAGCTTGCTAGTGCATCGACCTTTCCACCAACTAATGCTGCAAGACCGTCAGATGTTGTAAGTTGGACTGGCTTAATATCTTCCCAAGAAAGACCAGCATCTTCTAACATTTTAATAAGAAAATAGTGTGACGTTGTATTATTTACGTAGGCTACTTTCTTTCCTTTTAAATCTTCAACTTTCTTAATTTTTGACCCTTTAGGTACAACTAGCTCTTGTTGAAGTGTGTGAGATTGTTGGATAGCAATGACCTTGGAGTTCTCTCCCTTTTGAGATAAAGCAGAGAAAATAGGGGGAATCTCACTTGTTGCTCCAAAATCAACATGTTCAGCCGTCATAGCTTCTAAAATAAGATTGCCACCTTGAAATACGCTGTACTCCACCTTATATGGCGTATCATCTAATCCAGCTGCTTTTAGCGCTTCCTCATAAGATCCCCATCCTGTTTGAGCAACTTTTATAGTGACACCATCTAACTCTGAATCTTTCTTAGACTCTGAGGCATTACTTCCTTGACTTGAACAACCGCTCAAAATCAAAACGATCAACAAACCCAATGCTATAAAAAAGTTCACTCTATTTTTCACTTTAGTTTGTCTCCTTTTCTTAAACTTTGTATTCCGATAAGTTTACTTATTATGAAGCAGTAGTGAACTTATAAACTTTGTATTTTTTTCGCCTTTCCCACTTTTTCTGCTTTTTTTACTGCTTTTATAAAACTTTGTTGATCAACAATAAATGTTAGTTGATCCAACGCTTGTTTTCTTAGTTTGACTTCATTGATAATTTGTTTTATCTCTTCACTCGAATCTTGTAATCCAAGTTCATCTAACGTTACGGGTGCTCCCCATTCGGCAATTCTTTCTGACAGCTGTTTAGCTTCATCTTCTTTTCCTTCCAAAAAAAGTTGAACAATTAATCCATAGCCAACAAGCTCCCCATGAAGTGACTGATGTGCCCCATTAAATTGAGTTAAACCATTATGAAGAGAGTGAGCAAGAACAGCACGTGGTGCGCCATCTGTAATACTTCCTACCAATCCAGCAAGCTCAATAATACTATCAACAATAGCTTCAAAAGAAGCATTTACTTCTCTTTGTTCATTAGCCGAAATGGCTTTTTCAGCATGTTGTGCAATAAGTTCTAAAGCTAATTTAGAAGTAGAAAGAGAAATATGGAAAGCTACGGATTCACGTTCATACTCTTCATGTGGTTTTAGTTCATACCATTTGGCTAAAGTATCAATGATGCCAGCAATCAAAAACCGCTTTGGTGCTTGGGCTAAAAGTGCTAAATCGGCTAACACTAGTGCTGGTGCCTGTTTTAAAAGCTGATGTCCGGTAGCTCTTCCATCCTTATCATAAAAAACAGACAAGGCAGACCAAGCAGCACACGTAGCTGCAACCGTTGGAACCGTCACAACGGTTTTATTCTCATCATCTCCAGCTGCTTTTGCGGCATCTAAAACACTCCCTCCTCCAACTCCAATAATAATTTCTGCATTTTTAGCATGCTGTTTGATTTTATCGATATTTTCTTCTGTGCAGTATCCTTTAAAAATACTAATCTCCGTTTTTACACCTTCTTCCTCTAAACTTTTTATAAAAGAATCCTGTACTCCGTGAATTGCTTTTTCTCCTCCAACAACTAGAGCGTTTTTACTAATTGATGCTACAAGTTCTCCTGCTGATTGTAGGATTCCAGCTTCACTAATATAATTTTTGGGCGTTTTAAATACTGGCATTCTCAACACTCCTATTATGTTTGAATTTTCTTATAATTTCTTTTAGAGATCTCACTACAAATTGATTTTCAGATTCTTTCCCTATCGTAATTCGAATCCAATCATCCATTCCAAAGTCTGCACCAGGTCTTATGGATATCCCTCTCTTCAGTAGTTCTTCAACTACTTTTTTGGCATCATGATGAACGTTTATCGTAATAAAATTTGTTTTAGAAGGAATATACTCCCACCCTTCCTCCCTGCATTGCTGTTCATAAAAGGCTAATCCTGCTGCATTGTTCTCTAAACAATTTCTCTTAAACTCCTCATCTTGTAAACTAGCGTATGCCGCAACTTGTGCGATTTTATTAATATTAACAGGAATTCGAACTTTATCTAGCATACTGATCATTTCTTGACTACCTATCCCATAACCAATCCGCAGAGAAGCTAGGCCATATACTTTTGAAAAAGTTCTTAAAATAATTACATTAGAGTACTTTTGGATGATATCTACTGAATTTGGATAATCCTCTCCAACTGCATATTCATAATAAGCTTCGTCTAAAACAACAACGATATCCTTTCGAATATCATGTAAAAAACTCTCCAATTCTTCATGTGAAAAGTGTGTGCCTGTTGGATTATTTGGGTTGCACAACCAAATCACTTTTGTTCTGGGTCTAATCGCTTTTTTTATATCTAACAATGCAACTTTATGGTGAACTAACGGTATGAAAAGAGGCGTACCACCTGAAGTTAATGTAACGTTTTTGTACCACCCAAAGCTTGGAGATGGAATTAATGACACATCGCCATCTTCAATGAAAGTTTGACCAATGAGAGTAATCAGCTCAAAAGAGCCGTTTCCAAAGATAAGCTGATTCTCCTGAACATTATAAAGATTGCTTAGCGCCTCTCTTAAAAGCTGACATTTTGCATCTGGATATAGAAACAGTTCATTTTCCGTACTTTTAATCGCTTCTTTTACAAGCGGTGAAACCCCCATTGTATTCTCGTTCCCTGCTAGCTTTAATACTTTCTCTTGTTTATACTCTTGCTTGATTTGCTCAATTGTTTTTGCTTGTTGATATGTTGAAACTTTTTCAAGCTTTTCCCTCCGTTTATAAAGCATGTTGATGTACTCCTTTTTCAATATGATGTTGGTTATCGTAGTTATCACCTTCAAGTCGTTTTAAAAAGCGCTTCGTTCTTTCTTCTTTTGGTTTATAAAATATTTGCTCTGGCACTCCTTCTTCAACAATGATTCCTTCGTCCATAAACAGAACATAGTCAGCTACTTCTCTTGCAAAGTTCATCTCATGCGTCACGATAATCATTGTAATTCCTTCCTTAGCAATTTCCTTAATAACGGAAAGTACTTCTCCGACTAGCTCAGGATCAAGGGCGGATGTAGGTTCATCAAATAAAATGACTTTGGGGTTAAGAGCAAGAGCTCTTGCAATTCCAACTCGCTGTTGTTGCCCGCCGGAAAGCTGGCTTGGATAGTGGTGAAGTTTATTTTCTAGTCCTACTTTAGCAAGCATTTTTTTGCTTTGCTCTCTAGCGATTGATTTTTTCATTTTATGCACAACAACAAGCCCTTCCATCACGTTTTGAAGTACAGTTTTATGGGAAAACAAGTTGTAATGTTGAAAAACCATTGCAGATTGTCTGCGTAGTGCAATAATCTCCTTTTTCCGAACACTGTGAGCATCTAAACTTATCTCTCCAACAGATACAGTGCCTTCATCTGGTTTTTCAAGATAATTCAAGCACCGTAGCAACGTTGTTTTGCCAGATCCGCTCGGTCCGAGGATTGCCACAACTTTCCCATGCTCTATATTAAGACTAATGTCTTTTAATATCTCTTGCTCTCCAAACGACTTTTTAATTCCAGCTAATTTAATCACCGAACTCCTCCTTTTGCGTATGAATACACCCTTTTTTCAATCCAAGATGACAACACTTCTATAAGAATAGTTAATCCCCAGTAAATCATCCCTGCTGCAATAAAGGCTTCTAGAAACTTTAAATTTGTAGATGCCACGATATTTGCTGCTCCTGTTATCTCTTTTTGAGAGACAATAAAAGCAATTGATGATGTATGCAAAAAGCCAACAAAAACATTAGTAAAGTTAGGAATAGACGCAGCAAAAGCCTGTGGTAAGACGATACGTCTCATTACTTGAAAAGTTGTCATGCCTATTGCGTATGCAGCTTCTACTTGACCTTTTGGAAGACTGACAATGCCCGATCGGATTGTTTCCGATAAATAGGCCCCTGCGCTCAGTGACAAAGCAAAAAGGACAAATAAAGAAACAGGAATAGCATTTGTCTGTACGTTCATGTCCATTTCTTTCACCGCTTTATCAATAAGAAGAGGAAGACCAAAGTAAATCAACATAACATGCATAATAATAGGTGTTCCCCTCAAAAAGGAAACATATATTTCCGCAAATGGTGCTAATATCCTCACCTTATAAATCCGAATAATAGCTAAAATTAACCCGAGAAGAAAGCCTACACATAAAGGAATAAACGTTAGCATTAGGGTAATCGGCAGTGCCTTAATAATTTCCGTGAATGCTGTCCAAATAAAGGGGATATCAATTGTCATTTTCTTCTGCCCTTTCTACTTTTTAAGCTGACTTCATGACGCTTGGTTTATATTGATTTGCTCGTTTCTCAAATAATTGAAAACCTCTTTCCATAATCCATACAATTCCGTAGTAAATAATAGAAAGAGCGATATAAACTTCTAGAGCATGCATAGAAGATGCAACTAATGCTTCTCCTCTTCCAACCATATCCATTACACCAATTGTGAAAGCAAGGGATGTATCCTTTAAGGATCCAATCACTGTGTTTGCCATGTTAGGAAGTGCTATTCCTAATGCTTGGGGAATTACAATTCGTATAAAATTTTGTGTATCGCTCATCCCAATAGATAAAGCAGCTTCTGTCTGTCCTCTGTCAACAGATCTAATTGCACTCCGGAAAATTTCAGAAAAAACAGCTCCATTACTAAGAGAATAAGTGATGATCACAAAATACATTGGATTAACTCTTGAAACGTCCCATCCAAATAACAATATGAAAGCCGGAATTCCATAGAATACTAGAAACAGCTGAATTAAAATTGGTGTTCCTCGCACAAAGGAAGCATAGAGTATAACAAGCTGAGAAAGGAAAGGAATCTTAAAAATTCTAGGGATGGCCGCTACCACCCCTATTATTATTCCAGCAATTGTTGAAAAGACTACAATTTCAAGCGTAACGTATAGATAGGGAATAAGCTGTGATAGAAAAGTCCAAATTAAAGTGAAATCAAATGCTTTACCCACCTTGCTTTCCTCCTCGTTAGAAGTCTACTGTATAATCTTCACCAAGCCATTTCTTGCTTAATTTGCTCACTTCTCCCTCTTTCTTTAGTTCAACTACCGCTTCATCAATTCGTTTCTGAAGCTTTGTTTCATCTTTACGTAACATAAAATACACTTTTGAATTTTGAACAGGATCGCCCACTACTTTTAATCCTGCATTAGCCTGTTCATTTTGCAATTTCACTCCAAATGGGGTATGAATGGTTGCATCTGCACGCCCTGTACGGATTTGGTTAATCGTATCGTCAGATCCTTGGCCAGAATAAACAATATTAATTCCTACATTATGCTCTTTATTGTACTTTTCGATGAAAACAGCTGAGTTACTTGTTGCACTCACGATGACTTTTTTTCCTTTCAAATCTTTAATAGACTGGATGTCTTTATTCTTCTCATTCACTGCTACTTGTAGCGGGAAAATATTATAAGGCTCTTTGCTAAAGAGAAACTTCTCCTCACGCTCTTTATTCACTTCCATTTGATGTGCAATAAAATCAATCTTATTGGTTTCTAAACTTAACAAAAGATTAGAAAAATCCATTGTTTTAAACTCAAATTCATATTCAGGTAGTTTCTTATCAATCTCGCGCACAAGCTCTACATCATAACCTGTAAGTTTCCCATTGTCATCGATGAAGCATACGTTTGGAAACTGTGTTCCTGTTCCAACAATGATTTTTTGAATCTTTTCCTTGTTTTCTCCATCAGAGCTTACTTTCTCAACTTGCGAGCATGCTGTTGTTAGTAAAGTAAATACAAGAGCTAAAAATAGACCCGCCTTTTTCTTCATCCTTGTTCTCCTATTCCTACATGACTATCTAATAAGTTATAAAGAGATGGGTTTAGCACTTTCCGAAGAAAAACAATATCATCCCCTTCATGTACTTTTTCTTGAAAAGCTTGATACCCCCGTCGTTCATAGATTCCGACAAGCCACGGGTGGCGCTTAGCCGTAGCCAAATAAACAGCCGGTGCTTTGGCTTGTTCTCCGAGTATCTTTTCTTCTACATAAGAAAGCAATTTAGAGCCAACACCTTTTCGTTTAAACTTTGGATGAACAGCAAACCACCAAATAAAAGGATATGGGGCAATGTGCTCTGGATGTGTCCAAGGATATTGAACAGTCACAGTTGCCGCAATTTCTCCATCCCGCTCTAGTACATAAGAGGCATTCCTTGTTATGTTCTCAACCACAAGGTTTCTATCAGCTGTTGCTGCTGAAAACTTAATATTCAATTCTCGAATTGGTGCATAAGCTTGTAATGTTAGAGCATGGACTTGATCTACATCCTCAGTTCCTGCTAGACGAATAACATCTTTCATCACATTTCCCCCTTTATCTATTAAATCGATAAATTTAGTTGGTTTTAAGACAATAAAGAATCCTTTTCTTCTCTGATACGATCAAGAGCTTCTTGCATGTATTGAATACCAACTTTTGTAACAGCTTCATACACTTCACCTTTTCCAATTTCAACAACTGGAACATGACGCACTCCATATTTGATATCTAAAATATCGCGACGGTCATCAGCATTTGTTACATCAATATCCTGATAAGCTATGTTGTGGTTATTTAAGTATTCTTTCACCTCCGTGCAATAATGGCACCCTTTCTTTGACCAAACAACAACTGAAAATGAATTTGACATGCTTATTTCCTCCTTTATTAAACTTTTTGTTTTGTATATTGATTTTCCTTAAACGGAAGACCTAAATTTGTTCGTAACGTATTTCCTTCATATTGACGACTATAATATCCTTTGCTTTCTAGAATAGGAAGAACATGTTCTGTGAAATCGTCCAAACCACTTTCAAGAACAGGTGACCCTAAAATAAAGCCATCAGCTCCGCCTTGTTCAACCCATGCAATTAGTTTTTCTGCTACTTCTTCATAAGTTCCAAACAAAGCGCTTTTTGGGGTTGTTACTTCTAATGCTACTTCTCGTAATGTTTGATTTTTTTCTCGGGCTCGCTGCTTAATTTTATCTGTTGTAGAACGAAAGCTATTTTGCCCAACGTCTCCGATGTCTGGAAATGGTTCATCTAATGGATATGCGCTAAAATCAAAGTGATCAAAGAAACGCCCTAAGTAGTTTAATGCTTCTTCAATTGAAACTAGGTTTTGAATCTCTCTATACTTCTCTTCTGCTTCTTCAACAGTAGCTCCAACAATGGGGTGGATACCTGGAAATACTTTTATGTCTTCTTCATCCCTACCAAACGTTTTTGCTTTGTTTTTTATATCTTGGTAATATGCTTGTGCCTCTTCTAAAGATCCTACATTTGTAAACACAGCATCTGCTTCTTTTGCAGCTAAATTCTTCCCTCTTTCAGAAGCCCCTGCTTGAAAAATCACGGGCTGACCTTGCTCTGATCGTTCAATATTAAGAGGGCCTTTTACAGAGAAAAATTCCCCTTCATGATTTAATGTATGAAGCTTGTTTCGATCAAAAAATTCTCCCGTTTCGCGATTTCTTACAAAAGCATCATCCTCCCAGGAATCCCAAAGTCCCTTTACCACTTTTAAATATTCATCAGCTATCTCATAACGTTTTTTATGAGAAGGATGCTCTCCTTTATTATAGTTTTCAGCAGACCCCTCTAACGGAGATGTCACAACATTCCAGCCAGCACGCCCTCCGCTAATTTTATCTAGTGAAGCAAACTGCCTTGCCACTGTAAATGGCTCACTATAAGAAGTTGATAATGTGCCAACTAAGCCAATTTTGGAGGTGACGACTGCAAGTGCTGAAAGAATCGTAATTGGTTCAAAACGATTTAAAAAATGTGGAATTGATTTTTCATTAATAAATAAGCCGTCAGCTACAAATGCAAACGTGAATCCTGCTTCTTCAGCTTTCTCTATCATTGATCTATAGTAGCTTAAATTCACACTCGCATCTGCTGGAACAGAGGGATCTTTCCATGCATTCATATGCCCCCCTGGACCATGTAGCATAATACCAAAGTTTATTTGCTTTTTAGAAGACATTTTCTTTCCTCTTTTCTTTGAGAGACTGTACAGAACTTAATAGGTGAAATGAATGCTTCCTCGCTTGTCGATCTTCGATTGGAGTATGAAAAATAAATTCTTTCACGCCATAATGCTCGTGATAATACTTTAGAACGCTATGGATATATTGAGGCGTTCCTGCTAATGTTTGCAGTTTCTGCTTTCTTATCTCATATTCTTGACCTGATTGGTTTCCAAATCCTTTAGCTTGTTCTAGAGAGTTAACGGTTACGATTCGACCACTTTCTAAAGCCACTTTATAAATCGTTTGGTCGCTAACACGTTCCTCAGCTTCTTTTTGATGATCTGCAGCAAATACAGATATGGCCATCGCAAAGTGTCCGTTTGGTGATAAGCTTCTATATACCTCCGCTGCTTCTATCCATGCTGTAGAATCGCTATTAATAAATTTAGCAAAAACAAAGTTCCAGCCGAACTTAGCAGCAATCTCAGCGCTTTTAGCACTTGCTCCTAACAAGTAATAGCGAGGATTTTCAGGAGGTTCTGGCGTTACATTAACTTCAGCTAGCGGATGATCTGGGGGGAGTTTTTTTTCTAATAGCTCATAAAGTGAACTTAATCGTTTTTCAAAATCTTCCCCATCATTCACTGTGCCAAATTGTAAAGCTTTTGTGGATAAAGGTAATCCACCAGGGGCTTTGCCAATCCCTAAATCAACTCTTTTTGGAGCTAGGGCAGATAAAACACTGAAGTTCTCAGCCACTTTGTATGGACTGTAATGCTGAAGCATAACACCTCCGGATCCAATCCGAATTTTATTCGTTTTTGCTAATAAGTAAGCCATCAGCACTTCTGGCGAAGATCCTGCTAGCTTTTCTGCATTATGATGTTCAGAAACCCAAAAGCGATGATAGCCCCATTTTTCTGCTTCTTGTGCTAACTCGACTGTTTTCTGTAAAGCATGGAATGCCGTTTCCCCTTCGTATATAGGGCTTTGGTCAAGTAAACTTATTTTGTATTCCATCTTTTCATCTCCCTAACCAAACTTTTTTTATAAGGATAGTAAGTTTTCTCTAATTGACACTTATCCTACCATCTACATTTCATAAAATAAATGCTTTTAATGATAGAAAGATTTATTGTATTTATAGAAAAAATAAATACATTTATATAGCTTCTGCTTGCTTTCTTTTCTCTTCAAAAGATTCGATTACGTTCCAAAGGTGATCCCATAAATAAGGAGGGTTTGCTCCATAGTACGTTCCATATACTTGCTGTTTTATATTTAAAATATGTTCTGTTTCAATCGTAACCAGCGTCCCTTTCTTCAGTTCTTCTTTTATACATAAGGAAGGTAAAAACCCAATCCCTTTATTATGTTGAATAAGTGATTTAGCTACTTCTAAGTGACCAATTCGAAATTCAATACGAGGACTAACATTTGCCGCTTCAAACATCTTATGAATTCTATTCCAATCAAAAGCCCCACATTCAAAGAAGACAAGAGGATCTTCAGATAAATCGTCCACATTAATATTTTTCTTATTCGACAAAGGATGATCTGGATGACAAACAAGGCGAACGGAATTATCAAGTACAGGACGTTGATAAATTGCATCGCGGCTCATTTCTTTTAAGAAGGCAATGTGAATCTCTTTCCGAATGAGTTGATCCACAAGTATCTCATTTGTTGCCGTTATAAATGTAAAATGGACATCAGGAAGAGCTTCCTTCCACAAAGGTAAAATATGAGGAATAAAGTATTGAGAAGAGATGGGATTAGCTCCTATGACTATTTCCTTTTGGATAAGTTCTTTACTAAGCTGCTTCTTCGCTTTTTCATACGTTTGTACAATTTGTTCAGCATACGAAAAAAATTCTCGCCCTTTTTCTGTTAGTTTAATTCCTCTTCCACTTCGTTTAAATAATGCCTGCCCAAGCTCACGCTCAAGTGTCTTTATTCGGGCCGTTACCGTTGGTTGTGATAGAAATAAAGCATCTGCTGCTTTATGAATACTGTTTAGATGCACCGCGTAAATAAAAGCTTCTATGTGATCAATATTCATCTTCTTTCTCTCCTTCTAAAAAAGCGCCTGAATTTAATTATTCAGGCACTTTGTTGATCATTAATTTTTAAATTAACTGTTTTTTAATATCTTTCGCTAAAATATCGTTTCCAATCGCTTCGCCAATGTTTCCACGTGAACGTCCAATATCTTCGCCAACTCCGAAAGATAAGAGCGGAAAAACAAGCTCTGCAAAACGATAGGATTCTTCTAAATGCGGATATCCGGAGAAAATAAAGCTTTCAATTCCTATTTCTTGGTACTCTCTAATTCTTGCAGCAACTGTCTCAGCATCTCCAACAAGAGCGGTACCCGCTCCCCCGCGCACGAGACCAATTCCAGCCCATAAGTTCGGACTAATTTCTAAGTCAGCTTCTTTTCCTTTCTTATGGAGATCAGCCATTCGAATTTGACCTGTGGAATCATGTCGACTTAACCGTTGCTGCGCTTGTTCAATAATCTCATCATCTAAATATGAAATAAGCTTATTAGCAGCAGCCCATGCTTCTTCATTTGTTTCACGTACAATAACGTGAAGACGAATACCAAACTTTACTGTTCGATCTTCCTTAGCCGCTTTTTCGCGAACGCTTTTTATCTTCTCCTTTACTTGTTCTGGTGGTTCTCCCCATGTTAGGTACACATCAGAATGTTCTGCTGCCACATTCTGCCCTGCTTCTGAGGATCCACCAAAGTAAACAGGTGGTGTTGGTTGTTGAACAGGTGGGAAGATAAGCTCTCCCCCTTGAGAAGAAATATGCTTGCCTTCGAAATGAACTTTATCTCCTTTTAAAAGACTACGCCAAACTTTCAAAAATTCATCAGTTGCTTCATATCTTTCATCATGAGAAAGGAAAACACCATCACCTGCAAGTTCAACCGGATCTCCCCCTGCTACAACGTTAATCAGTAAACGACCATTTGATATACGATCAAGAGTAGATGTCATCCGAGCAGCAACAGATGGAAGCATAAGACCTGGTCTAACAGCTACTAAAAACTTTAGACGTTGCGTCTCAGCCGCAAGGGCCGCTGCTGTTAACCAAGGGTCTTCGCACGACTTTCCTGTTGGAATCAAAACACCCGTATATCCTAATCTGTCTGCTGCTTGTGCAACTTGACGAAAATAAGTATGATCAGCTTCTCTTCCTCCAACTTGTGTTCCTAAATATCGACCATCACCATGTGTTGGAATAAACCATAAAATTTCCATTTTTATCGCTCCTTTAGATTTGTTTTATTAACCTTTGAAACTATCTCGCCATTTTAATAGCTTTCGTTCAAATAAGCGTACAAGTGAGTCTGTTGCTTTTCCGACAACTGCAAAGATGATAATTCCCACGAACACTTTATCTGTTAGTGAATATAAGCGCGCATCCATAATCATATAGCCAATCCCAGCGCTTGAACCCATAAGCTCAGCTACAACAAGTCCAAGCCAAGCAATTCCAAGTGATAAGCGCACACCTAGTAAAATATTAGGAAGGGCAGCAGGAAGAATCAGCTTTGTAATTTTATCTTTAAAACTAAATTCTAAAACTCTAGCAACATCAAACAGTTTCGTATCAACACTTCTTATTCCAAGAAACGTATTAATATAGATTGGAAAGAACGCTCCAAGAGCAATTAATAATACTTTGGAAATTTCATCAAACCCAAACCATAGAATAAAAAGCGGCGTTACAGCTAAATGTGGAACTGTGCGTAACATTTGAAGAGTTGGGTCAATATACGCCTCTGTTTTTTTAGAAAACCCTGTTAGGATTCCGAAAATTAATCCAAGGCTACCACCAAGTAGAAAACCAAGCGCTGCTCTTATGATACTAATTTTCATATTGCTAAAAAGCTCTCCAGATAACGTAAGTTCATAAAAGGAAGAAAGAATAGCCATTGGTGTTGGTAAGATATTAGCCGAAACAAGACCAATGCTCCCTATATACTGCCAAACAGCAAGGATAACAACTGGCAAAGCACATCCTTTTATCCATAACGGTATACCTCTTTTTCCCTTTAGTTTTCTTGTTTTCTCTTCTCTTTGCACTTGGACGTAGGCTGCTGTTTTCACTTTTCATCCTCCTCTCTTACTTTTTTCACGAATGTGTTATCAACTACTTTGGATACATCAATCTCTTTATTAATTGCCCCTATTTCATATTGGAAATCAGCCGTATTTTGCTGATCTTTAATAATTTCTTTTGAAATGGGAACATTAAATTGTTTTGTATTTTTTAAGACATTATCCACTACTTTTTCATCTAAGTTTTTCGTCTTCGCATAAATGGCAACAGCTTCTTTGTTGTGAGCATTCTGCCATTTTACAGTTTTGTCGTACACTTTCATAAACGTTTCCAATTCTTTTGGATGGTCTTTAATAAATTGTTCTCTAGCAATTGCAAAATTAGGAGAGTATGTACCAACCGTTTCTCCATCTGCTAGTATTTTAGCGTCATGTTCAATCGTTTGAAGTGAAATAAATGGTTCCCAGATTGACCACGCATCCACAGATCCATTCTGAAAAGCAGGCATTGCTTCATCTGGCTGAAGTTGAATAATTTCTACCTCTTTAGGAGAAATTCCAGCTTTCTTTAATGCTTTGTGAAGGAAGTCAAACCCACTGCTTCCTTTTGCAACAGCAATCTTCTTTCCTTTTAAATCTTTTAGTGACTTAATACTGCTGTTTTTATTGACTAAAATAGCGTTACCTTTCACTCCATCTGATGTCATCGCAATTTCTTTAAATGGGACGCCACCAGCCTGCCCTCCAATAACAGGTGAATTCCCTACTAGTGTCACATCTAGTTTTCCACCTGCAATCCCTTCAAATTGAGGTGGTCCACTTTGGAACTCTGTCCATTTCACTTTAATTCCTTCTTTTTCAAACGCTTCTTCAAACCACTTCTTTTCTTTTGCAATCCATAGCGGTGTTAGGCTTTGTTGAATGCCAATATTAATTTCTTTTAATTTTCCAGGTTCTGCTGAACTTTTAGCAGAGCAAGCTGTTAACAACAGTGCAGCTGCTATTACTAACAACCATTTCTTCATTGAAATCCCTCCTAAATTCCTGATCCTTGTTCATAGACCACTTCTTTTGTTTTTTCAAACTCTTTTAACACTTCTTGACGGAGATATTGAAAAGATGAATCAGTTCGATCTCTTGGAAAAGAAAGCTTAATAGGCATAACTTTCTGAAGGGCACCTGGCTTTGCTCTTAAAATCGCAAGCTTTGTACCTAAATAAATGGACTCATCAATATCATGGGTAACTAAAATCATCGTAATTTTTTTCTTCTGCCAAATTTGAAGCAAAACATCTTGAAGATGCTTTCTCGTGAATGCATCAAGCGCTCCAAATGGTTCATCAAGCAGTAATACTTCTGGTTCGCGAATAAGCGCGCGAGCAATAGCTACACGCTGAGACATTCCTCCTGACAGTGCTGATGGATATGCTTTTTCATATCCATCTAAGCGAACAATTTGAATAATCTCTGCTACTTTTTGCTTCACTTTTGGATCTCGCAAATTCAAATCTGCTGCAATGTTCTGTTCAACGGTTAACCAAGGAAACAACCTGTGTTCTTGAAAAATAAATCCTTGATTGATTCCAGGCTCTACAATCCTTCTATTTTCAATATGAACTTTCCCAATATAGTTAGTATCGAGACCAGCTATAATTTTTAATAATGTGCTTTTTCCACATCCGCTTGGACCAATAATAGTTAAAAACTCACCTTGTTTAATTTCTAAGCTAATATCATCAATTACTACATTGCGCTTTTCATCACTTATAAATGCTTTTTCATTTACAACAATTGAAACCGCCACTTTTCTTCTCCTCCTTATGAAAAAACTCCCTATCTAAATAAGATAGAGAGCTTTCGGTTGTTCCGATCAGCCTTTTTCAATATGTGTTTACAGTCATTCACAAAAGCATCAACTCCTTTAGTAGCAACAAAAAAAGCACACGCTTCTATAAAAGAAACATGTGCTTTCGGTGTTCCGATCAGCTATATGAAATATATAATTTTATATCCAATTAATTCTATAGGGATTATAATATATAAATTTTCTTTCTTCGTCAATCCTTTTTTAAAAAAATTTAAATCTAAAAAGCCCTTAAATTGTTTAAGGGCTTTTTTCATCTTTTATTCTCCTTTTAGCAATGCCACTTCTTCATCTGTTAACTCGCGGTACTGTCCAAGCTCAAGTTCTTCATCAAGTTTTAGTTCTCCCATTGAGAGGCGTTTGAGATAGATTACTTTTTTCCCTACGGATTCAAACATTCTCTTAACTTGATGAAACTTTCCTTCTGTAATTGTTAAGTGAATAACAGACGTTTCTCCACTCTCAATAATCTCTAGCACCCCTGGTTTCGTAACATATCCATCATCAAGTGTTACACCATTTTTAAAAGCTTCCACATCTTCCTCAGTCACTTGTGAATTAATGTGAGCTAAATATGTTTTCGGGACATGCTTTTTCGGTGAAAGAAGCTGGTGGGACAGCTTGCCATCGTTTGTTAATAAAAGAAGGCCTTCTGTATCTTTATCAAGCCTACCAACTGGAAAAGGTTCAAAAACAGCATCTTCCGGTTCTAATAAATCAACAACAGTTGGTTGGGACACATCTTCCGTCGCTGAAATAAGGCCTTGTGGCTTATGTAGCATAAGATAAATAAATTCTCGATATACAACTTCTTCGTTATAAACTGTAACCTCTTGTGCTTCAGGATTTACATGTTGTTTCGCATCTTTTACAGGTGTTCCATCAACTTTAACAGCTCCTGATTTCAATAATGATTTTACTTCTTTTCGACTACCATATCCAATATTCGCTAAAAGCTTGTCAATTCTCATGACAAATACCTCCTATTCTTCTTAAAGTTTAGGCTCCTGCCTATACATCCTGTAGATAACTTTCATACTTTATGGTGAACTCAATTAGAGAGGAGAACTTTCATGTACCCTTATCCTTATTCTTATTATCGCCAACAGCCTCAAGGATTCTTCCCTGGCTCTACCATTTCAAACATCAATCGCCGCCTTAATCGCATTGAAAATCGTTTAAATGATCACGATCGGAAACTTCGTCAACTTAATCGACGCCTTCGTCGTGTTGAACGTCAAATCGGTTTCTCAGTCTTTGGTACAGACGAAGACTTCTAAAATGATAATAAAATGGCGCTAAGATTAGCGCCATTTTACTTTCTATTGTTCTCTTACTTTATTACGTTTAAAACGACGGGTGATTTTATTCACAAATCCATCTCCAAACACAATGTTTAGTAAACGAGATTTGTAAGCAAGTCCTAAATATAGAGCTCCGCCAATGCCAACTCCGGCAAATGAGATCAGTCCAGCAGCAATTCGTCCGTCTTTGTACGTTACAAAAGAAGACAAGCCAAGCTGTACAAGCCATACAGCAAGAGCCATAATAGCTACAAATAGAATAATCAAAATGGATCGCTTTACAAAGAGCGTAAATTTATATGCTGCGTGTTTTTGAATCATATAGAACGTGTAAGCAATAGCTACAAAATAGCCAAGAGCTGTTGCAAGAATAGAACCTGTTGCTTGCAAATAATACGTAAGCGGAAAGTTAAAAACAATCTTTACTAGCAAACCAAGTACTAAACTAATAACAGCATAACGTTGCTTGTTAATGCCTTGTAAGATAGCTGCATTGACTGTAAAGAATGAGAAGAACAGAGCAAGCGGTGCGTACGTTGCTAGCATCTGACCTCCTAAGTCACTTGTGCTATACATAAGGGCATAAATAGGATACGCAAGAACGCACATCCCGATAACTGCTGGTAATACTAAAAACATAATAGTTTGATATGTTTGATCAATTTGGTTTTTTAATGTTCTGCGTCTTCCGTTAATATAGGAATCCGTAATTGTTGGAACAAGCGTTAACCCAAACGCTGTTGCAATAGACACAGGAATCATGACAAGCTTTGGCACCCATCCAAATGTGATACCAAAAAGCGTTTCAGCCGTGTCTTTATGTCCTGCTGCAACCATTGCTCTATTAAACATAAATTGATCAACGTATTGGAACAAAGGAATAGCTAGTCCTACAAACACAAATGGACCTGCATAAGAAAATAGCTCTTTAAACATATCTCGCGTTGAAATGTTAGCAGGCTCAACGCTTTGTTCGAGCAATTTATCAAAGTGTTTCTTACGTTTTTTCCAATACCAATAAAGAACAGCTAATCCACCAAGTGCGCCAATAAAGGCTGCAAATGTAGCAAATCCAACAGCTGTTGCAATGCGTCCATTTAACATCTTAATAATAATGTAGCTTGACGCTAATAAGAAAACAACGCGTGCAATCTGCTCGATAACTTGTGAAACGGCTGTCGGTCCCATTGAACCATTTCCTTGGAAAAATCCGCGGATAAGACTCATTGTTGGAACTACAATGATGGCCACGCTAACCATCCGAATAACCATGACAACATCGTCAAGTGAGTTATCAAGGCCATTTCCCCCCAGCATTAATTCTGCAATAACTGGTGAGAGAAAAAATAGAGCTGCAAAAACGGTAACTCCCATAATCATGGTGAACTTCATTCCACTTTTGAACATCCGCATACTTGTATGATAATCTCCAAGTGCGTTATATTTAGAAACGAACTTAGAAACCGCTAGCGGAACTCCCGCTGTTGCGATACTCAAATAAATTGTATACTGTCCATAGCCATATTGAAAAAGGGCTCCCCCTTTGTTTCCAACAAGACTTTCAAATGGAAAAACATAAATCATCCCGAGTACTCGCGCAATGTATGTACCGAGTGTTAAAATAAGTGTTCCTTGCAATAGTTTTGAATTAGACATATTGGTGCCTCCAAAAAAAGCTGACTCAACTATTGATAATAGAGATATCTTTGCATTTACGCAAGTGATTATATTAGGTAGGCTGGTGAAATAATTGTTAAATTATGATGTCATTGTCATTGGTGGTGGGCCATCAGGCTTGATGGCTGCTATCTCTGCAGCAGAAGAAGGAGCAAAAGTGTTGCTCGTTGATAAAGGAAATAAGTTAGGTCGAAAATTAGCAATATCAGGTGGCGGACGCTGTAATGTCACAAACCGACTTCCTGTTGATGAAATTATTAAACACATTCCAGGAAATGGCCGCTTTTTATATAGCGCCTTTTCGGTATTCAACAATGAAAACATTATTGAATTTTTTGAAGGACTTGGGGTAAAGCTGAAGGAAGAAGACCACGGGCGCATGTTTCCCGTTTCTAACAAAGCTCAATCAGTTGTTGAAGCCCTATTAAATCATTTAAGAAGACTTGGTGTAACAACAAAAACGAATACACCTGTCAAGAAAGTCCTGTATGAAAATGGAGCTGTAAAAGGAGTTCTATTTGAAAATGGAGAAGAAATGTTGAGTAAAAGTGTTGTTATTGCCGTTGGAGGTAAATCTGTTCCACATACAGGTTCAACTGGTGATGGATATGTATGGGCAAAAGAGGCTGGGCATACGATTACAGACTTATATCCAACAGAAGTCCCACTTACATCAAATGAGCCATTCATTAAACAAAAGACACTTCAAGGACTTGCCCTTCGTGATGTAGCTCTTAGTGTATTGAATAAAAAAGGCAAAGCAGTCATCACTCATAAAATGGACATGCTTTTTACTCATTTTGGAGTTTCAGGTCCCGCAGTTCTGCGCTGTAGCCAATATGTTGTAAAAGAGCAAAAGAAACGAAAAAACGAACCAATCACATTAACAATTGATAGCTTCTCAGAGAAAAATAAAGAAGAGCTCTTCCAATCCATCGTAAAAATGATGAAAGAAGAGCCGAAAAAAGCGATTAAAAATGTATTAAAAGGGATTGTCCCAGAACGCTTCCTTCTTTTCCTTTTAGAAAGAGTAGGAATTCCTGAACAAGAAGCTTGTGGACAAGTTCCTCATGAAAAAGTGCGTTCACTTGTTGAAGGTTTTAAACAGTTCTCGTTTACTGTTAATGGTACACTTTCAATTGAAAAAGCTTTTGTAACAGGTGGTGGCGTTTCTACAAAAGAAATTCATCCAAAAGAAATGTCCTCAAAGTTAATGGATGGTCTTCACTTCTGTGGAGAAATTTTAGATATTCATGGCTATACTGGCGGATACAACATTACAGCTGCCTTTGTAACAGGTCGCCTTGCAGGACATAGTGCAGCAGTTCATTCCTCACAAACAACATAAGTTAACAGGCTGACGCGTAATACGTCAGCCTTTTTTGTACATAACAAGAGCAGAGAAGCAGTAGACTTGATCTTTTTCTGTCATCGCTGTTGCTACATTGTATTTGATATCAATAATTTGTTCATCTGATAGTGTTTTTAAAAAACGATTTATCGCCTCTTCTAAATCCCCTTCATGTTCTTTATCAAAAATTTTCACTTTCATTTCTCTTCCTCCTCTACTATTTCTTTTTTATAATTACGAGAAAAAAGAGCAAATTATGTTAGCAAGAAAATAACCTTAAAGATTTGACTTATTAGTTGAGAAAGATTATCATTATATTATCTTACTGAATAAGATAATTTCTTAGAGGAGGATGTAATAATGTTTGTTATGAATGCAAGTTTTGAAATAGATAAAGAACATGAAGATCGCTTAGCTCATAAGGCGAAGAAAAATAAACAGGAAATTCTAGAAGCTGATGGTGTAGTTTCATTTGAGTGCTGGCGTAAAGAGCATCGAGAATCGGTTGAATATGTTTTTGTTTCAAAATGGGAAAAGCAAGAGGACTTTAAAGCTTGGATTTCTCGTGAAGAGCATGTTGAGGAACATAAGGAAATGAACAAGAAGAAAAAAGTGGAAGAACCTGCTGTAAAAATTAAAAAGACGCTTCGTTCATTTGAGACATTAGAAATAAATTAAAAAAGGGAGGGGATAGCCTCCCTTTTTTAATACAAATCTAAACGTTGATCTGTTATGACTGGAATATGATTTCTAACTTCTTCTACTTCGTCTAGTGATAGCTCAATATGGTATACTTCTTCCTCATCATTTCCTTCTAAAAGCACTCTTCCTAATGGATCAATCACCATGGAGTTTCCAGGAAACTCCGCATCCCCACTTTTTCCACATCTGTTAACAGCAACAATAAAGCATTGATTTTCAATTGCTCTTGCGATTAAAAGGTGTCTCCAATGATCAAGGCGTGCCGTAGGCCATTGAGCAACATTCACAAGCAGACTTGCCCCTTCATTTACAAGTTTACGAGAAAGCTGTGGAAATCTAAGATCATAGCAAATCATTAATCCTATTTTCATATCCTCGTAATCTAATAAACCTACTTTTTCTCCTGCTTGTAAATATTTGTGTTCATCCATTAAGCGGAAGAGGTGTATTTTCTCATAACTTAATAGTTCCCTGCCGTCTCTACTGAACACAAACATTGTATTTTTAAAATCTTTTTGCCGAGAGCGTGTAAGTGTACTTCCTCCAATGATCATCACATTATATTTTTCAGCAAAAGAAGAGAGAAATTTTTTTGTTCGCTCTCCGTTTGGATCTGCTACTTCGTCAGCTTTTTCTAATGCATATCCACTGTTCCACATTTCTGGAAGCACAATCATATCAGGCTGCTTCTGAATCGCTTTCGTCATCAACTTCTCTATGTTTCTAAAGTTTTGATCTGGATCTCCAATTTTCACATCTGCTTGAATAAGAGCTATTTTCAAAAGAATAACCTCCTGAACATTTCGAATTTTTCATTTTTAAAAAAGTGCGCTTTCTATTAAAAGCGCACTTTAACAAAGAAAAACGGTATTTTATCGTTTCACTTCACCATTCCACTCTAACATACCTCCAACCATATTACGGGCTTGATAGCCATGGTCTTCTAAAAAGAAGCATACATTTTCACTGCGACGCCCTGAACGACAAATAAAGATATACTCTTTGTCTGTATCAAGTTGATCCATTTTTTGAGGAATCTCGCCCATTGGGATATGAACTGCTCCAGGAATCATTCCTTCTGCAACTTCCTCATTTTCACGTACATCAATAAGGTGAAGAGATTCACCGTTCTCTAACTTTTTCTGAAGCTCTTCTGTCGTAATTTCTTTTACCATAGTAATACACCCTCAACCTTTCCTAGCTTTGTTTTGTTAGAAAGGGCTCTCTATAAAAAGAACCCTCTCCATTTCTTAGTTAGCTACAATATTTACAAGCTTTCCAGGTACTGCAATCACTTTACGAACTGTTTTTCCTTCAATTTGCTCTTGTACTTTGCTGTCTTCCATTGCAAGATCTTGAAGACCTTCACGTGTTGTTTCAGCAGGTACTTTTAGTTTAGCACGAACTTTACCGTTAATTTGAACAACGATTTCAATTTCATCATCAACAAGTTTGCTCTCATCATAAGCAGGCCATGCTTCATATGAAATTGTTCCACTTCCGCCAAGCTTACTCCATAATTCTTCTGCAATATGCGGAGTAATTGGAGCAATTAGTTTTAGGAATCCTTGCATATACTCTTTTGGTAAAACGTCTGTTTTATAGCACTCGTTAATGAATACCATAAGCTGAGAAATTGCCGTATTGAAACGAAGTCCTTCTAGATCTTCTGTTACTTTTTTCACTGTTTCATGGTAAATGCGTTCAAGTGCTTCATTATCTTGATCTTTAATCTTCTCTACAACTGCACCTTCATCAGTTACCATAAGACGCCAAATACGATCGATAAAGCGACGAGCTCCATCTAATCCGTTTGTAGACCATGCAACAGAAGCTTCTAATGGACCCATAAACATTTCATACAAGCGAAGTGTGTCAGCACCATGTGATCCAACAATCTCATCTGGGTTAACGACATTCCCTTTTGATTTACTCATCTTCTCATTATTTTCACCAAGAATCATTCCTTGGTTAAATAGCTTTTGGAAGGGCTCTTTTGTTGGAACTACACCGATATCATAAAGGAACTTGTGCCAGAAACGAGCATAGAGAAGGTGAAGTACAGCATGCTCTGCTCCTCCAATATAAATATCAACTGGAAGCCATTGTTTTAATTTTTCTTCGTCCGCTAATTTTTCACTGTTATGTGGGTCAATATAGCGTAGGAAGTACCAGCAGCTTCCTGCCCATTGTGGCATTGTATTTGTTTCACGACGGCCTTTTTTGCCCGTTTTTTCATCTACAACGTTTACCCAATCTTCAACGTTTGCAAGTGGTGATTCACCTGTACCAGATGGTTTAATTTCATCTGTTTTCGGAAGCATAAGCGGTAGCTCATTTTCGTCAACAGCTGTTGTTGTACCATCTTCCCAATGAATGATTGGAATTGGCTCTCCCCAATAACGTTGACGGCTGAATAACCAGTCGCGAAGACGATATGTTACTTTCTTTTCACCTTTTTTGTTCTCTTCTAGCCATGAGATCATTTTCTCAATTGCTTCTTCTTTATCTAAACCGTTAAGGAAGTCAGAGTTCACATGTGCTCCGTTTCCTGTGTACGCTTCTTTCGTAACGTCTCCACCTGAAACAACTTCTTTAATCGGTAGATCAAATGCTTGAGCAAACTCATAGTCACGCTCATCGTGAGCAGGAACGGCCATAATTGCCCCTGTTCCATATGTTGCTAGAACATAGTCTGCAATCCAAATTGGCATTTTCTCGCCGCTTACAGGATTAATTGCATAAGCTCCTGTGAAAGCACCTGTTTTTTCTTTAGCCAAATCTGTGCGCTCAAGATCACTTTTTGTTTTCACTTTATCAATATAAGACGTAACTTCTTCTTTTTGTTCTGCTGTTGTAATTTTCTCCACAAGACTGTGCTCTGGTGCTAGCACTGCATATGTCGCACCAAAAAGTGTATCAGGACGCGTTGTAAATGCTGTGAAGCTTTCATCTGTTCCTTCAATTTCAAATTGAACGTGAGCTCCTTCAGAACGTCCAATCCAGTTGCGTTGCATATCTTTAATGCTCTCAGGCCAGTCAAGCTCTTCAAGGTCGTCTAACAAACGATCAGCATATTTTGTAATTTTCAAAATCCACTGTTTCATTGGACGACGCTCAACAGGGTGTCCACCGCGCTCACTTTTTCCATCGATTACTTCTTCATTTGCAAGTACTGTACCAAGTGCAGGGCACCAGTTTACAGGGATTTCATCAACATAAGCAAGCCCTTTTTCATAAAGCTTTAAGAAAATCCACTGTGTCCACTTATAATAATGAGGATCTGTTGTGTTAATTTCACGATCCCAGTCGTAAGAGAACCCTAATGATTGAATTTGACGACGGAAGTTATCAATGTTTTGCTTTGTAAAAATCGCTGGATCATTTCCTGTATCAAGCGCATATTGCTCTGCAGGTAACCCAAAAGCATCCCATCCCATCGGATGAAGAACGTTATAACCTTGCATGCGTTTTAGACGAGAAAGGATATCTGTTGCCGTATATCCTTCAGGGTGTCCAACATGAAGACCTGCTCCTGATGGATATGGGAACATATCAAGCGCATAAAACTTTGGCTTGTCTTTGTCTTCCCCTGTTTTAAATGTTTTATTGTCTAACCAATAATTTTGCCACTTCTTTTCAATTTCTTGATGATTATAAGCCATTGTGTTTCCTCCTTAAAGCCAATATATTCCAGTAAAAATAAAAAAACTCCCCTCCCACAAAGGGACGAGAGATGCTTTCCCGCGGTACCACCCAAATTAGCGCTTAAAACGCTCAGCTTTACGTCCGTAACGTGGACTAACGACAAATGCTACTGCTTTCGTTCACATTTATAGCTCAAAGGCGAGTTCACAAACATGCCTCTACTGACTCACACCAACCGTCAGCTCTCTTAAAGACTCATGTTTCCTACTACTCCTTATCAAAGCAAATATAGTGTTCGTTACTATGTATTGTAAATAATCTAGAATAAAACTGCAAGCAATGAAAAAGCGCTTTTTCCTATTATCGCCTGCTAAAAGTCATTATAAACGAAAAATTCCGCCTATATGGCTAAAAAAAGAAGAAAGAGCGGATTTTTTTCCGCTCTCTTTGCTGGTATTACAATTTCCCTTCATTTTCCTTAGAAGGTTTTGATTTAACCGGCTGACCGCCGCTCTCTTCGTAACGTTTTTTTGATTCTTTAACAGGATCGAAATCTTTTCCAACTTCCATATCGTTGCTGTTGAAGCCATTACGTGTTTTTTGTTCAGGGTTATTTTTCTTTGAACGTTTTTTCATCAGAAACTCTCCTTATTTTTAATAATCTGTTAAAATCATTTCATTTTGAAGCTGCTGAATTTGTAGACGCATACGGTAAAGCTGCTCACGCTGCTGATCGTTTGCACTGTGTGCCATTTCTTCTAGGTTCATGTAAGACTGCTCAAGCATTTCCTGCGCTTTCGTATACTCTGTTGCATTGTAATGTTCTTGTTTCATTCCTTCACTAAGCTGACCTTTTGCATAGCGAAGTGAGTCTTCACACTGTTGAAGAAGATTGTCAATAGATTGACGTGTTGCCATATTAATCCCTCCATTTTCATTAACTTATAGCATATCAACGTTATTTTTTACGACTTTCCTCTCTTTTATGTAGCTTCTCCTTTAACACCTCTTATTGGAGAAAAGGAGTCATTCTGTTAAAATGGTCTATGATTTATGATGAAAAAAGGAAGGAGAAATTCTCCGAATGAAAGAAACTAATCCATTTCTGTTTGCAAGCGATCATAAACGCTACCATACATGGAATTATCATTTACGAAACACTTTTGGACACAAGGTGTTTAAAGTAGCTCTTGACGGGGGTTTTGACTGTCCGAATAGAGACGGAACTGTTGCTCATGGAGGCTGTACATTTTGTAGTGCAGCTGGCTCAGGTGATTTTGCTGGAAACCGAGCTGAAGATTTAATTACCCAATTTAATGATATTAAAAGTAAAATGCACAACAAGTGGAAAAACGGAAAGTATATGGCTTACTTCCAAGCCTTCACAAATACGCATGCACCACTTGCCGAACTAAAAGAAAAATATGAAACAGTTCTAAACCTTGAAGGTGTTGTAGGACTTTCCATTGGAACACGTCCTGATTGTCTTCCAGATGATGTCGTTGATTATTTAGCAGAACTAAATGAAAGAACATACCTGTGGGTTGAACTTGGTCTTCAAACTGTTCATGAACGTACAGCTCTCTTAATTAATAGAGCTCATGATTATGAATGTTACGTTGAAGGAGTTAATAAACTACGAGCGCGGGGTATTCGCGTTTGTTCCCATATTATTAATGGTCTGCCTCTTGAAGATTATGACATGATGATGAAAACAGCTCATGAGGTGGCAAAATTAGATGTCCAAGGAATTAAGATCCATCTTCTTCACCTTTTAAAGAAAACACCAATGGTCAAACAATATGAAAAAGGACAGCTTGAATTTTTAGCTTTTGATGATTACATCAACCTTGTCTGTGACCAACTTGAAGTGCTTCCCCCTGAAATGGTTGTTCACCGTTTAACAGGAGATGGTCCAATTAACCTTATGATTGGTCCAATGTGGAGCGTTGATAAGTGGAGTGTTTTAAATGCAATCGATGATGAATTAAAAAAACGAAATAGCTACCAAGGACGACTTTTTGAACGAAAGGAAGTAAGAGTGTAATGAATATTGAACGCGTATTAACTTTCTCCAAAACGCTTCTTGAAAAAGTAACAGAGAACGGAGATTTTGCTGTTGACGCAACAGCAGGAAACGGTCATGACACTCTTTTCCTAGCAAATCTTGTTGGCGAGAAAGGGCACATTTATAGCTTTGATATCCAACAAAATGCAATTGATGAAACGTATAATCGCTTGAAAGAGGCAAAAAAAACCGAAAATGTCACGCTTGTTCATGATGGTCATCATCATTTCCACCAACACATCCCTCTTGAATTAAAAGGAAAGCTAAGCAGTGCCATATTCAATCTTGGCTATTTACCCGGTGGAGACAAAAAGATTGTCACAACCCCCGACACAACTATCGAAGCTGTGAAAGGTCTTCTACAATGGTTAAAAAAGGGAGGAATTATTGTTCTCGTTGTCTATCATGGTCATGAAGAAGGAGCAGTAGAACGAGATGCCCTTATCCAGTATGTAGCAACACTAGATCAAAAAAATGCGCGCGTATTGAAATACGAGTTTTTAAATCAAAAAAACAATCCTCCATTTATTATTGCTATTGAAAAAAGTACTCCTTAATGTGGAGTACTTTTTTGTAGCATGCGGTATAAACGCCCATTCCAATAAAAAAATCGGCTTATCTTTCCTCCAAGCTTAATAATCTTCTTAGCCTGCTTATGAACATTTCGCTGTTTTTTTACTTTTCGATCTGAAAGATACAATCCAAGAAGACCTCTATTAATAAAATGGTGAAAATGCTCATGTGGAAGACCTTTAATTTTTTTGTCTGCTTCACTCACAAAATGGTAAAAGCGTTTCATCATTTCCTCTTGTTCTGGATAATAAAAACAAAAGTTCAAATCTCCCTCTTCTTCATCTTCTTCTTGATCAATAAAATAGTCTAATAAAATGTGAAGTCCCTGAATATAAGGGAAATACCCTGACATAATTTGTATTGCTTGCTGTTTAGTGAAATCACGTTGAAAACTATAAGAAACAAGACAAAAAATGCCAAGAGTGGAACCTGCACAGGCCGAAAATTCATACCAAGTCATGTTTGGGAATTTCTCCTGATGCTCGTGAAACCACGTTTCTAGGCGGTGAACGCGCTCCTCTTCTCTTACATGTTTATGTATTTGCAAATCACAATAATAGCGGCAAAGCTCTAATAAATGGCTTTTAATGAGTGGATAATGTTCAATACTTGCTAGCACTTCCTGACATGTTTGAACAAGAGCGTGCAAATACCCCCCATCATTTTGATCCTCTCGATAACGATAATATTCTCCGAGTGTCGCATGTGGTGTGAGAGCATGCGGCATTGATTCATGAAGAGCCGCAAAGTCAAGCGGATCAAGCGAAGTACTTCGATCACACAAGTTATCAAGGTAGTCACTGATTGTTTGGTAAGCAACAATAAAACGGATTGCTTTTTTAAATTCTCCACATGCAAGCAACCCCATAATTGATCCACCTTCACAGTGAAAGGTTTTATCATTTATGCTTGCTAACGCTTGCGTTCGAAGTTCTTCATTTGAAATATTGCTGGCTTTTTTCTTCCACTTCAACAATTCTTCATGAACAATCGGCATTACTTCTTTATAGACTTTTCTCATTAACATAAAAGGGTGTTTTGGTATCTCCACATTGCTCACCTCGAGATTGTTACGGCTCTATTTTTCCCATTATACATGTAAATGAACAAAGCTTTTTGCATAAGCAAACACTTGGTCCTGTTCAGGCTCATTGAATACTTCATGATAAAGTCCTGTCCATTCCTTATAAATCTTTTCACTTAAACTCATATCATCAAACCATTGTCTTACAATAAATTTCTCAATAACCTTATCTTCCCCAGCTTGAAGAATTAATAACGGTACATCTGGAAATTTATCCATATCTTTAAAAGCTAAATTCATCGCTTCCACAAACTGACGGTACCAGCGTACAGACACTTTTTTCACATACAGCTTATCTTCTTTATGCTCTCTCCAAAGACGCTGATTTCTTGTGACATTTTCAATCACAAGTGGAGATTGAACAAGTTTACCAGGCATGAGCTTATTTAAACCTTTTGAAAGGACATCTTTAAAGGCTGGTGGTTGTTCTTTTAATCCTAAGGCTGGTGATGATAAAATAACTCCCCATACAGGCAAACTGCGAAGCTGAAGCGCTCGTATAGCCGTCAATGCTCCCATACTGTGTCCTAGTAGAAAAATGGGTAAGTCGTATGTTTGCGCTTCTTCAACCCATTCTTCAATTGCTTCAATATACTCATTAAAAGAGCGAATATGTCCTCTTCTTCTCGTAGTCACTCCTTGGCCTGGGAGATCTCCCATGATAACGTGAAAACCTTCTTCATTCCATCTTTCTCTCAGCCATTCATAGCGTCCATGATGCTCTCCTGCTCCATGGATGATGACCATGACTCCCTTTGCGTTCTCTACTTCCCATGTCCACATATTATGTACTTCCCTTCTTTTTATATTTACCGATGCAAAAAAAGTTTGTACACTTACATTAGAAGATTCTTTGTTTTTTTGCAACTGATAACATGGAGGGATAATAAATGTTTTACGCTTACAAAGGGAAAGAACCACGTATTTCAGATACCGCTTTCATTGCTGACTATGTAACAATTACAGGAGATGTTGAAATTGGAGATGAAAGCAGCATTTGGTTTAATACCGTTATCCGCGGTGATGTTGCTCCAACAATTATTGGTCGTCGAGTGAACATCCAAGATCAATCAACACTTCATCAGAGCCCCAATCATCCTCTTATAATTGAAGATGATGTAACAGTTGGTCATGCCGTTATTTTACATAGCTCAATCATTCGTAAAAAAGCATTAGTTGGAATGGGTTCCACAATTTTAGATGGAGCAGAAATCGGCGAAGGAGCTTTTATTGGTGCAGGAAGTCTTGTTCCTCCTGGTAAAAAAATCCCTCCAAATTCTCTTGCTTTTGGACGGCCGGCTAAAGTTATTCGAACGCTAACAGAAGAAGACCTAAAAGAAATGGAACGCATTCGTACAGGCTATGTAGAAAAAGGACAATATTATAAGCAGCTGTCTCCTCTTGAATAACAGAATTTACACACCGCTCACACGGTGTGTTTTTTTTGTAAAGAAAAGCTACACGATAATTTTACAAATTCTTAGCACTAACTCTAAAATTTCTTTCTACAATAGAAGTAAAGGCTGTAAAAAGGAGATGAAAAACGAAATGGAAAGATGGCTAAAAAGGGCCTATATATTTGAATGCTTTTTATTCCGTTCACTTAACAACCAATTTCATCGCAAATGGTTGAACGGGTATTTTCGTTTTATTACACATCTAGGAGGAGCAGCTGTCTCCATTAGCGTTTGTCTATTACTTCTTTTCTTGCCTTTTGAAACATTGAAGGCAGCAAGTTTAGCGAGTGCTTTAGCGCTAGCTTTAAGTCATATTCCAGTTGCTCTCTTAAAAAAACTTTATCCACGAAAACGACCTTATCTTCAAATTATAAATAGCTATGTTTTACAGAATCCTTTGCGTGATCATTCTTTTCCATCTGGTCATACGACAGCTATTTTTGCTATCTCAACACCTTTTATTATTTCATTTTCTGCTCTTTCTCTTTTACTTCTTCCACTTTCATTAAGCGTCGCACTCTCAAGAATTTATCTTGGTCTTCATTACCCAAGCGATGTTGCAGCTGGTATGCTTATTGGCAGTTCATTTGGCTATGGATGTTTTTCTTTTTTTCTGTAGATCATGATTTTTCATTGGAGGGATTGAAATGAAAATTGCCATCTTCACAGATACCTTTACACCTGATGTTAATGGGGTTGCGAAAACATTGAAAAGACTCACGGAGCATTTGCGTAATGAACATATTTCATTTCAGCTTTTTGCTCCTGATAGTACGGGAGAAAAGCCATATTCGCTCAATGTTCATCGATTTATGAGCTTACCGTTTTTTCTTTATCCACAATGTCGGCTCGCCCTTCCCAACATGCTCAAAATCCGGCAACAGCTTCAATCTTTCAAACCAGATATTATTCATGTAGCAACTCCCTTCAATGTAGGACTTTGTGGAATTCACTATGCTAAAAAATTCAACGTTCCTCTCGTTGGTTCTTATCATACTGATTTTGATCAATATCTTTCTTATTATGATTTAGAATTTCTTTCTCCTCTTGTCTGGAAGTATATGCGATGGTTTCACCGCTCAATGAAAACGATTTTTGTGCCTTCTCAAGATACAAAAGAAACGCTTATGCGACATGGTTTTTCTAATCTTTCCATTTGGTCCCGCGGTGTTGATCATCGCCTTTTTCATCCTCACTACCATCAAAAAAATGTTCGGGATGCTTACCATATTAAAGAACCCTACGTTATTACATATGTTGGGCGGCTTGCTCCTGAAAAAAATTTAGAACTTCTAATGAATGTAGCTCAGGCACTTCCTGCCAAGCTGCGAGATAAGATCCATTGGCTCATTATTGGAGATGGACCAATGAAAAAACAGCTTGAACAAAAGGCTCCCAGAAATATGTCTTTCACAGGATTTCTAAAAAGCAAAGAAATTGCACCTTTGTACGCAGCCTCTGACTTGTTTTTTTTCCCTTCTACAACTGAAACGTTTGGAAATGTTGTTCTTGAAGCTGCGGCTTCAGGAATCCCAACAGTTGCAGCAAATGCAGGAGGAGTAAAATCGATTGTGAAAGATAGAAAAACAGGTTTTTTATGTGACCCTACTAACCCTGATGAGTTTATTAAAGCAGTGACCTATCTTTTAACAAGGCATCATGATCGACTGCAAATGGGAAATGAAGCTCGTCATTACGCCCTTACTCAAACATGGGATCAGATTTTCACCAACCTTCTTACTCAGTATGAAGAAACAATTTCAATTGCTTCTACCACAAGTAAGCTTGCTTAAAAAGAGATCCTCGTTATCAACGAGGATCTCTTTTTATATTTTCTGCTGAAAAAAGTATTGACTTTCTCTCTTCTTCAACATACAGTATTAACTGTACTATTTATATTAATACACTTATAACGATTTTATTTTATAAAATGAAAGAGAGGAAAAAGCATGATTAGCATAAAAAACATTTCTCATTCTTTTAAAATTGGCAAAAAAGGAACAGAAGAGACTGTTCCTGTCCTAAAAGATGTTTCTATGGACATTCCTAAAGGTGAAATTACCTGTATTGTTGGAAAAAGTGGCTCTGGTAAATCAACGCTTCTTAACTTAATTTCTGGCTACATTGCCCCAACAGAAGGAACCATTGAAATCAATAATCAAACGGTCACAAACTTCAATGAAAAGGAATGGGCTCAGTTTCGTCTTGAGCATTTTGGGTTCATCTTTCAAAACTTTCAACTTATCCCTAGCCTTACTACATATGAAAATGTTGAACTGCCGCTTACTTTAAAAGGTATGCGCAAGTCTGAACGAAAACAAAAAGTTTTAGAAATTCTACAAACAGTTGGATTAGAGAACCACCGTAACCATTATCCTAATGAGCTTTCAGGAGGACAGCAGCAGCGTGTCAGTATCGCAAGGGCACTTGTTTTGAACCCTTCTATTATTCTCGCAGATGAACCAACAGGAAGCTTAGATTCAGAGACTGAGAGAGTTATTCTTTCTTTCATTCAAACGTTAAATAAACAATACGGAATTACATTTGTCATGATTACTCATGATGAAGAAGTATCCTCTATTGCACATCATAAGCTTCATTTACACGATGGTGTACTACGTAAAGAAGGTGTATGTAAAAAATGAATTTTAAAGATCAAGTTAGTTTTATTAAACGAAATATGAAGAAAAACCGACTCCGTGTCTTTATGACCGTTCTAGCAACAGCAATGTCGTGTGCATTTCTTGTTGTTCTTGCTTCAATTGGTTTTGGAATGCAAAAAACAGTTACAGACGAAATACTCTCACAGCAGATCGTTACAAAGATTCCTATTTATGGTAGCGAAAAGAATACAAAAGATTTAAGTGGTGACTTAAAAAAAGACTTAAAAGATAACGAAAATGTCAAAGCTATTGTTGAACGTACAACGGTTAACGAACCTATTCAAACAATGCTTGATGAACGATCTAGCGAGAACTCTTCTCTCATTTTTACGAATATGAAACAAGAAACAAACGCAGGAATGAGTCTTTCAAAAGGACGGATGCCAACTTCGTCACATGAAGTTATTGTTGGCTATAATTTTGCAAGCCAGCTTTGGTCTAAGAAAGAGCAGGAAAAGTTTGAACAAGAACTAAAAAAGTCTGAACAAAATGCAAATTATGATTTAAAACAACCTAAAGGGTTTCAAGGAAATGTCTTAAATAAAAACATTACTCTAAAGGTGTCTAATACAGACGAAGAGACTGGGAAAGTAAAGGAGAAGAAATCTTATACTTTTAAAATTGTAGGCATTGCGAAAGAAAACCCAAACGATTGGGTTGTTGATTCTAACATCTTTATAAGCAGTTCATTTCTAAGTGATTTCTCAAACGTTCTCGGAGTTGAAGAGGAGAGCTTTTCAACAGACTTAGCTGTTTTTGCAGATAAATTTGAGCATGTAGAGCAATTAACACAAGCGCTTTTAGATAAAGGTTATCAAGCAAACTCTGTTACACAGCAGCTTGATAATATTAACAAGTTTTTTACAGCTTTCAAAATTGGACTAGTATTTGTTGGAACTATCGCTGTAATTATTTCAGCTATCGGTATCTTTAATACAATGACAATGGCTGTCACAGAACGAACTCAAGAAATTGGGATTATGAAAGCGATTGGTGCACAACCAAAAGTTATTCAAAAAATCTTTTTAATGGAAAGTGCTTTTATTGGAGTTTTAGGATCTATTATTGGAATTATTGTGTCCTACATTGTAAGTTTTGGGGCAAATGCTATTCTACCAATGATTCTTACTTCTGTATTAAGTGAAGGAGCGGATGATTCGTTCCATGTCACTTATTCTTATATTCCGATTTCACTCATTATTATCGCTGTAGTTATTAGCGCTAGCGTTGCGGTTCTTTCAGGATTAAGACCCGCTCGTAAAGCAACAAAAACAAATGTCCTCTCTGCTTTGAGAAGAGAGATATAAAAAAAGCTTGTCACTAATTTAGTGACAAGCTTTTTTTGATTACTTTTCAAGGGCTTGAGTACGAAGAGCTTCAGCTTTATCCGTTAATTCCCATGGTAGTTCAACATCAGTACGACCAAAGTGTCCATAAGCAGCAGTTTGCTTATAGATTGGACGACGTAGGTTCAACATGTTGATAATTCCCGCTGGGCGAAGATCAAAGTTGTTGCGAACAACGTCAACAAGTACTTCTTCAGATACTTTGCCTGTTTTGAACGTATCAATTGAAATTGATACAGGTTGTGCAACACCAATTGCGTATGCAAGCTGTACTTCACATTTGTCAGCTAAACCTGCAGCCACAATGTTCTTTGCTACATAACGAGCTGCATATGCTGCTGAGCGGTCCACTTTTGTTGGATCTTTACCAGAGAAAGCTCCACCACCATGACGAGCATATCCACCATACGTATCAACAATGATTTTACGTCCAGTTAAACCTGCATCACCTTGAGGGCCACCAATTACAAAACGACCTGTTGGGTTGATGAAATATTTTGTGTCTTCATCAATAAGCTCTGCTGGTACAACTGGGTTAATAACATATTCTTTTACATTACGTTGAATTTGCTCAAGCGTAATTTCTGGATGATGCTGTGTTGAAATAACAATTGTATCAATACGAACAGGTTTATCATTTTCATCATATTCAACTGTTACTTGTGTCTTAGCATCTGGACGAAGGTAAGGAAGAATTTCTTCTTTACGTACTTCTGCTAAACGACGAGCTAAACGGTGTGATAATGAAATTGGAAGAGGCATAAGCTCTTTTGTTTCATTACAAGCAAATCCGAACATAAGACCTTGGTCTCCTGCTCCAATTGCTTCAATTTCTTCTTCAGACATTGATCCTTCACGAGCTTCAAGAGCTTGGTCAACACCTTGAGCGATATCAGCAGATTGCTCATCAATAGATGTTAATACAGCACAAGTTTCAGCATCAAAACCATATTTTGCACGAGTGTAACCAATTCCTTTAATTGTTTCACGAACAATTTTCGGGATATCTACATAAGTAGAAGTTGTAATTTCCCCCGCTACTAATACTAAACCAGTTGTTACAGATGTTTCACAAGCAACACGAGCATTAGGGTCATTTTCTAAAATAGCATCAAGGATTGAGTCCGAAATTTGGTCACAAATTTTATCTGGGTGGCCTTCTGTCACAGACTCAGAAGTAAATAAACGACGTTTAACTGACATCTTTGTTCCTCCTTCTAAAGGTAGCAAATCTATGATACGGTACTCATTCCCTTATTATTGTAAATAAAGTTCCCTCTTACACACATATAAAAAAACCTTTCCTAGCTTGAGGAAAGGTTTAACGTCAAAGTTTGCCTTTCGCTCTTATCGATCAAGGTTTCCCTTGCGTCAGGTTAGCACCTTTTCATCTTTAATTGATGACGGTTGCTGGGTTTCATAGGGCCATGTCCCTCCACCATCTCGGGATAAGAGAGTATCCGTTCAATGACTTATCTTAACGTACAAAAGGGAAAAGTGTCAATACGTTTTAGGAACTTCCTTTTCCTTAATACGTTATCCGGTTCATTTAAGAGAGAAAACTCTTTTTTCTCTAGTCTAGGATATCGTTCCTCTCCTCCTATCTATCACAGAGAGTAAGGAAGAAAGACTCTGTTTCAGATAGCTATAATAAGGTAAACTTTTAAAAAAGATGGTTGTTTTTTCACTAGAACTTTCCTCTTTACTTTACTATAGGCAGATTTTCTAGCAGCATATTTTTTTTACCCTAAAAAAGAACATACGTTCCGGTTAGGAGGATTTTTTATGAAACCTTTTCATTCTTTGCCTAATAACTCCTTATTAAAGCATTTTTTCTCTTCAGCTTCTCACCAAAGAAAGTTTGAGAACTACCAGCAAAATCCAAGCAAGCAAACAAAAAAAGAGCTTGATCAAGCTTTTAAATGTTTTTATGAGGAAGTTCGACTTGTCGCATACTTTTCTCGATTTCTTTCTTCAGAAGCTATCACGTTTAAGAAGAAGATTCAAAAATATGAATATACTCACTCTTTTATATTGGATAAACCAGTGTTTGAAAATAACAGAGAGCCTAGAATAAATATGATCAAAGATGACAGTTTTTGTAATTATTATCATCAGCATGAGGAACATATAGAGGAATGTATTACAAACGAATACACTTATCACTGTGTCAAAATGCTTACAAAACGCGAAAAAACCGTTCTTTATCTACATTTTTATGTTTGTTTAACAAACGTTGAAATTGCTCAAAAGCTCGCTGTCTCTCCCCAAGCCATCTCAAAAATGAAAAAAAATGCCCTAAGAAAACTGAGGAGGTCTAGAATATGATGGAAAGTATAAGTATTGTCTCTCTTATCCAGCATGCAGGATTTCCAATAGCAATGACATTCTACTTGTTATCCCGTTTTGAGAAGCGCATGGAAAATTTAGAACGCGAAGTATCCCAACTTCGTGCACTTCTGCAAGGTAGAAAGGAAGGATAATTTTGAACGAACAAACTAAGAAACAATATAAAATGGCTGTTCTCAATCTGCTTCAACCTAAGATTGCAAGCCTTGTAAAAGAAGCCCATCCCGTTTATCAAGAAGATTTAGAACAAGAATTAAAACTCAAAATGCTTGAGAAAATGCAAACTCCTTTTTTACACAATATCCCTAGTTTCTTTGAATTTGTGTCATCTAACGAAAAAGAATAAAATTCAAATTTAAATTGTATAACACTTTTAAATTATAGAAACAATATAACACTCAACCCTTATTACAAATTTATTTATCTAATATAATATCAGTAAAGCGATGCACTTTTTTCATAAATTAGTATAGACTATTTAAATAAATGTGTTATACTCTTTTTAAGTTAAAATAAAAACGTTATGAAAAAAGGATGATATTGCTTATGAGTACTGTCGATATGTCAACAAAATTAACTGAACTATTAACGCTTCCGTCTGTTCAACATAACCTTGCAACACCTTCTCTTGTTGAACGTATTTTAGATCGTAAAGAAGGTATATTAACAGAAACAGGAGCCGTCAGTGTTGCAACAGGAAAGTACACAGGGCGTTCTCCTCTTGACAAATTTGTTGTTCGTGATGCTTCTGTCGAAAAAAAAATCAATTGGGGGCAGGTAAACCAACCAATTGCTCCTGATACGTTTTCTCGTTTATATGAGAAAGTTGTAAATCATTTAAAGAAAAAAGATGAACTTTTTGTATTTGATGGTTTTGCAGGGGCAGACGAGAAATACCAGCTTCCTCTTCGCGTTATTAATGAATATGCATGGCACAATCTATTTGCGCGTCAGCTATTTATCCGTCCTGACAAAGATGCAGATTTAAAGACTCATAAACCTGAGTTTACAATTGTATCAGCACCTGACTTCAAAGCAGATTCGGCTATAGATGGAACAAACTCTGAAACATTCATTATTATTTCTTTTGAAAAGCGCATTATCTTAATTGGGGGAACAGAATATGCTGGGGAAATGAAAAAATCCATTTTCTCTGTTATGAACTTCCTTCTTCCTGAGCAAGATATTTTATCAATGCATTGTTCAGCGAACGTTGGCAGTGAAGGTGATGTTTCCCTTTTCTTTGGTTTATCTGGAACAGGAAAGACAACCCTTTCTGCAGATGAAAACCGTCGCCTTATTGGAGATGACGAGCACGGATGGTCAAATTCTGGCGTCTTTAATATTGAAGGTGGATGCTATGCTAAATGTATTGGTTTAACAAAAGAAAAAGAGCCTCAAATCTTTGATGCTATCCGTTTTGGAGCAGTGCTTGAGAACGTTTTTGTAGATCCAAAAACAAAAACTCCAGACTATAACGATAACGCACTAACAGAAAATACAAGAGCAGCTTATCCACTTGAGTCTATTGATAATATTATAAAACCAAGTGTTGCAGGTCACCCTTCAACAATCATCTTTCTTACAGCAGATGCAACAGGTACGCTACCTCCAATTAGCAAACTAACAAAAGAACAAGCTATGTATCATTTCTTAAGCGGATACACTAGTAAACTAGCAGGAACAGAACGAGGTGTCACAGCACCTGAAGCCACATTCTCTACGTGCTTTGGCTCTCCATTCCTTCCTCTTCCTGCTACTGTATATGCTGAGATGCTTGGAAAGAAAATTGTAGAACACAGTGTGGACGTTTACCTTGTAAACACAGGATGGACTGGCGGCGTTTATGGCGTTGGCCAACGTATGAACCTAGCTTACACACGCGCAATGGTGCAAGCAGCACTTGAAGGTGAACTTGCTAATGTAGAAACAGTGCAAGACGGTATTTTTGGGCTTCATATGCCGATGCATGTTCCTGGAGTGCCAGATGAAGTTCTGCAGCCTTTCAAAACGTGGAAAAACCCTGATGAATATAAAAATGCAGCAACAACGCTTGCATATCAATTCAAAGAGAATTTTAAAAAATTCTCAACAAACAATTCTGAGATTGAAAAGCTTGGTGGACCAATCGTTTAATCGAAAGAGCGAGCGCAACAGCGCTCGCTCTTTTAGTTTGTAGAATTCAAGGAAATGAACTCATATGTTAAAAAAGTCGTTTCTTTGAACCATTCTATTTTCTTTATGATTGCTCGTCCTCGACTTTCGCCTTCTTTAGTCGTACGGATGTCAATTGGAATATCAAGTGGGTAAAGACGGTATCCACTTTTTTTAAGTGCAAACTCGTTCTCCCCTATTCTTTCTTCGTTGCCTTTTGTTACAATCATCGTGTTTAGCTCCATTGGCATACCCATAAAAATCACCTCTTTTTTTTTATTATATCAAATTATCAAACCTGTGAAAGACTTGAATGCTTCTTCATCCAGCTTGTAAGTGAATGAACAATTCGGCGATTTTCACGTGGTGGAAAGTAATGTGTAAACCCCTCAAAGTACCATGCTTCATATGTATGATTTAGCTTTTTGAGTTTTTCTTCTAATTTGTAAGCATGTTGCACTGAGACATTTTCATCATGTACTCCATGTATAAGCAGTACAGGACAAGAAATTTGATCCACTTCATAAAGAGGAGTACGCCACTTATAAGCCTCTGGTACCTTATTTGGACTTCCTCCAATAACGCGCTTCATCATTCTACGCAAGTCTTTTCGCTCATTGTAGGTGAGCACCATGTCTGTTACACCTCCCCATAATACAAGAGAGCGAACGGTATCGGATAATTCAGCAACCAAAAGAGCCATTACTCCTCCTCTTGAAAACCCAAAAACGTGAATGTTATCCTTGTCTACTTTTGAATGTTGCTCAAGCACTCCTAAGGCACTCAGCGCGTCATAACGATCTTCTCCTGCAAAATCTTCATTTCCTTCTCCCCCTTGGTTTCCTCTATAAAAAGGGGCCATTACAACAAATCCTTCTGAAGCAAATTGAACAATTCGCCCAACTCGAACCATGCCAACGCTTTTAATGCCTCCTCTCAAATATAAAAAACCGTCGTATCTTCCGTTAGCTACAGGCTCTGCCAAAAGTCCTTTAACACGCAGTCCATCCACCATATATTCCACAATATGAAGGAGTACATGCGGATTTGGTGATGGAAATCGCTGCTTACTAACTACCGTTCCATTTAGCAAAAAACATCATCCTTTAAAATAATTTTTCTAGGCATTCACACAAATTGTCTCCTCCTCATATTTTATCAATATAGACAAAAGAAGTCTTTTTAAAGGAGGTTTACTCTTTCATGATGAAAAAAGGTAAAGTTTATTTATCTATAGCTCTTCTCTTAGTTTGCTTAAGTTTGTTTGGGTGTAGTCAAGAAACGAAAAAAACGGTCAGAGTTGGGGAAGTAACCCATTCTATCTTTTACGCTCCACAGTATGTGGCTGTTTCCAAAGGTTTTTTTGAAGAAGAAGGTTTAGATGTTGAATTAAAAACAACGTGGGGCGGAGATAAAACAATGACGTCTTTACTATCAGACGGCATTGATGTTGCTCTCGTTGGTTCTGAAACATCCATTTATGTGCAATCTCAAGGAGCAGATGATCCTGTCGTTAACTTTGCACAGTTAACAGAAAATGATGGAACTTTTTTAGTAGCAAGAGAAAAAATAGAGAACTTCTCATGGGAACAGCTTAAAGGTTCTACATTTCTCGGTCAGCGTAAAGGTGGCATGCCACAAATGGTTGGTGAGTATGTATTAAAGCAGCATAATATTGATCCTAAACAAGATTTAGAGCTTATCCAAAATATTGATTTTGCAAACGTTGCGAATGCCTTTGCATCAGGAACAGGTGATTATGTCCAGCTTTTCGAACCAACAGCAAGTATTTTTGAACAACAAGGAAAAGGCCATATTGTTGCCTCATTTGGAACCGAATCAGGCAAAGTTCCTTACACTTCTTTTATGGCGAAAGAAAGCTACCTTACTGAAAATGAAGAAACGATGGAGAAATTCACACGTGCTCTTTATAAAGCGCAAAAATGGGTTGATGAGCACAGTGCAGAGGAAGTAGCAAAAGAGATTGCTCCTCAGTTTGAAGATACGTCCTTAGAAACAATTGAAACTGTTGTTGATCGTTACAAGTCACAAGATTCCTATGCAAAAAATCCTTTGCTAAACAAAGCAGAGTGGAATCAGCTTGAGGAAATTATGAAAGAAGCAGGCGAACTACCTAAAAATGTGGATTATACAAAACTTGTGAACACGAAGATAGCCAAAAAGGCTATGGAAGAGTAGGCGATAAAAAATGACATTTCTTGATGTTCAAAACATAAGTCATACGTACTTCTCAAAAAAGCAGGCTACTTCCGTTCTTGAGAACATTTCATTCACTCTTGAAGAAGGCGAATTTATTTCTCTTTTAGGACCGAGTGGCTGTGGGAAAACAACGCTTCTTTCTATCATTTCTGGGCTCCTTTCTCCAACAGAAGGGAGCATACTTATCCAAGATCAAAAAATGAAAGATCATAAAGACTTAATTGGCTATATGCTTCAACAAGATTATTTGTTTAATTGGAAAACGATAAAAGAAAATGTCCTTCTTGGGCCTAAAATCAAAAAGCAAACGTCAGCAGAATGGGAGGAAAAGGCGACAGCTCTCTTAGAAACTGTTGGACTGCCAAATGTAGAATCCCTCTATCCGAGCGAGCTTTCAGGTGGGATGAGGCAGCGTGTTTCACTCGTTCGTACACTCATTACGAATCCACAGCTTTTATTGCTTGATGAACCTTTTTCAGCGTTAGATTTTCAAACCAAATTAAAGCTTGAAGATCTTGTTGGGGAAACGTTAAAAAATTTCAATAAAACCGCCGTTCTTGTTACACACGATATTGGTGAAGCCATTGCAATGAGCGACCGTATTTTTCTTCTTTCAAGAAACCCAGGGAGACTTTCTAAAACATTTATCGTTCCTCAAAGTTTACGGAGCTTATCACCGCTTGAAGCACGTCAACATGAAGAATATAATGCCTTATTTCAACGCATTTGGAAGGAGTTTGAACATCTTGAACAATAATAAAAATACAGCCTTCCTTCATGAACAGTATTTGCGTACCTTAAAAAGAGAAAAAGTTTATGTTCGTCTTTTTCAACTTCTTATCCTCGTTTCTTTTTTTGTTCTATGGGAAGTTGGTTCACGAACAAAAATTTTAGATCCGCTTATTTTCAGTTCCCCTGTTAAAGTGAGTGAGCTTTTTATTGAAAAGCTGATGGATGGCTCTCTATTACAGCATACAAGCGTCACTCTTTTTGAAACACTGCTTGGGTTTTTAATTGGGACACTTGCTGGGATTTTACTTGCATCGCTTCTTTGGTGGTCACCAAAGCTTGCTAAAATTCTTGATCCTTATCTTGTTGTATTAAATGCGATGCCTAAAGTAGCGCTCGGGCCGATTCTGATTGTTGCGATTGGACCAAACTTTTCCTCCATTCTAATTATGGGGGCTCTCATTTCTGTGATTATTACTACCATTGTTATTTATACATCATTTAAAGAAGTGGATCCTAACTATGTAAAAGTCCTTCGTATTTTTAATGCTTCACGACTTCAATGTTTTAAAGAAGCCATCCTACCAAGCTCTTTTCCAGCTATCATTTCTACTTTTAAAGTGAATGTTGGATTATCTTGGGTAGGCGTTATTGTCGGTGAATTTCTCGTTTCAAGTCAAGGGCTCGGTTATATGATTATTTATGGATTCCAAGTGTTTAATTTTACCCTTGTGCTTCTAAGCCTCTTGCTTATTGCCATTTTAGCTACGCTTATGTATCAAGGCGTTGCTATTCTTGAAAAAAAATTGCTGAAATAATAAAAAGGAACATCTCTTATGAAGATGTTCCTTTTTGAGGTAATATTCCCTGACGTCGCATTTCAGTTAACACGTGCTGAAGAACGTCATCTTTCATAATAAAACTGTATTCTTCATGATTTTTAATATGTTTTGGTAATTCTCTTACTAAAACAGGTCCTTTTGTTTCTAGGTAGTCATCTCTTTTTTTAATCTCTGGAATAGAAGCAAAGTAAATGTTTTTGATAATAATTCGTTGGCGGCTACATACTTTATACTGCCCTAAATAGTGTAAATCTGTAACAACCCCACCTGTTTCCTCCATTACCTCTCGTCTAGCAGCTTCTGCAGGTGTCTCTCCTTGCTCTACTTTTCCACCCGGAAACTCCATTCCACGTGTTGAATGATCTGTTAAGAGCCATTGGCCTTCAAAACGACACACAACCCAGACATGTTTCGGATTTTTAGAAAAAGCATGTTTATTAAAAGACAAAAAAACTTGATTCTGGTAGCTATCTTTAAACGTGTACATATGACATTACTCCATCGCTCATTATTATGATTTCTATTGTAGCATAGAAGTTTTCAATACGTTCTTTTTTCCCGACAAAAAAAGAGCAATTATTGAAATCACTCTTTATTTCTGTTCAGCAACGGCAGGATTTGTTCAATATGGGCTTTGGCATTCTCATCTCCAAGCTCATACAATTTATCATATATAGCACAAATATGGCGATCATAAATGTCATTGCCTTTATCATAATGATATTCTAAGTATGGAACATGTGCTCTGAAATAGTTACCCCAATCTGTTGCTCTGTTTTCATTAAAGATTTCTCTTAGTTCTTCTATTTCCTCATTATTGGCATAAATCGTATAGTTCCAATCTGACGCAGTGCTAATTTGTGAAATTTCCCCTGTTGCTAATGTAACGTAATAAGTTTGTCGCTCGTTTATCATAGAATTCTCTCCTCTTTGTAGAGATAATAGTGTTCTTATCCCACAAAAAGGAGAAAAGTATTCATTTTATTTTTTTAATCGATTTTGTAAGGCGCGAATTGCATTGATAATAATTTGTGGTACAGGTAGTCCTACTCTTTTTGCGTTATCAGTGATAGAAATGATTTCGTTAAGTGTATAAAATAGGATTGTTGTATTGCGGATAAAATTCTCATCCCAGAGTAGAACATCCATAAAGTTTGCTACAGCAACTAAAATAAAAATTAAAATCTTTTGAGCAATTCCTCTATAACCGATACGGCTATTGAATTCCTTGTGCACAATAGATGATAGCAAGCCAGTTATATAATCGAGAATAACGCATGCCAAAAGAATGGTTAGTAAATAATTCCACCCACCAAACAGCAGTCCAGTAAAAGATCCGATGCTAGCAATGCCGAGCAAGAAAGACTGTTTAAACACAGTTTCCCTCCTCCCAAACTCCTATGATAGGAAATAGTTAATTCACAGTATTATTATATGTACAAACTATCAAAGTGCGTAGGAATTTAAAGAAATGAAGATAACGTGTAAAAAAAGAGGGAAAAGGAGGCATATATCATATAAAAAAGCAAACAAGCATAAGGCCTGTTTGCTTTTCATTACATTTTCACAATAACTCTACCCGTTGATTTTGCTTGTAAAATGTTGTCTAAGGCATTTGGAAGTTCTTCCAAGGAAATCTCTTTGTTCACAAGCTTTGAGAAGTCTTGGGGTTTTAAATCTCCTCCCATTCGCTCCCAAAGTTTTTGTCTACGCTCCATTGGACAATAAACAGAATCAATGCCAAGGAGGTTTACCCCGCGCAGTATGAATGGATAAACAGACGTTGGAACTTTGCCTCCACCCGTTAACCCACTTACGGCAACAGAACCATTATAAGAGATTTGACTAAGAATTGACGCTAGCACTTCACCACCAACAGGATCTACGGCTCCTGCAAACTTTTGTTTATCAAGCGCTTTTATTTTGCCATTGTAAACATCTTCACGCGAGATAATCTCAGATGCCCCAATACTTTTCAAATACTCGTGCTGTGATTCTTTCCCGCTGCTTGCTACAACGGTATAGCCACGCTTAGAAAGCATTGCGATAGCAACGCTACCAACTCCACCTGTTGCTCCTGTCACAAGAACATCACCGTTTTCTTCTTGAAGACCGTTTTCTTCTAACCGTTGAACAGATAGAGCAGCTGTAAACCCTGCTGTCCCTAAAACCATTGCTTCTTTTAATGTTAAACCTTCTGGTAATGGAACAATCCAATCTCCATGAAGGCGTGCATATTCACTATAACCACCAAAATGAGAAACCCCAATTTCGTAGCTTGTTGCAATTACTTTGTCACCTTCTTTAAAGCGCTCATCTTTTGAGGAAACAACTTCTCCTGCAAGATCAATTCCAGGAATAAAGGGATAAGAAGAGACAATTTTTCCATTCTTAATACTTGCTAGTCCATCTTTATAGTTCACACCAGAGTAAGCAACTTTTACAACAACATCTCCTTCTGGTAAGTCTGACAGAGATAGATGCTCAATGTTCCGTGAAACCTCTTCACCTTGTTCACGAATAACTAATGCTTTAAAAGTCTCTTTCATAAAAATGCTCCTTTCTTATATTCCCATACAATTTATATTAAATGAAAACAGAGAGTGTAACAAATATCTGCTACACTCTCTGCCTTCACGCTTCTGAAATTGCTTTTAGAACTGTTTTGCAGCCCATCCAAAGTAAGCGAGGAGCGTAATAAAGAAGTTCAGGAGCTTCAAGCAAAACGTCAAAGGCTGTCTCTGCTACTTCCTTCTTTCTCCTGTTCTGCTTTTTCTTTTTCAGCTTCACTCCTGCACCGCCTCCTTTCTTTGTTTAAAAAGATATACGGAGCAAAGAGAGAAACTGTTTCAAAAATTTGCTAGAAGCAAAAAAGCGGAGATATTCTCCGCTTTTTCTTATCGTCCTAAGAACGAATTTAACATCCATGTATGTTTTTCAAAGCTTTTATGCATAGCAAGGAGCATATCTCCTGTTGTTTCATCGTCAGCTTCTGCTGCAGCATCCATACCTTCTTTCAACTCTTTTGTTAATGTATTGAAGTCTGCTACAAGGTTTGCTACCATGTCTTTTGCACTTTCATTCTTTTCTGCTTCTTTGATAGAAGACATTTCAAGATATTCTTTCATTGTTGCAACAGGTTTTACTTCAAGAGCTAATAAACGCTCTGCTAAGTCATCAATATTTGTAGCTGTCTCGTTGTAAAGCTCTTCAAACTTTTCATGTAGGGTAAAGAAGTTTTCTCCTTTTACATACCAGTGATAATTATGTAGCTTAATGTAAAGGACACTGAAATTTGCGATTTGATTATTTACAATTGTTGTAACTTTATTGTTTGACATCGTTATTCCTCCGAATCATTTTTTTTAACACATTTTCTCTACTATAGTTGTACCCACTTTTACACGATGTTCAAACTTAAAATTATGGAAAAAAAGCGTCCTTTTTTAAAAAAGGACGCTTTTCTTCTTAACCAAATACTTTTTCTAAATCTTCATCATTTTGTTCAAGCCAGAACTTCATTAGACGTTTTGCTCCATCTAAATCGTGAAGTTTCGCTTGACCGCATTGTGTTTCATTTGCAGCTGGGATTTCAGTAATATTCACAGCATCCTCAAATGTTTCTCTTAACAATGTAATGATTTCTTTTACAGTTGGCTCGCCGCTTACCACTAAATAGTACCCTGTTTGGCAACCCATTGGAGAAACATCAATAATATCAAAATGGTCGTGTTTCTCCGCATATTTACGGATTGTAAATGCTAAAAGATGTTCCAATGTATGAATAGTATCAGGCTTCATCGCTTGCTTATTCGGTTGGCAAAAACGAATATCAAACTTATTAATTAATCCATCAGTTCCTACTTTATGAACACCACAATGACGAACATAAGGAGCTTTCACGGCTGTATGATCAAGTTCAAAACTTTCAACTGAAGGCATAAAAAAGCTCTCCTTTCGATGTATCATTTGTATTTTTTAATCGTATCTAGTATAACATATCGTAGGTTATAATAAATTTAGAACACTCTTTTTAAGGAAGGTTTTATCTATGAAAAAATTATTGCTCTGGCTTATTAGAGGATATCAGCTGTTCATCTCTCCTCTTTCTCCTCCACGCTGTCGCTTTCACCCCACATGTTCACACTATGGTCTTCAATCGATTCAGCGCTTTGGAGCCATTAAAGGTACCTACCTTACGATAAAACGAATATTAAAATGCCATCCCTTCCATCCAGGAGGCTTTGATCCAGTTCCTGAAAAGAAGGACAAGCATTCACATTCAAAATAATTATTTTGATGAAGTAACAGCTTTTTCGTCACGATCTACAACATCTAATTTTCCTGTTGCAGGGTCAATGACTAAACCATGCACAGGAACGTTTGGTACAAGCGGATGGTTGCGAATTTGATCAACGCTTTGTTGAACGCTATCTGTTACATTATCAAATCCACGAAGCCAGTCATCAAGGTTAACTCCCGCATTTTCTAACGTATGGATTGTATCTTCTGTAATACCGCGTTCAACAAATTTTTTCTTTACGGCCTCTGGATTGATACTGCTCATTCCGCAGTCATGATGACCAATAACAAATACCTCATCTGCGCCTAATTCATAAATAGCAACAATAAGGCTGCGCATAATTCCGCCAAATGGTGTTGAAACAACAGCACCTGCTGATTTTACAATTTTAGCGTCTCCGTTTTTTAAGTTCATACTTGCTGGTAAAAGTTCGATAAGTCTTGTGTCCATGCATGTTAAAATAACGCATTTCTTGTTTGGAAACTTTGTTGTTTCAAATGTTTTGTACTCTTGTTTCTCAACGAATTGCTTGTTATATTCTAGAATTTGTTCTAACATTTTTCTACTCCCCTTATCATATCTTATATGGTGAAATTCATTATTTATTATATCAAATTTTTAAAAAAGAGGATGTTCTAAAATTTATCTTTTTAGAACATCCTCCTTTTATTGTTGTTTTTACTTCATATTATATTTCTTCTTAAACTGCTCTGCTCGTCCATCACGGTTACCAAATTTTTGACGTCCTGTATAGAATGGATGTGTGTCAGATGAAACCTCTACTTTTAAAAGCGGATAAGTGTTTCCGTCTTCCCACTCTATTGTCTCGTTTGATTTCTTTGTTGAACCACTTAAAAATTTATATCCGCTGTTTGTGTCCATAAATACTACAGGCTGGTAATCTGGATGTAAATTTTGTTTCATAGTTATCGTGCTCCTTTCAAAATCATATCCCTATTATAAAACGTAACCATTACTATTTGCAAACGAAAAGTTTTCCTCCCTTCCAAAATCATGAATAATTGATTCCAATAAGTGGACAATAAGGTTTATTGATACTTCACTGGAAAGGTAGGAGCATTATGGATCACTTAGTTACAGCACGCTCAATGTTTGGGATGACAATGGGTTTTCATATTATTTTTGCAACACTAGGCGTTGGTCTTCCTCTTATGATTCTCATTGCAGAACTTTTATATCAAAAAACAAAAGATCCGTCTTATAACATTATGGCACAGCGTTGGATCAAAGGTTTCTCTGTTTTACTTGGCGTTGCTATTCCAACCGGAACAATTGCCGGAACACAGCTCTCTTTATTGTGGCCTGGCTTTATGGAAGTTGTTGGTAAAGTTATGTCTCTTCCGTTCCAAATTGAAATTTACGCTTTTTTTATTGAAGCTCTCTTTTTATCTATCTACGTGTATGCAGCAGACCGCATTTCTCCCTTGATGAGGATTGTTAGTGTCATATCTATTGCAATTGGTGGAGCAGCTTCAGCTGTCTTAATTACGAATGTCCATGCTTTTGAAGGAACTCCTGCAGGGTTTACCATTACAGATGGAAATATTACTAATGTTGAACCTTGGGCAGCTTTCTTTAATCCAAGCTTTTTAGTCACAGCAGGGCATGTTGTTGTCTCAGCATATACAACAGTTGGTTTTATTATTGCTTCGATTGCTGCTTACAAAATGCTACGCTCGCGCAAAGATAAAAAGGTATACTCTTTCCATCGAAAAGCTCTTATTATCGGTTTAACTGTTGGAGGAATATTCTCTTTTCTAACAGCCCTTAACGGTCATGAATCAGCACAGCATCTTTATGAATATCAGCCAGAAAAGCTAGCAGGTGCTGAAGGGCTTTTTGAAACTCAGGATCATGCTCCACTAACACTCGGAGGATTCACGGATGTTGAAAATCAAGAAATTAAATACGGAATAGAGTTCCCATGGGCGTTAAGCTTTTTAGCTGGCAACAGTTTTAATACTACTGTAATTGGGCTTAATGATTTCCCAAGAGAATATTGGCCACCGTTATTTATTCACACTTTATTTAACTCAATGGTTGTCATTGGTGGATTTCTTCTTATGTTAGCTCTTGCAGCATTCGTGTGGACGAAGTTCTTAAAGAGAAAAGAATTTCCGAAACTTTTTCTTTGGGCATTTATTATCTCAGGGCCGCTTGCTGTAATTGCTATTGAATCTGGATGGATTTTTGCTTGTACAGGACGTCAGCCATGGATTATTTACCGTATGATGAAGACGTCTGAAGCTGTTACAACATCAGCAGATTTAAGTCTACTCTTTTTCCTGTTCCTTCTTGTCTATATTATTTTAGGAATAGCTGTTGTTCTTGTACTTCGCTATTACTTCAAGAGACATCCTGTTTCAGAAGATTTAGCTAAACTAAACTCTGAAGGAGGTATTTAAATGGCGGATACGCTCATTGCTGTTACTCTTTTGTGGGGGCTTGTTTTTATCTATGCCATTATGGCTTCCATGGATTTTGGAGCTGGGTTTTGGTCTATGGTGTATATTAACAAAGAAAAAACGAATGCAACGAATATTGCAAACCGTTACCTTTCACCAACATGGGAAGTTACAAACGTATTTATTGTAGCTATTGTGGTTGGATTATTTAGTTTCTTTCCAAGTGCTACATTTACGCTCGGAACGGTTCTCCTTATTCCAGGAAGTATTATGCTTCTCTTGCTTGCGATTCGAAGCGGATTCCTTGTTTTTTCTCACATGGCTAAAGGATATGAAAAAGCACTGATTTACGTTTCTGGCGTATCAGGTATTTTCATCCCTGCTCTGTTAATTTGCGTTCTCCCTATCACACATGGTGGCTATATTAACAAAGTGAATGGAAACGATCATTTAAATTTAGGAGCACTTTTTACTAGCCCAAACGTATATATGTTTATGCTATTCGCCTTCACGTCAACGCTGTTTCTTTCATCACTTCTATTGACAGATTACTCCAAAACATCTGATCAGTACAATGCATACGAAGTATATCGACGTGATGCTCTCATTACAGGCCCATGCTCCCTTATTGCTGGGTTTCTTGTTATAGCAACATTACGAACTGAAAGCCCTTGGATTTACAACAATATGATGGATCATATTTGGGCTCTAGTTGCTTCTATTATTGCTTTTATTATCGCAGGACTGTGTCTCTTCCTTCCAACAAAATCAAGGCTTGGAAGACCCCGAATTTCTGTTGTGATGGTTATTATTCAATATTTCTTTGCAAGCTATGTGTATGGCCGCTCTCATCTCCCATACATGGTTTATCCACATGTAACACTTGAAGAAGGATTTACAGATCCGGCAACTTTTAAAGCTCTATTTATCACTTATATTGTAGCGTTCATCATTCTCTTCCCTGGGTTTGTGTATTTTTGGAGACTTTTCATGAAAGATCGCGGCTACCTAAAGAAGAACTTCAAATCAAAAGATGATAATGACCCAGAAGGTGCCTATTAAAAAAATCCCCTCCTAGGACTCTCTAAGAGGGGATTTTTGATTATATAAAAGAGTTGTTAATAAGTAATCACTGACTTTTGCTAACAAAAGGTAATATTCAGTTAAGGATTGAAAAGACTCTCTCGGGATATTATGCCAGTACTTGTCAATAAGTTGAAGTAAATAGAGAGAAGAACGTTCTTTTTGCGGGGCTTGATAGAACAAAGTTGTAATTTTCTCTATTGTCCTTATAATAGGCTTCTTCCACTTTGCTTCACTTTTTGTACTTTCTATTATCCAATCTAAGAACAACCCTTCTTTCCTTATGTCATTACAGCTCATACTATCCCTCTTTCGTTTTTTATTAGTCTATCTTTTGAATTACTCGGTAAATTGCGCTCCACGAATGATGAACAAAGTAAATTGGTTTAGCGCTTTTTTTCGCTTTCTCTTTAATTACTTTTGCAAGATTATGATTGATAAAATCAGTAATAACAAGCACGAAACGAATATGTTCTGGAATATCTCGCTTTACCATGTTTGCCTTACGTCCGTCTAAATGAATCACCTCATTGTACCCTTCATTCTCTAATCTTGTTGTAATATGTTTAACACGGTCTCCTCCAACAACTAAAATCGATCCCATTTTAGCTCCACCCTTCTTTTATTTCTTCTATTTTCACGTTCATTATGTTAAATTCTTGGCGTTCCATAATCATATTTAAGTATCCTCAACAAGCAATCAGAATATTTTTTCTCTTTGCTCTTCTATAACTAGCATAATTGAGAATGATTCTCTTTGTCAACAACTAATTGATAACATTTATCAATTAGTTGTTCTGTCCTATAGAAAAAATAAATGAGCATGCTTATGTTGCATGCTCATTTATAGCTAGATTCTTTGCTGTTTACGCTTTAAAGCTGATTCATAAATCTCTTTCTCTTCTTCACTTTGGGGCACAATTTTTGGAACTTCTATTGTTTTTCCCTCTTCATTGATAGCTACCATTGTGACAAAAGAAGTTGTAGTAGTAACTCTCTCTTTTGTTTTCCAATCTTCTTTCACCACTCTTACATATACTTCCATTGAACTTCTTCCTGTATGAGCAATTAGTCCTTCAATACTTAAAATATCTCCGACCTTTACGGGAGATAGGAAATCCACAGAATCAATAGAAGCTGTGACCGTTGTTGAAGCAGAATGTTTCATTGAAACAATAGCAGCCATCTCATCAATGGAGGCCAGTACTCTTCCCCCAAACATTGTTCCTAGATTATTTGTATCAAGAGGAAGAACAAGCTTTGTTTGCATAACCTTTGAATCTTTCATTAGAATTTCTTTCATGTTAAATTCTCCTTTTCTATTCACATACTAGCTTTGTCAGTAAAGGAGAATTTATACAAAAAATGACCCTTCAAATGAAGGGTCATTACTTTTCTGAAAAAGCTTCGCTTTGTTTAAGCTTTTGTTGTGACAGTCGCTTAAAAAGAAGGCCATGCTTTGGCGAAAAAAGAAAAGCTAACAAGAAAAGAAAACCACACGAAGCTGCCATTGCACCTGCTATAGATATGTTCCAATATGATGCACTATAGTATCCAATAACAGCTGCTACTGCCCCAACAGCGGCACTTAGTATAATCATGACGATTAAGCGATCAGTTAATAAATAGGCTGTTGCTCCTGGAGCAATAAGCATTGCAACAACTAAAATGGCCCCAACACTATCAAATGAGGCAACAGTTGATAAGGAAAGCATCCCCATCAGCAAATAGTGAATAAATGTAACTGGAATACCAAGCGCAAGTGCCATTTGAGGGTCAAAAGAAGTAATCTTCAACTCCTTATAAAAAATCCACATTAATATAAAATTAATAAGAGCTACAGTTCCAAGCATCCATACTGCTTTAGGTCCTAAAGAATAACCGAAGAACTCCAGTGTATTCCATGGCACAAATGTAATATCGCCCATAAGAGCATGATTCACATCCAAATGCACCTTATCTGCATAGACAGTCACAAGGACAACGCCAAGCGCGAAAAGAGATGTGAACACAACCCCAATAGCTGCATCTGATTGAACACCGCTTTGATGCAAAAGCTGAACAAACCAAGCTGTTAATAATCCAACAGAGGCTGCCCCAATCAGCATGTAAATACCGTCTAAGCTGTTGCTGACTAAAAAAGCTACAACAATACCGAGAAGTACAGTATGACTAATTGCATCTGCTAGCATTGCCATCTTGCGGAGAATTAAAAAACAGCCAATTGTTCCACAAACAATCCCAACAAGCATTCCAGTAATAATAATCCATCCTTCAAAGCTCAAATTCCTAACCTCCTTTACGATATATTTTCTGGCTTTGTTTCTGCTAGTTCGCTCTCTTGTTCTTTTAAAAGGAAAGGCATCCGCCCCTGGTTTTTAAGAATGTCCAGAAGTTCTGTTAGAATATCTTTTGGTATATCTCTGATTTCCCCGTGAGCTGTTCTTAATTGGAGGTGACCATAGTGCATTTCATTCATAAGATACACTTCCATTAGCCTTCTTTTTAAAGTCAGCTCATGAGCTATTGAAAGACCTTCTTCTGTTAAACGATATTCCTCTCTACTATTCTTCTTCAATAACCGCTCTGAACGTAACTTTTTTAAATTTCGTTCTAATTTCCTCTGTGAAATAAATCTTGTTTTCATAAGATCTGAAGAAGACATAGACGGAGAATAACCTTGCTTTTTCTGAAGCTTTGCCCACTCTTCTCCTTCATAAAAAAGAACAAGAACATCCTCTCTTAGTATGTTTTGATTAAAACGAATTCTTTTAACCAACGTGGAAATGAGCCCTCGCTTTGGAGAAAATAAAAGTGAAAAAAGGAAGAGGACAGTTAAAGATAAAATAATCACAGGACCTGTTGGTAAAGAGGCGTAACTTAAGCTCACAATTGTTCCAATCCCTCCAGAAGCGAGGCCCATTGTCCCTGATAAAATTGTCATAACGCTCAATTTGTCTGTCCAGTAGCGCGCCGTAATAGCTGGAGTGATGAGTAAAGCAGACATTAAAATTACGCCAACTGCTTGCAAGCCAATAACAACCGCAAGTACAATCATTGTCATTAATAAACCATTTAATCCTCTCACAGGAAGTCCTAATCCTTTTGCAAACTGGGGATCAAATGTGATGACCTTAAGTTCTTTAAATAAAAGAGCTGTTACACATAAAAGAAGCAGAGAGATAATACTAATAATCTGAACATCTACTCCAACAAGAGAAGCCGCTTGACCGAATAAGAAATCGTCAAGTCCACTTTGATTTCCGGCTCCATTATGCTGGATATACGTAAGAAGAACGATCCCTATACCAAAGAAGACAGAAAGCACAAGTCCAATCGACGTATCTTCTTTAATACGTGAATGCCTCACAATGAATTGAATACAGTAAGTTGCAATCATTCCTAGTATAGTAGCTCCAATGATGAATGGGATAAGCGCCTTTTCTCCTACAATGAGAAAAGCGAGACATATTCCAGGAAGAGCTGCATGTGCCATTGCATCTCCAATTAAGCTTTGCTTTTTTAAAAGAGCAAAGCTGCCAAGAACCCCACTGCAAAGACCTAACAGTAATGTTCCGAGCAATACCCACTGAACGTTTCCATTCCTAAAAACTTCTTGAATAACTTCCATCATCCTCCCTCCTCTACTTTTTAGATGTGACAAGCATTTCTTGATTTAAAAACGCTAATCCCCCGCCATATGTGGTTTGTAAATTATCAAATGTAAATACCTCTTCTGTTGGGCCTATTGCAATCTTTCTCATATTCAATAGAAAAACCCAATCAAAATACTCTTGAACAGTCTGCAAATCATGATGAACAACAAGAACCGTTTTTCCTTGTTTTTTTAGTTCATCTAGTAGAGTAATAATTGCTTTTTCAGTTGCGGCATCAACTCCAACAAACGGTTCATCCATAAAGTACACTTTAGCATCTTGAGCAAGTGCCCTTGCTAGAAATACGCGCTGCTGCTGTCCTCCAGATAGCTGACTAATTTGCCTTCCAGCAAATGCTGACATTCCAACTTTATCCAAACACTCCATTGCAAACTGTTTATCTTTTTTAGAAGGGTATTTCAGCCAGCCAATGTGTCTGTATCTTCCCATTAATACAACATCAAGTGCATTTGTGGGAAAGTCCCAGTCCACAGATCCTCTTTGAGGTACGTAACCAACAAGGCTTCTTTGTTTTTCATATGGCTTATCATAAATAGATACATGTCCGCTTGCTTTTGGTATCAATCCTAATATTGCTTTAATAAGCGTAGACTTCCCAGCTCCATTTGGACCAATAATTCCAATCAGTTTTCCTTCTGGAATTGAAAAGCTAACGTTTTGAAGAACTGGTTTTTTATGATAAGCAACCGTTAAGTTATCAACTCTTACAGGTTCCATGTCCTACCTCCTTTATTTAAGCGCCTTTGAAATTTGCTCAATATTGTGACGGTACATCCCAATATATGTACCTTCCTCTGTTCCTTCTTTCCCCATTGCATCTGAGTAAAGTTCTCCACCAATTTTTACATTGTGACCTGCTTTTTTCGCTCCCTCTACAACTGCATTGATTGATTTTTTAGAGACACTACTTTCAATAAATACAGCTTTAATTTTTTTATCGACAAGTGTATCTACTAAATTTTGAACGTCTTTTAAACCATATTCAGAGTCTGTACTTAAACCCTGCAGTCCCATAACATCCATATTGTAGGCTTTGCCGAAGTAACCAAAAGCATCATGAGCTGTAACAAGAACACGACGTTCCTTCGGGATTTCAGCAAACTTCTCTTTCGCTTCTTTTTTCACCTTATTTAATTCCTCTATATATTGCTCTGCATTTTTTTCATATTCACCTTTGTGATCAGGATCAAGCTTCACAAGTTCTTCCTTTGTCTCTTCAACTGCATACACCCAAAGCTCTGGATCAAACCAAACATGTGGATCATAAAGCTTTGCATCATCTGCAGACTTAATGAGCTTTTCTTTTGGAATAGCTTCTCCTACAGGCACAACAGGTTTTTCTTTCTCAATTCGTTCAAAAATATTCCCCATCTTTCCTTCTAGATGTAGACCATTGTAAAGAATTATATCTGCTTCTTGTATTTTTTTAATATCTCCTTGAGAAGGTTGATAAAGATGGGGATCAACACCAGGTCCCATTAAGGCTTCTACTGTGACTTTATTTCCACCAATCCTTTTAGCAATATCTGCAACTTGACCTGTTGTAGCTGTGATTTTTATTTTTTCTCCTTTATCTCCTGACGAGCTTGCCTTTTCACTTTGACAACCTGCCAGTAATAAAATGAACAAAAATGCCCCTATCATTACGACTAACTTCTTCAAAACGCATCCCCCTTTTGTGCTTGCACTATTTTTTTGCTTCAAGGCAACTTTTTAAGCAAAAAAATACCTTTTTTATTTTTAGAATAATTTATGCTTATATACTAAAAAGTTTCCTTAATACAAAAAATATAGCCTAATTGAAAAAATGTCAACTTTTTTTGTATATTTTTCATATTATCGTTCTGTTCTTCACAAACATCTTCTCTCTAAATATAAAAGCTCGGAAAGAAATTATTCTTCTTTCCGAGCTTTTATATTTAAAATTCTTCTTTTTTAGTTGCAATTTGATCAATAAAAGGCTCATCAATGAAAAATCCTAAACCACTTTCTAATGGTACTTCAATATGGCCATCAAAAACTTTAATCCCTTTTTTGACCACATCTCGACTCCAATAACGGTCTGACGCAGAAATGTCACCTGGAATTGTAAAACCAGGCAAGCTTGCAAGTGCTACATTATGAGCACGAGACACACCAGATTCAATCATCCCACCAACCCAGAGTGGAAAATGATGTTTAAGAGCTAGCTCATGAATTTGAAGAGATGGGGATAGCCCACCAATTCTCCCTGGTTTCACAACAAGAATTTTGCAGCTCTTAAATTGAATCGCTTGGTAAGCTTTTTCAACAGATGTAATGCTTTCATCAAGACAAATCGGTGTTTTCAATACTCGCTGAAGTTCGCTATGTTGAAAAAATTCATCTTTTCCAAAGGGCTGCTCAATCATCATCAAGTTAAGAGAGTCAAGCTGTTCTAGAAGAGACATATCAGTGAATGTATATGAAGCATTAGCATCTGCCATAAGCGGTAAATCTGGGAATTGTTGACGAATCTTTTTCAAAACTTCATAGTCGTGACCAGGTTTAATTTTAATTTTAAAGCGTTTATATCCTGCCTTTACATATCCCTTAATACTTTGAATCATTGATTCTTCATCGCTAATACCAATAGCTACTCCTGAGGAAATTTTAGAAGCTGTGCCTCCAAGGACCTTTCCTAACGGTTTGCCAAGCTTCTTTGCATAAAGATCCCATAGAGCTAAATCAAGCGATGCCTTAGCCATACTATGACCTTGAACGAATGAAAACAATTTGGTTGTTTCCCTTGGGTGTGTTACCCTTTCCCCTTTCAAAAAGGGAATTAAAAAATGTTTTAACGCATATTCACACGTATCTACCGTTTCTTCCGTATACCATGGAGTATCAAAAGCAACACATTCTCCCCAGCCAACTGCTCCTGTTTCATCTTTCACTTTAAGAAGTAAAAACTCTCTATCTTTTACTGTTCCATACTTTGTAGAAAAAGGACTTTTTAATGACAGACTCAACCTATATAAGGTGATATTCTCAATCTTCATTTTGTTGGCCCTCTAGCAAAGAAAACAGCTTCCGTCTCACTAATTTATTTGAAGCGTTTCTTGTTAGCTCATCTACAAAATAAAAGTTTGCTGGAATTTTGAAGGAAGCGAGTCTTTTTTGACAGAATGATTTTAGCTCACTTTCCTCTATAGAGTGTGCCATGACAAGAAAAGCAGCCGGAACTTTCCCCCATCTTTCATCATCTTGACCTGTTACACCAGCTTCTTTAACAGCAGGATGCGAAAGAAGCACAGATTCTATTTCTGCCGGATATACATTTTCGCCCCCTGAGATGATTAAGTCTGAACGTCGATCAAGTACGTACAAATAACCGTCTTCATCAACATATCCCATATCTCCCGTATGAAGCCATCCATCTATAATAGCTTTATTTGTTGCTTCTTCGTTGTAGAGATATCCTTTTGTCACGTTTGGTCCTTTTACAACAATCTCTCCTGCTTCTTGCTTATTCTCTGATTTTATTTTTAGCTGCGCTGGGAAAAGCACCTTTCCAGCCGACCCAAGTTTAGTCAGCGCATCCTCAGGTGAAAGAGTTACAATTTGTGAGGAAGTTTCCGTCATTCCATATGTTTGATAGACAGGAATGTTTGCTTCTTTGCACTTTTCTAGTATTGGCAAAGGAGCTGGACCTCCTCCTAAGAGAAGACATCGAAATGTATCTGGATACGGCTCGTGAAGATGCTCTAGCATTTTCTGCAGCATTGCTGTTACACAGGATATAATTGTTACCCCCTCATGAAAAATAGCATGTTGCACTCTTTCTGCCTCAAATTTCTCATGAAGAATTACAGTCATTCCATATATGACGCTGCGCATTAAAATCGAAAATCCACTAATATGAAAAAGTGGCACGGCCAAAAGCCAACGATCATTATCATGAAGACCTAAGTTTAAAGAAGATCCAGTCGCACTCCACCAATGGTTCCCATACGTTTGAACAACCCCTTTAGGATTTCCTGTTGTTCCTGATGTATACATAATTGTTGCTACATCTGAAAGAGAAACTTCCTCTTGGAAAGACAGATTACGCTCTTCAAGTTTTTTCACTTCTGAAAATGAAGCTTTTTGAATACCTGTAATTGACGTTTTAAATAGTTCATCATCTGTAATAAGAATAGAAGTTTTACTATTTTCTAGCTGAAACGATAGCTCTTTCTCCGTTAGCTTAGTATTTAAAAACACAACTTTAGCTCCTATACCAAGCAGTGCATGAAGAAAAATGACGAAATCTAAACTATTGTGAGCAAGAATCCCAACATGGCTTCCTTTTTCTATCTCAAGTGCCCCTAACTTCTTCCCTATTTCTTCTGCTTTTATAAAAAGTTCTTTAAATGTAATTTCTTCTTTCATCGTTTTAATTGCAATCCGGTTCGGAGACAGAAAAGCTCTCTTTTTTAACCAGCTTGGCATTGTCTGTTCCATACTATTACTCCTTCTTTATCGAAAAAGCAGCTTAACGAAATTCATTAAGCTGCTTTCTCTTTGTTATTTTTAAGGGAATCTTGGGAACTGCTTGAAGTCTGGAGTACGTTTCTCTTTGAAAGCATCTCTTCCTTCTTTTGCTTCATCTGTTGTGTAGTAAAGAAGCGTTGCATCTCCACCAAATTGTTGCATACCTGCTAGTCCATCTGAATCTGCATTGAACGCAGCTTTTAGGAAACGAAGAGCAGTTGGACTTTTCTCAAGCATTTCGTTGCACCATTGCACAGTTTCCTCTTCTAACTTTTCAAGAGGAACAACTGTATTTACAAGACCCATATCCAATGCTTCTTGTGCACTGTACTGGCGACATAAGAACCAAATTTCACGTGCTTTTTTATGTCCTACAACACGAGCAAGGTAACCAGCACCATAACCAGCATCAAAACTTCCTACTTTTGGACCTGTTTGACCAAACACAGCATTATCCGCTGCAATTGTTAAGTCACAAACTAAGTGTAAAACATGTCCTCCACCAATTGCGTATCCTGAAACCATCGCAACAACTGGTTTTGGAATAACACGAATTAAACGTTGTAAATCAAGTACGTTTAAGCGAGGAATTTGATCGTCCCCAACATAGCCACCATGACCACGTACTTTTTGATCTCCACCAGAGCAGAATGCTTTTTCACCAGCACCTGCTAATACAATAACACCAACATTAGCATCATCACGAGCATATGCAAACGCATCGATTAGCTCTGAAACCGTACGTGGGCGGAATGCATTATGCACCTCTGGTCTGTTAATTGTGATTTTAGCAATTCCATTGTACGTTTCATATAAAATATCTTCGTACTTACGTTCTGCAGTCCATTCTACTGTAGACATTTTTTAGTCCTCCTTTATTCATGTACACTTTGTAAAAACCCATCTACTATTTTACTAAAAATTCGAGGTTTTTCCACATGTATAGCATGCCCAACTTCTTTAACTCTTTCTAAAAAAGAGTTTGTAAGCTGCTCATCTATCTCTGAACCAATCTGACAAAACTTTATATCAAGTTTTCCTGTGATAAGAAGTGTTGGCATATTGAGAGTAGACAAAAGCGGCCACCATGAAGGCTGCATGCCTGTCCCCATCCCAATTAAGCTATTTGCTAAACCGCGGGGAACATTTTTTAATCGCTCTTTTCTTACTTCTTCAATAATATCATTTGGCAAGGACTTTTGAGAACGAAAAAGCGGGATGTTTTCCCACTTTTCGACAAAAGCCTCTATTCCTTTTTCGTTAATGAAAGAAGCAAGTTGCTCATCATTCAATTGACGAGCTTTCTTTTCTTCAATTGTCTTAAGACCAGGTGAAGAGCTTTCTAATATAAGTGCTGTCACTTTATGAGGATATAAGATTGCAAACGATAACGCAACTCTTCCACCCATTGAATAACCAAGAATCGCTGCTTTTTCAATCTTTAATTCATAGAATAATTGAAGCAAGTCTGCTACAGTTTCCTCCATCGTATAACGACTAGGATCAGCAGGCTTGTCTGTTTCTCCATGTCCAATAAGATCTACTGTAATCACTTTATAATGAGTAAAATCTTCCTTCACATGTTTCCATGTTGCCTGAGATCCTGTAAAACCGTGAAGAAGCAAAAGAGGTGGGCCTTCTCCTTCGATTTCAATATTATAATTCACTCCACGAATGATTTTGTTCATTTTTCCTTTTCCTCATTTAAAGCATCCTCAATATCTTTCCACATGCTTCGATGTGTTTCAACATTCTTCGTACGCACTGTTTCAATCTCAATGACTGTAACACCTTTTGTTCTGAAAGATTCCTCAAGGTAATAACGAAAATCCGCCCAATTGCTCGCTTTATGAAATGACCCATGATAAGCTTTTACAGCATTTGAGAAATCAATTCCGAGTGGAGTACCAAAGAGAAGTTCGAAATGCTTTTCTTCCTTTGCTTGAGGAAGAAAAGAGAAAATACCTCCACCATCGTTATTAACAAGCACAACGGTTAGGTTCAATTCATTCAAATGTGCAGCTAATAATCCATTTAAATCATGATAAAAAGATACATCGCCAATTAATAATACAGAATGATGATAAGCAGTACTTGCGCCAAGTGCTGCTGAAACAACTCCATCAATTCCGTTAGCTCCCCTATTTGCTAATACATCTAGACTTTTAGATGACTTTCTTAAAAATGTATCAACATCTCGAATAGGCATAGAGTTTCCAACAAAAAGAAGGCTTTGCTCTGGAAGAGCTTCTTGAAGTTCTACAACAACTTTTCCTTCATCAAGTTCCTTTGTATTGGCCATTGCCTGCTGAAGAAGGTCACTTGTGATATTTTGCACATTCATCCATTTTGAAAGCCAATTTTTTGAGAAAGTGATGTTTTCACATTGTTCCCTTAAGCTTCTACATAAAAATTCTTCATGCGATACAATAACATCTGTTATCGTTCCTGTCGGATCACGCCAATCTAATGTATGATCTACCATTATGAAATTTTCTGGGGCGTAGTTTGTCATAAACTTGAGCGTTGTTTTTGAAACAGGCATTCCACCAAAACGAACAATAAGATCTGGTGCTAATTCTTCAGCTACTCTTTCATTTTTTAAGAAAGTATCATAACTATCCATTACAACATCTTGCACTAGCTTATTTGTTCGAATATTTGATAAGGGATCAGCAAGAATAGGGATATTAAGCATATCTGCTAAAGCAACAATCTCCCTGCTTCCTTCTTCAGAAATTTGTTGACCGCAAATGAAAAGAGGTTTTTCTGCTCTTTCTAGCAATTGTTCTACATAAGCAACATCAGCTTGGGAACCAATTCTCTCGCTTACTTTTTTTCGCTCTTCTCTTCTTTCTTCAAAGAAATTGTGCACTTCTGCTAAGTTAGGGAGAAGTGGCTCTCGAAGCGGGAAGTTCACATGTGTAACGCCTTGGCCACCACGTTCAGCTACATGAACAGCTCTTTTAGCCACTTGTTTAATATACCGAAGAGCTTCTACTGAGCTTTCAGGTATAGAAACATCCACAAACCATTTGGCATACTTGCCGTACAAGTTTACTTGATCAATTGCTTGTGGAGCCCCTACTTCTCTTAGCTCGTGCGGTCGATCTGCTGTTATAACAACAAGCGGGACACGAGAATAATGGGCTTCTACAATAGCAGGAAAATAGTTAGCTGCTGCTGTACCTGACGTACAAAGCAAAACGACAGGATGCTGTTTTGCTTTCGCTATTCCTAAAGCGAAAAAAGCCGCAGATCGTTCATCAATATTAGTATACACATTTAGTTCGTCACACTCTGCCATTGTAAGTGCAAGCGGAGTTGAACGAGATCCAGGACTGATAACAACGTCCACAATGCCACTGCTTACTAGTCCATCTACAAATGTTGCTACATATGAGGTAAGAGCATCACTTGTCATTGTTCATTCCTCCTAACGCTGAAAGCATTGGCTTAAATTTTGTTTTTGTTTCTTCATATTCACTTTGAGGATCTGAATCTCCCACAATTCCACAACCTGCAAAAAGTGATGCTTCATGACCACGCAGCAATGCTGATCGTATTCCAACAATAAATTCACCGTTACCATCCCCATCAAGCCATCCAATTGGGGCTGCATACCATCCTCTTTCAAACACCTCTAGCTTTTCTAACACCTCAACAGACTCTTCTTTAGGATATCCACCAAGAGCAGGAGTTGGGTGCAATTTCTCCACAAGTTCAATAAGAGTGGTTCCTTCTTTTGCTTTTCCTTTAATAGGAGTATATAAGTGTTGAATATGCTTTACTTTATAAAGAGTTGGATGCTCAGGGGCATATACATTTAAGCACGTCTCTTTCATTGCCTTTTCAATCATATTTACAACAAGGTTATGTTCAAACAAGTTCTTTTCATCGTTCAATAACTCTTCCCCTAATTTTTCATCTTCCCCTGCAGAATGTCCCCTTGGGATAGAGCCTGCTAAGCACGTTGAAAAGACCTCACCATCAACACTTTTTACAAGTCGTTCCGGAGAAGCACCGATAAAACATTGGCTATCTTGTTCAACAGCAAAAATATAGCTTAAATTCTGTTCTTCTAGCAAGTTTGATAAGGCATATTCACTCCATATTTTTTCATGAAATGTTACTTGTAATTCACGTGCTAATACAACTTTTTCAATTTCACCACTTCTAATCTGTTCTGTTGCATGCTTCACAGCTCTTTTCCATTCTTCAGGAGCGACTTCATGTTGAACAGCATCTCTGTTATGAACTTGAGATGGAAGAGTGTCAGAAGCAAGAAAAGTTTCTTCGATATGCTCCATTTCTTTTATAATGTCCTCTACTGATTCGCCTTGCTTAATATATCGATTAAAGGTTAAGAAAGCTTCTTTATTATAGGAGGTAAAAAGAACTTTAGGAACAAAAAAACGGCTAACAGGAAAACTCGTCCATAAATTATCTTCCTTTTGATAAGGATGAAAAGAGAATCCTCCAAAAAGCAAGTTACCTGTCCCAAACGGTGTTTTGTTGTCCTCTACACCTTCAATAAAACGCTTCCATTCTTCTTCAACATACTTAAAACGATCTCTACCCTTATTCTTTTCAATAATATGGGCATAATCAAATCCAACTAGATAAAAAGGATCATACGCATCTTTCCAAAAGAAACGCTTCCCTTCATATAAATGGCGCCCATTATAGTAAACAGAGAGAGGATCAAACTGAGCAATTTGCTTTACAATACTAACAAACTGAGGCTTCTCTAATTTATTAGCACGTAAACTAGCGTCTTCAATTTTCCGTTTCGCTTCCTCAATACTTGTAACCACACTAGCTCCCTCCAGTAAAATCTGACATAATCTTATTTTTATTTCCCAATTTATTTTAGGGAAACTTATATGGTAAAATCTTCTCTTAAAGATAGAAAGTTGTAACAAAGAAAAAAGTCTTATCTTAAAATAAATGCTTGTCTAATGTTGTAGAAATACGCAACTAAATAATTATAAATCTTTCTCTTTAAAAATGCTAGTGAAGGGCTTCATAATCTAAATGTAATCTCTATATCCCTTTTTAAACTTTATTTGCACAAAGCTTTAGTAAGTGAAAAAAAGTTGAACTTTCTCATGATTTTCTCTACACTAATGTTAGGTGTTTTTTGTCTAAAAACGTCTATCTAAAATGTTTTTATAAATATCTTTTTAGAGAAAGGATGAGAACAAGCATGCAATCATCACAACCGCGTGCTGCTCAATCGCCAAAAAAGGGATGGAAAGTATGGTGGAAATTAACACGTCCACATACCTTAACAGCAGCTTTTGTTCCTGTCTTAATTGGAACAGCTCTGTCTATGCAATCTACTTCAGTTAATATTCCCATCTTTCTAGCAATGTTAATTGCGTGTCTTTTTATTCAAATTGCTACGAACCTTTTCAACGAATATTACGACTTCAAGCGTGGACTTGACAATGAAAACTCGGTAGGAATTGGTGGCGGAATTGTTCGTGAAGGAATTTCTCCTCGGACAATTATGAACAGTGCTCTTATTTTGTACTTATTATCAATGATTATTGGGGTATATATTTGCATGAGTAGCAGCTGGTGGCTTGCGCTTATCGGCCTTTTTTGTATGGCTGTTGGATATCTTTATACTGGAGGTCCATACCCTATTGCTTATACACCGTTTGGAGAACTTGTATCAGGACTTATGATGGGAAGTTCCATCATATTGATTTCTTTCTTCATTCAAACAGGAAAGATTACAGCAGAAAGTGTTGTCGTATCTATTCCTATTGCAATTCTTGTAGGTGCTATTTTACTTGCAAACAATATCCGTGATTTTGACGGAGACAAAGAGTTTGGCCGTAAGACGTTAGCTATTCTCGTCGGAAAGAAACAGTCTATTGTAGTGTTAGCATCTATGTTCACCGTATCTTATGTATGGATTATTGGACTTATTATTGCAGGAGTAGCAAGCCCTTGGCTATTATTAGTATTCCTTAGCCTTCCAAAACCAATCCAAGCTGTAAAAGGATTTATTGGAAAAACAATGCCAATTCAAATGGTACCGGCTATGAAAGCTACAGCACAAACAAATACGTTCTTTGGATTTTTATTATCCATTGGTCTTTTTATCGGCTACTTCTTCTAAAAAACACAGTCTTTTGACTGTGTTTTTTCTTAAATTACGATACTGTTATTTCTCATTATTTAAGATCGACTTTTAATTATATGCTTTATAATCCTATACATTAGAAAAGAACATTGTGTTTATCCTATTACATGTTGAAACTTTTTAACTTTGTACAACGTATTACAAGGAGAAAACCATTTGAAAAGAGGAGAAGAAATGAATTCACATGAAATAGATTATAAACTTTATGGAGATGATATGCAGTTCGTAGAGATTGAACTTGATCCACGTGAAAGTGTTATAGCAGAAGCTGGAAGTATGATGATGATGGAAGAGAACATTGAAATGGAAACCATTT
>NZ_JBJZOT010000016.1:0-250594 GCF_057808375.1 Priestia sp. TRM10
AGATAGGTTAGAGGTGGAAGCATGGCGACATGTGGAGCTGACTAATACTAATCGATCGAGGACTTAACCTAAGAATTGATCATAATCGGATATGTTTTTCCTTGCCTTGTTATTTAGTTTTGAGTGAACAACTCAATATAGTCTGGTAACCATAGCCAAGAGGTCACACCTGTTCCCATGCCGAACACAGAAGTTAAGCTCTTGAGCGCCGATGGTAGTTGGGACTTTGTCCCTGTGAGAGTAGGACGTTGCCAGGCACCATATAAAAAGGCTGATCTATAATAGATCAGCCTTTTTGTTTATCCTGTATTTGAGGGATGATTTTACAGAAAGTTTACAAACGAGCTTCTTTCACCTTGATATAATGATAATAGTTTGAAAAATCATATAATATCAGGGGGAAAAGAAATGAAATTCAAGAAATTTATGAAATTAGGGAGCTATTCTCTTTTATCTGCTTTAGCAGTAAGTACATACCTTATTCCATTCAGCTCAACATATGTGAAAGCTGAGACAGAAAATATTAAAGTTCAGCTTTTAAGTATCAATGATCTTCATGGACAAATTGACTATTCTTCAAAGGCTGATATAAACGGAGACGGAAAAAAAGAAGAGGTTGTAGGGGGAGCGGAATACTTAGCAGCTCATATGAAGGAACATGAAGCTGATAATGAAAACACATTCTATGTACATGCAGGTGATATTATTGGAGGAAGCCCACTTGTTTCCGGCGCATTTCAAGACGAGCCAGTTGTAGAGATTATGGAAGAGATGGGTTTTGATGTTGGTACGGTTGGAAACCATGAATTTGATGAAGGAATTGAGGAGCTTCGTCGCATGGTTAAAGGAGGAGACCATCCTGAGGGGAAAGGAACAAAAGGTTATGATGGAATGAACTTTCCTGTTGTAGCAGCTAATGCGTATGATAAAAGCAATGGTAAACTTATTCTTCCACCATATGCTGTAAAAGAAGTGGACGGAGCAAAAATAGGATTCATTGGTGTTGTTACAACTGAGACTCCAGGCATGGTTATTAAAAAAGGAAACGAAAATCTTCAAATTACAGACGAAGTAGAAGCAATTAATAAGTATGCGAAAGAATTAAAAGAACAAGGAGTAAAATCAATTGTTGTGCTTGCTCATAATCCTTCAATTCAAGAGGCTAATGGAGCTGTCTCAGGACAAACAGCTGAATTTGCTAAGAAGATTGACGATGAGGTAGATATTATTTTCGCTGGTCATAATCATCAATTTACAAATGGCGTTGTAGACAATAAGCTCATTGTGCAATCTTTTGAATATGGACAAGCTTTTGGTGATGTTGATATTGAGATTGATCCATCTACAGGTGATATTGTAAAAAAGAGTGCTACAACAGAGTGGGTAACTCAAGAGGGCATAAAGCCTGATGAAAAAGTAAAATCGATCTTGGAAAAGTACAATGAAAAAGTGAAACCTGTAAAAGAAGAGGTTATTAGCAAGAGTGCTGTAGATTATCCCTCTCAACGCTATCCTGGATTTGGGCCAGTTGGAGACCATCCTGTTGGAAATATGATTGCAGATGGTATGAGAGAGACAATGGATGCTGATATTGCTCTTATGAATGGTGGAGGAGTCCGGGCTGGAATCGATAAAGGTGATATCACGTTTGGTGAACTGTACACTATTCAACCGTTTGGGAATGTCCTAAACAAGTTTACTGTAACAGGTGCAGGACTGCGAGAAATATTAGATGGTCAAATCACAAGCTATGGACTTGATTATTCTATCTCAGGTCTTCGTTATACGTATACGTATGATCATAATGCTAAGCGAGGGAAGGTAGTAGATATTTTCTTACCAAACGGCAAGAAAATCAATCCTAGTGAGAAGTATACTGTTGTTGTGAATAACTATATGTTTGGAGCAGATCAGGCTATTATAGATAATGCACTAGATCAACCTGAAACAGGTCCTGTTGATATTGATGCTACATCTGATTATGTACGCTCATTAGAAAGTCCTGTTCATTTCAAAGCAGAAGGACGTATTCAAGAAGTATCTTCTATTTTTAAAGATGTTCCTTTAAACAGTTGGTCAAATCCTTATGTTTCATATTTAGCAAATGAAGGTGTTGTAAAGGGGAAAAGTCCTGAAGTCTTTGCTCCGTTTAGTTCATTAAATCGTGCTCAGTTTGCCTCAATGCTTGTACGTGCTCTTGATTTAAAAGCAGAAGGCACTTCTCCATTTAAAGACTTAGGTAAAATGGATAAAGAAACAAAAGATGAAATTACAGCAGCTTATAAAGCAGGATTAATTAAAGGAACCAGTGATACGACATTTGAACCATGGGAACCTATTTCACGTTCTCAAATGGTTACAATGATGATGAGAGCCTATGAGGTGAAACATGGAGCACCTTATGAAGGAGGAACATCTACAAAATTTACGGATCTTAAAACATTAGATAGTGAAATGAAGAAAGCTGTAGCGGCAGCTGAAGAACTTGAATATATAGAGGGATATGGTGATAAATTTAAACCATATAATGGAGCAACACGTGAACAAATGGCTAAAGTTGTATCGCTCTTTTTATTAGATAAGTGAGAAAAAACGAGAGAAATTTTATTTCTCTCGTTTTTTCTTTATTCAATTCCGTTTATAATAAGAACCATGAAAATTCCTAAGGAGGATTTATATTGGCTAGTAAAAATAAGAAAACATTTGAAGTAAAACAAGGCGAGACAATTTCTGATTGTCTTGGTCGTATGAAAAAGGAAGGATATACTCCTGTACGTCGCTTTGAGAAACCAGTATTCACTGAGAAAGTAGTAAATGGAAAAAAAGAGTACATTCCAACAGAACGAAAAATTACTTTCGAAGGAAAGAAGCTGTAAAACACGAACAATAGATAAAAAACAATATAAAACATTCGATTTTTGATTGACATAAGGTTTGGTAAGCTGTTACTATGATTATAGAAATTTTAAGAAGCGAACTCTCGTATAATAGTGGGGATATGGCCCACAAGTTTCTACCCGACGACCGTAAATTGTCGGACTATGAGAGAAAGTATCTTACACTAGGTTATGTATTCTAAGAATGCCTAGAGTAGGTGGTGACTTTCTCTTGTCTCCAACTACTCTAGGCATTTTTATTTTCAAAAGGAGAGCTTATACATGAATGCAAAAGTAGCTGTAATTATGGGAAGTACTTCTGATTGGGAAACGATGAAGCATGCTTGTGATATTTTAGATGAACTGCATGTAGCATATGAAAAAAAAGTTGTGTCAGCACATCGTACTCCTGATTTAATGTTTCAATATGCAGAAGAAGCAAAAGGACGAGGAATTGAAGTAATTATTGCAGGCGCTGGAGGTGCAGCACATTTGCCAGGTATGGTAGCAGCTAAAACGTTACTTCCAGTTATCGGAGTTCCAGTTCGCTCTAGTCATTTGCAAGGATTGGATTCACTTCTTTCTATCGTACAAATGCCAGGTGGTGTACCTGTGGCAACCGTTGCAATTGGAAAAGCAGGGGCTACAAATGCAGGATTGTTAGCAGCCCAAATATTAGCGACTCGAGACGATCAGTTAGAAGCTCGTTTACATGAGCGCCGTGAGTCAACAAAACAAAAAGCGATGCAAAGTAGTGATGAACTTGAATAGAATTTTACCAGGACAAACAATTGGGATCATTGGTGGTGGCCAACTTGGACGAATGATGGCCATGTCAGCAAAAGAAATGGGGTATAATATAGCGGTTTTAGAACCTGCTGAGGATTCTCCATGTGGGCAAATAGCTGATATCAAGATTGTAGCAGGTTATGATGACTTTGAAGGAATTCAAAAGCTTGCTCAATGTTCAGATGTCATTACGTATGAGTTTGAAAATGTGAATGTAGAAATGGTTAAATGGCTTGAGGAACATTCTTATGTACCACAGGGAAGCCACTTACTCAAAACCACACAAAATCGTCAGTTCGAAAAAGAAGAAATTACAAAAGCAGGACTTCCAATTGCTCCTTATTACATTATTGAAAAAGCTGAGGAAATGGAAGAGGCAGTTGGAAGTATCGGATATCCGTGCGTCTTAAAAACGTGTCAAGGTGGCTATGATGGAAAAGGTCAACATCTAATTGAACGCAAAGAAGATATTGATGAAGCCATAAAGCTTTTAAATGCGGGAACTTGCGTACTAGAAAGCTGGATTGACCTTCAAAAGGAAGTGTCTGTCATTGTTCACCGCAACGAAAATGGTGATGTAACATGCTTGCCAATTGGTGAAAATATTCATAAACATCACATTTTATATCAAACAATCGTACCAGCACGTGTGAGTGAAGAAACAAAAGAAAAAGCAACCGAGATTGCTTTGAAAATCGCGAATCATTTAAAACTTGTGGGCACACTAGCTGTAGAGATGTTTATAACAAGAGACGGAGAGCTATTTGTAAATGAACTCGCTCCTCGTCCGCATAACTCTGGCCATTATTCTATGAATGCCTGTGCTGTTTCACAATTTGGTCAGCATATTCGAGCCATCTGTAACTGGCCATTAGGAGATTCTTCATTGCTAAAGCCAGCAGTAATGGCAAACCTTTTAGGAGATGAAATGAACAAGGCACTTGATAAAGTCGAACAATTTTCAGACTGCCACATTCATTTGTACGGAAAAAAGGAAGTAAAAGATGGACGAAAAATGGGACATATGACGGTTATTGCTGATAACATAGAGATGGCGCTAGAAAAAATCAACGCCTTAAAAATTTGGAGTTAAACGGAGGAACTAAAATGATTGAACGTTATACACGTGAAGAAATGGGAGCAATTTGGACAGAGGAAAATCGCTTTAAAGCATGGCTAGAAGTTGAAATCTTAGCTTGTGAAGCATGGTCAGAGCTTGGCGTTATTCCAAAGGAAGATGTAAAAAAACTGCGTGAGAATGCTTCTTTTGATATCAATCGTATTAAAGAGATTGAAGAAGAAACACGTCACGATGTTGTTGCTTTCACACGTGCAGTATCAGAAACGCTTGGTGAAGAACGTAAATGGGTACACTACGGCTTAACATCAACAGACGTTGTGGACACAGCTCTTTCTTACCTATTAAAACAAGCAAACGACATCTTAATTGGCGACCTTGAGCGTTTTGTTGACATTTTAAAAGAGAAAGCACAAGAACATAAATACACAGTAATGATGGGTCGTACACACGGTGTTCATGCTGAGCCAACAACATTCGGATTAAAGATGGCTCTTTGGCACGAAGAAATGAAGCGCAATGTTGAGCGTTTCAAACATGCAGCAGAGAACATTGCAGTTGGTAAAATGTCTGGTGCAGTTGGAACTTTCGCAAATATTGATCCATTTGTTGAGAAATTTGTGTGTGAGAAGCTTGGTTTAAAACCGGCGCCAATTTCTACACAAACACTTCAGCGTGATCGTCATGCTCACTATATGTCAGCACTTGCTCTTGTAGCAGCGTCTATTGAAAAATTTGCAGTAGAAGTACGTGGCTTACAAAAAACAGAAACTCGTGAAGTTGAAGAGTTTTTCGCAAAAGGTCAAAAAGGTTCGTCTGCAATGCCTCATAAACGTAACCCAATCGGTTCTGAAAATATGACAGGCTTAGCTCGTTTAATTCGTGGCTATATGGTAACAGCTTACGAAAACGTTGCTTTATGGCATGAGCGTGATATTTCTCACTCTTCAGCAGAACGCGTTATCTTACCAGATGCAACAATTGCTTTGAACTATATGTTAAACAGATTTGGCAATATCGTAAAAAATCTAACAGTCTTCCCAGAAAACATGCAACGTAACATGGAGAAAACATTTGGTCTTATTTTCTCTCAGCGTGTCCTTCTTACACTTATTGATACAGGCATGGTTCGTGAAGAAGCATATGACCTTGTTCAACCAAAAGCAATGCAAGCATGGGAAGAGCAAGTTCCGTTCCGCTCACTAATTGAAAGTGATGAGCGCATTACAAGTCGCTTAACAGCAGAGCAGATTGAAGAATGCTTTGACTACAAGCACCATTTGAAAAATGTAGACATGATCTTTAATCGTCTAGGACTTTAATTTCATAGAAAGAAGGCATTGCGCCTTCTTTCTAAAATAGTGCTGATACTTCAGATGAGGTGAGGAACAGATGGAAAAACAAGAATTGTTGTACGAAGGAAAAGCAAAGAAGATATATGCTACAGATCAAGAAAATATTTTATGGCTTGAATATAAAGATGATGCAACAGCATTTAACGGTGAGAAGAAGTCATCTATTGCTGGTAAAAAAGTATTGAATAATGAGATTAGTAGCTTACTATTTGAAGTGCTTCATAAAGAGAATGTGCCAACACACTTTGTTGAAAGACTTTCAAACTATGAGCAACTTGTAAAGAAAGTAAGTATTATTCCTCTAGAAGTTGTTGTTCGCAATGTTATTGCAGGAAGTCTTGCAAAACGCCTTGGCGTTGAAGAAGGCACAAAAACAGAGCAGCCAATTGTTGAACTTTACTATAAAGATGATGCACTTGGAGATCCGCTTATTACGGATGAGCATGCGCTATTCCTAAAAGCAGCAGGCTGGGATGAACTTGCTTACATTAAGTTCTTAGCACGCCGAGTAAATGAAATTCTTTTACCATACTTCCTTGAGCGTGACATTACACTTGTTGATTTTAAGTTGGAATTTGGAAAAACAGAAGATGGCACAATTATTTTAGCTGATGAAGTGTCACCAGACACATGTCGTTTCTGGGATGTTCATACAAATGAAAAGCTTGATAAAGACGTATTTCGCCGTGATCTTGGCGGTCTTACAGATGCATATGAAGAAATTTTAAAACGAATCGGGGGAAAATCACATGTATAAAGTAAAGGTATTTGTTACATTACGTGAAAGTGTTTTAGATCCACAAGGAACAGCAGTTGAGCAATCTCTTCATCATTTAGGTTACAAAGAAGCAAGCGAAGTACGTATCGGAAAATTTATCGAACTTACGGTAGAAGAAACAGAAAACGTTGAAACACGTGTGAAAGAGATGTGTGAAAAACTTTTAGCTAACACAGTTATTGAAGACTACCGTTTCGAAATTGAAGAGGTGGCAAAAGTATGAAATTTGCAGTAATTGTATTCCCAGGGTCAAACTGTGATGTTGATATGTATCATGCAATTAAAGATGAACTTGGCGAAGAAGTAGAATATGTTCGTCATACTGAAAAAGATTTAAGTCGCTTTGATGGAATCTTACTTCCTGGTGGATTCTCATACGGGGACTACTTACGATGTGGAGCAATTTCAAGATTTGCAAATGTAATGGAAGAAGTTCAAAAAGCAGCAAAAGCGGGAAAACCAGTGCTTGGTGTTTGTAATGGATTTCAAATTCTTTTAGAATCTGGTTTGCTTCCAGGTGCAATGCAGCGTAATGAAAACTTGAAGTTCATTTGTGAGCCATTAACGCTTGTTGTAGAAAACAATAAAACAATGTTTACAAATGCATATAAAGAAAAACAAGAAATTACTATTCCAGTTGCACATGGTGAAGGAAACTACTATTGCAGTGAAGAGCTTTTAGCAGAGCTTGAAGAGAATAATCAAATTGCTTTCCGTTATAAAGATAATCCAAACGGAAGTGTATCAGATATTGCTGGAATCACAAACAAGGAAGGAAATGTCCTTGGAATGATGCCACACCCAGAACGTGCTGTATCAGAGCTTTTAGGTAGCGCTGATGGATTACAACTTTTTCAATCAATTGTTCGCCAATGGAGGGAAAATCATGTCATTACTTCTTGAGCCAAGTACCGAAGAAATTAAAGCGCAAAAGATTTATCAAGAAATGGGTTTAACAGATGAGGAGTTTCAAAAAGTTGAAGAATTATTAGGTCGTTTGCCAAACTACACGGAAACAGGTCTTTTCGCTGTTATGTGGTCAGAGCATTGTAGCTATAAAAATTCTAAACCAATTCTGAAGAAATTCCCAGTAACAGGTGAGAGAGTCTTACAAGGTCCTGGAGAAGGAGCTGGAATTGTCGATATTGGCGATGATCAAGCGGTTGTATTTAAAATCGAAAGTCATAACCACCCATCAGCAATTGAGCCTTATCAAGGAGCTGCAACAGGAGTAGGTGGAATTATTCGTGACGTTTTCTCAATGGGAGCTCGTCCTGTCGCAATCTTAAACTCTTTACGCTTTGGTGAGCTGTTAAGTCCGCGCGTCCGCTACTTGTTTGAAGAAGTGGTTGCAGGGATTGCTGGATATGGTAACTGTATCGGGATTCCAACTGTTGGAGGAGAAATCGCGTTTGATCCTTGCTATGAAGGAAACCCACTTGTAAATGCAATGTGCGTTGGATTAATTGATCATAAAGATATTCAAAAAGGCGTTGCATCTGGCGTTGGAAACACAGTAATGTACGTTGGAGCGAAAACAGGTCGTGACGGTATTCACGGAGCAACGTTTGCTTCTGAAGAACTTTCTGATTCATCAGATGAGAAACGACCAGCAGTTCAAGTTGGAGATCCATTTATGGAAAAATTATTGCTTGAAGCTTGTATTGAGCTTGTTCAATGTGAAGCACTTGTTGGAATTCAAGATATGGGTGCTGCAGGTCTTACAAGTTCTTCAGCAGAAATGGCAAGTAAAGCAGGTATGGGACTTGAAATGAACCTTGACCTTGTACCGCAACGTGAAACAGGAATGACAGCATATGAAATGATGCTTTCTGAATCTCAAGAGCGCATGCTTGTTGTTGTGAAAAAAGGCCAAGAGCAAGAGATCATTGATCTTTTCACAAAGTATGGTCTTGAAGGCGTTGCAATCGGTAAAGTAACAGAAGATCAAAAACTTCGTCTTCTTCATAAAGGGGAAGTTGTAGCAGACGTACCTGTTGATGCACTTGCAGAAGATGCACCAGTATACCATAAGCCTTCTAAGAAACCTGAATATATTGAAGAATTCGAAAAAATGGAAAATTATGTTCCACGTGTAACTGATTACAAAGAAACACTTCTTTCCCTTTTAAAGCAGCCGACAGTGGCAAGCAAAGAATGGGTTTATCGTCAATATGATTATATGGTACGTACAAACACAGTTGTTGCACCTGGGTCAGATGCTGCAGTTATCCGTATTCGTGAAACAAACAAAGCCCTTGCAATGACAACAGACTGTAACTCTCGCTATCTTTATTTAAATCCTGAAGTTGGCGGTCAAATTGCTGTAGCAGAGGCTGCACGTAATATCGTTTGCTCAGGTGGAGAGCCACTTGCTATTACAGATTGCTTAAACTTCGGTAACCCAGAGAAGCCTGAAATCTTCTGGCAAATCGAAAAAGCAGCAGATGGAATGAGTGAAGCATGTCGTACACTATCAACTCCGGTTATCGGTGGGAACGTTTCATTATACAACGAGACAAATGGTGAAGCAGTTTATCCAACACCAGTTGTTGGTATGGTTGGTTTAATTCACGATCTTGAACATATTACAACACAAAGTGCGAAAAAAGCAGGAGACTTCATCTATGTGCTTGGAGAAGCAGACGTTGAATTTGGCGGAAGTGAACTTCAAAAACTTCTTGAAGGAAAAATCTTTGGAGCAGCACCTGCTTTAGACTTGGCAACAGAAAAAGAACGTCAAGGACAGCTTCTAACAGCTATTCAAAATGGTGTTGTAGCATCTGCTCATGATATTGCTGAAGGTGGATTAGCAGTAGCTGTAGCAGAAAAATTAATGAACAGTGAGAATCTTGGTGCTGAAATTACAGTTGGTGAAGGTGTAGTAGCTGAACTATTTAGTGAAACACAATCTCGCTTTGTTGTAACAGTAAGCCCTGAAAACCAAGAAGCATTCGAAAATATCGTGAATGCGAAGCAAATTGGTACTGTGACAGATAACCAACGTTTTGTTGTGAAGGATGAGCAAGGAAACGTAATTATCGATGAAACAACAGCACAATTACAAGAAGCTTGGAAAGGGGCTATCTCATGCTTGCTGAAATCAAAGGCTTAAACGAAGAATGCGGCGTGTTTGGGGTTTGGGGTCATGAAAAAGCAGCAGAGTTAACGTATTACGGGCTACACAGCTTACAGCATCGCGGTCAAGAAGGAGCGGGAATTGCAGTAAGCGACCAAGAAACAGTAAACATTCATAAAGACACAGGTCTTGTTGCTGAAGTATTTCAAAACGGTCAGCTTAAGGATTTAAAAGGAACAGCTGCAATTGGGCATGTTCGCTATGCAACAGCAGGAGGTGGAGGCTACGAGAACGTTCAGCCTCTTCACTTCCGTTCTCAAACAGGCAGCATGGCACTTGCTCATAACGGAAACTTAGTAAATGCAACAGCGCTAAAACATCAGCTTGAAAACCAAGGAAGTATCTTTCAAACAACATCAGATACAGAAGTATTAGCACATCTTATTAAAAGAAGCGGTTTTTCGACATTAAAAGATCAGCTAAAAAATGCTCTTTCAATGGTAAAAGGAGCATATGCTTTTCTTCTTTTAACAGAAGATTCTCTAATGGTTGCTCTTGATCCACACGGTCTTCGTCCGCTTTCTATTGGTCTTCTAGGTGATGCGTATGTTATTGCAAGTGAAACATGTGCTCTAGACATTGTTGGGGCAAAACATGAGCGAGATGTACAGCCTGGTGAACTTCTTGTAATCAACAATGATGGCATAACGTCAGAGCGCTTTGCTTATAACGCAAATCGTGCTATGTGCAGTATGGAATATATCTATTTCTCTCGTCCTGACAGCAACATTGATGGTATTAATGTTCACTCTGCACGTAAAAGCATGGGAAAACAGCTTGCATCAGAAGCTCCTATTGAAGCAGACGTTGTAACAGGTGTACCTGATTCAAGTATTTCAGCAGCTATCGGATATGCAGAACAGTCACAAATCCCATATGAGCTTGGTTTAATTAAGAACCGCTACGTTGGTAGAACATTTATCCAGCCTTCTCAAGAACTACGTGAGCAAGGGGTCAAAATGAAACTTTCTGCTGTTCGAAAAATTGTAGAAGGAAAACGTGTTGTCATGGTTGATGACTCAATTGTTCGTGGAACAACAAGTCGTCGTATTGTAAACATGCTTCGGGAAGCAGGCGCGACAGAAGTTCATGTTCGTATTAGTGCGCCACCAATTAAAAATCCATGTTTCTATGGAATTGATACGTCAACAACAGAAGAGCTTATGGCATCTAAACATTCAATAGAAGAAATGCGTGAAATTATCGGTGCTGACTCACTTTATTTTATAAGTGAAGAAGGTCTTGTAAATGCAATTGGTAGACCTTTTGAAAATGGTGGGCAGTGTATGGCATGTTTCACCGGTAAATATCCAACAGAAATTTATCCAGATACAGCACATCCTCACGAAAAGGTGACGTGCTAAAGAAAGAGGAGGATTTATATGTCGAACACATATAAAGAAGCAGGGGTCGATATCCATGCTGGGTACGAAGCAGTTGAACGGATGAAAAAACATGTAAAACGTACTGAGCGTCGAGAAGTAATGGGTGGCATCGGATCATTTGGAGCGATGTTTGATTTATCTCAGCTCAATTTAAAAGAACCTGTTTTAGTATCTGGAACAGACGGAGTCGGAACAAAGCTAAAGCTTGCGTTTACAATGAATTATCATGAAACAATTGGTCAAGATGCTGTTGCAATGTGTGTAAATGACATTGTTACACAAGGAGCTGAGCCTCTTTATTTCTTAGATTATATTGCGTGTGGAAAAAACGAGCCAGAAAAAATCGAAGCCATTGTAAAAGGAATTGCAGACGGCTGTGAGCAATCAGAGTGTGCCCTTATCGGAGGAGAAACAGCTGAAATGCCTGGTATGTATGATCCAGAAGAATATGATCTTGCAGGATTTGCGGTTGGAGCTGTTGAAAAATCAAAGCTTATTACAGGTGAAAACATCAAAGCTGGCAATGTTTTGATTGGAATTTCATCAAGCGGAATTCATAGCAATGGTTATTCACTTGTTCGTCACATTGTAGATGAAGCAGGTCTTGATCTTCAAACAACATATGAAGGATTCGATAAGTCTCTTGGCATGGAACTTCTAACACCAACAAAGCTTTATGTAAAAGCAGTGAAAAAAGCAGCAGAGAATGTAAACATTCTTGGTATGGCCCATGTAACAGGTGGGGGATTTGTTGAGAATATTCCACGTATGCTTCCAGCAGGATGTGGAGCTGAAATTGACTATGGTTCATGGCCGATTCCGACAATTTTTGAGTTTTTAAAGGAAAAAGGTAACTTAGATCGTCGTGAAATGTTCGAAGTATTTAATATGGGAATTGGATTTGTATTAGTTGTTGCTGAAGAAGACCTTCATAAGACAATTGAAGCAGTTGAAGGCGAGAACGAGAAAGCATACATCATCGGACGTGTTACAAACAAAGAAGGCATCGAGTTCGGTGGGGGCGCTCTTTCATGATTAATATTGCTGTGTTTGCTTCTGGAAATGGCAGCAATTTTCAAGCAATTTATGAAGCTGTAAAACATCAGCGCTTGGATGCAAACATTTCTCTTGTTGTCTGTGACCGCCCTGGAGCACAAGTAATTGCTCGAGCGGAAAAAGTAGGAATTCCCGTTTTTTCATTTTCAGCAAAAGACTACGAATCAAAATCCGCATATGAAGAAGATCTTCTTATAAAGCTTCGTGAGCATCGCGTACAGCTTGTAGTCCTTGCAGGTTATATGCGAATTGTAGGAGAGACGCTTTTAGAAGCTTTTCCTGGTGGTATCGTGAACATTCATCCTTCACTTCTTCCTTCATTCCCTGGAAAAGATGCGATTGAACAAGCCGTAGCAGCAGGGGTGAAGGTTACAGGAGTTACTGTTCACTATGTTGATGAAGGTGTTGATACAGGGCCGATTATTGCTCAACAAAGCGTTTCAATTCGTGAGGGAGAAAGCATTGAAGCCGTTACAAAACGGATTCATGAAGTTGAGCATGCTATATACCCGAAAATCTTGCAAAAGGTTATTCATCGTCATCTGTCAATTTTGAATTAATAGAAAATTAGCGTATAATTCATTATAGAAACTTCATCAGGGGGAGAAACAATGGCAAAGAAACGTGCACTTATTAGTGTGTCAGATAAAAATAACGTTGTAGAACTAGCACAAAATTTAGTAGAGCTTGATTTTGAAATTATCTCAACAGGTGGTACAAAACGTACGTTAGAAGAAAATGGCGTTGACGTTATGAGTGTATCGGATGTAACAGGGTTTCCGGAAATTTTAGACGGACGTGTAAAAACTTTAAACCCATACGTTCATGGTGGTTTGCTTGCTCGTCGTAATGATGAAAATCACATTGCTCAATTAAAAGAACATAACATTACTCCAATCGATCTTGTGGTTGTTAACTTATATCCTTTCCAAGAAACAATTGCAAAAGATAATGTAACTCTTCAAGATGCAATTGAAAATATTGATATCGGTGGACCAACAATGCTTCGTTCAGCAGCGAAAAACTATGAATCTATTTCTGTTCTTGTTGATCCTACTGACTATAGCAAAGTTGTAGAAGAGTTAAAAGAAAACGGCAACGTATCTCTTGAAACAAACGAATATCTTGCAGCAAAAGTGTTCCGTCATACAGCTTCGTATGATGCTTTGATTGCTGAATACTTAACAAAGCGTACAGGTGAAGAAGCACCGGAAAAATTAACGGTAACATTTGAGAAAGTACAAGGGTTACGATACGGAGAAAACCCTCATCAAAAAGCAGCTTTCTATAAAAAACCACTAGCATCAAATGCTTCAATTGCAACAGCAACACAGCTTCATGGAAAAGAACTTTCTTATAACAATATCAATGATGCTAACGCTGCTTTTGAAATTGTTCAAGAATTCACAGAACCGGCTGTTGTAGCTGTTAAACATATGAACCCATGTGGTGTTGGCGTTGGCGAAAACATTGAAGTAGCATATGATCGTGCTTATGAAGCTGATTCAACATCAATCTTTGGCGGTATCATTGCAGCAAACCGTCCTGTTGACGTGCACACAGCACGAAAAATGAAAGAAATTTTCCTTGAAATCATTATTGCTCCTTCATTCGATGAGGATGCATTAGAAGTGTTAAAACAGAAAAAGAATCTTCGTTTATTAACAGTTGATTTCAATGCAAATGATGCAAAAGGCGTAAAGCTTACATCTGTAAAAGGTGGTTTACTTCTTCAAGATGAAGATCTGCTTAGCCTTGATGATGTGGAAGTAAAAGTAGCTACTAAACGCGAGCCAACAGAAGATGAGTGGAAAAACTTGAAGCTTGCTTGGAAAGTTGTAAAACATGTTAAATCAAATGCTATCGTTCTAGCAAAAGATGAAATGACAGTTGGTGTTGGGGCAGGTCAAATGAATCGCGTTGGTTCTGCTAACATTGCGATTAACCAAGCTGGTGAGAAAGCAAAAGGTTCTGCGCTTGGTTCAGATGCCTTTTTCCCAATGGGAGATACGGTTGAAGCAGCAGCTAAAGCAGGAATTACTGCAATTATTCAACCAGGTGGCTCTGTACGTGATGAAGAGTCTATTCAAAAAGCAGACGAGTACGGAATTGCGATGGTCTTTACAGGCGTAAGACATTTCAAACATTAAAAAACGGAGAAACAACAGGGAGGAAAAGCTGTGAAGGTTTTAATCATTGGCCGTGGCGGTCGTGAACATGTTTTAGCATGGAAAGTTGCACAAAGTTCAAAGGTAGAAGAAGTATTTGTGGCACCAGGAAATGCTGGCATGAAAGATGTAGCAACGCTTATTTCAATTGAAGAGGGAAATCATGAGGAGCTTGCAGCATTCGCTAAGAGAGAAAATGTAGAGCTCACAATCGTAGGGCCTGAAGCACCTCTTACAGAAGGAATCGTCGATTACTTCAAAGCACAGGACCTCCTTGTTTTCGGTCCAAATCAGAAAGCGGCTCAAATTGAAGGAAGCAAACAGTTCGCAAAAGATTTAATGAAAAAGTACAGCATTCCAACAGCTGAGTATGAAGCCTTTACAACACTTCAAGGTGCAAAAGCATACGTAGAGAAGCAAGGAGCGCCAATTGTTGTAAAAGCAGACGGATTAGCAGCTGGTAAAGGGGTTACTGTTGCGATGACGCTTCAAGAAGCAAATGAAGCATTGGATTCATTATTCCAACAAGAAGGCGCAAGTGTTGTAATTGAAGAATATCTTGAGGGAGAAGAATTTTCACTATTAGCTTTTGTTAATGGGGAAAAAGTGTATCCAATGGTTATTGCTCAAGACCACAAGCGTGCGTTTGACGGTGATAAAGGTCCAAACACAGGAGGAATGGGCGCCTATTCACCTGTTCCACAAATTTCAGCTGAAATTGTAGCTGAAACGGTAAAGACAGTTATGGAGCCAACTGCAAAAGCGATGGTTGAAGAAGGGTGTGCCTTTACTGGAGTATTGTACGGTGGTCTTATGACAACAGCTTCAGGGGTGAAAGTTATTGAGTTTAATGCTCGATTTGGTGATCCTGAAGCACAAGTTGTGTTACCACGCTTAAAGACAGATATTGTAGAAGTTATTATTGCTTTATTGAAAGACGAGCCTGTTGAACTTCAGTGGTCTGAAAAAGCAGCCGTTGGTGTTGTTATTGCTTCTGAAGGATATCCAGGTTCATATGAAAAAGGACATGCACTTCCTGGGTTTCATCATCTTGGAGACAACACTGTTTTTCATGCAGGAGTGACAGAAGAGGATGGGAAGTTTCTTTCAGATGGCGGACGTGTAAGTCTTGTGATGGCTCTTGGAGAAGATATAGAGGCAGCTCAGAAATCAGTCTATGAAAGTCTTGAAAAAGAAACGTTTAACGGACTTTTCTACCGTCGAGATATTGGTCATAAGGCGTTAAGTGCTAAAAAATAACAAAAAAGCGAGAACTCTTTATGAGCTCTCGCTTTTTTGTTAAAAAGTCTTATATCTTAGTAGAAAAAGAAGGAAAAGCAGGATAATGAAGATGAATCTTCCTCATTTAGAAACTTTTTCAGAAAATTTAAGCATTTCCCTTCACATTCTCCATGTTTCGCGTTAATATTGATTCAACATTGTAAGCTCTTTCTTTTCATTCTGTGAATCTAAGTCATCATCTATATAGTTCTGCATAAGTAATGTAAGAGGACAAAAACGGGTAATACCTTCTGCTACTTTGAGGGCATCCATCATTGTCATAAAGAGATAAGAGTTATGATGTGGTCTTCGAGCTAATCGTGCTGTAGACCATGAGATTACAGTTAGACCACATGCAATACGAATTAAAGCATTTACTAAACTAATATTAGGTTTCATATACTATCATCTTTCACGTTTTTGTACAAAATTCACAATTTCTTTACGTTTCTCGCACAGAAGGTATGATACGATGAAAGTAACGATGAATTGGAGGGATTTCCATGCTGGAACAGCGCTATCGATGGAAAAACAAGCAGTTGCGGGAACACGTTGCTGTTATTGATGGAGCAAAAGCACCGACTATGTTATTAAAAAATGCAACTTATTTAAATCAAACATTTCGCAAGTGGATGAAGGCTAATATATGGATTTACGGTGACCGCATTGTATATGTTGGTGAAGCCTTACCTTCCAATTTGAAAGAAACAGAAGTTGTGAACTGTGAGGACTACTTCCTTGTTCCAGGCTATATTGAGCCACATGTTCACCCTTTTCAGTTATATAATCCCCACAGCTTTGCAAAGTATGCGGGAGAACGTGGAACAACAACACTTGTAAATGACAATATGTTACTTGCTTTACAGCTTGATAAAAAGAAAGCGTTTTCTTTACTTCGAGAGATGCGAACGATTCCATCGACGATGTACTGGTGGTGTCGATTAGATCCACAAACAGAAATTATCAATGAAGAAGTTGCTTTTTCACATGGCAATGTAAAAGCATGGCTTGAACATGATGCGGTTTTACAAGCAGGAGAGCTTACAGGCTGGCCAAAGCTTCTTGATGGAGATGACTTAATGCTTCACTGGATTCAAGAAGCTAAACGAATGAGAAAACAAGTTGAAGGACATTTTCCTGGAGCTTCCCCAAAAACACTTGCAAAGCTCATGCTGCTTGGTGCAGATAGTGATCATGAATCAATGTCAGGAAGGGACGTATACGAACGTCTTCTTCATGGCTATACGGTGACGCTTCGCTATTCTTCAATAAGACCTGATTTACCACGTATTGTTAGAGAATTAGCGGAAATGGACATTACTTGTTTTGATAAAATGATGATGACAACAGATGGATCTCCACCTGCCTTTTATGAAGATGGAGTAAGTGATAAATTAATTAAACTTGCGATTGAGAGCGGCGTCCCACTTGTTGATGCTTACAATATGGCGACTGTAAACGTTGCTCGCTTTTATAATATTGAATATCTTCACGGTAACATTATGACAGGTAGAGTAGCGAATATTAATTTCTTAAAAGCAAAAGATGAACCAACACCGGTTTCTGTTCTTGCTAAAGGAAAATGGATTTTAAGAGATGAAGAGCAAACATCAAACTTTAAAGGTATTGAATGGTCAGACTATGGATTTCAGCCTCTTTCTCTTGATTGGAATCTGACAATGGATGATTTGCAGTTTTCCATGCCGCTTGGTTTAAAACTTGAAAATGCCGTTATTATGAAGCCGTATTCGATTACGTTTGATGTATCACGTGATGAAATTTCAACAGAAAATGATGAAAGCTTTCTTATGCTTATGGATCGTGAAGGAAAATGGCGAATCAATACACTTATAAAAGGATTCTCAACTCACGTTTCCGGGTTTGCAAGCTCATTTTCAAGTACTGGAGATATTGTACTTCTTGGTAAAAATAAGCTTGATATGATTGCCGCATTTAACAGAATGAAAGAAATCGGTGGTGGAATTGTTCTTGCAGAAGATGGAGAGATCGTGACAGAGATTCCGCTTAAGCTGAATGGTCTTATGTCAGAGAAGCCTCTTAGTGCTCTACAAGAAGAGGAAAAAATGATGAGAGAAGCTTTAGTAGAGCGCGGCTACGAACACTGTGATCCTATTTATACGCTTCTTTTCTTATCATCAACACATCTTCCATACATTCGTCTTACACCAAGAGGCCTTTACGATGTGATGAATAAAAATATTCTTTTTCCGACAGTTATGAGATAATATGAGCTGATAACGTTCTATAAGTTATCAGCTTCTTTTGTACAGATTTAGTATATGAGAATATTCTACTTTAACGCAGTAGGACATTGAAGCATTTTGTGTGTATAATAATCAAAAGAGTAGCTTTACGATATATAGTAAAGAATCGATATTTAAGCTTAAAGGAGTGCTGTTACAGTGCAAATTGATAAATTAAGAGGAAAAGAGCTTGATCAGCTTTGTGAAGCTGTTCTTTCACTACAAAACATTGAAGAATGTTATCAATTTTTTGATGACCTTTGCACAATTAATGAAATTCAATCATTAGCTCAACGTCTAGAAGTAGCTAGAATGCTTCGCAAAGGGTTTACATATCATAAAATTGAAACTGAAACAGGAGCAAGTACAGCAACGATTTCACGTGTGAAGCGTTGTTTAAATTATGGAAGTGACGCTTATCAAATGGTCTTAGACCGAGTTGATAAAGAGGAAGAATAAAAAAGCTGGAGATGCAATGTCTCCAGCTTTTTTATATTAAAATTTAACTTTTTCAGCTAAGAATGATTTAAGTTCGCTAATTGGCATACGATGTTGCTCCATTGTATCACGATCACGAACTGTTACTTGTTTATCTTCTACAGAATCAAAGTCATATGTGATGCAGAATGGTGTACCAATTTCATCATGACGACGGTAACGTTTACCAATTGAACCTGCTTCATCATAGTCTACCATAAAATCTTCAGCTAGATCTGCAAACACTTCTTGTGCTTCTTTAGAAAGCTTTTTAGAAAGTGGGAAAATTGCTGCTTTATATGGTGCAAGAGCAGGATGGAAACGCATCACTGTACGGCTTGATCCATCTTCAAGTTCTTCTTCTTGGTATGCATCAACTAAGAATGCAAGTGTTACACGGTCAGCACCAAGGGATGGCTCAATGCAGTATGGGATGTAGCGTTCATTTGTTTCTTGGTCAATATATTGGAAATCTTCACCAGAATACTCTGCATGTTGTTTTAAATCATAGTCTGTACGAGAAGCAACGCCCCATAGTTCGCCCCAGCCGAATGGGAATTTATATTCAAAGTCCGTTGTTGCATTACTATAGTGTGAAAGCTCATCGTCAGAGTGATCGCGAAGACGGATGTTTTCATCTGTTAAGTTTAGAGCTTTTAGCCATGTGTGACACTGTTCTTTCCAGTAGTCAAACCATTCTAATTCTTCACCAGGTTTGCAGAAGAATTCAAGTTCCATTTGTTCAAACTCACGCGTACGGAATGTGAAGTTTCCTGGTGTAATTTCGTTACGGAAGCTTTTTCCGATTTGTGCAATTCCGAATGGAAGCTTTTTACGCATTGAACGTTGAACGTTTTTAAAGTTTACGAAAATACCTTGTGCTGTTTCAGGACGAAGGTGAATTTCGTTTGTTGATGATTCTGTTACACCTTGGTGTGTTTTGAACATTAAGTTGAACTGACGGATTTCTGTAAAGTTGCTTGAACCACAGTCAGGGCAAACGATGTTATGGTCTTTAATTAAACGTTCCATTTCAGAGAATGGAAGACCGTCTACAACCATTTCGTTTCCTTCTTCTTCAAGCTTTTGTTCGATAAGCTTATCAGCGCGATGACGAGATTTACAATCTTTACAGTCAATCATTGGGTCGTTGAAGTTGCCAAGGTGGCCTGATGCTTCCCATGTTTTTGGGTTCATTAAGATAGCAGCATCAAGTCCAACATTGTACGGAGATTGTTGAACGAATTTTTTCCACCATGCACGTTTTACGTTGTTTTTAAGCTCAACACCTAATGGACCATAATCCCAAGTGTTTGCAAGACCTCCGTAAATTTCAGATCCTTGAAAGATAAAGCCACGATGTTTACCGTGTGAAACGAGCTGATCCATAGTTACAGCCATGTTTGTTCCTCCTTATAGTTAAGGTTCAATCCATAAAAAAACTCTCGTCCCTGAGCTTATATAAGCTCAGGGACGAGAGTTTGACTCCCGCGGTTCCACCCTGATTGATGCTAATGTTAGCATCCTCTTTGGAAAGATGTACTCCAGATTGCCGTTTCTCTTACTTCATTCACTAGGCTTTCACCATTCCTAGCTCGCTTGTGGAAGAGGAAGATAAGATACTATAAATCCTTCATCGTACTTTTATATGATTGAACATTTTTTAAAATATTGTAGTGTAAAACTGTTTTTATCTTAGCACATTCATACAGGCAAAACAAGATAAGGGCATGTTCCTTTTTTATATTTTTCCACTTTCGGTAGTTTGTATTCTCTATCAAAAACGAAGGCTTTTTCTGCTATAATGATTAGATGGAAAATAGACTGGAGGAACAGAAATATGTATGATATAAATGGGTGGAAACATGTGTTTAAACTTGACCCAAATAAAGACATTTCAGATGAACATTTAGAACAGGTTTGCGAATCTGGAACAGATGCGATTATTGTAGGAGGGACGGATGGCGTGACGCTTGATAATGTCCTTCAGCTTTTAGCTCGTATTCGCCGCTATACTGTTCCATGCGCACTGGAAGTTTCCTCAATTGATTCTGTAACGCCTGGATTTGATTTTTATTTTATCCCAACAGTTTTGAACAGTTCCAATACAGATTTCATCACAGGACTTCATCATCAAGCAATGAAAGAGTTTGGCGAGATTATGGATTGGAATGAAATCTTTGTTGAAGGATATTGTATAGTAAACAGTGACTGTAAAGCGGCTCACGTAACAGAGGCAAAAACAGAATTAGACGAAGAGGATGTTATTGCGTATGCCCAAATGGCAGAACGCATGTTTCATTTACCAATCTTTTATTTAGAATATAGCGGAGTTTATAGTGACGTTTCACTCGTTAAAAATGTAAAAAACGCACTGTCTACAACAAAGCTATTTTATGGTGGCGGCATTGCTTCCTCAGAACAAGCAGCAGAGATGGCACATGCAGCTGATACAGTTGTGGTTGGCAACGTAATTTATGAAGACTTGAAAGCAGCTCTTCAAACGGTAGGTGCTGTAAAAGGTTAATTACAATAGGGCGGTGAAAGTGTGCAATACTTAAGTGAGAAATTACTAACAGGATTAAACCCTGAGCAAAAAAAAGCAGTCCAAACAACGGACGGAGCGCTTTTAATTATGGCAGGAGCGGGAAGTGGAAAGACGCGGGTTTTAACACACCGCATTGCGTATCTTATGGTTGAAAAAGAAGTAGCGCCATGGAACATTTTAGCGATTACGTTCACAAATAAAGCAGCGCGAGAGATGAAAGAGCGTATTATGAACATTTTAGGAGGATCTGGGGAAGATATCTGGATTTCAACCTTTCACTCCATGTGTGTGCGTATTTTGCGACGTGATATTGATCGCATTGGATATAACCGTAACTTTACGATTTTAGATTCAACAGATCAGCTTTCAGTGATTAAGCAAATTTTAAAAGAGAAGAACTTAGATCCAAAAAAGTTTGATCCCCGTGGGTTGCTTGGCAAAATTAGCTCAGCGAAAAATGAGCTGTTAACACCAAAACAATATGCGGCAAAAGGAGGTTCTCTTCTAGAGGAAGTAGCGGCAGAAGTTTATACAGAATACCAAAAACGTTTGCGTAAAAATCAAGCACTTGATTTTGATGATCTAATCATGATAACAATTCAGCTGTTTCAGCAAGTGCCTGAAGTGCTTGAGTTTTATCAGCGTAAGTTTCAATACATCCATGTTGATGAGTATCAAGATACAAACCATGCGCAGTATATGCTCGTTAAACTACTTGGTGAACGTTTTAAAAATGTCTGTGTTGTAGGGGATTCCGATCAGTCGATTTATCGCTGGCGCGGAGCGGACATTACAAATATTCTTTCCTTTGAGCAAGATTACCCGAGTGCTAACGTGATTTTGCTTGAGCAAAACTATCGCTCAACAAAAAACATTTTAGAAGCGGCTAACAGAGTGATTCAGCATAATACAGGGCGCAAACCGAAAAATTTATGGACAGACAATAATGAAGGCCCGAAAGTCTCTCATTATCAAGCATCAAGTGAACATGAAGAAGCCCAGTTTGTTGCTGGTAAGATCCGTGAGCTTGTTAATGAAGGAAAGCGTAAGTATAGTGATTTTGCTATTCTTTATCGTACAAATGCTCAATCTCGTGTGATGGAGGAAGTGCTGTTAAAATCTAATATTAATTACAGTATCGTTGGCGGTATTAAGTTCTACGATCGCAAAGAAATTAAAGATTTGCTTGCTTATCTCCGTTTAATTGCGAATCCTGATGATGATATTAGCTTAACGCGTATTGTAAACGTACCAAAACGTGGCGTTGGAGCAACATCTGTTGATAAAATTGCAAACTATGCTGTTTCACAAGACATCTCTATGTTTAGAGCAATTGCCGAAGTAGAGCAAATTGGGGTAAGCGCCCGCGTGCAAAAAAGTTTGTTAGAATTCCGCGAGATGATCGATCATTTAACAAATATGCAAGATTACTTATCCATTACAGAACTTGTAGAAGAAATTTTAGATCGAAGCGGCTACCGCGATATGTTGAAAACAGAGAAAACGATTGAGTCTCAAAGCCGTCTTGAAAACATTGACGAGTTTTTATCTGTTACACAAGAATTCGAAAAAGGGAGCGAAGACAAAAGTCTTGTAGCCTTTTTAACTGACTTAGCTCTTGTAGCAGACATCGATCGTCTTGATGATGAAGAAGAAGATACAAACAATCAAGTTGTACTTATGACGCTTCACTCCGCAAAAGGTCTTGAGTTTCCTGTTGTATTCTTAATTGGGATGGAAGAAGGCGTGTTCCCACATAGCCGTTCTCTTTTTGAAGATGATGAGATGGAAGAAGAGCGTCGTCTTGCATATGTTGGAATTACGAGAGCAGAAGAAGAGCTTTACTTACTGAATGCAATTATGCGTACGCTGTTTGGGAAAACAAATGTGAATCCTGCTTCACGATTCATCGGTGAAATTCCGAGTGAATTAATTGAAAGCATTGGGCAATCTAAAGAGAAAAGCCCATTCTCAAGGCCAGGGCCACGCCGTCCATCTGTAAAACGAACAGTGCTTCAGAGTACAGGTGGAGGAGATATTGATTGGAACGTCGGAGATAAAGCTTCACATAAAAAATGGGGAGTTGGAACCGTTGTAAGCGTAAAAGGCGAAGGAGATAACAAAGAGCTTGATATTGCTTTCCCAAGCCCAATAGGAATTAAGCGATTGTTAGCCAAATTTGCGCCTGTAACGAAAGAATCATAAAAAGGAGCGAATGAGATGGAGTTTTCACAAGCGAAAGAACGCGTTAAAGAGCTTCATAATCTTTTACATCAGTACAGCTATGAATATCATGTGTTAGACAAGCCGAGCGTTCCAGATAGCGAGTATGATCGTTTGCTTCATGAACTCATTGGGCTTGAAGAAGAATATGAAGAGTTAAAAACACCGGATTCGCCAACTGTTCGCGTTGGCGGAGATCCGCTCTCTTCTTTTGAAAAAGTTGAGCATAAAACACCAATGTTAAGCTTAGGAAATGCTTTTAACGAAGAAGATTTGGCTGATTTCGACCGCCGTGTTCGTCAAGGTGTTGGAGATAATGTTTCATACGTTTGTGAATTAAAGATTGATGGACTTGCTGTTTCACTTCGCTATGAAGACGGAGCATTTGCTCAAGGAGCAACGCGCGGGGACGGAACAATTGGAGAAGATATTAGCAATAACTTAAAAACGATTCGTTCAATCCCATTAAGAGCAAATGAGCCTCTTTCAATGGAAGTACGCGGTGAGGCTTATATGCCGAAGAAGTCATTTGAGAAACTTAATGAAGAAAAGCTTGAGCGAGGTGAAGAACCTTTTGCAAACCCAAGAAATGCAGCTGCAGGCTCTCTTCGACAGCTTGATTCTAAATTAGCAGCGAAACGAAACCTCGATATATTCGTCTATTCTATAGCGGACGTTGGAAATACAGGTATAACGTCCCATAGTGAGGCGTTAGACAAGCTAGAACAATTGGGCTTTAAGACGAATCCAAATCGACAGAAATGTGTTACGATAGAAGAAGTTTACAGCTATATTAAACATTGGACAGAACAACGGACAGAGCTTCCATATGATATCGATGGAATCGTCATAAAAGTAGACGAATTCTTTCAGCAAGAAGAGCTTGGCACAACAGCTAAAAGCCCACGCTGGGCTATTGCCTATAAGTTTCCGGCTGAGGAAGTTGTGACAAAGCTGCTCGATATTGAGCTAAATGTGGGGCGTACAGGAGTTATTACACCAACTGCGCTGTTAGAACCTGTTCAAGTAGCAGGGACAACGGTAAGTCGTGCTTCATTACATAACGAAGACTTAATTCGTGAGAAAGATATCCGAATTGGAGACAATGTTGTAGTGAAAAAAGCGGGAGATATTATCCCTGAAGTTGTAAACGTGCTTGAAGAACGGCGCACAGGAGAGGAAAAAGAGTTTACAATGCCAACTCATTGTCCTGAATGTGAAAGTGAGCTTGTTCGTTTAGAAGGAGAAGTTGCGTTAAGATGCTTAAATCCGAAATGTCCTGCACAAATTCGTGAAGGATTTATCCACTTTGTATCAAGAAATGCAATGAATATTGATGGTCTTGGAGAAAAAGTCGTAACACAGCTCTTTAAAGAGAAGCTTATTGAGGACGTAGCAGATTTATATCAGCTGCAAAAAGAACAGCTTCTAGAGCTTGAGCGTATGGGAGAGAGATCGGTCATAAAGCTTCTTCAAGCAATTGAAGCTTCAAAGGCAAATTCACTTGAGCGCCTCCTTTTTGGACTTGGAATTCGTCATGTTGGAGCCAAAGCAGCTAAAACATTAGCAAGCGTTTTTCATTCAATGGAAGGCTTACAAAAAGCAACAAAAGAAGAGCTATTGGCCATTGATGAAGTAGGAGAGAGAATGTCTGACGCCGTTATTACGTACTTTGAGCAGCCTGAAGTAGTCGAGCTTTTAGAAGAGCTGCGCTCGTATGGAGTGAATATGGAATACAAAGGACCAAAACTTGTACAAGCAGCTGATAGTGATTCAACTTTTGCAGGCAAAACGGTTGTGCTTACAGGAAAGCTTGAAGTATTGTCACGCAATGAAGCAAAAGAAAAGCTTGAAGCACTTGGTGCAAAGGTAACAGGGAGCGTAAGTAAGAAAACGGACTTGCTTATAGCTGGAGAAGATGCAGGATCTAAGCTTACAAAAGCTGAAGATTTAGGCATCGAAGTATGGAGTGAACAACAGTTTATTGAAGAGCTCAAAAAGCAGTAAAGTTAGGAAAAAGAAAGAAGGATAGGCATTATGCTTATTCTTCTTTCCATGGATAAAAAGCGTACAGGATACGACTTGTGAGGTGTATAAGGTTTGAAGAAAATTGTTTTCCTTGCTCTTTCTGTCATGCTTGTGACAACAGCGTGTGCACCTGATTTTTCGAAAGAAGAAGAAGTGGTTCAGAAAACAGACGATAACAAACAAAAAGCGGTCATTTCGAAATATAGTATTTCAGATGACACATATCAAAGTGTTCTACCATTCAAAGAAAGTAAATCAAGAGGATTAACCGTATCGAACTTAAACACACGTCTTGATGTGAAAGAGTTTGAATCAGGTTTGACTCGTCTTTCTAAAGATGAGTTTTCAACAGACGATTACTATTATCAAGAAGGGCAGTATCTTGATGAAGATACAATCAGCTCTTGGCTTCGTCGTAAATGGACAGAAGAACAGTATAAAGATGTTCTGAAAGATTACGATAAAGAAGAGCGAGATAAAGTGAAAAATGTTGGTTTAAACCCAATTAATACGGGAGAAGGCAGTGCAGCAGAACAAAGTGAAAAAAGTCCAATCTACCTAGCTCATATTCTAGAGCAAGATTATCTAGTAAAAGATGGAGATGAATTAAAGCTTGGCGGCGTTTCAATTGGTCTTGCGATGAACTCTGTTTATTACTATACACAAGAGAAAGGCTATCCGCGTGAAAAGAAAATTAGCCGTGAAAAACTTCAGGAAGAAGGAGAAAAAATGGCGGCTGAGATCGTTCAGCGGATGAGAAAGATCAAAGGATTAGAAAATGTTCCAATTACAGTTGGACTTTTTGAACAGGAAGAAAAATCATCACTTGTGCCTGGTAGCTACTTTGCGAAAGCAACAGCGAAAAAAGGCAGCAGCGAACTTGGCAGTTGGGATAAAGTAGATGAAGGATATTATCTTTTCCCATCAAATGCAGTAGCAGCAGATGAGCGAAGCGATAGCGACATGTTTGGAAACTTTAAAGCAGAAATTCAAGACTATTTCCCGAATTACACAAACATTATTGGACGAGGATTCTACCAAAATGGGGAACTTCAAGAAATGACAATTGATATTCCAATTCAATTTTTTGGTGAACAAGAGATTACAGGCTTTACACAGTATATAGCAGGACTTGTTATGGAACATTTCCCTTCATATTTGAAAGTAAATGTTAACATTAGTACTGTTCAAGGACCAGAAGCTCTTATTTCTCGCGAGCCAGATGAGAAGAAACCATTCGTTCATATTTACAAGTAATAGAGGAGCATCCACTGTGGGGATGCTTTTTTATATGTTTAAAAGCTTTATATTTTGCCATCATGATGGAAGAAAAGGCGTTCTCTTAAAACAAGAAGAGATTGATGTTTTTTTTCTCAAAACGAGAAATATTCCTTCCCTTTTGGTAAAATGGAAAATGGATTATAACGTTAGTTGCTTAAGAACAATAAAATCTGATATTATCAGTATATTGTTACGGTTCGAATATGTGGAGGTGAAAGGTATGTCACGAATTTCAAAAGAACAAGTAGAGCACGTTGCACATCTTGCACGTTTAGCGATTACTGAAGAAGAAACAGAAATGTTTACAAAGCAATTGGATGCAATTATTACATATGCAGAACAGTTGAATGAGTTAGATACAACAGGTGTTAAACCAACAACACACGTTCTTGAAGTGAAGAATGTAATGCGTGAAGATAAACCAACAAAAGGGTTACCACGTGAAGAAGTGTTAAAAAATGCACCAGATCATCAAGATGGACAAGTTCGTGTTCCATCAATTTTAGAATAGGGAAGGAGGCTTTTTTTATGTCATTGTTTGACCATAAAATGTCTGAATTACACGGCTTACTACATAAGAAAGAAGTTCGCGTTGAAGAACTTGTTAATGAGTCTTACAAGCGAATTGGCGAAGTAGATGAAAAAGTTGGGGCATTTCTAACATTAGATAAAGAAAAAGCACATGCATATGCAAAAGAATTAGATGAAGCAATTGGCACAAAAGACGAGTTTGGTCTTTTATTTGGTATGCCAATTGGAGTAAAAGATAATATCGTAACAAAAGGCTTGCGCACAACTTGCGGAAGTAAAATGCTTGATAACTTTAATCCGATTTATGACGCAACAGTTGTAGAGCGTCTACGTGCAGCTGAGTCTGTTACAATCGGGAAAATTAATATGGATGAGTTTGCAATGGGGTCTTCAAACGAAAACTCTGCATTAAAAGTTACGCGTAACCCTTGGGATTTAGATCGCGTACCTGGTGGATCAAGCGGTGGTTCAGCAGCGGCTGTTGCAGCTGGTGAAGTTCCATTTGCACTTGGTTCTGACACAGGTGGTTCTATCCGTCAACCAGCTGCATTTTGTGGTGTTGTAGGATTAAAACCAACATATGGTCGCGTTTCTCGTTATGGTCTTGTTGCGTTTGCATCATCTCTTGACCAAATTGGACCAATTACACGTAATGTAGAAGACAATGCCTTCCTTCTTCAAGCCATTTCTGGCGTTGATAAGATGGATGCAACATCTGCAAACGTTGAAGTACCAGATTTCCTTTCTTCTCTAACAGGAGATGTAAAAGGTCTTAAAATCGCGGTACCAAAAGAATACCTTGCAGAAGGTGTAAATGAAGAAGTACGTCAATCTGTACTTGATGCTCTAAAAGTATTAGAAGCACAAGGCGCAACATGGGAAGAAGTATCTCTTCCACATTCTAAATATGCTCTTGCAACATACTACCTGCTTTCGTCTTCTGAAGCGTCTGCAAACCTTGCGCGCTTTGATGGGGTTCGTTATGGTCACCGTACAGACAATGCAGAGAACTTAATTGAAATGTATAAGCAAACGCGTAGCGAAGGCTTCGGAGATGAAGTGAAACGCCGTATTATGCTTGGAACATTTGCCTTAAGCTCTGGTTACTATGATGCATATTACAAAAAAGCACAGCAAGTTCGGACATTAATTAAAAAAGACTTTGAAGATGTTTTTGAAAAGTACGATGTTATTGTTGGACCAACAACGCCAACACCAGCATTCAAAATTGGTGAAAACGTAAATGATCCATTAACAATGTACGCAAACGATATTTTAACAATTCCAGTGAACCTTGCAGGTGTACCAGGAATCTCTGTTCCATGCGGATTTTCTAACGGTCTTCCACTAGGATTACAAATTATCGGAAAACACTTTGATGAAAGCACTGTTTATCGTGTTGCACATGCGTTTGAGCAAGCAACAGATCATCATAAACAAAAACCAGCATTGTAAGGGGTGAAAAAGAGATGAATTTTGAAACGATTATCGGTCTTGAAGTACACGTTGAGTTAAAAACAGATTCTAAAATCTTTTCCGCAAGCCCGAATGCATTCGGCTCTGAGCCAAATGCTAACACGAGCGTAATTGATTTAGGATATCCAGGTGTTTTACCTGTTTTAAATAAAAGAGCGGTAGAATTTGCGATGAAAGCAGCAATGGCACTAAACTGTGAAATTGCTACTGACACAAAGTTTGATCGTAAAAACTACTTCTATCCAGATAACCCGAAAGCATACCAAATTTCACAATTTGATAAGCCAATCGGTGAGAACGGCTGGATTGATATTGAAGTAAAAGGTGAGAAGAAACGTATCCGCATCAACCGTCTTCACCTTGAAGAAGATGCTGGTAAGTTAACTCACTCAGGCAACGGTTATTCTTTAGTTGACTTTAACCGTCAAGGTACACCACTTGTTGAAATCGTATCTGAAGCAGATATGCGTTCACCAGAAGAAGCATACGCATACCTTGAAAAGTTAAAATCAATTATCCAATATACAGGCGTTTCAGACTGTAAAATGGAAGAAGGTTCTCTTCGCTGTGATGCGAACATTTCACTTCGTCCGTACGGTCAGGAGAAATTCGGAACAAAGTCAGAGCTTAAAAACTTAAACTCTTTCACGTATGTTCAAAAAGGACTTGAATACGAAGAAAAGCGTCAAGCGCAAGTACTTCTTTCAGGTGGCTTAATTGAACAAGAAACACGCCGCTATGATGAAGCAACAAAGAAAACAATTCTTATGCGTGTAAAAGAAGGATCTGACGATTATCGCTACTTCCCAGAACCAGACCTTGTTGAGCTTTATATTGATGATGAGTGGAAAGAGAGTGTTCGCGCAAGCATTCCAGAGCTTCCAGACGCACGCCAAGAGCGTTATGTCAAAGAGCTTGGCCTTCCATCATATGATGCTCACGTGTTAACTCTTACAAAAGAAATGTCTGATTTCTTTGAAGAGACAATTGCACAAGAAGCAGATGCAAAACAAGCATCAAACTGGCTAATGGGTGAAGTATCAGCATACCTTAACAAAAACAACCAAGAGCTTGGTGAAACAGCTCTAACACCAAAGAATCTAGCTGGTATGATCAAACTTATTGAAGAAGGAACTATTTCTTCTAAAATTGCGAAAAAAGTATTCCAGCACATTATCAAAGACGGTGGAGATCCACATGAGTTTGTGAAAAAGCAAGGTCTTGTTCAAATTTCAGATGAAGAAACACTTCGTAAGTTTGTAACAGACGCGCTTGATAACAATCCTCAATCCATCGATGACTTCAAAAATGGGAAAGATCGTGCAATCGGCTTCCTTGTTGGTCAAATTATGAAAGCATCAAAAGGGCAAGCAAACCCTCCAATGGTTAACAAAATTTTACTTGAAGAAATCAAAAAACGTTAATCAAACGTTTGTTTAAATGAAAGCAACGGTCACGACCATCTCGTGGCCGTTGTGTTTCTTTTTTTGGGAAACATTCTATCCTTTACTATGTCTTGTGAGTTGAAGGGTTCAGTTTTTCGCGATATACTAACGTTTGGAAACGAAACAGGCGAGCATCCCCATCTTACTGCCGGTTGAGGCTTATATTGTAAGGTCAACGGGCAGTAAGAGCTTAAACTAAGCTTTTGGGGATTTAGGACGCTTTTAGAAGAGAAGTTTTACTTACGATATATTGGAGACAATAGTAGTAACACGATCATAAACAGATCTCTTTGTATATAGAAGAACGAAAAATCTAATTAGTGGGATGATGTATGATGAAACGTGCAAGAATTATTTATAACCCAACATCTGGGCGTGAATTAATTAAAAAAAATCTAGCAGAAGTGCTTCAGCATTTTGAACAAGCTGGGTATGAGACATCTTGTCATGCAACAACATGTGCAGGAGATGCAACAGTAGCAGCTGAGGTTGCAGTTGAACGCGGCTATGATCTCATCGTTGCAGCTGGTGGAGATGGAACAATTAATGAAGTTGTAAACGGTATGGCTGGAAAAGAGAACCGTCCAAACCTTGGCGTAATTCCTGTTGGCACAACAAATGACTTTGCTCGTGCTTTAAATATCCCAAGAACAATTATGGGCGCATGCCAAGCCATTACAGATGGCGAAGCAATGCCAATTGACCTTGGCTGTGTAACAAATGAAGGCAACACCCATTATTTTATTAACATTGCAGGCGGAGGTAAGCTAACAGAGCTAACATATGAAGTACCAAGCAAAACAAAAACAATGCTTGGTCAGCTTGCTTATTATTTAAAAGGAATGGAGATGCTTCCATTCATCAAACCAACAAATGTAAGAATTGAATATGATGGACGTGTGTACGATGGAGAAGTTATGCTTTTTCTCGTATCGCTTACAAACTCTGTTGGTGGATTTGAAAAATTAGCACCAGATTCTTCTTTAAATGACGGCTTATTTGATTTGCTTATTTTAAAGAAAGCCAACTTAGCGGAGTTCATTCGCGTTGCGACCCTTGCACTACGAGGTGAGCATATGCATGATTCCCATGTGATTTATACAAAAGCGAACAGAGTAAAAATTAGTACAGAAGAGAAAATGCAGCTTAACTTAGACGGCGAATTTGGCGGACTGCTTCCAGGAGAGTTTGTGAATATGTATCGTCATATCAATGTGTATATGCCAAAAGAGAAAGCGCAGGAAATTCGAGAGAAAGAAAAAGAATTGAATATGGAAAATGAACTGAAGGATGTTTAATAAATGGCTAAGCTAACACCACCTGTTGAGAAAAATCAATATGTTACAGTTAAGTTTGAAGACTTAACACATGAAGGAGCAGGCGTCGCAAAAGTGGACGGCTTCCCTATTTTTGTTCAAAATGCGCTTCCGGAAGAAGAAGGAAACGTGAAGATTATCAAAGTGAAAAAAGGCTTTGCGATCGGCAGAATGATGGAAACAACGAAAGAAAGCCGCTTCCGTACAGAACCGCCTTGCCCAGTATACAAACAGTGTGGCGGCTGTCAGCTTCAGCATATGAAATATGAAGCACAGCTTGACTACAAAACAAAGCAAGTAAAAGAAGTGCTTGCTCGTCTTGGTAATATTAAAGACGTTACGGTACACCCAACACTTGGAATGGAAGATCCATGGAATTACCGAAATAAAGCACAAGTACCTGTAGGTGAAAGTGAAGGCGGACTTGTTGCAGGCTTTTACAAACAGCGCAGTCACGACATTATTGATATTGAACGATGTATGATCCAGCAAGAACAAAATGATGACGTTGTTCAAGCTGTCCGTGAAATTTGTTCAAAGTACGGTATTCGTGCTTATGACGAAACAAAGCATAAAGGGACGCTTCGCCATGTTATGGTCCGCTATGGTGCGACTACTGGTGAACAAATGGTTGTGCTTGTGACTCGTACAAAAGAGCTTCCAAACAAAAATAAAGTCATCGAAGAACTAAGAGCGTGTCTGCCGCAGCTAAAATCAATTGTTCAAAACGTGAACTCCAAGAAAACAAACGTCATTATGGGCGACGAAACAACCGTGCTTTGGGGCGGAGAATATATTTACGACAACATTGGTGATATTAAGTTTGCCATCTCAGCTCGTTCATTTTATCAAGTAAACCCAACACAAACGAAAGTGCTTTATGACAAAGCATTAGAGTACGCTGACTTGCAAGGAGAAGAAGAAGTCATTGATGCTTACTGTGGGATCGGAACAATCTCTCTATTCCTTGCACAAAAAGCAAAGAAAGTGTATGGTGTTGAAATTGTTCCAGAAGCAATTGAAGATGCGAAGCGCAATGCTGAATTAAATGGCATTACAAACGCAGAATTTGAAGCAGGGAAAGCAGAAGAAGTTATTCCTGCATGGTACAAAAAAGGAATTAGCGCTGACACACTTGTTGTGGATCCACCGCGTAAAGGCTGTGATGAGGCGTTATTAAACACAATCATCGACATGAAGCCAAACCGCGTTGTCTATGTATCTTGTAACCCTGGAACGCTTGCGAGAGACTTGCAGGTGCTAGAGGGAGGCGGCTATAAGACAGCTGAGGTTCAGCCTGTTGATATGTTCCCGCATACGACGCATGTGGAGTGCTGTGCACTCCTTGTAAGGAAAGATTAGATTAAAGGATATAACAGTAAAGAGAGAGCCTTTCCTAAGTCGGAAGGCTCTTTTTAAATAGAGATTTTGTTCCCAGCTCCAAAGGCAACAGGGCCCTAGATGATAAACCGAAAGGATAAAAATCCATCGAGCCGCATCGTCATATGCTTGTCGCGGAAAGACTAGCCCCTTGAGCTTTTCAATGTTAAGAGGGTCTTACTATAAATCTTAATAATAAGTCGACTTTTGGTATCTGATAATTTTCATCTCCCTGAATATTCACCGTCATTAGTCCGGAAAGAAGTGATAAATAGCATGATATCAGTTCACTAGGATTATCTTCTGCAATTTCCCCTTTCTTCTGTCCTTCAATGAATAGGGGTTCCAATATGTCGATGTAAGTCTTCATTGTATTATCCTCAATAAGCTTTTTAGCAGTTATGGGTACTTCATCTGACGTACGAGCGTGATGCATCAACATGAAATAAAATTGGGAACCTTCATTGAGTATCTCAGCGGTTAAAGTTTTTATTTTATCTAATGGAGTTCCAGGTAGTTGATAGATACTCTTGATTCCAGCAATAGATTCGTCTATTGCTTGCTGAACGAGTGTAGTAAATAGTTCGTCTTTGGAATTAAAATAGCGGTAGAGAAGCCCAGCACTTATTCCAGCTTCACTAGCGATCATACTCATTTTCGTGCCAATAATTCCTCGTCGAGCAAAGACCCTAAGGGCTGCTTCTATAATTTGTTCTTTTCTTTCATCACGAATTTGCTGCAACTGTTCTTCGTTTAAAGGTGCAATGATGTTTCACTCCTAGATTATTTTCATTATTATTAAGCATTCAAATGCTCATAAGCTGTTGAGGGAAAGGGAGGGATAAGCTGAGACAATTGTTCATCAAGTGTCTGACCACATGCCTTTGAGAGTTCACAGAGCAATTCTTTGCTTTCAGAAGATGTTTCTTCAGAAGCAAGAATGGCTGCTAGTATTTGCGAATTTATTATTTTATCTAGTGGTAAAAGTAAAGTATTCACCGCCCAATACAAACCATATAGTTCAAAATTACGTTTGGTAGTGGCATGTTTAATATACAATTCAAAGTATTTCTGGGCAAATTCAATCCCCTTCAGCGGTGTTCCTACATATGATACTCCTTTCCATGGTAGATCAGCAACACAATTCAACCACCAAGCAGGTTCAACAATTTCATTCATTTTTTGAAGCATGTTACGTTCGAAATAAGGCGAGGGATAATTTCTTTGTTCACGCAAGCAGGATTCTAACATTTCTGCTTCTATTGCAGCCATTGTAATTCCTTGGCCGAAAATCGGGTCAAAATTGCAGAAAGCATCTCCTAAAACCAATAATCCTGTTGGCCATTGCTCCATTTCTTCAAAGTGATGACGGAATAATTCAGTAACTCTATAACTTCTAGGAACTGTAATCGGTTCAAGCTCTTGCAGCACTTCTGCTATCAATGGATCAGCCAGCTTTGCAATCTCTTGTTCATACTCAGCGACATTAGTGGATGGATAATGCCCGCCAGGACTATAAAGTACTGTTTCAGCTATGTTATTCTCAATTGTGGAAAATACACCAGTTAAACTCCTATTGGAAGCATCTCCTGCAATTCGAATGACATCCCATTTTACTGACAAATGAGAGGGGATTTTGTAATGGCGAGTACTGTAACCAAGTGAGACTTTAAGGATATCAGGATTTGGTACATCAAATCCGAGGTTTTGTAGCCATTTTGCCAATTTAGAGGAACGGCCACTAGTGTCAATTACTAGGTCAGCACCAAGCGTTTTCTGCTGCTCTAGTTGTTCTCGCTCTCGTATATGGACACCTGTTACAACTGTTTGATCTGATGTTGTTAGTAAGCCGGTTACGTCAACCTTTGTAAGAAACTGAACATTTGAAATCTTTTTCACACGCTGACGGCACACCCACTCAAGCAGAGCTCTGCTGAATGTTGCATCGTTTTCTGTATTGGGCATTACAAGGGATCCATATTGATTGGTCTGGTGAATCATTTTATTCTGCGTAGATGGAGCGCCGCGATTTAATAATTCATCATTAAATCCAGGGAAGAGTCGTTCTATTATCATTTTACCTCGAGGTGTAAATCGATGTGGGTGAAAAGCTTGAGGAGTACCTGCACGAATTTCCGGTTTCACAGGTAGATCATCTTTTTCTACGATAAGCACTTCTGCATAATAATCAGAAAGTACTCTTGCAGAGAGTAGTCCAGCCATTCCTCCACCAATTACAATTGCTTTTTCCCAATTGCCTTTTTTAAATGATACCCCTGTTTTGATCATCATTATAGCCCCCAATATACTCATTTGTAAAACTGTTAATAATAAATTAGCTTCTAACGAAAAAAAAATCTTAGAATGAATGGTTCATTCAATAAAAGAATAAATTGTACTATATAAAATGTCAACAAAAACTTAATTAGATTGTGGTACTTCTTTTTGATATAAGTGAAATCAAGAAGGGTGGATGATATATTAAACTTGGTAAATGTGCTTGTACAAGAAATACGGTTAAAATGGAGCAGTTTAAGATAATTGCACATGCAAGCATTGATAAAGAGAGCCTCTTTGATAGAATAAAAAAACACACAAAAGACTAAAGTAGAGATGGAGAAGAAGTTTATACAAAAGTAAAGAGAATTTGATAAGCTTAAGAATGAAAATAGAAAACTTTTAAAGCTACTTGCTAATGAGGTAATTACTCAACGTGAATATAGGGATATTACAAGCCCTAATCAAGAGAAAATTAATTCGTTAGGGTTAGAGATATTAAGCTTGAAAAACAATTGTAACGAACACATCGTAAACAGTTGCAGAAGCTTTTTAGAGTTGCTAAGAGAATTCTGATATTTGGGGATTTGAATGTAGAGATATTACATCGTTTAGTCGAGATAATTAAAGTGAATGATAATAGTGAGGTAACGATTCATTATAAATTTATGAATCCGTTATTTGTAGTAGTCTAATTTAGGGACTAACACACAATACACGGGGAGTATGTAGCACAGTTAATTTTATAATAACTATTCTCTATACCTTAAACAAAAAACCAAACATTCAATTTTGAATGCTTGGCTTATATATACCCTATTACTTAACCAAACTAATGCCCTTCTCAACCTTCACAAAAGCAATAATCCCTTCACCTTCTGCAAACGTAACTTCTGTTTTTAACATAGTACGGTCAAAGTTATGTTTATCAACAAGGTTCAAGTGAATAGCTTCAATTAATTCTTTTGTATAAATTGTTTTTCCATATCCTCCAAATTCTACAAGAGCATAGAATTCTTCAAAGTCGTCTGTACATAATTCAACAGACACCTCGTAAGGAGAAACGTTTTTTTCATGATACGCTATATATTCGCAAACACTGTCGTGTACGTTTTGTTCGTTAAATTTAATTTCCATCATTTAACCTCTTTCTATGATGACTTCCTTCTTGTGAAGATTTTTTTAATAAGCCATACGATAACAAGGATGACTACGATATCTAACAGCAGACCGAACATTGAGAATCCAGTTCCTGCCCCGCCAAATGGATGGAACATGCTTCCTAATAAAGCACCGACCCCAAATGCACCGGCATAAGAAGCAATTTTCTTAGCTGTTGAAGATTTTTTATTGTTTGCTGTTGTGTTTGAATTTTTTTGAGTTGAGTTTGTAGATGTTTGTGAATTGTCTTTCTTCGTAGATGTTCCACCAGAATAGCTTCTATTAGAAGAGTAACCACTCGTACTCTTAGATGAATAGCTAGAGCTTGGTGTGCTATATGAATGGCTTCGTGCCCCACTGCTGTAACCTCTTGCTTCTGCTGCATGTGGAAGAACCATAGCAGCTACCACCATCATAAGCGTAAAGATTGATAAAACTTTTTTCAAAATCCTTTGCACCTCTTTGTTAGTAATATATATATTTTACTACATGAAATAATAAAATGCCCGTCTAATGCTTTTTAACGGAAAACTCATTTGTTACACAAATGAAACTTTTTAAAATTCAAAAAACGGGTACAACAAATAATAAGAGAGAAAATATCAAAACTGGAGGGAATAAATATGATGACGAAATCGAAGAAAAAGAAAGTGGTACTTGGTACACTTATTTCAACAGGCGGTGCAGCACTAGCGGTTGCTGCATATACAAAGAAAAGAAAAGCATCTTTTAAAGTACGTCCAGATACAGATATGAGAAACAGTAAAAAGATTGATCAAGTAGAAAGTGTGGATGCGGACAAAGCAAGAGATGAAGAAGGACTTACTCAATATGATTCAGCTTTAAAATCAGATTGGGTAGCAAACGGCTTTCCCCAAACACATATGGAACTGGAAGAACTAGAAAAACAGAAAAAATAAGATAAAAAGACTAAAAAAAAGCAAGGTAGCATGTCTACCTTGCTTTTTTTATTGTTTGCACATAAAAATAAAAAAGAAATATATTATCAAAAAATAACCATAACTTAATCAAGAGATGCTATAATACTTTATATTATTTTATTGGTCATTTTCCGGTAAAAGGAAGAAAAGAGAACATGAATGAAAGCGCATTCAATTATACTCTTAACTAGAAGGGAGTTGGTTTTAAATTTTTGAGGTTTTTATAAAACATAATAATAGTTAAGGGGAGAAGAAGATGCCAATTTTGATTGTAGCAATAGGAGTTCTTATTCTTTTATTTTTAATTATGAAAGTAAAGCTAAATACGTTTGTTTCACTTGTTGTTGTTTCCTTTTTAGTTGCGATTGGTCTTGGAATGGAACTCGATAAGATTGTGCTTTCAATTGAAGCGGGGATTGGCGGTCAACTAGGGCATTTAGCATTAGTATTTGGGTTAGGGGCAATGCTTGGTAAGCTTGTGTCAGATGCAGGTGGTGGTTATCGTATTGCGATTACACTTATCAATATGTTTGGACGAAAGAGAATTCAGTTTGCAGTTGTAGTCTCTTCTTTCATTATTGGAATTGCTCTATTTTTTGAAGTTGGTCTTGTTTTGTTGATTCCTATCATTTATGCGATTGCAAAAGAGCTGAAGGTTCCTTTCTTATACCTGGGGATTCCAATGGCAGCAGCATTGAATGTAACACACGGATTCCTACCTCCACATCCAGCTCCAACAGCTATCTCACTTGCATATGGAGCAAACATTGGGCAAGTTCTTTTATTAGGTATCATTATTGGTATCCCAACCACAATTGTAGCAGGCCCATTGTTTAATAAATTTGCGATGAAGGTATTTCCAAATGCTTATAAAAGAAGCGGGAATTTAACAGCATTAGGTCCTCGTAAAGAGTTTAAGCTTAAGGATACCCCTGGATTCGGCATTAGTGTTTTAACTTCCTTATTTCCTGTTATTTTTATGGCGATTGCGACCGTTATGTCTCTATTATTTCGCGAAGAATCTAAAATAAAAGAGATTGTTGAATTTATTGGAATGCCTGGAACAGCCATGTTAATTTCTCTATTACTTGCGATTTATACAATGGGATATGCAAGGAAAATCCCGATGGCAGATATCGGAGATTCTTTATCAAAATCTATTTCTCAAATTGCAATGATGCTTCTTATTATTGGGGGAGGAGGGGCATTCAAGCAAGTTCTAGTAGACGGGGGAGTTGGAGACTATATAGCTTCTTTATTTCAAGATACAAATCTGTCTCCGCTTTTAGTTGCTTGGATGATTGCAGCTCTTTTAAGGCTATGTTTAGGATCTGCAACAGTAGCAGCTTTAACAACAGCAGGATTAGTAGCTCCTCTTATGGCGGCAAGCGCGGTTAATCCCGCTTTAATTGTATTAGCAACAGGAGCGGGCAGCGTTATTTTTTGTCATGTGAACGATGCTGGGTTTTGGATGGTAAAAGAGTACTTTGGCTTAAGTATGAAAGAGACATTTCAAACATGGAGTTTACTCACAACAGTTCTTTCTGTAACAGGTCTATCCTGTGTTCTATTGCTTGGCATGTTTCTCTAATAAAGCCCAAAACAAAAAAGCTTGCTTTATCACTCGATAAAGCAAGCTTTTCTTATTAAACATCATTAACCAGTAACAACGGTCTCTTTTTTAACAGGGGTTTGTTTCTTACGATTAACTTTCCCGATCATATATTTACCAAATGGAAAACGATTTAGAATATTAATCGTAATAATACAGCTTATAAGAGCTGAAATGAACAAGAGTGGAATTTGCATGTAACCGAGCTCCCATCCTTGTGAAGCAATGAAGTCTTGAATAATTGTAAGATAGAACCAATGAGCAAGATAGATACCGAACGAATATTGGCTGACAATCGTTAAAATTTTCGGCGTCTTCTTAAGGCTTTGGCATACAAGGAGTAGGAACAGAATCATCATAACGGTAAAGAAAATAATATCAATACGTTTCGATCCTACAGCGAAATATTCATTCACATTATTATATATAAGCACACCTAATGAAACGATTAAGAAAAAGAAAATCAGCGCTTTGAATCTTTTTAAGCTTTCTACAAAAGTCATAAAGTTTTTTCCACAATAATATGACAAAGAGAAATAAAATAACCAAGCTACAAATGGGATATAGTATCCACCGCTCCACAGATAACTTGTAAAAGGTGTGTGGGAAGTAGGTTGTATAAAGTTGAAGATAGACAAATAAGCTACGTTAATAATTAGCGAAACGCTTAAAACAAGCGCAGCTGGTAGTTTGTAAAAGAATTTTGTAAATAAATGATGTAAAACATAAAATTGAAAGATAACTAATACAAACCAGCCATGATATCCACCTGTGAGGTTATTCCAAATCAAGCTTGGAATTTGTTCAGGTACGGCACGTCCTGAGAATACAGCATAGAAGATTGCCATAAAAATGAATGGAAATAAAATTAATTTAATTCTTTTCCAATAGAATCCTTTGGGAAGATTGTTAGGATATGAATAAGCTAAAATTAATCCAGATATGAAAACGAAAGTTGGAGTACCAAAACAAAGTATTGTTGCTAATGTTGTAACAAGTATTCCTTCTTGCGCATAGTTGACTGTAAATGTTGTTGAATGGAGCATTACAATGCTTAGACATGCTAAGGCTCTTATAATCGTAATTTCATTTAAAACTTTTCTCTTTTTTTTAGGGCTTGGCTCCACGTTTGGTACTGATGTACTTGATGCTAGGGCTAAATCCCTATCGTTTTTATTCATAGTGCCCTCCTTTTCGAGTCTGTTATAAAACACTTAGAATTATAAACATTGTCTGATTTCTTCGCAATGGATATATATGGATAGGGTGTTAGAGAGAGTATGGCTTATACTATTTGATTAAAATAAGCTTTAGCTATGATAGAAACTATAACAGAAAATAGAACAGCAGTATGTTACCACGATAACATAGCTATCGAGAGAACAATATCCCTTCTACAGAAATTCAAATATTTGCTTTTTGACTCTTTTTTTTGAAAGTTACCCGTATAGTAAAAACTTTCTTTAGAAAAGATGGATGAAGAAAAACAATGCAAGAGGGCTCAACCTTTAAAATTATCATTTGTCATTCTTTACTAATCAGGGACATAGAACTGATTTTTCAAAAAAAGATGGAAATTATGGAATAGAAAATATAATATAGGAAAAAGAGGAGGGATTAGAGTGTTAAAAGACGTATCAGTACAAGAAAGACCTCTATTTCAAAAGGTCTTATCTACATTTGTATTAACACTGCTCATTGCAACAGTTGGATTATACATAGGGCAATTCGTGCCTGCTGCATTAATGCTGCCGCTTGCAGTTGCTGAAGTTGTGATGCTTATTGCAGCTTTTTGGTTAAGAAGAAAAAGCCGTGTTGGCTATGCTTTTGTGTATGCTTTTGCAGCGATTTCAGGGATTACAACATATCCAATTGTAAGCTATTATGTATCAATGAGTGGAGCGAACGTTGTTTTGCAGGCGTTTGGTTCTACATTCGGTATTTTCTTAGTAATGGCTGTGATTGGATCGAAAATGAAAAAAGATTTATCATTTTTATCTTCATTCTTATTAGTTGCTGTTCTATCAATGATTTTTGTAAGTCTATTTGGTTTATTTACAGGAGGACTTACATCAGGTTCTTTAATGGCTTTATCTGTTATTGGAACAATTGTATTTTCTCTTTATGTTCTATATGATTTTAACCAAATGAAGAGAATGCAGATTACACAAGCAGACGTGCCATTACTTGCTTTATCTCTATACTTAGATTTCATTAACTTGTTTATTAATTTACTTCGCTTCTTCGGTATTCTTGGTAGCGATGATTAAGAAAAAGAGCGAGACTGTTTGAGCAGTCTCGCTCTTTTTTGTAATTTAAAATTAGAATTGTTTTCCTAACTCTGTTGCGCGTTTAATGCCATCTGCTTTAATCTCTTCAGTTTTGCTTGGCTCTGCATTATGTCCTTCAATAAATAGACCTTCAAATGATGGAACGCCGAAGAAGTTCATCATAATACCGATGTAACGATGACCCATTTCTAAGTCTGCTGCAGGACCTTCTGAATAGTAGCCGCCACGTGCTTGGATATGAAGGGCTTTTTTGTCTGTTAGTAAGCCAACAGGACCTTGCTCTGTATATTTGAATGATTTCCCTGCAACAGCTACAGAATCTAAGTATGCTTTCATCACTGGTGGGAACGAGAAGTTCCACAGTGGTGTAACAAATACATATTTATCAGCTGAAATAAACTGTTCGTTCAGTTCTGCAAGACGACTTACTTTTTGTTGTTCTACTTCAGAAAGCTCAGTGAATTCACTTCCTGAACGAAGTTTGCCCCATCCGCTGAAAATATCAGCATCAATGTGTGGGATGTTTTCTTTATACAAGTCAATATGAACAATTTCATCACTTGGATTATTTTCTTTATAGCTCTCAAGAAATGCTTGACCTGCTGCCATGCTGTAAGATGTTTGCTCATCATGTGGATGTGCAGTAATATATAATACTTTTGTCATTATGAATCGACACCTTTCTATTTTTAAAATGTATACTCGCGAAAGTATTGTTAGTTTCAAAAAGTTAACCTTGTTACTAATAGTAACCTGTGTACTTATTTTAGTCAATCATTTTGATTTACACTAACATAATTCTATATATAGAAAGAAGAAGGGAGGTTATGAAAGAAGATAAAAATTTTAATTTGTGAAACATTTCACTTTTGTAAATAAGGAATAGTTTTGAAAGTGAAATGAAAAAATGAAATTTTCTTAACGTTGCAATATATCCCATGATAACGCTATATTATCCAATTCTAAAGCCGTAAAATAAAAAAATTTCACTCTAAAAATGACCATTTATACGTAATCGCTACCAATACTTATTTCTAAAGGTTTAAGGTGAAAAGAGAAGAAGAAAGAAAAGGTTTCCACACTAAGTTAATAATTAAGTAAGTTAAACAAAATGATTGACTCCTTTATTTAATTTAAGTTACTATTAGTAACGTGGTGTTGCTTACAAAAGTTAAGCACTTAAATCTTTTTATTTAAGAAAGAAGGTTAGGATCAAATGGATATCCTCTTGGCTATTCTGCCAGCAATCTTTTGGGGGAGTATCGTCTTATTTAATGTTAAATTAGGCGGAGGTCCATATAGTCAGACACTAGGAACAACAATCGGTGCACTTTTATTTTCTGTTGTTATCTATCTCGTTGTTCATCCAGTGTTGACCCCAACGATTTTCATAGTTGGAATCGTTTCAGGATTGTTTTGGGCACTTGGACAAAGCAACCAGTTGAAAACTATTGATTATATTGGTGTTTCAAAAACAATGCCAATTTCAACAGGTATGCAGCTTGTATCAACTGCTTTATTTGGCGTCATTGTATTTCACGAGTGGTCAACAACAACGACCGTTATTTTAGGTGTGTTAGCATTAATTTTCATCGTTATTGGGATTGTACTTACCTCAGTGGAAGATAAGAAAGATGACAATCAAAATGCTCAGTTCAAAAAAGGGATTGTTACCCTTATTATTTCTACTATCGGGTATTTAATTTATGTTGTTGTGGCGCGTTTGTTTAATGTTGATGGATGGGTAGCTCTATTTCCCCAAGCAATTGGGATGTTTATTGGTGGACTCATTTTAACGTATAAACATAAACCATTTAATAAATATGCGATTCGCAATATTATTCCAGGGCTCATTTGGGCTGCAGGAAATATGTTCTTATTTATTTCACAGCCAAAAGTTGGAGTTGCTACAAGCTTCTCACTATCACAAATGGGAATTGTAATCTCAACACTAGGCGGTATTTTCCTCTTAGGAGAAAAGAAATCAAAACGTCAGCTTGTGTTTATTACAATCGGTATTATTCTTATTATTTTAGGTGGCGTATTCTTAGGAATGGCTAAGAGTTAACGTTAACGTGAAGGTTAAATTATAAAGTTAGCATTTTTAAGGAGGAAGTATAATGTATACAGATTTAAAAGATAAAGTTGTCGTTATTACAGGTGGATCTACTGGATTAGGACGAGCAATGGCTGTTCGTTTCGGAGAAGAAGAAGCTCGCGTTGTTATCAACTATTGGAATAATGAAGAAGAAGCGTTAGAAGCAAAAAAAGAAGTTGAAGAAGCAGGTGGAAAAGCAATCATTGTTCAAGGTGACGTAACAAAAGAAGAAGATGTTATTAATCTTGTTCAAACAGCTGTAAAAGAATTCGGTACATTGGATGTAATGATTAACAACGCAGGTGTTGAAAATCCTGTTCCATCTCATGAGCTTACATTAGATAACTGGAATAAAGTTATTGATACAAACTTAACAGGAGCATTCCTTGGTAGCCGTGAAGCTCTTAAATACTTTGTAGAAAACGATATTAAAGGAAATGTAATCAACATGTCTAGCGTTCATGAAATGATTCCTTGGCCACTATTTGTTCATTATGCAGCAAGTAAAGGCGGTATGAAGCTAATGACTGAAACACTAGCACTTGAATATGCTCCAAAAGGCATTCGTGTCAACAACATTGGACCAGGTGCAATGAACACACCAATTAATGCTGAGAAATTTGCAGATCCTGAGCAGCGTGCAGACGTTGAGAGCATGATTCCAATGGGTTACATTGGAGATCCTAAAGAAGTAGCGAATGTTGCAGCATTCTTAGCTTCTTCTCAAGCAAGCTATGTAACAGGAATTACGCTATTTGCTGACGGTGGTATGACAAAATATCCTTCTTTCCAAGCTGGTAGAGGTTAATAAATAAAAAACCCCCTTTAGGCGAAATACCTAAAGGGGATTTTTTTATTTAAAAGTGATGTGCTAAATCTTTAGCTTGACCAATAGCTTTTGCTTTTATCTTATCCGTTTCTTCAGGGTGGATCATTTGTCCTTCAATTGCAATTGTTTCAAACGACTCAATCCCAAAGAAATCCATCATTACTTCAAGATAGCGATGTCCCATCTCCTTATGAACATCAGGACCTTCAGAATAGATGCCTCCGCGTGCTTGAATATGTACAGCTTTCTTTCCTTTTAGAAGCCCTTTAGCTCCGTCTCGTGTATATTTAAATGTTTTGCCTGAAACGGCAATTGCATCAATATATGTTTTCATAATTGCTGGAATAGAGAAGTTCCACATTGGTGTTACAAACACATATTTATCTGCTAATAGAAACTGCCCGCCTAACTCAGCTAGTCTTCCAACTTTTAATCTTTCATTTGTCTCTAGTTTCTCAAATGAGTTACCAGCTCGAAGCTTTTCCCAACCGCTAAAAACGTCAGCATCTAAATATGGAATATCCGCTTTATATAAATCTAAATGAACCACTTCATCACATGGATTTTCTTTCTTATATGTTTCAATAAATTCTTGGCCAACTGCCATGCTAAGTGATGCATCTGCTTGTAATGGATGTGCTGTAATATATAAAACATTTGCCATACATTTTTCCTACCTTTCCTTGCGATCAAACGCAATGATGTTCAGCCTGGCTCGTGGGGGATTTCCTTCCGCGAACAGAGAATGTTTTCTATTTCTTCTTTTTTAATCTTTAACCCAGCTCTCAGCCCATTGACTAATAGGACCAAGAATTTTTCCTAATTCAGTTCCTTTTTGAGTTAGGGAATACTCTGAACGAATAGGGCGATCTGGAATTACGTTGCGAACAACAATTCCGTGCTCTTCAAGCTCTTTAATTCGCTCTGTTAACATACGTCGACTTAAGTCTGGAATAGTTTCGCTTAATTCACTAAATCTTTTAGGACCGCTCATTAGAACATAAATAATAAGTCCTGTCCATCTTTTCCCGATTAATTCAAAGCTCTTCTCTACCTTTGGATGCAATTCTCTATTCTCTGTCACTCGTTTAGCCTCCTTACCTGAATTCGACAAAGGATTACTTATGTACTTATTGTAACAAAAAACCGAATGAAATAGATTTTTTTAGTATGAGGTAATTAGTAAAGTTTCATAACAGTAAATATCATTAGAAAGGAATGTACTCTGTTCGAAACTCATTTTAAAGTTTTCATAGATGTTCCAAAGCAGAATGAAACTTTTGGTTAATAAGTACAATGACGTTCTCTTTCTCCTATATTACAATGTTAATTAATATAACATGAGATGTAACTTAAAGTTATTTATCGGAATATTCAATTATATGTAGATTAGGGGAAGGGGAAATATAATGGGGGAAACGAAGAAAGAGATAAAGAAAGAACCTTTTTATAAAGGGATCTTCTTTCAAATTGTTGTTGCTATTATTTTAGGAACAGTTGTTGGGTATCTGTGGCCAAGCGTTGGGGGTGCTCTTCAACCAGTTGGAGAGGGATTTATTAAGCTTATTAAAATGATTATTGCGCCACTCATTTTTGGGGTAGTTGTTGTCGGGATTGCAAAAGTAGGCAACATCAAAACCGTTGGAAGAATCGGAGGGAAGACACTTCTCTACTTTGAGGTTGTTACAACGTTTGCTTTAATTATTGGGGTTGTTGTAGCAAACATGATGAATCCAGGTTCAACAATGAATGTAGATCCTTCAACATTAAGTACAGCAACTGTTGAAGAGAAAACAAACGGTTCAGATCTGCCGAGTGAAGGTGAGTTTTTTCTGAATATGATTCCAGATAGTGCTGTTGGAGCTTTTGCGAATAACTCTATGCTTCAGGTTCTATTAATTTCATGTTTGTTTGGAATTGCTCTTGTGCATATTGGGGGGAAAACGTCGGAAGTTTTGCTTGATGTACTAGAAAAAATAAACAACGTTCTCTTCAAAATTATGAGTTATATTATTAAACTAACAGCACTAGCAACCTTTAGTGCAATGGCATTTGCAGTAAGTCAATACGGGATTGGGACACTTGCTTCATTCGGCAAACTGTTTGTTGCGATGACAGTTGCTTGTCTTTTATTTATTCTAGTATTAGCTGTTATTGTTCGGATAATGATTGGACTCAGTTTGTGGAAAATCATTGTATATATAAAAGAAGAGATTTTACTTGCTTTTGCGACAGGATCCACAGAAGCCGTTATGCCACAGTTGATGGATAAATTTGAACAAGCAGGATGTAATAAGGCTGTAGTTGGCTTAGTTGTTCCAACAGGTTACTCTTTTAATTTGGATGGGGCTTCAATTTACTTATCTATCGCCCTTGTCTTTTTAGCTCAAGCAACAGGAGTTGACTTAAGTCTTGGAGAGCAGCTACTTATGTTAGGGATCTTACTTTTAACTTCTAAAGGAATGGCTGGAATTCCGGGATCTGCTTTTGTTGCCCTTTCTGCAACAGCCGCTGCGATGGGATCTATCCCAGTTGCCGCTGTTGCCCTGATGCTAGCGCCAGATCGTTTTATGGGAAACTATCGAACAACAGTTAACATTATTGGTTATGCTGTAGCTACGTTTATTATCTCAAGCTGGGAGAAGTTGCTTGATAAAGAGCAGGCACGAGCAATGCTTGAAGGTGAGCTTGTGTACGAACCAAAAAATGTGGAGATAGAAGAGGATTTTGATGAAGTCACAACATCTAGCAAAACTGTATCATAAACAATAAAAAAGGTGCCTCTAAACAAGGCATCTTTTTTATTTTGGATAAACTTGGTGAGTATGCAGAGGTATATTTTATTTTTTTCAAGGGTATAGGAAAGGTATCGACTTAAACCTAGAAAAATGAAGGAGGACCATAACAATGAGCAAACAAACAATTCTAAATAAGGAATTACCAAAAGGGGTCGGGCCAAATGTAAGCCCAGAAGCTTTTACAAACGATAAACGAAAAGTCTTTCTCTTTGGTTCTCCAAGTTATACAAATATAGGAGACCAAGCAATTGCTTATTCAGAAGAGAAATTTATAAGAAATCACTACCCTTACTATGAGTATATTGAAATTATGGACTATGCAACAGATGAAGGAATCAAAATTGTAAAAGAAATTATTAGTGAAGATGACATTGTTTGTTTTACAGGTGGCGGAAATCTTGGAAACTTGTATCTCGATATTGAGGAAGATCGAAGAAAAGTAATTTCAACTTTCAAAGATTACAAGACGCTCTCCTTTGCCCAATCTGTTTACTTTGAAGAAACAGAGGAAGGAGATAAGGAGAAAAAGAAAACCCAAGATGCTTATCATCAAAATCGTCATTTAACAATTGGAACGAGAGAACAGCAGACGCTTGAATATGTGAAAGATACATTTGATTCTGAAGTGATGTATACACCTGATATGGTATTATCATTAGATATTGAGCCTCAAGAGCTTGAGCGAGAAGGAGTTCTCTTTATTCTAAGAGAAGATAAAGAAAAGGTAACAGAAGAGAAGTTTATTTCTGAGTTAAGAGAGTGGATAGAACAGGAAAAAGGGAAACGTACTGGGCGTACAGATACAGTGCTACACGATATTGATGTTATTGATTACAAGGACCGAGAAGATCAATTTATGAAGATGCTAAATCGCATCGGATCAAGCGAGTTAATTGTTACAGATCGTCTGCATGCAATGATCTTCTCCATTATTACAAAAACACCTTGTGTTGTATTTGGTAACAGCTATGGAAAAGCGAAACACTCTTATCGAGACTGGCTTGAAGCATTGAATTTTATTGAGTATACAGATCAAAAAGATATTAATAAACTCGAAGAAATGATTGATCGTCTACTCCAAGCAGAGCCAAATGACATTGACTTAAAAGAAGATTTTAGACCTTTACGCGCCTATTTTAAAAAATAAAAAGCTGCATAAGAAAGCGTGAGGAAAGAACTCCTCACGCTTTTTTAATTTACTCAAAAATAGTACCTTTTTTGAATTTAGAATTTTTGAAGGTGAACTTCATAAGAAGAAGGTATGAACTGCCTCCGACAACAACACCGATAATCCATCCGAGATCAACTTCTATGAAGGCTGCTAAAGCCCCTGCTAGCATTGCAATTAAAGCACATGGATTAACACCTGAAAACGGTCCATCTTTTTTATATAAATCATCAACATTTACTTTTTGTTTTCTTAATATATAATACTCTACTAAAAGAATAGAAACGATAGGACCCAGGAATGCTGAATAGATGAGAACAAACAAATTGAGTCCGTTTGCAGAAGAATCTTGAACAAGAACCCATGGAAATGAACAAAGTGCAAGCAATCCAGTTACAATAACAGCTGCTTTGTACTTCATTTTCGTTAACAAAGTAATCACGTATGTTGGCGGAACAATATTTGCAACCATATTAACTGCTACAGCTCCAATCACAATAAAAGCAGATACCCCAACAGTAATATAAGGATTGTCTACAACAACGGCAAAAGCTTTAACTGGATTTGAAATACCAGTTGCTGAAGCAAGCATAACGCCAATTGTTAGTACAAAACCATAAGCAATAGTAATAGGAGAGAAATATAACAAACCACGTTTCTTATTGCTTATACCTGTTTTTAACTCTCGAGAGTAGTCACCAGCGCTTAAGAAAATTGCTGCGTAGTTACCGAGGAAAACCATAATAAAAGCGAAAAATGGAAGTCCCCATGTTCCTTCTGTATGAACCCACTTTTCTGTAATCACATCTTTGTAAGAAGTGAGAAGGATACTAAATACATAGAGGAGAGCAAGCATAATGACAATAGAGGCGAGTGTTTCAACCCATTTAATGGCATGAAATCCGTAAAGAGAGAGAACAATTTGTAGAAGTTGTAGGGCAATAAAACATACTACAATATTATCAACAGTTCCCCCTGTCAAGGCTTTTACAATTTCATTGAGCGCAGTACCACCAATCCAGCTTTGAAATCCGTACCAAATAATAGCTGGAATTCCTCTCAAGAGAGAAGAAATGATGGAACCTTTTACTCCAAATGACATTCGAAGCTGCATGACATAAGGAATGCCTGTTTTATAGCCGAATCGATCGTTCAAAGTGAAAAAGGTGGAGATAATCCCAATTGCAATGGCTGCTGCCACAAATGTTTGGAAGATGTTGAGTGTCGCCGTTCCTGCTACAACTAAGCTTGCACCGAGCGTCATATTACCAAGATTTACTCCGTCACCAATCCACATGAACATATAAGATAGAGGACTAACAGGTCGTTCCTTTTTTGGAAGAAGTGACTCATCAATCTTCAGGGTGTCTTTTGTACTTTGTTCTTCTACGACTGGATTTGCTAAATTTGTAGACACTATTATTCAGCTCCTTTTCATAAAGTTCTCTATGTAGTTAATTGTTTTGACTTTAGACGTTAAGAAAATTGACATGTATAAAGTTTATAAGATGAAAAAAGAGATGTCATTGACATATTTGTGAATTTTCTGAAAATGTTTTGTGCAATATGACAAATTATTTTAGTAGAAAAGAAAGCGTGAAAAAGCCAAACATCTCTTACTAGAATGTTTGGCTGTATATATTATAGTGTCTATACATGAATGGTTTCTCCTTGACCTTGAATCAATGCTTTAATTCGAAAGGCGAGACGCAAACGGAGTGTTTCGTCAGGCTCTTTCAAGCTTCTTCCTATAAGTTCTTCACATTTTTCAAGGCGATAAATCACAGTATTTCTGTGTACATATAAACGCTTTGCTGTTTCAGAAAGTTGACAATGAGTTTCCAAATAAACAGAAAGGGTGTGGAGTAAGACGTCATGATCTTTTTTCGCTCCGTCAAAAAAAGGCTGAAATGTATCACTGTAGAATTTTTTTAATTGCTCATATGGAACCATGCGCAAAATTTCAGGAACTTCTTTCGGTTGATATGTCTCAATAAAGCCTTCTTGTCCTGATAGCTGTCCATAATATAGTGTGTCATTTGCTTCTTTGTATGAAATAGGAACATGTAAAAGCTGTTGAGCATAATTGCTAAGTCCAAAACAAAGGTCTTTTTTGAAACGGGTTGAGACCTTAACTTGAAGTTTTCTCAGTAAATCGAGAATAAACTGATCCATCTGAACTTGTTTGCTCTTTAAAGGAAAAAGTAAAACATAAGCTCCATTTACTGTGAAAAAATGAACGGTCTGAGAAAAGCGCTGTAATTCAGCTTCGATTGTGTCATAAATAAGCTCATAATCTTGTCTGTGTTGTGAAAATGAAGTTTCTTTATGACGTTCAATTGTTTTTCCTACTGCACAAACATAGCGTTGCTCATTTTCTAATCCAAATTCTTTTCCTCGGCTAAGGATTTCTTGTGATGTTGTAAAGCTTCCATTAATAAAATTGTTAAAAAACTCGTTGTGAAGGCGGCGTTCGTTTTGTTTTAAGGCATTTTCTTTCATTAGCTCAAAAGCTATAACATTAATAGCTTGTTCAATTGTAAGAACAGTAGAACGATCTGTTGGATGGATCTCCCCAAAAACACATAAGTAGCTGTATTGCTTGTGTGTATGGACAGGAAAAAGAGTTAGCGTAATTTTATCTGCACCAAGAAGTGAAAAAGTGAAAGGCGTGTGTTGAAAAATATCGTTCTCAACTAAAATAGTTTCTAATTTTTCATAGATAGAAGAATCATGGTTTGAATTTGTAATAGGTTGTAAATGGTGATTTAGTAAAACAACCTGAAAATGAATGAGTGATGATAAACTTTGCAAAATTTTATGTACGTTTTGTCCACTCATAATTTGATTTGTAAACTGCTGGTGCGTCATCATTGCATTTCGAAGTTCAGTTGTACGAATATCAAGTATATAATTTAGAGACTTATGAACAATATCTCCTAGTGAAGTATGCATAGGAAGTTCCAAAAGCGGAAAGTTGAGCTGTTGAGCTAATTCAATGGCTTGTAGTGGGATTTCTTGTAAGAAACGCTTTGTTTTAATTCCTAAACCTGAGCAACCTTTCTTTTTCATCTCCTCAATAAGTGTAATAAGAGAGTGAAGGTCATCCTTAAAATGAAAAGCAGTTGTAATAAGGAGTTCATCTTTTTTGAGAAAATGGATAATATCAGGGGCATCCATCATGTTAACGGTATTTACCTCATAATCTATATTCTTCTTTCCAGCTCGTATAATCGTGCCTTCAAATACTGATAACTCTAATAATTTGCTTAATTTCATAAAACTCAGTTCTCCTTTTGTAGGATATTTAAAAGTTTAGGACAAGAAAGATAAGATTTTAGTTAATATGCATAAAGAAACGACTGAATATTCTACAATTATGTCAATGATTTTAGCAGGTATCTATTTTAAAATCAATATATATTACAAACAATGTTAGGAAAAGTAACGAATGGAATATAAGTAAGGGTTTTTGTGAGAGAGGAGGGATATGCTTGGTAATGGAGGAAAAGAAAAAGCTCACACTAGCACAGCAAACAGCTGAGATGGTGGAATGGTTAGCTTCATTTGGAGGCAGTGAAAGCGGTGGAGTGACACGACTTCTTTATTCTGAGAGCTGGAAACTTGCTCAAGAGGCACTCAAAGGACGAATGGAGGAGGCTTCTTTCCATGCTTACTATGATGATGCTGGAAACCTCTTTGGAAGGCTAGAAGGTAGTGAAAAAGAAGGGCGTGCAATTCTTACAGGCTCTCATATTGATACGGTCGTAAATGGAGGGAAATATGACGGAGCATACGGAATTATTGCGGGATTTCTTGCGCTCAAATATTTATATGAACACTACGGTCGTCCGAAAAAAACAATTGAAGTTGTTTCACTATGTGAGGAAGAAGGAAGTCGATTTCCAATGACCTACTGGGGGTCAGGAAGTATTACAGGCCTAAGATCGCTTGATGACGTTTATTTATTAAAAGATCAAGAAGGTACTTCATTTATAGAAGCAATGGAAAAGTCAGGATTTGGGAAGGGAAAGTATCAGCACCCAGGAAGTGCTCATTTTGATTGTTTTATTGAATTGCATATTGAGCAAGGGGAAGTGCTAGAACGAGAAAACAAATCCATTGGAGTTGTGTCTCATATTGTTGGACAGCGCCGATACAATGTAACAGTCAACGGTGAAAGTAACCATGCTGGAACAACCCCAATGAAGTGGCGTAAGGATGCAATGAACACGGCTTCAGCACTTATTCAAGTACTAATGGAGAAATCGAAAAGAATGCCTGCTGATCTTGTTGTAACAGTGGGTCAAATGATTGTTGAGCCAAATATACCAAATGTTATCCCAAATCAGGTAACATTCAGTATTGATATTCGTCATAGTGACAGTGATATTATTCAATCATTCTGTCAGGAGGCATTTGAAAGCTTTGAAGGTCTAGCGAGAGAAAGGGGCACATCATTAGACATTCACAAGTGGATGGATGAGCAGCCTATTAAAATGTGTGAAAATCTTAACGAACTTTCAACAACAATCCTTCAAACAGAAGGCACTTCATTTAAAGAAATGACTAGTGGAGCTGGACATGATTCGCAGGTTTTTGGACAATTCATCCCAACCTCGCTCTTGTTCGTCCCAAGTCATAAAGGAATAAGTCATTCACCGCACGAATTTACTAAAACAGAAGATTTAGAAAAGGGAATAAATCTTTTAATCAAAATATTGCACAAGTTAGCCTATTAAGGAGGAAAAAGGATGGTAAGTTTCCAAGAAATAAATTCACCTTTACGAACAATTATGACACCAGGTCCTGTAGAAGTTGATCCAAGAGTTCTACGTGCAATGAGCAACCCAATCCTTGGGCAATTTGATCCTGCTTTTACAACGATGATGAACGAAACAATGGAAATGCTTCGAGGAGTATTCCAAACAAAAAACAAGTGGGCATTTCCAATTGATGGAACATCTAGATCAGGACTTGAGGCTGTGTTATGCAGTGTTTTAGAGCCTGGTGATAAAGTTTTAATTCCGATATTCGGTAGATTTGGTCATCTTTTAACAGAAATTGCTGAGCGCAACGGAGCAGACATTCATTTGATGGAATGTGAGTGGGGCACAGTATTTGATCAAGAAGAGATCATTAATGAAGTAAAACGAGTGAAACCTAAAGTACTTGCTGTTGTTCATGGTGAAACGTCAACAGGATGTATGCAGCCGTTAGATAAAGTTGGTCCTGCTTGTCGAGAGCTTGGCGTGTTAACAATCGTAGATGCTGTTGCAACAATTGGTGGAACAGAAGTTAAAGTTGATGAGTGGCAGCTTGATGCTGTTATTGGCGGAACACAAAAGTGTCTTTCTGTACCGTCAGGAATGGCTCCTATTACTTACAATGAGCGAGTTGAAGAAATTCTTGCTCGTCGTAAAAAAGTTGAAAAAGGCGTTGCAACAGATCAGGATCGCGTCAATGTCCAGCATCCGATTCGAAGCAATTATTTTGACTTAAGCCAGCTTCAAGATTACTGGGGACCACGTCGTCTTAATCACCATACAGAAGCAACATCAATGCTATATGCTTTGCGTGAAGGAGTGCGCATTGTTCTTCAAGAGGGTTTAAAAGAAAGGTTCTCGCGTCACCGTTTCCATGAGAGAGCACTTATTGAAGGAATTAAAGCAATGGGCTTAACCTTATTTAATGAAGGAGCTCAAAAATTACCGATGGTAACATGTGTAAACATCCCAGAAGGCGTTGATGGCGAAAAAGTTAGAACAATGCTTCTTGAACAATTCGGAATTGAAATTGCTAGTTCGTTTGGGCCGCTACACGGCAAGATTTGGAGAATTGGAGCAATGGGCTACAGCTGCCGTAAAGAAAATATTTTATTTGTTTTATCAGCGCTCGAAGCATCCCTTATTCGTAATGGAGCAAAAATTCAAGTTGGCAGAGGACTTCAAGCAGCGCTAGATGTGTATGAAGCAGGAAGCCTTCAAGAAAAAGAGAATGGAAAAGAGAGCACAGTAATAAAGTAAAGAAGATGCTGATGTGATTTTTAGAAAAAGATTCCGGAGGCTCCGGAATCTTTTTGCGCACTATAGCCGATACAGATAAATAGAAAAATAGAAAAATAGATAAATAGATCCCATTCCTTACACATATAGAAGGTGAGTTTATGAGAGAGTTTCTTAGTATAAAAGGATGGCTTGCAGGTTTGCAATGGCTCTTTTTTATTTTTACCAACACAGTTGTTATTCCGATTACAGTTGGAGCGGCTTTTCAGCTTTCCCATGAAACGCTTGTTTCATTAGTTCAATGTTCCTTTTTGTTTACGGGTCTAGCTTGTATTTTACAAGCTTTCCTAGGACATAAGCGTTCGATTATGGAAGGACAATCAGGGTTATGGTGGGGAGTTATTTTAAGCCTTTGTTATGGAGCTGCTGAGAGCGGTATGTCTCTAGCAACTATTGGAGGAAGTTTAAGTGTTGGAATCATCATTTCAGGAATTATTACAATTGTTATTGGGTTGAGCGGCCTATCAGGGTATTTGTCCCGTTTATTTAACAATGGTGTTATGGCTGTTTTTCTTTTTTTATTAGCTTGCCGTCTCAATACAATGTTCCTTCAAGGAATGCTAGGTATTCCATTTGGCAAAGGCGACGGAGAAGCACATATCGACGTACCAGTTCTTTTATTGTCAGTAGCTGTTGTTGCTTTTGTGATTATCTTTAGTATAAAGGCCCGCCCTTCCTTTGCTAAATATTCCTTACTTATTGGCATTATTGTTGGGTGGATTTCGTTTAATCTTTTATTTGGGGAGAAAGCGGCTGTAGAGGTTTCAGAAGGAGTAAGTATAAAACTTTTTCCACTTGGTTCTCCTAGTTTTGATATTGGCATTATTTTAACGGCTGTTATTGCAGGTCTCATCAATACATCCAACACATTCGGAGCTCTAAAAGGAACAGATGAAATTTATAAGAAAGAGGCGACAAATGGAGAGTATAGGGGCTCATTTACAATTAGCGGCGTGTTAGGCATTTGTTCTGGATTATTTGGCTTAGTTCCTTTCGCACCATATGTCTCTTCTATTGGATTCCTTCAGCAAACAAAAATTGTTGAACGACTTCCTTTTCTGATTGGAGGAGCACTGTTTACTTTGATGGGGGCCGTTCCATACGTAGGAAACATGATGGCTAAGCTTCCTCTTAGTGTAGGTAGTGCCGTTTTGCTTGTGACATACTTACGGTTGCTCCATTCTTCTTTTAACTATTTTATTACAATCACGTTTACGCCAGAAAATGTGTATCGATTAAGCATTCCTTTGTTTATTGGTATAGGTTTAATGACGTTTCCTGCTTCTTATTTTGAAACAGTGCCAAGTATTTTAAGACCGCTTGCTAGCAATGGTTTACTCGTGGGAATTTTATTATCTCTTTTATTAGAAAATATAAAACTTTCAAAACGAAATATAAAAAAAGAAGCTTCAGTAGAAGAAGAGAGAAGATATAAAGGATAATGAGGAGGAGCTTATGATAAAAGATCAATGGAATGCTTTTTTTAATCAGAATGTAGCAATTGCCCCAACAGGGAAAGGTAGCTTGGATGGCTTGGTTTTTTCTGTGAAAGATGTCTTTGCCATTCAACATTATCAAAGCAGTGCAGGAAATCCTACATGGCTTCGTACACATGAGGAATCTAAAAGAAATGCAGTGGCAATTGACATGTTGCTTAATCAAGGTGCAAAGCTGCGTGGAACCACTCATACAGATGAATTGATGTACAGTTTAAACGGTGAGAATTTCCATTATGGTACACCTATTAACCCGAAAGCTCCAAATCGCATTCCTGGAGGTTCTTCAAGTGGATCAGCTGTTTCTGTTGCGGCTCAAACAGTTGATTTTTCTCTAGGAACCGATACCGGAGGGTCTGTCCGCATTCCGTCTTCTTATTGTGGTATTTATGGGTTCAGACCAACACATGGAGCTGTGCCGATAGAAGGGGTTATTCCACTTGCTAAAAGCTATGACACAGTAGGATGGATGGCAAATAGCATTGACTTATTACTTGAAATTGGACGTGTGCTGCTTCCTCAATTTAAAGAAGACGGAGATTTTACAAACATTGAGTTTGCAGAAGAGGCATGGGAACTCCTTGGGGGAGAAACAAAAGCTGCTTTTTCTCCCTTTTTAAAGTTGTTAGAAGAGGAAAGTGAAAACAGCAGATGGCAAAGAATTTCACAAGAAGGTTTAGCAGAGTGGTCAAGTGTCTTTAGAACAATTCAAGGAACCGAAATTTGGAAAGAGCATGAGCAATGGATTAAGAATGAAAACCCAACCTTTGGGCCAGGAATCTCTGAACGATTCAGTTGGATAAGTACATTAAAAAAAGAACGAAATGAAGATGCTTATAAGCTAAGAGAGAAAATAACGAATGAGCTTACACATTTACTTGGGGAAGATGGAATACTTGTAATCCCAACAGCCCCTGGTGGAGCACCTCTCCTTAATCTTCAAGGAGAAGCAGCTGAAAAGTATAGAGCGAAAACAATGAGCTTATCGTGTATTGCTGGTTTAGCTCGTCTCCCACAAGTGACGCTTCCAGTTGTTGAAGTGAACGGAATACCTGTTGGGTTATCTCTTATTGCAAATAGAAATCAAGACTTGAAACTATTACGCTGGTCTCAGCGCTTCCTAAGAAAAATAGACCAAAGCTTCGTAACGAGCAAAAGAGGTGAAAATGTATGAAATTAGCTGCTTTAAGTATAGACGGAAAAGAAACGATAGCCCTCACTCATAACAATCATTTTGTTTCTATTGAGACTATTAATGAAATGGAAGGTACGTGCTTTGAAGAAGACTTCGTCTCTTTACTAAGAGAAGGACAATTCAGCGAGCTTTGCACATGGTATAAAACAGAAGGAAAACAAAAGCTAAGCGCTTTTCCTTCTATAAAAGAAGAAGCGATTGAAATCGCCCTTTGTAAAAATCCTAGTACTGTTTTAGGTGTTGGAATGAACTACGTAGAAAAAGCAATTGAACTTTCTGGTAAACTTCCGGAAGAAGAGCCCGTAATGTTCACAAAACCAAGCTCTACACTTGTGGGTCCAAATCAATCTATTTTACTTCCTGTTCAATCAAAAGAAGTGACAGCAGAAGGAGAGCTTGCGATTGTAATCGGAAAACAATGCAAAAATGTAAAACAAGAAGATGCAAAGGAGTTTATTGCGGGTTTTACAACGGCATTAGATGTTACAGCAAAAGATATTCATGGGAAAAATCCTCGCTATCTGCAACGTTCTAAAAGTTTTGATACATTTTGTAGCATTGGGAACTCCCTTGTGACTTTAGATGAGTTTTCTTCCCTTCATGCAATTAAAGTAGAAACGGTGTTAAATGGAGAAGTTCGATATAGCAACACAGTCTCAAATATGATGTACGAGCCACTTTGGCTCCTTGAGTTTTTTTCAAGTATCATGACGCTTAATCCTGGCGATATAATTTTGACAGGCACACCAGGTTCTGTCCTTATTAATGAGAAAGACGTTGTAGAATGTCGAGTTACAGAATTGGCACCGTTAAAAAATGATGTACGAGCGGATTTGTTACTTGCAAAATAAATAGGAAGCTAGAGAAGGAGAGAAGTTTATGAGCTTGTATGATATTGTAATTCGAAATGGAAACGTTGTTCTCCCAACAGGTGTTGTTAAAACAGATATTGGGGTTAAAGACGGGAAAGTTGCTGCGATTGAAAAAAATCTCCAACATCAAGGAGAACAAGAATGGAATGCAGAACATCAATATATTTTTCCAGGTATGATTGATGTTCATGTACATTTCAGCGAGCCTGGAAGAGAACACTGGGAAGGATTTCATACAGGTTCCATGATGATGGCTGCTGGAGGGTGCACAACTTATTTCGATATGCCTCTAAATGGCATTCCCTCTACTGTAAATAAAGAAGCATTAGACGAAAAGGCAAGGATAGGAAATGAGAAGTCTGTTGTAGATTTTGGTCTGTGGGGAGGACTTGTTCCTGGAAATGAGGAAGATTTAAAGCCTCTTGCAGAATCAGGTGTAATTGGGTTTAAAGCCTTTCTTTCTACAACAGGTAACAAAGAGTTTGAAGCTGTTGATGATATTACACTGCTAGATGGAATGAAACAGATTGCTCGCCTCGGAAAAGTACTTGCTCTTCATTCTGAGAGTGCAAGTATGACAAACTGGTTGAAAAAAGAAAAAGAGAACGAAGGAAAATATAGTGCTGATGACTACTTAGAAACTCGTCCAATTGCAGCGGAAGTTGAGGCAGTAGAACGCGCTATCTATTATGCAGAGCTTACAAATTGTCCTCTTCATTTTGTTCACATTAGTTCAGCAAAAGCAATGGAAAAGATCCAAGAAGCAAAGGAAAAGGGAATGAACATTACTGTTGAAACGTGTCCCCACTATTTATTGTTTCATCATGGACACTTAAGAGAGCTTGGAGCTGTTGCAAAATGTGCACCGCCTTTAAGAGAAGATAATGAAAGACAAAGGCTTATCGAGCTTTTGAAGAGCGATCGATTTGATATGATTTCATCCGATCATTCACCATGTCCATATGATTTAAAAGATCCTAATGTTCATAACCTCTTTGAAGCATGGGGCGGAATTAGTGGTGGGCAGTTTTCTCTTCTCTCTTCTATTGAGCTTTCTTTAGCACACAATATTCCATTTGAAAAAGTAGCAAAGTGGACTGCCTCAAATCCTGCCGAACGGTTTGGAATCTCCGATCGAAAAGGGCATATTGCCAAAGGAGCAGATGCAGATTTTGCTTTTGTTACATTAGACGAATCATATACTGTTACGGCGGAAAACTACTATGCTAAGCATAAAGAAAGCTTATATATAGGTCACACGTTCCCATGTAAAGTAGTAGGAACTATGAATAGAGGAAAGCTTGTGTTTAAAGATGGGGAAATAGATAAACAAGCGGATCAAAAGTGGCTGAAACCTCAAAACAGTCTCTATGTTTAATAGTCTTTTAAAACTCCTATGCTTTTAGTAGCATATGGAGTTTTTTTCTTTAATTCGAATTTTTTATAGTTTCCAACTAAGAATCAGAGTGAGATAAAGTAAGTTACCTAAAAACATTAAGACTAGTTTATCTTGAATAGATACATCTAAGTTGTTCCTGAGTATATGGGCTATCATCTTGCTAAAAAGTAATAGAAGAAAAACGTAAAGCATATATTCATATAAAAGGGATTCTTAAAAAGAGTCCCTTTTTACTATCTCAAAAAGTTACATGTGACCTTATAGAAAGCAGAATCCTTTTAGTTCTTTAGGTTTCCTTATAATGAAAAATGGAATTTATTTGAAGTTAAAAAGTGTTTGTTATTTGTTTACCATGATAGAATATGAGTAAATTCAGAAAAGAAGAACGGATGGTGAGAGATGTTTAATAAGAAGACGTTAACTGTTTCACAGAAGCTATTTTCAAAATATAAGACAATTGGAGAAGCACTCAAAAATGCTGAACATGGAGCGAAAATCTTAGTAGAGCCTGGAATGTACCGTGAGAGTTTGATTATTGATCGTAACGTAGAAATTATTGGAAAAGGGTCACCACAAGAAGTGTTGATTTACAGTGAGAATGAGTCACCGATTATTGTACAAACAGAGCTTGCTACTATTAAGGGAATAACAATCCATCAAAGAGGAAAATACGACAATCTTAATGACTATTATGCAATCGAAATTCCAACAGGATCGATTCATATTAAAGATTGTATTGTGCGTTCTGACGTTGGAGGAGGTATACGAATTTATAATAAGCATACAGCTCCCATTATTAATAACTGTTTGATACATGATGTTCAAGGGATTGGTATTTTTGTTACAGAGGAGGCAACTCCCATTATCATTCGGGGAAAAATCTATGCGAATAAAGAAAACGGGCTTCTAATAGATAAGAAAGCATCGGGCATTATCGAAGGCTGTGAGATTTATCACAATAATTTTGCAAATGTGTGGATTGGGAGTGAGGGAGATCCTTTAATAAAAAACTGCAAAATTTATAATGGAGGAGAAAATGGTATATGGGTTACAGAAAAAGGAAGAGGAATTATTGACGACTGTGCCATATACGGAAACAACTATTCAAACGTTTGTATAGTTCATGAAGGGAATCCAGTTGTTCGGAAATGTCATATTTACGAAAGTAGTCAAAATGGGGTTTGGGTAACAGAGAGTGGAAAAGGAACGTTGCAGGACTGTGAGATTTATCGCAATAAATACCCAAACGTAGGCGTTACAAATAGCGGAAATCCAATGATAATGAGCTGCAAAATCTATGATGGTGAAAGCTGTGGCGTGTGGGTCTCTAAAAAAGGAGAAGGATCTTTTTCAAATAGTGAGATTTATAATAACAGAGCTTCTAACATCGACATTTCACATGAAGGAGATCCATCTATTGAAGGCTGCACTATTTATAGAAGTATGCAAAGTGGTATATGGGTTTCATTAAAAGGTTACGGAACGATAGAAAACTGTAAAATTTATAGTAATACATATTCTAATGTTGGTATTACTCATGAAGGAAGTCCTATTATACGAGCTTCTCACATATATGATGGAGCTCAAAACGGTATATGGATTAAAGAGAAAGGGAGAGGTGTAATCGAAAAAAGTTATATTTACAATAATAGCTTTGCAAACGTAAAAATTGTGACAGAAGGAGATCCTGTTATAAGAAGCTGCCATATTTATAATGGGAAGGAAAGTGGAGTGTGGGTTGAAGAAAAAGGGCTCGGAATTATTGAAGGCTGCCATATTTATGGGCATATGTATACAAATGCAGGTGCTGCCCAAGGTGCAAATCCTATTTTTAAAAACTGCAGAATTTATGAAGGCAAGCAGCATGGAGTATGGGTAACAGAAAGTGGACTCGGAATTTTCATGGATTGTGAAATTTACCGTCACCGTTTCTCAAATGTTGCTATTGCAGACAAAGCAAATCCTGTTATTGAAGGTTGTCATCTTTATGAAGCTGAACAGAACGGTGTATGGGTAAAAGAAGGTGGCTTAGGGTTAATTGAAAACTGTCAAATTCATCATAACGGTTATCAGAATGTCAAGATTATGAGTGAAGGAAATCCTCTTATTCGAAGCTGTGATATTCATCATGCTAAAAGCTGGGGGGTATGGGCAACAGAGAAAGGAAACGGAACAATTGAGAATTGTCACCTTTATTCAAACGAAAAGGATAACATTATTATCTCAGAAGATAGCAAGACAAAAATTATAGGTGAGAAAAGTGAGTTAATATCTCTTAAATTTGAAAAGTTTTTAAATGAGCTGGACAATTTAATTGGTATGAATAATGTAAAAGAACAAATTAAAAGGATGATTCATTATATCCAGAAATTCGGGCCGGACGCTAAATTAAAGGCTGAGAATACTGTTTTGTATGGAAATCCTGGGACAGGAAAAAATACGATAGCAGAACTGCTTGGGAACCTCTATAAAACAATAGGTTTATTAGAAAAGGGACACATCGTAAAAGTGAACAGAGAAGAGCTTGTTGGCTTATCTATTGATACAACAATTGAAAAAATAAAGAAAAAAATGAATGAAGCAATGGGCGGCATTCTTCTCATTGAGGAAGTATCTTTCTTTGAACATAAAAAAACACCAAACAATCTTGGACTTGAAGCTCTTAACGTTCTTTTAAGAGAACTAAAAGATAAGGAAGGCAAATTTATTGTGATTATTGCGGGATCCGAAGAAGAAGTAAAGAAATTTTTCTTCCTAAATCCCCATTGGAATAGTCTATTTTCTAGGCATCTTTATTTTCAAGAATATACTCCTTTTGAGCTTATGGAGATTAGCGAGAGACTTCTATATGAAAAAGGATATATCATTGATGCAAGTGCTTATAACTTTCTGCTTTCTTATTACATTCAAAAATATGAGAATCGTAATTCCCATTTTGAAAATGCAGCTTTTGCTCGGTATATTGGAGAACAAGCTATGAAAAGTGTAGATTGTCGTCTAGCAAAATTATTGCGTGCTGAACATGTACCACCAAGTGAAAAAGTTGTAACCTTTCTTGATCTCCAATCAGTATGTAGGGAAGAAGAATGATTCTGGGGATAATTAACTTAAATGTAGAGAATTATTCTAAATAGAGAAAAAATATAAGTGTTCAACTTGAAAAAAACAGGATTATATAAAACAAAATGCAAATTATCTGATAGTATATTAGTGTACAAAGGTGAACTTAATAGAAGACCACAAAACAGGAGGCAATCAGCTTGAGTAACTTTAATAGTTTAGCAGTTTCTGAATTAGAAGCATTACAAACAGAATTGAAAGAAAAATATGAAGAGTACAAAAGCCAAAATCTAAATCTAGATATGTCTAGAGGAAAGCCTTGTACTGAACAGCTTGATCTTTCTTTAGAAATGCTTGATACTGTAACATCTAATAGCAGTTTGAAAACATCGGATGGTGTTGATACGCGTAACTACGGAGGTCTTGAAGGAATTCCTGAGGCAAAAGAATTTTTTGCGAACATTCTTGAAGTAAATCCTAAAAATGTGATCATTGGTGGAAATTCAAGTCTAACAATGATGCATGATACAGTTTCAAGAGCAATGTTTCACGGCGTATATGGAAGTGAAGTTCCTTGGATTAAATTCCCGACTGTAAAATTCCTATGTCCAAGTCCAGGATATGACCGTCATTTTGCTATTTGTGAACTATTCAATATCGAAATGATTGTAATCGATATGCTAGAAGATGGACCAGACATGGACCAAGTTGAAAAGCTTGTCGGAGAAGATGAAACTATTAAAGGCATGTGGTGCGTGCCAAAGTATAGTAACCCTGATGGTATTACGTATTCAAATGAAGTTGTAGAAAGACTTGCAAACATGAAAACGAAAGCAAGAGACTTTAGACTTTTCTGGGATAATGCATATGCAATTCATCATCTAACAGATACTCCTGATGAACTTAAAAATATTTTCACAGCTTGTGAAGAAGCAGGAAACCCTGATCGTGTGATTATATTTAGTTCAACATCAAAGGTGACATTCCCAGGTTCTGGTGTTGCTATGATGGCAGCAAGTGAAAATAACTTGGATTTCTTCCGTAAACAAATGTTTGTTCAAACAATTGGTCCTGATAAAATTAATCAGCTTCGTCATGTAAAGTTTTTTAAGAATACAGAAAATCTAAAAGCACACATGGAGAAACATGCAAGCATTATTAAACCAAAGTTTGATAGAGTGCTTCAACTGTTAAGTGAAGAACTTGGTGATAAAGGCATTGCTTCATGGAAAGAGCCTAATGGTGGTTATTTTATTAGCTTGAATACATTAGAAGGATGCGCTAAGAAGACTGTTCAACTAGCTGCTGAAGCAGGTGTGAAATTAACAGGAGCTGGTGCAACATATCCGTATGGCAAAGATCCAAAAGACCGCAATATTCGTCTTGCTCCAACATTCCCATCTCTTGAAGAACTATCAAAAGCAATTGAAATCTTCTGCCTTTGCGTTCAGATGGTGAGCGTTGAGAAGCTTTTAGCAGAAAAATAAAAATATATTCCAAACTAAAGCCCTTTTTCTAAATAAAGAGAAAGGGCTTTTTCTTATTTATCTAAGAGGTTCAATAATCTTGTGAAGCATTCTACCCTTTTGCAAAAAATAATCAAATAAATATAGATAAAAGAGGACGTTTATGAATTCATAAACGTCTTTTTTATTTCGAGAACAATCGTTTAAGAGCAAGAGTTAACGTCTTATGACTAAATAAACAAACAGTAAAGAGATGCTTGTATAGTTTAGATATAGAACAACACGTTCTAAAAAAATAACGAGGTGAATGAAATGGAAAAAAACAATTCATATGCGGGTCCAAGTTTTGAAGAGTTAACAGTAAAGGAAATGGAAACAATCCAAGGAAGTGGAGATGTTCAAGCTGAAACAACTCCGGTATGCTTCACAATTGGTTTAGGTGTAGGAGCATTAGTTTCAGCAGCAGGTTGCTAACAAGAACTAAAATATAAAAACTAAAAAATAAAAAGGAAGAGGAGAATTAAAATGAATAAAAAAATGAATACAGCAGGTCCAAGTTTTGAGGAATTAACAGTAGAAGAAATGGAAATGATTCAAGGAAGCGGAGATGTTCAAGCTGAAACAACACCAGTTTGTGCAATAGCAGCAACAGCTGCAGCAAGCTCGGCAGCATGCGGTTATGTTGGTGGAGGAATCTTTACAGGTGTAACAGTTGTAGTCTCACTAAAAAGTTGTTAATTAAAATAAAAAGAGAAGAGGAGAATTAAAATGAATAAAAAAATGAATACAGCAGGTCCAAGTTTTGAGGAATTAACAGTAGAAGAAATGGAAATGATTCAAGGAAGCGGAGACGTTCAAGCTGAAACAACACCAGTTTGTGCAATAGCAGCAACAGCTGCAGCAAGCTCAGCAGCATGCGGTTATGTTGGCGGAGGAATTTTTACAGGCGTAACAGTGGTAGTGACATTAAAAAGTTGCTAATTAACCCTAAAATACAAAATCAAACAGATTAGAAGTATACAAATAAAAAGTATACTTCTAATCTATCAATGAGAGGTATCTATATATGTTAAAAACTGTGGAAAAAGTAGATGATAAGAACCTAGTATTAGGATTAACAATAGAAGAGCGTGCGAATTTAATTGAATTTCATAATGATGAAAATGACCGGCTAGAAGCTTGGTTAAATAGAAAATCTCTTTTGAAAAATAGTGATCTAGAAGAATTGATGAGCAAGCAATATAACGGAATAGATACATTTAAAAGAGGCATTAAAGTAATAACAGAGTGGGATAAGGATGTTCTATACAAATACTTAAAGGAAACAGAATGGTACAAAACTTATCATAGTATATTTGATTCCTATGAAGAAGAACACATTGAAGAGTTAGGATATGATTTTACATATGCCATTCGCTACTTTATTCAATATGTAAAGAAAAGCATCTTCAAAGTGTTAGATAATCACAGATCTTATTCTTTTACAACAGAAGCTGTAATCGCTCTTTTACAAGGGTATTGTGATGAAGTAACGGGTATTATGAGTAAAACTCTTGCAATTGATATTCAGTCATTTAAGCAAGAAAATGAGGTTATGGGAGATACTCCTGAAGAAAGATTTCAATCTTATTTAGCTAAAAGGTTTAGCAATGTAGAAAATACAAAGAGCTTCTATATTGAGTATCCTGCTTTATTAAGATTAGTAACTGAGCGAACAATTTTCTTTATCGATAATATGAGCATGTTTATCAAAAGTTTAGAAAAAGAGAAAACAGAAATTCAAAAAACATTTAAAATCAAATCTACGCAAGTAGCAAAAATCCATTTATCAGCTGGTGATTCTCATAATAAAGGAAAAACAGTCATATTGGTGCAATTCAGTGACGATAAAAATTTAGTATATAAGCCAAAGAATCTTTTATATGCTAGAGAGATTAATACGATCTTCTCTTACTTTAATGAAAAATATAACAGTTCTCTTTATACCCTAAAGCGCATTCTAAGGGATAGTTACACGTTTGAAGAGTTTGTAGATCAATCTTCTTGTCGAACTGAAGATGAAATCCGTACTTTCTATAAGAATTATGGTCAACTTATTGCTGTTGCTTATATATTAAAAGGAACTGATTTTCATTATGAAAACTTGATTGCATCAGGAGTAAATCCGGTCTTAATAGATATTGAAACGTTCTTTCAGCAAACGCCGCCTATACATATGGGTATGAATGCAAATGTACTAGCTAAGTTAGAACAGATGGACTCTGTTGCAGTTACTGGGTTAGTTCCGTTTGAGATTTTAAAGGATAGATCTGAGAATGGTGAAAAAGGCATTAATATTAGTGCCTTAAGTGGAGGCGTACAAAAGGCTCCATTTAAAGTACTAAAGTCCACAAACCTAATGACAGATGAGATGCGGTTTGAATATCAAGATCACTATATTAAGGGCTCTAAAAATTTACCTTTATTAAACGGAAAAGAAGTAGCTTACAATAACTATACAAATGAGATTATTGATGGTTTTAAAACGTTTTTGAATATGTGTGTTATGGATAAAGAAAATTTAAGTACAGTAGTGGAACACTTATTTAATGGTGCCTTAGTGAGAAACGTAGTTCGCCCTACGCAACGTTATACAGATTTACTTCAGTTTTCTTATCATCCTACGTGTATGATAGATATGATTGAGCGAGAGAAAGTTCTTCAAAATCTATGGGCCTATCCATATACAAATAAAGACATTGCTAGAATTGAATATGAAGAGATGCTCGTTGGTGACATTCCTCAATTTTTTAATATCACAACAGAGCAGCATCTTGTAACAAATGAATCCGAGAAGCTAAAAGGTATTTATGAAGGTAATGTACTTAATAAAGTTCTCCAAAAGATTAATAAACTGGATGATAAGAGAGTTGATCAACAGGTAGCTTACATTTCAACAGCAATGGGGACGTATGACCGTTATCTTCACTTGAAAGAAAGTGAGAACCATAAAGATAGAAACTTTAGTAATAGCGAGATTGAAAAGGTTATTAAGGAGATTGGAAGAGAGTTACTGGAGGAAGCCATTATAGATCATACTTCTAAAACAGTAACATGGTTAGATATTAGAATGACCCAAGATTGGACTGTTGAACCTTTAAATAATCAGTTGTATGACGGTTTGCCAGGCATTTACTTATTCTTTGCCGCATTAGATTATATGACTGAAGGAAATGATTATAAAACAATAAAACAATATCTTAAAAATACTATGTATACAATTTATGTAGAGCGTACACTGTCAGCATTTTTAGGAAGCGGAAGTTTAATTTACCCTCTTCTTGTTGATTATTCATTAAATAATGATACTGAATCTTTACAAGTCGCAAAAGAGATTGCCGATAGTTTGATGGAGAATTCACCAGAGGAAGTTAATCAAGATTGGATTCAAGGTCAAACAGGCCTAGTTGCAGTATTCATGAACTTATATGAAATAACAGAAGTTAAGAGTTATAAGCAATTTGCTCAACAGCTATTACAAAAGCTCCACAAGGCACCACAGGGGGAATATATGGGGTTTGGACACGGAGATAGTAGTTTGTACTATGCTTTATCTTTAATGGATGATAAAGATGTTAAGGGAATTAAGCAGATTATAGAGGCTGAAGATAAATATTACTCTAAAAGCGAAAAAGGCTGGCTTGATCCGAGATATAAGGAGGGCAAGATAAAGAATGCTTGGTGCCATGGAAGCCTTGGAATTTTATTAAGCCGGTTGGCAACTGAACAGAAGCTTAAAGAAAGTATAGATAGAGTTGAGGAAATCAAAGGAATGGACTATCTCTTTGAAAGTAAAGAAGATGATTGCTTATGTCATGGAAATATGGGGGACGTAGAATTATTAATTCAGCTTTGTCATTCTTATAATGATCCTTCATTAAATGAAATGTTAGAGAGCAAAGTAAATGATATATTGTCATATCGTGATCATAACGGACACTTCAAACTGCAAGGAACAAAAGGCTTTAAAGCAAAAGGCTTATTTACAGGGCTAGCCGGTGTTGGGTATCAACTTATGCGTTATCTCAATCGAGATATTCCAAACGTACTTTTGTTAGAGGCTCCAATCCTCGAAAGGGAAGGTAGATCATGAAGAAAGTTCAGTTCATAGAACAAGCTGAGCATAGTGAATGTGGTTTAGCCTGTGTTGCTATGATTTTAAACCATGCTGGAGCCCAAGTTCGTATACAAGAGTTGCGCGATAAATATGGAGTGCCTAGAGGTGGCTATAAGCTTACAGACTTAAAAAATATGATGGAGGAGTTTCAAGTCACAACTGCTGCAATAAAAGTTTCTGCAGAAGCTGTTGGGGACTTGAAAACTCCCTTTATAGCATTTTGGAATCAAAAACATTACATTGTTGTAGAAAGAACAAAAAAACAAAAGGTTCTTATTTGTGATCCAGCTACAGGAAGAAGATGGATTGAACAACAAGAATTTAGAGAGAAGTTTTCACAAATTGGCTTAATCGTAAAGGAAGTTGGAGAAACAAGCCGATTTGTTAGCGAAAGAAAAACTAACTTTCTTGTAAGTTTTCTCCTAAAGAAGTTTAAGAAGCCACTTCTTCTTCTGTGTGGATTGACGATGATACTACAGTTATTTAGCTTAGCTGTTCCAATTACAATTCAAAAGTTGATTGATAACACTTCTTTCTTAAATGAATTCTCTATTGGCACATTCACATTGTCAGTAGTCATTGTTGGATTGAGTTACTATGCTCTCCAAACTTTCAGGGGGCTTATAGTGGCTATGTTTCAAAAATCCTTTGATTACGAGCTAATGACACATTTTATGGGGAATATGCTTAGATTGCCTCTTTCCTTTTTTATTAATCGTTCAACAGGGGAACTCATCTTTCGATCAAACCTTAGTGTCTATATTAAACAAATTTTAACGCAGAAAGTAGTGTTATTATTTGTCGATAGTCTATTCTTAGTATTCTATATTGGTCTAATGTTCTATTACTCTAGTGTACTTACTACTATAAGTCTAGTGATAGCTGCTGTAATTGTTTTTGTTTCAGTTGTAAATACAAAGCGAATTAAGAACTTTGTAGACTTAGAACTTATTGAGCAGGCAAAAGTGCAAAAAAGTATTACGGAGATTATTGAAGGAATTGAAACAGTTAAAACTACAGGAACAGAGAAGAACTTTTTTGATAGCTGGAAGGAGAATTTTCAGAAACAAATTTTTATCACTCAAGAGAAGGAAAGATTCCAATCAAAGTTTGGTACTATCCCTCAAACATTACAATTTCTAATGCCTTTGTTTCTCCTTTGTACGGGTCTATCACTAGTAGGACAGAATCAAGTTACACTTGGTATACTTGTTGCTTTTATTTCACTATCTGGGTCTTTTCTTAATCCAGTCATGAGTTTATCAGGAGTATACAATGATATGGTGATCTTGAAGTCCTATTTTACTAAACTTGAAGAGGTTATTCATTATCCCGTTCATACATCTAACTGTAAAGAAGTTGAACTAGATTCTTTTAGGGAGATCTCTTTAAGGGGAGTAGAATACTCATATAGTAAGTATGATAAGCCAGTTATTCCTCAAATAGATCTCCAGGTTAAAAAAGGTGAGAAAGTAGCTATTGTTGGACCAAGTGGTTCCGGAAAAAGTACAGTTTTAAAGCTATTAGCAGGACTTATTCATCCGACAAAGGGAGCCGTCTATTTTAATAAAATAAAGCTTGATGATGTATCAGAGAATACAAAAAATGAAAAGATTGCAACAATTAGTCAATCTCCTATGGTTTTTAATATGTCTGTGAAAGACAATATCACCTTAAATAAACCATTTGATTATGGGAATAAAGAGGACTGCAAAAAAATGGAGAGTGTACTTGAAGAGTCTGATGTGCTTTCCATTGTGCGGCATTTACCGTTAGGAATTGAAACAATGGTTTCGGAACAAGGAGCTAATTTATCAGGAGGACAAAGACAAAAAATTGCCTTAGCGAGAAACCTATATAGAGACCCAGAGCTACATTTACTTGATGAACCAACTTCAGCTTTGGATAATATCTCAGAGAGACATGTAATGAAAACTTTATTTAAAAAAGATACAACTGTCGTAGTAATAGCTCATCGTTTACAAACGATTAAAAACATTGATCGAATTATTGTGATGAATGAGGGAGAAATAGTAGGCGATGGTAGTCATGATTACTTAATGAAAACGAATGTTTATTACAGAAACCTCTATACGGAGGAACAGAAGATGGAGGGAGTATCATGAATTATAAGAAGATTATTATAAGTTTTCTTATTACAATAAGTTTAGTGATCAACGTGCATGTACCTAATAGCTCGGCTTCATCTTCTGAAACATCATCTTTAACCTTTATGCTTAAGGACGAAGCTGAGTTTAATGAAAAATTGAGGGAGATACAGCGTATTGCTCCTGACGCAGAAATTAACAAAATAAAAGAGCTATATTTGATAGAAACAAACAATTTATCCCTAGCGGAATTTTCTAAATTGAACGAGCCTTCTAATGAAGATAACCTTGTTGGACAGTTACCAGGTATCTATGTTGAAACAATAAATGCAGATAGCGATGAACAGAACTTAATCTTGTCTGATCATTACGAAAAGTTTAATTGGGGATACAAACGCATAACAGGTAGTCTTTCGGAACTGGATCAACCTAGAAATATGGCAAATGTAAAGGTTGCCGTAATCGATAGCGGAATCGATGAAAATCATCCACTCTTAAAAAAACACCTTCTTAAGGGGAAAACTTTTGTGGAAGGAGATCCTTCATTAGCTGATGATTTTGGACATGGCACTTCTGTATCGGGGGTCATTACTACTTTGGCCCCCAATGTCTCTATAGTTCCTTATAAGGTTATTGGGGAAAAAGACGGTGAATCAATGTGGGCGTTGCAAGCTATTGTAGAAGCAGTAAAAGATAATGTAGATGTAATTAACCTAAGTTTAGGTACTTACAAATCACGTAGTAAGGAAGATGAGCAACTTATTATAGAAGCATACGAACGCGCAATCCACTTTGCCAAGAAAAATAAAGTTACTGTAGTTGCTTCCTCTGGGAATGAAGGCTATAACCTTGATAATTTAGCCAAAGAGGAAGGGAAGCTTCATTTACCGGGTGGCTTACCTAACCTAATTACAGTAGGAAGTACACTAAGAAATCAATCTATAGCTCCATATTCCAATTTTGGTCAAGAAATTGATGTTACAGCTCCTACAGGTTATTTTGGTGAAAACTATGAGACTAAGGGAGAAATTAATGTAACAGAAATGATGTTAACGACATTCCCTACTTCAAAGGAAAACACTTTTATAGATCAAGCGGTTGGTTTACCAAAAGGATATACTCTTTCATTTGGAACAAGTCTAGCAGCTCCTCAAGTATCAGCTACAGCTGCTCTACTTATAGGAAGTAGCCTTGATGGTGGGAAGAAGATCAATCCAAATAGAATAGAGAAAACAATTTATAACAATGCGAAAGATCTTGGTGATAAAGGGAGAGACCCTTACTTTGGCTATGGAGAACTTGATATATATTCAACATTATCAGATGTGAAATGAGGTAATCACCATGAAAATATTAAAAAGTCCTATAATGGCTTTTAGCTTTATATGTATCATTCTAATTTCGATTTCGGTTTCTCCTTTAAATATTGCAGGAGCTTCTGAGAAAATTCTCTGGCTTGCAATCTGCTTATTTTTGACACTTCTTATACATGAATTAGGTCATATGGTTGGAGGGATATTAACTGGTTCTTCATTATTACAATTAACAGTGGGTCCTTTCACTGTACAGCGTAATCATAGTTGGAGATTAAGGCTGAATTTTAATAATCAATGGAGTCATATTGGTGGCATAACGATGTTACAGATTGATAGTAGGAGTGAAAAATTCCCCCAAAAAACAATTGTAACTTTCCTAGGGGGGCCGTTAGCTAGTCTCATGTTCTCTATGTTCATATTTGCTAATGGAGAATTTCTATATTATTTAGGGGTATTCAACTTCTTTATATTTATAGTGACTATAGTTCCTTATAACTTTTCTGGTTTATTCTCTGATGGTTTTGTAATCATTAAATTTCTTACAAAGGATACTTCTTTCATTACGTATCATAAGATGTCTAAAGTTTTGGTTACTCCAGAACAATCTGTACAATGGGATCGCTCTTTACTTGAAGAAAGCGCAAGTATAGATCCAAACACCTTATCAGCGAGTAAATTGCCTTTGTACATGATGTTTTTATTCTATGGAACAGTAGCAGTGGGGGATAAGAGATATTTGAGAAAATTTATTCATAGAATTAAAACCAATGAACTAGAGAAAATGAATAAGGTTTATAGAATAAATATTATGCACTTCTATCTTGCTTCCCAATTCATATTAGGAGAAGAGTTAACATTTGATGAAAACGATTTTAAAGAGGGACCTACTATTGACGTAGTTTCCAAGCTTCGCACGATGAGTATTCTTGAACAAGTGAAAGGAAAGCAAATCAATAATACCAAGACATACGTTGACTACATAAAGAGAAACAACACAAATCGGTATGCCTTTTGGAATGCGGAAAAAGTATTTGTCAAACAGTATTTGTCCCAGCATGCATAGATATTGTTGGATTTAGATATCTTGAGGAGGAGATTTCTATGAAAATGTGCATAATATCAGAATACAGCTTATTTCTAGAGAGTCTAACATCAACATTGAAGTTGAAAAATCCTAATTTAGAGATATCTACTATTCACTATAAGCAACATGATTATTTTAAAGAGTTAGAAGTTATTATTCAACAAGAGGTCAAGGTAATTTTAATTGATGTGTCTTCCATTTCCTTTGAGTTTCATCTGGATTTAGCAAAATTGATAATGAAAAGATATCCACACATCACCCTGCACTTTATTGCTAGTGAAAGATTAAATGACCTTGCCCAAAGAAGTGTTGAAAATGGCATTAAAGCATTCCATAGCAAGCACCTTAAGGTGGAGGAATTATTAGCATTTCTAATGGATGATAAGAAAGAGCCAGAAATTTTGATGAATGATGATTCTTCAGGACCTTTTAAGGAAATTGAGTTGAACATTCTTCAATTATTAGGGAAGGGTCATACAATAACATATGTTACTGAGAGACTTGGACTCTCCTCTCACCGGTTGGAAGGATATTTATCTTCTATTACGAAACGGCTTGGTGTCCATAGTTATCAAGAAGCCATACAAAAAGCTTTCAATCAACAGCTGATAAACATTGATTAAAATGTTGCGGTAGATTATAGAATTCAAAAGTTTAGTTATCAAATAGTAATGAATTAGGAAAAAAGAAACGATAATTATTACGTTTACGTGTGAATTTTCTACGTTTACGTAATGATTATCGTTCTTTTTATGTGATAATTATTAATTTTAGAACGTTTAGTAGGGATTTTTCTGTAAATAAAAGAAAAGTATTACAATAAAAGTAAGAAAAGGGGGAGGGAAGATGGAATTAACTCATCGTGAAGAAAGAATAGTAGCGTATTTTTCTAAACAGCTTCAGTTAGAAAAGGTAGATCAAGTAAGGATGATTTTTGGATGGAAGCTATTTATTGCCGATTTAAAGAAACTGCTCATTGTTTATTCATTAGCTCTCTTACTAAATTGTTTCCTAGCTACACTTTTAACTCACGTATCATTTTATATGATTAGACAAGTCGCATATGGATTTCATAATAAAAACATCTGGATATGTACGATAGTTAGTTGTATGATGTTTCCACTTTGTTCACTAATATTAAGTGGGATAGAAATCTCAGCTACTCTAAACTTCTTTATTTATTTCATTTCCATCCTTCCATTGCTATTCTTCGCTCCAATAGGCACATCAGTTAACTCAATCATCAATGATAAACACAAGGCTTATCTTAGAAGGAAACTTAAATTTAGATTAATTTTAATCACTTTGCTTATCCTTTTTATTCCAAGCACAATAACCAAATACCTTGTTTTTGGAATCGCTATTGAAAGTATTAGTGTTATAGTATCCACCATCTTAAAAGGAGTCGATCAAAAATGAAAGAACGTATTGAAAAAATGGTTATGAAAATTTTTGGCTTATCTTTAGTTAAGTTAGGGACTATTGGTACTACTCAGATGTGTGCAGCTTTATTCCATGAAGTTGAAGTACCAGAGGAGTTAAAAGAAAATATTAAATTTTAAACATTCTTTCAATATCTTCCTGCATATCATATAATTACAATATAGGTAATATGTAGGGGGGATTACTGTTAATATTAATTCAGGCTTAGCAACAGCTATAAATATACCTATTCAATTCCTATCTATCATTATTATAAATAGTTTTTTACAAAGTTATAAATTAACAGCAAAAGATTGGACCTTAATTTCTTTCTTTATTGTAATACCTACATTTTCACTTTTTTATATAATCCATACAGATGCGGCTTTTTATCTTATATTTATGACAGCAATTTTCTTCTATTGGAGATTAAAAAGTCGCGTTACAGTTTTACATGTTATTGTTTCATTTATTTTAGCCATTATAGCTGATCATTTAGCTTCTTTGATTTCTTTAGAGGTGATTGGTAATATCCATTCAGAGATTGTCTTTATTATATTTAGAAATCTTATCTTTTGTTCAATATTATACATATTTGTCCTTTTATATAAAAAAGGGATAAAGTATATTCTTTCACATCATATGATAAGTCATAAGCTTCTGCCATTTATTACACTTATTGTATTACTCACCTTGATTGTCTTCTATATGAATATTTTTGCGATGTCTGATAAGAGTTCGTTTATCAATATAGCATCAAATTTATGGGTTTTTATATTGTATTTAATTCTAATAACTGTTCTATTTGCATTGATGTTACGTTTATCAATTAAACAGTATAAAATAAAGCAAAAAGAGAAAGAAAATGAGAATTTTGAGCTCTATGTAAAATCTTTAGAACAAGCTAACAATGATATGAGGAAGTTTCGACACGACTATGTGAATATTCTCTCTACATTAAGAGCGTATATTGACGAGGGGGATAATGCAGGTCTTAAAGAATACTTCAATAATCATATATTAGCTACACAGCAAAAGATTGTAGATCACAATTTAACGTTAGGTAGACTGAATAACCTTGAGATTAAAGGAATAAAGGGCCTATTAACAACAAAGATTATCCAAGCCCAGGAAAAGCAAGTAGAAATTGATTTAGAAATTACAGAACAAGTGAAGTTCATTAACATGGATACTATTGAGCTCAATCGAGTTTTAGGAATTCTATTAGATAATGCTATAGAAGCTTCTATTAAACAATTAGGACCAATGATAAGAGTAGCTTTTATTAATCTAGAATCCTCTATTCTCATTGTTGTACTTAATAAGATTACGGATCCGGCAATTAAAGTTCATGAGATTTATAGAGAAGGCTATTCTACAAAGGGACCGAACAGAGGGGTCGGATTATCTATATTAAAAGAAATTGTATCAAGAAATGAACATATTACATTAAATACAAGGATAGACAATCAATATTTTATCCAAGAATTAGAGATAAAAGAAAGGAACATAAAAGATGGAAGTTATCATATGTGAAGACAATCCCAAGCAATTGGAAGAAATAACATCTGCCATTAGTAATTATTCATTTATGGAAAACAATGGAATTAATGTTGCTTTATCAACGACGGATCCTTTAGAGGTCTTAGAGTATGCTAAAGAAAATAAAGTAGACTGTTATTTTCTTGATATTGATCTAAACAATGATATGACAGGAATCAAGTTAGGTAGCGAGATAAGGAAAAATGATCCTCTCTGCAGCATTATTTTTGTTACTACTCATTCAGAGATGACATATTTAACTTTTATGTATAAAGTAGCTGCACTGGATTTTATCATAAAAGATGACAATGAAATGTTAAAAGAAAGAATCTTATCGACTTTAAAGGAAGCTTTTCGAAGATATTCTCAAATTGGAAAGAGTGAAGATACAAATAAAGTACATTTGAAAATAGGGGAGAGAACACGCAATATAGACTATAAAGACATTTACTTTTTCGAGTCTTCCGTAAACCTTCATAAAATTATTCTACATTTGGAAAATGAACAGATTGAGTTTTACGGAAAGCTAAAAGATTATGAGAATCTTGATGGTAACTTTTATCGATGCCATAAAAGTTTTATTGTAAATAAACAACATATAGCAGAGGTTAATTCTAAAGAGAGAGAAATCTTAATGACAAACGGGGAAATTTGTTATGCATCTAATCGTCTCATCAAAGGCATAAATAATAAAAACCTTCAAGAGAATAGATGAATACAGAATCTAATATGTAAAGCTAAAACCTAACCTATACTTTATAGATTAGGTTTTTTGTATGTTCACTTTTAGAAGGACAGCCTCTAAAGAGTATTTAAGGTTTTGAAGACTATATTTTTATGGAACATCGCAAAAAATATCAAAAATATTGAAAATGTATGTGTTAAATTATGGATAGAAGGGGGAGGAGAGATGCATAGGGAATATGTAAAAGAGGTCCACAACATTATTCAATATATTGAAGATAACATTATGAACGAGCACCTCTCAGATCATATCGTAAAAGAGCTAAAATACTCCCCTTTTCATTTTCATCGTATCTTTCAACGGATTGTAGGAATGAGCGTTAGCACCTATATAAAGAAACGAAAGATGACGTATGCTGCAAGTGACTTAATGAGGGATGAAGAGCGCATCTTAGATATTGCTCTTAAATATTGTTTTTCTTCACAGGAGGCTTTTACACGTGCATTTCAAAAAATGTATGGAATGAGCCCTGGAAAGTACCGGAAGTATGCTCGGAAACTAATGATGAAAAGGGAGGAAAAGAGAGTGGATTACAATTTACCAAAAGGATGGATGCCAGCAGGGACACATCTTCAATATTACGATATGGGAGTCGATTATAAGCAAGTTCATGAGGGAAAAGCATCAGGCTATATTACAGGAGAGGAAGGAAGTAATGTTGGGTTCGCAACAATGGGACAAACGTTTAAAGCAACCAAATATAGAGGGGAACGAGTGCGTTTTTCAGGATTCTTGAAAACGGAAAATGTCAATAATGGTGCAATGCTTTGGATGCGAGTGGATGGGGAGAACGGGGAAACAGTAAATTTTGATAATATGGAAAATCGTCCTGTTAAAGGAACAACAAACTGGAATCAGTATGAAGTTGTGCTTGATATTCCAGAGAGCAGTATTGGGATTGCCTTTGGAATAATGCTTGCTGGAGAAGGAAAAGCATGGGTAGACAGCCTTGCTTTTGAAGTTGTCGATAAAAACGTACCAGTGACGGCTGCAAGTATTGGAGAGTCTATTCCTGAAGAGCCAGTAAATTTAACATTTGAACTGTAAAGATAGAAAAGCTGCATCCTAAGCAGCTTTTCTATGTATATAGCGAGGAAATGCGCATATATATTTCTTTTAAGAATAGAAATGTGTATAATATAAAACGTAATGGTTACGATTTGTGTCTATTTCTAGATAAGAGGTGATGATAGTGAATGAAAAAGGTTTGCAACTTCTTGCAAAAGGAATTATTGCGCGTTTGCCTCAGCAAAAGAGAATGATGTATCAATATATTGAAAGCATGGAAGACCAGCTTGCAGCGAAATGTGAGACAAAAGAACAATTTTTATTTTCACTTGTTGAAGAAGCACCTTATGAACAAGGAGCTAAATTATTTGGAATGAGCTTAGATGAATTTATACTTATAATGAAGGAAATTGAAGACGAAATTAATAATAAGCTTGATCAAAAAATAAAGAATTGCAAGTGGATTGATTATACAGATAAGATACAACTACATAATAAAAAGCATCTAGGAGGAACCAAGTTTTTCTTACTTACAATGTAAAAAAGAGCTGTAGTGACAGCTCTTTTTTAATGCCTCTTAACAAGCATCTTTTGAACTTCATGAGATGATAAAGGCTGACTAAAATAGTAGCCTTGACCAATATGACAGTGGTTTTCACAGAGAAATAAAGATTGATCTTCATATTCAATTCCTTCTGCAACAACATAAAAATCGAGATTGCGACCCATATCAATGATTGTTTTGATAATGGCTGAAGTTCGATCTGTAGAATTTAAATTTCTGACAAAAGATTGGTCAATCTTTAAGCTGTTAATAGGAAGTTGATATAAGACGCTTAAAGAGGAATATCCTGTTCCAAAGTCATCAATGGCAATTGAAACACCTAGAGCTCGGAGCTTTTTAATAGAGTGTTTTAGACATGCTAAGTCTTGAAGAATACTTTCTGTAATTTCAAGCTCCAAGTACTTTGGGTTAAGTCCTGTTTTTTGGAGAATTTGATTTACAGAAGAGACAAAGTCAAACTGCTGGAGTTGCTTGACAGATACATTGACGGCAATACGAAATGGTTCATATCCTTCATCTTGCCATTGTTTATTTTGCTGGCATGCTTGCTCAAGTACCCATTTTCCAAGGGGGAGAATTAAATTAGTCTCTTCTGCTAAGGGAATAAATTCTCCAGGAGAAATAGGTCCGTATGTTGGATGATTCCATCGCAGCAAAGCTTCTAGTCCCACAATCTTTTTAGTTTCTAAATCAAATTGTGGTTGGTAGTTAAGATGAAGTTCTTCACATTTGATTGCCTTTCGTAAATTCTTTTCCAAAATTGATTTGCGTTTGTTTTGTTCTTTTAGCTTGTTTGTGAACAATTGATAGTTGTTTTTTCCCTTCTTTTTAGCGAGGTACATCGCATTGTCTGCATTTTTTATGACCGTTTCTTTAGATGCTCCATCGCTTGGATATAAGCTAATACCAATTGAAAGAGTTGTGTAAATCTCTTCATCACTTAGTATGAAAGGCATGGAAAAACTATTAATAATTTTTTGAGCGATTTCAACAGCTTCTTCTTGTGAGCTCTTTCTCAACACAATAATAAATTCATCTCCAGCATAGCGAGAAATAATATGATCACGTTCAACAAGCTCACTCATTCGTTCAGCAACAGCCCGAAGCAGTTCATCTCCTGTTTTGTGCCCAAACGTATCGTTTACAGACTTAAAACGATCCAAGTCTAAAAATAAAAAGGCTACTTCTTCATCTGTATTTTTCAAAAGCTTTTCAAGGGATTTATATAGACCGTTTCGATTTAGTATCCCTGTTAAAAGATCATAGTAGGCAAGGTGGTAGATTTCTTCTTGGGCTTTTTTCTGAGGGGTAATATCTGTTCGAATAGAAACATATTCATATGGCTTTCCTTGTCCATTTAGAAAAGGCACAATTGTCGTATCGACCCAATAATAAGAGCCATCTTTTGCTTTATTCTTTATTTCACCTTTCCATACTTTTTTCTTAGTAATGGTTCTCCACATGTCTACAAAAAACTCTCTAGGATGGTGATGGGAATTTAAGATGTTGTGGTTTTTTCCAATAAGCTCTTCGCGACTGTATTTAGATATCTTACAAAAGGTATCATTAACATATGTGATAGTTCCTTTAGAATCTGTAATGCCAACGATAGAAGATTGATCAAGGGCATACTTCATACTTTTTAATTCTGCATTTTTAGCAGAAAGTTCATTTAGTGTATAATCTAATGATTTTTCCATTGTTCTTTGCTCTGTTATGTTATGTTCAAGTGAAACAATTTCAGTTAGATGATTATTTTCATTAAAGAAAGGGATGGCAATTGTATCAACCCAGTAATAAGATCCGTCTTTCGCTTTGTTCTTCATTTGACCCTTCCAAATGCTTCCTTCCTTTAAAGTTTCAAGAATATCTTGATAATATGAACGAGGATAGTAACCAGAATAGATAATGTCGTATGTTTGACCAATAAGTTCTGCTTTTGTGAACTTAGAAATAGAGCAAAACTCTTCATTTACATACGTAATTCGGCCTGTCCCATCCATCTTACATAAAATACAGTCATCAAGATTTGTTTTAGTCTCTTCTATTTTAATAGGATTCTGGCTAGTCTTCGCGATGAAACGTTCAGCTTGCTTCAATTTCCATTGCTCCTTACGTTTATATATTTCAGCTTCTATACTTACTCATCATATATCATTAATTAAGTCTTCAAATTGATGAGTAAGGAAGAGGACAGCATGTAGAATAAAAGAATTTAACTCTACAAATAAAACAATAAAAAGATTATATTTACATTATTAGCTAAGAAATGTTAAGTATTGTAGAATCTAGGTCATCCTCTTAAATAGTATAAAGTATTTATGAAAAAGTAAAAAAAGGAATATTTGTTTAATATAACTAAATATTTTAACTAGAAAGAGGAAAGTTCTATTTTTTATAAACATTTTCCATTATACCTAAAGAAAGGATGTTTTCTATGAATAATAAAATAAAACTTCCCCAATTGTTAGAATCTCATCGTAAGGAGATTGAAAATACAATAAAACCTGTTGTTCGAATAGAAGGAAAGAAAGGGATAACGTCTCTTTGGCAAAGTAAATTTAGAGGAAAACCATACTTGCCAAAAGAGATAGAACATCCAAAAGGAAAGGATGGTACATATCTTACATTAGCTGCTCAAATTAATTTTGAAGAGGTGCCACAAATGCCAGGATTCCCGACAAAAGGGATTCTTCAATTTTATATTGATAGTACTGATGATTTGCTTGGAGCAAACTTTGAAGATGAAACAGATCAAGCTCAGTTTCGAATTCTTTATCATGAACATGTGTCAGAAAACCTTGAAAATATTGTGACAGATTTTAGCTATCTTGATGATGTTGATACAACATATTTTCCTTTATCGTATGAAGCAATTCTTTCTTTTACACCAGATATTGAGCCTGTCTCAGAACGTGATTACCGGGTAGAAGAGCTATCTTTTGATTTATATGAAGAAATAGAGGATGGGGTAGAGCTTTGGGAACTATACGCCGAAAATACAGAAGTAACAGGAAGTAAAATAGGAGGCTATCCTTTCTTTACACAAGAAGATCCAAGAGCATATGAGCAAAAGTATAGAGAACACAACATTTTGCTTCTTCAAATTGATACAGATACAGAGCTCGATATTATGTGGGGAGATAGCGGTGTATGTAACTTCTTTATTAGAAAAGAGGATTTAGAAAAGAGAGATTTCTCAAATGTCATGTATAACTGGGACTGCTATTAAAACACCTTTTTAAAAGGGTGTTTTTCTTTTTGTATAATGAATATTTTTTCCTGAAAAAACAAATAAATACAAGAAGGAGGTGTCCTGTCTTATGGGGCTTTCATTTTTTGTATTTTTATCTTTTCTTGTTATAACGCTATTCGTTACGATGAAAAAGAGTCTTAGCGTTGTAGAAAATACCTTTGTTTATTTGCTTGTTCTTGTTATTAACATTAATGCGACATGGATTATAAATGAAGAACTCAAGCTTGTTGATGTTACAGAAGAGACAGCACCTTATATAGGATTTCTCTTGGAACGTAGCCTTATTATTCCGCTACTTTATGTTATAACATTCAATTACTTTTATAGAAAGATCACGCCTCGGGCAATTACGCTTACAGGCTTTATTTTTCTTATCTTTACTCTGCTATTTCGAAAGTTTTCTAATATGCTGAATATTTATCACTACAAGCATTGGAACCTCTTTTATGAAGCTTTATATATTCTTGGGGTGCTTTTTATTACTTTTGTTCTTCATAAAGGCTTTCGTAACTTAATGCGAAGGGAAAAAGAGGGGGCTTTACGATGATAGAACAGTGGAGTAAAAATGAAATCAGTATATGCGTCATGCTCATTGCTATTTATACGCTTCTTTTTTTTCTTCCGAAACGGTTATCAAAACATATGACAATTTTAAGTTTGATGTGGGGGACAGCAGCTGGCTTTCTAGTTGAATTCACGATAGGAGGAGGAATTTTTGATTTTTATACTGTGAATGATTCTAGCTCATATGAACTGTTTGATTTCTTCTACTATATTATGTTCGCACCTTTTGGCTATTTATTTATGAATTTCTATGAAGTGTTTGGTATTACAAAAAAAGCATTTGGTTATTATGTGACAGCATGGAGTTTTATAGGCGTTTTTGCGAACTGGATGTTTAACAAGTTAGACATCATCCATTTTAAAAATGATTTTACCCTTTCATATTCATTTGCTATTTTTATATTAATTCAAACTGTAACAGGATTATATTATCAGTACGTGAAACAAAAAGAACATTCAAGTGAAGTATAAGAAGCCGCATTTTGAATATAATGGGGCTTTTTTGCTTTACGGGGTTTTAGATGGAGAGATAATAAGGAAATAGATCATATAAGAGAAGGAGGAGTATAGAGATGCCTGAGGGACCCGAAATAAGAATCGCAGCAGATAAAGTTCAAAAAGCACTCACAACTTATAATATAGGAGAAGTTTGGTTTGCTTTCCCACAACTCAAGCACTATGAAGAGTTGCTACAAGGAGCAAGGGTGAAACGAGTAGATACAAAAGGAAAAGCCATGCTTATTAGATTTGATAATGGTTACACCGTTTATTCTCATAATCAGCTTTATGGGAAATGGTATATAAGGGCAGCTTATAGCTATCCTAAAACAAATCGACAGCTGCGCTTAGCTCTACATAATGAAAAGTATTCAGCTCTTTTATATAGTGCTTCAGATATTGAAGTTTTAAGAGATGAAGAAGTACCTCTTCATCCTTTTGTTTCACGAGTTGGGCCAGATATATTAAGTGAGAATGTAACAGAACAATATTTGAAAGAGCGTTTTCTCCAAAAAGAATTTAAAGGGAGAAGATGGTCATCTCTATTACTTGATCAAGGGTTTATTGGAGGCGTTGGCAACTACTTAAGAAGTGAAATCCTTTTTGTAGCAGGGATACATCCGAATAAGCGCCCGATAGAATGTACAGATGAAGAACTTCGGCAAGCAGCACGTGCAGTTAAAAAACTTATGATACAGTCCTATGAAACACGAGGAATTACGAATGATTTGCAGCTTGTGAAAAAGTTAAAGAAACAAGGGGAGAAAAGGTCTTCTTATCGTCATTGGGTGTTTGAAAGAGAAGGAAAGGCATGCAGGATAGATGGAACAGATATTGTGAAAATAATCGCGGGCTCAAGAAGGCTTTACTATTGTCCAACATGTCAAAAAGAAAATTAAAAAACAGCCGTCACTGCCGGCTGTTTTGTTTATTCGTCATAAATATCGTCTTCATTATGAGTAGCTAAAAAGCCGAGAGGATTGCTATAACTAAAAGAATGATCTGTGTTCGTTACAGTGAACGTTTGTAAAGTGGTACTTTGAGATTGGAAATAAGTAATCCAGTTTGGTAACCATTCATCTGTTAGAACAATACCTTTATTAAAACCTTCCTAAAGAACAGCATTTATATATGGAAGAGATGTTGTTTTAATTGTTTCAAATCCCCAATTTTTCCTCAAAAAATAAGCTTGGGTCTTGCTCTTTAATGTTTGTTAAGAGTGTTTTATAAGCTGTGCTCATCTCTGTTTGCAGAGCGGGTTTATTATAAAAATAATCATCAATATCGCTAACGGTATCTAAGAAAATTCCATCCCTTCCAATATTATTTTTGAATCGATTCGAAAGTAACCAAAAGTGTCTTTTAGAATATACAAGATAGTAAGCAAGATTAAGGGAGAGAAGAGGTAGAATTTTCTTTGTAAAAAAGAAAATGTTAAGGTAAAATTCAAATTAAAGAGAGGCATCGTTTTACATATTAATCAGGAGGGATTACAATGACAATTTTAGTAACAGGCGGAGCAGGGTATATCGGTAGCCACACTTGTGTTGAATTATTAAATAGTGGTCATGATATCGCAGTACTAGATAACTTATCAAATAGTTCAGAAGAAGCTTTAACAAGAGTGAAAGAGATTACAGGTAAAGATTTTCCGTTTTATAATATTGATTTGTTAGATAAAGAGGGGGTAGAAAAGGTATTTGAAGAAAATAACTTTACAGCTGTTATTCATTTTGCTGGATTAAAAGCTGTTGGAGAATCGGTTGCTATTCCACTTCGCTATTATCACAACAACTTGACAGGAACTTTTATTCTTTGCGAAGCAATGCAGAAGCATAATGTAAAAAACATTGTATTTAGTTCTTCTGCAACAGTATATGGAGTGCCCGAAAAGTCTCCAATTACAGAAGACTTCCCACTTTCAGCAACAAATCCTTATGGTCAAACAAAGCTTATGCTTGAGCAAGTTTTAGGAGACATTGCAAATGCAGATCCTGAGTGGAGTGTTGTGCTGCTTCGCTATTTTAACCCATTTGGTGCTCATGAAAGCGGACAAATTGGTGAAGATCCAAAAGGAATTCCAAACAACCTTATGCCTTATGTTACACAAGTTGCAATTGGTCGCCTTGAGAAACTAAGTATATTTGGTAATGACTATCCAACAAAAGATGGTACAGGTGTGCGTGATTATATTCATGTTGTAGATCTTGCGGATGCCCACGTAAAAGCTCTTCATAAAGCAAATGAAGACAAAGGTGTTCATGCTTATAATGTTGGTACAGGAACAGGTTACAGTGTCCTTGAAATGGTCAAAGCATTTGAGAAGGTGTCAGGTAAAGAAGTGCCATATCAATTTTCACCGCGCCGTCCTGGAGATATCGCAACATGCTTTGCAGATCCAACAAAAGCATATAAAGAGTTAAATTGGAAAGCAACTCGCGGTTTAGAAGATATGTGTCGCGATTCTTGGAAATGGCAGTCACAAAATAAAGACGGCTATCGTCTTTCATAATCTTAACTCAAAAAATCCCCTTCTTTATAAAGAAGGGGATTTTTTATTGGCTAGTAAGATAAGGAAATACAGGGTCTATTCATTAGCTAACACACCCTCGCTATTATTCAGTTTGCATTCTCTCTTAAATAGGTATTATACGCAATTTCTACTTCATCAGATGTTGGAGCTGATTAATTGAGTTTCTCGTAGCTATCTTTTAGCAAGTCTAACCTTCTCAATAAGCATCTGCTGACAATTTCAAATGTGATAATTAGCTTATATAGGTGGTCTTATCCTATTTGTAAAGTTCTACATAATTCTAAATCCTTTATTTCATAAGGGGAAAAGTGTTAAGGTTATTATATATGGAATAAAGTGGAGGATGATTATGGAAGATAAAATAGAAATGGAATTTGGGCAAAAATCCATCTCTAATCTTCTCTCGTACAGTAGGGATATGGAGAGGGGCGCTAAGTAAGGTTCCTCATAGCAACCAACCTTATATTTGGGCAAGCTATGAAAGTGTAAGTTCTTATGTAGAAGATTCTACAAAGTTTATATAAGTGATAGTTCTTCATCATTTTCAAGTAAACTGTATAGTTCCAGACGTGGTTCTATTTTTTGGAAAAGATGAGATACTCATAAAACAAAGTATTATAAAAGGAGGATAAGCAGTTAGCAAAATCTTAGCATGAACACTAAAAAAATAGACAAAAATAGAAGAAAATAGTTTGAAACGAGGACACTAACATGAGCAAAATCATAAAGAGAAGGCCTAGGAAACTTAGAACAACTTCACGTATACTCTTAATAATTATCGGTGCTTTTATCACAGCATACGGTTTAGAAGCAGTTTTAATACCAAACAACGTATCAGACGGTGGTGTTACAGGGATTAGTATCGTTGGTTCACAATTTGGACTGCCGCTTGGACTGTTAATTGCTATCTTGAATATTCCGTTTGTATTTTTAGGATATAAACAAATTGGAAAGAGCTTTGCGATTTATTCAGTTATTGGAATTGCTTCATTAGCAGCAGGAACAAGCCTTATGCACCATGTACCAACTATTATAGATGGTGATACGTTATTAGTAACGGTTGTTGGTGGTATTATCATTGGTTTTGGAATGGGACTAGCTCTAAGAAACGGTGGTGCGCTTGATGGCATTGATATGTTAGCAGTACTGCTCTCTAGAAAATTACCTTTTGGAACAAGTGATCTTATTTTATTCTTAAACTTGTTTGTTTTTATCATAGTCTCTACGGTGTTTGGACTTCAAGGCGCTATTCTTTCTGCAATTGCTTACTTTATTGCTTCTAAAGTGATTCACATTGTCGAAGAAGGATTAAGCGGTTCTAAGACGTTCAAAATTATTACTGTTCACCCTGAATTAATGGTTGAGACTATTCGTGATCGCTTAGGGCGTGGTGCAACGTATAAGCAAGCTCAAGGCGGTTATTCAAATGAAAATTTCAAAGAAATTACGTGTATTATTAACCGTTTAGAAGAAAGCAAAATGAAAGAAATTATTAATGAAATTGATGAGAATGCTTTTGTTACAGTTTATGATGTAGCAGAAGTAAAAGGCGGTAACTTTAAGAAAAATAATATTCACTAAAAAACTTACATAGAAGCTTGGTTGCTTCAATGATAAAAAGCTGGATATCTACTAGTAGATATCCAGCTTTTTATGTAGGTAACTAAAATTTTAAAGAAGTAGGAAAAAGGGAACATGGGAATATCTCCTTTTTCTACTAACAATAAGGATGTCAGCCTTTATCCTTATCCTATTCTAGCTATCTATTAGTTAATAAATGATTTAGCACCAATGTAGTGTTTTTGCCAGTATGGGTTGTCAAGACGAGCATATTCAACACCAGCATCTCCTGCGTGAATCATCACGTTGTTACCAAGGTAAACGGCACTATGAGAAGCTCCTTGTACATTGTAAGTACCCTCGAAAAAGACAACGTCTCCTACTTGTGGTGAACTAACATGTACACCGTTATTTTTCCACATGTCACGATGTGTTCTTGATAAGTCGATACCAACTTGATCAAATACATAGTTTATGAAACCGCTGCTATCAAGGCCTTTCGTTGTTGTGCCACCCCATACATAAGGTGTTCCAACTACACTTTTTGCAGCAGCAACAACAGCTGCTCGTGTACTTGATACAGATTGGTTATTTTGTGCAGGAGCAGTTGGCGCTGTAGCAGAATTAGATGTGTTTGTGTTTGTGTTTGTAGTTGTATTTGTATTAGAACCTGCTACAGAACCAGTTGGTGCCAATGATAGAGCCTTAGCTGTGTTAGGTCCTACAATACCGTCAACTGAAAGATTATGAGCAGCTTGAAATTGTCTTACAGCTTGTTCTGTAATAGATCCAAAAATACCATCAATGTTGTATTTATAATAGCCTTGGCTATTTAATTTTGTTTGAAGGTCTCTAACCTGCTGTCCAGAAGCCCCTTTACGAATAAGTGACGTGCTAGTTGGTGTAGTAGTTTGTGGTTTTGCTACAGTTGTATTTGTTTGCTCTTCAGGGTGTGACTTAGCAAAAGCAAAAGCATTTTCACTTAACATTGGTGTTAGCGCTAGTGATGTAACTAAAGCTGATGAAATAACATATTTGCGCACCGTACGATTTGATTTCAAGATTAAAACCCCTATCCTAAATTATAATTTTTTCTTTTAATCATATAAAAAATGGAAGATTCTATGGTTTTTATATGATCATATCTCACAATTTTCTATTGTAAGTATGAATTGTTAAGATTTGATAAAGTTGTCGAATTAAAAAGAAAAAGGGTACTAAATGATTAGATATTATGTAGGAAAAAAGAATTATTTGGAAAATGCAATCGATAATTAGCAATAAAAGCTCTTCAATCATCTCTGGGAAAGTTCTTGAAATTTTGTATAAATGATAAGATATTATAAGATATAAGCTAGTAAGATTAATAGAATTCGAACACTAGAACAAAAAATATAAGGTAAGAGGGGTTATATGAGTATACGAGGACAATCAATTTTAATTGTTGAAGATGACCCTAACATTTTAGAGATTATTAAACATTATCTAGTTTTTCATGGATATGATGTTTGGGGAGCCCAAAGTGGTGAAGAAGCAAGGAAATTGTTTTTAGAAATCGATCCCTGTTTTGTAATTCTAGATTTGATGTTGCCAGGGGAAAGTGGAGAGTCTATTTGTAGGTGGATTCGTAAAGATATGCAAAGTAACGTCCCGTTAATTATGGTGACAGCAAAAGCAGCAGAAGATGAGAGAATTCGGGGATTACAGATGGGTGCGGATGACTACGTTGTGAAGCCGTTTAGTGCCAAAGAGTTAGTCGCAAGAGTTGAAACAGTGCTCCGACGCACGGAGAATCGATGTAATAAGATTACCTATCAAGGAATCACGTTAAAACCGAATAAATTTGAAGTCAAGGTCAACACAGAGGTTATCGATTTAACTCATCATGAATTTCAACTCCTTTATTATCTCATGAGAAATCCGGATCAAATTCTTTCGCGTGAACAAATTTTAAATGAGCTGTATTCCACACAGGAGAAATTTGTGAGCTATCGAACGGTTGATGTTCATATTAGCAAAATCCGGGAGAAGCTTGGAGCGGAGAAGGGGAACTTGATTGAAACAGTGAGAGGAGTTGGATACAGGTTTGTGGCTTATTAATCAGATTCGAGAAAAAATGATTCGAAAGTGGGTTGCTTTAAATATAGGAGTAACAGGATTGGTTATTGGAATCATTGGTTTTTCTGTTAAAGAACTAGCATGTCGTAAATTTAATGAATATGCTAGTTCAAGTCTTCATGCTCAACAATTTCGAAAAAGTATAGGAGAGGATCTTTTTAACGCTGGTTTATTAACTTTAATTTTAGCTGTACTCATTCATTTATTTTTCGCCAAAAAGATTCTTAATCCTCTCAATCAACTATCACATACTACAAAGGAATTGGATGAAACGATAGATTCACCTTTTCCTACTCATTTAAAAGATGAAATAGGACAGATAGCAAATAGACTAAACGAAATAACCAATCAAGTGAGTCATTTGCATAAACAGAAAAATCAAATGATGGTTGATCTTGGTCATGAGTTACGAACGCCGCTCACAACCTTAACAGGCTATCTCGAAGGCCTTGAAGAAGGTGTTTTTGTACCAAATGAACAAGTTTATTCTATTTTAAAGAAGGAATGTTTTCAGTTAACACACCTTGTGAATAAAATACAAGAACTGCATCAGTGGGAAAGTGGCCGGAAGAGCTTAGATCGTTATTGGATTGAATCAGGAAGAGTCCTTCAATCAAGTATAGAGCCATTTCAAAATGAAATGAATAAAAGGGATATTGAACGTGTAATACAAGTGGAATCAGCTACTTTATACTGTGACTCAAATGCGTTACATACTGTAGTCTCACATATATTTGATAATGTTGTAAGATATAATATTGGAAAAAAGGTGATTGTAAAGGGAAAATCTTATCGAGACAATTATGTTATTTCAATTTCAAATCAAGGAATGCCTATTCCAAAAGAAGCTGAAAAGCAATTATTTGATCATTTTTTTAGAGTGGAAAATTCGAGAAATCGAGAAACAGGCGGATTTGGGCTTGGGCTATCTATTGCAAAGGAAATTGTCCATCAGCTAGGTGGAGAGATAGGGTTTTATAGTAGAAGTGGTTTTCATACTTTTTGGTTCACTATTCCAATTGAAAAAGAAGGGCACTAATCTATCTCTTATAACTAATAAAGAATATTGGTTGGTGTTAAGAAGGAACTTTTTTATATGTGTTTTCTCCTAGTGAGACTATCAAAACGAACAGTATAGAATTTTGTATCTCTTGAGGTGGATAAAGAAGGTTGAACAAGCTGGAGGCTAAAATTCTAGAAATGTGGTTAGGAATTCCAAGATGGGGAAGGGTTTTTACAATTGATGTTATTACATCCTTGTCATCTTTGTAGCTTTATTTAAAGGAATAGAAGCTTTATTTCATATCGAAACACTAAGCTTCGGGAAAATACTTTTTTGTTTAGGAATAGCACTTTTTTTCTTATTTATACTTTATACTTTTTCTAAAAAAAGTTAGGATAATTCGATGCTTTGTGAATACGGAATAAATTGGATAAAACCCATCATTCTGAAGAATGATGGGTTTTTAATTTTGTTTAAAAAGTAGATCATCTCATTAAGTAGCCAGACTTCTGTAAAATTTATATTCGTTGTCATTTGTATGGCAGCATACATAAAGAAGATTATTAAGAGTAAATCTAATATTTTGCGGCGTAATCTTAAGAAGCTTATCTTCAAAAAAGATTGTAAAATGTTTCTCTGTTTTATCTCATAAACCTGAGGGTATATTTACACAAAGCTAACTAACCATGAAAGGAGATAAAATAAGATGAGGAAATCTAGACCTGTTATTGGTATTTCAAGTTCGGTTACAATTCATAATGGTCTTCCGAGTGTTCATTTGCATCAGAAATATGTGAGTGCAGTGATTGATGCAGGGGGCCTTCCGATAATTATTCCAATAGGAGACAAGGAGATGGAGGAAGAATGGGCCTCATTATGTGATGGTATTCTTCTGAGTGGAGGAGAGGACGTTGATCCTCAATCATACAATCATGAACCTGATCCGGAGCTTGGAAAAGTCAATGAAAATCGAGATAAAACAGAGATGGGTTTAATAGAGTATTCACGCAAAGAAAAGAAACCAATTCTTGCAATTTGCAGAGGGATAGCGGTGCTTAATGCTGCGTTAGGCGGTGATATTATTCAAGATATTGAAAAGAATGATGAAGATGCGATCAAACATTATCAAGAAGCCGCAAGACCGCAAGCTACTCATGAAATAGAAGTTGAAGAAGGAAGTAGACTGTATAAAATTATGGAGAACAATTCTAAAGTTCGAGTAAATAGTATGCATCATCAAGCAATTGGTGAGGTAGCCTCAAATTTAAAAGTTGTGGCTCGTGCTTCTGACGGTGTGATTGAGGGAGTCGAAGGGAAAGAACAAGACCCACTTCTCCTAGGGGTACAATGGCATCCAGAAGAGATGGCAAGTAAAAATCAGCTTATGGCTAATTTATTTGAAGAGCTTGTGAAGGAATGCAGAAAAAAGGATACAGTAGAAGCCTAAGGAAGCTAGGGATATAAGAAATAGAGTTAAAAAGAGTAGCGGGTGTGATAGCGCTACTCTTTTGTATTGGGTATAAAGTATAGTAATCTTTATTATTTGGAATATCGACAATAGCGTTTCACGCACTGATAATATGACAACGTTTAGATTTAATCATTTAGATAAACTGAATAAAATTTTGCTTTTCTATTCGTCTTTGATAACGTTTATAGAAATTTCTCGCTTATGTATCAATAATGTATGAAAACCTCCATGAAGCAGAAAAAAGAGAGGCCATAGATTCCTTGTGATGTAAGGGCGCTACACCTCTTCAACTTCCTGAAGATGTACTCTGTTAACGAAAGATAAAAATCGTATAGAGTTTGAAAAAAGAAAAAACTGTCTCATGCAGTAAGGTAGTTTCTTCTGTTACGTACTTAGGCTATATAAGATGATGACTGAGTGGCATCTTGAGTAGTTTACTCTATTCAAGAAGGAGACTTTACTTGATTAAGATTCAATTTCTGTTGATTCTGTTTTCTTTATTTTTCTGGTACTTTTAAAATTGTACGTATTCATAAAGATACCAGCACATATTAAAAATGATCCAACACCAATACTAACTGTTATATTTTCTCCAAGTTGTAACCATCCAAATATAATCCCTAATATAGGAACAAACATTAATGCCATTGAGCCTTTCGAAGCATTTATTTTTTTTAGTACCCAAAACCAAACTACAAATGTAAAGGCAGTTGAAAATAAACCATTAAAAAGTAATGATAACAGTGCTGTATTAGACCACTTGATTGAATAGTTTGGTTCTAATATTAAAGAGAGAATGAATAAAAATAAGGCTCCTATAATAAGTTGCCAAGCATTCATATGAATAACATCTATGTTTTTAAATCTAATTTTACTAAAAACATTAGCTACTCCCCAACTAAGGGCTGAAAGTAAAATTAATAATTCTCCGAATATCACTTTTTTATCAGGATTAGTGATTTCTAGTCCTAAAATAAATAAAAGACCTAGTAAGCCGAAAATCAATCCAACCATTTTATAAGTATTGATCTTCTCATCTAATTTGAAGTGACTAATAATTGTAACGAATATAGGCATTGTATATACTAATACAGATGTTTTTCCGGAATCTACAAATTGCATACCATAAGTTAGAATTGCCATATACCCTAAAGACATTAATAAGCTCATTATGAGATAGCTCTTAAAATTTTCTTTATCTACAAAGAGTTTTTTTCTTTGAATTATCAAAATGATAAATAAAGGAATGGCCCCTATTAATAAACGTAAAGATGAAAATAAAAATGGTGGAATATCGCTAATTGCTATTTTCATTGTAACCCACGTATATCCCCAAATAAGAGTAACAGAGATTATTCCCAAAAAAACTTTAAACATAATATGAACTCCTTTCTTCTATATGTAGTTACATAATATGGTACAATCAGATATAATTCTAATACATTATTTTTAATAAGGTGATAACTAAATGGTTATGAACATGAACAATCTAGAATTATTTATGAAAGTCGCAGAAAAAATGAGTATTACAGAAGCTTCTAAAGAATTATTTATTTCACAGCCGGCAGTAAGTAAAGCAGTAAAAAATTTAGAAAAACATTTAGATATAAAATTATTCATTAGGGATAAAAAAAATGGATTATTACTTACTGAGGTAGGAAAAGAAATTCTAATATTAGCTAGACAGATGAAAGGTATTGAGAACAAAATATATCAAGTCGCTAATCAGGAAAATAAACTTCTTAGTGGAAAAATTAAAGTGGGTTCTTTTCCAGCTGCATCAACAAATATTTTAACTAAGACGATTGTATTATTTAGGGCAAAATATCCACTTGTAAATATAGAATTAATAGAAGGGACTTCCAATCAAATTAAAAAATGGGTAGAGGATCGAACTGTTGATATGGGGATAGTTGCATCTCCTTTTGAACCATATGAAAGTAAAGTACTAAACAAAGATCATATGGTTGCAATCATTCCTGATAATCATAGTTTAAATCAAGAAAAAAGTGTTAATTTGAAAAAATATCAGGATGATATCATTTTTTGTAAAGGAGGACATGAAGTTGCTATTGCAGAAACTTTCGAAACAAATAATATTAAATTTAAAGAAAACCTAACCGTTCACAGCGCTGAAACTTTAATCAGTATGGTTAAAAATAATTTAGGTATAGGGGTTATTTCAAACTTTACACTTTCTTCTGTGTCTCATAATTTAATCATAAAAGAGATTATTCCCAGAATAACGCGCCATATTGGTATAATTACACACTCTTTTAATGAAGTAACGCCTGCAACTAGGGAATTTATTAACATTATGGCCTCTTCCTATAATGAAAATTATACTAACTAAAACTGTATACTTTATATAATAAAAAGATAGAAAAAATACTGAACCTCCATCAGTGTTTTTTCTATCTCGAATTCATAAAAGCTGTTTGACACTAAAAAAATAGTCTTTTGAGTTATGTTTTTGAAGAATTCCGATCATTTTAGTACTTCCCCAAAAAGTTTTCACAACAAACATTTCATTTTTATTTTCCTCCATAGTAATCCTTAAATACATCGTTTGAAGTAAAGTTTTCATTAAAGCTAATAAAGGCCTCAACACTAAAAAATTAATTTTACATGTTGTTGTTAGTTCGTTTTGAAAAAGTGTTTTTATGTGGAAACCATTATGGACTGCCTATAATCATGAATATGCCAAAAATCGTTTAGGGTAAGGGTGTATAAAGTAAGGTCCGTAAGTAGAAAGTAATAACAAATTAAGAATAGAAGAAGTTTAGAGATGTTATATAAAGCCTTGGATGCGCACTTCCGTATTTGGATCGTTCTTTATACTTCTCCTTATAGATACAAAAGAAATCTACATATAGATAAACATCCTTAGTTTGCTCATACAAACCAGTGTATATCTCTTAGTATGTAAATGATTTATAGTGAATCAGAAATTTAATTTTCAGTTAGGAGGAGTCAGAATGAGCAGTTCACAAAGGCCACCCATTACATCAGCGGAGCTAGCAACGTTATGGATGACTTATCAGGAAAAAACGATGATCCTGAGGTTTTTAGATTACTTTCTTAAATATAATGAAAATGAGCAGCAATTCCTTCAGCTTCATTATGACCGAGCAGTTGAAAGCTTAGATTTTATTAAAACTGTTTTCCAAGCTGAAGGAGCAGCTATTCCTACTGGGTTTACTGAGAATGATGTGAATAGAGAAGCGCCTAAACTATATGATTTTATGTTTGATATTATGTATTTTCGATTGATGTCTCAAATAGAGACTGGTCTTTTTGCTCTTTATTCGAATATGTCCTATCGGAAAGATATACGACAGTTTTTTAAACGTCTAACTGAAGAAGCTCAAGAGCTGTATGATCAGTTAACCCACTTGTTAATGGAAGCAGGTGTAATTTCTCGACCTCCATATGTCTCCATGCCAAAGGAGGTTCATTTTGTGAAAGATATAAATTATATGGATGGTCTGAAGTGGATAGGGGAAAAAAGATCTCTTAATACGATAGAAGTTTCCCTTATTCAACACGCTGTTGATACGAACCTTGTAGGAATGCAATTAATGATCGGATTTGCTCAAGTAGCAAATGAGCAAAAGGTACGAAAATACTTTGTTCAAGGAATGGAATTATCCAAGAAAATTGAAACAGAGTTAGGCGATATATTACGACATAGTTATATTGAACCGCCTGCAACACATGCTGGAAAAGCAACAACTTCAACAGTTGCTCCTTTTTCTGATAAATTGATGATGTATACCGCTGGTTTGTTAAGCACATTTGGTCTCGGTAGCAATGCACTAGGAGGCGCATTTAGTTTGCGTAGTGATTTACCAGTAAAGTTGTTACAACTTGGAAAAGATATTTACAACTTTGCAAAAGAGGGCGGCAAAATTATGATTCAGCACGGCTGGATGGAAGAGCCTCCTCAGATTGAAGATCGAAATCGATTGACAAAAGGATAGTTGGAAATGTATCACATTATTAATAAGGTGAATGATTCCTTATATACTTTAAGAAATAAATACTTTATGATCCCTAAAACTAACGGGTCCCTCTGTTTTGATACGTAGACTTCGTGTTATGTGAACAAAAAAATTAGGTATTATAAAGTAAGACAGAGTTTCTATGCCAAGGAAACTCTGTCTTTTTGTTTTCAAATTATTGACTTAAATCCATATCAATAGTCAAGTTCTAAGTTAAAATTAATATTTATTAGAGCTAAATACAAGATTTGCCGATTGTTTAGCCTTCTCGAGAACATTCATGACTTTCTCGCTATGTTCTAGCATATTTGTAACTTTCTCAAAATCGCGTTCTTTAATAATACGTTCAAATTCAACAAATTCGTCATACATTCGATGCCAATGGTCTGAGAGGTCTACTTGAATAGGTGCTTGCTTATTGAGGGCATAATTAAAGCATTTTATGTTATTTGCTGAATTAGCCATGTGTATGTAGCCTTTATTACCTTGAATATTCATTGCATTGGGAGCTGTACTATCTTTGGAACCTATACAGACACACTTGAAATCACCGTAATCCATCAACAATATGCCTGATGTATCAATATCCCTTTCGATATTCGCCCAATACTTCACTTTCTTAGGACTTCCAAAGAAACCAACAACAAGATGAATATTATATAAATTAATATCCATTAAGGCTCCCCCGGACGTTTCCGGGTTAAAGGCCGGATGAATTTCTCCTGCTTTGAAAGCCTCATATCTCGATGAATATTGAGAATAATTACACTCCACTATTTTGATATCTCCAAGCTTAGGTAAGTACTTTTTCATAGATAAATAGTTTTTCATATATTGATTCGTAATAGCTTCCACTAAAACCAATTCTTTTTGCTGAGAAATCTCTTTAAGTTCAAGAAATTCTTGTAGAGTAGAAGTGAAGGGTTTTTCACAAATCACATGCTTTCCGCTTAATAAAGCTTCTTTGGCATATGAATAATGAAGATGATTGGGAAGCCCAATGTAGATTGTATCTACATCATCATTTTCAAGCATTTTGCCATAATCGGAATAAGTATGGGTGAATCCATATTTCTTTTGGAAAGACAGCAATTTTTCTCCATGACTAGGTTTTGAACTGATTGCCTTTAACGTAATCGTAGGGATGTCATGAATAAAGCTCAATAAATCCTCAACAATCTTTCCAGCCCCCACAATCCCTAAATTCATCTTAGCTGCACCCCTCTATTCCTTTTTCAAGTATCTCCATAACAGCTATTGTTTCTTCGTCTTTTACTACTTTTTCTTTGCCATGTACGATTGCCTGATAAATATCATCATACACTCGAGCATAATCACCTTTTTCAGAGACTACTTTCTCCTCATGGTAGCTGCCGTCATCATCTAAGTACGTTAGAATGCCATAATGATTAGGAGAGTCAACACCAAAATTATCATGGCCTTTTGGATGATAAAATAATTTAAGATGCTCTTCCTGACGATCTTCTGTTTCCTTCACGAACACCCCTTTTTTTCCATACACAATAAAACTTGGACGTCCTTTTAAACGGAAAAAGCTTGATTTAATGGATACTTTGAGTGAAGAATAATAAAAGTCTAAGTCAAAGTAATCATTCATTCTGCCAGCACCTAGCAATTGACGAACATCGTAATAAATGCTTTCTGGCTTTCCAAAATAAGATAGAGCTTGATCAATTGTATGGACGCCATGTCCATATAAAAAGCTGTTATATTTCGAAAAATGGTCAGTAGCGTTCGGTGTGTGAGGTCGGTAATAATCATAATTCATTTCCACTTCTAGCAAATCTCCAAGTTTACCAGACTGGATAACTTTTTTTGTGGTAAGAAAATCTGAATCATATCGTCTGTTCTGATAGCATTGAATCACGAGATTTTTCTCATTAGCATATTGAAAAATGGACACTGCTTCGTCTTTCGTTAACATGAAAGGTTTCTCAACAAGCACATGTTTCCCATGATCAAGTGCCATTTTTGCGAAATGATAATGGGACTCGGTATGTGTGCACACAACAATTAACCCAATCTCGTCATCATTCATTAATGTAGTGATATCGTCTGTATACAGAACATCAGGGACTCTCTCCCACTCTTTTTTGTCTAGGTTACGAGCATATATCGTTTTCACTTTCAAATAATCTCTATTCAATGAAAAAGGAAGATGATAACGGTTTGTACTTTTACCATTTCCAATGTATCCTATGGTTAGCATTCTAGCTCCTCCTTAAGCTTCTTTTCATTTATTATAGAAGAAGAAAGCTCGCTGTAAAGGTTTTACAACCACATTGGTATATTGGATCACTTTATGATGCATACTACATTTTATTTTTGAACAAAATGTTTATTTTATAGTCCTACTTAACGTTATTTTAATTAAACTGGGGTGAGCCTGTTGAAAATACTGATGCAATTATCAGAAATGCATAACTTTACACCAAACGAGAAAAGTATTGCTTCTTATATTTTGATACATAGGGAAAGTATGCTTCACTTAAATATTCAAGAGCTTGCTAAAGTTACATATACCTCGCATTCAGCGGTGAATCGCTTAACACATAAACTCGGTCTAAGTGGCTTTAAAGAGTTCATTATAAAACTAGCCCAAGAATTCCAACAAACCGCGGATATTCCCCATGTAGATTCAAACTATCCGTTTAGTCTAGAGGCATCTTCACTTCAAGTGGCAAAAGATATTGCAGAATTAATGAAAGAAACGATTGAAAAAAACTTTTCGTTTATGGATGATAACTTGCTGTCACAGACTGCTCAACTGCTATATCAATCAGAAAGAATTTTTATATATGCCTCAGGGGATTCACAAATCCGAGCGAAAAGTTTTCAAAATAAACTAATCAAAATTAACAAATATCCAATCATTGCTACTGAACTATCTGAATGGGCTCATCATACTGTCAATCTTACGAAGCGTGATTGCGCTATTTTCTTAACCTATCATGGAAAGTCATCTAGCTATATGAAAGCTGCTCAACATTTCTTAAACAAAAATATACCTTTTATAACGATTTCATCAACTAGTCAAAATGATTTAGCAAAACTTAGTACGATTTTTATACAGGTTCCTAATGATGAAGAGAAGTTCGCTAAGATTGGTACATTTTCTTCCCAGATTGCCTTTGAATATGTGTTAAACGTTATTTACTCCTGTATCTATAAAATCGACTATATGAAAAATAGGAGAAATTCAATAGACTTCTTGGAGCAGTTACACGCCAATGATGTGCTAAATGATATATAAAATACATTTAATCTTCTCTTTTAAGTATATAGATAAAGAAGAAGGTCTATTTCTATCTCTATGCTAATAAAAAATGCTCCAACCCTTAAGTAAGGGTTGGAGCATTTTTTATTAGTTATGCATGAGTTTCTTTATTCGAGCGTTTATTTCCTTTATGGATAAAAAAGTGCAATTGGTGGGTTCTATAACCAACATTCTAAGTTAGTTTTTATCTTAATGTTTAGAAAATCCAGTTATAAGGGGCTTTATCCTTTTTATTAATATCCCCTAGTAACGGAAGTCGCTGCAACATGTTTTGTAAGTTATAAGCATCCCATGGAAAATGTTCTGTAATCCCTAGTCCTACAACATCATAAGCTTTTGCTAAATCTTGAAGTAACCGTATAATCGTCTCCATACTAGAACCTGTTGGAACTTGTTCTTTCATTTTTTCATAAGTAGCTGGATTGGCCACTAAAAGGGAGCGAAATTCTCTTAAATCGAGAACATCTAAGTCAAAGTGAACGATAATCTTAGAAGGTTTGCGTGAATCCAGCCAGCGAAGGACCTTTGAACTGTCTTCTTTAATATCATCTGGAGTTGCAATATCCATATTCATATCTTGTAACGGTTTAGAATTAAGTGCCTCTATCATATCGTTCAACCCTACAAATAATACCTGTTCTGGTTTGAATGGACGTGGTACCTCTGCGACAAATTCCTTATCTCCGACACCCAACAAATTAGCAAGTACATGAGCATGGTGATTTGGAAAATCCTTAGGAATTGAAACGTCAGGATGTGAATCAACCCATAACAAAGCAGTATCTCCATCGTATTTCTCGTTTAAGTATGCAAAGGGAGCGAGTTCTACCCCACAATCCCCACCAAGAACGATAATACTATCAGGACTGTGCTTTTGAATTAAACTTTTGGCAGAACGTGCTTGAGTTAATAAGGCACTCTTAGCAATAATACCTTGCTCTATTTCAAGGCTTGAATGTAAATCAATAGGTACTTCTTCAAATGGTCCATTCGTTTTAGGCGCAAGCCAGTTTAACAAATGAGCTCCAAGTACGTACGGAGGGTTGTTTCCACCTTGCCATTGTGGCATTAATAATCGAAGAGTCTTCCTATTTGCTGCTTCTGTATGTTTTTTCATTTAGCATCCTTCCTTTCAAATTTATAGGAACTATGTAATAAATAATAAACCCTATAGTAACTATAGGGTCAATGGTGAACTATTTTTTTAGTGCTTTCAATATGATATTTAGTAGAAAAAGAATAATTAGCGGAGTTCTTTATCGAGATGAGTAGGATTCCCAAACAAATGTTAAAGTCCATATAGCAGAAATGCTTTATAAAAAATATAAAGAAAAAACTTCAAATTCTTTAAACGAATTTCTCGAAAGAACAAGATTTTTACAGATTTCTAATTTTGCTGTTCATATAGTGTACATTTAATGGAAGTGGCTCACATCTTAGTTGTACATTCTTTTTCGTTTAATGTACTTTTTTCACCGCAATATTAATTATTCAACCTATAGATGTTTGTAACGAAAAATCAAACTTCAATAATATGTTTTTTAAAGGTAGTAACTACCTTTAAAATAATTGCAAAAATTCTCTTGCCGAAGCTGACAAGTAACTATTGGCTCTCCAAACTAACGCAGGTTCTGATATCCATGGATTATCTTGAATTGAAATAATGTTAAATTCCTTATTTAATCTTTTACTTACCATAGATAATGGTAATATTGTTGCTCCAAATCCCATTTCTACTAAATTTAACAACATAGCAGAGTCATGACACTCACATAAGATATTTGGAGTTAAATCTAACTGTTGAAATGCGTGAATAATTTGATCAAATAATCCAGTTCCTTCTGTAGGACGTAATAGTAGGAGAGGAATCTTAGAGATTTCCTGTATGGTTATCGTTTTTTCGTCTAACTTATAATCATTAGGTACAATTAATACACATGGATCAGTGTCCAATGTCTTCATTTCAACATCTTTTTGAGAAAATGGTCCACCTATAATAGCAATATCAATTTGTCTGTTTTTTAGTAAATTCATTAAATGAGTAGAGTTACCTTCCCAAATATTAAAGGTGATATGTGAATATTGCTGACGAAACTTATTCAAGGTAGAAAGTAAAATAGGTGCACAATAAATTGTAGATCCTACTGAAAGGGTTCCACTTATTTCTTCACTGAATTCCTTAACTTCTAAAATTGCTTCTTCCATTCCATGTAGTAAACGCTTTGCTTTTTGTAGGAATAGTTCTCCTTGAGGAGTAAGAGTTACTTTTTTCTTTTTATTTCGATCAAATAAAATGACACCCAATTCTTCTTCCATCAATTTTAATTGCCGACTAAGGGGCGGTTGAGCCATATGGAGATGTTCCGCTGCTTTAGAAATCGTCCCTTGTTCTGCAATAGCTATAAAATAACGTAATTGTCGAATATCCATGTTTGCCCTCCCAAAATATAATATATCATTTAAGTATTATATATAAACAATACAGATATTATCAATATAATAAACAGGAGTGTATAATTATTTCTACAAACAACAATAGACTAACAATGATAGAAGAAGGAGAAATACAAATGAAAATAATTGTCGGGATGTCGGGAGCCACTGGAGCTATTTTTGGAATTCGTCTTTTGGAGATTCTTAAAAACACAGAGGTAGAGACTCATTTAGTGATGTCTTCATGGGCAGCTGCAACTATCCGAGTGGAAACGCCTTACACAGCGAAGGAAGTTGAAGAATTGGCTGATTATACTTATTCTTATAAAGATTTAGGAGCCAAAATTTCTAGTGGGTCTTTTCAAGTGGATGGGATGATTGTTGCTCCCTGTAGTATGAAAACATTAGCCTCTATTCGTATGGGGTTAGCGGATAATCTTGTGACACGTGCAGCTGATGTTATATTAAAAGAACGGAAAAAGCTGTTATTATTAACACGTGAAACGCCCCTTAATGATATCCATCTTGAAAACATGTTGGCGTTATCACGTATGGGAACAATGATTTTCCCTCCAATGCCTGCTTTTTATAATCATCCAGATAATATTGATGATTTAATTAATCATATTGTATACAGAGCATTAGATCAGTTTGGTATTCATCTATCAGATGCAAAAAGATGGGATGGAATACAAAAAGTAGAGAATAAAAACTAGACTGGGTTGGATTAGTATATCAAAGAAAGTTTTCTTATTCTTTTAAAGGTATACTATTAAATTCTAATGAATGAAGTTAATAGGTGAGAGAGGGGTAGTCGTTAAATGAAGAGACTAGCCTTTTTTATCTGCAAATAGGTAAAATTAGCAAATAATAGAATAAAATGATCAAAAAGGCGGCTTTTATAAGCTGCCTTTTTGGTTGAAATGTTAAGTAAAGCAGAATAAAAAGAACAAAAATATTTTAATGTTTTACCAATACCTTCATTCTTCCATTCCCTTTATATAACAAAGAGAAAGTAGTATTTGCTTAGAAAAAGCCTTATAATATACCGTTTTTATATATAATAAATACATAATAGATATTTATCATATTATAAATACAAGAGTATAATCATCTTTGTAAGATAAATTAAGCAAGGTAAATGAATAATGCAACGTAGGAGGAATACTTAATGGCTTACAGAGATTTAAGAGAATTCTTAGATTTACTCGAATCAGAAAACCAATTAGTTCGTATTAAAGAAGAAGTTATGCCTGAACCAGATTTAAGTGCGATTGGACGTTCTGCTCCAGACGTAGAGAATGCACCGGCTGTTCTTGTAGAAAACATAAAAGGTTACAAAACGCCTGTTGTTTTAAATGTTCATGGTTCGTGGCAAAATCATGCTTTAATGCTTAACATGTCGAAGGATACACCGGTTAAAGAACAATTCTTTGAATTGGAAAAAATCTGGGATAGATATCCGATTAAGCCAGTTTGGGTTGATAAGAAAGATGCACCAGTAAAAGAAGTTGTAATTGAAGAAGATATTAATCTATTTGATGTTTTACCTTTGTTCCGTATCAATGAATTTGACGCTGGGTTCTATCTTTCAAAAGCTTTAATTGTAAGTAAAGATCCTAACAAACCAGATAGTTATGACGAACAAAATGCTGGTACTTATCGTATCCAAGTGAAAGGTAAAGATAAAGTAGGTATTCAACCTCTCCCATTCCACGATATTGCTGTTCATCTAAAACATGCTGAAGAAAAAAATGAACCCCTCCCAATTGCTATTTGCTTAGGGAACGATCCCGTATTAAGCTTTATGGCTAGCACACCAATTGAATATGCTCAATCTGAATATGACTTTGCTGGAGCTTTAAAAGGTGAGCCCATTGAATTAACAAAAAGTGAGAATGGGAATTTAGATATCCCAGCACGTAGTGAAGTTGTGTTAGAAGGTTATATCATGCCTCGTGAAAGAGAAATTGAAGGACCTTTTGGTGAGTTTCCAGGAAGTTATTCAGGTGCTCGCTTACAGCCAGTGGTTAAAATCACTAAAATCACTCATCGCCAAAATCCTATCTTCGAGAATTTGTACTTAGGTATGCCATGGACTGAAATTGACTACTTAATGGCATTAAATACAAGCTTACCACTATATAAACAATTAAAACGCGACTTCCCAGAAGTTGAAGCTGTAAATGCAATGTATACACACGGTATTGGAACTATCGTTTCTACAAAATCTCGTTTCGGTGGATATGGTAAGGCAGTTGCTATGAGATTATTATCTACTCCTCACGGAATGCCTTATACAAAAATTGTCATCATTGTCGATGAATTTGTTGATCCGTTTAATCTAGAACAAGTGATGTGGGCTTTAACAACTCGTGTTCGTCCAGACAAAGATGTCTTTAAAGTTCCATATGCACCTGGTATGCCATTAGATCCATCTTCCGAGCCTGCTGGTATGCATACGAAGCTAATCATTGATGCTACGACTCCAGTTGCTCCTGACTTTGCTCGAGACACTGAGTTATTAGGAGTTCCAGAAAAAGCAAATGAATGGTTAGAAACGATTCGAAACTTAGTTAAAGAAGGAGGAAATAAATAATGAAATGTCCAAGATGTGATTCTGAAAAAGTAAGTTTATTAACTAAAGCCCCTGTTGATGATGCTTGGGAAGTATATATTTGTGACATTTGTACTTTGTCATGGAGAAATACGGAAAGTGATAACATCACTGACCCGGAAAAATATGATAAACGTTTCAAACTGAATCCTGCTGAATTCAAAGAGTTGGATCAAATTCCTCCAATTCCTGAGTTGAAAAAATAATCGTTGAAATAAAAAGGATCCCTATTTATTTTCTAAATAGGGATCCTTTTCGATCTATAAATAGAATCTAGAGAATATTAATCTTGCATAAAGGACTATCTCTTTTGCCAATGTGGGAGCTGGGTGAGTCCTACTCTGTGTATTCTTGAAAACTATGGGGTTCAACGAGCTATTGAAGAAATGAATAAGTGACAAGAACGAATAAATGTGATTTATACAATGTTGGGAGCTCGATTAGTTCCTGAGTTATAAAGCGGTAAGGAATGGTATGAAGTAAGGGGAATAGACGTAATTAAAGTATTCAAAACGTATTAGTTTATAAACTAAAAGACCAAACCAGAAAGAAAAATGAATGTTCTTGATAGGATAAAAAACAGGGCTAAATCAAAGGAGTATAACAGGAAATTTTGAAAGATTGAATACATACGAGTTAGGATAGAGAAAATGTGTCAAAAACCAAGCTTTTTCCCTTTATATAAAAATTTTAAAAAATAAAAAGAGAGAAGGCAACAGGTTATTCAGAAAAAGAGAGTGTATGCCTTCTCTACAGAATCAATCATTTCATTTTTTATCTAAAACTGAAGTTCTCTAAATCTTCTTGGTGATAAATCGCTATGTTTTTTGAATGTTGTGACAAAATAAGAGACACTATTGAAACCGCAGGTGAACGCGATTTCCTTAACGGATAAATTCGTATTATATAACAAGTTTTTTGCATTATTAATTCGGTAGTTAATTAAGTATTGATATGGTGAAGCATTCATATGTTTTTTGAAGACTCTAGAAAAATGATAAGGGCTTAATTGAACGTGTTTTGCTATATCGTCTAAATTGATATCTTCACTATAATGGTTTTCAATGTACAGAATAGCTTTTTGGACAATTTCTTCTACAGATTGTGTTGCCTGGTTAGAGATTTCGTTTAATTCACACAGAATCTTTTGCACAATAATTGAAGCTGCATGTTCATCTACTTTGTTTTTTTCCATCATTGTGAGAATGTGATTCATACAACTTTTTATATTCCAGTTGTTATCAAGTGAATACACACATCCGTTTCGATTAAAAAGCAGTTCAAAATAGTCTTCACTTGAGTTTCCCGTAAAGTGAAGAAATTCAAATTCTGTATCTTCTAGTGCTGCATACAAGTGAGGTTTCTGACAGTCAAGAAAGATAAACATATTCTCTGTTGCTAGGAATTCTTGGTTTTTGTAGTGAACTTTCATTTTCCCTTTTTTTACATACAGGAATAAATGCTCACCAAATGTATTTCTTTTCGTTTCATAAGCATCTGAACAATAATAAGAACCTGCATTTGTAATGTGATAAAGCGCTTTCTTAGCAAATTTGCTTGGTGTATGAAAAAACGCTTTCGAATTTGCTAAAACCCCTTTTTCTCCCATATGAATTCCTCCTTATTATTAGCAATATTATTAAATAAAGAAGAAAAAAGCAATATTGTTAAAAAGAATAGCAATTTTTCTAAAGAAGTGAGCAATTTTTTTTAATGACCTTTTATTCACAGTTTAATAGAATGAGTTTATAACAGCAATAATTATACAAAGGGGATAAAAAAGTGGAAATGAGAGATGGTTTAGATAATGAAATAAGCATGAAAAAGGCGCACATAATTCTAAACTTTTATAGAAATTGAAAGCGCTTTTAGATTATTTGTTATCTATCACTAATCTCACACACCGTCAAAAACGATTGAAAGTGAGGATAAAAGGACTGAAATTTGAAATCGATTTCATTTGTTGGATGGTGATAAAACGCAGAAGTTTTATTACAAGCTAAGTTGATCAAGGTAACTTAAATACTTAAGGAGAATTATCATGGATAAACAAGGAAAGCAACATTCATTTTTGCGCACAATTATCCTGATCTCTACATTTGGTGGACTCCTTTTTGGTTATGATACAGGGGTTATCAATGGAGCATTACCATACATGTCGAGAGCTGATCAGTTAAACCTTAACTCTTTTACACAAGGTCTTGTAACAAGTGCTCTCCTCTTTGGAGCCGCATTTGGAGCTGTATTTGGTGGTAGATTATCGGACTATAATGGACGTCGTAAAACGATTTTATATTTAGCAGTATTATTTTTTGTCTCTACAATTGGGTGTGCTTTATCTCCAAACGCTATAATTATAGTTATTTTTCGTTTCTTGCTAGGACTTGCTGTAGGGGGAGCATCTGTAACAGTACCAACATATTTAGCTGAGATGTCTCCTGCTGAAAGTCGCGGGAAAATGGTTACTCAAAATGAATTGATGATTGTGACAGGACAACTTTTAGCTTTTACTTTTAATGCGGTTATCGGAAATGTGCTAGGAGAGCATCCACACGTTTGGCGCTATATGTTACCTATTGCTGCAATTCCGGCTCTTCTTCTATTCTTCGGTATGTTTAGAGTACCTGAGAGTCCACGCTGGCTCGTATCAAAAGGAAAGAAAGAAGATGCTTTGCGCGTTCTTCAGAAAATACGGGAAAAGGAACGAGCAAATTCTGAGTTACAAGAAATTGAGAACGCTTACGTTCAAGAATCAAAAATGGATAAAGCAACGTTTAAAGATTTAACAGTTCCATGGGTGCGCCGAGTAGTTTTTCTTGGAATTGGGATTGCTGTTGTACAGCAAATCACAGGCGTGAACTCAATTATGTATTATGGGACTAAAATTTTGCAAGATGCGGGTTTTCAAACCGAAGCAGCTCTTATTGGGAACATCGGAAATGGAATTGTATCTGTTGTAGCTACAGTTGTAGGGATTTGGTTACTTGGCAAAGCAGGACGCCGGCCGATGCTTATAACCGGTCTAGCTGGTACAACAGTAACATTGTTACTTATTGCGATATTCTCTATTACACTTGAGGGTTCAGAGATTCTTCCATATATTATTTTAGCATTAACAATTACGTTTCTTGCGTTCCAGCAAGGAGCCATCTCTCCTGTAACATGGCTTATGCTTTCAGAAATATTCCCTTTAAGGTTAAGGGGATTAGGGATGGGCGTTACTGTATTTTGTTTGTGGGGAGTTAACTTCCTTGTCGGATTAACATTCCCAGTATTACTAGACAGTATTGGTTTATCTTCAACATTCTTTGTTTTTGTAGTTTTAGGAATAGGAGCTATAACGTTTGTTGCAAAATGTTTGCCAGAAACGAAGGGGCTTACACTTGAAGAGTTAGAACAAAGCTTCCGTAGCTATAGCAGTGGAAGTTCTAAAGTCTTAAATAACAATAAAACAATTGGATAAGAAATGGAGAGAATTAATATGAAATTATGTTTCAACGAAGCAACAACATTAGAAAATTCTAATCTTATGAAAGACTTAGAGTACTGCAATAAGCATGGATACGATTATATTGAAATTCGCACAATGGATAAATTACCAGAATACTTGGAGAACCATTCAATCGATGATTTAGCAACTTTTTTTAAGACAAATCATATTAAACCACTAGCTCTTAATGCTTTAGTATTTTTCAATAATCGAACAGAAGAAGAGTATAAGGGAATTATTGAGGAATTTAAAGGTATGCTCGAAACAGCTCAAAAGATTGGTGCTCAGTATATTGTAGCTGTTCCATTAGTAACAGAACAAAAAATATTAAAAAACGAAATTAAAGATAGTTGTGTAAAAGTATTAAATGAACTATCAAAAATGGCTAAGCCATTTGGCGTCAAAATAGCAGTTGAATTCGTAGGGCATCCTCAATGCACAGTAAATACATTTGAGCAAGCTTATGATATTGTGCAAACAGTTGATCGTGACAACGTAGGATTAGTGTTTGATTGCTTCCACTTCCATGCAATGGGATCAAACTTAGAAGAATTTAGAAAAGCAGATATTAATAAAATCTTTATCGTCCACATTGATGATACAGAAGATTTCCCTATTGGCTTCTTAACAGACGAAGATAGAGTTTGGCCTGGACTAGGGGCTATTGATTTAGATGGCATCTTTTCAATCTTAAAAGAGAAGGGCTATGATGATGCAGTATCTGTGGAATTATTCCGCCCAGAATATTATAAATTAGATGCTGAACAAGCAATTAAGACAGCAAAAGATACAACGATTAAAGCTGTCTCAAAACATTACAGTTATGAAGGAAAAGAATCATTTTCTTTATAGGATAGAGAATTCAATTTCGTAACAACTCTAGGCTTGAAAGCTCCTGTTTTTGGAGCTTTTGAGAACCAAGAGGGGATTTTTTGAAAAGTTTATCAAATAATTATGAAACTAAAGGAGGCCATATAGGATGGTTTTAAAAATAGGGGTTATCGGCACAGGAGCAATTGGGCAGGATCATATTCGAAGAATTACAAACAAATTATCTGGCGGGAAAATCGTTGCTGTTACTGACGTTAACAAAGAACAAGCAAAAGCAATTGTAGAAACTCAAAGCCTGGATGCAAAAATTTATGATGATGGTCATGAATTAATTAAGGCAGAAGAAGTTGATGCAGTTGTTGTTACTTCTTGGGGACCTACTCATGAAGAGTTCGTATTAGCAGCTATTGAAGTTGGAAAACCAGTATTTTGTGAAAAACCTCTTGCTATTACTGCTGAAGGTTGTAAAAAAATTGTGGAAGCAGAGATTGCTACAGGTAAATCATTAGTACAAGTTGGCTATATGCGTCGTTACGATACAGGATATCGCGCATTGAAAAATGTAATTGAAAGTGGAAAAATTGGTGAACCATTAATTGTTCACTGCGCACATAGAAACCCTACAGTTCCTGACACATATACAGGAGATATGGCAATCGTTGATACATTTATTCATGAAATTGATGTATTGCGTTGGTTACTAAATGATGATTATGTATCTGTTCAAATTGTTGCACCTCGAAAAACAAGTAATGCATTAGAACACCTGCAAGATCCACTCATCGTTTTATTAGAAACAAAACAAGGTATCCGAATTAATGCTGAGATTTTTGTGAACTGCCAGTACGGATATGATATTCAATGTCAAGTTGTAGGGGAAACAGGCATCGCAAATTTACCTGAACCTTCAAGTGTCGTTTTACGCAGTGAAGCAAAATTATCTACAGAAATTTTAGTAGATTGGAAAGACCGTTTCATTGATTCTTACGATACAGAACTTCAAGATTGGATTAATTCAACGCTTAAAGGAGAAGTAAATGGACCAACAGCTTGGGACGGTTACGTTGCTGCTGTTACTTCAGATGCTTGTTTAGAAGCGAAAGAGTCAGGAAATATTGTGCCGATTTCTTTAGAAGAACGCCCTGAATTTTATAATAAAAATTTAGTTGTTGTAGAAAAAATCTAATAGTAGGAAGCACAACGGCTACTATATTTAGAATAAATAAGCGTTTATAGCAAAATAGTTTGATAATAAAAAACATGAATAAAGCCATAGTGTATATGAGTATGCTTTGAGCTTATAAGAGAAAGGGGAAATTTACATTGCGTTTAGCTTATGATCCATCACATTATCGTGACAATACAAACTTAAAAGATACAATTGATACGGTTGCAAGATTAGGATATGAATATGTAGAATTATCTCCACGTAAAGATTTTATTTGGTTTTATGAGTATCCAAAAGTAGACAAGGCTTTAATCAAAGACTTAAAACGTTATTGCAGTGATGCAGGGGTTAAAATCTCATCTGTTCTACCTGTTCAACAGTGGTCTTCTCCAAATGAGGAAGAACGACAAGCCGCAGTTCGAAACTGGAAGAGATGCATCGAAATCACATCTGAATTAGGTGTAAATCTAATGAATAGTGAATTTAGTGGGGATATAAGTCGTCCTGTTGAAAGTGAAGCTGCTTTTGTAAAGTCAATGGAAGAACTTATGCCTATTTTTGAAAGAGAAGGAATTAACTTAAATCTTCAGTCTCATCCGAATGACTTTATTGAGTTAAATACAGAAGCTATTCGTATGATTCGAGCTTTAGATAAAGACTGGATTAAGCTTGTTTATTCTGTTCCTCATGCTTTCTTTTATGATGATGGTATTGGTGATGTTGAGCAACATCTTGAGGAAGCAGGTGACTTGCTTGCACATGTTCTGATTGCTGATACGCTGAATCATAAAGCAGCATTTGGATTACGCTACATCGTCAATCCACCAGATGCAAAGGTAACCATTCACCAGCACTTAAATCCTGGTGAAGGAGAAATTAATTTTGAGGCATTATATCGAAAACTAAGAGAAATGAAATTCGATGGAATTGTAACAAATGCTGTATTTGCTTACCCTGACCGTCCTGAATGGTCAAATGAAGTTACGTTGAAATCGATTAGAGAAGGATTACATATTTAATTTCTTTTATAGTTAGTTTTTAAGAGTTAGATATGTAATAGTAACGAAAATAAAAAGGCACTTTCTCCTTATTAAGGAGAAAGTGCCTTTTTATTTAAGAATGATAAGTATAACTTAAAACATATTGGTAAGAACATGAAGGATATTAAGAAGGAACAGTATTTTGTTATTCGAAACACGAATAAAGTTCTATATTGGACTTTGACTACTCTAATAGAGAACTTCAACTACTTTGATTTTTTAATTTTGCTTCAAACATATCAATAATATGTAGAAACCTTTCAGCTTCGCGAAAAGTATGATCTGCTAGAAGTGGATGAATAATACTTTTAATTCTACATTCTTCAATGAGCTCTCTCGCAGTCTTTTTGAAATCCCGAAGAGAGGTTACGGAAACTCGGTTTTCATCAAGAAATTGATCAAGAAGAGGAACAGTTTGGGACTGTGGCTTCATAGATTCTAAATCTCTGGCTTGAAAAACTAATTGATCAAAGTCATTGCTGAAATTTCTGGCCATATCTACCAACTTTCTTTCTGAGGGATCAAGGAGATGGCCTATAAATTTGGCATGATCAGCCATAATTCTTAGAAAAAATACGTTTTCTTTAATAATAGCATCAGCAAGAGGCTTTAATTTTCCCTCATTTAGCTCAATTAATCGTTTTCTAAAATAGTTAGCTTCTCTGCTAATATGATCAACTAAAAGAGGAAAGTTGTTTGCGCCTGGCATTTGACAGTTTAAAATTAAACCTAAGACTTTTCTTTTAAAAGCAAATATTCCTGTTGCTGCTTGTTGAACTTCTGAATTGAACCTTTTCATGTGTGTAGGATCTATTTGATTCGTAAATGAATGTGCTCTTTGTTCTATTTGTTCAAATAGATGATAAAATTGGTTTGCTTCTTGAATTAATTGAGTATCTTCTGCTCTAAAACCTAATCTAAGAAATAAAGAATGTTCTTTCATAATTCTTGACCAAAAACGAATTTCATCTAAAGATTTCTCTACAAATCCATTAGTCATTCTTACTCCCCCTAATATGGAAAATCAAATTCATTTTCATACTATTCAGGTTTGAGGGGAGATATACGTGCCTTTCTGAGGGTGTTAAAAGATATTTTTATGAACCTTATCTCATATGTAAAGACCTTCTTCAGTAGCTTATTCTATTGCTTTGGTGTAGAGGATATAGTAGGTCATTAATATAGGAATCTTGATTTGAGCAATGTCTGAAAATACGATGTCTTTATAATCTTCTTCTCTTATATCTATCAATTTCTAAAGGAAAGTCTCTCTTATACAAAAAACATATTAACTTTCCATTGAATTATCCATCTAGCACTTCATTTAAAAAATAAATCTTTCTTTTGCATTCAACATATACTTCAACAATCTTTTTACTTACAATAACGCTCACCAATTAGTGACCGTTATTGTATAGTACTTTATTTTTTTCTACTTATAATCATATGTGGGTCTTATCTTTTATATAACACCTTGATCAAGCATTGCATCAGCAACTTTTAAAAACCCTGCAATATTAGCACCAACAACAAGGTTTCCTGGTGCATCATAATCTTTTGAGGCTTTCATACTCTTGCTGTAAATATCTTTCATGATGCCTTGCAATTTCACATCTACTTCTTCGTGGGTCCAAGCTAGTCTCGAACTATTTTGTGCCATTTCTAGCGCAGAGACTGCAACTCCGCCTGCATTTGCTGCTTTAGCAGGAGCAAATAAAACATTATGAGCGATAAAAGTATTGACGGCTTCTTCGGTAGAAGGCATGTTTGCGCCTTCGCCAACGGCTTTAACACCATTTGAAATTAATATTTTTGCTGCGTCTTGACTTAACTCATTTTGTGTTGCACATGGTAATGCAATATCACATGGAATTGCCCAAATACCTGAACATCCTTCCTGATATATAGCATCATGATGTTCTTTAATATATTCAGAGATTCTTGCATTTTTTACTTCTTTTAATTGTTTAACAGTGTCTAAATTAATTCCATTTCGATCGTAAATATATCCGCTTGAATCACTGCATGCTACTACTTTTGCGCCAAACTGTATTGCCTTTTCCATTGCGTAAATTGAAACATTTCCTGAACCAGATACAACAACTGTACTATCTTTAAAACCTAATCCCTGATCCTTAAGCATTTCCTCTACAAAATATACCGTCCCATATCCTGTTGCTTCTTTTCGGCCTAAGCTTCCTCCATAACCAATACCTTTTCCAGTTAGGACACCTGCTTCATAAGCTCCTTTTATTTTTTTATACTGCCCAAACATATAACCAATCTCTTTAGCTCCTACTCCTATATCTCCAGCAGGAACATCAATATTTGGCCCAATATGTCTACTAAGCTCTGTCATGAAGCTCTGGCAAAAGCGCATAATCTCTAGATCAGATTTACCTTTTGGATCAAAGTCAGAACCGCCTTTTCCACCGCCAATTGGCTGGCCTGTTAATGAGTTTTTGAAGATTTGTTCAAAGCCGAGGAATTTTATAATGCTTGCATTAACAGAAGGGTGAAATCTTAGCCCGCCTTTATAAGGCCCAATAGCACTACTGAATTGAACACGGTATCCACGATTTACTTTTACGTTCCCTTTATCATCCACCCATGGAACTCTAAAAGTAATCATTCGATCAGGTTCAATCATTCTTTCTAGTACGGCTTGGTTAATATATAGTGGATTTTTCTCTAAAACAGGTATTAAAGAATCAAGTACTTCTTTAACAGCCTGTTGAAACTCCCATTCGTTTGGATTTTGTATTTGTACATTTTTGAATAAACGATTCACAAAATCTTTTACAATCCTTGTTTGATTCGCTTCTCCTGTTTCCATTACTTTCATAAATGTTCAACCCCTAAATATTTTAAAATTGGGAAAATTCCTTTTCTTAAATGTGTTTTCATTCTATAATTTTATAATTAATAGTTTCAATACTAATTTCCGATGAAATCAATGCGCTAAACGCATTAAGATGGAGTGACTAAAAATGGAGACAAGGCAAATTCAATATTTCCTAGAGGTTGCAAAGAGGGAACATGTAACAGAAGCAGCAGATGTCTTACATGTTGCTCAATCCTCTGTTAGCAGACAAATTTTTAATTTAGAAAATGAATTAGGTGTCAAACTTTTTATACGTGAGGGAAGAAGGGTGAAGTTAACTCCTTTAGGTAGAATCTTTTTTGAACGGATGAAACAAGTGTGGAATATGATGGAGGATGCAAAGAGAGAAGTAGAAGAACATTTAAATCCTGAAAGAGGAATCGTTCGGATTGCGTTTCCGATTAGTATGGCTGCTCATACATTACCATCCATCATTTCTTCTTTTCGCACTCGGTACCCGGAGGCTAAATTTCAAATGAGCAATGCCCTTTATTATGATCTAATAGATGGTGTTATAACTGGTGAATTTAATTTGGCCATGATTGCACCAATGCCTGACCAGGAAAAAGAGAAGAAAATTAAAGGAGCTACTTTATTCACAGAAAATATAGTTGCACTCATTCCTATTCGTCATCCGTTATCTGATCGAAAATCAATTAGATTAAGAGAGTTAAAAGATGATCCGTTCTGTGTCCTTCCTGAAGAGTTTATATTTCGTAAACAAGTTGTTGAAGGATGTAATGATGCAGGATTTTCACCACAAATTGCATTTGAAGGGAAAGATATTGATGCATTAAAAGGATTAGTCTCTGCAGGGCTAGGTGTAGCATTAATGCCAGAGATGACACTGATAGATAATACACCTCGGTCTACCGTTATGATTCCCATATCAGATGCAAATCTTACGAGAACAGTCGGAGTGATCTACCCAACACAACGCAAACTACTGCCAACTGAATCTTTATTTTATGATTTTCTGCTTGAAACTTACGAAAGGTTAAATGAATTTAGAGAGTAAAAAAAGAGAATCATTCCTAGATCTAGTTGTTTATTTTTTAATATACACACCGTTCCCTTTTCATGTCCATAATATAAAAATCTAAGAAAAAAAGGTTCAGATTGCTTGGCTTACAAACAATCCGGACTTTTTTTCTTGGATAGGCTTCTTCTTTATGAAACATTTGTGAACGTATGATGAAAACGGTTGTTAAAGAAAAAATTAAATCATATGATGGATATCAAACCATCACGTGACAGTTTAGGGGGTGTCTCAATTGGGGCTGAGAAACTAAAAATCGGTGAACTTGCTAAGCTAACAGGGCTCACAAAGAGAACCATTGATTATTATACAAATATCGGTTTGTTAGAAGCGGAACGTTCTACTTCTAATTATCGTTTCTATGATCGCTCATGTATTGAGAAAATCGAATACATTGAAAAATGTAAAAAGAGAAATCAATCTTTAGAGGAGATAAAAAAATCTCTTCAAGAGAAAGAAGCAGAGGAAATCGATATATTAGAACTGAGATTGAAAATGAAAGGTTTAGAAAAAGAACTAAATCAAGTGTTAAATCAAAAAGGTGATAAAGATGCTCGAGACTTGTTAAAAAAAGGGTTATCTAAAGAAAGTTTTTCTTTAATTCAATCACTCTTGTTATTGCTACATTAAAAGATAGAGGGGATACATTTAAATGCTTTTCCATCCTATGGATATTTTTATTTTTATTGCATTGGGCATCTCGATTTGGGCTCAATTTAGAGTAAAAGGTAATTTTAATAAATGGGCTGAAGTATCGACTAAAACAAGAATGTCAGGTGCAGAAGTAGCACGTAAAATTTTAGATGATAATGGATTACAGGCTGTTTCGATAGAAGTTGTGGCTGGAAGGCTATCTGATCATTATGATCCAATGAATCGAGTAATCAGATTATCAGAAGAAGTATATTACGGATGTTCTATTGCGTCTGTTTCTGTAGCTTCTCACGAAGTAGGGCACGCTATTCAACATCAACAATCATACAAAGCTCTTGTAGTAAGACACAAGATTTTTCCGTTAGCAAATTTAGCTTCAGGTATCGCTCCATTTATGTTTTTAGGAGGAATGCTTTTACAGCAGCTTTCGTTAATTGGAGTAGGGATTTTATTCTTCTCTGCTGCAGTAGCATTTCAATTGATTACGTTGCCCGTCGAATTTGATGCGAGCAAAAGAGCGCGAAACTTAATGTTAAGTCAAGGGATTCTTTATAGTGATGAAGAACGTGGAGTAAAGAAAGTATTGAACGCGGCAGCTCTTACATACGTTGCTGCAACACTAGTGGCTGTTTTTGAATTGGTGAAATTTGTAATGATTTTTTTCCAAGGTCAAGAAGAAGAATAACAATTATTTAGGAGGTGTAAACCTTACATTCGTAAGGTTTTAATTTGGATAACATTACTGTTAATTTTATACTCGTTGCTATTTTAATTGGACTTACAGCATTCTTCGTAGCAACAGAATTTGCAATTGTTAAAGTCAGGATGTCGAGAATTGATCAGCTTGTTGCTGAAGGGAAAAGGGGAGCGATTGCAGCTAAGAGAGTTACGACTCATCTTGATGAATACCTTTCAGCCTGTCAGCTAGGAATTACTGTTACAGCAATGGGGCTAGGTTGGTTAGGAGAACCAACCATTGAACGTGTATTACATCCTTTATTTGAAGCATTAAATCTTAATGAAGCTACAACCACAATTTTATCTTTTGGTATTGCTTTTGCTCTTATGACCTATCTCCACGTTGTTATTGGAGAACTAGCTCCTAAGACAGTCGCAATTCAAAAAGCAGAGTTGATTACGTTAACTCTTGCAAAACCAATTATCTTGTTCTACCGCATCATGTTCCCGTTTATTTGGCTACTAAATGGCTCGGCACGAGTGATTGTTGGATTGTTTGGTTTAAAACCAGCTTCTGAACATGAAATGGCTCACTCTGAAGAAGAACTGCGCTTACTGCTTTCAGAAAGCTATAAAAGTGGCGAAATTAATAAAAACGAATTGAAATATGTAAATAATATTTTTGAATTTGATGAGAGAATTGCTAAAGAAATCATGGTGCCTAGAACAGAGATGGTTACATTATCGATTGATGATTCTTTCAATGAGACAATTGAGACTTTAAAAGTAGAAAAATTCACTCGTTATCCGATTATAGATGGAGATAAAGACAATATTGTAGGGATTATTAACATTAAAGAAGTATTAACGTCTACACTATGGGAAGATAATGAAAAAGCAAATCTTAGCGATTTTATTAATCCTGTTATTCAAGTTATTGAGACAATTCCTATTCATGAATTAATGATTAAGATGCAGAAAGAACGTATGCATATGGCTATCCTTATTGATGAATATGGGGGTACTTCGGGGTTAGTAACAATTGAAGATATTGTCGAAGAAATCGTTGGGGAAATTAGAGATGAATTTGATGAAGAAGAAATACCTGAAATACGAAAAATAGCGGATGATCACTATATCTTGAATTCTAAGGTTCTAATTAGTGATGTAAACAATTTACTGAATCTAAACTTAGAATACGACGAAGTTGATACAATTGGAGGATGGTTCCTTACACAAAACTTTGACGCTGAAAAGGGTGCCGAAATTCAATTTGAAGGATATACGTTTAAAATTCGAGAAGTTGAAGGTCACCACATCTCTTTTGTAGATGTATTTAAAAGCTAAATAGAAAGAAAAAGAGAACTATGAAAAGATAGTTCTCTTTTTTTAAGCTGTCTCATTTATATTTTCTTCAATGAAATGATTCATTTTTCTCCCAAGAGCTGTAAAAAAGCAATTACCATGTTCTTTTTGCAATGGATGTTAAAAAACGTAGTAATCAACTTTGCTTGTATAGCGGAACAGTTTGCTTAATGAATAAAGAAAGGTAATGGAGGAGCCAATTGCAAAGCTTATTTTAAAAGGCATATTTTCTTGTATAACCTGCAATAAAGAGTAAGTTTCTTATGAATATATATTTAAATAAAATATCTTGAATTAAAAATAATTGACTTAAAGATATTACGAGCATATAATGAACACATAATGATGCTAATAAATCACATGGCTCACTAAAATAGATATCTATAATAACAGCTTATACTGTGCATAAGTAGCCATTATCACGGTCATTATATAAAAGGATTGAATAAAAAAGGAGCGAAAAATTATGGCAAAAGTATTGTATATTACAGCACATCCACATGATGAAAAAACGTCTTACAGCATGGCGGCAGGTCAAGCATTTGTGACGGCTTATAAAGAGCAAAACCCAAGTGATGAAATTGTGCATATTGATTTGTATAAAGAAAACATTCCACACATTGATGCTGACATTTTCAGCGGATGGGGTAAACTTCAATCAGGAAGTGAATTTGATCAACTTTCTAAAGAAGAGCAAAGTAAAGTAGCTCGTCTAGCAGAGCTAAACGAACAGTTCATTTCAGCTGATAAATATGTATTTGTTACACCACTATGGAACTTCTCGTTCCCACCAGTAATGAAAGCATACTTAGATTCTGTAGCTGTTGCAGGGAAATCATTCAAATATACAGAGCAAGGTCCTGTTGGATTGCTAACAGATAAAAAAGCCCTTCATATCCAAGCGCGAGGCGGCTACTATTCAGAAGGTCCTGCAGCAGACTTAGAAATGGGTCATCGTTACATCGGCATTATGATGAATTTCTTTGGCGTTCCATCATTTGACGGTTTATTCATTGAAGGACATAATGCAGAACCAAATAAAGCAGAACAAATTAAAGAAGACGGTATTGCTCGTGCAAAAGAACTAGCAAAAAGCTTCTAATAGCAAAAAAAGCGGAGATGATTCTCTGCTTTTTTTTATGTGAAAATATTTACTTTACATTAAAAATAATTAGAAAAAATAAATTATTAAAAACGTTCTGTAGTCTGAGCCTCTTTTTCGTTATAACAGAAACAATATTTTAAAAAAGGGGATGTACTCATTTGACAACAACAGTTAAAGGACCATTTAAAGCAGATCATGTTAGAAGTTTCTTATGTCCGAAACGATTGAAAGAAGCTCGTTTACAGAAACAAAATGGTGAAATTACAGCAGCACAACTGAGAGCTATCGAGGATGAAGAAATTACACGTCTTGTTCAAAAACAAACAGAAGTTGGATTACAGGCGGTAATAGACGGAGAATTTAGACGTGCATGGTGGCACTTTGACTTCCTATCTGAGCTTGTAGGTGTTGAACTTTATGAGACAGAGCAAGGTATTCAATTCAATGGAATTCAAACAAAAGCTCATGGAATTAAAGTTATTGATAAAGTAGATTTTGATGGACATCCAATGCTTGAGGATTATAAGTTTCTACATAACCTTGCTGGTAATCATATTGCGAAGTTTACAATTCCAAGTCCAAATATGCTTTTCTTTAGAGGAAATATTTCAGAAGAAGTATATAGTGATCAAAATGCCTTTTTTGATGATGTAATCAAAGTATATCAAAAAGCAATTCAAGCTTTTTGTGATGCAGGGTGCCGCTATTTACAGCTGGATGATACAGCATGGGCTGTTTTCTTCTCTGAACAAGGGCAAGAGCAAATCGCACAGCGTGGCTATGAACCAAAAGAGCTCTTGCTAAACTGTTTACAAGAGCTATTAATGAGTCAATTGAGAATAAACCGGAAGACATGGTTATTAAAATGCATATTTGCCGTGGGGGAACTTTAGATCAACATATGTAGCAAGCGGCGGATATGATAATGCTTCAGAATACATCTTCGGAGAATTGAAGGTTGATGGACTTTTTCTTGAATTCGATGATGCACGTTCAGGAGGGTTTGAACCATTAAAACACGTAAAACGTGATGATTTACAACTGGTTTTAGGACTAATCACATCTAAATTTGGTGAGCTTGAGGATCCTGGAAAAGTGAAGGGACGTTTGCAAGAAGCAGTACAGTACGTGGCTCTTAATCAAATTTGCTTAAGTCCTCAGTGTGGATTTGCTTCAACAGAAGGGGGAAATATTTTGACAGAAGAGCAGCAATGGGATAAAATTCGTCACGTAATTAACATTGCGAATGACGTTTTGGGATAAGAAACATCTTTTGCACCACCTTTTATTTTGTAGAAGGTGGTCTTCCCATAAAATAGATAAACGAAAGAGGAGGGTGATAAAAAATGTACCTAACAGTAGAAGAAGCAGCTGAATTTTTAGAAATTCCCGCTTCACAAGTTAAAAATCTCATCCATCATAAGCAGATTCGGGCGATTCATGATGGCGAGCAGTTTCTCATTAATAAAGAGCAGTTTAACACACATTTAGAGCAGCTTGAAAAATATAAGAGGCTTGTTGAAAATCTTATGAATGAGCCATTACCTGAAGACATTGATGTGAAAGACGAAGACTAATTTAAAAAACCCTTTCGTATAATAATGCGGAAGGGTTTTCTGCTAGCGAACGATAAAGGGTAGACAATTTGAATCCTTAACCCTAAAATAGGATTCAACATAAAATAGCTTCTTTTGTATCTTTTCTTATCGTTAAAATGACAAAGAAATGAAACCTGCTTTTCATAAAACTCTGTTACAATGAAAGAAAAGATACCGTAACACAGGGTATTAGAAAGCTATAAATCTCATCTTTTTATATATTTTGGAGGATAGACGAATATGACACTAGAAGATCGCTTGATCCAAAAGACATATTACAAACATTTTATAAATGACAATGAAAATCGCCATCCCATAGAAGTCCTTGGCGAAGCAACAGTTGCAGAACAGGAGAAGGAATCCTACGATTTATCGGATATTCGCTTTGCTCAAGGAGAAGTTTATTATCATAGTCAAGATTTCGAAACGGCTATTTTTAAATGGGAGAACATTAATAGCGAACTCGAACCATGGGCGAAAAAGAATATTGGAGACACCTACTACAAGACACGCAGACTATCAGATGCTGAGGAAATTTATCTTTCTTTGAAAGTAGATGATCCTATTTTAACAGCTGAAGTTTCCTTGCAGCTTTTTTCTCTTTATATTGATCAGGATAATATTGAAAGAGCATATGAAGTGATTAAAGAAGCTGTTAAAGTAAACCCAGCTTATCCAGGAATAACAGAACTAGCGCGTAAGTTTTATGAACGTCAAGAAGATTGGGAAAGCGCAACAGAGCTTGCAGTTAGTGAATCTCTTCGAACTGAAGATCTTTTTTGGTTTGCAACGGTTATTAAATATGCCAAAAATCAATATACAACAATCTTCTCACCTGATTATTTCTACCAAGTGCTTATCACATTTTATAAAACAGATCAAATGCACTTTAAAAAGCTTGTGTCTGCATTATGGGAAAGCTATAAAAACGAAGAGACTTATCTAGAATGGATCAAAACAATCAATGATATTTTCCTTAATGTTGATATTGGTCTTTATGAGTATTGGCAAGAAATCTCATCTCTATATGAAGAATCTTATTTATATTTAATTAGTGGATCATACGATTTACAAGTTCTTCATGATTTCATTCCAACAACATTGGAAAATTGGTTGAAAGTAACAAGAGATGCTAAATCATTGTTCCCAGCTGCAGCCATTTGGACATGGAATGAGCAGTTCCCATCGACTATTATGGAGGAATCTGTTCAAAAAGCAGAAAGCACTTTATTTAACTCAGACAGCGATATTGATGGGCTATCATATAGCCTCAACATCGTAGAATCAATGATGTCGTGGGCAGAACAGCGCAATATTGAACTAGATCCGTCAGTTGCGAGTCTTTTAAATAAGAACGTTCATCATCTTCTTATGATTGATCCAGAAAATGATGAAGAAACAACTGTTAAAACACTTCATACTTTCTCAAGAGAAGAAGATGAAAGAACATGGATGGTTGTTGATGGCTCTAGTGCTTACCGAGAAAAGAAATTAAGACAATCTCTTGATAAATGGGCACCACTAGGAGATTCATTGCTTTTTATTGTTCATCCAACATACACGTTTGGTGAAGACGAACGTGAAGAATTAAGAAAGCTTGAGCAATCCATGCCTGTTCATTTCCTTATTAAAGGAATGGATGCACATGGCGATATTGAAAGCCGATTACGTATGGATTTCCAAGATGCTTTAATTAGTGTAGGTGGAGATGAAAACTTAACATCATTTATTCAAGCGAATTTCTTTGAAATTATTGATGGAACTGAGAAGCGTCGCATTCATAAGCTGCTCTCTTTCATGCGAATCACGCTCCATGACCTTGGAAAAAGACGTGTTGAAGAAGAGCTTTATTTACAAAATCTTATCAATACAGAAGAACAAAAAATTGAAAAGCTTGGAAGTGATATCGAGTTTTTACGTGAGCTAGAGAAGAAAAAATCTCGATATGTTACAGAGACATATGCCAAGTTAAAAGATGAAATCAAAGACAACTTTGAAAATAGTCTCCCAAATTTACTTCGAGAATGTACAGAGATTATTACAGAGGATAGTGACTTTGCCAATATCCATAAAGAAGTAAATGATAAAATGAATAAAGTAATTGAAGTTCAATGGACAAAAGTATTAACAGACCTTCAGCATGCTCTTCAACAATGGCTTTCTCTTTCACGCGAAGAGCTTGTCCAAAGTCAAGAAAGCTTTGACGATCTTGCCGTAGAATTTAATAATCGCTTTGCCAGAGAAAAAGTAGAGCTTAAAGGAGACTTTAAGATTTTAGATGACTGGCGTCGTGATATTAGACGATTAACGGTAAGAATGCCAATTGAAGAACAAAATATTTTCCTTCAATCTAAATTTGCACAGCTTATGTTCCAGCGCGCTGGAAAATTGATTGGTGCTTTAGCTTCTCAGAAAACGATGTACAATCAATATAAGAAAAATGTTGATAGTCAAGATTATGAAGAAGCAGCTCAAATGGTCACAAATCGTCTTTTTGCACAATTTAATTCTCTTGAGAATTCACTTAAGCTTGACGTAGAAACATTCTTTTCACAGCCATTTGAAGAGCTTACAATGCTTAAAGATGGAACAGAGGTATCACTTGAAAATAACCGTTTAACACTAAAAGATATGAAAGAAAACCCAGGAGAATATTATAATCCAATTAAATTGTTCGAAATTCGTGTGCGTCAGTATGAAGTGATGATTGAAGCGAAAGAAGAAGTAGATTATAGAGAGATTTTAGTAGAAGATAATTAAGAAAAAAGGCACCGCTCACTCGCGGTGCCTTTTTTCTTAAAGATAATCCGAACTGTCCATTAATGAGTGAGATAGTGCAACAATCAAGAGTATAAAAGGAGTCATTAGGGATAAAAAAGAATATTTGTAGATTAGAGAAGCGGAATTCTTTCTTTATATTGGGCGATTAAATGCTTATTATGGTTATCTGCTCCTTCCATATTTCCACTTTGAAAAATAGGTGGGTTTAGTCCAGCTTGAAGCATTTTCTCAATTACTTCAGAGAATAAAGTATTAAGGATAATAGCGCCAATAACAGTAGAGCCTGAACCAAATTTAATATCGTTTTTATTTAGAAGTACATCACCTTTTGGAATATGATTATCTAAAACAACATCCACAATGTCATGTAGATAATGTCCACTTTCATGACGAGAAGGACGGCTTTTTGCATAAATTGGGGAAGTAAGACCAATAACATATGCCCCTTTTTCTTTTGCTAAAAGTGCTACATCAATAGGAACTGGATTAACACCAGAGGTTGAGACAACGATACATATATCTCCTGGACGGATATCTTGTTCTTTCATAAATGTATGAGCATACTTATTTTGTCTTTCTAACTGTGAAGAACGAGACGCACCTTTATGAAGCATTAATTCCTCTATAAAGATAGGATGAATGGGAGCTAAACCACCAGACCGATAAAATAGTTCTTCTGTTAACATATGTGAATGTCCACAGCCAAATAAATGAATAATACCTTGTGAATTAATACTATTTACGATTTGGGTTGCTGCTTCCTCTATAATCGTTTTTTCTTGTGTTTCTACCTTATAAAGTAAAGCTTTTATTTCCTCTATATATTGATTGCTCATAGCTAACTCCTTATATTTATTATCTAGTCATTGTAAAAGTGAATTTATAACGGTCAGCTCGATATGATGACTTTACAATTTCAAGAGGAGTACCATCTTCTAGATACGTATTTCGTTGAATAAATAAAATAGGTGCAAACTTTGAAACACCTAAATGTTCAATTTCAAGATCAGAAGATATGGAAGACTCTAAAGTTTGGGTCGCATATCCAATTTTAAGATGGATATGTTGTTCAATATATTGATAAAGAGATTCATTAACAATACTTTCAGTTAAACCTTTAACCAAATTTGCTGACATATAAACTGTTTCTAAAGCCATTGGAATATCGTCAGCTAAGCGAATTCGTTTAATTTCATAGACAGGTGAGTATTTAGAAATCTTAAGCTGTTCCGCAATCTTATCAGTACATGGAACAATAGTGAATGTCAATAATTTACTGCTAGGAGTCATTCCTCGCGCTTTCATGTCTTCTGTAAAGCTAGTTAAACCAACGAGCTGCTGTTCTAATTTTTTTCCTAACACAAAGGTACCGCGACCCTTTTGACGATATAAGTAGCCTTCGTTAACTAAATTATTAATAGCTTGCCGTACAGTCATTCGGCTAATTTGGAAACGTTCAGCAAACTCACGTTCAGAAGGAAGAGCATCATTTTGCTGTAACTCACCATTTTCTATTTGTTTTTTTATTTGTTCTTCGATTTGATAATAAATCGGAAGAGGTGAGTTTTTATCAATCACTAGATTTCTCTCCTTTATTCTCTTAAAACAAGTAGTGAATTACCTACTTGTCCTAAGTTTAATTTTAATTTGAAATATTTTGTAGATGTAATACACCTGACAAAGCTTGTTGATCTGCAATTATTGTAACACAATTATGCTTTTTCAAAATAGATGCTGGAAAATCTTCAGTGATGTCTGCTTGAAGTAATTTATTCATTGCTTCAGCTTTCTTTTCCCCTGAAACAAGTAATAAGATTTCTTTACTTTTCATGATTGTTTCAATTCCCATTGTAATAGCGTGCGTCGGTACATCCTCAATTGAATTAAAATAACGAGCATTTGCTTGGCGTGTGGATTCCTCTAGCGTAACAACATGAGTAGGTGCATTAAACGAGGTACCAGGCTCATTAAATCCGATGTGTCCATTTTCGCCGATGCCAAGAATTTGCAAATCAATGCCACCATGATCTGCGATTAACTGATCATAACGTTTACATTCTTTCTCAATATTAGGAGCTAGACCATTAGGTAAATAAGTATGCTCGATATCAATATGTTTAAACAATGAGTCAACCATGTAGTAGTGATAGCTATTTGGATTTTCTTTTTCTAACCCGATATATTCATCTAAATTAAAAGAAGTTACATCTTTGTAAGAAGTTCCATTCTGCTTATGATCTTCAATTAATGTTTTATATAAACCCGTTGGTGTTCCTCCAGTTGCAAGACCCAGTTTTACATTCTTTTTTTCTTGAACTTTCTTTATTAAAATATCTGCTGCTTTGCTGCTCATTTCATCATAGTTTTTTACTTGAATAATCTTCATTTTGTATGCTCCTTTTTATAAGCTAATGTTCCTCGGCAAAATGTCATTTCTACGTCTAGGTTTTCATTTAATATAACGATATCAGCATCTTTTCCAACAGCTATACTTCCTTTTCGATCGAAAATATTAAGTTGTTTGGCTGGATTGACTGATGTCATTTTCACGATGTCTTCTAGTGAACAATTTGTGTAGTTTATTGTATTTTTAATCGCATCATTCATCTTTAAAATACTTCCAGCAAGCGTTCCATCTGCAAGAGTCGCAGTTGTATCATCAACGTTAACTGGTTGCCCACCTAAGTCGTACGTTCCATTTTTAAGCCATTTGGCACGAAGAGAGTCGGTGATTAAAATCATCCGATCACTTGTAATTTGATCGTAAGCAAGTTTTACCATCTCAGGTCGACAATGAATGCCATCTGTAATTAATTCAACAAACAGTTCTTTGCGCAAGTAAGCAGCCCCTAGAACCCCTGGCTCCCGATGATGCAGTCCACGCATCCCGTTATATAAATGTGTTACATGCGAGAGACCTGTTTGAATAGCTTCATCAATTTCATCGTATGTTGCATCTGAGTGACCAATAGAAGCAACGACGTTCTGACTTTTTAAATAAGTGACCATTTCTAATCCACCCGGTTGTTCAGGAGCAAGTGTAACTAATTTAATATGGCCCCCCGCATTTTCCTGCCATCGTTTGAATAAAGACAAGTCAGGGTCTTTAATATGAGTAGGTGGCTGAGCACCTGCTCGTTTTGGGGAAATAAAAGGACCTTCTAAATGAACACCTACTATTTCAGCCTGTTCATTAACCCTTTGATTATTAATAAAATTCCCTACGTTTGTTAGAGCTTGTTCAATAGCTTCATTTGACTGAGTCATTGTTGTAGCCAAAAAGCTTGTTGTTCCTTCTTTTGGAAGAGTAGCAGCCATTGTTTTTAATGATTCTTGGGTTGCATCCATCGCATCAGCATTTGCTACTCCATGAATATGAATATCAATAGCTCCAGGTACTAGTTTATAAGATGAAGAACACTTAATGACTTGATCATTTGGTTCTGTTTTATACTCTGAGATTGATCCGATATCTTTGATTTTTCCATCTGAAATACGAATATATCCATTTTGAATTTTCCCAAGGTCGCTATAAATAATTAAATTGGAAATAACGATATTTTGATTTTCTATCATACATAATCTCCTTTATAGAAGTAAAAAGTAGTAATTAGAGAGGTAGGTAACATGTTCATTATGTTTTACCATTTGTATCTAGTATATACCATCTATATATAGTTGTCTATACCACTATGAAGTTTAACAAAAAAATCCTATTACTTAATATCCAAATAACCCCATTAATATAAGATTTAACATTTTATTTGGTATAGACAACTATATGTTGATTATGGTAGTATGAGGCAAAGAAAACGCTTTAAAAGGAGATAAAAACATGTTGAATTTTCTACAACGTATTGGTAAATCACTCATGTTACCAATTGCAGTATTACCAGCTGCTTCTTTGTTACTTCGTTTAGGACAAGAAGATTTACTAGATATTCCCTTTATGGCTCAAGCCGGGGATGCTATTTTTGCAAACTTGGCATTGTTGTTCGCCCTTGGGATTGCTGTTGGGTTATCTAAAGATGGTAGTGGAGCAGCAGCACTTGCTGGGGTTGTTGGCTACTTTGTATTAACAAAGGGAACAGCTGCTATTGATAAAGATATAGATATGGCAGTTTTAGGTGGAATTATTTCAGGGATTACAGCTGGTTTGTTATATAATCGTTTTTCAGATATTAAACTTCCAGAATGGCTCGGTTTTTTTGCAGGAAAGCGCTTTGTCCCTATTATTACGTCAGTAGTGATGTTAGTGCTTGCAGGTATTTTTGGAGTAGTATGGCCTCCAATTCAAGAGTTAATTAATAATGTTGGGAATTGGATTACAGGAGCTGGCGCAGTAGGAGCTGGAGTATACGGACTTCTAAATCGTTTATTAATTCCAGTTGGACTGCATCATGTATTAAATAGTTTAGTTTGGTTTGTATTTGGAGAGTATAACGGAGCAACTGGTGATATTAATCGCTTCTTCGCAGGGGATCCGACAGCAGGACCATTTATGACAGGTTTCTTCCCAGTCATGATGTTCGGATTACCAGCAGCAGCTCTTGCAATGATTGCAGCTGCAAAGAAAGAAAAAAGAAAAGCTGTAACAGGTATGCTAGCTGGATTAGCTCTTACTTCATTCCTAACAGGTATCACAGAACCAATCGAATTTTTATTTATGTTCATAGCACCGCTTTTATATGTCATTCACGCTATCCTGACAGGAATCTCAATGGCAGTTGCTGTAATGTTAGGTATTCATCACGGCTTTGGTTTTTCAGCAGGGGCAATTGATTACTTCTTGAACTTTGGTATCGCTCAAAAGCCGTTATTGTTAGCAGGAATCGGCATTATTTATGCCATTATTTACTTTGTTATATTCTATACCTTAATCAAAGCGTTAAATATCCAAACACCAGGTCGTGAAGAAGATGAAGAAATAGAGGAAACTGTAGATTCTGATTCAACAACAGGCGACAAATATGTAGATATGGCATCTTATTTTATTAAAGATTTAGGTGGAAAAGAAAACTTAACGACTATTGATAACTGTGCAACACGTTTACGTTTGCAAGTTGCAGACACATCCAAAATTAATGAGTCTAATCTAAAGCGCCACGGAGCTCGAGGTTTAATGAAATTAGGAAAAACAAATGTACAAGTTATCGTAGGTACAGATGTTGAATTTGTTGCTGATGCAATGAAACAATTAGTGAAATCTGGGGCAGCAACAATCAATATCTCTAAAGAAAATGAACAGGAACGTTCCGAAATAAAAACAGCTGACACAGCTCAGGTTGAGTTTGTTCTGCCATTTGAAGGAACTGTAAAGCCTCTTAGTGAAGTGGAAGATGAAGTATTCTCTTCTAAAATGATGGGGGATGGATTTGCTATTGAACCAGTTAGCAATACACTAGTTTCTCCAATTGAAGGAGAGGTAATGAGCATCTTCCCAACGAAGCATGCTATTGGTTTAAAAACAAACAATGGATTAGAAATACTTATTCATGTTGGCATAGATACAGTAAAATTAAATGGAGAAGGATTTAAAGCACTTGTTCAGGAAGGGCAGCATATAACGAAAGAAACACCGTTGTTAGAAATTGATTTAGAGTATGTAAAAAAACATGCCCCTTCTATTACAACACCAATTATCTTCACAAACTTATCGGAAGGTAAAGAAGTAAAACTTAATAAGTCTGGTTATCAGAAGCAAGGTACTCCTGATGTTATTAAGTTTTAAACTATCGACTTAATATTAAAGGAAAGAGGCATAAACCTTTACAAGAAAATAAGGGTTTATGCCTTTTTTCATTTTTATAAGGATAATCAGACTAGATAGAGTATATGCTGATATTATAATAATTGACTTTTCTTCCCATAATGATTTACAATTATCTTGAATTAAAGATATATTACTTTGAGATATAATTATACATTAAATGAAATAGATCACTTTAACTAAAGAGGAGTGAAAGAAGATGAACTTAACAGGGTTACATCATGTTTCAATTTTAACAGGGAAAGCAGAAAAAAATTATCTTTTTTATACGAGGATTCTTGGAATGCGTCTTATTAAAAAGACGGTCAATCAAGATAATACAGAGTCTTATCATTTATTTTACGGAGATGCCAAGGGTAATCCTGGAACTGAATTAACGTTCTTTGATATTCCTCATCTTGGTAGAACACATAAAGGAGCGAGCAGTATTTCTTCAACGTCTCTAAGAGTGGCGAGTACTGACTCACTCCATTATTGGGCTAAGCGTTTTGAAAAATTAGGTGTTCATTATGAGGAAATTAAAAAAAGAGCTGGGCGTGAGACATTAGCTTTTGAAGATTTTGAAGGAACAAAGCTTATTCTTGTTGCAGATAACAATGAAAAAGGGGTAGCTCCAGGCGAAGCATGGGATGGAAGTGATGTTCCAAAAGAGCATGGTATTCTTGGCCTTGGAGCTGTTACGTTAACTGTTGCAGATGCAAAACCAACAGTGCGAGTATTAAAAGAGTTATTAGGTTTTTATTATGTAGGTTCTTATCCATCCCTTGATGGAGATTATCCAGATGTTGAAGTATATGCAACAGGAGAAGGGGGAGTAGGAGCTGAAGTCCATGTTGCAACAAGAGCCGATTTACCAAGGGAGCGTTTAGGAAGAGGTGGCGTTCATCATGTAGCATTTCGGGTTCCAAATGAAGAAGAATATAATGAGTGGGCGAAACGCATTAATCAAGCTGGTTTTGTGAACTCTGGAAAAGTAGATCGTTTTTACTTTAGAGCGCTTTATTTTAGAGAACCAAATAATATATTATTTGAACTATCTACAGATACACCGGGATTTGCTCAAGATGAATCAGTAGAAACATTAGGTGAACGACTTTCATTACCACCGTTTTTAGAACCGAAAAGAGAGGAGATTGAATCACGACTTCGTTCATTAGAATTTGAGGGAAATTAATAAAGATTTGCTCTTCTCACAGAGGGAAGGTTTCAATTAAATAAATAGAAAAAAGAGGCGATAATTCGCCTCTTTTTTAGTTTGCCTTTGCAAGTCCAAGGAATACGGCGCCAATAATAATTAACGCACTCCCAATCACAATTCCAATCATTTGACGCTTAGTTTTCTTTTCTCCAAGAATTAAGATCCCACCGAATGTAGAAATGATAATTCCCATTTGTGAAAGAGAAAAACTCGTCGCAACGCCAACTTTTGGTTGTGAGAGGAATAAAAATAAGTTCCCAACTGCCCAAACAACACCAGGAATGATGTTCTTTAAGGCATATTTATTAAATGGTTTATGTTTATATGTAAGCAGCACGCCACCAATTACCATCCCGATAGCTTGAGGGAATAGCGCAGACCAACCGTCAACTCCAGTTAACTGAGCAATTACAACATATACTAAATAACCAATCGTTGAAACTATTAAAATCCCAATTCCTTTTTTTAGTTCTCCAGGCTTCTCTTCTACTGTATTGTCTTTTAATGAAGTTAATACAATTCCGACAATAATACATACAAGAGCAAGGCAACCGAATAAGATGCTTACAGCAGTTGACCATTCTCCAAAAACAATCATACCAAATAGTGCAGTTGAAACTAACTGCATTCCTGTTGAAATTGGCATTGTTTTAGATACGCCCATATGTTCAATACTTTTAAGTTGGTTTCTTTGACCAAGTGTCCAGAAAAGACCTGAAATGACTCCGATTACAAAAATCTTTGTATCGATTTCTGGTTGGACAAACAGAAAAATAACCGCAGAAAAAATTAACGCTCCTAGTGTAGTACCAAGTGTTTGACTATAAGGACCACCACCTAGTTTGACGTTAAATAGAACTAAGCTCCCCCAACACAAAGCAGGGATAAGAGCTAACAGGATGTCCATCTTGATGAAAGCTCCTCTCTTTATTTAGTTTTGCTTAGGCTTTCATAGTTGTATAAAGTAACCTAAAAAATTTACATAACAATGATAATAACACGAGTAAATAGGCTTGTCCATCTTTCTGAAACATGCATTTTTGCCTTGTCACGCCTAGATTTCTGACGGGTATTAGATGTTAACGCTACCAACTTTTTTAAAATAAAAGTTTAGGAAGAAAATTATTCTTAAGTTTTGTCATTTCTCTCATGCCAAACTTTTAAGATGTCTTTGTATAAAATAATAGGAAAGATTGCTAAGATTTATTATGTAAGCGAAAACATAGTGGGTATAATGCTATTTTTTATTCTAGCGATAGATTGTTAGAAAATAAGTATAAGTGGGAGAGATAAAGATGAAAGCATTAGTTATAGAAGAACCATATAAAGCGGCAATTAAAGAAGTTCAATATCCAATACCCGGAAAAAATGAAGTCACTATTAAAGTGAAAAATGTAGGAATTTGTGGAACCGATATTCATATTTTTAAAGGTGAGTTTTTGTCCCCATATCCTATTATTCCAGGGCATGAGTTTTCGGGTGTTATCGACCAAGTTGGAGAAGGTGTAACAGAATGGAAAGCTGGAGATCGTGTAACAGCTGACCCTTCATTATTCTGTGGTGAATGCGAATTTTGCTTAACGCATAGAGGGAATCAGTGTGAAAATTGGGGAGCCCTTGGAAATACAACAGATGGAAGTATGGCAGAGTATGTTAAGGTTCCAAGTCGAAATGTTGTTAAACTTGCAGATTCAATGAGTTTTGAAGAAGGTGCTTTTATTGAACCAATGGCGTGTGTTGTTCATGGGATGAATCGACTTAGCTTAAAAGTAGGAGATAAAGTTTTATTGTTTGGAGCAGGTGCTATGGGGCAGCAACTTATTCAATCTTTAAAAATGGCAGGGGCTTCAGAACTTGTTGTTGTTGATATTGATCAAGCTAAATTAGATATGGCTCTTGAGTGGGGAGCTACCAAAGGAGTATTAAGTCAAGAATTAGAAGAGCATATCAACAGAACTACATATCCTTATGGATTTGATGTTGTAATTGATGCAACAGGTATTCCATCTGTTATTGAAACAGCAATGAACTATCTTGGAAAAACAGCTAAATATCTTCAGTTTGGTGTCACACCTCAAAACGTTCAAGTTACACTGGATCCTTTTAAACTTTACAACAATGATTGGACTTTACTAGGGTCAATGGCCATCAATTATACATTCCTTCCTGCTTACCAATGGGTAAAGGAAGGTCGGATTAGAGTCAATCATCTTATCTCGAAAAAAATTTCGTTAGAGGAAACAATAGACTTTCTCAATGGGGAGAGAGACTCTAGTTTATTTAAAGTTCAAGTAGAAGTATAAGTAGCCTTTCCTCTGCTCGTTGGCAGGGGAAAGGTTATTTATTAATGATAAATAAGAAAAATTGTTCTTTTGAAAATATGTAAATAAGATAGAGCTTAAAAAATAGATATAGAAAGGAATTGTGAAATGACTCATTCATATTTATTAGGAATCGACGTTGGGACACAAGGAACAAAAGCGGTTGTGATAAGTTTAGAAGGGAGAGTAGTTGCAGAAGGTCAGTCTTCTTATCAATTTCAGTCGCTGAAGGCAGGGTGGGCAGAACAGCATCCATCTGTTTGGTGGGAAGCTGTGACAGAAAGCATTAGACAGCTATGGAGGAAAGGGATAAGTCCACATGATATTAAAGCGGTTGGAGTGACAGGGCAAATGCACAGCCTAGTCTTGTTAGGAGAAGATGGTAAAGAGCTACGAGAAGCTATCTTATGGAATGATGTTCGGACGATGAAGGAATGTAAAGAAATAGAAGATAAAATAGGAGCAGATATGATATATGACATTACTAAAAATGCTGTATTACCTGGTTTTACTGCTCCAAAGCTTTTATGGGTTAAAAAGTATGAACAAGCAGTTTTTGATAAGATAGCACATGTTCTTATGCCCAAAGATTATATTGTTTATAAACTTTCTGGGATGATGTCTGCAGATGTTTCTGATGCAAGTGGCACAAGTTTATTTGACACGGAAAAACGAGATTGGTCTGCTGAGCTAATTAAGGGTCTTGGTTTCGATATTGAATGGTTTCCAGAAGTGCATGAGAGCAGCGAAGTTGTTGGCTCAATTGATAAGAAAGCTTCTGACCATACAGGTTTGCCTTTACATATTCCAGTTGTTGCTGGAGCTGGGGATAACGCAGCAGCAGCGCTTGGAAATGGAATTTATAAAGAAAGCGTAGCAACTATTAGTATAGGTACGTCTGGAACTGTGTTTACACCGTTAAAAAAACTACCACTTTTAAAGAGAACTGAAGGGAATACAATGCATTTATTTTGTCATTGCCTACCAGACATGTGGCATGCTATGGGGACGACCTTATCAGCAGGAATGTCATTAAAATGGTTGAAGGAAGCTTTTTATAACGAAACATATGAAGATATATTGACTCATATTGAGCAAGTTGATCCAGGTTGTTCTGGGTTATTATTTCTACCTTATTTAAATGGAGAAAGAACTCCTATCAACAATCCAGATGCAAAAGGTGTTTTCTTCGGTATGCAGTATAAGCATAAACAGGAACATTTCGCTAGGGCTGTAATTGAAGGTGTCTCATTTAGCTTAAAAGATTGCTTGTTAATGATTAAGGAAAACGGTATTCCTGTAGAAAAGATTTATGCAACAGGAGGAGCAGTTAAAAGTAAATGGTGGACACGTATACTTGCTGATGTTTTACAGCAGAATCTTCATATTCATAAAGAACGAGAAGGTCCTGCATACGGAGCGAGTATTTTGGCAGGATTAGGGATTGGTGTATGGGATGATGTTACAGATTTAGATTCTCTTTTTAACCAAGATGAAGTGATTCAATATGATGAAAAAACAGAGCTGATTTATGACAAGCAGTACCGAAAATATAAAAATATTTATAAGGCATTAGAAGACCATTTTTAATAAATAGAGGAGAGCTTAAGCGTGGAGAAATCATTACTAATCAGCAGTAGGCAAACAACTATTTTATACAAGATAATAAAAGCGCATCCTCCTATTTCTTTACATGAGATTGCAGATGACTTACAAATTAGCTTACGCACTGTTCAGCGAGAACTTGCTCAATTAAAGTCTCTCTTAAAAAGATATAATTTAAAACTTGTCAAAAAGATTAGAGCTGGGGTTTATATTAATGGTGACCTTCAGAAAAAGAATGAATTGTTGGCTGATTTAGGGCACAGTGGACAAATGAAAGAATTTTCTCCAAGAGAACGACGGATAGGGTTAACGTGTGACTTATTACGATTAAATGAACCAACGAAGCTTTATGTATTTAGCAAAAGGTATAATGTTACAGAAGCAACAATTAGCCATGATTTAGATGAAGTAGAGCATTGGCTTATACAATTTGATTTAGAACTCATTCGTAAACCAGGTCTTGGAATATATGTAAACGGCGGAGAGAAACAAATTCGGACAGCTATTGCCACAATTGTTCATGATCATACACTTCCAGAAAACTGGATTGAAGTTTTTCAGCTTCTAGAGAGTGATGAAATAAATGAGGGTGGGATAAAAGAATATATTCCTGAGATTTACTTGGAGTTAATTGATTTCCAAACCTTATCAAAAGTGCAGAAAGTTTTACAAAAGCATTTGAACCAAAAGGATAGTATAAATCTTACGGAACGTGATTTTATTAATTTAGTTATTCACATCGTATTAGCGGTGGAACGAAATAAACATAGCGTTATGATAAAGAACTCAGAGCGTTACTTAATTAAAAAGGAGTATCCACTTGTATTCTATCTTGTGGAAGAGCTTGAATTAGAAATGGGGGTAAGGTTTCCACCAAATGAAATTCAGTATATCATTCTTCATATTTATGGAATGCATAGCTCTTTACAAACTGAAAGTGAATATGATGAAGTTACAATCTCTCACTTTGTTTATTCTTTTATTTCAGAAACCGAGCGCTTTTTACAAAAACGTTTTTTAGATTCAGCCTTAGTTGAAGGGTTAACAAAACATCTGTATCCAGCTTTAAATCGTTTGAAAAATGGGTTAACGATTTATAATCCATTGCTTGTCCAAATTAAAAAGGATTATCCAGACGTTTATGAGGCATGTAGTGAAAGTGCAAAGACTTTATCAGAGAAAATCGGTGTAGTTATTCCAGAATCTGAAATAGGTTATCTTGCTCTCCATATTGGAGCCTCTTATTATGAGAAAAGAGAAGAAAAAAGGATATGTCAAGCTATTATTGTTTGTGCAAGTGGTTTTGGTACGTCACGACTAATTGCTTCGCGTATAAAAAAAGAACTTCCAAACGTTGAGATTGTTGATATTGTAGCTTCTTCAGATTTAAAAAACTGGCTTCGTCAATATGGAGAGGTAGACCTCATCATTTCTACAGTAAAACTAATAAATGTAAATGAGGACAAGCTATCGTTAGTTTCTCCTTTATTAACAGAATATGAAATTGGAAGACTTAATGAAAAAATAAAGCATATGATGAGTGAAAAAAATGAGCTTTCAAAAGATCATACAACAAAAGAAGTTGATCAAAACCATTTACTATCTCTAGCTAAATATGGAGAAGCCATACTGCAGATTTTACGGAATATACATGTTCATAAAAGTAAAATAGAGGATGGAGCCTTTTTAGATCCATTACAATATTTTTTTCAAGATATGTTGTCTGTGTATGATTCAAACCGAGTTATAGAGGATTTAAAAGTAAGGGAAGAACAAGGAAGTTTTATTATCGATGGAATCATGATTTTACATGCAAGAACATCTGGTGTGAATGAGATGATTGTGAAAGTAATACAATTGTCAGAACAAAAATGTTGGAAAGACGATAATGGACAAAGTCAAACTGTGCACACTGTATTGATTATGCTAGGACCAAAAGAAGCTTCTAAAGAATACTTTACAATGATTGGAGAAATTAGCAGTGCCCTCATAGAGAGTGATTTTATTAAAAAGATGAGAGAAGGTTCAAGTGAAGAATTGAAAAATTATTTACAAGACATTCTTCTAAAGGCGTATAAACAAAAAATTTTGTCGGTGCAAAGATGATAAAGGATAAGATGAGAATAATAGGAAAAGTTTGTAGTTCTATTGTGTATCGTAATATTTCTGTAGTTATTGCAGCTGGCATCTTGAGTATATTATTTGGGAAGAGTGGATGGTGGCCACATAAAGAATTTAATCAATTCTTAGACGCGCTTTATTATTATGTTATACCTCTATTGCTAGCATTTACTGGTGGAAGGATTTATGGAGGGCAGCGAGGCGGGATTATTTCTTCAGTTGCACTCTTAGGTCTTATTCTTTCAAGCGATGTACCAATGATTATTGGGGCCATTATTTTTAGTCCTCTGATTGGATGGGCATTTCATAAACTCGAGAAAACAGTAAAAGTGTATTTTCCAATCGGAACGGAATTGTTATTAAATAATGTAATTGATGCGGTATTATCCCTTTCCCTTATGTTTAGCATGTATTTTATAGTTGGACCTATTTTTAATAAAACCATTGCTTACTTTAGTGAAGGAATGCTTGTTTTTATTAATTCGAATTGGCTTCCCATCCTTGCTTTTATTATTGAACCAGCCAAAACATTATTTCTTAACAATATTATTAATCATGGAATAGTAGGACCTTTAGGGATCCAGCAATCAAAGGAATTAGGGAAATCAATCTTTTTTCTACTTGAATCTAATCCTGGACCAGGACTTGGGATGCTATTGGCCTGTTATTTTAAAGTAAGGGAAGAAGAGAAGCCTAATCTGAAAGCAACATTAGGAATTCAACTGATTGGAGGTATACATGAAGTATATTTTCCTTATGTTTTAAGAAGACCTATATTACTTCTTCCTGTTATAGCAGGCGGATTTATCGGTATTTTTATCTTTCAATTTCTTAATGCAGGGCTTGTATCAACTGCATCGCCGGCAAGCATTCTATTTATTCTCTTTCTAGCGCCTAAAAGTGATCTTTTATCTATTGTATTAGCCATTAGTTGTTCTACTTTTGTTTCCTGGTTTTTATCTTCCTTACTTTTAAAGAAAGAAATCACTTTTTATGATAAGACAGAAACCGAGGAAATGTTAACTGAAATCCGACATATTCAGGCACTTCCTAATAAGGAAGTGAAGATGAAGGAAAGGGAAGAAAAGAAAAAAGTAGAGAAAGTTATTGTTGCCTGTGATGGAGGGATGGCATCCAGTGCTATGGGATCCGCTATCTTAAAAAAGAAGCTCCGTAGTTCTCCATTAAAGATTGACATTGATTATATGGCAGTAGATGAAATTCCATCAGATGCAGATATTATTATTAGTCACCAGCGACTAAGTTCTACCATTAAAGTTCAACATCCCGAAGTGCTTTACTTTGGTCTTTATTCTTTATCAAACGCTCAAGAGTACGACAAGATTGTTGAATATATAGAAGAAGTTTCTGGAAGGTAAGAGAGAGGATCAATCCTCTCTCTTTTTAATTCACTGCTGTTTTATTTTTTGTTTTAAGGGCTGGTGAAGCTTTTTCTTCTTCTGGCAATGTAATGAATTTTGTTAGAAAAGCGCTTAAGAAATAAAGACCAACTAGAATCCAAACAACTCCTTCATTACCAAGCGGTCCAATGAAAATACCAACGATTGCTGGTCCAACAAATACAGGTAAACCAGCTCCGAGATTTAAGACAGCAACAGCTGCTCCCTTATCTTCTTTCACAAGTGAAGGGACAAGAGCTGACAGTGGTACATAGCCAGCAAGTGATGCTCCCCATAAAATGCCTGCTATATAAATAAGTGTTAAATTTCCTTGTGTCAGCTGTGGCATGTAATATAAAAGAAGCGTCGTAATCCCAGCAGAAACGCCACCAAACCAAATAACAGTATTTCTCCAGCCAAGTTTGTCGCCAATTAATCCAAAGAACACGTTGAATAAAATATTACTTGTAAAAATCACTCCCCAAATTTGAAGCCAAGTAGAAGTCGGAATTCCATGAGATGCCATGTGTGTTGGTAAAAAGACAGGGAAGGCAAATTGGGACGTTGTATTGATTGTCCGAACGATACCTCCTAATAATACCTTTGGTTCTCTCTTCATAATTGTGAAGCCCTTGGCAAGCTCCTTCAGTTTTGAGACATTATCCTTATTACTTTTACGCTCCAATTTATCACGATTGATTACTAAAGAGAGAACAGATCCAAGGCATACCCAGAAAATTGAAGACCAGAGTGTATTGATATGACCAAGTGCTTCAATAGCCCAGACAGAATAATATGCTCCAAGAACATTTAATCCGCCTGTAAATACAAACCAAAACCATCCAACTGCAACGCCTAACTTTTGTTTTGGACTTCGATAAGAAATCCAGACGAGAAATGAGTAAGCGAATAATGGATAACCAAGTCCCCTAATTGCATAAGTAATGAGCATCGTACCATAAGCTAATTCACTAATTCCAAAGTAAATGAAGCTACTGGTTCCAATAATATAAACGAGGAGTCCCATAAGCATCGTTTTTTTCGGACCATATGCTTCAACTAACACTCCAGATAGCCATGAAGCAATAGCAACTGTTACTCCGTATGCTGTGAAAAGTGAAGCCGATTGCTGTACAGACATGCCATGGTCAAGAAGATAAGGACTTAACCAACCAATTTCAAGTCCATCACCCATCATGAATATTAAAATACCGAGGTATCCCCATGCAATCTTCCTGGGAATTCCAATTTTATCAAGAAAATGCATACCACCTGTATTTGATAATTGTGCCATTCTCTTAATCCCCCTATTTTATAATGTTTTTATCTTTAGTAAATTGAGAAAATGATTACGCTTACAATTAATATTGTATCAAGTGGATAGGGGAGAAAGAGGGGGGACTTCTATAAAGTTTGACACGTATTCTAGTGACAGAAATTAAGGAGAATGCTCTACAAAGGAAAGAAGCTTTCTATCGATAAAAGAAGAGTACAGGAAATTACTCTTTGATAATTTCCTGTACTCGACCAACTTGTCCGTCTTCTAGTCTTACTTTAATTCCATGAGGATGAAAGCTAGAATTAGTTAAAATATCTTTTACAATACCTTCTGTTAATTTTCCAGTGCGCTGATCTTTTTTTAGTACAATTTTAACTAAAAGTCCTGCATGGATATTTGCTCGAGATTGCCCATTCATATGTGAAAAACCTCCACTTTTTACTTTTAAACAAACGTTTGATTAATAAACAACTATTTCAACAGTATATCTTTCAAAGGAAAGGAAAAGCAAGCTTATATAAAAAGGAAAACCCTAAAGAGAGAGTTTTCCTTTTTGTAAAAAATGTTCAACATGGTCAATCCATTGATCTTGATTCATCCTTTTTAAAACAAGAGATGGCTGTTCAGTTACATCTTCATTTTCGTTGTATACAACCCAAAGCCGTTTATGAATAGGCAGAATAAGGTGAGCTTCTTGAATTTGTGAATATTCTTTTAGAGAAATTAACGATTCTGAAATGTTAGCAAAACGACGACCATAATCATTAAAATCCGAGAGAAATATTTTCAACATTTCTTGATGTTGATGAATATGAAAAGATTCACAAAGAGAGGCTAGTTCATCCTCTGTCTTAGTCTTCTCAACAAGTCTATTAAAAAGTTCTTCTGTTAGTGGAATGTGAGCAGTTTCTATCTCTCCCCATGCTAATACTTTCAAAAAGGAAGTAATTGCAGGCTGAATTTCATTCTCTTTCAAAATAGAAAATTCGTGAACGACATCATGTTTTACTACATGCTTCAAACTTTCGTCACCAGGCAGGCGATGGAGCATTAAAACTTCCTCAGCTCCATGTGCTTCTTTATTACAACGAATCATCTTGGTTGATTGAACGAAAAGGTCCATCATTTGTTTGAAGACAGGATGAAGAGATTCCGCTAAGTTTTCTTCATTAATGCCGAGCAGCAGTTCTTTTGAAAGCAGGCTATGTGATGCGGTTTCAAACACAATTTGTAAGTCGCTTTCAGATTTTTTACCAAGTCCAGATTCTAGAACACCTGCTGCAACTTCATCATATCCACATAAGACAAGAGAGAGGGCAAGTTCTTCTGTACTTAAACTAATCTTTGGTTGTTGATTCATATTTAATACCTCACTTTATATCCTTTAATGGAGTAATCCTGAGACCCAATTAGAACCTTGGCTGAAGAGTTCCTTGCCTTTGTCGATAGTTTTGGAGACTTGTTCTTTACCTTTATCAATTGCTGAACTTACACCTTCTTTAATATTGCTGTATGTTTTATTAATGGTGTCTGAGTGTTTGCGAATAAAGTTTTCTGCTTTACCAGCAACAAAGTCTCCAACATATGTACCAACAACCCCACCGATAAAGGCCCCAGCAACAGCTCCAGGAGGACCCAAGAGTCCACCGACCGCTCCACCAAGAACAGATCCACCATAAGCTGCAGCAGATTTAATAGCAACATTTGATGCAGAGACTACTCCATCTGTTGCAGTAAATTTCCCTTGTTTAATTTTATCAATAGTTTTAACGCTTTCTTCAGCTACGTTTGACATAACACTGATAGGAAAGATTTTCTTAGCAATAGAGCCTGTTACTTTTTTCAATCCAACCCTTGTATGGTTATCACCGATACCCATAAAGTTGTACTTCATCCAGCCGTTAAATGTACGATATTTATCCATGCCTACTTTGTTTTTTAAGAATTTAATAGCGGGATTTGTATGGTTCTTTTGCATAAATGCTGTAGTACGACGGGCAAAGTTACGAAAGACAGAGGATTTCCCTTTTCCTTGAACCCATTTTGCAGTACTTATACTAACAACATTTGTGCGAGCATTTCGCATTGTAATATTAATAGATTTTGTTGCAAGAAGGGAGAGAGCAACAGCTCCGTGGGTTGTAATAAGGATTTTATCTAAGTTCCCTTTAATATCAAAATATTGACTTCCGATAGAAGGAAGATTAAGAAGGGCTGCAAGAATACTATCTTGTGCAGCCATAGCGCTTGCGGTTTCACTTGCAATGCTATGTAGAGAATTAACACTACTATTGATAGAATTAAAGGAAACAGATAATGAGACGCCTTTAAGTCCTTGTAAACAGTTATTTACTCTTTGATCCACTGAAGAAATCTCATTTCCGATAGAAGAGACTTTTGAAGCTAGCTGTTTCACAACATCAGGATTAATTTCAATTGTAGACATATTGCTTAGTCCTTTCTCTATAAGATCAAGCTTTTTCTTGCTTAAGTTTTTCTTTTGCTTGTGCAAGACGTGCTTGCTCAGCAAGATTTTCTAAATAGGTGCTCTTATCGTTTATTTCGTCGGTTTTATTGTCAATCGTCTTAAGGAGTGTGCGTGAGGTTTCATCAAATTCTCTTCTTGATGATGTTTTCCAGCTATGATCTTGATCCAAAAGAGTCTTGAGATCTTGCCCTAAATTTTGTAATGAAGAAGCTTCTTTTTTTAATATGCTAGCAGCACTTTCTAATTCACTAGGATTCAAAGAAAGTAAATTCATGGTTTATATCACCCCAAAAATCGGTCTTTTTATCTATAACAAAAAAATAGCATTAATTATAAAATTTAAATAGATGTAATTTGTAAAAGAGAAGAAAAATAGTAAAAAATATCTATAAGAAAATGATTAATCTATAAAATAAGTAAAGGAAGGATAAGGAAATGGTATCAATACGATATAGAAGGAAGATTGCTCTTCTAAAGTTATTAGCAGCTCTTTTGTTTGTTATTGCCGGCATATGGCTTATTTATATGATTCCTACCGCAGGATTTATACGGCAAGTACTAACGGTTATTGCGATTATTTTAGCTTTTGGATTTTTTGGCCAATATTTATTTCTTTTTATTTATTTCTTATTTAAGCCCTCTACAGAAATACTTAAATATGATCGTGATAATATTTATTACAAAGATCAAGTAATTTCATTCAAAGAAATTGAAAAAACAGTAAATGGATATATACCTCGAAAAACCTTACCAGGGGGTGTACCAGGTTTCCGTTTTAAATTAAAGAATGGGGAACTATTTGAAGTCCCTACATATCACCTTTTTATGGTGGAAGAGTTTGCTAAGTATGATGAAAAGTTAGAGAAGCTTGTTTTAAAAAATAACTAGTCTTATATCTTCAAAAGAAAGGTTAGTACTATATGTTTTTAGTCGCCATTACAGTCTTTGCTACACTTGCCCTTGCATTAAATACTTTATATAGTGCTTTATTAACATTGAACTACAGTTTTGTGAAGAAAGTATATGAATCTATGCTTGAAAACGATATTTTCTTAGTTGGAAGTCTTACAGCTTATACTTGCATGGGTCCTGCTTATTATATAGCTAAAGTAGTTCATCGACTTCCTTATCTTTTTGCTAAATTATTAATGCTAGTTACCATTCTGCTGTTTATTGCTTTGAGTGGATATATGATAGATTTAGTAAATTCATTCTGAGGGATTTTGTAGGAGAAGCGGCGTAAAGAGAGACGAAAAATTATTAACGCAAGAAAGGGTATAAGAAAAGGTATTGTTTAATGGAGTATATTAAGTATAAACGTTCCATAGTATTAATGAAGTTATTAGGCTGTGTTCCATTTGTAGCATTTGCTATTTGGTTGATACTTTCTATACCGAGGTTTGGTTTTTTTGAACAGCTTACATCTATTGTTGTTATTATTGTTGCTTTGTTATTCTTTGGACAGTATCTTGCTATTTTCTTTTATTTTCTAGTTAAATCTTCTCCTGTTCTTTGTTTCATCGACGAGTACTTTGTCCATTACAAGAATGGCAAGTTCGCGATTAAAGATATAGAAGAAATTTTAGACCTGACTATTTATACAAAGAGACTTCCAGGAGGAATATCAGGATTTCGATTCAAGCTGAAAGATGGAGAAATCATTGAGATTCCAACACACTGTCTTCTCACATTAGGTCAGCAAGCGGATGCACTAGATATAGTTGAAGAACGGATGAAGCAATACAAATGAGACAAGTAGAATACATAAGAGTTAATAATTTATCTTCAACAGGATGACTTACATGTATAGAAATTGGAAATACAAACAACCTTACAGGTAGTTGAAAAATCCTAAAAGATACGCTATATTATTAAATCGAATAGAATAATTAATCTGTATGTATAACCTCAATAATATGGTTTGAGGGTCTCTACCAGGAACCGATAAATCCTGATTACAACAAATGTCACTTTCATTTTTGTAATCAGGATTTTTTTGTCTTGGCCCTGAAGTGAAAGAGGGCACATATAAAGGTGCGGGTAAAAGTCTTGATCTGATACAAGATTGGAAGTGACGACAGAAAAAGGAGGAATTCAAATGAATCTAAAAGTTTGGATCCTTGCTGCTTCTACTATTTCAGTCGGATTAGTAGAACTTATCGTCGGTGGGATCTTACCAATTATGGCAGATGATTTGAACATATCAGTTGGTACAGCAGGTCAGCTTATTACAATTTTTGCGCTTGTATATGCTGTAGCTGGTCCAGTACTTTTATCAATTACAGCTAGTATTGAACGCAAACGTTTGTATCTTATTGCTCTTTTTGTCTTTTTTATCGGAAATTTAATGACGTTTTTCAGTTCAACATTTTTGCTTATTATCATCGCAAGGATTATTACAGCAGGGAGTACGGCATTAATTGTTGTGCTATCTTTAACAATTGCACCTAAAATTGTTGCACCTACTCATAGAGCAAAAGCTGTAGGGGTTATTTATATGGGGATTAGTTCTTCTCTTGTTTTAGGTGTACCAATTGGCATTCTTGTGACAAATGCTTTTGGCTGGCGGACTGTTTTTCTAGGTATTGCGTTTCTTTCGATTTTGTCTCTTGTTTTAATTTCGATTTTCTTAGAACGCATTCCTGTTGATAAATTGGTTCCGATTAGCAAACAAATCAAATCTCTTAAAAGTGGGAAGATTATTGGAGCCCACCTTGCTACACTGTTTATGTTAGCTGGTCACTATACAATTTATGCATACTTTACTCCTTTTTTAGAAGAAGTCTTAAACTTAAATCAGCAGTGGGTTAGTCTTTGTTATTTCCTATTTGGTATTGCTGCTGTGTTTGGTGGAGGTCTAGGAGGAACGCTATCTGATAAAATTGGAGCTCCTAAAAGTATTTTAATTGTCATTGGTGCTTTTGCCCTTATGCTGTTTGTACTTCCGTATACGACGTTTTCCTTTCCGGTCTTTATAATTGTGATGATGGTATGGGGAGCATTAAGTTGGAGTCTTTCACCACCTCAGCAAAGTTACCTTATCCAAATTGATCCTGTTACATCTGATATTCAGCAAAGCTTTAATAACTCGGCATTGCAAGTTGGCATTTCACTAGGCTCTGCTGTTGGAGGAGCTGTGATGGAGAAAACCGGTTCAGTAGCTCATACAGCAACGATCGGTGGATGTATTGTAGTTATAGCCATGTTATGTGCCGTATTTTCTTTAATAAAACCTGCTCAAATAAATAGAACAGAAGTGCAAAAATAAGAAAAACCAGCCCTTACAATACGGGGCTGGTTTTTTCTATATATAAGCTTTCAGGTGGATGATTTTTAGATAATTGGAGTTGCTCAACGGCAAATTCTCTGTATAAATCATGAGAAGCCAGTAATTCATCATGTGTGCCTTGTCCCGTAATTCTGCCATTTTCCATAAATAAAATTTTATCAGCTTCTATTACCGTAGAGAGGCGATGTGCAATGACGAGCGTAGTCCGACCATTCATTAAGTTTTTTAATGCTTTTTGTACATAAATTTCTGATTTACTATCAAGGCTTGATGTTGCTTCATCAAGCATAAGAATTTGAGGGTTTCTGAGTAAAGCCCTTGCAATTCCAATTCTCTGCCTTTGTCCGCCAGATAGTTTAATACCTCGCTCTCCAACTTCTGTTTCATATCCGTTTGGAAACTGGAGAATAAATTGATGAGCATATGCTAACTTAGCAGCATGATGTAACTCTTCTTCTGAAACTTTACCTTGAAGACCATAGCAAATATTTTCCTGTATCGTTCCAGAAACTAGAGGGCTTTCTTGAGAAACATAGCCGATCTGACTTCTCCATGAAGACAAAGAGAATGAACAAATGGAAAGATCACCAAGCCTTATTTCTCCATGTAATGGTCTGTAATAACGTTCCAAAAGAGAAAAGAGCGTCGTTTTTCCGCCGCCGCTTGGGCCTACAATTGCTGTTATTTTCCCCCCATCTGCTGTGAAATTTAGCTGTTGTAAGACTGGTTTATTTTCTTCATAAGAGAATGTTAAGTCTTTAATAATAAGCGGCTTAGTAGCTTTATTTAGAATAGTACCTGATTGATGGTCTTCCTCTTTAGAATGTAGAGCATTAATGATTCTTTCTGTTGCTCCTTTTGCTTTTTGGAGCTGAGTGAAAAAGGTAGAGAATTGAGCCATTGGCATAATAATTTGGATAAGATATAGAATAAAGGCAACTAATTCTCCAGCTGATAGAGCTCCAGAAGAAACGCGCATTCCCCCGTATCCAATAATAACAACTAGGAGAGCCATCATAATTAAGGAAATTAATGGGGAGGTAAAGGCTTGTATTTTTCCTTCCTTGACACCAAGATGAAAAAGGTTTTGAATCCCTTTTGTTCCATTTTTGTATTCAAAAGGTTCAGCATTTGATGATTTAACAAGACGAATTTCCGATAGAACTTGCGTAACTCTTGCAGAAAATTGAGCTGTTTCATCTTGTGTGCCTCTAGAAACTCTAACCATCTTTTTTCCCAGTGGAAGAAGGATACAGAGTGAAAGTGGAACGGCACAAAGCATGATCATTGTCATCTTCCAGTCTATGATAAGTAAAATAACAATTGATCCTGTAATAGAGATAACTCCTGTAGAGAAGCTTGTCAAATGATTAGAAATCAAGTTTTTAACAATTGCTGTATCATTGATAATACGACTTGTCATTTCTCCTGTTTGGTGGTTGTCAAAGTAAGTGATAGGAAAGCGAAGAAATTTACCTAATAATCGTTCTCTCATGTTTGCTACTACTTCTTGTCCTACATAATTAAGCAAGTAAATAGAGAGACCGCCTGCTATAGCTTGAGCGAGAAAAGCAATAACCAAAATCATAACTGTATTTTGATTGAATGAATGTATAGAGAAATGATCCACAAGATTTTTTGTAAACAAAGGAATGAACAAACCTACAATTGTCATTATTGTACTCATTAAAATAGCACAGCTTAGCTTTGATTTAGATGGATTCGTTTCCTTAATAAGATAAATAAATGAAGACAAGTCTCCATCAGTTTGTTTTTTCGACATTCTTTTATCTCCTATATATGTAATCATTATATAAATGAAAGAATAGCTAGTGAAAAAGCGCTTCTCAGGAAGAGAAACGCCCTTTTACGGAGCACGTTATGTAGTGTTCCATTACTCAAAAGATTAAACATTACCATTGCCATTATTAACGCTACCATTACCGATGTTGATAAGTTGGCTTAAAAGATTGTTTAGAATATCAAGGTTCATGTCATCACACCTCCTGATGTATAAATTTTGAATATAAACCAATATAAGGTTATATTTGTTACATCTATCACTATACACTCACTATACGCCTTTTTCTATAATAATTTGTATATTATGGAAAAAACGAGTCTGTAGCCCTTGTTTTGCTTAAAAAAGTTTATGGTAATTTAATCCAAAAGACTTACATTTAAATTCAAATTGAATGATAGACATTTAGGAAAGTAGTATATGATAGAGAGAAAGAATAGAAATCTATATTTAGTCAATGGAGGAAAGTATGGATTATATTATTTCGTTTGATATTGGGACAACAGAAATTAAAGGAATTATGGTGAATCAATATGGAGAAATTCTGCTAGAAGGTTCAACGCCTCTAAAAATGATATATGGGAAAAACGGAGAGAAAGAACAAAATCCTGAAAGCTGGTGGGAAGGCATTATAGAAATTGCTGCATGTTGGAAGAGAGAGGAAAGCATTAATTTATATGATGTGAAAGCTATAACATTAAGTGGACAAATGGAAAATGTTATTCCCATTTCATATAACAACAAGTGTGAGCGTGCTATCTTATATTCAGATACGCGAGCAAAAGACGAAGCGGAATATATTAATCATTTCTATAAGGATATAGGAGAAGTAATAGGAAATCATGTAAGGTCCTCTACTCCTTTTGCAAAACTATTATGGCTTAAAAACAAGGATATAGAGGCATATCATAGTGCACAATCATTTGTTTTTAGTGCAAAAGATTATATTATCTATAAACTCACAAGTCGTTTTGTAACAGATCCTATTACAGGAGCAACAACTGGAATGATGAATCTAAACAAAAGAATATGGGAAGAAGATATAATTGTCTCTGTGGGAATTGATATTGAGAAATTGCCGGAGATTTTACAGTCAGAGGAAAAGGCAGGGCGACTTTCAGCTAATGCCGCTGAAATAATAGGATTACAAGAGGGGATTCCTGTACTATGCGGCTCTGGTGATGCCGGAGCAAGCACAATTGGAGCAGGAGCTGTAGTAGAAGGACAAGGCTATTTGCATTTAGGAACAACAGCTTGGGTCGCAATTCCTGCTAAAGGATTTGTTTCTCGTCCTTCAGCGTTTACATTAGCACATTTGCCAAAACACCTTTTAATTGCTGTTATTCCGCTTTTAAATGGTGGGAATATTTATGAGTGGGGAGTTCAAACTTTTACAGATAATGAAGACTATGAAGGATTTGAAAGAATGGTGAAGGAATCGCTAAGTAAAAAGGATGATGTATTGTTCCTTCCTTACCTTTATGGAGAACGAGATCGAGAAGAAGGGGGAGCATTTATTTCTATTACAGCGAAAACAACAAAGGAAGACTTTACTCGTGCTATTGTTGAGGGACTCTGTTATTCTATTAAACAAATTTGTGATGAACTTCTGTCTTCTAAGGAAGGAGATATTACGATTATTGGAGGAACTTCTAGAAGCACTGTGCTTTGTCAATGCTTAGCAGATGTACTTGGAAGACAAATTAGTGTCCCGAAGAACAGCCACGTTTTGACAGCTTATGGCGCTTTGGCTCCGGCTTTCATTGCCTTAGGATGGTCGCAATCTTACAATCATTTTGTAAGAGGCTATATTAATAAGAAGAAACATGTACATTTTAAACCTGATGTGTCCAAAAAGGAGTATCATATAGAACAATATAAGCGATATATCAAATATGCTGAAAGAAAATAGAGGCTATTTTTGTCGATGAAAAATTGTCATTTAGAGCATTAAATTATTTGAATATTCTTTACGAGATGATAGAATGATAGAGGAAGTTATTTTTCCGTTTACAACCTCAAGAAATTTTTTTACAACCAGCATTTAATAGGAAGTCTTCTCACCATTTCAACATTTTCATTCACCAAGATTAAAACAAACTCACCTAAAATTCAAAATCTGAAAATTTGTTTTATCAAGAGTCTCAGCATGTTGCAAGTAGTGGCAACAGAATTGGAACAATGCTGCTGACATAAATAAAGATTAGAACAGGGGAGTGGGGAATAATGATGATCAACGGTACAGGAGTAAAACTAAGCGAGAAAGTAGAAAAATTTTTAGAAGGTACAAAAAAACTATATATTAATGGAAGTTTTATAGAATCAGCAAATGGAAAAACATTTGAAACCGTAAACCCCGCTACAGGTGAAATGCTTGCACGGGTTGCGGAAGCTGAAGAAGAAGATATTAATCGAGCAGTCGAAGCTGCACGGGACGCATTTGATAATGGTCCGTGGTCGAGGATGGGGACTGCTGAGAGAAGTCGTCTTATTTATAAGTTGGCAGATCTCATTGAAGAAAATAAACAAGAACTGGCAGAGCTAGAATCGCTCGATAACGGAAAGCCAATGCGTGAATTGATTGCAGCCGACCTGCCGCTAACCATCGAGCATTTCCGATATTATGCAGGTTGGTCGACCAAAATAATGGGGCAAACCATACCAAGTCAAGGAAACTTTTTTACTTATACAAGGCACGAACCACTTGGAGTAGTCGGTCAGATTATTCCATGGAATTTTCCGCTGTTAATGGCAGCTTGGAAACTTGGAGCAGCACTTGCTACAGGTTGTACAGTTGTGCTAAAACCTGCTGAGCAAACGCCGCTATCAGCTCTCTATTTAGCAGAATTAATTGAGGAAGCTGGTTTTCCAAAAGGAGTCGTCAATATTGTACCTGGGTACGGAGAAACAGCAGGGGCTCCGCTTGTGAACCATAAGAAAATAGATAAAATTGCCTTTACAGGGTCCACCTCTGTTGGTAAGGCAATTATGAGACAAGCTTCTGAAACGCTTAAGAAAGTTACACTAGAGCTTGGAGGAAAGTCACCGAATATAATCCTCCCTGACGCAGATCTTACAAAAGCGCTGCCTGGTGCTCTCAATGGCATCATGTTTAACCAAGGACAAGTCTGCTCAGCAGGTTCAAGATTATATATTCAAAAGAAGCAGTATGATAATGTTGTTGCTGACTTAGCTTCAACTGCTAAAAATATTAAAGTTGGAATAGGCCTTGATCAAGAAACCGAGATGGGACCACTTGTTTCATCTGAGCAGCATAACACGGTAAAAAGGTATATTGAATCAGGGAAAAGCCAAGGAGCAGAGCTTGTAGCAGGAGGGAAAGTGCCATTTGAAAAAGGGTACTTTATGGAACCAACAATATTTGCAAATGTTGACGATAGTATGACGATTGCTAAAGAAGAAATATTTGGACCTGTAGTAGCTGCCATGCCGTACGATACACTTGATGATTTAATTGATAAGGCAAATGATACTGAATATGGCCTTGCAGCAGGCGTATGGACACAAGATTTAAAAAGTGCCCACTACATTGCAAATCGCTTAAAAGCGGGAACAGTGTGGGTGAACTGCTATAATGCTTTTGATGCAGCAGTGCCGTTTGGAGGCTACAAGCAGTCTGGTATAGGTCGAGAAATGGGCTCATATGCTCTTGAAAACTATACAGAAGTTAAAGCTGTTTGGATTAATATGGATTAATGTGGATTAACAATTAATAGAGAAGGCTAATTGAGCGGATCCCTCAATTAGTCTTTTTTTTGTGCATATAAGACATTTAAATAAACGTTTGTTTAAAAAATATAGCAGAAAAACTTAGTGCTTTTCCCTCTCAGTTCCCTCTAAATATGAAAGTGAAATTTCTCTATATTATAACTCGATAACAAGCTCATTTATTTACTAATAAATATACTTTAAAACTATTAATAAATTCCAAAAACAGCGTTTTGTTTCTCTTTTTTTATATAAAATAAAAGATTTTTTTATGAAAAAAGGCAAAGTAAATGGTTTAAAATGGATTTAATATTACGTTTTGTTACAAAAAATCTTCTTTTGACGGAATATGGCTTACCCCTCTCATAGCAACGGATGAAGAAAATGAGCCTTTCTTTTTTCCTGCTCAAATCCTCCTATTTCTTCGATTATTGACATTTTCTTTTAATTTTTTTGTAACACGATTGGGACAACTTTTGTGTTATAACTATATTTGCAAAAGAAAGGGGAGAAACGTATGCCATTTATAAAGCGTACGATGCTTATCGTCTTTACAGGAATGATGTGCTTTTCGGGCACAGCCATTACTCATGCGCAAACAAACGAAGACTCATTACAAGATGCAAAAAGTAAGCTAGAAGAGAGTAAAAAGCAAGTAGCTGAAAAAGAGCAAGAAAAGCAATCTGTAAATGGAGACATCGAGAGTATAAAGACTGAATTGGAATCTTTACATAATTCAATTTCCGAAAATGAAAAAGAATTGAAAGAGATTACAAGTGAGATTAAGAGCACAGAAGCCTTAATCGAGAAAAAGAAAGAAGAAATTATTAAACTTGAAGATAAAGTGCTAGCTAGAAAAGATATTATGGAGAAACGCCTTGTTGCTCTTCAGCAGAGTGATCAAGGGAACGTTGTTGTTAAGAGTGTGCTAGACTCTGAGAACATCGGAGATTTCTTCGGTCGCTACAATGCAGCAACTACGTTAGCAGAAGCAGATCAAGATATTTTACAAGCGCAAAAAGATGATCTTAAACAAATTGAAGAAGATAAAAAGACAATTGATAAACAAGAAAAAGTATTAAAAGAGAAACAAGAAAGTTTATCAGAGAGTCAAGCATCACTTCAAGAAGACTCAGCAAAGCGTAAGGAAATTTTAACAGATCTACAAGCTAAGTACGGTGACATTGTGAAAGATCTTGATTTATCACAAAAAGAGCAATCAAGTCTTGAAGCACAAATGCAGAAGATTGAAGATAGCATAAAGAAAGAGCAAGAAGCAGCAGCTGCTGCGAAAGAGGCAGAAGCTAAGAAAGCAGCTGAACAAAAAGCTGCTGAAGAGGAAGAGGCACAAGAAGTAACACAGCAAGAAGTTGTAAAAGAGCAAGAGCCTCAACAACAACCAGTTGTTAAAGCAGAAAAAGCACCTGAAGCTAAAAAGCCAGCTCAAACAGCTGATAAAGGAAGCGAGCCTGAAGCAGGGAAAGTCCTTTATGTACAAGCAACGGCTTATAGCTATGAGGAAACAAATGCAAATGGTGGACTTACTGCAACAGGACTTAATATTAAAACAAACCCAAATATGAAGCTAATCGCAGTTGATCCAAATGTTATCCCATTAGGTTCTAAAGTATGGGTAGAAGGATACGGCGTAGCAGTTGCAGGAGATACAGGTGGCGCGATTAAAGGTCATATTATTGACGTTTTACAGCCATCAAAGTCGGCAGCTCTAGCTTGGGGCCGTAAAAATATTAAAGTGAAGATTTTAAATTAATAGGTAATAATATCAAGCAGTCTCACAGAAGTGAGGCTGCTTTTATTTTTGTTTTTTCATTCATTATGACTATTGAAATTGAAGAATTACCGAAGATAAAATAGAACGTCTAATAAGAGAAAGAGGCAGGTTTAATTGGCAATAGGAAATTAAAGTGTAAGCTACTATGACAATTTAAGTGAAACGCATATTTATGTAGCATAGGATAATAGATATATTACATAATTGTTTTTATGAATCAAGCACAGGGGGGAATAGGGATGGAAAAGTTTATAACAAATTTAAGCAGTTGGCTGTGGAGCATGCCAATGCTCTATCTTTGTTTAGGGATTGGGATATTTTTTACACTCGCAACAAGAGTCCTACAGTTAAGGCTTATTAAGGAAATGATTCTTCTTATGTTCAAAGGAAAAAGTTCGGAAGCAGGAGTATCATCTTTCCAAGCCCTTTCTCTAGCTCTATCAGGACGTGTAGGCACAGGAAATATAGCGGGAATTGCTACAGCTATCGCTCTTGGTGGACCTGGCTCTGTTTTTTGGATATGGCTCATTGCCTTTATAGGGGCTGCAACAGCTTTTGTGGAATCAGCATTAGGGCAAGTGTATAAAGTGAAACAAGGGGGGCAATACCGAGGAGGCCCTGCTTATTATATTGAAAAGGGGATTGGATGGCGTTGGTATGGAGTCATTTTTGCCATTGCTTCAATATTAGCAATGAGTTTATTAATGCCTGGCATTCAATCTAATTCAATATCTGCTGGATTAGAAAATGCTTTTGGAATTAAACCGGTTATCTCAGGAATTGGAATTGTTGTTGTGCTTGCTATTATTATTCTTGGCGGTGTGAAACGCATTGTTAATGTGGCGCAGTATGTAGTACCTTTTATGGCTTTAGGCTATATTTTTGTTTCCCTTATCATTGTGGCGCTAAATATTCAAGAGTTACCAAATGTGATAGCTTTAATTTTTAAAAGCGCATTTGGACTTGATTCAGCATTTGGAGCCATTGTCGGAATGGCAATTACATGGGGAATTAAGCGAGGGATTTATTCAAATGAAGCTGGACAAGGAACTGGACCGCATGCGGCAGCGGCAGCCGAGGTGTCTCATCCAGCGAAACAGGGACTTGTTCAAGCTTTCTCTATTTATGTTGACACGCTTCTAGTCTGTTCAGCAACAGCTTTTGCAATTCTTTTTACTGGAACATATAGCACTCAAACTCCATCAGGAGAGTATATTGTCAATAACATGCCTGGAGTTGAAGTTGGTCCTGCTTATACGCAAGCGGCAATTGAGACGAGTTTCCCAGGTTTTGGAGCAGGGTTCGTAGCTATTTCACTTTTATTTTTTGCTTTTACAACGATTATGGCTTATTACTATATAGCTGAAACAAACCTTGTTTACCTTCTGAAAGGAAAGGATAATAAATGGCTCTCTTTCCTTTTGAAGTTAGTTCTTCTTGCTGCTACGTTTTACGGATCCATTAAGACGGCGAGTCTTGCATGGGCATTAGGTGATATTGGTTTAGGGGTTATGGTTTGGTTAAATATGATTGCACTCTTAATATTAGCAAAGCCGGCCTTAAAAGTTTTCAAAGATTATGAAAGACAGCGGGAGCAAGGGGTTGATCCAGTTTTTGATCCGCGTGCACTTGATATTAAAAATGCTGATTATTGGGTCGATGAATATGAATATATAGAAGAAAGTCCAAAGAAAGCAAAAGTAAATTAAGGATATACGATATATATTCAAAAATGATAAATCAAAGCTCAAAAGAGGGATATTCTAATGCAGGAATCCTCTTTTGAGTTTTTTTGTTGAAGGATTTAGGAAGCTTAGAGTAGAAGAAGAAGTTAAGAGATAAAAAGAGACATTGTCATTTGAGGAGCAGCATAGAGTTAGAATGAAGCATAGTATGAAAAAGGTTTAACAAAAAAATGTTTTCGCTTACATTTTTTTATTTTACTAAATCGTTTTAGAAAAACTATAACTTTCCTATATAGCCCAGTATAGAGAGCATCGTATCTTTCATACTATAATCTTCATTTACATGAAGAGAAATGTGAAACTTTAGCTTTATTACAAGAATAAACTTAAATCTTTGAGGTGGGATATGAAAGCTATTCAAGTAAAGGGTGCCCATAATCTTGTGGAGGTAGAAGTCGAGAAAGCTGAACTGAAATCTCCAACAGATGTACTTGTAAAAGTGAAGCGTGTAGGAATTTGTGGAACAGATATGCATATTTATCATGGTACAAACCCACTCGCAACATTGCCAAGAGTTGTGGGTCATGAAGTGGCAGGTGAAGTTGTAGCTGTTGGTAAAGAGGTAGATAAACTTAAAAAAGGTGATCATGTTGTTATTGAACCTATAAGCTATTGTGGAAGTTGTTATCCTTGTCGAAAAGGAAGGCCAAATGTGTGCAGCAATTTATCTGTTTTTGGTGTTCATGAAGATGGGGGATTAAGGGAATATATTGTTCTTTCCGAGAAACAGCTTCATCTTGTTAACAAAAGTTTAAGTTGGGATGATATTGTACTAGCGGAGCCCTACACAATTGGAGCTCAGGCAACATGGCGAGGAAATGTTGAAAAGGGAGATTCTGTTCTTATTCAAGGAGCTGGGCCTATTGGGATTTGTATATTAAAGTTAGCTAAAATGAAAGGTGCGTCTGTCATGATGACAGATCTTAATGAAGAACGACTTCAATTTGCAAAAGAAAGTGGAGCAGATACTGTTGTTCATACGGGTAGAGAGGATGTTAGAACAAGAGTTAAGGAATGGACAAATATGGAAGGAGTCAATATCGTAATTGACGCTGTTTGTTTGCCATCGACATTTGAACTTTCCGTTGATGTTGTCTCTCAAGCAGGAAATATTGTTGTATTAGGATTTGACGAACGACCAGCTTCAATTCCTCAGTTACCCATCACAAAAAAGGAAGTTACTATTACAGGATCAAGACTCCAAACAAATCAGTTTTCAACTATTGTTCAGTATCTAAATGAAGGAAAGCTTTCACATAATGGGTTGATTACTCATAAATTTCCACTTTCTCGTGTACAAGAAGCTTTTGATTTTATCGAAAATCATCCAGAACAAGTACGCAAAGCTGTTATCACATTGAATGACTAATCCACATATTCATTTTTAAGAAAATGAAAGCGTTTTAAATGTTGTGTTCGCTTTCTATAAATAGCGTTTAACTATTATATAGGAGGAAGGAGCAGAGAGTATTGAATATAACGTTTCGGTGGTATGGAGAAGATAATGATACAGTGAAACTTGAGCAGATAAGACAGATTCCAGGGGTGAAAGGGATTGTTTGGGCACTTCATCAGAAGCCTGTTGGAGAAGTCTGGGAGAAGAAAGAGATCAAGGAAACGGTAGATTATATTCAATCATTTGGCTTTCACACAGACGTTGTAGAAAGCGTAAATGTCCATGAGGCTATAAAGCTTGGAAATGACGAGAGAGCGAATTACATTAAAAAGTATAAGGAAACAATCCGGAACTTAGCGGAATCAGGAGTCAAAGTGATTTGCTATAACTTTATGCCTATCTTTGATTGGACACGAAGCGAAATGTTTCACCCATTAGAAGATGGATCAACAGCGCTTTTTTATGAAAAAGAGAAAATAGAGAGGCTAGATCCTGAGGAGTTAATTAGAACGGTTGCCTCGTCTTCTAATCTTACCCTTCCTGGTTGGGAGCCTGAGAAATTAGCTCATATATCAGAATTATTTCAAGCGTATAAGGATGTAGATGAAGAGAAATTATGGAATAATCTAGCCTTTTTTCTTCGTGAAATACTTCCTGTTGCTGAGGAATGTAATATTAAAATGGCTATTCACCCTGATGATCCACCTTGGTCTATTTTTGGTTTACCACGAATTATTACAGGAGAAAAAAGCTATGAAAAACTTCTTTCTATTTCAAAATCTCCGGCGAATGCATTTACACTTTGCACAGGATCAATGGGGGCAAATAGGGATAACAACATGGTTAAGATTGCTGGAAAATATGGAGATCGATGTCCATTTTCACATATAAGAAATGTGAAAATATATGACAATGGAAGCTTTGTTGAAACTTCTCACTATACAAGAGACGGCTCTATTAATATTCAAGGCATTGTTGAAGCGTTACACAAACAAAATTATCAAGGATATGTTCGGCCAGATCATGGGCGTCACATATGGGGAGAGGTGTGCCGGCCAGGGTACGGATTGTATGACAGAGCACTAGGCATTATGTATTTGCTTGGTCTGTGGGATGCATATGAAGCTAAAAAAGAAGAGGGATAAGAAGTGGTTTCAATCCACGAAAATTTAAATGGTCGATTTGCTGTTATTACAGGCGGAAGCGATGTACTTTCTTCTAAGATGGCATATGAGTAATAAAACGTTTTGGAAAACCTGAAGATTTACTAGGCTTAATGCTTTGGCTCCCTGATGAGAGCTATTCAGGGTTTGTAACAGGGGGAACAGTTCCTATTGATGGTGGATTTATGGCGTACTCAGGAGTATGAACTTTCTGATGGATTTACCCTGCCACTCACCTATCTTATAAGACGGGAAGGATGATTATGAAGAATATTACAATTTCTGATGTTGCGAAACATGCAAAAGTATCAAAAAGCACCATTTCACAATTTCTAAACAAACGCTATGAATATATGAGTGAGAAAACACGTAAACGCATTGAAGAATCTATCCGTATTCTAGATTACAAGCCTAATATTGTTGCACGCAGTCTAAAACAAAAAGCAACTTTTACGATTGGAGTTGTCGTTGCAAATATTCTTCACAATTTCTCAACCCAAGTGATACGAGCGATTGAAAATTATTACTATGAGCAGGGATTTCATATTATTGTGTGCAATGCAGACGACAATCCTGAAAAAGAAAAGAATTACATTGAGATGCTCAGAGCCAAGCAAGTAGATGGAATCATCATATTTCCAACTGGAGATAACCTTGCTTTATATAGAAAAATGAAAGAAGATGAATTTCCAATTGTTTTTATGGATCGAACTATTGAAGAACTTGATATTGCCACAGTCATTCTTGATAACAAATTAGCTGCAAAACTAGCTGTTGATCACTTTGTTGAAAAGGGATATACCAACATTTCCATTATTACAACTTCTATTATCCGCAACATTACTCCACGCATAGAAAGGATACAAGGATACAAAGAAGCGCTTATAGCTCATGGGATACCGCTAAATTTATCCTATATTAGAACCTCAGAACAAGCGGAAATTCAAGCTTCTTTATCACAAATGTATCAGCTAAAAACACCACCTCAGGCAATATTAGCTGCAAATGATATTGTTCTTCATGAAGTATTGCGTTTTGTGAAGAAACAAAATTTACGTATTCCAGAAGACATAGCTCTTATTAGTATAGATGATGTTCCATTTGCAAGCTTTTATACACCAACTATTACAGCAATCAAACAACCTTCTGTTGAGATGGGGAGAATTTCGTCTGAACTTCTTCTTTGTCAAATAAAAAAAGAAAGAGTAAAAAACAATATCTACCGGATGATGCCTGAACTTGTAATTAGAAATTCTTGTTAAAGATAGTCTGCAAATGAGTATTCTTCAAAAATAGTAAAACGATTTAGTTGAATTTTTCAGTTCTTTTAAATGAAACCGCTTCCGGTCTTGAAAGTCAAACTTTAAGGGGGGCATTTATGTTTTCACAAGGTAGAGGAATTGTAATCGTTTTTTTGTTTTTGGCAGGTGTTATTAATTACTTAGATCGTTCAGCGCTTTCTATTGCGGCACCATTTATTCAAGAAGATTTATCCCTTTCGGCAACTGAAATGGGAATAATTTTTAGTAGCTTTTCTGTTGGGTATGCTATTTTTAACTTCCTTGGAGGAGTTGCTTCAGATAAATATGGAGCTAAACTTACATTGTTTGTGGCAATGATTGTTTGGTCATTGTTTAGCGGAGCCCTAGTATTAGCTGTTGGTTTTGTAAGTATGATTGTTATTCGAATTCTTTTTGGAATGGGAGAGGGACCTTTATCTGCAACAATCAGTAAGATGGTCAACAACTGGTTTCCCTCCAGCAATAGAGCAACAGTTATTGGACTTACAAACAGCGGTACACCTTTAGGAGGAGCCATTTCTGGACCAATCGTCGGTTTTATCGCTTTATCGTACGGTTGGAGAATATCATTCATTGTTATCATGATTATCGGGCTTATTTGGTCTTTCTTTTGGTGGAAGTTTGTAAAGGAAAGACCTCAAGCTGCTTCTCTTTCTTCAAAACAAGTTGCCGTCTCTGCTGAAAATGAAGAAGGTAAAAAAGAGAATGTAGGAAAAGGGAAGTTAAAGCTTACATTTTATTTAAAGCAAAAAACAATCTTATTTACTGCTTTTGCATTTTTTTCCTATAACTATATTTTGTTTTTCTTTCTAACTTGGTTTCCAACTTATCTAGTAGATGCGCGTGGTTTAAGTGTAGGAAATATGAGCATTATTACTGTTATTCCCTGGGTTCTGGGGTTCATTGGATTAGCACTAGGCGGGTTTGTTTCAGATTTCTTCTTTAAGAAGTTTATTAAAAAAGGTGTTTTATTTTCGCGTAAGGCTGTTCTTGTTACATGTTTGTTTTTATCAGCTGTTTGCATTGGAGTAGCAGGCCTAGTCACAACAACAGTTGGAGCAGTAACGCTTGTTGCTTTATCAGTCTTTTTCTTATATTTAACAGGAGCTATTTATTGGGCAATTGTTAATGATGTTGTTGATAAAGATAACGTTGGCTCTGTTGGAGGGTTTATGCATTTTCTTGCTAATACGGCAGGAATTATTGGACCAACTTTAACGGGATATCTTGTTGATACGTCTGGAACATATACATCAGCCTTTCTTCTTGCTGGAGGGTTAGCTGTTTTTGCTTCCCTTGCTGTTATTCGCTTTGTACGTCCAATTGTCAAACCATTGTAGGATAAATGTTCAAATAGGGTATGATCGATGAGACAAATTTATAAGGAGGAAATCAGTAATGAAAAGAATTGTATGTACAGAGCCACATCAGTTTAAAGTTGTTGAAACAGAAATACCTGTTCGAACAGAGAAAGAAGCGTTGGTAAAAGTGAAGAGAATTGGCATATGTGGAACAGATCTTCATGCATATCAAGGAAATCAACCTTTTTTCACATATCCTCGTGTTCTCGGGCATGAGCTTTCTGGCTATATTGATGAAGTGCCAGAAAGCCATTCTAGTTTGCAAAAGGGAAGTCAAGTGTCAATTATACCTTATATAGAGTGTGGGGACTGTATTGCATGTAGAAAAGGAAAAACCAACTGTTGCACAGATATGCGAGTAATGGGAGTTCATATTGATGGAGGGATGAGTGAGGTTATCGCTGTCCCCTTAGATCATCTCCTAGATACAAGCGGTTTGTCTCTAGATGAAGCAGCAATGGTAGAGCCTTTGAGCATTGGTGCACACGCTGTGAATCGAGCTCATGTTCATAAAGAGGATGTGGTGCTTGTTATTGGGGCAGGACCAATTGGTTTAGGGGTAATGGCTTTTGCAAAAGAGTCAGGAGCAACAGTTATTGGAATGGATATTAGTGATGAACGGTTAGACTTTGCAAAAAAATGGGCAAATATTGATTATACGATTAACGGTTCCAATAATTCGTTGGAAATATTAAAAACATTAACGAATGAAGATTTGCCAACCATTGTATTTGATGTAACAGGTAATATAAAGTCGATGGAAGAAGCCTTTCATTATCCAGCACATGGTGGCAAGTTAGTTTATGTAGGACTAGTGAAATCACATCTAACTTTCTTTAATCCAGAATTTCATAAAAAAGAGCTAACATTACTAGGAAGTCGTAATGCTACAAAAAAAGATTTTTATAAAGTAATAGAAATGCTTAAAAATAAGAAGATAGACTTAGAGCTTTATATTACACATCGCACGAGCTTTGAAGAGATGCCGAAAGCATTTCAACAGTGGTTAAATCCAAAGGAAAGAGTAATTAAAGCAGTTATTGAAATATAATCTAAATAAGGAAATTGTGATAAAGTAAACAACCTTAGTGAAACCTCACTAAGGTTGCTTGTTTTTTAAGAAAGGCTTTTTTCTTTTTTCTTCTTCTCTTTTGGTTTTTGCCATTTGAAGATTTTGTTTAAGAAGTTGAAAATATGCTTAGATTCTTTTGTTAATAAAGGTCCTAAAATAGCTAGGATAAGCACATATAATGCCGCAAATGGTTTTAGTGTAGCAGATAATCCGCCTGCGATTCCTAGATTTGCAACAATAATTGAAAATTCACCGCGAGAAACAATGGTTAATCCAATATTAGATGAGGCTTTATGAGAAAGTCCTGCTCGTCTTCCTGCAATCATCCCGGCAATAAAGTTACCCAAGATTGTAAGCAGTACAGCACCAATTGATAACCAAAGGGCGTCGCCTAGTGAAAGTGGATCAATACTCAAACCGAAGCTGAAGAAAAAGAGGGCACCGAAGAAATCACGAAATGGAACAACGAGTTTCTCAATACGTTCAGAATGCTCCGTCTCAGAGAATACAAGACCAAGTAAAAGGGCGCCGATTGCTTCTGCAACATGAATTGTTTCAGAAAATCCTGCTACAAAAAAGAGAACGGCAAAAATGACGATAATGAATACTTCATTGGAACGGATATTAAATAGTTTGTTTAATAGGGGTGGTGCTTTTCGTGCAATGATGAAAAACAATAGCATATAGCCAAGAGCAATAAGAATAGAGGTTAAGGCACCTGTAATAGAAGTAGAATCTCCTAAAACAAGACCAGAAATAACGGATAAATATACGGCAAGGAAAATGTCTTCAAACATGATAATGCCTAGGATAAGTTCCGTTTCGGAGTTTGCGGTACGTCTTAAATCGACAAGTACTTTAGCAACAATAGCACTTGAAGAAATAGTGATAACTCCTGCAATGATTAGAACTTCAAGAAGTGGGAAGTCTGCAATGAAACCATATGCAAGACCTAAACTGAAGTTAATCGCAATATAGATGGAGCCGCCAATCGCAATAGAACGGCCTGATTTAATCAGTTTTCCAACTGAGAATTCTAGCCCAAGGTAGAAGAGGAGGAATAGAACTCCCATTCGTCCGAAGAAAGCAATAATTTCCGAGCTTTCGATAAATCTCAAATCAATGATTCCGATTTGTGGAGCATGAGGTCCAACAAGCATTCCTAAGATGATGAGGAAAGGAATGATTGAAAATTTAATTTTGTTAGCAATAAGCGCCGCTATTGCAACAAGCAGTAAAGCGGTGCCGACTTCAAATACCAAATGATCCATTAATTATCCATCCCCCTTTGAGAGTAGGCTTGTTTCTAGTGTTTTTAGTTCCTTTCGTTCTCCAGATAAAACAAGGCGATCATGACTTTCAACAACAGCGTCTGCACCAGGGTTTGTGAGCTTTTGTTTATCTTTTTTAATGATGGCAATAACCGTAACACCATAATTTTGTCTTACGTCTAATTCCCCAAGTGTTCTTCCAACAGCTTTTGAACCAGGCTCAACTTTAAACCATTCAATAATTAAATCGTCAAAAGCGACTTCAATAGACTCAAGAGCTTGTGGTTTGTATACCATTCCACCTAAGATAGCTGCTATTTGTCGTGCTTCATTATCCTCTAACGTAATGCTTGAGAGAATCTCATCATGATCGGCTTCATCAAAGTGATACACTTCACGTCGTCCATCATCATGAACAATGATTGTTAACTTTTCGTTCTCCTTTGTGAGAATTTCAAACTTTCGACCAATCCCAGGTAAATCTGATTCTTTAATACCCATTTTAATCCCTCCAAATGTATAGATAACTTCAGTATTGACTGTCTTTGTTTCTTATATGTCTATAAGTTTAAGTCAATTGAAGAATGATCCCTTTGCTGTGGTACAACTCCAATATAGTGGAGTGTAGCGTTTGGTGAACTGTGATGAAACATTTTTTGAATTCGTTCAACAGGAACACCTGATTGATATGCATGATATCCAAAAGTTTTCCTTAGCGTATGGGTTCCAATTCGCTCGGTTAACCCAGCTAGACGAGCAGCATCATTAATAATTTTGTATGCCTGCTGTCTTAGAAGGGGCTGTTTTCCTTTGTTTTGTTTCTTAGAAACAAAAAGCGGTTCATCTAGACTGTCATATGATCTATTTTGTAGATAATCAGAAATGGCTGCTTTACATATTCTACTAATGTGAAAACGTTGTATATCTTCTCCATGAAACGGGACATCAATATACTCTTTAACAAATCCATCCTCTGTTAAAACATCTTTTATTCGTAAATTTAATAAATCATGAATTTTTAAACCAGAATTAATGCCAAGAGAGAATAAAACATAATCTCTGAAATTCTTCTTTTTTAGAATAGCTTTTATTTCTAAGATTTTTTCTTTGCTGCGAATTGGTTCAACAAACTGCAATTTTATCACCTCGTTATATCATACATAATTTATTGTAACATGAATTATGTATGATATGAAATAATAAGGCTTAGAAGGGGGTTTTAACAATGTAAGCGTGTGCGATTTTTGATTTAGTTAGAATTTTACATAGATTAATTGGTCAGAAACATGTATAATGCATAACGTATGATTATAATGTTGTGACTATTTAGCGAATTGTCACTATAAGGGAGGACACCTATGAAAAAGAAGTTTAAGTTCGGACTAGCCTCGCAAATATTCCTTGGTTTAATTCTAGGGATTGCAGTCGGGGCAATTTGGTTCGGGAATCCTAACGTTGAAACATATCTTCAACCAATTGGAGATATCTTTTTAAGATTAATTAAAATGATTGTAATTCCAATCGTAGTTGCAAGTCTTATCGTTGGAATTGCAGGAACTGGTGATAGTAAGAAAGTTGGATCTTTAGGTGTAAAAACGATTGCTTACTTTGAAATTGTAACAACATTTGCAATTATCATTGGTCTATTTTTAGCAAATATCTTTCAGCCAGGACAAGGTGTTGATATAGAGTCTGCTCAGAAAACAGACATTGGTCAATATGTAGAAACATCAGAAGAAGAAAGTCAAAAGTCTGTGGCAGAAACGTTTTTGCATATCGTGCCAACAAACTTGTTCAAATCACTAGCTGAAGGAGATATGCTTGCGATTATTTTCTTCACTGTTTTCTTTGCACTAGGAATTTCTAAGCTTGGTGAAAGAGGGAAGCCTGTTATTGCATTTTTTGATGCAACAGCACAGGCAATGTTTAATGTCGTAAATATGATTATGAAGTTTGCTCCATTTGGGGTTTTTGCACTTATTGGAGTTACAGTTTCTAAATTCGGTTTTGATTCGTTGATGTCGCTTGGTAAACTTATTATTCTTGTTTACGCAGCGCTTATCTTCTTCCTAATCGTTGTACTAGGAATTATCGCTAAAATTGCGAATGTTAATATTTTCAGAATGCTTGCTTATCTAAAGGACGAGCTCTTGCTTGCTTATAGTACATCAAGTTCAGAAACAGTACTTCCAAGAATTATGAAGAAGATGGAGGAAATTGGTTGTCCAAAATCTATCGTTTCTTTCGTAATTCCAATTGGATATACGTTTAACTTGGACGGCTCCGTTCTCTATCAATCGATTGCAGCTCTTTTCTTAGCTCAAGTGTATGGTATTGATTTAACAATTTGGCATCAAATCACACTTGTTCTTGTATTGATGGTAACATCAAAAGGAATGGCTGCTGTACCTGGAACATCATTCGTTGTACTTCTAGCAACGCTTGGTTCAATTGGTGTCCCTGCTGAAGGTTTAGCATTTATCGCAGGGGTTGACCGTATTATGGATATGGCAAGAACAGTTGTTAACTTAGTTGGAAATGCTCTTGCAGCTGTTGTTATGTCTCATTGGCAAGGTCAATTTGACGGTAAGAAAGCAAATGAGATTATGAAGAGAAAACCAGCACCATTAGATGCTAACTAACATTTTCTTGAAATTAAAAGGCCCATACTCTTTTAAAAGAGTACGGGCCTTTTTTATTATAGAAATACGATATAAATGATAATCGCAATGATGATTCGATAAATCGCAAAAGGAAGTAATTTGATTCGGTTAATTAATTTTAAGAAAAAGCGGATGGATACTAATGCGAAAACAAATGCACTAATAAATCCGATAATAAAGAATGGAAGAACATCCATCGAGAAGTACTGCCAGTTCTTTAGGAGAGATAAAAAGCTTGCTCCAGCCATTACAGGAACAGCCATAATAAATGTAAAGTCAGCAGCAGCACGGTGAGACATACCTAGTAAAACCCCGCCTGAAATTGTTGCCCCTGATCTAGAGAACCCTGGCCAAAGAGCAATACATTGGAAAAGACCAACGCCAAGCGCCTGCTTGTACGTTATTTTGTCAATCGTATTGATTTGCGGTTTATTACGGCTTACAATATCCGCAATAATCATTAGAATAGCTCCTACTACAAGACTATATATTACGGTGTTAATAGAAAATAGATGCTCATCGATAAAGTCTTCAAATAAAAGACCGAGTACAGCAGCTGGGAGTAGGCCTACAATAACTTGCCCTAGCTTTAGACGATTTTCATTTGCGTAGTGCTTTTTGCGGTTCAAACCAAGCAAATCAATAAATCGATCCTTAAATACAATAACAACGGCTAAAATAGAGCCGAGCTGAATGACTACTTTGAACGTATTTGCAACAGGTTCTGTTAAAATCTCTTTTGATTTTAACAATAAATCATCAACAATAATCATGTGGCCTGTTGAAGAAACAGGAGCAAATTCCGTCAGACCTTCCACAATTCCAAGAATCAGAGCTTTCAGTAAATCAAACATATCAATCATTTTAAAATCTCCTCTTAACACAAAGTAAAATCTTAACTTAACGTTCTTATTATATACTGCAAAAAGGTGAAAAAGAATACTCATTTTCTTCTACTGGAAAAGATTAAGAGTTAAATAAACGTTTGTTTAGCTAAAAGAACTGCTATTAAATTGGTAAACTATGTAATATGCTTTTCTCTTAAAAAGATAAGCTCATGTGTTTCCTAGCAGTATCTTGGGTATCATAACATAGAAAAGAAATGAAGAGCAAACAAAAATAGAAAGGAAGGCCCTCTATGGATTTTCAACCGGAATTTTTCGCACAGCCAACGCTCAAACTTGCTCAATCTTTGCTAGGATGTTTACTTGTAAAGGAAACAGAGGAAGGTGTTGCTTCCGGCTATATTGTAGAAACTGAAGCATATAAAGGACCAGAAGATCGAGCAGCCCACAGTTTTAATAATAGACGAACAAAGCGAACGGAAGTAATGTTTGGAAAACAGGGATATGTCTATACATATACAATGCATAGACATTGTTTGGTGAATATTGTAAGTGGTGAAGAAGGCAAACCTGAGGCTGTTCTTATAAGGGCTGTAGAGCCTGCCACAGGTATCCCGCTGATGTATGAACGAAGAGGGCAAGCTGTAAAAAAAGAAGTGCAGCTTACAAATGGACCTGGAAAGCTTACAAAAGCATTAGGGATTACAATGGATGATTATGGACACGATATTCGTAAATCACCTCTTTATCTTAAAAAAGGTATTTTACCAAAGCAAATTAGCAGCGGGCCAAGGATAGGAATTGAGAATAGCGGAGAAGCAAGAGATTACCCTTGGCGTTTTTGGATTGAGGGAAATCCATTTGTCTCAAGATAGTCATTAACTAGAAAAAAGAGAGGGCTCTATTAAGCCTTCTCTTTTTTCTAGTTAATGACCCCATTTTTATAGAAATAGGCTGAAAAATAGGCTTCTCTACCTCACGAAATTTATCCAAATGTATATATTATTAAAGCAGCATGGATAAGCCTGTTGCATAGAATACGGATAGAACTGATTGGAGGTTATGTTGTGTTGTTTATTTGCTTCAAATCCGTTGTAAAACGAATAAGAGATATCCTATTTTCAAATGCCTTTGGTGAATTTATTGAAAAGCATACAAAAGAAGCTGTAGAAGAAGTGCTATTTTCTGACGAATTCAGAGAGTACCTTTTGAGTATTTTAGAAGAAAGTGAAGAATCTCCTTTTAAAGAGATTGCGGAACAATACTTGAATCAAGAAGTGGTTATTTCAACAACAGTGAATATGTTAAACGGAACGATTGTTTTAGTTGGAGAAGACTATCTAGTTCTCGAAGAAAGTTCAGAGACTACGATTTTATTACCTTTTGATAGCATTATTGCAATCTATCAAGCTTAATAGAGAGGAGGCTATCTATATGTTTAATGAGGCATTAAGAGAAGCAGTGGGAACGCTTGTGCAGATTATCACACCTGTAGATATTTTAACAGGCACATTAATGTCTGTAGGTGAAAGCGTTGCTGTTATTCGTACTTCAAGTAACTATTCACCTTATATTCCATCAGAAGATGTCACAGTCCGTCTAGATGTTATCACATATGTGCGATTATTTGAAAATCAGAGTGAAATGGCATGAAGCTGTCTATCATTATTCCCGCATGTGATGAAGGAGATACGATAGCAAACGTTATCAAGGAAGCAAAAGGGTTAAATCCATTTGAAATCATTGTTGTTGTAAATGGATCAACAGATAATACAGAGGAAATTGCGCGAAATTTAAACTGCAGGGTTATTTCTTTTGAAGAAAAGTTAGGCATTGATGTTGGAAGAGCAGTAGGCGCAAAAGAAGCAAAGGGTGATATTTTGCTTTTTCTTGATGGAGACATTCCTATGCATCATACAAAGCTGCGTCCTTTTGTTCAAACAATTCAAAGTGGCCAGGACATTGCATTAAACAACTTGTCCTGGACGCTTTACCGTAAAATTCGGCCACATTTTGTAGCAGTCTGGAAGCTTGCGCTAAATTTCATGCTGAAGAGAGAAGATCTTCATGTAAATTCACTTGTAGCTATTCCTCATGCTATGAGTAAGAAAGCAGCAGAGAGAATTGGCTATAAGAACTTAGCTGTTCCACCTCTTGCCCAAACAATTGCCGTTTTAGCAGGAATGAAAATTAGTGCCCCTGCTGCCGTTGACGTTGTCACAACAAATAAAATGAAGACAACGCACCGAACGCTTATAGAGGGGCTTCCGTCTTCTACAAATCTAATTATTGGCGATCATATTGAGGCGATTTCTTATCTTCTCAATGAGAAAGGAATGCGGGGCGGCTTAACAGATGGGCCAAGAAAGCGTAGCGTTTTAGAACATTACGGAAAGTTTGCTCGTAGATGGAGAAAAAAGATAAAATATAGTGCCGTGATTCCAGTTGGGGAAGAAAAAGAAACAATTATGGGCGTTATTGAAGAAGTGAGAAAAGCTGGAGTAGAAGAGATTATCGTTATTGGGAATGGAGCTGATCGCGAGACAATTAAAAAGGCGAGAAGCATGGGAGCGATTGTCCTTGATTTCCCTTACTCTCTAGGTCATAACGTTCCAAGAGCTATCGGAGCTATGCATAGTAATGGAGAAGTTTGCTTGTTTGTAGACGGAGATATTGTTATTAAAGCAGAAGAATTGCGCCCGTTTTTGGAAGCTGGTGCAAAAGGTGTTCATGTAGCGGTAAATGATTTGGACAGCTTTTTAGATCGCTTTCACCCTATTCACTGTATAAGTGCAGCAAAGCAAGCTCTTATGCTTGCAGCCAAAAGACAGGATCTTTCCATTAACACAATGACAGCTATTCCTCATGCGATTCGGCGCGAAGTTTTTGAGAAAATTGGTTATGAAACATTAATTGTTCCACCTCTTGCTCAAGTTCTAGCAATTGAACATGGATTTATCGTTAAGGCGGTTCACGAGGTAGATGTTATTACAACAAATAGAATTCGAAAGGATCATAAGAAAGTGAACAATAATCTTCCATCTTCAACAGAGCGAATTTTAGGAGACCATGCTGAAGCTCTTCATCATTTAATTCAAAAAACGGATAAACGTGGAGGTTTCATAGATGGCGGAAGAAAGCAAGAGGTTCTAGAAAGATTAGATAACACATAAAGCAAAAGTTGAATAGAGTAATAACAGCATAGAAAATATAGGAGGATAAACATGAGATCACTTTCTGTTATTATCCCTGTCCTTAATGAAGAAAAGACACTTAAAGCTGTTATTACAGGAATTAAACTTTTTCAACCACTAGAAATTATTGTCGTTGCAAACGGTTGTACAGATCATTCTAGTACAATTGCGAAAGAGAACGGATGCATTGTAATTGAACATACTGAGAAGCTTGGTCAGCATTCAGCTCGAGTCGAAGGAGCCAAAAAAGCAAACGGAGATGTACTGCTTTTTCTTGATGCTGACTTTGCACTCCCTTTTTCGGAACTTCAGCAGTTTCTCACTTCTATTCTTTTTGGAAACTGTGATGTGACAGTTAACAAGAATCCTAAAGAACATTCCTCAACAGAGGTTTGGAAGAAACTGATTGCCGAATGGAAAGGACATAAAGAGTGTGGGAAAGGTTCGTTTTGTAAAGCACCTTTTGCTTTAACAAAAGAAGTTCTTGTGAAAAGTGGTTTTATTAAAAGTACTTATAGTGTTGAAGCTTTTATAGAAACGTTGAAAGTTGCGGGCAGAATTGAACATAGACATGAAATAGATACAAAGACGCTAAATAGATTTCGTCCTTCTCATCATAATGGATTTTTTCATAAAATATCGTGTTCAGAAAAGAGGGTAATAAAGGAACATGTAGAAAGTATTAGTAAAGAGCTCTTGCGAGACAAAAGAGGGGGATACAAGGACGTTGGTAGAAATCGAGAGATTTTAGCAATACAAAACTATAATGTTCAAAAGGGGTGGGGAGTTCGCTCTACTCTTTATGACGGCCAGCAGTTATCTGTTATTGTTCCGGCTCAAAATGAAGCAAAGTATATTAAAAATGTTATCTCTCAGGCAAGGCAGCTCGAACCCCTTGAAATTATTGTTGTAATCAACGGATCAACAGATGAGACAGAGGAATATGCAAAAAGTCTCGGAGCAACAGTTGTTCTTTTTGAAAATCGACTAGGCCACGATGTTGGAAGAGGAGTGGGAGCTTCGCTCGCACAAGGAGATATTTTATTGTTTGTAGATAGTGATTTTACAATTCCAGCTCAAGACTTATTTCCCTTTGCTAAGGCTGTTCAGTCTGGTATTGATGTAGCACTGAATAAGCAAACTGATCCTCTAACACACCCTGTTCCTCTTTGGAAATATGCGCTAAATGTAGCTTGTGATCATAAAAAGCTAGAAACAAGCTCTCTTGTTGCTGTTCCACACGCGATGAGTAAAAAGGTAGTGGAAAGCATTGGCTATAGTGCTTTAGCTGTTCCACCACTTGCTCAATGCAAAGCAATGAAAGAAGGATTTTTAGTAGAAGCTGTTCACGCTGTGGATGTTCATACACTAAATGCAATAAGACTAAGAGGACATTTTGCTCAGCAAGGTTATCCACCTACAACAGAGCTTATTGTGGGTGACTTTTTTGAAGCCATTCATTATCTTGCAAAGCTATAATTTTTTTTAGTGGAAAAGATGAAAGAAGCTTTTGGATAGCGTAAAATAAATGATGTATCGGATAGTTATAATCTGGTGAGGGGGAAGAAAAATGAAAACGACAGGTATGGTGCGCAAAGTTGATGAATTAGGAAGGATTGTTCTTCCAAAAGAGTTAAGAAGAGTACTAAATTTAGAAGCAAAAGAGCCAGTAGAGATGTACCTGGATCACGAACAGATTATTCTAAAGAAATACCGAGCACATCAAGAATGCATGATTACGGGAGAAGTTAGCAGCGAAAATTTGAGCCTATTAAACGGTAAAATTGTACTAAGCAAAGAAGGCGCAGATATTCTTATGAACGAAATTGAAAAGAAGTTTGGAACAAAGCAAATTTAAAGATCAAATAAACAGTAAAAGCCTTCATTTCTATCAATAGAAATGAAGGCTTTTATCTAGGTAATTAAGAAGGTTAAAAAAATAGAAGTACTACAGAAGTACTTCCATTTAACAAAGGGGGAATACACTATTATCTTGCCCTTTTTCCGTTCTTTTATACAACTTAGGACCACTTTTTGAACCAGGCTTTAAGTCTATCTTTATTCCGTTTTAAAATTTCTTGTGATGTTGTTTGATCTTTTTGTTTGCGCCATTCGAAGAAACTAGCAACAGCAATTAAGAATCCACCACCTAGAATAAGATAAAGCCACCAAGGTAGATTTCCCCACAAACTATCGGTTTGCAAATAGATATTTAGCAGGATAGTTCCAATTCCGCCTAAAAAATAAGATTTAAATTTCAAAATAAATCCTATTAGAGCCGAGAGGACTGCTAACGCCCCGAGCAAAATAGCATCATTTACTGTGTTGCTGTTCAGCGCATCTATAATAAGAACAACGAAGAAGATGCAGACAGAACCAATTTCAATTAATCCCATCGAGTGACTAGTAGGGAAAAGTATTCTGAATATAAATGTCCAAATAACAATAATTGGGATAGCATATACTTCAAGCTCAATAAGCGCTGGTATATCAATGTGATTTAAAACAACGCTGTATGGATAGAAAGCTGTAGCAATAATGAGTGCTCTGTATCCTTTTTCAATCTTTGTTAACTTATATTGTATCGATAAAGCAAAAATGTACAAAGGAACAAAGATACTTGCTAGAAACTGAGCCCAAAAACTTTCAGGACTTGAAAATATCCTTACATTTAAAACGATAATATAAAGAAATCCAAATATCTGATAAGGAAGAACTCGTATCGATATCTTCTCTTCTTCTTTCCAACGGTAATTGAAAAATAGCATAAGCAAGATAAGCAAAAGGCTTACAGTCATACTTACTATTGCTGTTGATGAGAAAATAAATCTCATATAAAATACGGTCCCGCAAAACAGGGGAAAAATGATTTGTATATATAAATGTCTTTTGTTCAACAGATAAATCATAAAGCAAATAAGCGAAACAACAACAAGAAAGTTTTTAAAATCAACAATTCCAGCTGTTTCTCCTAAATAAACTAGAATAGACAATGTTAAAATTCCAAAACAATAATGCTCAAAAATCGTTTTCCAAGCCCCTTTTGTTTTTAACCATAGCAAAGCTGCTAGAAGGGCTGTTAATGAAAAACCATGCGCATAGTAGAGATTTGGATTATCAATTTCTTCAACAACAAATAGCAAGCTTATACAAATAGTTGAAAGGCTAAAAAATGTGAATAAATATTTTTGCCGAAGATTTCCATTATAGAAAGCACTAGCGGCGTAACATATGACTGGTAACGTATATAGATAGCTGTCTATTGTCGTGAGCGCATCAACAAGTATTGTGAAAAATAGACTTAAAGATGTTACACAATGACTCATCCAAAAAAGAACAAAGTGACCGTACGTGCTATATTTTTTTACCGTATAGGAAAGAGCTAAAAATAGTGCGCCACCTGTTAGAAGAAAACTTGCATATGACTGAGCTGTTTGCCACTGAAAAATATTTAACAGAGATAGATAAGTGAACAAACTTGAAATTGCTAATGGAAGCCATAAATAGCGAGATTTGAATGTTCGTAGTGTGAGCGTATAAAGAAGAATGCCACCAAGGAAAATTAAAGTTGGTGTACTATCTTGTAATACAAACCATTCATATAAAAGAGTGAAAAGAGCTACAGCATATGAGTTATGAGCAACAATGAAAAATGGTTTGAAAAAAGAACTAAGATTTCCTTGCTTTATTATAAAAGCTATGCCCACCATCACAAGTGCACAAAGTACAAAATGCCCGCTTGCTCCTACACTTTCCATATATGTGTCTGTGTTCACAATACCTAGAAAGCAAAGGAGAGAAAGCAAAAGGCTAATTGGAACTCCATATAGACTGAGAGATGGATCCTTTTCTTTCTTGAAGGTTGAGAAAAAGATCAAAGTTAACAACATAAATGCAACAACAAGACTCTCCCACTCTAGTCTTGCAAGCATATCAGATAATACAAAAAGTCCTGTTAATATTGGAACGATTACCCCACCAAGCTTAAATATTTCCCACTTCTTTTTACTATATAAAAAGCAGCAAATGTAAAGAGCAGCAGCAATGCAAAAAGTTATCCAATCTTTCAGTAGAGGGGATAAACCTAAGCCTTCTGTACTTCTAAAGATAAAGAAAACAAAGAGTGTTAAAGTTGAAATCGAAAACAGATTGTTTTTCATATAAAGTGTGACAAAAAACTGCTGTAAAGTAAGCAGAGCAAGTGAACATAAATATTCAACACTCGGCTGTAAAGAAAATTCGCTAATATGAATGTAAAACAAAGCGGAAAGTGTTAATCCAACGAACGAGTATTGAAAGTTACGAGCTAAAACGGCGTTTCTCTTTAGAAAAATGTAAAGAACAATAAAAAATAATGGCAGCATAGAAATAGCGATAGAATTAATTTCAGTGAGAATTGTTGTGTTTACGAATAAAACATATCCCCAAACAAAAGATAAACTAAATCCAATTTGATATAGAAAATGCCATCCTTTTAAAAACATTATCAGAAAAAGAATAGAAAGAAGTAAAAGAGCAGTTGCATATAAAGCAGAATGATGATAGAGACAAAGAATAACAAATGCTTCTGCTGTAATTTTTATTTTCAGAAAAGAGTTCGCATTTTCTTTAAAAACAGCAAATGCTTTTCTTTCTTTAATTTTTTCACTCATAAAAGTGAGTAGAATGTTGACTAAAACGAGAGCAACAAAGAAACTTTCGGCATTTGGAGTTACATAAACTAGCCCTGTAATAATAGACATTGTAAACATAATAAGAGATAAGACAGTAAATATTTTAGACTGAAAGCGTTCTGCGATTCTTTTATATAAAAAGAAAAGTACTAATCCTGCTAGTAACCCTAAAAACCACCGACCTTCTCCATATAGAGAAAAATAAGAACCAAATAGCTCATAATAAGCAGCTGAGAGAATGGTTATTGGAATAAACAAACTAGCAAGAGTTAGAAAAGCGAAAGCAGTTTGTGAGATTTTTAGTTTATAAGATAAAATACTCATAGCAAAAAATACAACAGCAATCAAGCTTATAAAGAAGACCTTTGCGCCATCCCCCAAACTTCCCCAACTGCTCGTAGCAAGAATAAGTCCGCCAAACAGTAAGAGAATAACACCTGTTACAAGAACTGCTGTAATATTGCGCTCGCGAATTTGTTCAGGTGTTTTCGGTTCTTTGGCCTTCACAATAGGTTTTTCTTTTTCTGGTTCTTTTTCTTCTATGTGTGAAGTGGTTTCTATTTTCATAACCTGTTTAGTTTTTTTATCATCCTGGTAGCGCCTATAAGAAGCAAGAACTGCATCATGTTGTGCAGGTGTGATATAGCTTTTAGTTTCTAAGGTATGTAGTTCTTCTTCAAAGATTTTCTCTCTTTGTTGAGTTGACAATTTTTCCATATGTTTCCCTCCTTTAACATAAAATAAGTTTCCTACGTATATAGACGAAGCCGTTATTTAATTAGTTTCCTTTTTATCCAATAAATAAAAATAAAAGTAATATAAAGGAATTTTATAAGAACATGTGAGAATATTTAACATCATTTATCCAATTTTCAAGCACATATGAAATAATAAAAAATAAATCGTTTAGGCTGGAGGGGAAAAGATGCAAAGGGAAAAGTTGGTGTTGATTGGGAACGGAATGGCTGGAATTAGATGTATTGAAGAAATTCTAAAGCAAAGTGATTCATTTGATATTACTGTTTTTGGAGCTGAACCGTATACAAACTACAATCGTATTTTGCTTTCGACAGTTCTTCAAGGGGATACATCAATCCAAGACATTATGCTTCATCAGCGCTCTTGGTATGAAGAGAATAGAATTACGCTTTTTACAGAAGAGACTGTTACAAAGATTAATAGAAATGAAAAAACAATTTTTACAGACCAAGGCCGGACTGTTGCCTACGATAAACTAATTATTGCTACAGGGTCATCACCTTTTATTCTTCCTATTCCGGGAGCTGATATGGAAGGAGTAAAAACTTTCCGTACAATTAAAGATTGCGAAGAAATGATAAAAGCCTCTGAGCAGTATAAGAAAGCTGTTGTTATTGGAGGCGGGCTACTTGGATTGGAAGCTGCAAGAGGATTAATGAATTTAGGGATGAAAGTTGATGTTGTTCATCTTGCAGATGCTCTGATGAACCGACAGCTTGATATGATTGCTGCTAAGATGTTGAAAAAAGAGCTTGAGCGGCAAGGAATGAACTTTCTTTTAGAGAAAAACACAGCTGAAATTGTTGGTAATCAACGAGTTGAAGAGATACATTTCACAGATGGAAGCAAAGTTGAAGCAGATTTGGTGGTTATGGCTGCAGGAGTAAAACCAAATGTTGAGGTAGCAAGAGAGAGCGGACTTACAGTGAATCGAGGAATTGTTGTAAATGATTATCTACAAACAGAAGACTGTGATATTTATGCTGTAGGAGAGTGCTGTGAACACAATGGTATTGTTTATGGACTTGTAAAACCTCTTTATGAACAAGGACGAGTGCTCGCAGATCATATTTGTCAGCAAGGGGAAAAAGGATATCGAGGAACCATTTTATCTACCCAATTAAAAATATCTGGAGTAGATTTATTTTCTGTTGGGGATTTTGAGGATGCTAACGGAACGCAAGCTGTATGCGTGCTAGATGAAACTAAATCTACCTATAAGAAATTAGTATTTAAAAACGATATTTTAGTTGGAGCTGTGTTATTTGGGAGTACAAAAGAGGGACCAGGATTATTAGAAATGATAATTAAAAAGCAAGATGTTTCAGAAATTGATAAACTAAGTTTGCTTCAAAGTGGCGGAGAAAGTTCAGCAGTTTGTTCAATGGCTCAAGAAGAAACGATTTGTCATTGCAATAATGTGACAAAAGGAGCCATTATCGAAGCTGTAACAGAAAAAGATCTTCAAACGATAGAAGAGGTAAAAAGTTGTACAAAAGCTTCAAGCTCTTGTGGGGGCTGTAAACCGCTTCTGACAGAACTTTTCTCTTATATTAAAAGTGACGATTTTGAAGAATTTGTTGTAAAGCAATCAATGTGTCAATGCACGACGTTAACGGAAGATGAAGTGATTCAACAAATACAAGAGCATAGACTGACTTCATTTGAAAGCATAGTTCAAGAATTGAAATGGAGTAATAAAAAAGGATGTTTAAAATGTCAAAAAGCATTGCAGTACTATTTAAAAATTATGTATCCAGAGTTGCAACAACAAAAGAGCGAATCGGGGTATCCACAGTTGCAAAAAGACGGCACATATTCACTTACTCCTCAATTTTATGGAGGATTAGCAAACATTGACGATCTTCAACATGTCTTAGATGTAGCTAAAAAGTATAATGTCTCAGATATTTCTTTCTCTCATGAACAGCGTATTGAATTGCACGGCATAAAAAGAGAGAATATTCGAGAAGTTTTAACTTCTCTTCATCTACCAATCTTAGCACAAGACCAAACAATGGTTACAATTAAAAGAGCTTCATATCGGAACGAGTGTGAGTGCGAACAAAAATCTATTTTTCCTCTTTCATATAAGTTAGATCAAGCATTTGAACGATTAACAATGCCAAATCATCTTGCTATTGGACTTTCTTCATGTGTTCATGAAGAACCTCAGCTAAGCGGCCAAGACATTCTTATTATTGGGGAAGAAAGAGGCTTTGAAACGTATACTAAAATACCAAATGAATCTTCATCACACTTACTTTTTATTGCAAAAGATTATGAGGAAAGTGTTGAAATGATGAAAGCACTTATTCAATACTACCGGGAAACGGCAAGCTATCTAGAGGAATTTGGAGTATGGGTGCAGAGATTAACAGATGTCCATATACGAGAAGTATTGTTCGAACAGAACTTTAGAGATTTATTATGTGAGAGACTTCACCAAGACCAAAGCAGAAAAGCTAGTAGTTTACAGCAATAAACAAAGGAAAGAGTGAGGTTAAAATATGACGGAAATGTTGCTGAAGTACTTTCGAGAGAAGCAAGAAAAAGTACAGTCAGAAAGAGTATATGATGCACAGTGTCCATATTGTAGCATGCAGTGTAAGATGCAGCTTGTTGAGCAATCTATCGTAACAAGAACAAAGCATATGACAATTGCTCAAGATAACCCAACTTCACATGGGAGAATATGTATTAAAGGTATGAATGCCCATCAGCATGCTCTTCATAGCGAGCGTATAACATCACCTCTTTTAAAAGTTGGAGGAGAGTTTGTTAAGATTTCATGGAACCAAGCATTTACGTATATTGGTGAAAAAATTCGCAACTTAAAAGAAAAGTATGGAAAAGACTCATTTTCTGCGTATGGAGGAGGTTCTCTAACAAACGAAACTGCTTATTTGCTAGGCAAGTTTGCTCGTGTTGCCCTTCAAACAAAATATATTGATTATAATGGTCGCTTTTGTATGGCAGCTGCTGCTTCTGCTGCTAAGGAAGCTTTAGGTATTGATCGTGGGTTTACGAATGAAATATCTGAAATCAAAGAAGCAGAATGTATTATATTAGTTGGCACAAATATTGCAGAATGTCAGCCAACAATTATGCCATATTTCGAGGAAGCAAAAGAAAATGGAGCGTACATTATTGCAATTGATCCCCGCAGTACAGCTACAACAGAGACAGCTCATCTTCATTTGAAGATAAAACCAGGAAAAGATGCTCTATTAGCAAACGGACTCTTAAAAGTTCTTATTGAAGAGGATTTCATTGATGAAGCGTTCATTAACGATCGTGTAAAAGGGTGGCAGGAAGTCAAAGAGTATGTGGAAAGTTTAAGTTTAGATCACATTGCAGAAGAAACGGGAATTGATCTTTCCCTCATTAGAAAAGCTGGAAGAAAATTTGGAGAAGCAAATGCAAGCATGCTTTTCACAGCTCGTGGTGTTGAGCAGCAAATTGATGGTCATGATGCTGTAAGAGGATTTTTGAATCTATTATTAGCAACAGGGAATTTCGGAAAGAAGGGAGCAGGGTACGGAGCAATTACAGGACAAGGAAATGGTCAAGGTGGGAGGGAGCATGGACAAAAGGCAGATCAGCTTCCTGGGTATCGGTCAATTGAAAATATAGAACATCGAAAATACATTGCTAACATTTGGGGAGTAGAGGAAAGCGAGCTTCCTCATAAAGGGGTCTCTGCTTACGAGATGATGGGGAAAATTCATGAGGGTAAAATAAAAGGCATGCTTCTTATGGGGTCAAATCCTATTGTTTCGAATCCAAATGCCAACTATGTGAAAAAAGCCATTGAAAGTTTAGAATTTTTAGTTGCTGTTGATATGTTTGTATCTGAAACTGCTCAGCTTGCAGATGTGATTTTACCCTGTACCTCATATCTTGAAAACAAAGGAACGCTCACAAATCTTGAAGGGCGTGTTATGCTTCGTGAAGGTGCTCGTCCAGCCCCAGGAGAAGCTAAGAATGATTGGGCCATCCTACGTGGAATAGCGAGGGAGCTTGGAAAAGAACAGTACTTTGCATTTTCTAATGTTGAGGAGATTTTTGATGAACTCCGTCTTGCAAGCAAAGGGGGGAGTGCTGATTACTATGGCATCACATATGAACGAATAAAGAGTAAAAAAGGGATTCTTTGGCCCTGTCCATCAGAGGAGCATGAAGGGACAGCTCGATTATTTGAGAAGAAATTTATGAATAGCGACGAGAAAGCTGTTATGAAAGTTATCGGACTTAAGGAAAGTAGAAAAGAAGTAGTAACAGAACAGTTTCCTCTTTATTTAACAACAGGGCGAATTATGTCTCACTATCTTACAGGTGTGCAAACAAGAAAAACCTCAGCTTTAGAAGCGCGGAACTTCGAGTCTTTTATTGAAATTCACCCTTCAACAGCAGCCCAATATGGAATTGAAGATCAAACTCTTGTTAAAGTGAGGTCTGAACGTGGGGAAATTGTTGTAAGAAGTAAATTTTCGACAGCTATCCGCCAAGATACGGTGTTTGTACCTTTTCATTGGGGGGAAGACCAAAATGTGAATATGCTCATCCCCGAAGAGCTTGATCCTATATGCCGGATTCCAGGTTTCAAATTAGGAACCGTAACGATTACACCAATTCATTCTCCTATATTAAATTAAAAAGCAAAGAGCGGGAACCTTTTCCTGCTCTTTGCCCATTTTCTACAATAGAAGACAATATTTTCGGGGAAATATCTTTTTGTTGTTTTTTGGAGATGATGTCGCTGTACAGTAATGGGCTTCGTATAGAAAAGAAGAGAACAGCAAATACTACATCATTATGACGAATGTAGGGGTGTATCGTATGAGAACATTACTGACGTGTATAGTCTGCATTTTCCTTTTATCAATATTACAACCAATCGAAAGCAATGCAGCGAAGGGAAGGAAAGAGTTTGAACAAACAGGTAACGTAATTTGGGACATCCCAACACGTAAAAAAATTGTAGCTATTACGTTTGATGATGGTCCTCATGCTGTGTACACCCCTGAAATCCTTTCTATTCTTGAAGAATATAATGCAAAAGCAACTTTTTTTGTAGTCGGTTCAAGAGTGAAAAATTATAAAAGTATTGTCCGAAGAGAAGTTGGAGCAGGTCATGAGGTCGAGAATCATACTTTTACACATCATAGTTTAAGCGGAATGAGCAGTAAAGAAGTGCAGGAAGAAATACAAAAGGCTCATCACACAATTACAAGTATCACAAACCAACGTCCTACTTTTTTTAGACCTGTTGGTGGATTATATAATGACGCCGTTGTTGATGCAGCAGTTGACGAAGGATATCGAGTCGTTTTGTGGTCGTGGCATCAAGACTCTAAAGATTGGCAGCAGCCTGGCGTTGATAAAATTGTTCAAAATGTACTTTCAGGTGTAAGGCCAGGTGATGTAGTCCTTTTCCATGATGCAGGAGGAAATCGAACTCAAACAATAAAAGCGTTGCCTATTATTCTTTCTCATCTTCAAAAGCAGGGATATAAGTTTGTAACCGTTTCTCAGCTTTTACAACAAACAGGTCATGATAAAGTTCCATCCTTTTAACGTTAAAAAAGCTTCTCTTTTTTTAAGAGAAGCTTTCTTGTTTAGTTTCCGTACCAAATTTTATTTTTTTCTATCGTTTCGTTATGTTCAGGGTCCCAATAGTCTACAGAATAAGCATAGTCATAGTTCATAATACATCTGATCCCACTTCCTTGTGGATCATGACCAAGTCCAAAGTTATGCGAAATTTCGTGTTGAGCAGCTTTTGCTGTATTAGCTGTTCCTTGGTCTAAATTCACGCTTATCGCACTTCCAAATGGTTCAGAGTTATAAACGTAGCCAATTCCACCTGCATCAAAATTAGCATCACGAGTAAATCCAACCACAAAGTCGTATCCTTGACCATCCCAGTCGTTTGAAAGGTCTGCAAGAATTTGTTCACTGTTTTGTCCTGAAGATCCCCAATCTCCTAATCCTTTTACTTCAAAATCAATATTATGATCTCGATTAAATGCATCATCCGCTTTTTCCACAATAGATTGAATACGGCTCTGCCAGTCAGGATATGCTGCTTTATATTCTTCATCAGCGACAGCAAGAACTGTTACTTTTTGTGTACCTTGATCAGTTGGTGAAGATGAATTTGTCGAATCAGCTGTTTTCTCAAATACTTTTTGATCAATTATTTGTCCATTTTTATCTAAAACATTTGCTTTAACTGTTTTTTCAGTTTTAGGGTGTTCTGTTAAGTTTGCGAATTCGCGATGCTGCGGAAGCTTGTCTCCTATGTATTGAGGTGCTGTGTTCGTTTCCTCATGAGCATTAACAGCTCCAAAAGGAATAAAGCTTGCACTAAGAATAAGGGAAAGAATGAAAGGTGTTTTTTTCACGTGTTGTCCTCCTAATATAGTAAACTTATATACTACTATTCGACAAAAGGGGACATTTTCCTTTGAAAAAATACATATAATTAAATAATATTAAAATTGTTTTTACAAAAAAAGATGATATGCCTTCTTGGCATACCATCTTAAAAGACTTTTGTTGTCCAGCTTTCACAATTCCAGCTATCTGTTACAATGTCTTCATAAAATTCAGGTTCGTGGCAAATAAGCAGAACGCTTCCTTTGTAGTCTTTAATAGCACGTTTAAGTTCAGCTTTTGCTTCAACATCCAAATGATTTGTTGGCTCATCTAGAACAAGTACATTTGTCTCTTGATTAATGAGTTTACATAGCCGTACTTTTGCTTTTTCTCCACCGCTTAGTACTTCAACTTTACTTTCAATATGTTTAGTTGTTAACCCACATTTCGCAAGCGTTGCACGCACTTCATATTGAGTAAATGAAGGGAACTCTTGCCAGATTTCTTCAATACAAGTACGGTTTGATGGGTTTTTAACTTCTTGTTCAAAATAACCAATTTCAAGGTAATCTCCGCGCTCAACCTCACCTGAGACAGGCTTATTTTCTCCTAAGATGCTTTTTAAAAGCGTTGTTTTCCCAATTCCATTAGCACCAAATAAAGCGATTTTTTGTCCCCGTTCCATCCGAAGATTCAGTGGTTTTGAGAGGGGTTCATCATATCCAATAACAAGATCTTTTGTTTCAAAAATAACCTTGTTTGCTGTACGTCCTTCTTTAAAGCGAAACTCTGGTTTTGGTTTCTCAGCAGCCAGTTCAATAACATCCATCTTATCAAGTTTTTTCTGACGAGACATAGCCATATTACGCGTTGAAACACGTGCTTTATTACGAGCGACAAAGTCTTTTAAATCAGAGATTTCTTGTTGCTGTTTCTTGTAAGCTGCTTGAAGTTGCTGTTTCTTTACTTCATATACTTCTAGGAAATGATTATAATCGCCAACATAGCGATTAAGTTCTTGATTTTCCATATGATAAATTAAGTTAACAACGCTGTTTAGGAAAGGAATGTCGTGTGAAATGAGAACAAATGCATTTTCATAATCCAATAAATAGCGTTTTAGCCATTCGATATGCTGTTCATCAAGATAGTTCGTTGGCTCATCAAGTAGTAGAATATCGGGTTTTTCAAGTAGAAGCTTAGCTAACAAAACTTTTGTCCGTTGTCCACCACTCAAATCCTGAACATCTCGATCGAGCCCAATATCTTCTAAACCTAATCCACGTGCAATTTCTTCTACCTTTGCATCGATTACATAAAAATCATTGTTTGTTAACGTATCTTGAATGACACCTACTTCTTCAAGCATTTTCTCTAGCTCTTCAGGTGTAACATCACCCATCTTCTCGTACATTCCGTTCATCTCAGATTCTAGGTCGAACAGATATTGAAAAGCGCTTTTTAATACATCACGGATTGTTAATCCACGCTTTAAAACTGTATGTTGATCTAAATAGCCGACGCGCACTTTTTTAGCCCACTCTACTTTTCCTGCATCAGGTTCAAGTTGACCTGTAATAATATTCATGAAAGTTGATTTGCCTTCTCCGTTTGCACCGACCAAACCAATGTGCTCACCTTTTAAAAGACGAAATGAAACATTATCAAAAATTGCTCTGTCACCAAACCCGTGACTTAGGTCTTTTACTGTTAAAATACTCATGTTTTACACCTTTTCTTCTTGTTATTCTTAATAAATTTAACCTTTTAAAACCTTAACAATGTTTTTCTCTCTAGTCCATCTTATTGGAGGAGAAGAGAAATTAAAAGGGATATTTAAAGGAAAAACTTCTTTTTTCTTCTTGCAAAAAGAAAAACCTTCTTTTACGAAGATTCTTCAGTTGCGAAATCTCTGATTGCTTCAGTGAAACGATGAGGCTGCTCTCCAACTAGAAAGTGTGTACATCCTTCAAAAGGTAGGAGAGTGGAATGTGTAACGTGCTGCGCCATATATTGGGCAGTTTCTTCTGAGTAAAGTGTGCTTTTTGTTCCATATATAATAAGGGATGGAACCGTAATCGCAGGAAGAACATCACGATAGTCGTTTGCACTCATGGAAAGCCACATTGCTGCCATAACATGTGGAAGATTATCTTCTTTTAGATGGAAAAGTTGTTCAATTTGTTCTTCTGTTAAATAAGGAATTGTAGCTTTTATAAATGTTTTAGCATATGAAGGCCAATCTTCAAAAATAGTTGTGAGGGCAGTGAGGTTATCTTTTTCTGTAAATGAGCCATGATAAAGACCAAGTTTCCATGTTTTATCATTTAACAATTTAGGTGTCATATCAACAAAACAAACCTTTGAGATATGTTCTTGATTAAAGTGACGAAGGTACTCAAAGATAACAGAAGTCCCCATGGACCATCCAACAAGAAGGGCATCTTCTAATTCTAGATGCTCCAGTAATTCTTTTAAATCTTTGGCAAAAGTACGAAGAGATAAGCCTTGCTGAGGTTTGTCTGACTTTCCATGTCCTCGCAAATCATATGTAACAACATGATAATCATCACAGAGATGTTGTTCTTGAAGTAAGAAAGCTTCGTGACTATTTGACCATCCATGAATGAATACAATTGGTTTGCCAGTTCCTTTTGTACGATAATAAAGGCGAGTACCATCTTTTGTATGAAAAAAAGCCACTGTTATTCCTCCTTAAAGAGAATCCAAAAATAGGATTTTCTTTTATTATAAGGCAGAAGGGAAAACAATGGCTAACAATAGGTTTTAAAAATGATTATTCACTTGGCTTTGAAGATGGGGTAATTAAAATTTCTACACGACGATTTTTTTCTCGACCTTCAGGTGTATCATTTGATGCAATTGGATGATATTGTCCATAACCCCTTACACTAAACCACTGGGGATTCAATTCTTTGTTCTCAAGAAGCACTTTCATAAAGTTAAGAGCGCGCATTGAGCTTAACTCCCAGTTAGAAGAAAAGTTAGCATTTGAAATAGGAACATTATCAGTATAGCCTGCAATTACAATTTGCCTTGGCGGATTGATGACAAGTAACTTTGCAATATCTTGTGCGACTTTATAGTTTACTTGTTGCACTTCGGCACTTCCAGAAGTGAAAAATACATCATTTAAAATTGTGATTTTTAATCCGTCGTCTGAAAGAGTTGTTTGAAGCTTACCATGAAGTCCAGAATTGCTTATATATTCATCTACTTTCTGCTGCAACCCCGATAATTCTTCATTTGGACTGTTTTCTTCTTCAGTATTTGCACCTTGTGGCAGCGAATTATTAGAAACAGTAGGGGGGACAGAGGATTTTTCGTCTAATACGCCTGTTCCGCCATCAAATGCTTCATTAAAGGAGCTTGCGAACTGCTTCATTTTCTCTGCATCTATGCTACTACTTGCAAATAAAACAACAAAAAGAGCTAAAAGAAGAGTCAGCAAATCTGCATAAGGAATGAGCCACGATTCATCAACATGATCATCATGGTTTTTAGATTTTCTTTTCCTAGCCATCTGCTTCACCTTGCTGACTATCTCTTCTTTCTAATACTTTCTCACGTTCACTAATCGACAAGAATGAAACAAGTTTACGTTCAATTACAGCTGGAGCTTGTCCTTCTACAATAGACATAACTCCTTCAATCATTAAGTAACGGATATTTACTTCATATTTAGATTTTCGTTTTAATTTGTTTGCAAAAGGGTGCCATAGTACGTAGCCTGTAAAAATACCAAATAGTGTAGCAACGAAAGCAGCACTTATAGCATGACCAAGTTTATCAATATCGCTCATATCAGCAAGAGCTGCAATAAGGCCAACAACAGCCCCTAAAACACCAAGTGTAGGTGCATATGTGCCAGCTTGTGTAAATATGGATGCACCTGTATGATGGCGATCTTCCATTGCTTCAATTTCTTCTGTCATTACGTCGCGGATAAAGTCATGCGGCTGGCCGTCAACAGCTAGATTTAAACCGTTCTTTAAAAATGGATCATCAATTTCTTCCACTTTGCTTTCAAGAGCTAGTAGTCCTTCTCTTCGTGCAAGAGAAGAAAGTTCTACGAAAAGAGGAATAAGTGTTTCTACATTTAAGCTATTATTTTCTTTAAATAAGATTCCAAAGAGCTTTGGTACTTTTTTAATATCCTGTGTTGGAAAAGCGATTGTTACTGCTCCAACGGTTCCAAGCACAATGATTAGCAAGGCAGGAATGTTGAATAATACTGTTACATTCACACCTTTTAAAATCATCCCAACAAAAACAGCAATGATTCCAACAATTAAACCAATGAGAGAAGTTTTATCCATAGTATGCTAGCCACCTAATTACATTTATTAAAGATTACAGTTGATGTGCTCTTCTATTCTTTTCATCGACAGTTTTTAGAAGATGTTAATACTTTAAAAAGGAAAAAATAAAAACCCAGAAAGAGGATATCTCTTTCTGGGTTTTTGAGTTTAAGTTTACATAAATATGCCAAGTAAAAGTGTTGCAAGAATAACAGTAACTGCTCCACCGATACGAGTAGAAACCTGTGCGAAAGGCATTAAGCCCATACGGTTTGAAGCAGAAAGGATAGCAACGTCTCCAGTTCCACCAAGACCGCTGTGACAGCCTGTTACAATAGCAGATTCAACAGGGTACATTTTCATAAGTTTACCAACGAAGAATCCAGCTGTTACCATTGCTAATACAACAGAAGCACAGATCACTACGTATCCAACTGTTAATACAGCAGCAACGTCTTCTAATGGGATATAAAGTAATCCCAATCCAACCATAAGTGGCCATGTAAGGTTTGTCGAAATAAATTTGTATAAGTTGTATGTTCCATCTTCCATCTTTTTCGGAAGAAGTTGAAAAATCTTAACAAGTGCTGCTGCAAAAATCATAACGATTGGACCAGGGATATTAAGGCCAAAAGCTTTATCTAATAAACCGTGTACAAGGCTCCCTGTAATAAAGAACGTACAGGCAATTAGAAGTCCAGCACCCATAAGAGAAAAGTCAATTTTGCGTTTTTCATTCATTGCTTTTAATAATTCTTCATCATTACCTGTTTTAACAAGCATTCCTTGTCCATTTAAATGTGGTTTTTTTTCACCTAAGTTTTTCATATAACCAGCACAGATAATGGCACATACGTTACCAATAATCGCAGCTGGAATAAGCTGTGATACAAGTTCAGTAGAAGGTTGATCAAGAATTTGTGAGTAACCTAATGAAAGAGGTAAAATTCCTTCACCAATTCCTCCAGAGATAATTGGTACGACAATGAAGAAAAGTGTATGTTTTGGATCATATCCAAAAAGCATACCAACTAAAACACCAACAACAACTGCACTAATCGTTCCAACAATAAGTGGAACAGCCATTCGCATGAATCCTTGTACAAGAACAAGACGGTGCATTCCTAAAATACTACCAGCAACAAGGCAGGAAATATAGAAATATAAGAAGTTAGATGTCTTCATTAACGTTGTAACCGCTTCCATGGAAGAATCATTCATCCAACCTAGGAAAACGAATAGTGATGGAATAAACAATGACATGATAGCAGGGCCACCAATGTTTTTCAAAATCGGTACTTTCATACCAATATCCCCTAAAAGAAATCCTGCAACCATAATAATTGCGAATCCACCAATCATATCAGGCGGAAGTTGATTGTAAATTGCAGCCGCAATAACGATAGCTGAAAAAAGAACATAAAGCGGTAAAGGAAGTGGACCTACCTTAATATCCATAAGCTTTTGAAAGAAATTTTTATTATTGTTATCTGGTGAAAAAGTAACCGTTTCCATTTCTCTAGCGTTTTGCATCGTAATACCCCCTTGCTTAATGTTAATTTCATTTTAATATTGTGACGATACTTTGAACATTTTATTAAACTATTTATAAAAGTTTTGAAACTAAAAAAATAGATTTTTATCATTTGAAAAGCTACAAATTCAGAAAAGTTGTAGAGGAATACTTTGTTGATTCTAATGGAATAAAATCCTTGATAATATAAGTTTTTCACTTCTAGAAAATAGAATAAAGGTGAATGAACATAAAAAGAGGTAAAATTTAGTTTAAATTATCAAAAAAATGAAATTGCTTACATTTTGGAAGTGAATTTACATTTTTTAATTAAAGAAAATAAAGTAACAATCGATATGATAAATATAGTAATGGTGTAAAAAGTAGGATAAACAGATTTTTGAAAATAGGAGCATATACATATAGAGAGAAAGCATTGTGAGGAGGCGGTGGTTCGTGAAAGGAAAACAACGTATGAACACAAAGCTTGTGCACGATGTTGAACAATTGCAAGAAGAGACGAAAAGTTTATCTTTTCCCATTTTTCAAACCTCTACATTTTCTTTTGAAACAGCCCAGCAAGGTGAAAAAAGATTTCTTGGAGAAGAAGCAGGATATATGTATTCCCGACTAGGGAACCCAACCGTTTCAGCTCTTGAAAGAAAGATAGCTGAGCTTGAAGGTGGTTTTTCTTGTCTTTCTTTTGGTTCCGGCATGGCAGCGGTTTCTGCTGTATTATCTTCTCTTACGAAGGCAGGTGATCATGTTATATGTTCAAGTGGCATATATGGATGTACGTATACGCTTCTGGAATTTATGAAAAAGAAATACAATATTACTTATGACTTCTGCCAAATGGACACGAAACGAAGCATAGAAGGACTTATTCGTCCTGAAACAGCCTGTATTTTTATTGAAACTCCTATAAATCCTACAATGGAAATTATTGACTTGGAGCTTGTATCTTGTATTGCAAAAGCAAACCACATTCCTGTTGTTGTCGACAATACATTTAGTTCTCCATATATTCAAAGACCTTTAGAATGGGGGTGTAATATTGTCATTCATAGCGCTACTAAATATTTAGGAGGACATGGAGATGTAATTGCAGGACTTGTTGTAGGTGGAGAAGAGTGTATGAAAGAGATGAAAAAGTCTGTTCATAAAGATATGGGTGGAATTCTTTCTCCTTTTGATGCTTGGCTTTTGTTACGAGGAATTAAAACGCTTGGTGTACGTCTTGATAGGCAATGTTTAAATGCTGAAAAACTTATGAACCGGTTAAGTAAACATAGAGCAATTGAAAATGTTTATTATCCTTTTGATCCTAATCATACTCATTATAAAATCGCTAAGAAGCAAATGAGTCTTGGCGGAGGGATTATTTCGTTTGAAATTAAAGGAGGGAAAGAAGAAGCACAAGCGTTTCTTAACGCATTGTCATGGATTAAAATCGCAGTAAGCCTGGGAGATGTTGAAACACTAATTCAGCATCCAGCTACAATGACCCATGCAGGTATTCCACTAAAAGAGCGCGAACGAATGGGAATTACAAATGGACTTATTCGATTATCAGTTGGAATTGAAGAATGGCAAGATATATGGAAGGATTTAAAAAGCGCACTGGATCGTATTCAATAGAAGAAACTAAAAATGCTCTAATGTTTTTTTGAAAAAAGAGGTGACCAGGCGACATCCTCGCGATAGCTTGGTCACTTTTATGATTAGAGAACAAATTTCTACAAAAAACGAAACCTTCTTTTATGTTGTTCGTATTACATATTAAGACTTATTTATCTAAGAAATTTGGAGTACAGCAATTTGATAAAACTACTAAACTATAATACGATAAATAGGTGGGGAAATCACGTTAACGTGATTTTTGAAATGACAAGGAGGGAATCCAATGGCGATTACGCTTCAAAAAGGTCAGCGTATTGATTTGACAAAGGGAAATCCAACACTTTCCAATATCTTAATTGGATTAGGATGGGATCCTGTTCAATCAAGCAGTGGCGGAGGGCTTTTAAGCTCTTTGTTTGGAGGCGGAAATAAAGCTCCGAACGTTGATTGTGATGCTTCAGTTCTTATGTTACAAGATGACAAAATTACGAAAAAAGAGCAGCTTATCTATTTTGGTAACTTAAAAAGCTCATGCGGAAGTGTAACACACAGTGGAGACAACTTAACAGGTGAGGGAGCTGGGGATGACGAGCAAGTTTTAGTGAATTTGCAGGATATTCCATCTTACATAAACAAACTTGTTTTTGTTGTTAATATTTATGATTGTGTTCGTCGTAAACAAGATTTTGGAATGCTTAAAAATGCTTATATTCGCGTTCAAAACCAAGATAACGGCGAACAACTTCTTCGCTTTAATCTAAGTGATGATTACAGCGGAAAGACAAGTCTTGTTGTAGCAGAAATCTATCGTCATGGTAGTGACTGGAAGTTTGGTGCTATTGGTGATGGAACAAAAGATACAAACCTTCAAGAGCTTGTTCGTAATTATTCTTAAGATGTATTGAAGAAAGGCTATTTGTTTACTTTCATATAAAAAGGAGAGAGAAATTATGGCTATTTCATTATCAAAAGGACAAAAAATTGATTTAACAAAAACAAATCCTGGATTAACAAAAGTTACAGTTGGTTTAGGTTGGGATACAAATAAATATGATGGAGGGAAGGACTTCGATTTAGATAGTTCTTGTTTCCTATTAGATGCAGCTGGAAAATGTCCATCTGAAGGAGAGTTTATCTTCTATAATCAGCCAAAGCATTCAAGCGGTGCTGTTGAACATACAGGAGATAACCGTACAGGAGAAGGAGCTGGAGACGACGAACAAGTTGCTGTTGATTTACAGGCTGTTCCTTCAAATGTTGAAAAGATTGCTTTTGTAATTACGATTCACGATGGCGAAGCGCGTAGCCAAAACTTTGGACAAGTTTCAAACAGCTTTGTTCGTATTCTAGATCAGCAGTCTAATAAAGAACTTATTCGCTACGATTTAGGAGAAGACTTCTCGATTGAGACAGCTGTTGTAGTTGGTGAACTTTACCGCCATGGTGGAGAGTGGAAATTCGCTGCTGTTGGTTCTGGTTACCAAGGTGGACTTGCTGCACTTGTTAAAGACTACGGTTTAGATGTGTAAATAAAACAATTAGTCGGTGCTAAAAAGCACCGGCTTTTCTCAGAATAAAAAAGGAGGAATAACAATGTCAATTTCATTATCAAAAGGTCAGCGCATTGATTTAACAAAAACAAATCCTGGGTTAGTAAAAGGAATCATTGGACTTGGTTGGGATTTGAATCAATACGATGGCGGTGCTGGATTTGACCTTGATGCATCTGCTTTTTTAGCTGATGAAAAAGGAAACTGTCAAAATGATCATGATTTTATTTTTTATAACAATTTAAAACATCCAAGTGGTGGCGTTGAGCATACTGGAGACAACCGAACAGGAGAAGGATCAGGAGATGATGAGCAACTGGTCGTTGACTTTTCAAAAATTCCTGAAAATATTCATAGAGTAGGTATTACTGTTACTATTCACGATGCGGAAAGCCGTAACCAAAACTTTGGACAAGTCTCAAATGCTTTTGTTAGATTCGTTGATGAAGTAACAGGGAAAGAACTGATTCGTTATGATTTAGGGGAAGATTTTTCCATCGAAACAGCCGTTGTAGTATGTGAGCTTTATCGTCATAATGGAGATTGGAAATTCAACGCAATTGGCAGTGGATTTTCTGGTGGTTTAGCTGCTCTTTGCCGTAACTATGGCTTAGAAGTATAACAGCTGCTTTTCATCTAGTAGGAGGAACTGATATGGAAATTTTACACAAAATGCTTCATACCTATGCACAAGCTTTTGACTTGCATGCATGGGCGGAAGTATTAACAGACCCCGTTTCGTGGGGATTAATTGGTACACTTGTTATTTTAGAAGGTTTGTTATCTGCAGATAATGCTCTTGTATTAGCAACAATGGTCAAGCCGTTGCCAGCAGACAAGCAAAAAAAGGCGTTAACTTACGGACTTTTTGGAGCCGTATTTTTTAGATTCTTATTCATTGGACTAGGCATGTTCCTTATTAAGTTCTGGTGGATTAAAGTGTTAGGTGCCGCATATCTTGCTTGGCTTGTTATCTCACATTTCTTCCTCAATGGAAATGATGAAGGTGGAGCAAAGAAACCGGGATTTTTAGTGCGTGTATTTGGCATTTTCTGGGGAACAGTTATTGCTGTTGAATTGATGGACCTTGCCTTTTCAGTAGATAGTATTTTAGCTGCCCTTGCAATTTCTGAGAAAGTTTGGGTTCTTTTATTAGGCGGAGTGCTTGGAATTATTATGATGCGTACTGTTGCTGGATTCTTCTTACGTCTAATGGATCGTATTCCAGAATTAGAACATACTGCTTTTATATTAATTGCAATTATTGCTTTAAAAATGTTCGCAAGTGTATTTCATTATGAATTGCCGCATACTGCATTCTTTATTATTGTTATCTTAGCATTTGTTATTACATTTATTATTCATAAGCGAAATCAGAAAAAGCATCACATGGACGAAGTTGCTGCTTCAAAAGAGGACGAGTAATTAATAAAAAAGAAGGAGTCTTTATGTCTCCTTCTTTTTGTAACTCATGATTGAAGAAAGCGGTGTCTTTCACTGTATCTATTTAATGGAGCTACACTATACAATAGGTTTCTTATGATTTGGGAGGTACATCCATATGAATAAAAGCCAATTTTATTTTAGTAATAGAAAGAATGTTGTGATAGATGATAACACTAAATAAAATCAATTTAAGCAGCAATCATATTTTAAGTTCAGCCCAAGCTTGTGAAGAATGGGGAATTAACTCATCAACACTAAGGAAAAGGGTTCAAGATTTTCCAGTAGGAAGTATTCGGAAATTTGGTAACTGCTATGCAGTGACTCGCTCTGGCATGGTTGCAGTTTTTGGTCACCCTAAAAGTCCTAAAAACAAATGATAGCAGAAAGGAGGAGAAAGAATGGTTGGACAAAAAATTACTATTTCCCACTATCCGCTCCAAATCGATAGCTGGGGGGAGCAAATAGAGAAGCCGCTAAAAGAGAGACCGGGTTATAGTGAAGAAGAAGGTCTTGCATTTTCCACGATTGGCGCTCGCATTATTGGCATCACCCATGATGAAACAGAGTATTATATTAAGCTCTATGAGTTGGCTCAAAAACAGAATGTTCATATATTAAGTGAGGAGCTAGATAAAACTATTTCACAAGAACGGTTCCAAGCAATCCAGAAAATCCATATGGTTAACCAGAGAGAGAACGGATTATCCATTAACCGCTTTGTTGCTTTTTTAGAAGGTGAACAACTTATCCCCAAACATGAAAATCCGCTCTTTCATCGTCATATTCGTTTATCCTTTATGGAAGTATTAAAACACTTTGATCAACACTATGGTTTTGCACATGAGGACTTCAGGCGCATCTTTTTAGATTTAATGAAGTGGTCTTGGAATCATCTTGACTCATGGTTAAAAACATATTCTATTCTTGAGAAACCACCTTGTATTGTATGGTATGGAGATATGAATAAAAGTCAGGTGTATTTTTTCTATTATTTAGCTTTACTTGGCTTTGATATTATCATTTTCCAACCAGGCGGAGAAGATGATTTCTCATTAATAGATGAGAAAGAGACATTTACAGATGTTGTGAAACATCCGCTTAAAGGGGAAATCAAACCTTTTCCAACAGAAGAACCTGAGCGAAAAGGTACAGTTGCTTACAAAGCTTCACAAGAAATGCATCATACAATTCATCATGAAGGATCTTCCCTTTATAAACCTTGGCAATTTCGTGATTACGTGCCAACGGCTGTCACCCTTAAAACAACGTATGATGAGACATTTATTCTAGCAAAAGAGAGAGCATTTATTCGACCGAACTTTTCCGTTCAGAACGAACAAGTTCGCATTCCAAATTTATTTGCTAAAATTATGGGAGTATCACATAGTGAACGTGAATATTGGGATCGTGTTCAAACCTTAACAGAATATGAAGAAGCATCACTTGTCCAATCGTTTCCGTTCACGACAGAAATTCAAGCAAACTATCAATATCACTATCAACATTGCCTAAACCGAAATGGTGAGCTTGACGAAGAGAAGATGAGAAGAAGCAACTGGTGGAAATATGAGCATTTGCCAGAAGGATTACAAAAAGGGATAGCAACTGCTATTGCTAATACATGCAAAACAACAAATTGGCTGACAAAACAAGGAGAAACAGAAGAAGAGGCTAAGCTTTATCTTTTTACTCAAATTACATCTATTCCAACGTTTGTACTAGAATTGATGCAGAAGTTTGATTATGCGCAAGAAGTACCAAAGCTTGTCTTATATTGCAATGAAAAAAATGGCGTTCTTTCTCGTTCCGATGCAGCTCTTTTGCTTCTTTTAAATGAATTTGGCTTTGATCTTTTCCTTTATAATCCACAAGGTCATAATGATTTAGAGCTTTATCTTAACAGCGAATGCTTTGATACACACTGGCTAGATGAAATGGTGTTTGGGCAAGATTTTAAGCAACCTTCCATCTTTCGTAAAGTATTAAAATCTATGAAAAAATAGAAAGGAAGATTATCATGACAAATTCAAATACAGGATTAGTAACAACAGAGCCTGATGATCAGTTAACAGAAGTCACAGCAGATGAAACGAGGCTTGAGCTTCGTAAAGAACCAGAGGTGCAGCAGCTTGCACAAAGTATTGATTACAGAAATCAAACGGCTTTATTAGAATTCGGGAAAGAGCCTGCTGTGCAGCTTTCTCAGTTTTCAGATCAAATCTTATCAATGATGCGAGCGTCTGAGATGAATGACTCAAGTACAATGCTAAAACAGCTTGGTAAATTAATGGACAAATTTGATAAGAATGATTTTGAAGAAAAGAAAGGGTTTTTAGGCAAAATTTTTAAACGTGGCGAAAAGATGATTGATAAGATTTTCGCTAAATATCAAACACTTGGAAAAGAAATTGATAAAATTCATGGAGAAATTTCAGGCTACAAAGATAAGATGGTACAAACAACAAATACGCTAGAAGATATGTACCAACATAATATTGCATACTACTTAGATTTAGAAAAATATATTGTTGCTGGTGGACTTAAAGTGGATGAGCTTAAGTCAGAGGTCCCGGAGTTAGAGAAAAAAGCAGCAGGCGGAAACCAAATGGCATCAATGCAGCTTGATACATTAAATAACAGCATTCAAGCACTGGAAGAACGAATCTATGATTTAGAAATGGCGCGTATTGTTGCTGTTCAAACAGCGCCACAAATTCGGATGCTTCAGCGTGGGAATACAAAGCTGATTGGTAAAGTGAACTCGGCCTTTATTACAACTATTCCAATCTTCAAAAATGGTATCATTCAAGCCGTTGCAGCAAAACGCCAAAAGCTTGTGGCAGATTCATTAAGTGAGCTTGATCGTCGTACAAATGAAATGATCTTAAAAAATGCTCAAAATATTTCAACACAAAGTACGGAAATTGCTCGTATGTCTGGTCAGCCTAGCGTGAAAATTGAGACGCTTGAAGAATCTTGGAATATCATTATGAAAGGGATGGAAGAGACGCAGGCAATTGAAGAGGAAAACAAACGTCTTCGTGAAGATGGTACAAAACGCGTTATGCAACTTCAGGATAAGATGAAAAACTATGGAAAGTAAATAAAAAGCCAGACCTTCCTTCTCGGAAGATCTGGCTTTTTTATATGCTTTCTTCTTTGTTGTGTGAGGATGGCAAATTATCTACTTTTTTAGATTGACTAGAGTCAACTAAAGAGCGGAATAGAACGATAAAAATAGCTGTCACGGCAAAGAATAGGACAAGAATCCCAAGTGTAGCAAGCAGCATATTTAGCATAAGCATTCCTCCTTTTTATAGATGTATGCACGTAGTATGTTTTCTTTTCCTTAAAAAGTAAGCTACAAAGCGTTTATCTTTTAAAAACAATTAATCGTCAATAAGAAGCGCGAATATTGTTTCTTTATTTACGTTCATGATTCTTTCAATTTTAGAGAATAATTTAATAAGAAAGAGATGTTAGAGTGTAAGGAGGAGAAAAGAGGAGGGGTTACATGACATCAGAAGAACTTATCCAACAGGCAAAAGAGTTTATTAAAATTTGTTATACAGAGCTTCATAAAACAGAGGAAGAAAAAGAAGAGAGAATAACGGCAGTTGTTGAACAGATAGAGAGAAACGGCAGTTATCAACATACATTTGAAGAGCTTGAACATGGTGCACGGATGGCTTGGCGGAATAGCAATCGCTGTATTGGGCGTTTGTTTTGGGCCTCGCTGACAGTTCGTGATAAGCGGCATATAAGAAAAGAAGAAGAAGTATTAGATGCCCTTATTGAGCATATTGAATATGCAACAAACGGAGGGAAAGTTCGGCCTACAATTAGTATATTTAGAGAAGAGCAAGGGGAAGAAAAGGTTCAGATCTGGAATCATCAGCTTATTCGCTATGCAGGCTATCAAACAGAGTTTGGGCTGATTGGTGACTCCGCTTCTCTTTCGTTTACAAAAGTTTGTGAGAGACTAGGTTGGAAAGGAGAAAGAACAAATTTTGATCTTCTTCCTCTTGTTGTGAGCATTGGGAAACGAAAACCAGTTTGGAGAGAAATTCCGAAAACAGCTATTGTGGAAGTGATGATTGAACATCCTCGAATTCAACAGTTTAAGGATCTCAAAGTAAAATGGTATGGAGTGCCAATTGTATCTGATATGCGATTAGAAATTGGGGGGCTTTCCTACACAGCAGCCCCTTTTAATGGATGGTATATGGGAACAGAAATTGGAGCAAGAAATTTAGCTGATACTGATAGATATAATCTTTTGCCAAAAGTAGCTTCTATACTAGGACTAGATACAAGTCGGAATGCAACACTTTGGAAAGATAGAGCTTTAATCGAACTTAACGAGGCTGTATTGTTTTCTTTTAAAAAGCAGGGAGTCAGCATTGTTGATCATCATACAGCAGCAGAGCAGTTCCGCCTTTTTGAAGAAAAAGAGCGAAAAGCAGGACGAGGTGTAACAGGGAACTGGACATGGCTTATTCCCCCTTTATCGCCTGCTACAACGCATATTTTTCATAAACCTTATCAAAATAAAGTGCTAACGCCCAACTACTTCTATCAAACAAGACCATATGAAGGATAGAAAATGTTAATAATGAATTTTAAAAGAAGAAAAGTTTGCAAGGTGGTTTTGCTCTGAGTAAGAAAGTTTGTCCACTCGTGAGAAAGGAGAACCACCTTTTACTTTCTTTATAAAGTGTTTTATCCGCTCTTCAGCACCTTCTACTTCAAGCTCAACACATCCATCATCTGAATTTCTAACAAAACCAACTAAATCAAATTCACCTGCTTGAAGAGCTGTGAAGTAGCGGAATCCAACCCCTTGTACTTTTCCTTGGACAATAATATGATAATGTTTCATTTTATTAACCTCCTTTTATTTGATATTAACAAATCTGAATTTATTAAACATTTGAAAAGGCAAGAGGCGTTTTTTAGAGAATGACCTATGCTATACTTCAAATTATAGAAACAGTCACAAAAGTTAAAATAGGTATAGAAGTTTTAGGGAAATAAGGAGGAACAAATGACTCAAAATATTTTAATCATTGAAGATGAAGAAAAAATTGCTCGTGTAATTTCCTTAGAATTAGAGTACGAAGGATATCAATCAGATATTGCTACGAGCGGTAAAGAGGGGCTAGAGCTCTTTCAAAAAGGCAACTGGGACCTTATTTTGCTTGATGTTATGCTACCAGAGCTAAATGGAATGGAAGTGCTGAGGAGGATTCGTTCTACGGATACGTATACTCCTGTTATATTAATTACAGCTCGTGACTCTGTTGTAGATAAAGTTAACGGACTTGATCAAGGAGCCAATGATTATATTACAAAGCCTTTCCAAATTGAAGAACTGTTAGCGAGAATTCGTGCATGTCTCAGAACAAATGCAATATATCAAAAAGAAGAAGAAGAGGAACAGCTTCAAGCAGGGGATTTAACGGTTAATGAGAAGACAAGAGATGTGATTAGACGCGGAGAAGCGATTGAATTAACACCAAGAGAATTTGATTTGCTTGTCTATCTGCTTCGAAACAAGCAGCAAGTTTTAAACAGAGAGCAAATTCTCACAAATGTGTGGGGGTTTGACTACTATGGCGATACAAATGTTGTTGATGTATATGTGCGTTATTTAAGAAGAAAAGTAGACTACCCTTTTGATACACCACTTATCCATACGGTTAGAGGAGTAGGCTATACGCTAAAGGAGCAAGCTTAATGCCTATTAAGTATAAAATTTATATTTTTACAACAGTAACGTTGCTCTCGTTACTGTTGCTTGCAAATAGTGCTGTTTATTTGTTGTTTAATAAAATGACAACAGACAGTGAACTAGAACGTCTTCAAACCCAAGCAAAAGACATGGTTGGTACAATTCAACCTCAAGATAATCTTCAACAGCTATTAACAGCATACCTGCCCCCAAATGGAATGATACGCGTGATTGACGAAGACAATAAGCTTGTATCAAATACTCTAACAAAAGAAATTCATTTTCAAAAGCTGCCTGTTACGTATCAGCATGGGGAAAAAGCATTTGTACGGGAATATAATGGAGAAAAGTTTGCTGTTGTATATCATCCCTTGATTTGGACAGATGGTTCAATTGTGAGTTTAGAGATTACAACAAGCTTAAAACAAATGAGTGAAAATTTAAGTGCTCTTCGTTTTGTTTTGATTGGAACGTCACTCTTAATTTTAATTCCAATTATTCTTGCGAGCCGAACCTTAGGAAATATTGTGCTTTCACCTATCCAATCTCTTGTGCAAACGATGGAGGAAATTCAAAAGAATGGACGATTTAAAAAACTTTCATTACCAAAATCTTCGCGTGATGAGTTATACATTATGGGGAAAACATTCAATAATATGATGGACATTTTAAGGCGGAATTTTGAGAAACAGCAGCAGTTTGTGTCAGATGCTTCACATGAGTTAAAGACACCACTAACTGTTATTGAAAGCTATGCAAGCCTCCTAAAGAGATGGGGTACAAAAAAGCCTGAAGTCCTTGAAGAATCGATTGAAGCTATTCATTCTGAAGCTGTTAGAATGAAAGAGATGACAGAACAGATGCTTATGCTTGCTCAAAGCAATGAACAAGGAGATCTTCAGGAAGAAGAAGTGGATGTTGTGCACCTTGTTACAGAACTTTCACAGCGCTTAGAGCATGCCTATAATAGAACAATTAAGGTTCATAAAGGGGAAGAAAATATGACTATTGTAGGCGACTGCAATAAGCTCAAACAGCTTCTGATTATTTTACTTGATAATGGCCTAAAGTATAGTGAGAAACATTTGGATGTGTCTCTTCACAAGAAGCCAAATGGCATTACAGTTTCTGTTCAAGATTACGGAATTGGTATTCCACAGGAAGATCAAGCATCTATTTTTGATCGGTTCTATAGAGTGGATAAAGCAAGAAACCGAAAAAGCGGTGGAACAGGTCTGGGTCTTGCTATTGCCAAAAACATTGTAGAAGCTCATAAAGGAACGCTTACCTTTACGAGTGTGCTTGGAGAAGGGTCAACATTTACGATAGCCCTTCCATTTCATATAAAACAAGATTATCCCAAGAAAAGAATGAAAAGGAAATAAAATCCTTGCGGAATTTCAATCATTTATAGTTCTTTCTTACTGTTTTCTCATTTTGTTTTGCTATAGTTTTTGATAAGAAGGGAGGAACAGATATGAGAAAAAGTCTGATTGTTCTTCTTAGTTTACTCCTTATTGTCATTTTAGGATTTGGTACTTATCGTACGATTGCATCAAAAGATGAAAAACATTATAGTCAGCATGATGTAAAAGGTCTTATTACTGAAAAATATAGAGGTAAAATCCAAAGTGTCGAACATATTGGTGAAAGCTATATTGCTCAATTTCAAAACGAATCAGGAATTTATAAAGCTATTATTAATAGTGAAGATGGAGAAGTAACAGATCTTGTTCAAATTAAAAGTAGTGGAAAGACGTCGTTAACTGAAACAGAGATTAAAGATATTGCTTTGAAACAAGCGACAGGCGATATTTCAAATATTAAGCTTCACGAGGATAAAAAGAATCCTTATTATGATATTGAGGTAACAGGGAAAGAAAAAAAAGTGCAAATGAAAATTGCTAAAATGGACGGAGAACTTTTATCTAAGGAAGAGTATAAGCTTGAAACTAACGAAACAGAACAAGAAGGAAAAGATAGTGAAAAGTCTTCAATTATTAATAAAAAGAAAGCAGAGGAAATTGCTCTTACCAAGTTTAAGGGGAAAGTGAAAGAAACAGATCTAGGAGAAGAAGATGGTCTTTTGCAGTATGAGATTGAGATTGAAGACAGTAGCGGGCAAGAAGCTGAAGTTTACATTAATGCTTATACTGGCACAATTATTCGTTTTGAACTCGATAAAGATGACTAAAAAACCTTGTACACATTGTGCAAGGTTTTTCTTTCATCATGGAAATTAAATAGTTTTCTCATACGTTTATCATTTTCTTTTCCTTTTCTTATCATTTTCTGTAGGTAATATAAAAGTAAGAAAACGATAGGAGGATGAAAGTTATGAAATTCAAAGCAACAGTATTAGCAGGTGCAATAGCATTTGGCAGTGCAGCTTATGGAGTACATGCAATGGGAACAAATAGTGAAGAAGCAAATAAAAATACGCAATCTGCTAAAATTAGCATAGATGAAGCAAAAAGTATTGCTTTAAAAGAAGTTGATGGAAAAGTTACAGACGTTGATCAAGATCGAGAAGGTCCATATGTTATTTATGAAGTAGAAGTTCAAACTCAAAATGGAGAAAAAGACATTGAAATTAATGGGCAAACAGGTAAAGTGTTAAAAGATGAGGATGATCTGCTAAAAGAGCAAGCTAAAATTACAGCACAAGAAGCTGAGACAATTGCTTTAGGCAAAGTATCTGGAGAAATGACGGATCTTGACTTAGATTATGATGACCGAACAGCAAAAGTAGTTTATGAAGTTGAAGTAACTCACAACGGATTAGAGCAGGAAGTGAAAATTGATGCTGTTACAGGTGATGTGCTGCATGTTCAAAAAGATGAGGATGATCGTGATGACGACCGCGATGACGACAGTATTAATTCATCTCAAGTGAAAGTTACAGCACAAAAAGCAGAAAGTATTGCTTTAAAAGAAGTTGATGGAGAAGTTGTGAGCACCGAACTTGATGAAGATGATGGTGTAGCACTTTACGAGATTGAGGTTCAATCGAATAAAGGAGAAGCAGAAGTAACTGTTTCTGCCACAACTGGTGATGTAATAGAAGTAGAATGGGATGATTAATCTATAAGAAAGCTATAAGATCGCCTGAAATGTTGTATATAAGTTAAATAGAGGTCGAATAAAGTGGAATAATAAAATAAATTAGTATTATTTTATGGGAAATACATCGAAAAAAAGGGAATCGAGTCCAAGACTCGATTCCCTTTTTTTAACGTAAGTAACGTCTTGCTCCTGCATATTCTTCTCCATATCCAGATGTTTCAATTTTATCAATTTTCACCGTTGTGCTCGTATTAGGAGAATGAATCATTTCACCATTTCCAATATACATCCCAACATGATGCACACGCCCTTTGCCTTCTTCATATGCAAAGAAAATAAGATCGCCTTTTTGAAGATCTTCTCGTTCAACAGGCTTTCCGTGTGTTGCTTGGACAGAGGAATCACGAGGGATAGTGATACCATGGGATTTATAAAGAGTGTACGTAAAGCCTGAACAATCAAATCCATATCCAGACATTCCTGCCCAAAGATATGGCAATCCTAAAAACTGTTTCCCAGAGCGAATTAAATCATCAGCAGTTGGCTTTGGAATGTCTTGCTCTGTTTGATAAATAGAAGCATCAGATTTGCGTAGCCACTGTGCTCCGCTGTTTGGAGTGTATACAAGTAATTTGTTTTTCTTCTCTTTGAGCACGGGAAGTCTTGTATTAAAACTGATTTCTATTCCTTTCTTCTTTTCGGCAAAATCTTTAAAAAGAGATGCAGTGTTTGCTGTTACTAAAGCAAATGGACGTTTTTCTTTTAAAACGGAAAAGGAAGGGCTTTTAGAAAGTTGAGCTTTAGGCATCCAGCCAGGATAACCTTTTTCATTTCTAGGTGTTGGCTGATCATGTACCGCTACTTTGACCCAACCATTTTGTTCTTCAAGGATAGTCACTTTTGAGCCATAGAGGGCTTGTGTTTCTAAATTCCCAACAAGCCATAACTTCTCGTCATAGCTCATAGTCGAAGTCCATTTTTTCATATCAACTGGATTTGAAGTAGAAGGGACATCAAGTTTTCTTGCAATGTTTGGCTCTGTCCAAAGTGTCGCTACTGAAACATTCACAAAAGCTTCATCTTTTTTCATTTCCTTTGCTTTTGTCACAGAAGAAAAAGAAAACAAAAATAACAGAGATAAAATAAAAACCCACATTTTTTTCATAGCAAATCCTCCTCTAAATTAGACAGAAATGGAAAGGGAGTTGTGAGAAATACCAATCCCGCTGTCTTCTGATAAAATGATTTTCTCCTTCAGAATATGATGATCAACAGTTAAATCTTCCAACCAAAGCGGGGCATCAAGGTCAATCATTGTAATGTTAGGATGGGATGCTGCTACATGTGCAGCAGCAACAACGCTAATGGAAGCTTCCATCATACTTCCAATCATACATTCAACATTATAAGATTGGGCAATACTGGCAATCGTAAGAGCATTTCGTATGCCTCCAGTTTTCATTAGTTTAATATTCAAGAAATCAACTGCCTTGTTCTCAAGGAGACGAATAGCATCTCTAGTTGAAAAAAGACTTTCATCAGCCATGATAGGAGTGAAAACTTGCTCTTTGACAAACTTAAGCCCTTCAATGTCAGTAGCATCAACAGGTTGCTCTACAAGTGTAAGGTTTACCTGTTGTCTTTCAAGTGATTGAATAATTTTGACCGCTTCTTTTGATCTCCATCCTTGATTTGCATCAATTCTTAGAGAAACAGAGGGACCTACAGCCTTACGCACGGCCAAAATTCGTTCTATATCTTTTTCACCGTTTTCCCCCACTTTAATTTTTAAGATCGAGAATCCTTTAGAAATTAGCTTTTTTGCTTCATTTGCCATGTTTTCAGCAGAATCTACGCTAACAGTCATATCGTTTGTTAATAAAGTCTTTTTTCCGCCGAGTAGCGTATATAAAGGAAGACCCAACAGCTTACTGTAGGCATCATAAAGGGCAATTTCAACGGCTGCTTTAGCACTTGTATTCCCAATACACGCATTTTGGATAGCGGTTAGAAGAAAGTTCAAATCGTGAATGTCTTTGTTTACTAAAAGTGGAGCTAGTACATTTTTAATAATATCTTTGATTCCTTCAGTACTGTCTCCTGTAATAGCAACAGTTGGAGCTGCTGATCCTATTCCAACTATGCCGTTTTCAAGCTTCAAAAAGACAAACACGTTTTCAATTGATGTTACAGTGCGTAGAGCCGTCTTAAACGTTTTTTTCAATGGAATAACCTTTGTATGGAGAGAGATCGTCTCGATTTTCATTTTGTTCATCCTTTCTTATAGTTTGGAAAGAATAAAGTTTGTAATAAGGCCAAAATACGTACCAAAAAAGCTGCCCATAATGGCCATAATGATGCCAATTGGAATTAATGAGCGATGAAAAGCTCCTGCTAGGATAGGTGCTGACGCAATTCCTCCCACGTTGGCAAGAGAAGCAACACCCATTGTGAATAAATCAAGTTTGAAAATTTTGGCTAGAAGAATCATGATTAAAGCATGAAACAACAGAATCATAAAACCAGATAAAATGTAGATAGGAGCTTGTAAAATCTGTGAGAAGTCTGCATGTGAAGCAATAAGTGCAATGACGATATAAAGCATCACTTTTGATAACTCCATTGAACCAGGAATTTTTGCTACTTTCGTCATAGCAAGCACAACACCTACAAAAGATGCAATAACGATGGTCCATGTTGTCCCATTTACAGCTTCCCCAAGCTCAGGAAGCCTATTTCCAATTGTTGTTGAAATTGCGGCTACGAAAAGTCCGAGTGCAAGCATCCCAAGCATTTCAACAAAGCCAATATTTTTAGATTCGCTTTCTTCAGATGAAGCAGCAAGCTCTGCCGTCACTTGGTCTAAGTACTTTGTATCTGTTTTTGTCCACTTATTAAAAACTTTTGCAAAAGGCACAAGCCAGAACATAAACATTACCCAAATGGAATAGTTAATCGTGTCCATAATAAGCGCGTAGCCGAAAATGCCTTCTGGAACGTTTAAAATATCTTGAAGGACCACCATATTGGCAGAACCACCTGTCCAGCTTCCGCTTAGTGCTGCGAACGCTTTATCAGTACCAGGTGCATAAAAACTTTGCAAAAGAGCAAAGGTAATGGCAAATCCCGCGATGATACTAAAAGAGGCTGCAAAGAAAGTAAGCAACATCTTAGGCCCAAGTTTAAACAGCTTCCGTAAATCACAGTGTAAAAGCATAAGCATCAGCATAGCAGGTAAAAGAGCGCCTCTTAAGGAATTATAAGTGCTATCCATTGAGTCACTCGTGCCAAACAGCCCAAATGTTTGCATAAGGGTACAGCCGATATAAATCAGCACAATGCCTGGTACGTATTTAAAAAACTTGCTTTTAATTTTGCTTTCAGCAAGCGCAACAACAGCTGTAAAGGCAATTAAAATGCTCACATATAAGAACCCATTTTCAATCATAAAAGCTCCTCCTTAAAATAAAATGAAAAAATCCAGCCCTTAGAAGAAAGCGTCCTCTAAAGGCTGGATTTCATCTGCGTGAAACAGATCAAGCAGCACTAATTATTTTAAACTATTATATTTAATGAGCGCATTTTTAAGCGCTACTGTTAATGCTTTTTGGGAAGATCCAAAATAACGATTTTGAATTTCAGCACATAGTTCTTCATAATCTTGAATGTTTTTATAAATGAGAATGGACTTAACAAATGCTGACGTAAGAGGAATAGTAGCTGAACAGTCTGCATCTATAATCATCCCTGTTGAGCGCTCTACAACAAGCGCGATAAAAAAAGCGTTATATTTTTGCGTAATCGGATTATTTGAAGATGTTTTCGCATCTCCAATAATATAAACAGTATCGTTTTTGAACACGAAAGTTCCTCCTGCTCGCTGCGGATATTACGGGCGAAATTTACTTTTAGAGTAAACAAACCTCATAATAAGAGACAAGCTTTAATCTTATTGTATTATATGGAGATAAAATTCTCAATATTTAAATAATTTATATGTATAAAAAAGACAACTTATTTTTTCGTTGTCTTTTCTGTTTGAAGTAAAAAGTAAAGTTCTGCTTCGTTTTGAATTAAATCTTCTAATGTATACTGCTTGAGAACAGCTAAAAAAGCTTTTAGCGCTTCCCTTAAAACACCTTTTAACTTGCAGGCAGAGGAGATTGCACAGCAGCTATTTTGCTGGAAGCATTCAACAATTTGAAAATCTTCTTCTGTTTGAGCTACAACGTCTCCAATATTAATATCTTGCGGAGCTTTGTTAAGAGCGATGCCCCCATTTCGTCCTCGAACAGTTTTAATCAAACCCATTTGTCCGAGCTGATGAGTCACCTTCATTAGATGATTTTTGGAGATGTTATAAGACTCTGCAATTTCCTTAATGTTGCTTAGTTTATGTTGATCACGCAACCCTAAATAAATGAGAACGCGCAAAGAATAATCCGTATACTGTGTTAATCTCATGGAACAGCCTCTTTCCTTTTATTCTTATCTACTATAATAGCATGTTTAATTTTTAAAGCTAAATGTGACAAATATTTTAAAGATGTATTTTATATATATCTTTTTAGACTATTTCGATGTACAATCAATCTGAAGTTAAAAAATCCCACTGAAGGTGTGATGAATAATGTTAAATGAATCTGTTATTAAAATTGTAAAAAGTACAGCTCCTATTCTTGCTGAAAGAGGAGAAGAGATTACAAAATGTTTTTACAAGCGTCTTTTTGAAGACTATCCACAATTGCTGAACGTATTTAATCATACAAACCAAAAGACAGGTGAGCAGCCTCGGTCTTTAGCAACAGCTGTATATGCTGCTGCCGTTAATATTGACAAATTGGAAAATATTACAGGTGCTGTTGTCCAGATTGCTCATAAACATCGCAGTGTGGGTGTACAGAAAGAGCATTATCCAATCGTTGGGGAGTACTTGTTAAAAGCTATTAAAGAAGTACTTGGAGACGCTGCAACAGATGAAGTACTACAAGCATGGGAACAAGCATATGGTGTAATTGCTAAAGCATTTATTGATGTTGAAAACACAATGTACGAAGAAGCTGAAAAAGGAGAAGGGTGGAAAGGATTTGCTCCATTTAAAGTTGTTCGTAAAGAAAAAGAAAGTGAGCTTGTTACATCCTTTTATCTAGAAAAAGAAGATGGGAAGTCCCTTCCTGCTTTTTTACCTGGTCAGTACATTAGTATTGAAGCACATATTCCAAATGAAGAATACACACATGTAAGACAATATAGTGTTTCATCCATTCCGAACAAGCAGTACTTACGCATTTCTGTAAAGAAAGAAGGAAAAGTATCATGCTACCTTCATGAAGATGTGCAGGTTGGAGACCTTCTTCAAATTAGCGTACCAGCGGGTGAATTTGTTTTAAAAGAGCATCATGGGGAGCCGCTTGTTTTCCTTGGTGGTGGCGTAGGTGTAACACCGCTAATGAGTATGCTTGAAACGTTGGTAGACCAAAAGTATAGTGGAAATATGACGTTTGTTCAAAGCTCATGTAATCGAAACTTACACCCTTTCTATGATCATGTACAAGAGCTTATGGATAAACATTCGTTTAAATCCTATAATTTCTATTCCAAACCAACTGAAGCGTGTGGGGAACATTATTTTAATGGAAGAATTAATGAAGAATGGATCAATCATAACCTCATACAACCAAATGCTCACTATTATGTTTGTGGACCAAAGGGATTTATGGAACAAGTTGTAGGTGCTTTGTATAAAAACGGCGTACCAGCAGATTGTATCCATTATGAATTTTTTGGCCCAAAACTTATGCTCGATGTTGAACAAGAGCAAGCAGTCTTATAAGAGAAAAATGAAAACCAGCTCACAATGTGAGCTGGTTTTTTTAATTGAGAGAGTTGAATAAAACGGCATGTTTAATTGAAATTTTAGCGGGTAGATTAATTATAGACATAAAACAATTTTATTTAGGAGTGGAGTTATTATGGGTAAAAAAATTGCAGTAGTACTAACAGATTATTTCGAGGATGTAGAGTACACAGATCCAGCTAAATCATTTAAAGAAGAAGGACATGAATTAACAGTAATCGGTGCTGAAAAAGGCAAAGATGTAAAAGGAAAGCAAGGAGAGACGACAGTGACAATTGATCAAAGTATTGAGGATGCAGATCCATCTCAATACGACGCTTTATTCATCCCTGGCGGTTTCTCACCAGATATGTTGAGAGCAGACGACCGTTTCGTAGCTTTTGCAAAATCATTTATGGACGATGAAAAACCTGTTCTAGCAATCTGTCATGGTCCACAGCTATTAATTACAGCAAAAACGTTAAAAGACCGTGGCGTAACAGGATTCAAATCTATTCAAGTAGACCTTGAAAATGCAGGGGCATCATTCCAAGACAAAGAAGTTGTCGTTTGTCAAAACCAACTTGTAACAAGCAGAACACCTGATGATATCCCAGCATTTACAAGGGAATCATTGAAAGTGTTATCTTAATATAATTTATTAGGGTTTTCTTACGCTGAAAAAAACCTTTTCATTATAGAAAACCTATAAAAGGAATAAATTAGCATGATGAACTAGAGAAAGAGTTATACCCTTTCTATATCAAGGGGTTTAGCTCTTTTTTGTATTTTTATAGAAAGTATTGGTAGCTTATAAAGGTTGATAGTTTACTAGTTTTTCTGCACAATGAAGAACGTGAGGGGGTCAAAAAATATAGGAGGTATTATTTTATGAAGAAACTTCGTGTATTAACAGTCGCAGGTGTGATGTCATTAGGAATTGTCGGTGCAACAGGGCAGGCTGATGCAGCATCTGTGCAAAACTCACAAATGAAAGAACATACGTACAGCTATACAGTACCTTGTGATGGCAGTACAGTAAATAGCGGTGATGTGACAAAAACAGCAGCAGCACCAACAGAGAAACAAACAAAAACAGCAGCACCAACAGAGAAACAAACAAATGCTGCAGAAAATCAAGCAGAATCATCTGATTCTAGTCAATATGCAGAACAAGTTGTTCAGCTTGTAAATAAAGAGAGAGAGAAGCAGGGTCTTAAACCTGTAACATTAGATAAAGAACTAAGCGATGTTGCAACTAAAAAGTCAGAAGATATGAAAGCAAAAGGCTATTTTGATCATACTTCTCCAACATATGGTTCACCATTTGATATGATGAAGCAATTCGGTATCGAATATAAATCAGCTGGAGAAAACATTGCTAAAGGCCAACAAACACCAGAAGAAGTAATGAATTCTTGGATGAACAGTGATGGACACCGCAAAAACATTCTAAATCCTAGCTTTACTCATATGGGTGTTGGTTATGTAGAAGACGGTAATTCAACATATTGGACACAAATGTTTATCGGAAAATAAGTATAGAACAAAAAACCTCTTACGCATACTAGGCGTAAGAGTTTTTTTTGTTCTACTTATTTGCGTAATGTACCGAGCTCTGTAGCAATGGCTTGCATTTCACTTGGACTAAACTGACGCTTGGCTTCTACCATCTCATAAATTTCACGAAGTTCTTCATAAGATTCTTCATCAAACTGCTCTGGTTTCATAACACCCATATTCATAATGTTTAACTTCTGGCTGATTTTTTCAACCATATATTTAATATTCTCTGCTGATTTCTCTTGCAAATTCACGCCTGTCATCCTTTCGTATTAAAAGCTTTTGTTTATTGTAACATGGAAAGAGAACAGAAAAGAAGAAAGGATTGAATTTCTAGGAGAGAAGAAGAAGGGTTAAATATTGTAGAACATAGTCGTTCTATGGGATTATAGAGTCAAGTTAACAAAAAAGGAGGAGTTTGATGATTCGTGTATTGTTCGTTTGTTTAGGGAACATTTGCCGTTCCCCAATGGCGGAAGCAGTTTTTCGAGATTTAGTCAAAAAAAAGAATTTGCAACATATCATAGAAATAGACTCAGCTGGGACAGGTAATTATCATATTGGGAAATCTCCGCATGAAGGAACTCTTCATATCTTAAAACAAAACAGCATAAGCAGTGAAGGGATTAAAGCTCGTCAAGTGAAAGAAGAGGACTTAGGGAACTTTGATTATATTATTGGGATGGATGCAGAGAATATAGGGAATCTACATCGTCTAGCTCGATACAATAAAACAGGATATATTGGACGTTTATTGGACTTTGTACCACAAGGAAAAGTTGATGATGTTCCTGATCCGTATTTTACTGGAAACTTTGAGGAAGTATATGATCTTGTAAAAGAAGGTTGTGCACGTCTACTAGATGAGATTATTTTGAAAGATTTGAAAAAGGAGGAATTGCAATGAGTATAGGAGGAAGAATGTTAACGAAAATGGCGCTTGGAGCTTTAATTGGTGCAGGAGCAGCTATGGCTGATCGGGAAACGCGCCAATATGTGATTCAAAAAGGAAAAAAAGCCGTAAGCTATACAACATGGGCAATTAAAAATCCTCGTGAAGTCTCAGAAGAGCTGAAGATTGTGTATGAAGATACAAGAGATCTTTTCAATAAGCTTGCAGATGATGTTTCATATTTAAATGATAAGTGGGATGAGCTAAAGGAAGCAACTCCTCCTATGTTAGAAGCTATTCATGATACAAAAGAGGTTATTGAGAAATGGAGAGGCGAAGAACCGAAACAATGAGCCAAAAATGAAGGAGAGAAAAAATGAAAAAAAGTGTTAAACATCAGCCATTTATCAAGGAGATGTTTCTTCGGTTTCATAGAGATGAAGTGCTTAATTTATCTGCTGAACTTGCTTATTTTCTGCTTCTCTCTCTTTTTCCATTTTTAATTTTCATGTTCACACTTATTGCCTTTTTACCTTTTCAAGGGGATGATTTGCTTGCTCTTGTGCGTCAATTTGCTCCTGAGGAATCACTCTATTTAATTGAGCATAACGTTCAAAACGTATTGAGTAAGCAAAATACATCGCTCTTATCATTTGGGGCGATTGCGACAGTTTGGTCTGCCTCTAACGGTATCAACGCGATTATTCGAGCATTAAACAGAGCCTATAATGTAAAAGAAACTCGTTCTTTCCTTATAGCGAGAGCAATTGCCATCTTACTTACTATAGCAATGATTTTTGTAATTGTTATTGCATTGCTTCTTCCTGTATTCGGAAAAGCGATTGGCGTTTACTTTTTCTCTTCTTTTGGAGCTTCAGAAGAATTTTTAGACGTTTGGAATATGCTTAGATGGATTGTGAGTATTGCCATTTTATTTATTGTTTTTACATTCTTATACCTATTTGCTCCAAGTAAGCGCCTAAGATTGTCACAAGTAGTACCAGGGGCCATTTTCACGACAGTAGGGTGGTCCTTTTCTTCGCTTGCTTTTTCGTACTATGTGAACAATTTCAGTAATTATAGTGCTATGTACGGAAGTCTTGGAGGCGTCATTGTGTTGATGATCTGGCTGTACTTATCAGGTATTATTCTCGTGCTTGGAGGAGAAGTTAACGGAATTTATCAAGAGAGGATAGAAGTAGAGGATTAACCAATGTTCTTCATGAATGTTTTGTGCTCTCTTTCCTATACTATAGGAGAAAGTTCTTATAAAGGAGAGATAGCAATGAGCAAGCATACAAAAAAAGGCGGAAGCCATAATAAACAAAATTCAAAACAATCTCCAAAACATAAAACAAGCGGCAGCCAAAATGGACAAAATGGCTACCATTAAATAAAAAAGCGCTCATCTGAGCGCTTTTTCTTTAGTTTTTAAGAAGGCGTAATCCATTTAAAATAACAAGAATTGTACTGCCTTCATGACCGATTACTCCAAGAGGAAGATCTAAAAATTGAAGAAAGTTTGAGCAAATTAACAGTACAATAATGCTGATCGAAAAGATGATATTTTGTTTTACGATAGCATTCATTTTTTTGGACAACTTAACAGCTTGAGCAATTTTAGATAAGTTATTTTTCATAAGAACAATATCAGCTGTTTCAAGCGCTACATCTGTTCCTTCTCCCATTGCAATTCCGATGTTTGCATGAGCAAGAGCTGGGGCATCGTTAATGCCGTCTCCAACCATTGCAACAGTTTCGTGCTCTTGTTTTAGAGCTTTTACATGTGTTACTTTTTCTTCTGGTAAGCAGCCTGCGATATAGTTTTCAACAGAACATTCTTTACTAATAGCAGAGGCTGTTTTTTCACTGTCACCTGTAAGCATAACAGTTTTAATACCAAGTTCGTTTAAAACAGAAATGGCCTCTTTTGCTTCTGGGCGAACTATGTCTTTTAAAGCAATCATTCCAATAATTCCTTGAGCATCTTTTGCATATACGACTGTTTTTCCTTCGGTCGCAAAACTTTCTGAAAGATTAGGACGAAATGCATGAGCCTCTTTTTTGAAAAATTCCCTTTTTCCAATTTTGATTTCTTGGTTATTAAGAGAGCCGATGACACCAAATCCAGGCACGTCTTCAAGTTGATCGGGCTGTTTTAGCTCCTTTGTTATCTTCGATTGAGCATGTTGCACAATTGACTGTGCAAGAGGGTGATGCGAGTAGCGCTCAATAGAAGCAATTATGTAAAGGAACTCTTCTTCTGATACATCTTCTCTTGTTACAACGTCTGTGACAGCTGGCGTCCCTTTTGTGAGCGTGCCTGTTTTATCAAAGGCAATTGCTTCAAGATGAGCCAATCTTTCGAGATGCAAACCACTTTTAAATAAAATTCCATGCCGAGCTCCGTAGGAAATAGCGGAAAGGGAAGCAGGTGTAATAGCTGCTACAAGTGCACAAGGAGATGCAACAACAAGCAAAATCATGGCGCGATAAAATGTCTCTGTCCAGCTCCAGTCTAAAAGAAAATGAGGTAAAAACATCATAAGAGCTACAATAATTAATACTGCTTTCACATAGACAGACTCAAATTTTTCAATGAAAAGTTGTGAAGGAGACTTTTCATTTTGGGCTTGCTGAACAAGTGTAATAATTTTTTGGAAAAGTGTATCTTTGGCAGGCTTTGTGACTTCTACTGTAACAGCTCCGTTTACATTAACAGTTCCTGCATATACTTCACTACCAATCTCCTTAAAAACAGGAACGGCTTCACCTGTAATGGCAGCTTGGTCAATGGACGTTTGACCACTTAAAATAGTGCCGTCAAGTGGTACGCGCTCACCCGGTTTAATTAACAGAATATCACCTTTCTTTATGTTAGAAAGAGAAACTGTTTTTTCTTTTCCTTCATAAAGAACTGTTGCTTCTTCTGGCTGGAGTTCCATTAATGAGGTTAGCTCTCGTTCACTTCTGTTCATTGTGTAAGTTTCAAGAGCTCCGCTTAAAGCAAAAATGAAAATTAGAAGAGCTCCTTCAAGCCAATAACCGATAATAGCTGAGCCAATTGCAGCAAGGAGCATGAGCATTTCTACGTTCAGCTCTTTTTCCTTGATTGTTTCTTCAATTCCTTCTTTTGCTTTAGCAAATCCACCAATTACATAAGCTAAAATAAAACTTCCAATGCCAAATTCACTGTAGTCTTGATTCATCAAGACCCAACCGATCACAATTAAGATTCCACTTACAATAGCAGCCGTCATTTCTCCATGTAAAACTAGAAAAGATGAACGCTCATTCATCGGCTGTTGTGGTGCTGATTGTACAACTGCTTCTCTTTCCATTTTCATTCCCCCTTAGCTAATTGAGAATTAGAATCAAAATCATTCCCTTAAAAAACACAGTGGTGCTGCTATCATGTGATAGCAGCACCAACTATAAAACCTATAGGAAATCTCTTGTTTCTAACTTTGTTTTTTATAGTATATCACTTATTTACTAAAAGGGAAATATTATAACTTAATAATTATTTTAATTTAGGTTTTTATTCTGCAATTTCTTCATGATAAAAATAAGTTGTGTTATAAACTTGCTCAAGGTCAGCATCCGTCATATACATGAAAAGCTCCATATCTACTGGTCTTACTCTTGAAATAAATTCGATCATATTTTTCCGTTCTTGTCTGCTCATATTCTCCATCTCCTCTTTTCTGTTTTAATACAGTTTATTTTACTTACTTGTATTATATAACAGCAAAAGAAAAATGTGTATCTTTTTTTTGAAAAAAATATTTTTCCGCTCATTGTATGAAGCTGTCAGCCGTGATATAAGGGAGAAAAGAGGTGAAGAAATGGAATTACAAAAAAGTGAAGGGTGTTTTAGTACAGAAAAGGAACATAACAGATTATATATATCAGGGAGTAATAAAAGAACGTTTTCTCCCTCAGAACTCATGATTGCATCAATTGCTTCGTGCAGTGGAGAAGTTTTACTCTCTACGTTAGAAAGAAAAGGGATAGCTATAACAGATATGAAAATAGAAACAAAGGAAAAGAGAAGTACTGGTCTTATCAAACGCCTTGAACATGTTCATCTTCATTACTTGTTAAGAGGTACTGCCTTAAAAGAAGAAGAAATCGGAAAAGTTATCCAATTATCTAAAAAAGTATGTCCGATGATTCAATCTGTGCAAGGAAGTATAAGCATTACTGAAAGTTTCTCAATTCATAAATAAAGAGGTGCTCATATTGAGCACCTCTTTATTTATAGCACTTGAGCTTTACTTCCAGGTTTTTCGTAGTAATAAATCTTTTTTGGTGTCAGTTGAAGAAGAAGATAGTTTGGATCCTCTGGACTGTCAATCCATTCCTTCAGCTGTTCGTTCCAAAATTTTTCTTTTAATGCTTTTGTTTCTTCAACTGTTGCTTCTGCTTCAATTTCAACATATGGACTATTCCATGAATCTTCTTTTCTTAGCAGAATATGAACATGGGGATTTTTCTCAATATCCTCTGCTTTATGAGTTTCTTTGTTTGTTGCTGTATAAAGTACAAGCTCTTCATGGAAAAACATCATAAAGCGAGAGAATGGTTGATCGTTCCGAATCGTTGCTAGCGTTCCTACTTTATAATTGTTTAGGATAGACAATACATGTTCTTTCAAAGCTTCACTCATCGTAAATAAGCCTCCTTTTCGTCTTTAATTTTCCTAGTTTTCGCTGTTTTAAACACACTTCCTAAAATCTTCTTCATAATAAGTGAAAGATTAGTTCAAAATAACGTAGATATATGAAGTGAAAAGCTATGAAGGGAGGCAGTTTGTTTGATTAATAAAGTCTTTCTTATTATTACAATTATTGGGGTTCCGCTCTCAGTTATTGGTCATCTTCTGCATTTTTCTCCACTTGTTATGTTTGGAGTATATTGTTTGACAATTATTGCTCTAGCAAGCTATATGGGGAGGGCAACAGAAAGTCTTGCAATTGTAACAGGCCCACGAATTGGAGGACTTTTAAATGCGACATTTGGAAATGCTGTTGAATTAATTATTTCGATTTTCTCTTTAAAAGCTGGACTTGTCACAATAGTACTAGCATCGTTGACGGGATCTGTGTTAGGAAATCTTTTACTTGTTGGCGGTCTTTCTTTTTTTGTTGGGGGACTGAAATTTAAAAGACAGACGTTTAATGTCTATGATGCGCGTCACAATTCAGGATTGCTTGTTTTCTCTGTTATGGTCGCTTTTGTTATTCCAGAAGTGTTTTCAAAAGGCATGTCAGAGCAAAATGCTATTAGTCTTAGCATTGGGACTTCTATCATCCTCATTTTTCTTTATCTTGCTGCTCTTTTGTTTCGTCTTGTCACACACAGAGGTGTTTATACACAAGAAGAGCAAAACGTTGCTCATGAAGAGGAAACAGCAGAATGGACGGCAAAACGAGCATTTGTAATCCTCGCATTAGCAACAATTGCTGTTGCTTATATTTCAGAAAGTCTTGTGGAGACATTTAAAATTGTTGGAGAAAGTTTTGGATGGAGCGAGTTATTTATTGGAGTAATTATCGTAGCTATTGTAGGGAATGCAGCTGAACATATTTCTGCTGTTCTTATGGCGTATAAAAATCGAATGGACGTTGCTGTTGAAATTGCGATTGGTTCAACACTTCAAGTTGCTATGTTTGTAGCTCCAGTGCTTGTATTATTATCTCTCTTGTTTCAAGAGTCGATGCCGTTAGTTTTTTCTTATCCAGAGCTCATCGCTATGTTTTCCGCAGTGTTTTTAACCGTAATTGTATCAAACGATGGAGATACGAATTGGTTTGAAGGAGCTATGTTATTGGGGGCGTATGTAATTATTGGAATTGGTTTCTATTTATTTTAAGAAAGAATGTTACGGATAAAAAAATAGGGATAAGAAAAAACTACGAACAAAGGAATTTCTTATTGTTGAAAGGAGTGTTAGAATGCTTCGTAAAGTAGTGTTAAGCTTTCTTATTTTTCTACTTGTATTTGGAGGAGTTTCCTCAATTTCTGCTGAAGGAAAGAAAAAAGGAAGCAGTGGCGTTGAAATTCCAGGGGCTACGTTAAACATTGGGAAAGAGAACACGTATCCTAATTCAAACCATGATTCTCCTTCTTTACAGCCTAGTGAGCTTACAAAAGAGCTTATCGAAACATCAAATGTTAAGATTGAAAGTCCAGACCTTATTCGCATGTTAAACGAGTCTTCTATTTCTTCTAATCCTCTTTCACTTGGTTTCAAGGCAACGGTCTATTTAGGGGAATGGGCACTGAACTATCAGTCAGATGAAACAAATACGAACTGGGAGTACCAGAATATTAATACGAATCGTTACGATAACCGAGGAGTTGAAAGTCCTGCTAAGATGTACTACAGACAAGAACAACAAAAGCAAGTTAAAGGTGGATTAACAGCTGACATCCCAAACGGGGACGAAGTAAAAAAGATGATGCTTTTAAAAGCACAAGAAAAAACAAAGCTCCCTCTTGCTTTTACGACGGTTGTTGGGGCAGGAACGAAAAAAGAAAGAGAATATACGGTACCAGCAAAGAAATTTGCTCAGCTTCACTCATATGTTCCCGCTGTAAGTGAGAAGGGGAAAGTCACATATGGGGAAGTGTATCTGGTTATTAAAGGAACGAAGCGAACAATTGTCGTGAAGAATGTTACATCACAAGGAATTGGAGCTTGGATCCCTGTTCAAGATCACTTATCTTTTATGTATCATGTTTCATAAAAAAGGTGCTCAGTTGAGCACCTTTTTTATAGGTTGGAAGACAGTTTTGTAAAATCTTTATCTTTGTAATAAGAATCACGTACTAAAATATTTGGTCCAAGACATTTCACCGCTGGACAGTGACAGCTTATTTCTTTTGAGATATTAGAATTTTGCCATGTTTGGAAAGCATCTAGAAGTTTTGTGTCCTGAATATTTCCAAGTGCTGGCGTATCTCCGAAATCTGTGACGATAATATCTCCAGAAAAAATGCTGACGTTCAGTCGTGAACGGCCATCAGGATCGTTTCGAACTGTAACATTTTTAGCACTATGAAGACGTTTTAAAAGTGCTAAATCTTCTTCATTTGAGCTACAAGGATAAAAAGGAAGCGTTCCAAACAGCATCCATACATTTTCATCTCGAACGTCTAACAAATCGTGAATCGCTTTTCTCATGTCTTTTAGAGAAAGGGTTTCAAGAGCACTTGCAAAGTCACTTGGATACATGGGATGAACTTCGTGTCGGCCACACTGCATTTCGTTAACAATTTGATGGTGAATATCTTTCATGTATGGTAGCGTTCGCTTGTTTAACATAGTTTCCGCAGAAACCATAACACCTGCTTTTGCAAGGGCTCGACTATTCTCGATCATTTTCTCAAAATATTTTGCACGCTGCTTATACGTTGGTTTGCGCTCCATCATCGCAAATCCGCCTTCAACAAACTCATCCATCGTTCCCCAGTTATGAGAAATATGTAAAACGTCCAAGTATGGAATAATAAGCTCATAACGAGATAAATCTAACGTTAAGTTCGAATTGATTTGCGTGCGCACACCACGTTCATGTGCATACTTTAATAGCGGCACAACGTAATTTTTTACAGATGAAAGAGAAAGCATTGGCTCTCCACCTGTAATGCTAATGGAACGAAGATGAGGAATTTCCTCTAGTCGCTGAATTAACAAATCTAATGGAAGAGCTGGATCATCTTTTGGTTGTAATGTGTAACCAACAGCACAGTGTTCACAGCGCATATTACAAAGAGTAGTTGTTGTAAACTCGACGTTTGTTAATGTTGGTTTACCAAACTCCTCGGTATCTAAATAAGCTTCCCACGGGTCGTACTGTGGGGTTATCGGTTTTAAAACCGTTTGTTTCATCATAAAAACTCCTTTAAAAAGAGAACCTGTCTCTCACATTATTTCATCAAACTAAATAAAGGGTACTAACGATTATTATGGAATTATCCGCTTTTAGTTGTCAATGCTGAAATCATTCGCTACCATTAAGAATGTGAAGGGAGAGTGTGAAAATGGGCAATGCAATTCACGATAAAGAAGCACAGCTTCAGTATTTAAGAACCCGTCTTGATATGTTTATGCACGTACTGGACTCTTTAGAGGCAGAAAATGCTGACATTGAAGATATTGACCGCCTTATTGGCATGATGGACGACCTTCAGCTAAAGTGTGAACAGTTCAAAAAAGACTGGAAGTAAAAGCAGTCAAATAATGGTGTGCATGAACTTGCTGACTCAAAGTCCAAACTAACAGTAAATGACTGAAAGGGGACTAGGGGATGCGTTATTTTCTTCTCGTGCTATGCATGATGTTAGCATTGCCAATGAGTATCTCAGCAAGTTCTTCGAACACACCTTACAACTGGGGATTTGCGAAAAACAAAGACCATGTAAAACCTGAAGTTGGAAAGCAGTATGAAGAAATGTTGAAAAGGCAAAAGTCTTTTTACGTTGGTAAAGACAAAAATGTCTATCTAACTTTTGATAATGGTTATGAAAATGGATATACACCAGGTGTTTTAGATGTTTTGAAAAAACAGAATGTCACAGCAACGTTTTTTGTGACAGGTCAGTTTCTAGAGAGTGAGCCTTCACTTGTAAAGCGAATGGCGAAAGAAGGCCATATTGTTGGAAACCATTCTTGGCATCATCCAGATTTTACACAAGTAAGTGATGAACGATTAAAAAAAGAGCTTAAATGTGTAAAAGATGAATATACAAAAATCACTGGAAAAAAAGAGATGCGCTACTTGAGACCACCAAGAGGGGTTTTTAGTGAGCGTGTTTTAGAAGTAGCTCGTAATGAAGGATACACGACAGTTTTTTGGTCTGTTGCATTTGTGGACTGGAAAACAGATCAGCAAAAAGGATGGCGTTATGCATACGATAATATTATGGAACAAATCCATCCAGGGGCTGTCATTTTGCTTCATACAGTGTCAAAAGACAATGCTGAAGCACTTGAGCGTGCCATCATTGATTTGAAAAAGCAAGGATATAAATTCAAATCTTTGGATCATTTAGTAAACGAAAAGCAAAAGGAGAAGTCTGCTGACTAAGCAGGCTTTTCCTATTTGCGTTTTAGCCCCTAGTTCGTTTACTATTATAAGGTTGACAAAAAGGAGGGGGAAGGGAAATGAGAATAGAAAAGAAATTAAAATCCCCATATGATTTTACCCACGTTTTTACCCGTCTTTCTCTGGATTCTTTACACAACATTGATCATGACTACAAAGGGATGAAAGTACCATTACGGATTCATAATATCCCTACTGTTGTTTATATAAAAAGTACTGGAACTGTCAAAGAGCCTTCGTGTGTTATCTATAGTGAAGATTCTCTAGATGAAAAAGCAGTTATGGAAGAGCTCTCACGCATTTTTCAGTTTGATCGAGACTTACAAAAAGTAGAAGATCATTTTAAAGAAACAAGTCTAGCGCCACTTTTTAAAAAGTTTCGCGGCTCTCCGCTTGTTTGTGAATTTAACCTTTATGGATGTTTAGTGAAAAATATTATTCATCAGCAAGTGAGTATGAAAGTTGCAGATCTTTTGACAGCTCGCTTTGTGAGAACATTCGGGACAATGGTAGACGAAGTTTTTGTCTACCCAGAGCCAGAAGAAATGGTTGCTCGCTCTATTGAAGAACTCCGCGAAATTGGATTAAGCGAGCGTAAAGCAGAGTATATTCTTGGTGTTTCTAGGGAAATTGTTTCAGGAACTTTGTCCCTGGAATCTTTACAAGAGCTTCCTGATGAAGAAGTTGTTAAAACTTTAGTTGAAATTCGCGGCATTGGTCCGTGGACAGCCCAAAATTTCTTAATGGCAGGATGTGGACGACAAAACTTATTTCCGAAAGCAGACCTTGGCTTACAGAACGCTGTTGCTAAGCTTTTTAACTTAGAAAAGCGACCAACCCTTTTACAAATGGATGAACTTAGTGAGGGATGGGCTCCATATTTAAGTTATGCAAGCTTGTATTTATGGAAAAGCATTGAATAACATTGAAGGAGGTGCAACCTTTTGAAAACAAACCAGAAGAGAGAAAAGGTTGAGATGAAAGTAAAAGTTGGACAACATGTGCCGCTTACAATCAAAAGACTCGGCATTAATGGAGAAGGTGTTGGGTATTTTAAAAAGCAAGTTGTATTTGTTCCAGGAGCGCTTCCAAATGAAGAAGTTATCGCGGAAATTACGAATGTGAAACATAAATTTGCCGAAGGACGTGTGAAACGCATTCGCAAAATGTCCGACGAGCGTGTCAAAGCTCCCTGTCCAATTTATGAAAAGTGCGGCGGCTGTCAGCTTCAGCATTTAACCTATGAAGGGCAGTTGAAAGCCAAACGAGACATTGTTGTTCAGGCATTTGAACGTCATGGTAATGTGCGCAATTTAGAAAAAAAGCTTGAACAAACAATTGGAATGGAAGAGCCATGGAAGTATCGTAACAAAGCTCAGTTCCAAGTAGGCCTTTTAAAAGGAAAAGTAATCGCAGGCCTTTATGGAGCAAATTCGCATCGTCTTATTAATATTAACGAGTGTATTGTACAGCGTCCTGAAACAACGAAAGTGATTAACAATGTAAAACAAATTCTTCAAGATTTGAAAATTTCGATTTATGATGAACGTAAACGTAAGGGGCTTGTTCGTACAATAGTGACTCGTATTGGAGTTTCAACAGGAGAAGTACAGCTTGTTCTTATTACTTCTAAAGAAGAGCTTCCTAAAAAAGATCTTCTTATTCAAGAAGTGAAAAAGCGCCTTCCAGAAGTGAAATCCATTATGCAAAATGTGAACGGTCAAAAAACGTCACTGATTTTTGGAGATAAGACATTTACGTTAGACGGAAAAGAAACCATTGAGGAAGTACTTGGCGACTTGTCTTTTGACTTATCAGCTCGTGCTTTTTTCCAGTTGAATCCAACGCAAACTGTTAAACTTTATAACGAAGTAAAAAAAGAAGCTGGTTTAACAGGAAAAGAAAAAATTGTAGATGCTTACTGTGGCGTCGGAACGATTGGTCTTTGGCTTGCTGATGAAGCAGGTGAAATCCGTGGCATGGACGTTATTGAAGATTCCATCGTCGACGCTAATAAAAATGCCAAAGCAAAAGGCTATGACAATGCTTATTATGTAGTTGGAAAAGCTGAGTATTGGATGCCGAAATGGGTAAAAGAAGGTTGGAAACCAGATGTCGTTGTTGTCGATCCTCCTCGCACAGGGTGTGATGAAAAACTTCTAAAAACCATTTTAGACGTCAAGCCGAAAAAAGTCGTATACGTTTCATGTAATCCATCAACTCTTGCTAAAGATGTTAAGATCTTAACAAAACTCTATAAAGTAGAGCGCATTCAGCCTGTGGACATGTTTCCTCAAACAGCACACGTCGAAAGTGTGACAACACTGAGCTTGAAATAGCAAAGGGAATAAGATATTTCTTGTTCCCTTTTTTAGTCGCAATATCTCTTTGTCGCCCATATACTGATACAAAAAGATTTGAAAAGGAGAAGACTATGTACTATTTCAGACAACATCTAAGCACTGTAGCCTTTACAACAGGAGATGTCACAGGAGATAAGGTGCCAGATTATATCTCGTTAGTCGGGGAGAAGACGGCTGATAGTCCCTTTATTCAGCATCTTCGTCTCCTTGTGAAAGATGGTAGAACAGGAAAGGTAGTAAGCGTGCCATTAACAGAAGATGCAGGATATGGTCCATCATTATTTGTGGGAGATGTTACAGGAGATAAAATAGATGATATTTTAGTAAGCATTGATTCAGGGGGAAGCGGTGGAATGATGTATCATAACCTCTATTCATTTGTAAACCTCACACCTCGGCTAATTTTTGATTCAAATGTATATAATGACTACTATAAGTATGAAGTCACGTATAAAAACGATAAAAAAGTAGAGGTCATAAGCGAGCGGAATCAGAAAAAATACATCATTGATATTTCGACAAGAGATAAGCAATATTTAGACGAGATATATAATAGTGATGGAACGTTAAAAGAGCCCATTAGTGGGTTTGTCAATCCAATTAGCGGATTGTATCCTGTGGACTTCGATCGAGATGGCGTGTATGAGCTTTTAGCTTATCAGCGAATTGCGGGTCGCTATAATGCAGATGCTTTGGGATATGTATTAAATACGCTAAAGTGGAGAAACCAAACGTTCTTCTTGCAAGATCAACAAGTTGCTATTTTCGGGTCGTAAAGCAAAAGATAGAGGAATAAGCTTATTTTTACCTTAGCCTATTTCCTTTATCATCTTTTTTTGCTAGGTGTAGAAGGGAGCACAAAGCATTCTTTTTGTACAACCTATTACATATTCTCGTACCTAAAAGGGAAAGAAAACGACTGTTGATTATTTCCCTTTTGTATATCTCCTGTTACTATAGAAAAGGGTTAATAAACTATAGACTTATCATTGAACGAAAAGAGTAAGAAATAAATTTACCAATAGATGAAAAACTTAGATTGTAAATAAAGGAGAATTTCATGAAAGACCAAGAATTTTTATCATCATTTCAGCCGTTTTTGCAAGAAAAGTGGGAAGAAGCAGGATTTGAAGCACCAACAGGCATTCAAAAGAAGGCTATCCCTGCAATTCTAGAGGGTGGAGACGTTATTGCAAAGTCCCCAACTGGAACAGGAAAAACACTTGCTTACCTACTTCCTTTAATTGAGAAGATTGATCCAAGCAAGCCGCATATTCAAGCCGTTGTCCTTGCTTCCTCACAAGAGTTAGTTATGCAAATTTTTGAAGAAGCTCAAAAGTGGACAAAAGGAAGCGATGTGAAAGTTGGCTCATTTATTGGAGGAGCTAACGTAAAACGTCAAGTTGAGAAGTTGAAGAAAAACCGCCCACATATTGCATTCGGAACACCTGGCCGTGTTAATGAACTAATTAAAATGAAGAAGTTCAAGATGCATGAAGTGAAGACAATTGTCATTGATGAAGGTGACCAACTTCTTATTCCAGAACACATTAGTACTGTTCAGGATATTATCAAATCTTCGCTAAGTGAGCGTCAAGTCTTATTGTTTTCAGCAACGTTAGCAGGAAAATCAGAGCAGCTTGCAGATGACTTAATGAGTGGAGAGCCACACATCTTTAAAATTGAGCGTGATGAGCTTACAGCGGCGAAAGTAGAACATATTTATTTTGTTTGTGAAGGGCGAGAAAAGCTTGATGTGCTACGTAAGTTTCTTCATGCTGAGAAGGTGAAAGCACTTGGGTTTGTACGTGATATCGGGAATCTTGTTGTTGCTGCTGAAAAGTTAGATTATAAAGGCATTTCGCTTGGTGTTTTGCATAGTGAAGCGAAAAAAGAAGAACGTGCAACAGCTCTAAAAATGCTTCGTAAAGGAGACATTCCTCTTTTATTAGCAACAGATGTAGCTGCACGCGGGTTAGATGTAGAAGGTTTAACTCACGTGATTCATGTTGATTTTCCACAAGATGTGACTCAATATACACATCGTTCAGGTCGAACAGGACGTGGTGGAAAAGAAGGAACAGTTGTTTCTATTGTTACACAGCGTGAAGAAAGAACATTAAAGCAGTTTGCAAAAGAGATGAACGTAAGCTTAACTAAGAAAGTCCTTTCAAGAGGTAAAGTAGTAGATGCAAACTAAAAAAGAAGCCTTCAAGGCTTCTTTTTTAGTTATCCACAAGAATTTTCACTAAAAACAGTGTATAAAGTCTGAATATTAACAACTTTATACACATTATCCACAGTTTTGTGGATGAAAAAGGTATTTTTGTCCCCATTCTTGTCCACATTAAAAAGCTCCAAAAACAAGTAATACACAATATAATCCACAATTTTCTTAAAATTGTGGATTATATTGTGTATAAGTAGAATGACTACTGGTTTTTCTGGCGCTTATGAGAAGCAATGGAGCGTTCCTTTGCTTTTAAATCTTCTGTATCAGCTAATTCATCTGAATACTCAATATCATGACCATCTGGTTTTACATGCTTTGGCATTTTTAATTTTTCTTTATAATAATTCTCTTGTTCTTTATCTTTCATAAAAAATTCTCCTTTCTTAACGTAGAAATAGTGCGTTTCAACAAATAGTTTGCGTTAAGAAAGGACAACATATGTGTGAAGAAATAAGATTATTTTGAGCGTTTTGGTGTAAAGCCGCCTGCTCGATCTGCCATTTTAAATTCATGTGAGTATGTTACTTGCTGTGAACTTGAAAGTGTATTTCTTGATAAGCGATCATGTTTCTTTTTTTCTGGCATAGAAGATCCCTCCAAACTGTTATAGTTTTAGTTTATCCATTTTCAATATCTTTAAACGAAAGGAAGGATAGGATGATTCGGACCATTTTAATGATTATCGGGATAATCGTTGTCATTAGTATTATTATGAATTTATTCTAAACAAACAAGCAGTCATTTGACTGCTTGTTATGCCTCTTTTGCTTGCTGTTCCTCGTCTTGTTGACGTAAGCGATAAAGAGTGTAGAGATCTTTTGGAATAGCAAAAAGGTGATACGTATCTTCTTTTTCATTAATTTCATTATATAAGCTTTTATAAAGTTCATTTGCATTAATAACGTATGGAAGTTTTTCAGCTGCTTTAATGGAACGAATATTGCTTTTTCGAATTTTCATAAAGATACGCTCCATTCCAAGCTCATAGAATAGTTCATCAAAGAAAGCATCTTTTGCTACTTGGTTATATCCTTTTCCATGATATGGTTTACCAAGCCAAGTGCCGAGAAATCCTGCTCCCTCTTCAATATCAAATAGATTAATGGTGCCAATTGGAGCACCCCATTCATCTGTAATTGTTCGTGATATAAGCTCTCCTCGTTCTTCTGCTTCAAGAAGCTGTTTTGTTATGAAAATAAATTCATCATAGGACGCCGGTTTATGACGCACAAAAGGGAAGACTTCTGGATGCACCATAAGCTCATATAAATTTTGACAATCATGTAAATCACGTTTTTTTAACATAGGGTTCCCCTCCATGCGAGGGCAGAATGATAGCATGCTAAAAAACCACCCTCGAAATTTTTTTATAAGTTCAAAAAAATTTCGGGGTGGGAATCGAACCCACTAGAACCAAGTAAAACTTGGTGGCGCACCATTTGCCTTCCCATTTCCAGAAAACAGTATTGACTAAAAAAAGTGACGACTTTTATTAGAAATGAATATCTTTTTTTAGACTGTAAAAGAAGATATTCAGCAAAATCTTAAGGTCGTAAATGAAAACTTCTTAGATATAATACTAAAATTTTTTGTAAAAAGGAATAGGCAAAATGTTAATTTTTTTTAAAGAAAATTTCTCCACCAATCATTGTTAAAAAAGGCTTTGCTAAGTAATGGAAGGGATGATAATTCCACAGAACAAGATCTGCATCTTTTCCTTTTTCAATGCTGCCAACTTTATTATCGATGCCTAAGTTTCGAGCAGGGAAAATAGTAATACCTTCAAGTGCTTTTTGCTCATCTAAACCTTCCCGAACAGCAAGGGAGGCACATACATTTAGATATTGAACAGGTGTGTAAGGGTGGTCTGTTGTAATAGAAACTTCAACATTTTGTTCTGTTAGGGCACTATAAGTTTTCCAGCTCTTATTACGGAGTTCAACTTTTGAACGGCGTGTTAATGTTGGGCCTACGGAAACTTTTAAATCTCGTCCTCCTAAGGCAGAAGTAATGAGATGCCCTTCTGTACAGTGTTCTATTCGTAAATCAAGTTCAAATTCATCAGCAAAGCGAAGAGCCGACAAAATATCATCAGCTCTATGTGCATGAATACGTACAGGAATTTCACGATTCAATGCTTTTACAAGTGGCTGGATGCGTAAGCTATCTGGGTTATCTGTATATTTTGCTTCATAGAAAGCTTCTCGCAACATTCCCATGATGCCCATTCGTGTAATTGAGTCTTTGTTTCCTTGACTGTGAATACGTTTTGGGTTTTCACCAAGCGCAATTTTTAGACCTGCTGTTTCTTTCATAAGTAAATCTGTAATGTTTTTGGCACCTGTTTTAATAACAGATGTTGTACCACCTATTACATTCATGCTTCCAGGCATAACATGAACGGTTGTGATGCCATATTCAATTGCATCAGCGAACCCTGAATCAAGCGGATGAACGCTGTCAAATGCTCGGATATGAGGAGTTAGGGGTTCAATGGTTTCGTTCGCATCATTTCCCGCCCAACCAGTTCCTTCATCGTAAAGACCAAGATGTGTATGAACATCAATAAACCCTGGGAATAGAAACAATCCTTTACAATCGATAACTTCCATTTCTTCAGTTAACTCAATGCTTGGTCTAACATCTTCAATTTTATTGCCAACAACAAGCACATCGCCTTTTGGTAACATCTCGCTTGTAATTGGAAAAACAGATGCATTTTTAAACAAGATTTTCTTCATAGTTTTAGCCCCTGTAGTTTTTTACCTATTTTACCATGATAGAAGAAAAAATAACCTTTAAAATATCGAAGATTATCTTTTCTTTAAAGTATTAAATGCTTCTCTTATTTCTTTATGCAAAAACTTATAGCCGTGTTCTTCAAGTTTCTTTGGCAATGCTTTTTGGCCTTCTAAGACGAGCATGCTCATTTCACCGAGTACACCTTTAATAGCTGGACTCGGTACTTTTAACCAGTGAGGCCTATTTAGAGATGCACCAAGCTCCATTCCGAATGTTTTCATTCGAACTGGCTGCGGGGAGGTGACATTAACAGGGCCGCTAATGTTTTCATTTATACAAAACTGAAGAATATTAACAACATCTTCAATATGCACCCATGATACCCACTGTTCTCCAGTACCAATCGTTCCGCCAACTCCTATTTTATATGGCATTTTCATCATTGGAAACGCACCTCCGTCACTTCCTAGCACAATGCCAAAACGGGTGAAAACTGTTCTTACTCCATATTTCTCTGCCTTTTTAGCTTCATGTTCCCACTGTTTTACTGTTTTTGCGAGAAAATCCTCTCCTTGTGAAGGAGAATCTTCCGTAAATACAGCTGTTTCAGAAGTTCCATAGTATCCAACAGCACTTCCATTTATGAGAACTTTCGGTGGCATTTTCATTTTTTGAATCATATGAACAATTGACTTCGTCGCTGCAACCCGACTATCAAAAATGGAGCGTTTATTTTTTGTTGTCCATCTATTTTGAATGGACGCTCCAGCAAGATTTATAATAGCATCAACACCATCTAGCTCAACCTCAGGATTTGTTCCTTTTGTGAGCCATGGAACATAATGCAAGTGAGGCGTTGTCGAAGCTTTTTCTTTATTTCGTGTTAAAATGTAAACAGCATGATGTTCGGATATGAGTTTATCAGCAAGCTTAGAACCGACAAATCCTGTTCCTCCGGCAATAGCAATTTTCATAAAATCCTCTCCTTTATAAGGGATAAAATACATTAATAAAGGCGGTGAACCGAAATGCCTGTTGTTACTAAAATCACAACACAAAAGAAGAATACTGAGCGCTATAATGTTTTTTTTGATTACGGAAAAGGTGAAGAATATGCGTTCAGCGTTGATGAATATGTACTAACAACTTTTGCAATTAGAAAAGGACAAAACTTAACAGACGACGAAATTGCCGAAATTCAATATGAAGATCATGTTAAAAAGGCGCATAATTTAGCTCTTACCTATTTATCATACCGCATGCGCTCCGTAAAAGAAGTTCAGCAGTATTTACAAACAAAAGAAATGGGTGACGACGCAATCCGTCGTGCAATTGAGAAACTGCTTGAATATCGGTATCTTAACGATTTAGAATTTGCGAAAGCTTACGTTCGCACAAACATGCGAACAAACTCAAAGGGTCCTGGACTTTTAAAGCAAGAGCTGATTGAAAAAGGAATTACAGGTTCTGATATTGAAGAGTCTCTTCTTGAATATGATGAAGAGCTTCAGTTGGAAAATGCCCTTAAGCTGATTGAAAAAACGAGAAAGAAAAGCCAGAAGCAGTCTGAAAAGATGATGAAGCAAAAAGCTAAAACCACCCTGCTTACAAAAGGATTCGATCTTTCTCTTATCACAAAAGCACTTCATGAAGTCTCTCTTGAGAAAGATGAAGATGAGCAGTGGGAAGCCTTAAAAAAACAAGGCGAAAAAGCTCATCGACGCTATCGTAAATATGAGGATTTTCAATACACACAGAAAATGAAAACTCATCTTTATCAAAAAGGCTTCCCACTTGAACAAATAAACAAGCTTCTTGATTATTTAGCCCAGCAAAATGACTAACTATATGTTATTTATGCGATCTTTTGCTACAATTTAAACAATAAAGAAGCCTTCAAAGCTTCTTTATATAGGAAAAAAGGTTTTGTAACCTTTACCACGTAATGATGTTATTAAAACAATCATATAAACAAGAGGGGAAGAAGGGGTCGAAGATGGAGAAAAGATATAGTGAGTACACAGAATATGAGTTAAGGCAAGAAATTAGTCAGCTTGGTGAGAAAGCTCGGAAAGCGGAACAACTTGGGATTGTGAATGAGTACGCTGTATTAGAGAGAAAGATGGTTCTTGCCAAAGCCTATTTGTTAAATCCTGATCATTTCAAACCTGGGGAAGTTTATGAAATCGAAGGGGATCCTGGCCGTTACTTCAAAATTGATTATTTAAATGGCGTTTTTGCATGGGGAGTTCGTACAGATGAACCTCACAAAGAAGAAGCGCTGCCTATTTCTCTTTTGAAACAAAGCGAAAGCATGTAAGAGCTTGTCTTACATGCTTTTTGCTTGTTCATTTTATCTGAGGGAGTTACGACTGATATTTGCGCATTTGTTTTTCTAACACAATTAATCCTTGAGTTTGTTGAGTTTCGCCATTCACTTGTGAAGACGCATGTTTTGGACTCGACCATGCTTGTTGAAATGGGTTTTGATAGCCTTGATTTGAAAATCGATTTCGTCTATTTTTTCCCACTGTGAGCACCTCCAGAATTATGTTTCGTTAGAGTTAATAATCCGCGCGTTCATTAGAAGCACGCATGCGTTCAGCCGGATGCGTATTAGTTGTTCCATCTGCTCGTTTTGACGCATATTCAGCTTTTGCTCGCGGTTCACCTTCAAATTTGTTATTATTTTGATTTGGGAATCCTTTTGCTTTATTTCGCATCGTGCGTTCGCCCCCTTGTTAGAAGTAACGTGCATAAAGAACATCCTTATGCACGTTTAGTATATGCTATAAGCTTAGCGTGATATGTAACCAGATATTGCCCTAGAACAGAAAGGAAATGAGAAAATGGAAGATATTTTTGAGCGTTTAACAACAATGTTGTTAGAGAAGAACGATAGCCTATCATATGCCAAAGCACGAACATGGATTGAGCTTTTATGGGAAGACTTTGAAGCAACATATGCTAAAGCAGGTCGGGAGTATAAAGGACAGGAGTTAACAGAGCAGATTGTAACAAACTGGATTAATCATTATGGACCGAGACTGCACGAGTTCAAAACAAGCAATCCAAAATTTAAAGCGCTAATGGATAGTAAAGATGATTTAAAACATTAAAAAGAAGTGGAAACCCACTTCTTTTTAATTTGGTAAATAATCTAGTTTTTTACGGAGTTTCTTTTCACTAAAGATCCATCCTGTATAGGAACAGATGATATTTAAATCAAAATCAAGCTGAACAACGGCTACGAACGGATAATATCCTTTGCTTCGATAACGAAGATCAATAAAGCGTACTTCAATATGATCGCTATACTCTGCAGTCTCGAACCTGTATATAGGTGAGAATGAAAGGAATGCTGATAAGTTTTCATCTTGTTTTGCTGCTTCCATAAGCGCTGATGAAGGTTCTTCCATCCGGTCAAAAACATCATGGACTTTGATTTCTCCGTTTGTGGCATTTCCCACATAAAAGTGATTTTTAGCAATGATAGCGAGATGCCAACGATTGAAACGCATTGTTGGTGAAATAATAATCTTTTCTACATTTGGAAGTTGTTTTTTAATTTTATGACGCAAGGTAAGATTCATTGCAATTCGGATAAAATAGTAGACGATAATAACGCCAAAAACCGTAATAAAGGTTGGACCAGGACTTCCACCAATAGCCCAAATGATTATGCCAATGATATGGATAGTGAAAAAGTACGGATCAAACGTATTGATAATCCCAAGCGCTACCCACTTTTGAGAAAAGGGTCGAAATGCCTGTGTTCCATAGGCATTGAAAATGTCGACAAAAACGTGAATAATGACTCCTATAAATGTCCACATCCATAAATCAAAAAGGTGGGCATCTCGAAAAAGTAGATGCAAAATAAATGTAATAAGAAGCGGCCATAGAAGAACGGCAGGAATCGAGTGAGTAATCCCGCGATGGTTCCGAATGTATTTAGCGTTGTTTCTTAATTTCAATATCGTATCAATATCAGGAATAAGTGATCCTGCAATAGCTCCTATCATAACAGCTTCTTTCGTATCTAAATGAGAAGAAACAGTCGGATCTAGCGTTGCTAATCCTCCTAAAGCAATTCCCATAACAATATGTGTTCCAGTATCCAAAAAAAGACCTCCTAATCGTTCGGTTCTAACAGGTCGTAACAAATATATGTTAGGCTAAATTCTCGTGATTCATGTTATTATTTAAACAATTTGCTGTATTGCAAATTGGATTATGTGGATTATAACGCTTTTGAACTCTGTTCATCAAGTTTCATTGTAGCTTTGGTGTATAGGTGACAACTTATGGAAGCTTGTTACCTATAGTGTTTAACAAGAAGAAGCATTATATAGAAGAAAATATTGTAATTATTACACGCTTTTATTATCTATATTAAACAGACAATAGAATGGAATGGGAAGAAATGAAGAATCCCTATATTCATATTTATCATAATACCTCGGAGGATAGCACATGAAACAAAGTAAAGAAATTGTAAAGGATTTTAATATAGCAAAATTTCAAGAAGATTTGATTGGTTGGTTTACAGCAGAGCAGCGTGATTTACCGTGGCGCCAAGATAAAGATCCGTACAAAGTGTGGGTATCTGAAATTATGCTTCAACAAACAAGGGTTGATACTGTTATTCCTTATTTTAATAATTTTATAAGTAAATTTCCAACACTTGAACATTTGGCTGATGCTGATGAAGAAGACGTATTAAAAGCATGGGAGGGGCTTGGCTATTATTCCAGAGCGCGCAATCTTCAGCATGCGGTTAGGGAAGTGCGCGACGAGTATGGTGGCATTGTGCCTGAAACAAAAGACGAAGTGTCTAAGCTAAAAGGAGTTGGACCATATACAACAGGAGCTATTTTAAGCATTGCCTACGGCGTCCCAGAACCTGCTGTTGATGGAAATGTAATGCGTGTTCTCTCCCGTATTTTGTTTGTATGGGAAGACATTGCGAAGCCAAAAACACGCAAGCTTTTTGATGAACTTGTTTATGCCATAATTTCGCATGAGAATCCCTCTTTTTTTAATCAAGGATTGATGGAACTTGGCGCTCTTATTTGCACACCAAAGTCTCCAGCCTGTTTACTTTGTCCTGTTCAGGAACATTGCAGGGCATTTGAAGAAGGCACACAAAAAGAATTGCCAGTTAAGACAAGTAAGAAATCTGTAAAAGCTGTGGAACTTGCAGCAGCAGTGTTAACAGATGAAAGTGGGAAAGTTCTTATTCATAAAAGGTCAAGTAAAGGACTGCTTGCAAATTTATGGGAATTTCCAAATGTTGAAATTCAGAAAGCTCTTTCTAAGGAAGAGGAATTAACAGCATTCTTAACAGAAAAATATGGGGTGGAAGCTGAAATAGGACAGCCTTTTACAACAATTAGTCACGTTTTTTCACATCTTACATGGCATATTACAGTCTACGAAGGAAAGATTAGAGGGAAAGTAGAAGAGAGCGAAACCCTCAAACTTCTTACATGGGAAGAAGCAGAGCAATACGCTTTTCCTGTTTCACATCAGAAAATGAAGAAGGCATTTAAGGAACGTCAACAAGATTAAACCCTACCCGAGCTTTCTCGGATAGGGAAGTATTAGTCATACACTATTTCAGTTCCATGCGTATAGTCGCCTTCTCTGCGATGAAGGCCACCGCGATTTTGGATTTCATTCATAATTTGACGATGAATCGTTTGTCCTTCACTATTAAGATAGGGCATGATTTGTTGAAGAGAGTGATGAAAGTAAGCAAGTTCGCTGTCTTTCCACTCCTCTTTCCCTATCATTGAAAGAGCAGTCATATCGCGTCCAACATACATAATGGGCGTCCCTCCATACACGTGTTGTGAAATTTATGAGCCTTGTGCGTGCTCGTTTTATTTTTACAACAATGCTTGTGTCTTATACACGGTAAGCATTACAATAAAATAGCAAATTAAGATGATTAATGAATTTAAAATGAGGTGTCATGATGGAAAATAAAGTAGCTTTAATAACAGGAAGTAGTCGTGGAATTGGCAGAGCTACAGCATTACGTTTAGCAAAGGAAGGGTATGACATTGTTGTTAACTATGCACGTAGCAAAAGCGCAGCCCTTGAACTAGCCGCTGAAATTGAAAGCATTGGACAGCGTGCATTAGTTGTGAAAGCAAACGTTGGAAAAGTGGAGAAAATTAAGGAAATGTTTGCTGAAATTGATCACACTTTTGGCCGTCTTGACGTTTTTGTAAGCAATGCAGCATCAGGTGTTCTTCGTCCAATTATGGAAGTTGAGGAAACGCATTGGAACTGGACAATGGATATTAATAGCAAAGGTTATTTATTCTGTGCTCAAGAAGCGGCAAAAAGAATGGAAAAAACGGGCGGAGGTAAAATTGTTACAATTAGCTCGCTTGGTTCTATGCGCTACTTAGAGAACTACACGACAGTGGGAGTTTCAAAAGCAGCTGTTGAAGCTTTAACACGTTACTTAGCTGTTGAGCTTGCACCGAAGAATATTCAAGTTAACACAGTTTCAGGTGGTGCTGTAGACACGGAAGCATTAAAGCATTTTCCAAACCGTGAAGAGCTTTTAAACGATGCAAGAGAAAATACACCTGCAGGACGTATGGTTGAAATGGATGACATCGTAAATACAGTTATGTTCCTTTTATCTGAAGGAGCAAGCATGATTTGTGGACAAACAATCATTGTTGATGGTGGTCGTTCACTGCTTGTGTAAAAAAAATAAATAATTTTGGATAGTTCTTTCACCTTCTGGACATATTAATTTTCGTGGAGGTGAAAGACAATGGCAAAGAAAAATCAAAACCAAACAACAGCGGGTACTGACGTTCAACATGTAAAACAACAAAATGCTCAAGCTAACCAAGGCCAATATGGCACTGAGTATGCTGCTGAAACTGATGTACAACACGTGAAGCAACAAAACGCTCAAGCTAACAAAAATAAAAACCAAAACAGCTAATTTGTAATTTCAAAAGACACTTCCTTCATTCGGATAGGAAGTGTCTTTTTCTGTGACAAAACTTGTCTAAACTTTACATATCTCGGCAAAGGGAAAAGCATGTTAATCAAGAATTAAACTAGTGAAGTAAGTCGCAGGACGTGAAGCATCTACCCATACTAATGATAAAGTGGAGGGAAACGCGTGCAAAAATTTGATCAGTTAGTTGTGAAGCAAATGAAGACAATGGATGAGCTGTTGTTTATTCAATCAGAAATAGAACGTTGCCAAGAGATTGAAAGAGAGCTTTTAGTGCTTCAAGAAGAAACAAAATTAAATTCTTTGCAAGAAGAGATTTCAATCATGAAACAGCAGCTGAAGGATATTCAGACAACGTTTCAAAATCAAACTGCATCAATTATCGAAACGTATGAAAAAGAAGCGGTAGAAGAACCGCTTTTTAAATAGGTAAAAAGGGGGCGTCTGGAGTGAATTGTTTGCTCTAGGCACCCCCATTTGTTTTAATTTGTTCTCCAAAAAGTTATAATGGTAAAGAGCCTATGTAGTTACGAACGAATAATTGTAGTTATTAAACAAGGTAGACGAAAAGTGGACAAGGGAGAACTCCAAAGCAGTACATAAAAGATTCATAAACAAACGAGAAGAGTTCTAAAATAGAAAGAAGGGGAAAAAATGATTCAACCAGCGGAAGGAGAGCCAATTGAAATCCAAAGCTATAAGCATGATGGCCATATCCATCGCATTTGGGATGAAACGATGATTTTAAAAGGTACCCAAACGCTTATGATTGGTGGCAATGATAGAACGGTTGTAACAGAATCGGATGGTCGGAAATGGGTGACACGAGAACCCGCAATTTGCTATTTTCATTCTCAGCATTGGTTCAATGTGATTGGCATGATTAGAGAAGACGGTATCTACTACTATTGCAACATTAGCTCGCCATTCATTTTAGAAGAAGGTGCATTAAAGTACATTGATTATGATTTAGATATTAAGGTGTTTCCTGATATGACCTATACAATTCTTGATGAAGATGAATATGAAGAGCATCGGAAGAAGATGAATTATCCACTTGTCATTGATCGAATTTTAAAATATAACCTAGAAAATTTACAAAACTGGATTCGACAAAGAAAAGGACCGTTTGCACCAGACTTTATTGATATGTGGTATGAAAGGTATTTAACATATCGAAGACCGCGCATTTAACCTGTTCCCTTTCTGGCAGGTTTTTTCTATATATGAGGGGGGCCTTGTTTGAGTAGCATAAAAAGATACTTTGTATTTGTAAAACCATATAAATGGAAAATTGTTGCAACAATTATTATTGGTCTTGTTAAATTCTCTTTTCCTCTTATCATCCCGCTTATTTTAAAATACGTTGTTGATAATATTTTAGGAGGGAATACTCTTTCAGACAGTGAAAAATTAACAAGACTCTTTTACTTAATGGGATTTATGTTTGTTATATTTGGCCTTCTTCGTCCTCCTGTTGAATATTATCGTCAATATTACGCACAGTGGGTGGCTAACAAAATTTTATACGATATTCGAAGAAAGCTTTTTGATCATATTCAACGTCTAAGCATGCGTTTTTACGCAAATACGAGAGTTGGAGAAGTGATTTCAAGAGTAATCAATGATGTGGAGCAAACGAAAACCTTTGTTATTACAGGACTTATGAACGTTTGGCTTGATACAGCAACTATTTTTATTGCGATTGCTATCATGTTTACAATGAATGTGAAATTAACTATTGTATCGATTGTCTTATTTCCAGTCTATGCTTTCACTGTTAAATACTTTTACGGCAGGCTGCGTCATTTAACTCGCGTCAGATCTCAAGCTCTTGCAGAAGTGCAAGGTCATCTCCACGAAAGAGTGCAAGGAATCTCGCTTATCAGGAGTTTTTCAGCTGAAGAACATGAGGAAAAAGAATTCGATAAGCATAACAGTAATTTTTTAAAACGAGCTGTTGATCATACAAGTTGGAATGCCAAAACATTTGCAGTTATTAACACAGTAACAGATCTTGCCCCTTTATTAGTAATTGGTTATGCAGGTTATTATGCTATAAAAGGCGGCTTAAGTGTGGGAACGATGGTTGCCTTTGTTACATATATTGATCGTCTCTATAGCCCGTTACGCCGGCTTGTTAACGCTTCAACAACTTTAACTCAAGCAATTGCTTCAATGGATCGTGTTTTTGAATTTATGGATGAAAAGTACGATATTGAAGATAAGCCGGACGCAAAAGAATGTAAGAATATTAAAGGAAGAGTAACTTTTGAAAATGTCTCTTTTTCTTATGAAGATGAAGAAGTGCTTCATAACATTTCTCTGGATGTGCCAAGTGGAAAATCAACCGCATTTGTTGGAATGAGCGGAGGAGGAAAATCCACAATTATTAGTTTAATTCCTCGCTTTTACGATGTAAGTAAAGGGGTTTTGCGCATTGATGGAGAGGATATTCGTTCTTTCAAAGTAAGAAGCTTGCGCGACCAAATAGGAATTGTTATGCAGGATAATGTTTTATTTAGTGATTCTATTCGTGCCAACATTGCTTTTGGAAACCCAGAAGCAAGTGAAGCGGAAATTATCGAATCCGCTAAAGCAGCAAATGCTCATGACTTCATTTTAGAACTTCCTGAAGGATACGATACAAAAGTGGGAGAACGAGGTGTCAAGCTTTCAGGAGGTCAGAAACAACGTATTGCGATTGCTCGCGTATTTTTGAAAAACCCACCAATTCTTATTTTTGACGAAGCAACTTCTGCACTTGATTTGGAAAGTGAACACATTATTCAAGAAGCCGTTGAAAAGTTAGCAAAAAACCGTACGACATTCATTGTTGCTCACAGATTATCTACGATTACACATGTAGACGAAATTGTTCTTGTAGAAAATGGAAAAATTAAAGAAAGAGGATCACATGAGGAGCTAATGAAGAAAAAAGAAAGTTACTATAGTCTCTTTAGCGTGCAACAACTAGATGGATAAAAATGTCGAAAACTTATTTAAGTTTTCGACATTTTTTTACACCTACTTAAAAACTTTTGTATTATAATTTTCTCAACTGTAATTTTCTGATAAGTCAGAAAATTACAGTTGAGGATGGTTTCTAAATTATTATATAAGGAGTGAGGCTGTGGAATCAGAAAAAGTGATTGATGTACAGAACTTGCGCATCTCTTTTAAAACAGAAGATGGCAGGGTGCCAGCAGTTGATGGCATTACGTTTCATATTAAAAAAGGCGAGATTTTAGGAGTAGTAGGCGAATCAGGTTGTGGTAAAAGTATTACATCTCTATCGCTTATGAAACTTGTCCCTGAGCCCCCAGGTATTGTTGAAGCAGATTCTATGCTGTTCAATGAGATCAACCTTATGAACCTTTCAGAAAAGCAAATGCGAGAAATACGAGGAGACGACATTTCAATGATCTTTCAAGAGCCTATGACGTCCCTTAACCCTCTTTTTACAATTGGCTCACAGCTCACTGAAGCAATACGCATACATAGAAAATGGAGTAAGAAGCAAGCGAAAGAGCGGGTTTTGGACATGCTGAAACTTGTTGGTCTTCCTCGAGTTGAAGAGCTTATAAAAAACTATCCACATCAGCTTTCTGGAGGAATGAGACAGCGTGTAATGATTGCGATGGCTCTTTTATGTGATCCGAAGTTACTTATTGCAGATGAGCCAACAACAGCTCTTGATGTAACCATTCAAGCTCAAATTCTTCAGTTAATGAAAGAATTAAATGAAGAATTAAATACAGCAATTATGCTTATCACTCACGACCTTGGAGTTGTTGCTGAAGTGTGTGATCGGGTCATGGTTATGTATGCGGGAAAAATTATTGAAGAAACAGACGTTCTTACCCTTTTTAAAAACCCAAAACATCCGTACACAAGGGGCCTCATTAAATCTGTTCCTGACAAAAGAATAAAGAAAGATCGGTTGTATTCTATTCCTGGTAATGTTCCTAAGCCAGGATCTATTAAACAAGGTTGCCATTTTGCTAGTCGGTGTGAATTTGTAACAGAGCGATGTCTTATCGAAACCCCACCTATTTATCATCTTAAAAACTATCATAAAGTACGCTGTTTCTTACATGAAGAGGAGGGGGTTAGAGATGAGCAAAGCATTGCTACAAGTTAATGGTCTCAAAAAGTACTTTCTAAATAGAGAAGGAATATTAGGAAGAAAGGTTGGCAATGTAAAAGCAGTTGATGATTTAAGGTTTGAGGTATATGAAGGTGAAACCCTTGGGATTGTAGGAGAAAGTGGATGTGGGAAATCAACGATGGGCAGATTATTGCTGCGCTTAATTGAGCCAACAGAAGGTAGTGTTACCTTTCAAGGAAAAGAGGTTACAAATCTCTCTAAAAAAGCTGTTCGCTCACTGAGAAGAGATATGCAGATGGTTTTTCAAGATCCATTTGCTTCGTTAAATCCCCGCCATAACGTTGAGAAAATTTTAGAAGAACCGCTTATTGTTCATGGAATTGGTTCAAAAAAAGAACGGAAGAAAAAAGTACAAGAGATGCTTGAAATAGTAGGTCTCAGCGGGTATCATAGCAAGCGCTATCCGCACCAATTTAGCGGCGGCCAAAGACAAAGAATAGGAATTGCCAGAGCTTTAATGACGAACCCTCGTCTTATTGTTGCAGATGAACCTGTTTCAGCGCTCGACGTTTCTATTCAATCGCAAGTGTTAAATCTGATGGAGCATTTACAAAAAGAATTTGGACTTACATACATCTTTATTTCTCACGACCTTGGCGTTGTTCGTCATATTAGTGACAGAGTTGGAGTGATGTATTTAGGTCAACTTGTAGAGCTTACAGACAGTGAACGTCTTTATGAGAAAGCTTTTCACCCTTACACAGAAGCGTTGCTATCTGCTGTTCCTGTTCCAGATCCAGAAGCCAAAAAAGAGCAAGTTGTTTTAAATGGAGATTTACCAAGCGCATCTGATGCCCCAGTTGGCTGTGCTTTTCATACGCGCTGTCCTAAATGTATGGATATTTGTAAAGAAAAGCGTCCAATTTTTAGGGAAGTAGAAGAAAAACATTATGTAGCCTGTCATTTGTATGAATAAAAATGACGGAATTTTTAAAATATTATACGAGGTGAAGGAAATGAGGAAAAAGAAATGGTCGTTTGGGTTACTGGTCTTATCGTTGGCAATTGTGATGACTCTTGCCGGTTGTAGTAATTCGGAGAAAGCAGATGGAAATGGGGAGAAAGGTAGCACACTTGTATTTGCTCGCGGCGGCGATTCTGTTTCTCTTGACCCAGCAATTACGACAGATGGTGAGTCATTTAAAGTGACTCAAAATATATTTGATACGTTAATACTATTTGGAAAACAGAATACAGAGCTTGAACCAGGTCTTGCAACAGAGTGGAGTACCTCTGAGGATGGATTAACGTATACGCTTAAATTACGTGAAGGTGTTAAGTTCCATGATGGTACAGACTTTAATTCAGAAGCTGTAAAGGTGAATTTTGAGCGATGGAAAAGTGGAAATGAAGAAAAATTTTATTACTATAATTCGCAATTTGGAGATGTGATTGAGCAAATTAATACACCTGATGAGTACACGGTGGAATTTAAATTAAAGCGTCCTCTTGCCCCATTCTTTAAAAACTTAGCAATGTCTCCATTTGCAATCGCCTCTCCAAAAGCTTTAAAAGAGCAAGGAGATAAGTTTGGAGATCATCCTGTTGGAACAGGAGCATTTAAGTTCAGTGAGTGGAAACGTAATGACCGCATTACAGTTACAAAAAACGAAGATTACTGGAACGAAGGACGTCCGAAATTAAACGAGGTCATTTTTACGGTTATTCCAGAAAACTCAGCTCGTCTTAATGCGCTAAAAACGGGGGAAGCAGATTTAATTGATGGAGTAAACTTCAGTGAAGTAGAATCTATCGAAAATGACCCTAACTTAAAAACATTTTTCCGTCCGTCTCTAAACGTAGCGTATGTTGGATTAACTACAAATCGTGGCCCGTTAAAAGATAAAAAAGTTCGTCAAGCTTTGAACTACGCAGTTGATAAAGAAGCATTGCTGAAAACATTTTATGCAGGAGAAGGACAGGTAGCGGCTAACCCAATGCCTCCAGTTGTTGAAGGATACAATAAAGATTTAGAGCCATATCCATATGATCCTAAAAAAGCAAAAGAAATATTAAAAGAAGCAGGATATGAAGATGGATTTGAGATTGAACTATGGGCAATGCCTGTTCCACGCCCATATATGCCAGATGGTCAAAAAATTGCAGAAGCTGTTCAATCTAACTTTGCAGATATCGGGGTAAAAGCCAATATTAAAACGTATGAATGGGCTACGTATTTAGAAAAAGCCCGCTTAGGTGAAGCAGATAGTTTTCTACTAGGCTGGACAGGAGATAATGGTGATGCAGATAACTTCCTCTACGTTTTACTTGATGAAGATGCAATCGGAAGCAACAATTACACGTATTATAAGAATCCAGAGGTCCACGAACTGCTCATTGAAGCACAATCAACAATTGATAAAGAAAAGCGCAATGAACTCTACAATAAAGCGCAAGAAATTATCAAAGATGATGCTCCGTGGATTCCACTTGTACATTCTAAACCAGCTCTTGCAGGAAACAAGACGATTGAAGGATTTGCTCCACATCCAACAGGGTCAGATCGTTTAGATACAGTTGAAATTAAAGAATAGACAATTTAAAAAGGGAGTAAATTTATTTACTCCCTTTTTGAAATTTAAGAGGGAGGAGAAGAAGTAAAGTGATTACGTATATTATTCGACGTTTATTAATGCTTGTTCCAGTCCTAGTTGGACTATCTCTTATTGTCTTTTTTATGATCCGAGCTATTCCAGGAAATCCTGCTCAAGTTATTTTAGGACAGCTTGCTACAAAAGAAGCTATCGATTCCTTAACGAAGGAGCTTGGTTTAAATGAGCCATGGTATACTCAGTACTTTCACTATATCGGAAATCTTTTAACAGGTGATTTAGGAGAGTCATTACGGACTAAAAACCCGATTAGTGAAGAGCTTTGGCCATATCTAACAGCAACACTAGAGCTATCTCTTGTGGCCATTATTATTGCTATTGTTGTTGGGGTAAATGCAGGAATTATTAGTGCTTGGTTTCAAAATTCTTGGTTTGATTATAGTGCAATGCTTCTTGCTCTTATCGGCGTATCAATGCCAATCTTTTGGCTTGGTTTAATGGAACAATGGTTGTTTGCAATTCAGTGGGATCTATTGCCTACTGCAGGCCGTGAAGATATTCGAAACCCAATTGACTCCATAACAGGGTTATACATAATTGATACTCTTGTTCAAGGAAAATGGGATCAATTTGCTGTTGTTATAAAACACTTAGCGTTACCAAGCGTTGCGCTTGCAACAATTCCGATGGCTATTATTGCTCGTATTACACGTTCAAGTATGCTTGAAGTTATGCGCTCTGATTTTATTCGAACTGCAAGAGCAAAGGGACTCCGCATGTTTTGGGTTGTTTATCGACACTCTTTAAAAAATGCCGTGATTCCGATTCTTACGGTAATTGGTTTACAGTTTGGAGTGTTGCTTGGAGGAGCTATTTTAACAGAAACAATTTTTAGCTGGCCTGGGATTGGACGTTATATTTATGAAGCAATTGGATATCGTGATTATCCTGTGATTCAATCTGGAATTCTTATTATTGCTCTCCTCTTTGTATGTATAAATTTAATCGTTGATTTGCTGTATACAGTTATTGATCCAAGGATTAAATATAACAAATAAAGGAGGATCAACAAATGGCAGAATTAATGAAAAATAACCTTTTACCACCTGAACCTCCTATTGTAAAAGAAACATCTTCTTCTTTTCGAGAAGGGTGGCGCAGTTTCAAGAAAAATAAACTTGCTTTAGTAGGAGGTACAATTGTTCTGTTTTTTATTCTCTTAGCGATATTTGCTCCTGTTATTGCTCCTGAAGGGGTAAATGAGCAAAAATTGCAAGAACGACTCCAGGCCCCTTCAAGTGAGCATTGGTTTGGAACAGATGATTTTGGGCGAGATGTATTTTCACGCGTACTGCACGGAGCAAAAACATCACTTTGGGTTGGCTTTTTTTCTGTAATGGGCTCTATTATTATCGGGAGTTTTCTTGGGATTATAGCAGGTTATTATGGAAGAATTGCAGACGCTATCATCTCACGGATATTTGATATTTTACTTGCTTTTCCAAGTATTTTATTAGCCATTGGAATTGTAGCAGTCCTTGGTCCATCTTTACAAAATGCGTTAATTGCCATTGCTGTCATTAATATACCGAACTTTGGTAGGTTAATTCGTTCAAGAGTGTTAAGTGTTAAAGAAGAAGAATATATTTTAGCAGCGAAAGCAATTGGTATGTCAGATCACCGCATTTTATTTCATCATGTGCTGCCAAATAGCATTACGCCTATTATTGTACAAGGAACACTTGCAGTTGCAACAGCTATTATTGAGGCAGCTGCGCTTGGCTTTTTAGGGCTTGGGGCACAGCCACCGAATGCGGAATGGGGAAGGATGCTAGCGGATTCTAAGCAATACTTAATTCAAGCTCCTTGGACAATGATTTTTCCAGGGGTAGCTATCATGCTGGTTGTTTTAGGGTTCAATTTACTTGGAGATGGATTACGAGATGCACTTGACCCAAGAATGAAAAACTAAAAAAGCACGTGTCAGCTGACACGTGCTTTTTAATTTTCTTCTTCACCACTAATCTCAAAAGAGTTTTCCGTTGTATGATAGCTTTGAAAGCTATCGATAAGCAAATCAAGATGTTCAAGTTCTTCTCCATATTCGATGATAGAAGCAATGAGCGGAAAAAGATTATACAGCATTTTATTTTCATCTTCATCTTCAAGAAGCTTATATTTCATAAATGTATCAATAAGCCCACGTTTCCCTGTACAAGAAGGGTCAATCGCTTTATGCGGTTGCTGAGCACGAACTTTTCCAATAAATTTTAGCAGAGTTTGTTCATGGTAGCTTAAAATGTACTCTATTTGCTCTTTTAACACTGTTTGAAACTTCTCTGGCATGTGATGAATATCATTGCCAAGTCTATGCAGCAAACGTAGTGTTGTTAATGCTCTTTTTGTTGTAAGCAACATTTGGCGAAATAAAACAAGTTTACGAGATTTTACATGAGCATTTTTCTTAGAGTATTTTCGTTCTTCTTTATAAAAATCAAACGTTTGTTCAGTTTGTTTAAGGCGATCATCAATTTTTTCAATATCTTCTTTCAACAGTGTATATGCGGAAGCTTCTCTTAAGGTCATTCGAATCCATTTAATAATGTCTTCTGTTATGTGTGTCAACTTATAATAAAGTTTTGTCTCATATTTAGGTGGTAGAAAAATAAAATTTACGATAAAGGCTGATAATACTCCAAGCATAACAGTACTAAATCTAAGCAAAGCATAATCTGTTGATTCAATCGTTGTGCTTTCCATAATCGCAATAACTGTTACTAGAGAAAGCGGAATAATATTTTGGGATTTTAGACGCAAGTTGATTGTAATAACTAGAATAGCCGTCAATCCAATTACAACGGGATGATTCCCTAGTGTAAGAGAAAAGATAACCGCTACTAAAGCTCCAATAATGTTTCCTTGAAGCTGATCTAAAACCGTTAAATAAGAGCGATAAATAGATGGCTGAATCGCAAATATAGCTGCAATCCCTGCAAATGCAGGCGCTGATAGTCCAAGCAGCTCTGCTAAAAATAAGGCAAGTGTAATTGCAATTCCTGTTTTGAAAATACGAGCACCAAGTTTCATGGTGAGAGTTAATGACATTCCCTTCGTAATAAAGTTTTTCTCTGAAACCACATTATAAATCATTTGGTAAAAAAAGAAAGTCTGACTTTTATTATCTTTAAAAAACAGCCAGCGTTTCTCTGCTAAATAGAGAAGAAGGAGCGCTCTATAGCTTTTAGAAAATAATTTTTTCTTTTAGTAATTGCTAAACAATAACCTACTATACAAGGTTTAGGAGAGGATATCAAGAGAAAATCTTCAACAAAAAACACCATTTTTAGACGATGATAAAAAAACACCTCTAGAAAGGTTTCTAGAGGTGTTTTTGGTTAGTTACTTACAGTTGACTGAAAGCTTTTTCAACCGCTATTAACGTTTTTGTAATATCTTCTTCTGTATGAGCTATTGTTAAAAACCAAGCTTCATATTTAGAAGGAGCAAGATTAATGCCTTCGTTTAGCATAAGCTTAAAGAATTTTGCAAACATCTCTCCGTCTGTATTTTCAGCTTGTTCATAGTTCACTACAGTTTCATTTGTGAAGTACACTGTAAGAGCACCTTTTAAACGGTTGATCGTAATAGGAACATTGTATGTTTTGGCATGGGCGGCAATTCCTTCTTCAAGCATTTCACCCAATTGATCAAGACGTTCGTAGACGCCTTCTTCTTGCAGTACTTCTAGACAAGCAATTCCAGAAAGAATAGAAGCTGGATTACCTGCCATTGTGCCTGCTTGATAAGCAGGTCCAAGCGGTGCTACTTTTTCCATAATATCTTGACGACCGCCATAAGCTCCGATTGGAAGTCCGCCTCCAATAATTTTTCCTAGAGCAGTTAAGTCTGGTTTGACTCCAAGTAAATCTTGAGCTCCTCCATACATAAAGCGGAATGCTGTGATAACTTCATCATAAATAACAAGCGCTCCAGCTTCATGAGCAAGGTCATTTACAGCTTGTAGGAAGCCTTCTTTTGGTTCTACAATTCCGAAGTTCCCAACAATCGGTTCTACCAGAACACCCGCAATTTCGTCTCCCCATTTTGCAAGAGCTTCTTTAAACGGTTCAATATCGTTAAATGGAACGGTAATAACTTCTTTTGCAATACTTTTTGGAACTCCGGCAGAATCAGGTGTTCCAAGTGTTGAAGGACCAGAACCCGCTGCAACAAGAACAAGGTCAGAGTGACCGTGATAGCAGCCAGCAAATTTAATGATTTTGTCACGTCCAGTATAAGCACGAGCAACGCGAATCGTCGTCATTACGGCTTCTGTTCCAGAGTTCACGAAGCGTACTTTATCTAAATTCGGCATCGCATCTTTTAACATTTTCGCAAATTTGACTTCATGTGCTGTTGGTGTTCCATATAAAACCCCATTTTCAGCAGCTTCTGTAATGGCTTTCGTAATATGCGGATGTGCATGACCTGTTATAATCGGTCCGTACGCTGCAAGGTAGTCAATGTATTGGTTGTCATCAACATCCCAAAAGTAAGCGCCTTGTCCGAGCTTCATAGCAACGGGGATACCGCCGCCAACTCCTTTATACGAGCGAGAAGGACTATTTACGCCCCCAACAATATGTTCAAGTGCTTCGCTATGTAATTTTTCAGAATTTGTAAATCTCATAAATGATGCCTCCTAGAGCATTAAAGTTTCTTCTTCTATTCTAGCAAACTTTTGCCTTTATGTACTAGAGGGAGCAATCTTACCATTTGTGTAGATGCGTCTTATTGGTTACACTAACGTATGGTAAATAGTAAAAAGAGATGGAGGAGTGAAGATGAAGGAAATTATTGAAGTAAAAGGCTTACGTAAAGAATTTAAAGCGTATGCAAATCGTTCAGGCTTAAAAGGAGCTTTTCGCGATCTTTTTACTCGTCAATATAAGATTGTTCCTGCTGTTGATAATGTATCAATGTCAATCAAGCAAGGAGAGATGGTTGGTTATATTGGAGAAAACGGCGCAGGGAAGTCAACAACAATAAAGATGCTAACAGGCATCTTAACCCCAACAAGCGGCCATGTGCGTGTAAATGGAATGAATCCACATAAAGAAAGAGAGAAATTTGCTCAAACGATTGGAGTTGTATTTGGGCAGCGTTCGCAGCTTTGGTGGGACATTGCGGTTCAGGAATCTTTTCGTCTCTTGAAAAAAGTATACAAAGTATCTGACGAAGATTATAACGAGCATATGAACCATGTTATTGAAACACTTGATATTGGACCACTTTTAGACAAGCCAGTCCGAAAGCTTTCCCTTGGTCAACGTATGCGATGTGAGCTTGCAGCTGCACTTATTCACAATCCACCATTGCTCTTTTTGGATGAACCAACAATTGGATTGGACGTACTTGTAAAACTAAAGATTCGTAAGTTTCTTAAAGAAATTAACGAAAAACATAAAACAACGATTTTGCTTACCACCCATGATTTAGCTGACATTGAAGCCCTTTGTGAGCGCGTTATTATGCTTGATGAAGGAAAAGTCATTTATGATGGTCTTCTAGACAAGCTGCGTACAAACTGGGGCGAGCAAAAGCAAATTTCGTTCCAATTTACAATCCCACCGCTTCACGCTGACTTAATCAAACTAACGAAAGACCTTGATGTATCTTGGTTTAGTGGTGATCACCCAGACGTATATGTTGCTCATGTTGGTACAGATCAAGATATTATGTCCGAGCTCATTGGTAGAACAGTTGGGGCATACCGAATTCAAGATATGAGCATTGAAAAAATCTCTACAGAAGAAATTATTCGCAACATTTATGAAGAAGGTGTTGTGAGTGGATAAGTATATTGAAATGATTCGCATCCGTTTTTTGATGATGCTTGCTTACAGAACAAACTACTATAGCGGAATTTTAATTTATGGAATCAATATTGGTGCCTATTATTTTCTTTGGTCTGCGATTTATGGTGGAAAAGGAAATATTGAAGGGTTATCGATTACGCAGATGGTAACATATGTAGCTGTTTCATGGATGGCAAGAGCTTTCTATTTTAATAATATTGATCGTGAGATGGCAACAGAGATTAAGGAAGGAAAAGTAGCAGTAGAACTCATTCGTCCATATAGTTATCTTGGTATGAAAACAATGCAAGGGCTTGGTGAAGGTCTTTTTCGCTTTTTCTTCTTTTCGATTCCAGGTCTTATTATCGTTTATTTTATCTTTCCGATTGAATTTTCAGCGAGTCCACTAACATGGGGACTTTTCTTGCTTTCACTCGTATTTAGCTTCTTTATTAATATGCAAATTAACTTGCTTACTGGAATTACCACGTTCTTTTTATTTAACAACGATGGATTAATTCGAGCAAAACGAGTTGTTATCGACTTATTTTCAGGATTGCTTTTACCAATCAGCTTTTATCCTATTTGGGCACAAAATATTATGGGGTACTTGCCTTTTCAAGGGATTAGCTATATTCCGAGCATGATTTTCACAAATGGATTCAAAGGAGCAGACGTTTATCAAGGATTGCTATTTCAGGCGCTTTGGTCTGTTGTTTTATTAATTCCAATTTCTTTAATATGGTGGGCCGCTCGTAAGCGTCTCGTCATTCAAGGAGGGTAGAGAAAAATGTTTTACTTCTCAATATTTTTTCAATATATCGGTCAATATATGAAAACAAAGCTTCAATATCGCTCGGATTTGTTCGTTGGAATTTTATCTGATTTGTTGTTTCAAGCCGTTAACTTAGTATTTATTCTCGTTGTGTTTGGTCATACACAGCTTTTACATGGCTGGTCACGAGATGAAATTATTTTTATATACGGATTTTTCCTTGTCCCATTTGCTATTTTCTCTACCTTTTTTAACATTTGGGACTTTAATGAACGATACATTGTAAAAGGAGAAATGGATCGGATTTTAACGAGACCTATCCATAGCCTTTTTCAAGTTATATTAGAACGCATTGAACTTGAATCTCTCTTTGGAGCCGTAACAGGTTTAGCGGTTATGATTTATGCAGGATCGCTTCTTGATCTTCCGTTTCATTGGTATGATCCATTTATATTTCTGCTATTTGTCATTGGGGGAGCTCTTGTTTATGGAGGTATCTTTATTTCACTAGCTACAATTGGCTTCTGGTCTGATGCTAGAACCTCGATTATGCCAACAATGTATAATATCGGAAACTATGGACGTTATCCTGTAGATATTTATAACAACGTTATCCGTTACATACTTACATGGATTTTGCCGTTTGCATTTGTTGGTGTTTATCCTGCTGCATACTTCTTAAAACGAGAAGAATGGTATTGGTATTCGTTTTTAACGCCTGTTGTTGGCTTAGCTTTCTTTATTTTGTCTATTGCTTTATGGAATACAGGCGTAAAAAGATATAGAGGAGCAGGAAACTAACTGAAGTATGCTATAGTATAAAAAAATAAGTTTAGGAGGTCTTTTTTTATGACATTAAATTTAGGAGAAAAAGCACCTGAGTTTTCACTACCTTCAAATACTGGAGAAGAAGTTAAGCTTTCTGATTTTGAAGGGAAATTCGTTGTGCTTTATTTTTATCCAAAAGATATGACTCCAGGATGTACAACAGAAGCTTGTGATTTCCGCGATCAGCATGAAAGTTTTAAAGAGCTTGATGCTGTAATTTTAGGTATTAGTCCTGATCCAGTTGCACGTCATCAGAAATTTATTGATAAGTATGATCTTCCATTTTTACTTCTAGCAGATGAGGAACATAAAGTTGCTGAACTTTATAACGTATGGAAGTTAAAGAAAAACTTTGGTAAAGAATATATGGGAATTGAACGATCTACGTTTGTTATTAATAAAGAGGGTGAACTTTTGAAAGAATGGCGCAAAGTTCGTGTTGCAGGTCATGTTGAAGAAGCCCTTCAATTTATTAAAGAGCAATAAAAAATAAAAACCGCTGTGAATCAGCGGTTTTTATTTTTCTTTAAACACGTTTGAAATTGAAATATAGTTTGAATAGTGATAATATTTCGTTAATATATCTTCATCAATGCTAAAGCTCACTTCTTCATCTGCATCCATTTTGCATATTAAGAATGAGCTTTCTTGTTTTCTATAAACAAAGAGGTAGGGAGGAAATAGGGAGATGAAAGTGTTTTGGTTCATTCCAACATCAGGAGACGGTCGCTATTTAGGGACATCAAAAGGTGGCCGCGAGACGAGCTTTGATTATTTAAAACAGCTTGCACGAGCTATTGATACACTTGGCTATCATGGAGCATTGCTGCCAACGGGGAGGTCTTGTGAAGATGCATGGGTAACAGCCTCTTCTTTGCTCAGTGAAACATCGAGGATGAAATTTTTAGTTGCTTTGAGACCAGGCCTTATGTCGCCAGCTGTTGCAGCCCGGATGGCTGCGACATTTGATCGATTTTCGAACGGTCGTCTTTTAATTAACATTGTGTCAGGCGGAAATCCTTCTGAACAAATTGGAGATGCGCTTCAAGTGAAGCATGAAGAGCGATATGAACTAACACGAGAGTTTCTACATATTTGGACATCTTTAATGAGAGATGGGAAATCAGACTTTTCAGGAGAGCATATTACAATTAACGGAGGTAGACTTGTTTATCCACCTATTCAATCTCCTTATCCTCCGATTTACTTTGGAGGATCATCAAGCCAAGCACTTCCTATTGCTGCAAAGTTTGCAGATGTTTATTTAACTTGGGGAGAGCCTGTTGAACATGTGAGAGAAAAAGTAGAAAAAGTGAAAGCTCTAGCAGCGGAACAAGGAAGAACCGTTAAGTTTGGGATTCGACTTCATATGATTGTGCGTGAGACAGCGGATGAAGCATGGAAATCAGCAAATGAACTTATTCAATATGTTGATGAGGAGCTTATTGAAAAAGCCCGCCAAGAAATGGGGCGTCATGATTCAGAGGGGCAACGTCGTATGCTTGCTCTTTATAGTGGAGATCGAAATGGCCTTGAAATTCGCCCTAACCTTTGGAGTGGAATAGGTCTTGTCCGGGCTGGTGCTGGTACAGCGCTTGTTGGAGATGCTAAAACAGTGGCAGAGAGTATGAAGGAATACGAAGAAGCAGGGATTGATACATTTATTTTGTCGGGATATCCGCACTTAGAGGAATCGTACCGTGTAGCTGAACTTCTTTTCCCGCACCTACAATTAGAAAAACATGAAGAGCAAGCTACAAAAGCTATAGCTTCTCCTGGAGTTATGATTGCTGACGATGTAAAACCTACTAAAAATTAAGCGACAGGGAGCAGGGGAGATATGGAGAATCAAAATATGTTATTTACTTTATTGTCTTGCCTATTTTTTGTCCTCCTTTTAGGAATATGGACGTATAAGAAAACAAAAGGATCAAATTCAACTACAGAAGGTTACTTTCTAGCTGGCAGAGGAATGTCAGGAGGATTTATTGCTGGAGCTCTTATTCTAACGAACTTGTCAGCAGAGCAAATGGTTGGATTAAACGGTCAATCATATGGAACAAACATGACGAACATGGCGTGGGAAGTCACAGCCGTTTTTCCGATTGTTATTATGGCTTTGCTTCTTCTTCCTCGTTATCTTGGAGGAGCTTTTACAACGCTACCTCAATTTCTAAGAGATCGCTATGATGAAGGAGTAAGGCGCCTTGTTGTTCTTTTATTTATGCTTGGGTATGTGCTTGTCACAATTCCTTCTACTCTATACTCCGGGGCTCTTGCTGTATTGAAAATGTTTGATGTTCCCGCTCTACTTGATATCTCATATTCGCAATCTATCTGGGTTATGGTATGGATTATTGGCCTGCTTGGCGCTGTTTTTGCGATATTTGGCGGAATGAAAGCTATTGCGGTATCAGATACATTTATTGGAATGGGTCTTATTATTGTATGTACACTCATACCGATTATTGGTCTCTATCAGCTTGGAGATGGAAGTATAGGTGAGGGAGCTCATATAGTTTCAACAAATCATACAGAAAAACTTAATGCAGTTGGATCAAGTACAGACTCTGTTCCGTTTCTAACGATTTTCACCGGGATGATCTGGGCAAATCTTTTTTATTGGGGAACAAATCAATATGCCATTCAGCGTACGCTTGGTGCAGCCAATTTAGCAGAAGGACAAAAAGGCGTATTATATACAGGTTTTTTTAAACTGCTTGTTCCTATATTCATGATGGTCCCAGGAGTTATTGCCTTTCATATGTATGGAGGTGGATTGCAATCCGTTGACCTTGCTTTTCCAACGCTTGTAGCTAATACGCTACCTTGGTATTTACAAGGATTCTTTCTTGTTGTGCTTCTAGGTGCCGTATTTAGTACCTTTAATGCCTTAATTAACTCAGCAGCAACAATGTTTGCGCTAGATGTTATTCAGCCATTAAAGCCAACTTTGTCTGATCGAAAACTTTTAGATTTAAGTAAATGGTTTAGCGGTGTTTTAGCAATTGTAAGCTTTTGTATTGCTCCCTTGTTAATGTATGCTCCAGATGGTCTTTGGGAGTTAATCCGTCGTTTTACAGGTTTCTTTAATATTCCTATCATTGCTATTGTTCTCGTGGGAATTTTTGCGCGAAAAGTTCCTGCGGTAGCTGCGAAAGTGGTTATTATTTTTCATGTTATCACATACTACATGTTGATTTGGGGAATGAATCAATTGTTTGGTATTCCTATTAATATTAATTACATTCATGTTTATGGAATCTTGTTCTTTACAGAGATGGTGATAATGCTTGCTATAAGCCGCATATCACCGAGGAAAGAAGCATGGAAGTTCACACCAAAACCTAAAGTGGATATGAAACCATGGAAATACTCCTTATTTACTTCTGTTGTTTTAATCGGATTTGTATTTGCTTTTTATCTTGTGTTCTCACCAATTGGACTAGCATATAAACAGGGGTATGTTTCTCCTTACTTTTGGCCGAGTCTAGGTTTGTTATCAATTGTAACGATAAGTATTGCGATTTTGTCAGTGAAAAAGTGGAATAAGAAATATGGTTCCTATATAGAGAAGACGACGAGTTCTGCTAAAACAATATCTTCATGAGTAACGCCCTCTTGCTCATTAGGGGGCTTTTCTTTTTCAAGCGATTCTAAGTATGTTACATTAATATGGAAACGTAAAGGGGGAATTTAAGATGAGAGATTCACGCATTAGCACATTAGCAAATTTGCTCACACATCATTCTATTAAGGTGAAAGAAGGAGAGAGGGTATTAATTAAAGCACATCTTATTGCACGCCCACTTGTCCTGGAATTAATTGATGAGATTTATAAAGCTGGTGCTTACCCTTATGTGGATATTTTAGATGATGAGATTTCAAAGCATATTGCAATGGGATATGAAAAAACGCAGCTTGAAACAAGTGCTGCTTGGGAAATGCAAAAATATAAAGATGTAGACTGTGTCATTGCTGTTATTGGAGAAGAGAACGATGCAGAATTAGCGGAAGTACCTTCTGAGAAACATCGAATTCGTGGAGAGGTAATGAAGCCTGTTCAACAATTTTACATAAACAATAGAAGATGGACGCTTTTAAATTATCCAACAAAAGCGCTCGCTCAAAAAGCAGGTATGAGCACATCATGCTTTGAAGATTATCTACTTGATGTTTGTACAATTGACTACAGTAAAATGTATGAAGCAATGAAACCTTTAAAAGAGTTAATGGAAAGAACGGATAGAGTACGATTAGTTGGTAAAGGGACTGATTTATCTTTTTCAATTAAAGGAATAGAAGCAATTATGTGTGCTGGAGAAGCAAATGTGCCAGATGGGGAAGTCTTTACAGCTCCTATCAGAGACTCTGTTAATGGAACGATTACATTCAATACACCTTGTCCATACCGTGGAACAACGTTTACAGATGTCTCACTTACATTTGAAAACGGAAAAATTGTAAAAGCAGAAGCGGATAAAACAGAGAAACTGAATGACATTTTAGATACAGACGAAGGATCTCGCTATGTTGGAGAATTTGCCATTGGAGTTCACCCTCTTATTCAAGAGCCAATGGGAGATATTTTATTCGATGAGAAAATTGGTGGAAGTCTTCATTTTACTCCAGGAGAAGCCTATGAAGAAGCGGACAACGGAAACCGTTCAGCAATTCACTGGGATATGGTTCTTATCCAGCGACCTGAGTACGGTGGAGGCGAGATTTACTTTGATGATGTTTTAATTCGTAAAGATGGCGAATTTGTATTAGAAGAATTAAAAGGCTTAAATAGAGAAAACCTTCTATAAAATCGGCATTTGTCTATGAACAAATGAGAGATTCCTTCATATAATAAAAACATGAAGAATACCTCCTCAGGTAAATAATAGTAGAAGGCACAAAGCATGAAATGCTCTGTGCCTCTTTTTTTGTCGTATAATAAGAAAAAGTAGGATAAAATAGAAAGAGAAACAATGGATTTCAAAAGGCCAGAAGTTGACAAAACAAGCTTAGCGGATGTACACTAATTATAAACATTATAAAGTAAGAACTTTTTTAGAAGAGAGGTGCATGGCGGTGGCAACAACAGACGATTTAAAAGAGGCTTTGGATGTACTTAAGGGTACTGGGGTTCGGATTACACCGCAACGTCATGCGATTTTAGAGTACCTAATTAATTCTATGTCTCACCCTACTGCAGATGAAATTTACAAAGCATTAGAAGGTAAGTTTCCTAATATGAGTGTTGCAACGGTTTATAACAATCTCCGCGTTTTTCGTGAAGCAGGAATCGTTAAAGAATTAACATACGGCGACTCTTCAAGTCGATTTGATTACGTAACAACTCAGCATTATCATGTTATTTGTAATGATTGTGGGAAAATTGTTGATTTTCATTACCCAGCTTTGAATGAAGTAGAAGCGCTTGCTGCGCATATTACAAATTTTGAAGTTAGTCATCATCGTTTAGAGATATATGGAACATGTCCAGAATGTGCAAAAGATAAAAAAACAGTCGAAAGCTGATCGTACGAAATGATCAGCTTTCTTTTTTCTTTCTATTATATTTCTCATTGAATTCTTTTCCTTCTAGGGCAGGATCAAGTGTAAGCGGCTCTCTACAATACATACACATGTCTACACGTCCTAATACTTTTGTATACCTTTTGCATTCAGGGCATACAACTTGGACGGCTTTAGTAGAAAGCATCCCAATCCAAAAATAAACAACAGTGCTGCCAACAATACATAAAAGACCAAGAAGCATAAAAAGGGTCATTAGTAGCATTGATTCTCTAAAGAAAATCCCCACATACATAACGATAAAACCAATAAACACAAGACTTAAAGCGAAAGTGCGAATTTTATTAATTTTACTCGAATATTTAGTAGCCATGAAAGCCCTCCCTTTTCCTTATCATACCATAGGAAACGGCACATTTTTCTCATGAATTATCGCCTAATAGAAGAGGATTTCGACAATGGCTGTCGAAAGAAGAAGAATACCGAAGTTCCCTTCAAAGTGAAACGGAATTTAAATGTTGGAGGAATTATGATATGGAAGATATACTGCGCCCAATTTATCAGGAAAGAGCAAGTAATCGTGATACATTAGGGGTTTTGCTTATTGAAAAGAGTAAGTCAAGTCTACCTGTGACAGATAATCAAGACGCATTGCTCGTTGTAATTGTTAAAAAAGCTGAAGTTCCGCTTTTTATTAAACACTATCATCGTCACAATACAACTGCTGCCCTTTATACTGTAACAGAGGAACAGCTTTATGATTGGTTAACAAACGGTAGCAATCGTCGAGTTGTAGACTGGATTTTTAATGGGCAAATCCTTTTTGATCGAAATGAGTACTTAGAAACTTTAAAAAAGCAGCTTGATGAATTTCCTTACCATGACCGTTATAAAAAAATAGGAATTGAGTTCGCGAAGCTTCTTCGTCGGTTTATAGAAGGAAAAGCGTTTTTTACAAGCGGTAATCATTTAGATTCCTTTAATCATATGGTTCACGCTTTGCATCATTTAGCTCGCCTTTCTGTTCTAGAGCATGGATTTCACCCAGAAGTAACGGTATGGAGTCAAGTGAAGAAACTTGAGCCTGAGGTTTATAAATTGTACGAGGAGCTTGTAGAAAGCAAAGAGGGAATTGAAAAACGTCTTGAACTGCTTTTCTTAGCGAGTGAGTTTTTATTAAATCAGCGTATTGATTTAGGTTCAAAACATCTTTTATCCGTAATGAAGCAAAAACAGGAACCATGGACATTTCAGCAGCTTATGACAGAGGCAGAGATAGCTCCTTATAGTATTGACTTAGGAATTGTGTTAGATTTTCTTGTTGAGAAAGAGCTTGTCTTTATTTATGAAGAAGAAACAAAAGGGAAAAATATATATCACAGATACTATACAACAAGATAATATAGATAGGGTCTTCTAGCATTCAGCAAGAAGACCCTCCCTTATTTCTAAAAAGATATAAAAAAAATGAAAATAACTGTTGACGATTCTTTTTTATCTTGGTATAGTATTACTTGTCGCTGCTACGGTAGCACAAAACGGAAATTGAGTTAAAAATTATTTTAAAAAAAGTTGTTGACACACTTCGGAAGAAGTGATAAGATGTAAAAGTCGCTGTTAACGACAAACGAAATGATTGACCTTTGAAAACTGAACAAAATACGTCAACGTTAATTCTATTTTATTTTTAAAACAACGTTTCTTATAAGAAACAAAAAGCTATGGACATCGA
>NZ_JBJZOT010000017.1:0-9156 GCF_057808375.1 Priestia sp. TRM10
CAAGAGCAATAATTAATGAGTAATGATAGTAAAAAGCACAAACTTGTTTAATATATTTTCTAATGTTATTTCACAATTTCTATAGTGAAAATAAGGTCTTCGGTAGGTAATTTTAGTTAACATAACATAGATTATAAGTAGTTATCATAAATAAAAAAGCAAGCCGATTCGTTTAAGGCTTGCTTTTTATCAACTTTGCAGTTGTTCTTCCGTGTTTACCTTCTCTTTTTTAGCAACCTTAAGAGGTTCAGGCAGTAACAGGTTTAAAATGGCTGCGCCTACTAAGATAATAATGGATAAGTAAAAAGAAACGTTATAACTGCTTGTCTCACTGTAAAATAAGCCTGGTAAATAAGCACCCAATGCTGATCCTATTTGATGACTAAGAAATAACCATCCCAAGATAAAGCCAATAGAATATTCTTTAAAATATTGAGTAGCTAGTAATTGCGTTGGTGCTACTGTCGCAAAATCAACTAATCCGAATAATACTGCAAAAATAAGGAGTAATATAGAATTATGACTATATAAAAGAATACATATTGATAAGGCCCTGATTCCATATAAAAAGAATAATATTTTCCGACTACTCCAACGATCAGCTACTATCCCAGATATTAAGATACCTATAATATTAAAACCAGCCAATAGACTGACTGCAGCACTAGTCACACTCGTTGAAAAGCCATGATCATGGGAAAATGGAATAAGGTGTGTATCCATTAACCCGGTAGTAGTAAAACCACAAATAGCAAAGGGCAAAATCAAAAACCAAAATTCTCTTTTTAGAAAGACATGCCATATCGAAAAGGTCGTGTTTAATGTTTTTTCTTCGACTATTTCTTCTTCTATACTTTCTCCTCCAATAGGAACTAGCCCTTTTTCTTTAGGATGATTTCGTAAAAATAAAAAGACAATAGGAAAGACAATAAACATTAAAAAGATGCCTAATATAATAACGGTCATTTTCTAATCCAACCACTGGATTAACAGGAGAGACCCAGGAACAAGAAGCATTTGTCCAGCACCGAATCCTGCTTCCATAATGCCAAACGCAAGCCCACGTTTTTCATTAAACCAACTGGTTACAACCACTGTTGCAGCTACATTGGAGGCTCCTCCGACACCAAGAGACACCAAAATTCCATAAAGAAAAAATAATTGCCAAAATTGTGTGACAAAGGACGTAAAAAAAATACTTACGCCTACCAGAAGAGTGCTAAAGGACAGAATAACACGAGCACCTAATTTATCTACCATTCTTCCAATAAGTGGTTGAGACAGTCCATAAATAATAAAACTTAAAGTTGAAATAAGAGAAATGGTTCCTCTATCCATGGAGAATTCAGTTTCCCAAGGTTCAACAAAAGCACCAAATGAAAGGCGAACACCTTGAACGGCTAAAAAAGTTAAAAATGTAACAAAAACAATAATCCAAGCATAATGAAATGTTCTCTTCATACAGTCTCCTAACACCAAATGATTATTTGTTTTCTAATTCTAAATCCCAACGTTCTTCCATTAAAACAGATCCCCACAATGATTTTTCTTCTTCTTTTTCTACGATTTTAAATCCGAATTTTTCATATAATGGTCTGGCTGTGATCATATCACTAACCGTCCAAAGAAGAATTCTTTCATAGCTATGTTCTTTACAGTATTGGACTAGAGACTTAATTAGTTGAGTCCCCACTCCCTTTTTGTGAAAGGATGGATTGACAAAGAACCACCTTAATTGACATACCTTGTCTCCATCATTTACTAACCCAATACATCCTGCAAACTGGCCACTGATTTCTGCTATCCAAATTCTTTCAATGTCAGCGTTAAACGTTTCATGAAGATAGGATAAAAAACTGCTATCCCATTTATGTACTTGGTTATAAAATAACCATTGTTGTTCAATCATGTTCTTTACATCTTCAGAAGTATAATAACTTCTAATAGAAACAGATTTTTCTTCTTCTTTTTCTTTAAATGAATGAGAAAGAATAGTTTGTATGGTATGCATCGAATCCACAAGCTTTTGTTGCTGATCACGATTCAAACTTTCAAGAAGATATTCTACTTGCAGATTAGCTTTCTTCTCCAATTCTCGGTAAATGACTTCTCCATGATTGGTTACATGTAAAAGGTGGTTACGTCCATCATCTTTACACTTTTCTTTATAAATTATTTTTTCTTTTTCGAACTTTTTGATAATTCCACTTACATAACCACCATCTAAGTCTAATTTTTCTTGAATATTTTTAGCTGTACAACGGGTTATGTTATAAATTTCAAATAAGATACGGGTTTCTGTTAAAGAAAAAGGACTATCATAAATATGTTCATTTAAAAACCCTAAAACATCTGTGTAAAACCTGTTGAATTTCCTGAATTCAAGACCACATTCATTTTGTACATTAATCATTCTTACACCTCTTTCAAATTATACAAACGTAATTATTTACCAATTTAAATCCCAACACTTGACTAAGTCAAGTGTTTTCTATAATTAAAAAGAAGATGTATGTTACAAATACATCTAGTTAACATAAAACATGTTTGCGAAATTAAAAAAAGGCACAAACCCGTTGTTCCCCAATGGGTTTGTGCCTTTTCCTTTTTATATCTCGCTTTCACCTATGCTAATGGCTCATTAGTTAGTATAAAGGATTGGGCTAGCTGGATTTGAACCAACCTTATCCTCTCACATTTAAAGAATTGAAGAAAAGGATGGCCGGAGGTATCTAATTAAGTGAAGTTAAATATTGGAATAATTTCATTGTAATCTGTACCTACAGCCAAATCTATTCTTTCAGGAATAGAGGCAATACATATGATTAAAAAGAATTAGATTTATCAAGGTATAGGATCTACGTAGGTACCCTCTCACAGTTAGTAAAATAAGATTAGATCTGGTTGATAATGTCTCCATATGAATAAATTTTGCTTTTCCATACTGATTACGTCCTTTTTTAGAATACCAGTAGTATCTCCAAGATTTAGAGATTACCTGGAGGTATCTTGAAGTTTTTGCACCAGGACTACGAAAGAGAACAATGTATACAAATAAATGACTTCAAGAATACATGAAGTATTCTTTTTTAAAGTATTTATAAATATTTTCATATTTATCATTCCTTTCCTTTGTCATTTATAACACCATACTATCCATTTTATATAACATCTTCCTTTTTGTTAGATTACCTTTCATCATTTATTTTATAGCCTATGACTATTTGTTTTTTCATGACTTGATTTAAATTAAATTAAATTAAAGATTTCTGGTTGACATAAAACATGTTCGCGGAAGTAAAAAAGCACACACCCGTTGATTCCCAACGAATTTGTGCTTTTTCTTTTCTGCTTAATTATAGCTTAATTATACTTTTACGAATGCCCTTAAAACAGCAGCCGCAATGTTATGGCTGCTGTTTTATATGTATTATTTTATTTATGCTTTTTCAATAACTCTTTGAATATCTTTTGAAATAATCTCCAAGCCTTTAGGGCTTACGATTAATTTTCCGTTTGCCAACATCATATTATCATCGGATACCTTACCAGTTATCATACATGCATTTCCAGGTTGATACTTTCTTAAGATGACGCTCTCCCCGTCTACAAAGATTTCTACAGGATCACTCTTTTCAATCTCTAATGTGCGTCTTAATTCCTTCGGAAGCACAACGCGTCCTAATTCATCAATCTTTCTGACAATCCCTGTACTCTTCATTTATCTATCCTCCCTATCTATTTCGACTCCTATTTTAACATTTTTATAATGAATTAATGATAATATTCTAAAGTTGGAATGAAGTTCCAATTTGAAGGTCGTTATAGTTCATGAACACTGACAACATACATTTCAATCATATTCCTGGGTCAATTTCGTTCTCAATAGAGTACACCCTATTGATAATGTAGTGATTTATTACTTTTCCCCCAGGTTTTAAAGCACCCCAAATACACTTATCAAAGTCATTTAAATGGTACTATTCTTATAGGGACCTCTTATTCTTTGAATCGTTTCTATCACCTTTATACCCAATAGGACACATTAACAAATCGACATACAGAGAATCCTTAGACTGAGGTAGTTTTTTCTCTTTTTAGACTGTATCTCACATACAAACTTAGTTAACATAAAATGTATTATCGGTATATGAAAAAGGGATCTTCCAATTGAAGATCCCTTTTTACTTATTTGGTGAGTTAAAGCTACCTGTTAGTTGAGTAACTGGGCTTATCTTCTAAACAAATATCGAAATCTTTAACATAAACGGCGTTCCCAGTAATTTCAACATCATAAGATTCACTGTTTTTCGAAATGTGCACCATAACCCGACCATCTTTTTCAATTTCATGACCTTGCTCTACTGTAAGGCTCAGAGAGTCTTCAAAATTGTTGTTTTTTATGTATTTAGCAAAAAACGCTCCCATTACCCCCGAAGCAGTTCCCGTAACTGCATCTTCAATTGTTCCAGAGAATGGTGAAGAAAAGTGTCTCGCATGCATATCTGCCTTAGTATCAAAGGTTTCCAAACAAAAAGGATGAATAGATGACTTCGGCATTTCTTTCAAAATAGCAGGGAATTCCTTATTATTAGGTCTCATTTTTTTAAATACAGCAAGTTCTTTTATTGGGATTAATAGTGTCCAAGTACCTGTACTTCCATATAAAATTGGTAAATCGTCATGAATATCTGATTTTTTTAATCCTATTGATTTAGCTAAGTCTTCTTTAGAACCTTTAAATTCTTCAAATTGGGGTGAAGCTTGTTTCATTATTATAAATATTTCACTTTCACTAGATGATTGAATTTTAATCGGTAAAATTCCTGCTCTTGTTTCAATTGTTAACTCCGTTTTATCACCTAATAGCCCTTGTGTTTTTAACGCATAAACAGTTGCCATTGTTGCGTGACCACATAAGTTCATTTCGTGCCCTGGTGTAAAAAAACGTATTTTTAGGTCAGCTACTTCCGATTTAACTGGAAAAGCTGTCTCATTAAACCCTACTTTGAAAGCTATTTCTTGCATTTCCTTATCAGTTAGGTTATCTCCGTTTAAAACTACTCCAGCTGGATTCCCTTTATTAGGTTCCATACTAAACGCATCATAATGATGAACCTTAATGGATTTCATAATTATATTCCCCCATTGGTCAATTTAAAAGACTTCATTATTTTACCATTAATTACTTGATCTCGATTAACTTAAATTGCACCTTAAATTAACAAGATCCTCGTATGTTATATGAATATTGTATTCAAATCTAGTTAACATAAAATAGGTTCTCAGCAGTAATAAAGACTATATAATCTCTATATAGTCTTTATTCGTTTATTCTTATATTGAGGGTGACACTTTTTGTTTTCTTCTTAATCGTAAGAATCCAGAAGCTGTTAAAACACCTAAGATAACTAAACATGTACCTATGACTTGTGGTAATGAAATAGAAGCACCAGTTAGAATAGAGAGAATCATGGTGACTACGGGAACCAAATTAAAAAATAAAGACGTGTTACTTGCACCAATAGTCGCCATACCTTTATTCCACCAAAGATAGCCTAATACACTTGTAAAGAGAGCCATGAAGAGAATAGCTCCCCAAGCTGATACTGTAACATGAGATAAGGGTTGAGGACTTGGTAAAAAGACTGTTAATACAATAAGACAAAGAGAGCCTGTTATCATCGTATAAGTAGTGGTCTCCATAGAAGAACTACCCTTTACATATTTTCTTCCTAATACACCGTATAACGCCCAACATACATTTCCAGACAAGATTAGCAAATCACCTTTAGAAATAGATAATGTTTGAATAATTTCTAATGAACCTTGAGTAAGTACAAGAATAACACCTGCTAAAGCAAAGAATATACCGAGAAACTGTTGTTTGGTAATGGGGTTCTTTAAAATAAAATAAGCAAAAAGTGCAGTTACCAGAGGATTAGTCCCCATAATTAGCGCTCCGTTTAGAGGAGAAGTATATTGCATTCCTAAAAAGAAAAAGGTATTGAATCCAAAGATCCCCACAATACCAAGCAAAATGTACATTTTCCAATGAACTTTAATGATCTCTAGCTTGATTTGTTTTTGCCATCCTAAGATAAGAATCATAACCAATGCAGCGATACCAAATCTCCATGCTGCAGCATTTGCAGCTGAGAAATAGTGAACCGAGTACTGGGCTAAGTTGAACGTAGCCCCTGTAAATACCGCGAATCCTATTAACATAAGATATATCTTACTCTTCACTTTTTAAGCCCCCAATCATCGTTTCGTATGCCTCTAATTTCTCTTTTGTCACATTCATAACCACTTCAATCTCTTGTTTTTGCTCTTCTAAAAAGCGTAGGTGTTTCTTTAAAATATCTGATCTAGTTTGGAGCTTTTTTATTTGTATGTCAGTAGAATCAATATTTTCTAGAAGGCATCCATCCTTTAAAAATTCTTGAATCTCATCTAAAGACATCCCTGTTTGCTTTAACATTTTCATAAATTTGAGCAGGCGAATTTCACCCTCTGTATACCTTCTCTTTCCACCTTTTCTTAAGGGTGAAGATAATAAACCAATCTTTTCATAATAACGTAAAGTGTGAGCTGTGAACCCTGTTTTTATAGCTGTTTCTGATATACTATACATTTCCATTTCCTCCTTTCTTTACATGTTACAACTTAGACTTAACTCCAAGTCAACAATTAATTTATAAATAAGAAAAGACTCGGAATTCCTTTGAGTCTTCTTGTTTAATTAACATAATAGACCTTCTAGAAAGTAATAAAAGCACAAACTCATTGAATTACAACGAGTTTGTGCTTTTTTTCTACATCATTTTATTTTACCAGACTGGTTTTTTTAAGATATTTAAAGGTTTATTTTGCTACCTTCTTAACAAGGATACTATTTTTCTTGAGTTACTTGATAGAAAGTAGTAAAGGCTTTAAAGTTACTAATAAAACTTGTATGAAGATTATGGAATTGTGTATCAAGTGTTCTCCTAGATTGGGACTCACCGTTCCTTATGTCATTAATTTTTTCTTCAAGTTCTACTAAACTTTTAATACTATCAACAAAGTACTCTCTCTCTTGTTTTGAGTAATTTTCTTGGATACTGAGATCTAACAATATTCCTCTTGCTTCCTTTACCTCAAGTAACATAGCATCTAATTCTTGGGTACTCATTTTCGACTTTTTTTCATGTGTTAACCAATCCTGTTCAAATATCTTGAGTATATCCTTGGTTTTTTTACTTGTTAGATCATTTTTAGAATGTATTTGAGATGTTCGTTTAAAGTTGTCCACGTCTTGTTTATACTCTTTAGTCATAACAGAATCAGGTTGATAAGAATACGTTTTATATATACTAAAGAATGAATAGGGATAAAACCATGTCACTGCCAATATAAAAAGTGCAATGATACCTAGAAAAACTAAACTAATCCTTGTTGGCCTCTTACTCATCATAAATTCTCCTATCTTATTTGCCAAAATAAATGAAACAAAGTTCGTTGTAGGTATGTAGCTAATTTCCTGTATTTCTACTTAATATCCTTTATATTCCTTACCCTATCAAGGAATGGAGATGAATTCAAATCTTTTTGATAACTTCCCTTACTTCTATTAGGTTAAGATTATGATTATAGATGGATTACAATAGATAAACTCTTGATATAAAAAGCTTTCCTACTAAGGATAAATATCTTAGTGGGAAAGCCATTTGGTTACTTATATTCTAAAATATGCGTATTTGGATGTTCAGAAAATGAAGTACTTGGTGAAACAGAGAATGAAACACCTGATAGACTAATACCTGGAACGAGAGTAGATTTCGACTCTTGGTGAGCATAATGTCCATAAGCATCTAGTCTGTTTGTTGTAGCTAATGGAGACACACTATAGTACATATAACTCGATAATGTTTCTACTCGATCTGCAGCACATCCGCCTGTTGTTTCATCATCCGCAAGATTCATTCTTAAAGCATATCCCCCAGCACCTTTTTGCCATTTAGAACTACCTGAAGTATAAGTAGCACTGCCATATTGATATCCATTACAGTAGCTCCATGTTTTCCAATTTTGCTTTCCATACTGCGTACCAGGGGTTGGTCCCCAATACGTTTGGTTAATACCAACACCAGATACGTCGACATGTCTAGTAGAAGGCAATTTAGACCAGCTTACACTATTCTTTAAACGATAATTGTTCGTAGATAACTTAGTTATGGTGGTGGTCATTTTTTTGTATGAAGTACTTGTTGAATCACTAGAAAAGGTTGAAAACTGTCCAGATGATTGCTTTTCCTTCTCGAGTTCCTCGTAGTAAGTTTGTTTATTTAACTCGATTATAGTAGGTTCTGATGAGTCAGCTTCCTTAAGTTCCATTTGAGACTTTAACGAAGTGTTAGATTCTATAGGTTCAACAATCTTCAAATATTGAGTGGTGGAAGCTACAACTTCACCGTCTAAATCCTTATTCAGTTCATATTCTTTTTGATCCATATTCTGAATCTCTTCTTCTGTGAAACCTAAAGATAGTAAGTTATCCACTTCTTTGTCTGTTAATTCAACACTTTCTCTATTCTTTTTTACCACTCCTTCCTCAGCGTTTTCTTCTGCCGAAACTTTAAAATTAAAAACTGATAATACTAGAATAAGTGCGAGTAAAACTGAAAAAAATTTACTTTTCACTTAAAATTCCTCCATTTCGATAATATAGTTTCACACGCAGGCCATGGTAACACACATATTATAAAAAATCACCCTTATTTGTTATATTTATGTTATTAATATAAAAATTTACATTAAGGAAAGCTGATGGAATATGGGAGGGCGGAAGTCATTATCTCTGCAATCCATTATATATAAAACTAACTATCGGACATAAACCATTTAGGAGAACATTTTGAATATATATGGATATTAGTCTATCAAACCGGACACACTTTCCCTATCCGTATAAATAAGAAAATCCTTTACTACTGGTAAGTAAAGGATTCTTTTATATTAAAATTCATTTAAGAAGAATTAGTTACGTCGGGTAGGAAGGCACTCTCACGAGTGCCCTCCCCCCTAAGAACCGTACGTGACAGATTTCCCGTCATACGGCTCAAGCCTTCTTTTTATCCAAACAACTCTTTTATTTTATACAAGGTACATGTA
>NZ_JBJZOT010000018.1:0-94096 GCF_057808375.1 Priestia sp. TRM10
AGCTACGTGCGGACGGGATAAGTGCTGAAAGCATCTAAGCATGAAGCCCCCCTCAAGATGAGACTTCCCATTCTTCGGAAGTAAGATCCCTGAGAGACGATCAGGTAGATAGGTTAGAGGTGGAAGCGTGGCGACATGTGGAGCTGACTAATACTAATCGATCGAGGACTTAACCTAAGAATTGATCATAATCGGATATGTTTTTCCTTGCCTTGTTATTTAGTTTTGAGTGAGCAATTTCTTTTAAAAAAACACTTGATTTGTTCTAAAGAATCATTTATAATACAAGATGTTGCGTTACTTAATGATACTTGTCTGGTAACCATAGCCAAGAGGTCACACCTGTTCCCATGCCGAACACAGAAGTTAAGCTCTTGAGCGCCGATGGTAGTTGGGACTTTGTTCCTGTGAGAGTAGGACGTTGCCAGGCTAACCATATTCCACAGTAGCTCAGTGGTAGAGCTATCGGCTGTTAACCGATCGGTCGTAGGTTCGAATCCTACCTGTGGAGCCATTTGCTTCCATAGCTCAGTCGGTAGAGCGCTTCCATGGTAAGGAAGAGGTCATCGGTTCAATCCCGGTTGGAAGCTTGCCGAGCACACATTCAGCAGTTATGGCCCGTTGGTCAAGCGGTTAAGACACCGCCCTTTCACGGCGGTAACACGGGTTCGAATCCCGTACGGGTCACTTTTATTACATAGCAACACTTTGAGCGGAGGATTAGCTCAGCTGGGAGAGCATCTGCCTTACAAGCAGAGGGTCGGCGGTTCGAGCCCGTCATCCTCCACCATTTAAAATAATATATTAACCTATGCCGGTGTAGCTCAATTGGTAGAGCAACTGACTTGTAATCAGTAGGTTGGGGGTTCAAGTCCTCTTGCCGGCATCCTTATTTCTTGGAGGGGTAGCGAAGTGGCTAAACGCGGCAGACTGTAAATCTGCTCCCTCTGGGTTCGGCGGTTCGAATCCGTCCCCCTCCACCATTTTTGTTTAAAACAAAAGAAATTGGGTACACTACATATAGAATAATATTGGGCTATAGCCAAGCGGTAAGGCAACGGACTTTGACTCCGTCATGCGTTGGTTCGAATCCAGCTAGCCCAGCCAATGAGCCATTAGCTCAGTTGGTAGAGCATCTGACTTTTAATCAGAGGGTCGAAGGTTCGAGTCCTTCATGGCTCATCTTGATTCATTGGAACTTAAAACCGTGAAGATTTTCATATTTTGTGAAAATCTTCACGGTTTTTTACATATTAAAAACAAAAGCTTTCTATATTAACTAATCATATCTTCTTGATTCTATTTTCCCTCTTATTTAAAGGTGAATTTTATACAGATAAAAGTAGAAATGGAAAAAATTAAATTTTGTCTCTTTTGTAATATAAAAAATGTTAAAATGTATCATTGGAATGAAAAATATTTGCGGAGAAATGAAACCTTTTAGAAAAAGAATCGTACTACAATTATCCCGCAATGGGCGGAGGTACTCAGGAGATGGATTTGTTTATAAAAAGCAAGATAAAGAAAGTAAAAAAAGGGGATCAGAACGCTTTTGCTGAGGTTGTAGAGTATTATAAAGATAAAATCTATCAGCTTTGCTATAGGATGTTAGGAAATGCTCATGAAGCAGAAGATATGGCACAGGAAGCCTTCTTACGCGCATATGTTAATATTGATAGCTATGATATTAAGCGTAAGTTCTCAACATGGCTTTATCGAATTGCTACAAACCTTTGCATTGACCGCATTCGAAAAAAGAAACCTGATTACTTTCTTGATGCTGAGGTTGCTGGGACTGAAGGATTGAACATGTACTCTCAAATTGCTGCAGATGGAGAGCTCCCAGAAGAAAGTGTAGAAAAACTTGAGCTTCATGAATATGTGCAGCAACAAATTGCCCAGTTGCCTGAAAAATATCGAACAGTTATTATTTTAAAGTATGTAGATGAACTTCCTTTAAAAGAGATTAGCGATATTATGGAATTACCAATTGGGACAGTGAAAACAAGGATTCATCGTGGACGAGAGGCTTTAAGAAAGAAGCTCCGTCATATGTAAGGGGTGATTGCTATGGAATGTAAAAATGTTTCACTATTTATGCATGAATATCTTGATGGAGATATAGAGGCAGCTGATGAACAGAAGCTAAGAAAACATCTCCAAGAGTGTGAGGAGTGTAGTGAGCATTTTCGTGAGCTGAAACGAACAATTGCTTTTATTCAAAGTACTTCACATGTTAGTGCTCCAGCAAACTTCACAGAAGGAGTCATGAAACGTTTACCTGTAGAACGTAAACGAGCAAAAGCAAGAAGATGGTTACAAGGCCATCCACTTCTAACCGCAGCAGCTGTTTTTTTTGTTCTAATGCTTGGAGGAGCACTTTCTAGCTGGTCGAATAACAGTGAGTTCTCTGTGTCAAAACAGGACAACGTTGAAGTGAAAGGACATACGGCAATTGTCCCAGAAGGAAAGACTGTCCAAGGAGATCTTGTTGTGAGAAACGGTAATACTCGTATAGAAGGTAAAGTAAATGGAAGTGTGACCGTCATTAACGGCTCTAATTATCTTGCATCAGCAGGGGAAGTAACCGGCGAGATTAGAGAGTTAGATCAAATGTTTGAATGGTTATGGTACAAAATGAAGTCGACAACAGATAATATTGTGCATGCTTTTTAGAAATTAGGGAAGATGATATAAAAAGGCAGTTATTTTACTACTTTGCCTTTTTTATATCATCTTTTTTTCAACTTGTTAACAACGCTCATATTAATACGTTTTATGATATAATAAAAAAGTTATGAAGCTTTTGAAATCACTATGATAAAGCATATTAAAGTATTCACAAAACTAAATAAACGAATAATAATTAGACGGTATAAAAAATAGGGTGATGATTATATAAAGAGGAAGTGAGATCATGCTCTTTGGAGAGCTACCGGTTTTGAATTATGTAGGAAATGTTATCGATGTTCTCCTAGTCTGGTTCGTTATTTATAAAATCATTATGGTAATTCGAGGTACAAAAGCCGTTCAACTTTTGAAAGGGATTACGGTAATTATTGTCGTCCAGTTCTTAAGTAAATTTTTAGGATTGAGAACGCTCGAATGGATTATGGACCAGGCACTTACATGGGGATTTTTAGCAATTATTATCATCTTCCAACCAGAGCTAAGACGTGCTTTAGAACAATTAGGACGCGGAAAGCTCTTTTCTCGAGGATCCGTTCCTGAAGAAGATGAACAAACAAAAGTAATTGAAGCAGTTGTAAAAGCAACAAGTTATATGGCAAAAAGACGTATTGGTGCTCTTATTTCTATTGAACGTGAAACAGGAATGGGAGATTATATTGAAACAGGAATAGATCTAAAAGCGAAGGTATCATCTGAATTATTAATTAACTTATTCATTCCGAATACCCCGCTTCACGATGGTGCGGTTATTTTACAGCGCAATGAAGTAGCAGCAGCAGCTTGTTATCTTCCACTTTCAGAAAGTCCTTTTATTTCTAAAGAACTAGGAACACGACATCGTGCAGCTGTTGGAATAAGTGAAGTGACAGATAGTATTACGGTAATTGTTTCTGAGGAAACAGGTGGTATTTCTGTGACTAAAAACGGTGAGCTTCATCGTGAATTAACTCTAGATTCTCTTGGCGAAATTCTGACAAGCACACTTATTGGCCAAACGAGATCATCCTCTGGAGCTCGCTGGCAGTGGAGGGGGAAAAGAGATGGATAAACTTATGAATAATCATTGGTTTATGAAAATCATCGCTTTACTATTAGCTTTTATGCTGTATCTATCCGTCACATTAGAAGAAACAGGAAGCAGCAGCTCTCCTTTTAACTCTTCAAGTAGCAGTGGAAGTACAAGCAATGAAGAAACCCAAACCATTCAAGATGTTCCTGTTACAGCTTATTTTGATGATGAGAAATATATTGTATCAGGACTGCCTGAAACAGTAGATATTACCTTGAAAGGATCAAAGAGTGAGATTAAACTTCAGCGAGATGTAAAAGTATATGCTAACTTAGAAAACTTAAAACCAGGTAATCATCAAGTTAAACTTCATGATAATATTGATGATGGTTTAAGTGTTGAAATTGATCCGAAAACTGTGCAAGTTACAATAGAGCAAAAAGTGTCAAAAAAGTTTCCACTTGAGGTTAGCTTAGCCTCAGACCAGATTAAATCTGGATATGTTGCAGGCACTCCTTCTGTTTCACCTAAAAGCGTTGTTGTAACAGGTGGAAAGTCACAGATTGAATCTATTTCTTCTGTGAAAGCATTAGTTGAAGAAGATGATGCAGATAGTACAATAAAGCAACAAGCAAAAGTTGTAGCTTTTGATCGTAACTTAAATAAACTTAACGTTGATACAAATCCAGAGTTTGTACAAGTTAATATACCAATCAAAAGGGAAAGCAAAAGTGTCCCATTGAAGTTTGAAGCATCTGGAACTCCCAGTGAGGGAGTGAAGGTAACAAGCATCGAACCACAGACAAAAGAAGCTGTTATTTATGGAGATGAAGATGCTTTAAAGAGTGTGAATGAAATTTCAGAAATCCCTGTTGATGTTAGCGATATTAGAGGTACGGAGACTGTAGAGGTGAACGTCCCTTTACCAGAAGGCATCAAGCGAGTAAGTCCTGAAAATGTAAAAGTCAAAGTCAACACTTCTGAAGATAGTACAAAGGAAGAAGAAGTTAAAGAAGACGAAAAAGAAACAGTAGAAAAAGAAACAACGGAACCAGAAGAGACGACTACAGAAGAGGAAGAGAAAGAACAGGAGAAGGAAGATGAAGAAGAGACGAATTCAACGAGAACTATTAGTGGTGTCAGTCTCTCAATTGGAGGTCAATCGGACTCTTTCCTTTATCAAATGTTAACTCCATCAAATGGGACAATTAGCATAAGTGCAACAGGACCTAAAAATACTGTTCAATCTCTAAGTGCAGGAGATATTAGTGCAAGTGTGAGTGCAAGCGGGTACGAAGCAGGTACATATACATTGCCTATTAGCGTAAGTGGGCCAAGTGGAGTGCAAATCACCCCGAACACGAGCACTGCCAAAGTAGAGATAACAGCTAAAGAACAAGAAGAAGAACCACCACCAGAAGAGGAAGAAGAAGAGCAGCAAGGTGAACAAACAACAAATTACGAACAGCAACAAGAACAAAATCCAGCAAACAGTGAATAAAGGAGAGAATATGAAATGGGTAAATATTTTGGTACAGATGGAGTTCGTGGGGTAGCGAACAGTGAATTAACACCTGAATTAGCCTTTCGGGTAGGACGCTTTGGGGGATATGTCCTAACAAAAGATATGGAGCGACCGAAAGTCCTAATTGGCCGTGATACACGTGTTTCTGGCCATATGTTAGAAGGGGCCCTTGTAGCAGGTCTTCTTTCAATTGGAGCTGAGGTTATGCGTTTAGGCGTTATCTCAACACCAGGAGTAGCATATTTAACAAAAGCAACAGGTGCACAAGCAGGAGTGATGATTTCTGCTTCACATAACCCTGTTCAGGATAATGGAATCAAGTTCTTTGGTTCTGATGGTTTTAAACTTTCAGATGAACAGGAAGAGGAAATTGAAGCTCTTTTAAATAGTACTGAAGACACATTACCACGTCCAACAGGAGCGGATCTTGGTCAAGTAAATGATTACTTTGAAGGTGGTCAAAAATATCTTCAATACTTGAAGCAGAGTGTTGATGAGGACTTCTCTGATATTCATGTTGCACTTGACTGTGCACATGGAGCAACGTCTTCTCTAGCTGCTCATCTTTTCGCAGACCTAGAAGCAGAAATTTCAACAATGGGAGCTTCTCCGAACGGTACAAATATTAATGACGGAGTTGGATCTACACATCCTGAAGTGCTTGCTGAATTCGTAAAAGAAAAAGGTGCTGACGTTGGACTTGCTTTTGATGGAGACGGAGATCGTTTGATTGCTGTTGACGAAAAAGGGCAGATTGTTGATGGAGACCAAATCATGTATATCTGCGCAAAATATTTAAATGAGCAAGGCATGCTGAACGAAGGTACTGTTGTGTCAACAGTAATGAGTAACCTTGGCTTCTATAAAGCACTTGAAGAGCACGGCGTAAAAAGTGTAAAAACTGCGGTAGGAGATCGCTATGTTGTCGAAGAGATGAAGAAGAACGGATACAACTTAGGAGGAGAGCAGTCAGGACATATTATTTTCCTTGACTACATTTCAACAGGGGATGGAATGCTTTCTGCTATCCAACTTGTGAATATTATGAAGGTAACGAAAAAGTCGCTTTCAGAGCTTGCTAGCGAAATGAAGAAATTCCCGCAAATTCTACAAAATGTTCGTGTAACAGATAAGCATAATGTAACATCTAATGAGAAAGTAAAAAATATTATTGAAGAAGTAGAGAAAGAAATGGGAGACAATGGCCGTGTACTTGTAAGACCATCTGGTACAGAACCATTAGTGCGCGTGATGGTAGAAGCTCCTACAGATAAAGAATGTAAAGAATACGTAGATCGCATTGTAAAAGTCGTTGTAGACGAAATGGGTCTAGACGCTTAATCCTTTATGCATAGGAAGTGGAACATTTTCACTTCTTATGCATATTTTTATTAATGTCTGATACTTTATGGTAGATGACAAGCCTGTTATACAGTTGTAAATATCGTCATAAAATGCTTAACAGGAGGGATGGATAAAGGATTTTAAGCTGTAAAAAAACAATTTTGTAAAAGAGTTCACAAAATTTTAATTGACGGTTTTTTTGGACTATTGTAATATAAAGCTGTTCGTCTCTTAAATATGGAAAAAGAGGCAACGCTACATTTAACGTATTTATAAAAGCGCCTGAACTAAGCAAAGAGACGGAACTGTTGCTTAGTTGACGAGGAGGAGGTTTATCGATATTTCGGCGGATGCCTCCCGGCTGAATGTGACCACAGCCGTAATTTTCTTGTCTAAATCAGCGAGGTGACTCGTTGGACAACGACAGAAAAGTGGTTTCTTTTGTATTTAAACTTGTTCGGTTTAACTTAAGGAGGAAAAAGTTTATGTGTGGAATTGTCGGCTATATTGGAACTCAAGATTCAAAAGAAATTTTATTACGTGGATTAGAAAAACTTGAATATCGTGGCTATGATTCAGCAGGTATTGCTGTAATCGGAGACAACGGTGTTCAACTTTTTAAAGAAAAAGGACGTATTGCGAAATTACGTGACGCAGTTGATTATGACGTAGTAGCACCAGCTGGAATTGGTCATACACGTTGGGCAACACACGGAGAGCCAAGTAAATTAAATGCTCATCCTCATAAAAGTACTTCAGGTCGTTTTACATTAGTGCATAACGGCGTTATCGAGAACTATTCACTATTAAAAAATGAATACTTACAAGATGTAACATTTGTAAGTGATACAGATACAGAAGTTATTGTGCAACTTGTTGAAAAATTTGCAAACGAAGGATTGGATGTTGATGCAGCTTTCCGTAAGACAGTAGGTCTTTTACATGGTTCATACGGTTTAGCTCTTATCGATGAAAAAGATCCTGATACTATTTTTGTAGCAAAAAACAAAAGCCCACTTCTTGTTGGTCTTGGTGATGGATTTAATGTTGTAGCAAGTGATGCAATGGCAATGCTACAAGTAACAGATCAATATCTAGAGCTTATGGATAAGGAAGTTGTTATTGTTCGTCGTGATAATGTAACAATTGAAACGTTAGAAGGCGAAATCATGGCACGTGAGCCTTACACAGCTCTAATTGACGCAAGTGACATTGAAAAAGGAACATATCCTCACTATATGCTAAAAGAAGTTGATGAGCAGCCTGGTGTTATTCGTAAAATTATTAGCGAATACCAAGATGCTAACAACGAGCTTAAAATTGATGAAGATATCTTAAAAGCAATGAACGATGCTGATCGTCTTTACATCGTTGCATGCGGAACAAGCTACCATGCAGGTCTTGTTGGTAAGCAGTTCATTGAGCAATGGGCAAAAGTTCCTGTAGAAGTTCACGTGGCAAGTGAATTCTCATACAACATGCCGCTTCTTTCTGAAAAGCCGCTATTTGTCTTTATCTCTCAAAGCGGAGAAACAGCAGATAGCCGTTCAGTACTTGTTCAAGTAAAAGAAATGGGTCATAAAGCTCTTACAATTACAAACGTACAAGGTTCAACACTTTCTCGTGAGGCAGATTACACACTTCTTCTACATGCAGGTCCTGAGATTGCTGTAGCTTCTACAAAAGCATACACAGCACAACTAGCTGTTCTATCTATTCTTTCAGCTGTTACAGCTAAATCAAAAGGAATTGAGCTTGGTTTTGATTTCTTACAAGAACTTGCTATTGCAGCAAACGCAATCGAAACACTTTGCGATGATAAAGAAGAAATGGAAAAAATCGCACGTGAATTCCTATCAACAACTCGTAATGCTTTCTTTATCGGCCGTGCAGTTGACTACTATGTAGGTCTTGAAGGATCACTAAAACTTAAGGAAATTTCTTATATTCAAGCAGAAGGTTTTGCTGGTGGAGAACTTAAACATGGTACAATCGCTCTTATTGAGAACGGTACACCTGTTATTGCTCTAGCAACGCAAGCACATGTAAATTTAAGTATCCGTGGTAACGTGCAAGAAGTAGCAGCTCGTGGTGCTAATCCTTGTATCATTTCTATGGAAGGCTTGCAAACAGAAGAAGACCGTTATGTTCTTCCTGCTGTACATGAAACACTTGCACCTCTTGTAGCAGTTATTCCTCTTCAGCTTATTGCGTACTATGCAGCATTACACCGCGATTGTGATGTTGATAAGCCACGTAACTTAGCAAAATCTGTTACAGTTGAGTAAGACAGTTTTATAAATAAAAACATAAAAGCCGAGGCTGAATTCAGTCTCGGCTTTTTTTTATGGTCGAAGATATTTAAAATTATACTATTATCAACTAAGCTCACTATATCTGCGGTCTCTGACCTCATAATTCAGTTTTTTACGAATTGAGATAAAGGAGATAGAACAAAATAAAAACTACCATAGACAAAACACTTGCCAAAAAAAAAAGTAAGGTGTATATTATTGACGTATCAATAATTGATGCATCAATTAATTCATTTGGAAGAAAGAAGGGATAATTTTTGACAACAAGGTGTTCACAAGAAGGGGAAATTTTATATCAACTACACTACTTGAGCAAAGTGATTGGCTTGAAATTTGAAGAATGTACTGGTGTTAGCCAATCTCGATTAGAATTGCTCACATTGCTTTATCAAGTGGATGAAATCAGTCAAAGTGACCTTCAAAAAAAGGTGAATATTGATGGGGCTGCTATTACAAGACACGTCAAACAGCTTGAGATCAAAGGGATGGTATCAAGAAGAAGGAAACCTGAGGATAACCGAATAACGCTTGTTAAGTTATCTAACCAAGGACGAGAACGAATCGAGTCTTACAAAAAAGAGAAAGAGCGTTTCATGGAGGAAATGCTTGTTAATATTAGCACAGAAGAACGTAATGTGCTTCTTCATTTACTATCACAAATGAAAAAAAATATAGAAAATATTAAAGCATAGAGGAGTTTTACAGATGGCAACTACAGTAAAAACAAATGATTTTATGAAAATCATGAAAGAACGTAGATCTATACGTAACTATGATCCCACAGTTAAAATCAGCAAAGAAGAAATGACTGAAATATTAGAAGAAGCAACTACAGCACCATCCTCAGTCAATGCGCAGCCATGGCGTTTTCTTGTTATTGAAAGTGAAGAAGGAAAAGAAAAGCTTGCGAAGTTAGCCAAATTTAATCAATCACAAGTTACTACTTCTTCTGCAGTTATCGCAGTATTTGCAGACATGCAAAATGACGACTATATCGAAGAGATTTACTCAAAAGCCGTTGAGCTTGGATATATGCCACAAGAAGTTAAAGAAAGACAAGTACAAGCTTTAACTGCGCATTTTGCGAAGCTGCCAGCACAAGACAACCGTGAAACGATTCTAATTGATGCAGGACTTGTTTCAATGCAGTTAATGCTAACAGCTCGTGCTCATGGGTATGATACAAATCCAATTGGAGGATATGAAAAAGAAAATATGGCCGAAGTTTTTGGAATAGAAAAAGAGCGTTATGTACCTGTTATGCTTTTATCAATTGGAAAGTCAGTTGATGAAGGATATGCTTCATATCGTTTTCCTATTGATAAAATTACACAGTGGAAATAATACAATTTTACATTAGAAAATAGTAATGAGAAAAAGCAAGTCACTCATCGTTCAGACAAAATCGGGTGATATTACTGTTGATTATAAGAGGTCTCCCTCTTCATTAGCACTTAAAACTACGAGTCTTTCTTCAGATATAACAATTGCATTGAATGGATTTCGGGAAAAAAAGCACACTCAAACAGTAAGAACAGGGATCATTGGTGAAGTTGCTCATAAGGCCGATATCAAGAGTAAAGAAGGTACTATTCATATCCATCATTAAAAAACCTTGCTTCTTATAAAGCAAGGTTTTTCTATATTAAAATTCCTCATATACAGCAGGATCTTGATCGTTAATTCTTCCATCTGGACGAGAAAGGGAAGCAATTTCTTTCATATCTTTCTCATCAAGAGAAAAGTCAAAGATAGAAATATTCTCAAGCTGGCGTTCGGGGGAGGCTGACTTCGGAATAGGAATTGCTCCTAGCTGATAGTGCCAGCGCAAAATGACTTGAGAGATCGTTTTGTTGTGTTTTTCGGCAATGTGAGCAAGTTGATCGTTATGAAGTACATCGCTAGCACGAGATAAAGGACTCCATGATTCTGTTTTTATATTCTGTTCTACATGCCATTTATGTTGGTATTCCTGATTAAAAGCAGGATGAAGTTCAATTTGATTTATACTTGGCTTCACACCTGTTTCACGTTCAAGTCGTTCAATATGTTCAGGTAAGAAATTGCAAACACCGATTGAGCGGATAAGGCCCCATTTTTTAGCTTCAATTAGTGCTTGCCATGCTTCTACATAGTGATCTTGTTTTGGGTTTGGCCAGTGAATAAGATATAAATCATAGTAATCCAAGTTAGCTCTGTATAGAGACTCTTGAATTGTTGTAACAGCTTTATCATATTCATGATAACGACCAGGAAGTTTGGATGTAATTCTTAACTGTTCTCTTGGAATGGAGCTACGGCGAATTGCTTCCCCAACAGTTCCTTCATTCTCATAGTTATAAGCAGTATCAATTAGGCGGTATCCAATGTCAATAGCACTCTTAATCGCATTAGATCCCACATTTCCATTAAGAGCGTATGTACCAAAACCGATAGCGGGGATTGTTGTACCATCATTAAGCGTAACTTCTGGAATTGATCTACTCATTATGAATCACTCCTTTTACATTTACTTTACCACTTTTTGGACAATTGAAACAATTTTAAAGGCTTATTATGGTAATGTTATGAACTTAATAGGAATTTGTCATCTTCATAATAGATAAAAATTGGTAAGATAAGTGTGGAATTAATTTTAGTGAGGTGGAGTGGAGATGAAGAAACTAATTAGTTATGTCACTGTTTTCTTGCTTGTTTGTAGTACTGTGACCGTTTTTCTTGGACAACCTTCTCAAAGGGTGTATGCGGCGAAAAATTCAAATGTAAAAGAGCTTAATGTAGAGGAGTTTTTTAATGATAAAAATGGTACATTTGTACTCCGAGATATGAAGACTGGAAAAACACTCTTTTATAACAAGGAGAGAGCTCAAACAAGATTTGCCCCGCAATCTACATTCAAAATTCCAAATTCACTTATCGGCCTGCAAGTTGGAGCTGTAAGGGATGAATATGATATTAAATATTGGGATGGAGAAAAGCGTGAGATTGAAGAGTGGAATCGAGACCATACGCTTGGATCTGCTTTGCGTTATTCAGTTGTTTGGTACTATCAAGAGATGGCTCGTGATATTGGAAACGACCGAATGAAAGAGTGGATAGAGAAAATATCTTATGGGAATAAGGATATTAGCGGTGGAATTGATCAGTTTTGGTTAAGTAGCTCTCTTAAAATCTCACCACTAGAGCAAGTGAATTTTATAGAAAAACTATACAAAGAAGAGCTTCCATTTGATTTAGACGTAATGAGAACTGTAAAACGAATGATGGTTCAAAAAGAAGGAAGAACTTACACCATCCATGCGAAAACGGGTCAAGGAAACGAACAAGGGTGGTATGTTGGATACGTTGAAAGAGAAGGACATGATTATGCATTTGCCGTTAACCTTGATGGTACATCTGCAGAAGCTAAGCAGATTACAGAAGAAGTATTGAAGAAATATAATATAATCAAAAAATAAGAAAAAGGGTAAGAAGCTAGATGCTTCTTACCCTTTTATATGAATTAAAGCCCTGTTGAAATATATTTCACTTCAAGATAGTCTTCAATGCCGTAATGACTTCCTTCACGTCCAAGTCCACTTTCTTTAAAGCCTCCAAATGGAGCTTGTGCAGTAGATGGTGAACCATCATTTACACCAACAATTCCATATTCAAGTTCTTCAGATATATATGTTGCTTCTTTTAAATCTTGAGTAAACACATAGCCTGCTAATCCATATGGACTGTTATTTGCACGTTCAACAGCTTCTTCTGCTGTTTTAAACGTTACGATTGGTGCAAGTGGCCCAAATGTTTCTTCAAACATACATTTCATATCTTCTGTTACGTTTGTGATCACAGTTGGTTCCATAAAGGAGCCGCCTTTGTCTGTAATAGCATTTCCACCTACAAGCACCTTAGCTCCTTTTTCAGTTGCGTCTTTAATTTGAGCAACTACTTTATCAACAGCTTTTTGATTAATAAGTGGCCCAACATTTGTATCTTCTTCAAGGCCGTTTCCAACTTTAATTTCTTTCACTTTTGCAACAAATTTCTTTGTGAATTCTTCGGCAATATTTTCGTGAACAAAAATACGGTTTGGACAAATACAAATTTGCCCGGCATTAGAGAATTTAGCAGCAGCTAATCCTTGTACAGCGGCATCAATATCAGCATTCTCCGTTACGATAAATGGAGCATGTCCACCAAGTTCAAGAGAAAGTTTTTTCACTGTATCAGCAGCACCACGCATTAAATGCTTACCAACAGCTGTTGAACCTGTAAATGTTAACTTACGAATACGGCTATCTTTTTGCCACGTATCACCGATTGCAGCTGCATCACCTGTTACAACGTTAATAACGCCGTTTGGAACACCAGCTTCTTCTGCAAGCTCTGCAAGACGGAACGCTGTGAATGGTGTTTCTTCAGACGGTTTTACAACAATTGTGCATCCTGCTGCAAGAGCTGGAGCAATTTTGCGTGTGATCATAGCAGCTGGGAAGTTCCAAGGAGTAATTGCTGCAACAACACCAACAGGTTGTCTTTTTACCGTAATACGTTTGTTAGGGTGACTTGCTGGAATTGTTTCACCGTAAAGACGCTGACCTTCAGCAGCAAACCAAGCGATATAATCATTTCCATAGGCAATTTCACCTTTTGCTTGAGCTAGTGGTTTCCCTTGTTCTGTTGTCATAATTTTAGCAAGGTTGTCCGTATCTTTCTCAATTAATTCATGCCATTTCATTAAAATTGCACTACGTTCTTTTGCTGTTTTCTTAGACCATGTTTTAAAAGCTTTATGAGCGGCATCAGCAGCAGCTTTTGCCTCTTGTGCTCCTGCATTTGGAATATTTCCAATAACTTCATTTGTGGCAGGGTTAATAACATCTAATGTTTTTTCTACTGTTGACCATTTTCCATCAATATATAATTTATTTGGATACATTGTACATCCTCCTAAGTGTGAATAAGTCTTGTTGTTATTTACATTATCTACACTAGCACCATTTTTGCTTTGGGGGAACTTCCCTTATATACTAAGGGTATAACCAAATGTTATAGGTGATAAAAATGAGAACAGAATGGCTTCAATCTTTTATAGAAACAGCTAAAAAAAGAAGCTTAAGCAAAGCAAGCGAGGCTCTGCATATGACACAGCCTGCACTTAGTAAGCAAATGAAAAAACTAGAAAATGATTTAGGTGCAACCTTATTTATTCGCTCAGCTTCAGGAGTTGAGCTCACGAAAGCAGGAGAAATATTGTTTCGAGAAAGTGAGGACATCTTGTCTAAAGTACATGCTGTTGAAAGAAGCATTAGAGCTTCTGAAGAGCAAGGGAACATTACTATTGGAACATGGCAAAGCATGGCGGCCTTTTATCTACCATACAAGCTAGCACTAGCCAACGATGAAAAGTCTCACATTGATATTAAGATTGGGCATCACTATAAAGATTTGCTAACGCAGCTAGACAATAATGAAATTGATGCTGCTCTTTTTGATGACCGAGCAATTCAACATTCGCATTGGAGTAAAGGATTACTAAAGGAGCCCTTTTATCTTTTTGTAAATGAACAACATCCGCTTGCTGGGAAAAAGAGCGTGTCTTTTTCAGAGTTTCAGCAAGAGAAGATTGTTGTTCTCCCTTCAGGATGTGATGTAAGAACGCTTGTGGAGAAAGAATATGAGCATCATGGTATCAATCTTAGAGTTAGCAGTGAAATCGAGTTTGCTCAGAGCATTATCGGTTTTATTTCTGCAAACTTAGGCATTTCTATCCTCCCGGAAATTTTCACGAAAGATATTGGACGTTCAAATATTAAGGCTCTTCCAATTGAGGATTTTCATCTTCAAAGAGAAACGTCTTTGATAACAAAAAACCCAGACATAGGGAAAAAACTTTATAAGTTATTCTTTAGTCCAGACATTTGACCCTGTTATTCCTCCTAGAAATAAGGAAGATTTCTTTAGTGTGAAATGCTATCAAAACAGTAATATTCATGTATAATGATAGGGCTATGATTTTCTATTAGATGGAAGAGGAGAAATGGAAATAATGTTGGACGAAGATATCATAAAAGAGCCTGTGTCATTTGAAGAGCAGCATCAAGTTGTTCGTAGAAACACAGGATTCTACGACTTGAAATGGGCCAAGAAGTTTGACCCAGCAAGCGGTTTTTCATGGAACTGGGCGGCTTTTTTTCTAAATACATTATGGTTTGCATATCGAAAAATGTACAAACAATTCTACATCTTTTGTGGCCTTGAACTTATTTGGTTTTCTTTATCGTTTTTAGTTGAAATCCCACTGTGGTCAGATGTTGTGTTTTATCTGATTTGCTCACTTGTTATTGGCATGTGTGCTAATGGTTGGTATTACAAACAAGTGATGAACATTTTATCAAAAGCAGAAGATCTTCCTGAAATAAGAAGAGAAGCTTATTTTCAAACAAAAGGTGGTACACATATTGGCGTTGCACTTGGACTAACAGCTCTTGCTCTGGCTGCGTTTCTAGGGGCAGGTACTTGTCTGTCTTATATACCAACAAAGGCTAATGTAAAATCAATTGTCAGCTCTAGTGACGAAGGGATAACGCTTGAAGCTTACAATGATGATGCAAAATGGACATATGTAGAAAAAAGAGGGCGTCATTATGTTGTTGAATTCTCAGGCTATGATTATGCTGAAAAAGAAAATGTCCTTATTACATTCAACATTTACTTAGATAAACAGCTCTATGAATGGAAGGATATTTATATTGATGGGAAGAAATTAAATCAAGATGATGCATATGATTATGAAACATGGATTGAAGAAGATTCATCTTGGTAAACATTAAATATAAAAAAAGTCAGTGCTTGTTGCGCTGGCTTTTTTTATATTTAATTTTCTAATAATTCAAACTATAATCTAGATATTTGGGGATGAAAGCGCTATAATTATATTATGAAACGACGTATCACAATGCGGAACAAAATAAGTTTTTTGATGTTATTCCTTGAAATCGCTTTATAAAATTTATTTTGCAATTCACTTCTATATTCAAGAAACCATTAGAAACAAGGAGAGGAGAAAAATGATAGAGCCTTAATAGATGTTTGGCTAGTAGAAAAGAGTGATGTCCCGACATTTGTTGCGAGCAATCATAATCCTATGTTGTTGTAACAAGGAAATTAAAGATTCGTTCATCTGAAGTTGTAGAAACTGTCATTTATCTAAAAGAAATCTTATACGAACATGCCCCCTAGAAAAGCATCATGTCTAAAATCTTAATTTCCTAATGTTTACCCCTATTAAAAAGAAGAGTGAGGTAAATGATGATGAAAATTATGAAGACGATTGAAAAGATTCCTGGTGGTCTTATGCTTGTGCCGCTTTTTCTTGGAGCTGTTATCCACACATTTGCCCCGAAATCTGGTGAATATTTTGGATCCTTTACAAATGGATTAATGACAGGTACTGTTCCAATCTTAGCTGTTTGGTTCTTCTGCATGGGAGCCGGAATCAATATAAAGGCTACAGGAATAGTTCTTAGAAAATCTGGTACACTCGTTGTTACAAAAATTGCTGTTGCTTGGGTTGTAGCAGTGATTGCTGCTTTACTTATTCCAGATGGAGGAGTTCAATCAGGCTTCTTTGCAGGGCTTTCTGTGCTTGCTTTAGTTTCAATGATGGATATGACAAACGGGGGACTTTATGCATCAATTATGCAACAATACGGGACGAAAGAAGAGGCAGGTGCATTTGTGCTAATGTCGCTTGAGTCTGGTCCTCTTGTTACAATGCTGATCCTTGGTACAACAGGACTGGCTGCATTTGAACCACAGACGTTTGTTGGAGCTGTTTTACCTTTCTTAATTGGTTTTGTGCTTGGAAATATAGATAATGATTTCCGAACCTTTTTTAGTAAAGCAACACATACAATGATTCCATTCTTCGGTTTTGCTCTAGGAAATACAATAGATCTTGGCGTAATTGTAGAAACAGGACTTCTTGGGGTTGTGATGGGACTGCTTGTTATTGTTGTGACAGGGGTTCCACTCATGCTAGCAGATAAGTTTATCGGAGGAGGAAACGGTACAGCAGGAATTGCGGCATCAAGTACGGCAGGAGCAGCTGTTGCAAATCCGATGATTATCGCAAGTATTAAGCCAGAATTTATGCCCGTAGCTCAATCTGCTACAGCTCTTGTTGCTGCTTCTGTTATTGTTACATCCATTCTGGTTCCTATTCTCACCGCATATTGGGCGAAATATATGAATAAGAAAAAGGGAGCATTTGTTGGAGAGCAAACAAACAATACAAGCGCACTATAAGCAATTTAGCTAAAGGGAGGGTTTAAGGAGGATGAGTAGAATCTTAACAGTAGGAGAGCCAATGGCTTTATTTGTTGCAGAGCAAGAAGGACCACTAGAAGATGTTGAGTATTTCAGTCGCCACGTAGCAGGTGCTGAAGTAAACTTCTCAATTGGGATGGCTCGTTTAGATCATAGTGTGACATATATTACGAAGCTAGGGAAAGATCCATTTGGAACATATATCGAGAAGTTTCTTAAACATAATGGAATTAATACATCACTTATTCAATATGAACAACAATATTCAACAGGCATGCAGTGGAAACAGAAAGTAAAAAGTGGCGATCCTGATGTTTTCTCAGCTCGAAAAAATTCTGCTGCTTCTCATATGGATACTGATACTCTTAAAAATTTAGATTTAGCAAGTTTTGACCACCTTCATTTAACAGGGATTCCTCCTGCTTTATCTTTAGGATGCCGAGAGATGGTTTTGGAGCTTATTAAATCAGCTAAAGCAAAAGGAGTTCAAATTTCGTATGACACAAATTTGCGTTATGGTCTTTGGGACAGTAAGGATGAAATGATTAAAATCATTAACGAGCTTGCTTTTCAGGCTGATATCATCTTTCCGGGAATTGAGGAAGGAAGATTTTTAACAGGAAAAGAAAATGAACAAGATATTGCTAACTTCTATCATCAGGAAGGAGTACAAACCGTTATTATTAAGCTTGGACCGAAGGGAGCTTTTACAAGTTTTCAAGGTAAATCTTTTTATACAGATGGTTTTCCTGTTAAAGAAGTTGTGGATACAGTAGGAGCAGGAGATGCTTTTGCTGTAGGAGTTGTAAGTGCTTTGTTAGAAGGGCAACCTTTAGATGAAGCTGTAAAGCGAGGAACCGTAACAGGAGCGCTTGCTGTTATGTCACCGGGAGATAATGAAGGGCTTCCCCATAGGCAAGAGCTTGATAAAATTATGAAAAATTCGCTAGCTCAGTCATAGATTCCTAGATAAAAAGGCATTCTCGCCTTTTGAGAATGCCTTTTTATTTATAAGTGCCTTGATAACCTAAACTTTTTGAGATTTCCTTTGTATATTGTTTCACTTTATAAATAAGGTTGGTTTGGATAGCTTCCTTCGTCACTCTATTGCTTGGACCTGAGATGCTGAAGCTTGCAACAACATGTCCTGTATGATCATAAATAGGAGCTGCAATACACCTTATAACAGCTTCATTTTCAGCATTATCTAACGCATAACCTTGCTTGTTCACTTGTTTAATTTCAGCTAGCAAAGCTTCTTTTGAAGTGATAGTTGTAGGCGTTTTGGGGATGAATTCAGTATGAGCAAGAATCTCATTTACCCGCTCTTCATTCATGTCAGATAGAAGTACTTTTCCAACACCTGTGCAGTAAACAGGCGCTCTACTACCAATACGGGAATACATTTGTACAGCTTGGTTGCTTTCAATTTTATCAATATAAAGAACTTCTCCATTATCTTCAATACATAAATGAATAGTCTCATTTACTTCTTGACCTAGTTTTCTTAGATAAGGTCTTGCAACGCTCACAATGCTTGAATCATTGAGTAAATTTCGGGAAAGAAAGACCACTTGAAGCCCAAGCTTATATTTGTCTGTTTCTTCATCTTTCACAACGTAGTTCAAGTTAGATAAGGTTGCTAGAAGGCGATGAAGCGTACTTTTAGTTAATCCAACTTGCTCAGCTAGGCGCGTGATTTGAATTCCTTCTGGATACTCTGAAAGTTTATTTAAAATAGTCAGAGCTCGTTCAACGGATTGAACATTTGGCATTGTATTCTACCTCTTTTATAGTTGGTATAGTACTTGCTAGTTATAGTCTTATGATGTTTCAAATTATTCTTTCCTTTATGATAAAGTATGGAAATAACTTTGTAAATTTTATTATAGGAGGTGAGGAGACTCAGAAGTGTTGAATATGTTAACTTGTAATAATTTGGGGTAAAGAAAAATATCAAAATCTAGGAGGAATAAGAGATGCCAAATAGCTTAAAAGACACAACAACGCTACATAACGGTGTGAAAATGCCGTGGATGGGACTTGGAGTTTTTAAAGTAGAAGAAGGAGAAGAAGTTGTAGAATCTGTAAAAGCAGCACTACGGAATGGATATATTAGCATTGATACAGCAGCTATCTATGGAAACGAAGAAGGAGTTGGAAAAGCCATTAAGGAATCTGGAATTCCTCGTGAAGATCTTTTTATAACAACAAAGCTCTGGAACAGTGAGCAAGGGTATGAGAAGACATTAAAAGCTTTTGAGACAAGTATGGAAAAACTCGGTCTTGATTATCTTGATCTTTATTTGATTCACTGGCCTGGAAAAGATAAATATAAAGACACATGGAAAGCTTTTGAGAAACTTTATAAAGATGGAAAAATTCGCGCTATTGGTGTAAGTAACTTTCAAGTTCACCATTTAGAAGATTTAATGAGTGAGGCAGAAGTGAAACCAATGGTTAACCAAGTTGAATTCCATCCACATTTGACTCAAAAAGAGCTTCTAGCTTTTTGTAAAGAGCAAGGAATTGCCCTTGAAGCATGGTCACCTTTAAAACAGGGACAGCTTCTTGATGAGCCTTTATTAAAAGAAATTGCAGAGAAATACAACAAGTCTGTTGCACAAGTTATTTTGCGCTGGGATCTTCAACATGGAGTGATTACTATTCCTAAATCCACAAAAGAGCACCGAATTATTGAAAACGCTGATGTCTTCGATTTTGAGCTTTCCCAAGAGGAAGTCGAGAAGATTGATAGCTTAAACCAAGATAGCCGTGCTGGATCACATCCAGACACATTAACAAAGGGGTTTGAATAAGGGAAAAAAACAGACTAGACAAAAGCGTCTAGTCTGTTTTTTGCAAGTTTTTTCTCAAAATAATCCACATTAAAATCCAGTCTCAATGTTAAATACACCTATTCCGGCTTATTTGCCTAACTATAATTAAACCCTCCTTTTTCTAAAGGGAGGGTTATTATAGTTTTCAAAACTTTCATCTTCTGTTCTAATAAAAGAGTGCACAATAAACAAACTGGAGATGGGAACATGAAGGCATATAAAACACTTTTATTTGATGTAGATGAAACATTATTAGACTTTAAAGCAGCTGAGAAACAGGCATTATCTCTTCTGTTCAACGAACATGGCTTTCCTTTAACAGAAGCCGTAAAAGTTCGCTATAAGGAGATTAATGACCGTCTTTGGCAAGCGTATGAAAACGGAGAATTAGCGCGTGATGAAGTTGTTAATACAAGGTTCTCACTTTTGTTAAAGGAGTACGGAAAAGAAGCAGATGGAGCACATCTACAAGAGAGTTACAAAAGTTATTTAGAACAGGGACATGACCTGATTGATGGAGCCTTTTCTTTAATTGAAAAACTCTCCAAATACTACGACTTATACGTTGTTACGAATGGTATTTCTTCAACTCAATACAAACGCCTCAAGGACTCGAAGCTTTATCCATTTTTTAAAGGTATTTTTGTTTCTGAAGATACAGGATTTCAGAAGCCAATGAAAGAATACTTTAACTATGTATTTAAAAGAATACAAGGACATAATTTAGCACAGACGTTAATTATTGGTGATTCACTGAGTGCAGATATTAAGGGCGGGCTTGCTGCCGGGATTGATACATGTTGGTTTAATCAGGAAGGAAAAAGCAATAAAGGAATTGTTCCAACATACGAAATCGCAAAACTTGATGAGTTATATGATCTACTTTTAACGAGTACTTCTGTGCGGTAAGGAGTGAGGAATTGGATATCAAGAAAGATGATTTAGAAGATGTTAGGGTCAAAGAGCTTATTTCAGAACATCTGAATAATATGACAGAGCATTCTCCACCAGAAAGTATCCATGCTTTAGATGTCGCGAAGTTAAAAACAAACGATATTACATTCTGGAGCATTTGGGAAAATGGAGAGTTGCTTGGGTGTGGAGCATTAAAAGAGCTTGATGAAAATCACGGAGAGATTAAATCAATGAGAACAGGATCTGTTCATCGAAGAAAAGGTGCAGGAAAGAGAATGCTTCAACATATTCTAGAGGAAGCAAGCAAAAGAGGCTATAGTAGAGTCAGTTTGGAAACAGGAGCAATGGAGGCATTTATCCCAGCAAGAAAGCTTTATGAAAACTTTGGATTTCGTTACTGTGCCCCTTTTGCACAGTATACAGAAGATCCCTATAGTATGTTTATGACGAAAGAAATAATGAACAAGGCTAGAGTTGGGCAGTATGAGGAAAAACTAAGAGTAGCTATGGTTGAAGGGGATGTAGAAAGTCTTGAGTCTCTTCTTGCTGACGAATTAGTATTTGTAAATCATTTTGGACAATTTTTAACAAAACAAGATGACCTTGCTGCTTACCGTTCTGAAATCCTAAAATTCTCAAAGATTGAGATTGGAGAGCAAGTGATAAAGCTTTTAGGAGATGTTGCTGTTACCTCTACCAAAGCATTCCTTCAAGGAACAGTCGGAGAGCAAGAAATAAATCACGAGATGAGTTATTCAAGAGTATGGAAAGAACAAAATGGAACACTTCAAGTTGTTGCAGGTCATTGTAGTGCTGTCATAAGTTAAGCTGTCTTTTTGTAAAAAGACAGCTTTTTTTCTATCTTCTTTTAAAAATTCAACTTATTTACAGTTGTTTGGATAAAAAGGATATTTATTGAAACAACTTTACCTTTCATTCGTAAGTAATAGTAAGAAGAAAAATAAGTCGATATTTAAAATTAATAATAGAAAAGGAGTAGCTTTTAATGATCGAAAAGTCCTCAAAAAATGGAGTTATTATTACAACAATCCTTTCTGCCGTTTTGTATTGTCTCCTCATCGTCTTTACTTCACTCTCACCTTTATCTGATACTGGAGAGCATGCTAATGAATTTGGAACAGCAGGAATGTGGTCAGCTATTGGCATGATTCTTGCTTTCTATCTTGTGCCCCTTTTGTTATATATTATAAATGTTAAAGGAATGACCATTGTTATGGCTATTCTCTGTAGCATGGGAATCCTTACTCATATTGTCTTTATTGCATCTGTACTCTTGATGAGTTTAGGGACTTCTCCTTTTCCATATTTAATTGAAATTATTGCAACATGTATCTTATCTTTTATGGTTAACTTTATGTGGTTTTTCATTGCTTTTCGTACTCCAAAAGAAGCAGCGGAAGTGTCTTTTGATTCACAAATAGAACGTTAACTTAGAAGGGAAAGATTTGTTGATGTTTGTAAAATTAATTATGTGCCTTTTACTGCTTGCTTTAAGTTACCCAGCTTTTTCAGATGCTCTTTCAAAACAATTTGATGATAAGTTTTTCAATACTCTATTATGGGAAGGTGGCACATTAACTCTTGTAACTTTACCATCCGTTGCTCTCCTCTGGTGTTGTAAAAAAATCGTTAAACCAAGAAGCTACCAAATGGTGTTTAGGTCGGTGGCCTTTCTATTTGGTCTGCTCCTTGTATCAGGAGCAGGGGGAGTATGGTTTATTGGGTAAAATAAAAAGGCAGCTTGATAGCTGCCTTTTTATGAGGAAATTACATAAATATATTTAGCAGGAGCACACACCCTAATCCAACGAGTGAAATGATCGTAACCATAACAGACCATGTTTTAATCGTTTGTCCAATGGATAAATTAAAGTACTCTTTATAAATCCAAAATCCTGCATCATTTACATGTGAAAATGTAATACTACCAGCCCCAGCAGCTAATGCCATAAGCTCAGGGCTAACTCCTGAAACATTTACAAGCGGGGCCGCAATTCCTGCTGCAGTTAGGCCTGCTACTGTCGCAGAACCAAGAGAAACACGAAGAATGGCTGCAATTAACCATGTGAGCAGGAGGGGAGAAAGATTCGTTCCTTCCATAAGATGAGCAATGTATTGATCAACTTTACTATCAATTAAAATTTGTTTAAATGCTCCGCCTCCACCGATAATAAGCAGAATCATCGCAATGGATGTGATAGATTCTGTTACCGTTTTCATGACAGAGTCCATTGTTTTCCCTTTATGAAGTCCAAAGGTAAATATTCCAAGAAGAACGGCAATTAATAAAGCAATTGCTGGGTCGCCGATAAAACCGACATAGTGTAATAAAGGAGATTTTGGGAAAAAGATCTCAACAAATGCATGGATAAACATTAAAATAACAGGAATTAGAGAAGTGAAAACGCTAACTCCAAATCCAGGCATTTCTTTATCAGTAAGCTTTTTTGGATTGAAAAGCTCTTTTGGAATATTACAGTGTAGATTTTCCTTTTTGAACATTTTTGTATATAAAACGCCACCGATTAACACAGCAGGAATAGCTGTCAGGATGCCAACGAGCAACATTTTGCCAATGTTTGCATGGAAAATGACTGCAATAGCTGTCGGTCCTGGGTGCGGAGGAACGAATCCGTGCACCGTAATGAGAGCGGCTACAACGGGCATTCCGATATATAAAACAGGTAATCCAGCGCTAATAGCAACTGTAAAAACAAGTGGAATGAGTACGATGAATCCGGTTTCATAAAACAAAGCAATCCCAACAACAAAAGCAGTAATAACGGTCGCAAGCTGAACTCTATTTTCTCCAAACTTAGCGATTAACGTATCTGCAATACGCTGAGCTCCACCAGAATCAGCCATTAACTTCCCAAGCATTGTTCCAAAGCCAAGAACAAGAGCTAAATCCCCAAGCGTTGCCCCTAATCCATTTTTTACAGATTCTAGTGCTTCAAGAGGAGCCATTCCCTCCATAATTCCAACTAGAATGGAAACAATGATAAGAGAGATAAACGCATTTAATCTGAAAACTGTGATAAGAAGTAGAAGTAAGGCTACTCCAATACAGATGATAACAATAGGCATGTTGTACCTCCTAAGTTGTAAGATATAGCATCTATTAAACTAGCAGCCTAATAGATGCCTTTTATCATTATGAAAGCATTTCGACAACTTCTCTTAATGTAGAAACTTCTCCAACATTTCCAGGGAAGATAATATAAGCCATGTGCGGGAATTTACTTTCTTCACCTGTTAACCAAACGGGGATACCTGGTTTAATTTGACCTGCAACAGTAGCACACTGTACAGAAAGACCATTAACTCCAATGTCACTAGATGTTATTCCACCTTTAGCAATGATAAATCGAGGCTTCACTTTTAAGAGTTTGACAATGCTTGTAACAGCTTCTGAAATCTTAACAGAAAGCTCAAGCTCCTCTTCTTTTTTGTTTTCTCCAAGATCAAGTCGTTCTCTTCGTGTATAAACAGCTACTGTCTTTCCATCAGCAATGAGCTGTTCACATTGATGTAAAACACGGTCTCGTTCTTTTTCAAATTCTTCAGCATGTAAGACAAGATGTGTATCAAATTGGATGAAGTTGATGAACTCACATTGTTTTAACTGCTCAAGTTGCTGAGTTGTTTTTTGTACATGAGAACCGATTAAAATAAGGCCACCATGTTCAGATGATTCAACAAGTTCACTTTTCGTTAGTAAACCACGGTCAGCTACTCCACCAATAATTTTTGTAATGGCAGCAGCAGTGCGGAACATATAATTTTTGCCGTTTTTCATAGCTCTAATAAGGGCAATTGTTACGACCATTACATCAACATACTCTACAGCATTTACAATAACTTTATTGAAGTCTTTTACTTTGAGGAGCTGTTCTGTAAGATAGTCAATGTCCCATGCTCGAATATGTTCTAATGTTAAATATGTTGCGTTTTCTGCTGTAAACCTGCCCTCCGTTTTTTCTTCAATCCACTCTCCTAGATGAGAGCTTTTATAACCGAATGTGCGGTCTTTAGCAAATTCAGTTTCACCAGCAGGTACAAGAGTTTCTCCATCTTGAACATAGTGAATATTATCGATAGTGTAGCGGCCGCCTTCTTTAAAGAAAGGGAAAATAACTTCACCATCAAACGTCAGGTTTGTTTTGTTTTCCACTGTTTCTTTTAATACTTCAGTTTCAAGTGGATAATGACCTCGAAGGGTTGAATCACCACGGCTTATAATGATGAACTCCTTATTTAACTCCTTCGCAACTATTGCGATATGTTCAGCAATCTTTTGGTGTTCTTCTTCTGTTTTAGAAGCGGAAAAAGCTCGTGAATTTGTAAGGATAAAAAACATGCTGTTTTTTTCTAAAAACCCTTTTTTAATGCTTTCTACTGACCAATCTGTGTAAACAGAAATATTGTTTACTGTTTGAACACCTGTTGGATCATCATCAAGGACAATGATTTTCTTGTTTAATGTTGAAAGCTCGCCTTGAAGCTGTTTTTGCACTTTGGATGTTTCAAGAGATGGGATATTGTTTAAAGTAGATTTTACTTCTCTTAATTGTTTAGAGTTTTGTACTTTCAACGTTCTTCCCTCCAACTTCTACATTTGCTAGCTTTTCATAATATTGAACAATGCCTCCATGATCATCCCTTGATTTTCCATCTACTGTTAAGGCGTGGAAAATCTCAAGAAGCTGACTTGTAAGCGGGAGGGGGACACCAATACTATGAGCAGTATCCATTACATTTGTAATGTCTTTCATGTTAATATCAATTCGTCCACCTGGTACGAAATTTCGTTCTAAAATGAGCGGAACTTTAGCGTCCAGAACAGCGCTTCCTGCAAGCCCTCCACGGATGGCTTCATACATTTTTTTTACGTCAATTCCTGCTTTTGTAGCTAGCACAAGTGCTTCAGACATAGCAGCAATGTTCAAGTTTACGATAACCTGATTTGCAAGCTTTGCTGTAGCACCGCTTCCATTGTCTCCAACCAGGATCGTATTTTCACCTAGCGTATCAAAAATAGGTTTAACGCTTTCAAAATGCTCTGGCTTTCCACCGACCATAATAGAAAGTGTTCCATCAATTGCTTTTGGTTCTCCACCACTAACAGGGGCATCAAGCATAGCCATCTCTTTTTGCTCAAGAGCTGTCGCAATTTTAAGACTGTCTACGGGAGATAGAGAGCTCATATCAATTATAATTGTTCCTGCTTTTGCGTAATGAATAAGTCCAGCTTCCCCAAGCACGACTTCTTTAACATGTTTGGCACTTGGAAGCATTGTAATAATGACATCACTTTGCTTTGCTACTTCCTCAAGAGATGTAGCGTCTACTCCGCCTAAGCTAACAACCTCTTGTACTGCTTCTTTATTTATATCGTAGGCAATAACTGTTTGCCCTGCTTTTAATAAGTTAAGTGCCATCGGTTTTCCCATAATCCCTAAACCGATAAATCCAATTTGCTTTTTCATTTTAACAACCTCCGAACTTAGTTCATTTTGTTGTATCCGTTTTCAATAATTATTTAAACATAAATATTCATTTTTGTATACAATTTTATTAAAAATGTATACATTTATTTTTAATTTGTATTCTTTTTTGGCGCTAAAGAGAGGGATATGATTGTCTTTTACTTTATTTTTGGTATGATTAAGGAAACTAGCCATTCCATGAGTGAAGGGAATTTTTTATAAACAAAAGGTGGATTAACATTGATGAATGAAAAGAAGAAAGCAAATCATCAATCATATGAACTTATTCGAGATAAGATATTGAGTGGTGAATTAGCGAGTGGTACAAAGATCACCGAAGAAAAATTGGCTAATGATTTAGGATTTAGCCGTACCCCCATTCGAGAATCCATTAGAAGATTAGAATATGAAGGGCTTATTGTGAAGAAGAAAGTTCTAAAACCAACGGAAAAGAACTTACGCGATATTTTTCAGGTACGCATGCTCCTAGAGGGTCATGCAGCTAAAAGTGCAGCAACATATGCTTCACAAGAAGATCTAGATGCTTTGCTTCAATGCGTAGAAACAGGAAAAAACGGTTCATATGAAGAAATTATGGAAGCAAATGAACGTTTTCATCAAATTATCGTTCAAAAAAGTGGAAATGAGGTACTAATTGATACAATTGATCGGATGCAGTCTATCATCTATCTTTTCCGCCGAACGGTTGTTTCTTATAACAGACCGTTCCTTATTGAGGAACATGAAGAGATTTATCAAGCAATTAGGAGTCGAGAAATGGATAAAGCAGCAGAACTGATGAGAAGTCACTTGCAAAAAGACTTAGATTTTTGTCTGCATTTGCTTCATAACTAGAGAGAAAAGACGTCTACTTTTAAAGTGGATGTCTTTTCTTTTATTTGAATTTATACCAATAAAAGGTTAAAAATAGCTTGACTGTCGATATATTGTTTACTATATTATGAGTAACGATATATCGACAGTCATTATATGGTGGTGAACAATGAATCCTTTATCAGAATCTACTTACTTAGTGCTCCTTGCTCTTTATCAAGGACCATTGCACGGATACGGTATTATTAAAAAAATAGAAGAAGTAAGTGAAGGGGCATTTATTATTGCTCCAGGTACTCTTTATGGGGTAGTAAATAACTTACAAAAACAAAAGCTTATTGAAACAGTAAAAGAAGAAAAAGAAAGCCGCAAAAAGAAAACATATGCAATAACCGAAAAAGGCAGGGAAGCTTTTGAGCTAGAGTTTAGAAGATTTCAAAACATGCTTAGTTTTACCAATAAAATTGTAAATGAGGAGAACGAAGATGTTTAAGAAGAGAACAGATATTAAGAAAATCAGTAAAAGGTTTACGAACTTTGAAAAAGAAGAGAAATGGCTAGGGGAAATGCTTGCTGAAGGATGGATATTAAAAGAGTACGGCTCAGAAGATGTAGAAGAGTGCCAATACATATTTCGTTTAGCGAGTGAGGAAGAGAAGAAAAACGTTGTCTATAAAATTGATTATCGTTTGTTTATAAAAAAAAGAGATTTCGAAGATTATCAAAGTCTTTTTGAAGAGGCTGAGTGGCAGCCATTAGCCAAGGACACCTCCTACATGAAGCATATCTTTTATACAAACTCTAGTGAAGCAGATCGGGATATTTTTTCAGATAAGGAGTCTTATCAAGGAAGAGAAAAAAGAAGAATGAAGGCAAGTTTATTATATAGTGGATTGTGTATATTAGGAATGGGGATTTTATTCACCTTGTGGAGGGCTTTTGAGACATCCTCCTTTGGTGGAGCAGGTATGTTTGTACTGTTTGCAGCCGTTAAAAACATTGCTGATTACTTTAAACATCGAAAAGTCTATAAATCATTAATATAACTATAAGTTATATTTCTTACCAAAGAGCCAAGTCCTAAATAAGGAGTTGGTTTTTTATATTAAAATTGACTTCATTAAAGTTAACCAGTAAACTAAAAATATTAACCAGTTAATAATTTTAGGGGGAGAGCAATGAATTCTACACAAAAACAGGAAGCATTAAAAGCCATTGAACAGTTTATTACCCAGAAAGAGAAAGTAGCGAAGTCTTCAACTGGAATAGATGAATTAAAAGGGAAATGGACGCTCACTCAGTTGCATATTTTAGCGCTTATTTCAGATTATCCCACAGAAGCAAACAACACCTTTCTCTCTAGAAATCTACATATTACAAAGCCTGCAGTTACAAAAGCGGTAAAACTTTTATTAGAGAAAGAGATGATTGTTCGAAAGTATAAAGAAGACGACCGGAAATCTATTTATTATTGTTTAACAGATGAAGGAAAAAAGCTAGCTCTTTTACATAAAGAGCTACATATGAAAGCAGAACAAAGATATTATGATTTGTTTGAGGAATTCAATAAAGAAGAGCTTACTGTGATTACAAAGTTCTTAAAAAGATGGACAGAAACAATTAGTGAGGAGAATAGAAAATGAATAAAAATGAAGTATATACGTTTTTGTCGAACATGTATAAAGATGTCTTATTAGATTTAAATGTTAATAAAGTTTCTCAGTATTTCTCACCAGATTATATCCAAGTAACAGACGGAGTACAATCCAACTTAAACGAGTTTTTAAACCACTTACTTACGTTAAAAAGAATCGTAAAATCTCTTTCACAATCACCTTTTTATCACTTTTTATATGATGAGGAAGAAGGCGCTGTCACATTAAGATACGATGTTAACATAGAGAAGAAAACAGGTGAAAAGGGAAAAGTAGAAGTTATTGCTATCTTTATACTAATTAATGGAAAGATTGTAAAGTGTCATGAATTAACATGTCCATTAAAAAATAAAGAAGAATTTGGTGACATTGGAAGGGTAAACGAGTTGTAAATAGGTAAACCAGTATTATTAAATATGCTGGTTTTTTTAATTTATTAAAAGATCGCCAGATGACTTGACAAAATATTCATAATATTATTATATATAATATAACAGATTATATATAATATGGTTAATTATATATAAACATTTATACTACTCTATTTAAGGAGTGCTCAAATGGAAATGATAAATAAGAGAACAATATTAGCTCCTTCTTTAAAAGATAAAGTGAGACAAGAGTTAAGAAATGAAATTATTTTAAATAGATTAAAGCCTGGAGAGAGAATTATTGAGACAGAGATTGCTAAAAAGTTCGGGACTAGTCAAGTACCTGTACGAGAGGCCCTTAGAGGACTTGAAGAGGAAGGGCTTGTAGAATCGATTAAATATAAAGGAGCATTTGTAACAGAGATTGATATGTCAGAGATCCACCATATTTACACACTTCGAGCTCAGATTGAAACAACCGTTATTAAACTTATTCTTCCTACACTTTCGCGTAGGCACTTTGGTGAGCTTTATGACATTATTGAGGAAATGAAAAATCAACAATCGGATTATGGAGCTCTTTCTGCACTAGATGCTAAATTTCACTGGAAACTTATCGAGTGGGGAGGGAGCGAAATCTATATAAGAATATGGAATATGTTAAGTGGGCATATTCGTCGTTTTATTGCCGTAGTACATCCTACAATTGAAGATAAACATATTGAAACATATGAGAATCATAAAAAATTGATTGAAATTCTAGAATCTAAAGATATAGAAAAGGCTCAAACGGCATTTAGAGATCACATTATGAAATTCTTCGATGAAAACAGAATGTGAAAAATTCATTTTGAAGGGGGTGAACTAAAACAGTTTTTTTGAAAGCGTTAACATACATGTTCATTATTAGGGAGGGATTTAAGTTGATGAAAGTTTCTATTACGACAAACCGTACGGATTTATCAGATAGGGATTTGAAGCAACTCAGTCAAATCGGTGTAGATTGCCTTGACTTTGGAAAAGGATCTTCTTTTGTTGGTGTTAGTGAACAAGGTTACCCTGATCTAGATGAGTTATTAAAGTTGAAAAAGAGAGTACGTTCCTTTGGGCTTGAAATTAATCGTGTCACTTTACCAAATCTAACAGAAAAATTTATGAATAATCGCCCCGGAAGTGAACGAGAGTTAGAAAATGCATGTACTGCGTTAAAGGTATTTGGGGAAGCAGGGATTTCTATTACTAGACAAAGGTTAGAAGGCGATACTTTTCCGTATTTAACAACGCCATATACAGCGGTTCATAGGGGAGGTGCTATTACTAGAGGGGAGAGCCTTGGTTTTACAAAAGAAGAACATCCTACGCCTACACTAGAAGAACACGAAAAATGGTGGAGTCAGTTCTGCGCTGCATATGGGGAATTAGTTCCTGCTGCAGAGGAGTCAAATGTTCTTTTGGGAATGCATCCTTCAGATTCTCCACACCCTGATACACCCTTTGGTGGCCTTGGTTACCATCGGGTTATAGATGCTTTTCCAAGTAAGAATGTAGGGTATGTCTATTGTGTTGGAACACGAGCTGAGGAAGGAGGGAGTTCGCTCGTTCTAGATGAAATCAATCATTACGGACGAAAGGGGAAAATATTTTTAGTTCATTTCAGAAATGTAAGAGGAAGTCTTCCTACAGCTGGAGCCTTTGAAGAAGCTTTACTAGATGATGGGGATTTAAATATGTTCAAAATTCTACTAGAGTTACGCAAGGTAGGGTTTAATGGTTGTCTAAATCCAGATCACGTTCCAATTTTAGAGGGAGTAGAACCAGATATTGATGGACATTGGCCAAATACTTGTATTGAATGGAACTATTCTAATCTTGGATATGTTTATTCAGTTGGCTACATTAAAGCATTGCTTGCAGCCCTTGTTGAGTTTGAAGGATAAAATAAATAAAAGTGGGGGCTTTTAACAATGAATAACTCATACGCCCGTAAGACGAATGTAAGATATATGATTTTATCTATGTTGTTTGCAGCAACGGCTATCAACTATATTGATCGTGCAGCGCTTGGAGTTGCAGCCCCGGTTATGAAGGATGATCTTTATTTAGATGCTGTGTCGCTAGGTCTTGTCTTATCCGCATTTAGCTGGGCTTACACTTTTATGCAAATCCCTGGTGGATGGTTACTCGATCGATTTGGAGCTCGCAAAGTTTACGGAATTGGCATCCTACTATGGTCAGTGTTTACTGTTTTGCATGGTTTCGTTGGAAGTTTTATTCTGCTGTTTTTGTTACGTCTTGCTGTGGGATTTACTGAATCACCGGCATTTCCTGCTAATAGTCGAATGGCTACTATGTGGTTCCCACAAAAAGAGCGCGGGTCCGCAACAGCTATTTATAATTCTGCTCAATATTTTGGTTTAGCTTTATTTACTCCAGTGCTTACATGGATTTTACATTCATTTGGTTGGCATCACGTTTTTATATGGGCTGGATTAGCTGGGGTAATTCTTGCAGTATTTTGGTTTGGGGTTGTACGTAATCCAAAAGACCATCCTCGTGTGAACAAGGCAGAGTTGGAATATATCCAAGACGGCGGCGGATTAGCTAATATAGAAGATAAACAAAAAATAAAGTGGGCGCATGTAAAGGTTTTGCTAACAAACAGACAGCTTATTGGAATATATATTGGACAGTTTGCGCTAAACACAATTGTTTGGTTCTTTCTAACATGGTTTCCAACTTACCTTGTTGAAGCGAAAGGTTTGTCCATTATTAAAGCAGGGTTCTTTGCTTCAATTCCATATTTGTCAGCATTCGTTGGTGGATTAGTTGGAGGATACTTATCAGATTTTCTATTACGTAAAGGTAAATCATTATCTGTTGCTAGAAAAACTCCTATTATTATTGGTTTTATTCTCGCAAGCAGTATTGTATTAGCGAACTATACAGATTCAATTACTCTAATCATTGGGATTATGTCTATTTCTTTCTTTGCAAAAGGAATGGCAGGATTGACATGGTCACTTGTAGGAGAGATTGCACCAAAACAGATGCTTGGCTTAAGCGGAGGGATCTTTAATTGTATTGGAAATATGGCAGGCATTATCACTCCTATTGCGATAGGATACATTTTACAAAAGACTCAATCGTTTAATGGAGCGCTCATTTTCATCTGTATCATTGTTTTGATTGGTGCCTTATCTTACATCTTTATCGTTGGAAATATTCGTAGAATCGAAATAGATCTTGAAGAAGAACTACCATTAAGCATAAAAGATGAAAAAGATACAAAAAGAGAGATGTGAATGAACATCTTCATTGGCCGTGAAATCTTCATTACACATCCCTCATACAAAACTTATCAATAAAAATATATCATTACAATTCCTTGTTTAGCAATTTATTCATATGCTAAATAAAAAACTTTTTTAGATATATGAGAAATATAAGAAAAGAAGGCAGAAGGCTTTGTCCTACTGTCTTTTTTGTTTATTTGACTATTATACTTATAATTTTGACTATTATAGTTGTCAAAAGGAAAAATAAGTTATATATTGGGTTTGAGGAGGAAGATACAAGTGAAAAGTCGTTTAAAGGAACTTCGGGCACGAGAAGGATGGAATCAAACGGAGCTTGCAAAGAGAGCTAAAATTTCACGCCAAACTGTAAGTCTTATTGAACGTGAAGAATATATGCCGTCCTTGCTTATTGCCGTTCGATTATCTCGTCTTTTTAGAGAGCCGATTGAAAATATTTTTATATTTGAGGAGGATGAGTTGTGAAAGGAATCAGTATGATTGTATCTAGTATTTTTCCTGTTGGGCTTGTTGCTTTTTTCGTTCTATACTTTACGGATAATGAACATATTGTAGAAAGGCTCTGGAGCTCTGAGGAAAATGTAATGTATGCTCTTTTAGCACTAAATGTCGTTTTTATTGTTGTAGTTATTTTTCAATTTATAAAGATGAAGAACTTGCCTGTAGTCTCATTAGATGAGGAACAAGAGGATGAAATAGAAGTGAAGAAATATCGCCTTTTTGCTGATATGACGGTATGTTCAAATGTCTCAATTACTTTATCTATTCTTGCTCTTGGATTAGGATTTATATGGTTTAGAGATTCAAATCCTTGGTTAGCTTTGAACGCTTTTTTCTTAATTATTGGTAGTGTCATTGCGGCTGGCTTGGCCTTTTCAAGCGGAAAGAAAGTATATCCTGGACGAGAGTTCCCAAGCAATTCTGAAGATATGTTGGATGTGCTGGATGATGGAGAAAAATTTGTTGTGTTGGAAGGGTTACATAAGGCATATCAACTGCTTATTCCTTTTCTGTATATGTGCATTATGGCTTCTGTATTTTATACAGCTGTCTCAGGTCATTCACAAATTTTTTCTATTGTTTTAATGACAATTATTCTTATTGCTGTTCAAATGACGTATGGCATAGTAGTAAGAAACCGTTAACTTCCTACTTCACCTGTAGAAAAGAGGCATGCTTTATGGTTATTCAAGCGCAATTAAGGCGTAAAGTTTTACTTAGTTTATTACTGCTTGTTATCACATCAAATCTTTTGTTATATCAGTCCCAATTCGGTTTGTCCGTATTACAGCACAATATTAATGGAGCAGTTCTTGGCTCTTTAATTGATCTCACTATTATCACTCCATTGCTAGTTTTCTTCTTAATCGAGAAAAGGCATATTAAACATCTTTTAATTGTTATTCCATTAGGATTAATTGTAGCTCGTCTCCTGGTTCCAGTTCAGTACTTAGGTTCTTTCAGGAGAGTAACTGAAATAGGTTTAGGGATAGAAATTCTTTTGATTCTTTTTGAACTCTTTTTGATTGCCAAACTTTTAAAAAACACCCCTAGAATTTTCTCATCAGCGATTAAAAGTGAACTTCCACTTCTTGCTTCCTTTGATTATGAAATAAAGAGAAGTGGGGGAAGAAACCCAATTGTTCACATTCTTTTCTCTGAATTGCTTATGTTTTATTATGCATTCTTCTTTTGGCGAAAAACCCCCACATATACAGAAAATCAATTTACGATCTATAGAAAGTCCAGTTTGCTTCCTTTTCGAATTATGATGATTCATGCAATTGTAATTGAGACCCTTGGTATTCATTGGTGGCTTCATGAAAAGTCCGTTATGCTATCTGTTATTCTTCTGCTTTTAAATATTTACTCTCTATTCTTTTTTATAGGTGATTTGCAAGCCGTAAGATTTAACCCTGCACATATTGGAAAAGATAACATCTACCTTTCACTTGGTCTTATAAGAAGAATGAAGGTTCCTCTTCACACTATTGTTCGTGTAATAGAAGAAAAAGAACAGTTAGAGAAGAAAGTGACGAAAGAAACCATTGAATTTATTGCTCATGATTTTGAAAAAGTTTATCCGAACCTTGTGCTAGAGTTAGCTGTGCCAGTTCAAGCAACATTATTTTTAGGAATAAAGAAAAACTATAAAAGAGTAGCTATTAAAGTAGACAATATTATTGAATTCAAAGAAATGTTAAAGGAGAATATAAGTGAAAAGAATAGCTAAGCTAAGCATTTTAGCAACGACATTACTTATCATCCTTACCCCCCGTGTTTACTCTTCTAGTTTGGTTCAACTGGAATGAGCTTTTTGGCAATAAAAGGCCATTTGAAGCTCTGCATTCCCTGTATGAATTAAAGTTAAAGGGGGATGAAATTAGTGCTATGAAGAATATTAATAACGATACAGAATTTCTTGTAGAAGGAAATAATCTTATTCCTTCCTTTACTCTCTTAGAAGAGCATGGCTATTCTATCGTCAAAGGAGAAGAACTTCTTGTTCTAAAAGGAAATTCATCATATTCAGTAAAGATAAATAAGTTTCAATCCCATTACTCGGTCATTAATGTTGGTGAAGAAGTTGCATTAGACATAATAGGAAAGTAAAAAGCGTGGAGGACAGGAATGTTTTCCACGCTTTTTATATTTACATAGTGTTTGGTCGTAAATCTTTAGGAGGAGTGTTATGAATATAAGAAGGAGCCGGTTTAAGTTTTGGTTTACCACCATATGCTTGAGGATTTTGTACATATTGAAAAGTTCCTTCCCCATCCATACTCGGTCCGCTAGCCCATCTTCCTGTTGCACTTTTATCTCCTTCAGAGAAGTTAAATAGAACATGAGATACTTCACGTTTTTCGAGTTGACGAGGGAACGTACTTGGAACAACAACGTTTTCTTTTGCTTCAAGCTCTTTAATTGCTGCAATCCATTGGTTTTGATGCATTGTGTCACGAGCGATGAGCCATGAAAGCATATCTTTTACACCGCGATCATTTGTTGCTTCATAAAGCCTTACAACTTGAAGACGTCCTTGTGACTCTGCATTTAAGTTAGCGCGAAAATCTGCAAGTAAGTTGCCGCTTGCGATAATATAGCCAGCATGCCATTTGTTTCCAAGGCTATCAGCAGGCATCGCACCTAATCCTGAAACAATTGCATGTTGGGGATTCATTCCACCAAGGATAGCACCAATTACAGGATCTTTAGCAGCGTCCTCTAGATCTCCAACAGGTGCACCATCAAGTAGGCGAGCAATCATTGTTGCGAGCATTTCAATGTGTGCAAGCTCTTCTGCTCCTGTATCCATAAGTAAGTCTTTATATTTTCCGTCTCCCCGTACACTCCAGCCTTGAAATAAATACTGAAGGGCAACGGAGATCTCACCAAATTGTCCTCCTAAAACTTCTTGAAGCTGTTTTGCAAAAAGTGGGTCTGGGCGCTCTGGTTTTGCACGATATTGAAGTTCCTTTGTATGAAAAAACAAGTAAGCTCCTCCTTATCTTCCTAGGAATAGTCACTTATGTAACCTATTCCTAGGAAGATAAAGAAATGCTTACTTGTTAGAAAACAGATATATAATGTAGAAAGATGTATTAGACAAACATCCCAATTAATGAGTAAACAATAACTGTTGAGAACAACAATGTCATGTGAACAAGAGAGAAAATAAACATTGATGTTGCCCATTTTTCTCCGTTCATTTTCTTATAACCAAACAAGCTTAGTCCCAGCCATAAAAGTCCTAAAATGAGAGAGACAATTGTAAGCCCTAAGCTTAATGGCAGGAAGAGAAAGCTTGTTGCTATAAGGACAACAAGATATACGTTTGTTTGCACATATGTTCTTTTAAATCCTTTTACAACTGGAAGCATTGGAACATTTGCTGCTTTATAGTCATCATGTTTACGTATCGCAATTGCATAGAAGTGAGGCATTTGCCAAATAAGTGTAATCACAAAAAGCCCAATAATAGCTGGATTTGTTACGTCCTGACTAATTGCAGCCCAACCAATTAATGGAGGAGTTGCACCTGAAATACTACCGATCTCTGTGTTGTAAATTGTTCTGCGCTTGCTCCACATTGTATAAGGCACAAGATAGAAAAACAGTCCAAGAAAGCCAAAAAGAGCGGCCATTGGTGTTGCTAAAGCTAAAGCTATTAAGCCAAGTACAGCTAAAGAAATGCCTAGCCATAATACTGTGCCTGTCTTAATTTCACCCGTTACAGTTGGTCTATCTTGAGTACGTTTCATTAAAGAGTCAATATCGCGGTCATAGAGATTATTTAAAGCTCCTGCCGCACCCATAACAAAGATGGATCCTACCAAAGCAAACAAAAGCTCTGGTAACTTATCAATTAGCGTGAGATTGTACGTAGAGAGAGCTAATGTAAGGCCAGCAAGCATTGTAATTAAATTTGATTTAATAATTCCAGTTTTCACTGTCTGCTTTAGGATCGTCCAAGAAGTTCGTTGTTCTGTTGTAACGAGATTTTCTTCCCTTGCTATCATATTTCCTCGCTCCTTTTTAAAATAGTAAGTAACCTAAAAATAGTGCTTTTATTGTTCTAATAGCTAAAAAAACAGCCCTGTTTTTTGCTGAAAAAATTTTATAGACTACTCGGGTATATTAATGTTATATTCAAGTATTGTCAAGAAAAGGAGTTGGAAAAAAGGGCAAAAAAAGCGCTTATATAGCTTATAAAAGCGCTTTCTATGAAATTGTGCTAATTTGTCCACTTTCTCAATACATTCTCAATTATTCCCGTAAAAAAATTCCTTATTCATAGTATGCTGGAAGTAATGTAAAACATGAGAAAATATTAAAAGAAAAAACAGACAATATAAGGTATAAGTTGGACGGAAATTCATATATTTTTCTTTATAATATGAATTTATATATATAAAATTAATGGGGAGTAAACATATAATTATCTTTGATTTTCTAATGGGCTTGGTATCAGGAACTGTTGTTGGAGCTGTAGGATGCCGTCTTTACGAGCAAAATGGCGGGCAATTACAGCATCTTGTTCAGCCAAAGAATTCATTTGGCGGAAGTCAGCAGCTCTCTTATCAGCCATCGGTAGAAGAGCTTCAAGCTCAGAAAGAGCGGTTGGAAGATATGATAGCTGAGCTTCAAGTAAAATAAAAAAGAAGGAGAATCAGTTCCCGGCTGCTTCTCCTTTTTTTATTATGGGGGAATAGATCATAAATTTTCTATTTTTAAAGAGAAGGAAAAAATCCTTTAATTCCTTCTGCAATCATTTGAATAGCCATCACAGCCAGAATAAGCCCCATGAGTCTTGAAATCACATTGACGCCATTTTGTCCAAGTTTCTTGATGATAGATGAAGAATAATAAAAAGTGAAACTTTAAGTAGAATGAATATAAATAAAAATACCTATTTTAAGTATTTTTTTGAAGACTTCCCTATAATTAATAGAGTAAATAGTAGACTGAATTTTCATTTAAATTTATAGAAAAGATATAGGGTATGTTGTGGAAAAAGGAAATTTAAGATATTTTTAAGTAAGAACGATTTTAAGCAGAAGGGAAAGATTAGAGTGGCAGATTTATCAAAACGAATTGTGGCAAATCTAGAAAACTCCTCATGGATTCGTAAGCTTTTTGATGAGGGAAACCGTTTAAAGAAAGAGTTTGGAGAAGATCAAGTTTTTGATTTCTCATTAGGTAATCCAGTTGTTGAACCACCAAAATTATTCACAGAAGCGCTGCGTGAAGAAGTGAAAAAAGGAGGCCACGGATACATACCAAACCAAGGACTTGTAGAAGCAAGGGAAAAAGTATCTGAGTTTATCAGTTCACGTTTCTCTGGTAACTTCTCCTCAAAGCACGTTGTGATGACCGTGGGAGCAGGGGGAGCTTTAAATGTGGCCTTACGAAGTATTTTAAATGAAGGTGAAGAAGTCATTGTTCTTGCTCCTTATTTTGCTGAGTACAAAGCATATATTGAAAACAACGGTGGAAAGGTAGTTAGCTGTCCACTAACAGAGAAATTTGAGATTGATATTGAAGCTGTAAAAAAAGCCATTACTCCAAAAACAAAAGGGCTTATTTTAAATACCCCGCATAATCCAACAGGAACGGCTCTTACACAAGAAAATGTTAATGAGCTAGGCGAGCTTCTAAAGGCGTGTGAAAAAGAAAACAGTCAAAGCATTTACGTTTTATTTGACGAGCCTTATAGCCAGCTTATTTATGATGAAGAGCTTGCAGATCCATTTAAAGCATATCATAATATCATTTTAGCCAGCTCTTTCAGCAAAGATTTAGGAATTGCTGGTGAACGTTTAGGTTATCTTGTTCTAGATAACGATACACCTGGTGTGGACCTTCTTACTGCTGCATTTGTATACTGCAATCGTACACTCGGGTTTGTAAACGCGCCGGTCTTAATGCAACGGGCAATTGCAAGCATGGATAACTTAAAAGTAGATGCAAGCGAATATAAAAAACGTCGTGATTTAATTGTAGATATTCTGCAAGAAGCAGGTTTTAACTTTATGATGCCAAAAGGTGGTTTCTTTGTTTTCCCAAAATCACCAATTGAAGATGAAGTAGCATTTTGTCAGCATGCAGCTGAAAAATATAAAATCTTAGTTGTCCCAAGTAGCGGATTCGGAGTAAAAGGGTATTTCCGATTATCTTTTAGTGTATCTCTTGACCAGATTGAACGTTCAAGAGAGGCCTTTATTGCTCTTTATAAAGACTTTGCTTAACAAAAGCAGCCTTATATAAGGCTGCTTTTATTTTTTACAAATACGTCTTTAAAAAGTCACAAGCTTCAGCACGCATTCCAGCTGTCTCGATATGACCACAGGGATAACAACTCATTTTCCAATGATGAGCTAGCCCCATCTCTTTATAAATTCTTTTTAATTCTTCGTCAATAATTGAAAGTCCATCATAAGGAGTTAACAGGTCATGTTCTCCTACAAGACTTAGGTGTGGTCGAGGCGCAATGAAAGATTGAATCTCGGCTGTTTCAAAATGTTTAAGGAGGCTAGGAACATAGGAGTAGAAGCCATGGGAATCAAGCCGTCTCTGTTTTACCAGTGTTCTAGCCTCTACTTGTGCTGTAATATCTATACAAACTGAAATACGCTCATCTAAGGCAGCAACCCACCATGCCATTAATCCGCCCATTGACATGCCCATTGTTGCAATGCGGGTAGAATCAACATCCTCTCGTTCGAATAAGTAGTCAATTCCTCTTATGCTGTCATAGATCATCATTCCCCATAAAACTTCACCATTCCAAAGCAGCTCCTTAAAAATCTCTGTTTGAGCTTTCCCTGCTCTTTCTCCAAAGCCCCACATATCAAGGCAAAGCACATTGTAGTCTAAGTCTGTTAATGTTTTGGCAAATGCTTCTTCATATAAATATGGACTACTTTTCAGGAGTTCTTTCTTTCCCATGTCGTACAGGCCGCCATGTGAATGATTAAAAAGCACAGCTGGTCTTTTCTTGGCTTTGTTTTTTGGTTTAACGAAATAAGCAGGAACATTTTCTCTACCATTTAGAGATAGTAAAAGTTCTTCTACAATGTAGGTTTCCATCTCTCGCTCAAAAAGGGTTGTGACAGAGATTTTATTTTTCTCAGGCAAATCACCAAGAAGCTCCCAAAGTTTTTGTTTCTCTTTTGTGATTTTCATGTTTTCCCTCCTTTTAAAGAAAGTGTAGTGTATAAGACAAATTATAGATTTAAAAAGATAAATTTTCCATATTAAAACTGACGGTGAGGAACATTTGTTCTATAATAGTAGATGGAGAGGAGGGATAGCATGGAAAGGCTGCCCTTAACAAAAGGTTTACCAGAACATAAATTTAGAGATTTTTATTGGCTTAAAAAAGAACTGCAGTCATTTTGCCGTGATAATGGATTAAGTGCATCAGGATCGAAAGACGAGATAACAGAGCGTATAGGCATATTTCTGAGGGAAGGGGGAATTGTAAAGCCAGTAAAGAGAAGAACAGTACATTCATTAGATGAAGAGTTAAGTCTTGAAACGGTCATTACGGAACATCACAGGTGTAGTCAGAAAGTGAGGGCATTTTTTAAGCTTCACCTTTCGAACTTCCATTTTTCTACTTACATACAAAATTACTTTAAAAATAATGTAGGAAAGACATATCAAGATGTAATAGAAGCTTGGTTGGAAGAGGAGAGGCGTAAAAAAGATCCAACTTATCAATCAAAGATTGGATCTCAGTTTCAATACAATCAGTTTATTCGAGATTATTTTTCCGACCCAAAAAATAAGGGTAGGGGAAGAGAAGACGCTATTGTAGCTTGGAAGCATATTAAAAATCTTCCTGGTGATAACAAATATAGAGGAGAAGAATAGTCTTAACCTAATAAAAAACCTTCTTTTCTCTCTTAGAGAAAAGAAGGTAAGAAGAAAATGAATCTCCTGAAAGTTCAATAGTATAATAATCAATAAGATGAACTATCTGTTTATTTTTTATGTGCACGCTCTTCTTGAGCTGCACGTAAGGCGTCATTCACTTTGCGCCCTTCATCTAAAGATTCACTTTCAATGCCGCTCTTAAGTGCCCAAGTGTAGAAGAAAAGAGAAAGTACAGTAATTAGAAGCATGTCCCATCCGTACTTAATAATATTTAGTCCTCCAAACTTCTCGCTTCCCAGCCAAGAGATGACTACCATTGAGAGAAGATAAACAACCATCCAAGCTCCAGCTTTGAAATTCCTCTTAAAATCTTTCCAGTTATTTTTGGCTTGATAATAAAAATAAATTGGAAATCCGATTAAGATAATAAACAAAACTTGTCCTGTTAACGGCCAACGTGCCCAATAAAGAGTTAAGGAAGCAAAAATGAAACCAAGTGGTGCAATGATGCTTAATCCTTTTAAATGAAGTGGTCGGTATAAATCTTTACCAATTTTTCGTAACGTCATAACAGTAATTGGACCTGTCAAATATGAAATAAGGGTTGCAACTGAGATAATTTCAGCTAACACTCCCCATCCTCTGAATAAGAATAAGAAAATTAAAGATACGCCTAAGTTTACAAACATTGCTTGACGAGGAATCCCATAAAGGGGATGTAGCCTACCGATGAAGCTTGGCAAGTACTTGTTCTTTTCCATTCCATAAAGCATACGAGCTGTTGTTGCTGTATACGTAATTCCTGTACCTGAAGGAGACACAAAAGCATCGGCATACAGTACAATAACAAGCCAGTTAATTCCCAACGCAATTGCCAAATCGGCAAACGGTGAATTGAAGTTCAAGTGACTCCATCCGTTTACAATTGCTGCAGGATCAACAGCGCCGATAAAGGCTACTTGAAGAAGTACATAAATTACAGTAGCAATTAAGATAGAGCTAATAACAGCAATTGGAATAGATCTACCTGGATTTTTAGCTTCACCAGCCATATTAACAGGGCTTTGGAAACCATTAAAAGCAAATACAATTCCAGATGTTGCAACAGCCGTTAGAACACTAGCCCATCCACTAGGTGCAATGCTGTCTCCTGCTGTAAAATTTCCACTATTAAAGCCAACAAACAACAGAGCGCCAATTGTTAATCCTGGGATTATAATTTTGAAAACGGTAATAAGCGAGTTCGCTTTCGAGAACAAACTCACTGTCCAATAGTTTAGGAAGAAGTAAACAAGTAAAAGGGCTGTTGCAACAAGTAATCCTTTACCTGTAAGTTTTCCCTCCTTTACTAGAGCGCTTGTCCACTGCGCCCATTCCCAAGGCCATGAACTCATATATTGAACTGAAGCAACTGCTTCAACAGGAATAACAGAAACAATAGCAATCCAATTTGCCCAAGCAGCGATAAATCCTAGGAAAGAGCCATGTGAGTATTGCGTATATTTGACCATCCCTCCAGCTTCTGGAAACATTGCACCAAGTTCACTATAAGAAAGAGCAATCATACCAATAACAATCATACCAATAATCCATGAGAAAATAGCGGCTGGACCAGCTATTTGAGCAGCTCTCCAAGCTCCGAAAAGCCATCCTGAACCAATGATTGAGCCAATTCCAACCATGATAAGCGAAAAAGTACCCATATTGCGATTTAAATTGTTCATAAAATTAGCACCCTTCAATATCGTTTGAAAATTAAATGCAAAAAAGCTAAATCTTGGTGAGTAGAAAATCATAGATGTGGGATATCACGACCTTTTCGCTAGGTTTTCACTATTATATCATCTTTTTTTATTTTCTGTATTTGTTGATGGGTTTTCACATTGGCTAGGATATCAGGTGTAAAAGAGAGGGGGAATTTGAGATTTTAAATGAGAGGATGAGATAATTTAGTGTTAAAAATAGAAGAGTGAAAAAAGCCTGGTGATAAATAATCACCAGGCTTTTCTTATTTTGTCATATCTTTTACAACGTTATCAACGATTTGCTTATTTGCAATTGTCCCTGTATAAAGCCAACTAGCATCTTGTCCATATTCGTGAACATTGCCATTTTTAACAGCAGGGATGTTTTGCCATAGAGGATCTTCTAATGCTTTTGATCCTGATTCTTTATCACTGTTAATGAGGAAAATGTGATCTGCGTCAAGCTGTGCTAGTTTTTCAAGAGAAACAGGAAGCCAGTTTGCATCTCCTTTACTTGACACTTCCTTAACAACGTTTGGTTCCTTAATACCTAAGTCTCCATACATAACAGCACCACTTGATAAATTGTCACTTACCATAAAGAACTTGCCGCCAACAAGCCAAAGAGCAGCTGATGATTCACCTGAAGCCTTTTCTTCAAGTTCACTCTTGGCTTCTTTTACTTTTTGATCATATTCTTTTAAAGCTTTCTTAGCTTCATCACTCTTATTTAGTAGTTCGCCAACTTTTGTAAGTTCTTTACGCCAATCATTATTTTGTTCTGTTCCAATTACATAAGTTGGAGCGATCTTAGCATACTGCTCGTATTTGCCGCCTTCAGCTAAGTCTGGGGAATCTAAAATAATTAAATCAGGCTTGTAGCTTGCTACTGCTTCAAGAGGCAGTTCACTTGGGATAGTTGGAACATCTTTTAAACTACTTGATAAGTATTCTTGCGTACTTTTTCCATCTTTTACAGACCATTGGGCAACAGGTGTAACTCCAAGGGCCACAAGGTTATCTTCTAAATAAGAAGCAAGGACGCGTTTTGGATTTTCTGGAATCGTTACTTCATGCCCCATTGCATCTGTAACAGTACGTTCCTTTGCGGAGTCTTCTGATTTAGATGAGGATTTCTCCTCATTGTTCCCACAGGCAGCAAGGGCAAGTGAAAAAACAACAAGACCAGTAAGTAATGCAAAGAGTTTCATTTTCTTAATCACGGTTCTTCCTCCTAGTATATATCTCTCATATTCGATATAAATGATAACAATTATCATTGTCAATTACAAGAGAAACTATTATTCTTTTCTCTAAAAAGGGTGAAATTAGACTTAAAATAAGAGAGTTTAGAGGGAGAGGAAAGATTGAGAAATGAGAGCGTTTCACTTATAATGAAAAAGATTATCAATATCACTTAAGGGTAAAAGGAAGGATTATAGATGTTACAGAGGAATCAGACAAAGGACAAGCAGAGAGCTGAAGAAGAGAAAGAGATTAAAGGTAAGCCTCTAATTGCTTCTGTAATTATATTTCTGGGTCTTGGAATACTCGTTTTAGCTATTGGTGCTTCTGTTTCAATCGGAGTAGCAGATATCAAACTTTCAACTGTTTGGCAAAGCCTCTTTCAATTTGATGCCGCTTCAACTTCTCATCAGATTATTCAAAGACTGCGACTGCCAAGAGCAATCGGAGCTGCTTTGATTGGTGCATCTTTAGCTGTTTCAGGCGCTATTATGCAAGGTATGACAAGGAACCCACTTGCTTCTCCATCTATCATGGGAATTAGTGCAGGCTCTTTATTTATGATGGCTATTGCTCTTGCATTTTTCCCTCATTCATCTTCATTTTCACTAACCATTTTTGCGATGGTAGGGGCAGGACTTGGTGCTTGTTTAGTGTTTGGGATAGGTTCTTTTTCAAGAGGAGGATTAACACCTGTTAAGCTTGCTTTAGCAGGAACAGCTATTTCTCTTCTTCTTGATTCAATCTCAACGGCAATTGGTATTCATTTTGATGTTGGGAAAGATTTAAGTTTTTGGTATGCAGGAGGCCTTGCAGGAGTTCAAAAGGAAAGCATTAGTCTACTTTTCCCTTTTACAGCTATTGGTCTTATTTTAGCCCTCCTTATTGCACGATCTGTTACTGTATTAAGTTTAGGTCAAGAAGTTGCAAAAGGACTTGGTCAAAATACAACAGCTGTAAGAGTAATTGGGACTATTACTGTTTTGCTTTTAACAGGAGCAGCTGTTTCAGTAGCAGGTCTTATTGGGTTTATTGGTCTGGTTATTCCTCATGTTACTAGATTCCTAGTTGGATTGGATTATAGATTTATTATCCCTTGTTCAGCTGTTTTAGGAGCTTTATTGCTCGTTATAGCAGATATTGCTGCGAGAATGATTAACCAACCTTTTGAAACACCTGTTGGTGCTGTTACGGCTCTTATTGGCGTGCCATTCTTCCTTTATCTAGCACGAAATGAAGGGAGAGGGCTCTAATGCAAGAATATAAAAAACAAGACCGAAAAATGTGGACAACTATAATTTTGCTTTTTATCGCTATTATTGTTGCTTTCTTTCTGAGTCTTAATATTGGCTATATCAAATTAGCTCCTCTTGAAGTTCTACAAACAATCGTTGGTAAAGGAGAAAGCGGAAATGAAGTTATCTTATTTGATTTTCGTTTACCACGAATGGTGATTGCTATCTTAATTGGAGCAGGTGTAGGGATATCTGGAGCTATCATGCAAGGAGTATCAAAAAATGATCTCGCAGACCCAGGTATTCTAGGGATTAATGCCGGCGCCGGTTTTGCGGTTGTTTTATATATCTTTTTCTCTGGGGGCACTACTGGAAGCCTTGGTGCATTCTCTATTTTTGCTTTGCCGTTTACAGCTTTACTAGGAGCGCTTACTGCAGCGGTTTTAATTTATATTATCTCCTGGAAAAATGGTATAACTCCAACTCGTCTTATTCTTGTAGGGATTGGAATTAATTCAGCTTTCGCTGCTTTACTTATTATTTTTCAGCTTAAATTGAGTCCAAATGATTTTAAACAAGCTTCCATTTGGCTATCCGGAAGTATTTGGGGAACAAGTTGGACATTTGTATTGGCTATTTTGCCATGGATTGTGCTTCTTATACCTTTCACTTTGTACAAATCACGCTATTTAAATGTGTTGAATTTAGGGGATCAAGTAGCTACAGGACTTGGTACAAAAGTTGAAAAAGAGCGTAGGATTTTGCTTATTGTGGCGGTTGCCTTAGCAGGAAGTTCCGTTTCGGTTGGGGGAGGAATTGCTTTTCTTGGGCTTGTAGCTCCTCATTTAGGAAGAAGATTAGTAGGTCCACGTCATGAGCGTTTTTTGCCAGTTACAGCCTTAATAGGAGCATTACTTCTTCTTGTTTCAGATACATTAGCAAGAAATATTTTAGCACCTTCGGAAATCCCTGTTGGCCTCGTTGTAGCGGTAATTGGGGCACCATACTTTCTTTATTTATTAATAAAGAAAGCTTAAAAGACCAGTCTTTTAAGACTGGTCTTTTTGATGTTTTGTCAAAGACTTTAAAAACCTCAGCTCCTTTTCAGTAAAAGGGTTGAAAATTTCATTAGAAATGACAAGAGAAGTTGAAGAGAATTTATCTCCTATAATTGTTCTCTTTACAAGGTCTTGCATATTAGAATACAGATGTCTGGCTTGTGAGGAAGAAGGAGAAATATCTTCTTCTGCTAGATATTTTAGTTCTGTATAAAGAGTAAAGTACTGCTGATCAAGCTTTGTTCTTTCTTCTTCTGTGAAGTTTTGGATGGAAAGCTCACTCTTACTATGTTTCTCTCTCTCATCCCAAAGTAAAGAATACAGAACAAAACAAAATAAGCGAAGGTCAATATTCTGATGATTGGATGTTACTGTTTTAATATGATATAAGGCAGAAATTGTTTTCTCAATTGAATCTCGTTCCTCTTTAAGGTGAGCTAGTTTAGAATCAATTGCTATATGCAAGGTTTCTTGTTCAACAGAGCTCTTATCTAATAGGTTTTTTATTTCTTTTAAGGAAAAGCCTATTAACTTTAAAGATTGAATCTGCTGTAAACGCATGACGTCTTCTTCTTGATAGAGCCGATGTCCGCCTTCCTTATAATGACGTGGACTAAGAAGGCCAATCTTATCGTAGTAGCGTAACGTTCGAATAGTTACCTCTGTTTTAGTTGCAAGTTCCCCAATTGTTAACATATTTCGTTCCATCTTTATCACCTTCGTTACTTTAAATATGGAAGAGCCCAATACTTGTAAGGTTTATGAATTAATATGGAAATCATGGCATTTAAAATAAAAAATGATTCAATTATGAGAATGATATATGAAAATGACTTAAATGAAGAGGGCAGAATATAGCTAACTAAAAATAATGGAAAAATGGTTAGGTGGAAGTTTAAAGCTTTACGACTTGTTTCTCTATAAAAAATCTTCTTTTTTCTAGAAGCAAGAAACATAATAAGCGGTGGAATAAACCCCAAAATAAGGGAGGTTCCAAGCATTAATTGTACCATGACTTTTTCTTTTCTTCTTACGTGCATTGTTTTTCATCCTTTCTTCTCTTTTATTATTGAGTGTAAAGGGTGACGTAAGGGGAGGTTCAAGATACTATTTTGTTGAATCCCTTTTAAAGGGCACTGTATAGTAAAAGAAGAAACAATAATGGGAATAGAGGAGGAAAAAGTATGGGGGAGTATAAAATTGTTGTTACACGAAAAATTCCTGATGAATCGTTAGACATTATGAAAAAGTCTGGAGAATTATATATATGGCCTGAAGAAGAAATAGCAATGCCTTATGAACGATTAAAAGAAGAAGTCCATAATGCTCATGCTCTTTATACAAATGTAGGAGATAAGATTGATCGTGAACTTATAGATAGTGCGCCGCATTTGAAAGTGATAAGCACAATGGCTGTTGGTTTTGATAACATTGACATGGAGTATGCTAGAGAACGAGGGATTGCTGTTGGTCATACGCCTTCTGTTTTGAATGAAACAACCGCAGACTTAGCCTTTACATTACTTATGGCAGCAGGTCGGCGCATTGTTGAGGGAGCATATTATATAAAGGAAGAAAAGTGGAAAAGCTGGGGGCCTATGCTGTTAACCGGACAAGACATTTACGGAGCGAGACTTGGCATCATTGGTATGGGAAGAATTGGTGAAGGAGTTGCCCGGCGAGCTCTTGGGTTTAATATGGATGTTGTATATTATAACCGAAATCAAAAGCCTCATATTGAAGAGGAAATAGGCGTTGCATATTGTGAGCTTACAGAGCTTCTTCAAACGTCCGACTTCATTGTATTGCTAGCTCCAGGCTCTGAAGAAACAAGACATATGATAGGAACAGAACAGTTTCAATTAATGAAAGAAAGCGCTGTGTTTATTAATGTTTCTCGGGGAACAAACGTAGATGAACAAGCATTGTACAAGGCATTAAAAGAAGGAGAAATCTGGGCTGCTGGCCTCGACGTATTTGAGGAAGAGCCTATTTCTGCTTCTCATCCACTTCTTTCTCTTCCTAACGTAACAGCAGTGCCTCACATTGGCAGTGCAAGTATTGCAACTCGCAAGAAAATGGCTATGATGGCTGCAGAAAATTTAGTTGCTGGAATAAAGGGGGAGAAACTACCGTTTGAAGTTCAAGCATAAAAATAGAAACATGCTCAAATGTTTGAGCATGTTTTTATTTTCTCGCAAAAACAGTATAAGTTTTCGGTGTGTGAAATCCAAGCTTTTGAGCGAGGTGTTTAGAGCTTTCATTGTTAAAATCACAATCCCAACGAGGCGTGAGTTTCTGCTTTAAACAGTGCTTAATGAAGACATGGGCCACTTTAGTTGCTAGCCCTTTTCCTTGATGTTGCGGAGATGTTGAAATATCTATTTCAGCAAACTTCCCTCCACGAAAGATAGTCGTACAAGTGCTTAAAATATTTTGATGATGATCAACGATACAATATCCAAAACCGTTATGCAAGAAGTTATGAACAGATCCCCAATACTCCTTATAGTAAGCTTCATGGAACTCCTTGTGCTCTCTGATGTAGTAATAATTCATTTCTTTGATGGAAGAAGAGGAAGGGGAAGAAGAGAAATCTGAACTATACGTACAAGGGTCAAAATCAAAAGAGCATCGCTGCATTTCTTTACAATGACCTCCGATTATATCGCGTATTTTTTGATCTAGAATTTTGTTAGGAGAAAAGAAAGTTAGCCGATTTGCTTTATTCTTAGCTTTTTGAGAGAGATAATCTTTAAACCAAGAATAGAAGAATGAATGATTTAAATCTCCATCCGCAAAATAAAGCCCTGAACGAGTTCTGAGTAAGAACGTATCCATTGTGGAACAACTACTAACAAAAATATCTCCTTCTATGAGACCGTGTGCAACAGCATAAGCAAATGTTGGTGAGAGAGGATTATTATTTAAAAAAGGAATTATTTTTACAAAATCTGACTTCGATAAGTTAAACATGCTTTTCCTCCTAAAGATATAATTGGAAGACTGTGAAGAAGATTATGTAGTTGGGAGCCATTACAAAAGCTTTGTCTTCTTCTCTGCGACAAAGTTAGTTTTCTTCTTTGTTGAATGAAAGCAATTCATATCCTAACATTATAGCTGTAGTTATTATAAGTCTTAATACACATAGAAAGGAAGAGAGCATATGGCTCAATCAAATATAAAAGTTGCTGTACAGAAGTTCGGTAACTTTCTAAGCTCAATGGTAATGCCGAATATTGGCGCATTTATTGCTTGGGGGCTTATTACAGCACTATTTATTGAAAAGGGTTTCTTTCCGAATGAAAGCCTTGCCAAGCTAGTTGATCCGATGGTCACGTATTTACTTCCTTTGTTAATTGGATACACAGGAGGTAAGCTCGTTCACGAGCAGCGTGGAGGAGTTGTGGGAGCTATTGCAACAATGGGGGTTATTGTTGGTTCTGATATCCCGATGTTTCTCGGTGCTATGATTATGGGACCGCTTGGCGGTTATGTTATTAAAAAGTTTGACCGTGCAATTGAAGGGAAAGTTAAAACTGGTTTTGAAATGCTTGTTAATAACTTTTCGGCGGGGATTCTTGGTGGTATCTTAGCTATCTTAGCATTTCTAGGAGTCGGACCTGCTGTTGATACTTTTACAGGCTGGTTAATGGCTGGTGTAGACTGGATGGTTGCTCATGGTCTTTTACCATTAACAAGTATTCTTATTGAACCTGCAAAAGTATTGTTCTTAAATAATGCAATTAACCACGGAATTCTCTCTCCAATTGGAGCTGAGCAAATTCGTACAGATGGCCAGTCTATTCTACTGCTTCTCGAAGCAAATCCAGGGCCTGGTTTAGGAATTCTCCTTGCTTATGCATTCTTTAGCAGAGGATCAGCAAAACAATCTGCACCAGGGGCAGCTATTATTCATTTCTTTGGTGGGATTCATGAAATCTATTTTCCTTACATCTTAATGCGTCCATTATTAATCGTTGCAGCTGTTTTAGGAGGTATGAGTGGAGTATTCACCTTTGTATTACTTGGTGGAGGGTTACAAGCTATTGCATCTCCGGGAAGCATTTTAGCAATTCTTGCAGCAACACCAGGTGGCGCCTATATGGCAAACATTGCGGGTGTCCTTGTTGCTACTATTGTTTCATTTGCAGTTGCATCACTAATTTTAAAAACTGGAAAAGAGAAAGCAGAAGACATTGAAGAAGCCTCTAAAAAAATGCAGGAGATGAAAGGGAAAAAGAGCTCTGTAGCAAGTACACTTACAACTAACCAAGGAGCTTTGCCAAATAACGTTCAGAAAATTGTTTTCGCATGTGATGCTGGGATGGGTTCTAGTGCAATGGGTGCTTCACTACTTCGCAAGAAAGTAAAAGAAGCAGGATTGTCTATTTCAGTTACAAACACAGCTATTAGCAATCTGCCGAGTGATGCTCAAATTGTTATTACACAAGAGGAGCTAACACCGCGGGCTCAAAGTAAACTACCAGATGCTTATCACATCTCTGTTGATAATTTCTTATCAAGTCCAGAATATGATAAGCTCATTGATAAGTTGCAAAATGATCATGATACACCAACTGAAGAGTTAGTGGAAGAAGTGGAAGAAGAAGCTGCTCCAGTTGAGCAGGATGATAGCTTATTAAGAAAAGAAAATGTGTTCTTGAATCAGGAATTTGCTAATAAGGAAGAGGCTATTCGATTTGCAGGACGTGTTTTAGTTGATAGCGGATATGTTGAAGAAAGTTACATTGAAGCTATGATTGAGCGTGACAATATGACATCTACTTTTATGGGGAATGATGTTGCTATTCCACACGGTACAGAGGAAGCGAAGAAAGCAGTATTAAAATCTGGTTTCACCGTTCTTCAAGTTCCACAAGGAGTGGACTTTGATGGCGAAAAGGTTCGCTTAATCTTTGGTATTGCTGGGAAAGATGGAACTCATCTTGAAATTTTATCAGGGATAGCAGTTACTTGCTCTGATATGGCAAACATCGAAAAAATGGTAAAAGCTGAAACAGCTGAAGAACTAATGGAGCTTTTAAACGGTGAAGGGACTTCAAGCTAATGTATAAAATAGAAAGGCATCTAGGTGCCTTTCTATTTATGCATTTCTGTACTACATTTCACGTTATAAGAAATGAGCTGATATTTTGTTTATAACCTCAAGAGAAAAGGAAATTATTGAGCTGATTATTAAAACATCAGGTAAACATACGCCATTTTCAATTGCAACGTTTCTAAATGTTAGTGTAAGAACCGTTCATAGAGATTTGAGAGCTATTGAGAGAGTTCTGAAAAGCTTTGACTTAACACTTGAACGAACAAGCGATAATGGGCTAGTGATTATTGGGAAGAATGAACGTGTTTTTAAATTAGTTCAAGCGTTAATGCACATTGAACCTGTTGATCAATCACCACAACAGCGCAAGTTAATTTTACTTTTATCTTTAATAAGAGGTGAAGAATCTTTTAAGCTTCAAGTGCTTTCGCGAGAGCTAGGGGTAAGTACGACAACTTTATCTTCCTATCTAGATGAATTAGCAGATTGGCTTAAAGACTTTAAAGTTACATTGTTAAGAAAACGAGGTGTAGGAGTTAGTCTCCATGGAAGTGAAGAAAGTAAGCGTAAAATGTTAGCTGCTTATTTGCTTATACACTTTGCTGAAGAATTGATTCAAGATTTATTTCATACTGAGAACCTTGGAAATGATAAAAAAGAAGTATTGCACTACCTTAAGGTTCCACATCTGATTAAAATAAAAGAAGCTGTGAATAGAACAATGCAGCTTAGTATTTCAAAACTTGCAGATAGTGATTATATTGGATTAATCGTTCATATTTGTATTGCGATACAAAGGACAAGTGACGGTTTTTTATTAGAAGAGGAATATGACAATTCAATCCGGTTTTCACATGAATATAAACTGATTGAGGAGATTTGCTCAGATTTCATTCATAATGATCAAGAAGCATTAACTGAAAAGGATCTTTGCTTTTTAACGATTATTTTTAAAGGCTCCAAACTTCAAGAAGGCTATTATATTTATAATGACAGTATTATCCTTAGCAGCTTAATTAAAAAAATGATTGAAGAGGTTTCGGCTCAGCTTCATGTAAATCTTGAAGATGATTTTTCACTTTTTCAAGGTTTGCTTGCTCATATGGAACCATCACTCTTCAGAATTCAACAAAAAATGGCTTTGTTTAATCCTCTTACAGAAGATATTCGCAGGAAATATCCTGTTTTATTTATGGCTGTAAGGAATAGCCTTGAGAAACATTTTAAGGAAGTATCATTCCCTGATGACGAAGTAGCGTACTTAGTTCTCCATTTTGGATCAGCACTTGTTCTGCGTGAAGAAGCAATAGCGTTGAAAGCTTTAATTGTTTGCCCAACAGGGATAGGCACATCTAAAATGCTTGCAAGTCGAGTGAAGAAAGAAGTCATTGAAATTCAGTCTGTTGAAATCTCATCTTTAATGGAGATTCAGAATCGAGATTTATCTCAATATGATGTAATTATTTCAACTGTACGACTTCCGTTCACACATCTTGATTATATTTTAGTGACCCCTCTTCTAAATGATGATGATGTTTCATCAATTCATCAATTTCTGCAAAATCATATCGGGGACTTAACCAAAAATAAAAGCTATGCCACTATTCATTATGATGAAGCAACCTTTTCATCTCGTTTGAAAAAACCTTTTCGTAACGTATTAAAAGAGTTAGAAGATGTTTATAGGAGTATGGAAGCTATTCTTAATCATTTTAAAGTACTCCATTTTAAATCACCCCTCTCTAATCATAAGGAAATCATAAAAAAGGTTGTTCAACAGCAAGAAGATAAAGGTCTGTTATCTCAGAAGAATGAAGTTGTAAAAAAGCTAGAAGAGAGAGAAAAAAAAGGTGGGCTTGGTATTCCTGAAACAGGAATGGCTCTTTTCCATACTAAACATTCTTCTATTGCTACTCTAAGTTTTCAAATTGCTCATCTTGAAGAGGCATGTACTGTTAAAGGGATGGATGGTAAATACATGAAGGTATGGAACATGTTATTCATGTTAGCTCCAGAGAATTTAAGTACGCGTCAGCAAGAAATCTTAAGTCTTATTAGTACAACACTTATTGAGGATAAAGAAGCAATGATGATTTTTTCTTCCTCGAATGAAAACATTATTCGTCAAAAGTTAGAAGAAACATTTTATGAATATCTCCAAAATAATTTAATAAAGGAATGATAAAGATGAAAAAGGCAGTTCACTTTGGTGCAGGAAATATTGGAAGAGGGTTTATAGGTGCTTTATTTGCCCAATCAGGATACCATGTTACGTTTGTTGATATTGCTGAGCAAATTATTGAACAACTTAATAGGAATAAAAGTTATCAAGTGAAAACGGCGGCACAACCGCAGGAAGTTATCACAGTAGAGAATGTTTCAGGTTTAAATAATCTTCAGCAAGAACAGGAAGTTATAGAAGAAATTAAAGAAGCAACATATATTACAACAGCGATAGGGCCAAATATCTTGCCACGAATTGCTCCACTTATTGCAAAAGCTCTTGCTGAGCGAGTAAAGTCTAATGATGAAAAAGTGTATGTTATTGCATGTGAAAATCAAATTTCAGCAACAGATATTCTAAAGGGGCATATTTTAAATGCACTAGAAAATGAAGAAAAAGAAGCTGTTATTCAAAAAGTAAGTTTCTTTAATTCAGCTGTTGATCGTATTGTACCTATCCAAACAGAGCAAGGTTCTTTAGATGTTTTAGTTGAACCGTACTATGAGTGGGTTGTAGAAACAAGCGAAGAAATCCCTCCTGTAGAAGGAATGAAAATTGTCCCAGAGCTTGCTCCTTTCATTGAAAGAAAGCTGTTTACTGTTAATACAGGACATGCTGTCATTGCCTATCTAGGATATCTAAAAGGAAAAGAAACGATTCACGAGACATTACAAGATAGCGCTATACATGAAGAAGTAAAAGCAACGTTACAAGAAACAGGGGCTTATCTAGTGAAAGCCTATGGATTAGATGAAGAAGATCATAGTGCATACATCGAGAAGATTATTGGCCGATTTGAAAATCCATATCTTAATGATAGTGTAACAAGAGTAGGGCGTTCTCCAATTCGTAAATTAGGTCCTCAAGATCGATTAGTGCGTCCTGCAGTTGAAGCGAAGAAAGCAGGTCTTTCTTATACCCATCTTGCTAAGGCTATTGCAGCTGCATTACTCTTTGCTCCAAAAGAAGATGAAGAAGCAATGAAGTTGCAAAATCTGCTTAAGGAACAAGGGATTGTAGCAGTACTAGAACAGATTAGTGAACTTGATGAAGATGGTCCTATTATAAAAGAAATTGTACAGCATTATGAAAATTTGAAGGGTGAATAAAAGAAGCTGGGGAATTAAATCCCCGGCTTCTTTTATGTAAGTTTTCTTCCTTGCATAGGGAAGATTCTAACCACATATGATAAGAAAGATTTTAGAAATGAAATACATAGGTCTAAGCGTATTATGATAAAATCCATAGCGATATATGTTATGATAAAAGACGGAATATATTAGTGCACCATACATTTATCTATTACAAATAGAAAGTTCTTCCCTAGCATAATTAAGTTAAGGAACGGGAAGAGGATAAGTGTACGCCTACGTACATAATTTCACTTTATGAAATTTTAGTAAATAGAAAAGTTTATAAATGGTAAAGAGCTTTGCAAAACTAATATGTTAACAATTTAAAAAGAAAGGGAGACATTCATGGAGCAAACTTCAACACAAAAACATCACGAGTATAGTGTAAAAGTGATTATGACAGTATTGCTTGCGGGCGCCTTTGTCGCTATTTTGAATCAAACGCTATTGGCAACAGCATTGCCGCATATTATGGCTGATTTGAAAATTGATGCAACAAAAGCGCAATGGCTAACAACAGTTTTTATGTTAGTTAACGGGATTATGATTCCTGTTACAGCATTTTTAATCGGGAAATTTTCAACAAGAGGATTATTCTTAACAGCAATGGGCCTATTTGCTATAGGTACAGGAGTTGCGGCTATTTCACCGACATTTTCTTTATTGCTTGTAGGTCGTATATTACAAGCTGCAGGAGCTGGTATTATGATGCCACTTATGCAAACCATTTTACTTTTAATGTTTCCAATTGAAAAACGCGGAAGTGCAATGGGAATGGTTGGACTTGTTATTGCCTTTGCGCCAGCTATTGGACCAACACTATCTGGATGGATTGTTGACAGCTACTCATGGCGCTATTTATTCTATATCATTTTCCCAATTGCAGTTATAGATATTATTTTCGCGTACTTTGCGCTTAAAAATGTAACAGAGCGCAAAAATCCAACGCTTGATATTCTATCCATTATTTTATCTACGCTTGGTTTCGGAGGCTTGTTGTTTGGCTTTAGTAATGCAGGATCAAATGGATGGGGAAGTTTATCTGTTTTAGCTCCACTTATTGTGGGAATTGTAACACTTGTTTTATTTATTGTTCGTCAGTTTAAATTAAAAGAACCAATTTTAGAATTTAGAGTGTTCAAGAATCCGATTTTCACACTTACAACAATTATTGCAATGATTGTTTTCACAGCAATGATTGGTGGTGCAACAATTTTACCGCTTTACATCCAAGGAATGCTGCACTATAGCGCTTTAAGATCAGGGCTTATCCTTCTTCCAGGTGCCATTCTAATGGGGGTTATGTCACCAATTACAGGACGAATCTTTGATAAAGTAGGAGCGAGAGGGTTGTCTCTTGTGGGAACAGCGCTTCTAACGATTGGTACAATCCCCTTTGTAATATTAGATAATCATACATCAATTACACTTATTACAATTATGTATGCAGTCAGAATGCTTGGGATGGCAATGGTTATGATGCCTTTAACAACGGCTGGTTTAAATCAACTGCCAAGGGAGCTTATCACGCATGGTACAGCTATGAATAACACAATGCGTCAAGTTGCAGGAGCAATTGGAACGGCGGTCTTAATTACAGTTATGAGTAGTGCAACTAAAAATGCGGAGACAGCTGATCAGTTGGTGGCTCAAATTCATGGAGTCAACATGGCATTCCTGGTTACCGCAGTTCTTGCTTTCGTAGCATTATTAATGTCTATCTTTGTAAAAGGCTCAAGAAAAAGTGCTTTAAGTAAATAAATTATTTATTAAAAGCTGTTCTCTTAGGAGAACAGCTTTTTTACATGAATAAAAATAGAGTTTTGATATAATGAAAAAAAAGGAAAGGGAGAGGGGAGTATAAATGATAACAATTGATTTACAGAAAGAAAATGTAAAACAAGTTTTAGAGAAAAAGAATATAAGAGGCGTCAAAGCTCGTGTAGGTCTTGTTTTAGACATTACAGGATCAATGAGAGCACTTTATAAAAATGGAACAGTGCAGAAAGTTGTAGAACGTATCTTAGCTGTAGCACACGAGTTTGATGATGATGGGGTTTTAGATGTATGGGTGTATGATAATGAATTCTCAAGGCTCAAATCCGTCACTGAACTAGACTTTGAAGATTACGTAAATCGAGTGATTTTAGAAGATGACCTCATTCATAAATTTGGCCGAAACAATGAATTACCTGTTATGGAGGATGTTATTAAAAAATACATAGAAGAGGAAAAAAGTGACTATCCAACTTTCCTTGTCTTTATTAATGATGGAGGGTGTAAGAAAAATATTAAATCTCTTATTGAAAAAAGCGCAGTAAAGCCAATTTTTTGGCAATTTGTTGGTATTGGTAATGGAAACTTTGACTTCTTAAAAAACTAGATGAGCTAGAGGATCGCATTGTAGATAATGCAGATTTCATACACATTGAAGATATTGAAAGCACCTCAGACCGTGAACTTTATGATCAATTATTAAATGAGTTTCCTTTGTGGCTAAAAGCAGCCAAAAAAAAGAGTATAATAAAAAACGTGCAAGAAGATAACCGAAAAGAAGGATTTTTCAAGAGAATTTTTGGAATGCAAAGGAAATAAAGCATGAAAAAGAGAATATGATATTCATATTCTCTTTTTCTATTATTCTATTAGTTTAAAACTTTAACTTGAACAGTTCTTGAACCCCAGTTTTTAGCTTGATGTTGATCAGCCATAAAGAGATCAATACGGTTACCTTTAATAGCGCCACCTGTATCTCCAGCGATTGCTTCACCATAGCCTTGAACCCATACTCTAGAACCTAATGGAATAACGCTTGGATCAACAGCAATTACTTTTTGATTAGGATTGCTGTTTAGATCAATACCTGTTGCTGTTACACCTGAACATCCAGAACAGTCAGCTGTATAAGCTGTAGCTGTAGCTGTAATTGTTTTAGATGCAGTTGCTTGTTGTTGTTGCTGTTGCTGTTGCTGTTGCTGTTGTTGCTGTTGTTGCTGAGCCTCTTGTTGAGCCTCTTGTTGAGCTTGGGCTTGTTGCTGAGCTTGGGCTTGTTGCTGAGCTTGAGCCTCTTGTTGAGCTTGAGCCTCTTGTTGAGCTTGGGCTTGTTGCTGAGCTTGAGCCTCTTGTTGAGCTTGGGCTTGTTGCTGAGCTTGGGCTTGTTGCTGAGCTTGGGCTTGTTGCTGAGCTTGAGCCTCTTGTTGAGCTTGAGCTTGTTGCTGAGCTTGAGCCTCTTGTTGAGCTTGAGCTTGTTGCTGAGCTTGAGCTTGTTGCTGAGCTTGAGCTTGTTGCTGAGCTTGAGCTTGTTGCTGAGCTTGGGCTTGTTGCTGAGCTTGAGCCTCTTGTTGAGTAGGAGCTTGCTGCTGAACCGGAGCTTGTTGTGTAGCTGCCGGAGCGTTAGCCGTAATTGTTAATTGAACTCCTGGATGAATTATATCTGACGTTAAGTTATTTGCGTTTTTTAAGTCTTGAACAGTTACGTTAAATTTTTTGGCGATTCCCCAAAGAGTATCACCTTTTTGAATTGTATATGTTTTCTCCTCAGAGACAGTTAATTTGTCTCCAGGCAAAATTTTATTTGATGTAAGGTGATTCCAATTTTTAATATCTTTTACTGAAACGTTATGTTTTTGAGAAATTCCCCAAAGCGTGTCCCCTTTTTGTACGTCGACTTCTTTAGCAGATACTTGTGATCCGATTGTTACAGATAGAGCCGTTGCTGTTAAAAGTGAAACCATCTTCTTCTTCATAAACATATCTCTCCTTTGTTAACTCTGGATTTATAAGCTAACGAGAGTCATATTAACATAGATATGTTTCAAAAGTATTACAGAGTAATTAGCTCAGTGTTACAATTTAACTACAAGGGTATGTGTTGGAAAAAAAGGAAGGTAACTTTATTACTATTTAGCGCTTACATCAAGGGTTATACTGCTTTTTCCCTAGATAGAGAGTCTTAGAAAAGAAATTTGTTTAAATAGAGCTACTTTTTCATAGGAAAATAGAGTGAGGCCAATTGGGAGAAGGGCTGAGGGGGAAAAAAAGAAAAAAATAGAGAATAAGAGAATCTAGGAAAATAAAGGCTTTATTGTAATAATGTTAAAATAGGTGCAACGAATACCTACTTTTGTTACAAAATTATACAATTTAAATAAGAATGATTCCTATAAACTAGAGTGAGAAGAACAAATAAAAAAAAGGCAACCTTAAAAAAGGCTGCCTTTTTCTTTATTTATGAATCCATACAAGTCCTGCTGAATTATCTTTTGCTTCACCCATGACCTCGAACTTTAGACCAAGTTGAGGTAAAATTTTACCTGCATCAGGAATATTTTGATCAATATATGTTTTGGAATCATCAAAAGCTCTATTTCCTTTTAAGGAATAAAAGTTATAGCTTCCACGTGTTAAATCATTTAAAGAGAATGGTTTCGTACGATCAAATGAAAAAGCTGCGTCTGCGACTTGATAACGTGTGCTTTGGCTATACGTTATTTTCTCATCCTTTTTGCCTGCAATAGCTTTTGGATGTGCGTCAACTACCCCTAAGAACCCTTCACCAGGATGTTCTCCTACCCAGTTATCTGTGAAGCTTTCATCGCCATACCAAACGACAAGCCCTGTATTGTACTTCGCATTTCTTGAATGCTCTAGCGCTTTGTCACTTCCGGCATAGTTTCGCCATTCTAGATAGTAGTAATGATCTTTTGAAAATGTTCCATCTGATTGGATAAACCCATCCATTTCTAATTTAGGAGTACCTTCACTATCATCTTTAAATATATTTTTGTCGTCAACAAGTACATTTGCTTCATCTAATGCGAAACCATCTAATGATAAACCACCATCTGTGACATAATTAAATTCAAGATGTACTTTCTTTCCTATAAAAGGAGTTAGGTTGTAATTTTTATCAACCCATTTTCCTTTTGTAGATTCTGCCCGTCCATCTCCATCTGTGTCTTCGTCTCCAATTGTATCAATTTCTGTTTTAGTTCCATCATCTGTTACAGCATAAACATGAAGAAAATCATAATCATATTCAATATCATAGAAGGCCTTGTATTGGAAGCTTGCCGTTTTTGCATTTGTTAAATCAAATTGTGTTGTTTTTAACGTATGATTTAAATTATCTCCTTTTGTACTATAGTAATATTGTTTGCCAAAAGCAGGAGAGATTCCTTTTACTTTTTTAGGAGGTAAATTGACTTTTACAATGCCTGGGTTGTTAGATTTTGTCACGCTTTGATCTAAAACAGCGCCAACTCCATACTTATTAATATCTTCATAGTCTACTGTTGCAATATTAGCCCAGTTTCCTCCCATTGTTGTTTGGAAAAACTCTTTGTTTTGAGGAGAGAAACTCGTTGGTTCTGTACCTGCAATCTTCCCATTCCAACTACCACCGCTCATAATAGACCATGAAGCAACAGGTTCTCCTTCTCCGCTATATTGTGTATCATATTCGTCTGGTAATCCTAAATCGTGTCCATATTCATGGGCAAAAACGCCAACTGCTCCATCTTCGGGTTGAATGGTATAATCGAAAGCAGCCATTTCGCCCCCCCAATAATCAACATCTGCTTTTGTTCCATCAACAGGGTGGACTCCGTCTAATGTCCAGCGGTGTGACCAGATTGCGTCATCTCCAAGGGAGCCACCGCCTGCTTCCTGTCCAGTTCCAGCGTGGATAATCATCAAGTGATCAACAAGCCCGTCTGGTTCGTTGGCATTTCCGTCACCATCATAGTCGTACAAATCATAGTTATCAAAATTTGATAACTCAATTCCGGATTTAACGGCAGCATCTAAAGCATCCTTTACTAGTCCACGGGGACCTTTTGTACCACTTGCGTTATCATGTCCACTTGTTCCGTCTGCCCCATAATCAGCAGCATTACCTTGAACAGTCAACCAATCTGATACAGTCCCATCAACAGTATAGCTTCCACCAGATTGTTCTTCGTAATACTGCTTAAATGTTTTAACTTTGTCTCCATTAAAGAGCTTGAATTCCTTATCTCCAAACATTAAGTCATCATAATGTTTTTTATTAAAGTCATCATCATACATATATCCTTCTTCTTGCTCAACATTGTTATGTTTAAAGTCATTATATTCAACGAGAAGGACAAGAACTTTGTCTGTACGGACATCACCATTATATTTTGTTTGCTTTGCTTTTTTTACGTTTATTCCATTTTTCCCCTTATTAAGTTGTTTGTTTGCTTTTTCGAGTTGTTTGGCTAGCTTTTTTTGCTGCTTTTTAACTAGTTTTTCAGCTTTTTGATTAAATGCAGCTTTCTGAGGGTGTTCCGTATTTTTTTCTACACTTTTTTGGTTAATATAATTTTCAACAGCGTGGTCTAATGAAGAATTTGTGAGGGATTTACTTATGATGCCTTTCTCTTGAAGTTCTTTTGCTAGCCTTTCTTCAGGAATAAGTCCTGGATCAATAGGAGGGGAAGGGTTTATGTTCTCATGCGTCTGGGCAGAAGCTTGTCCTCCTAGTGGTGCTAGAAACATTGAGCTAGCCAAACAAAGTCCAAAGAAACCTGTAGTCAATATTCTCTTTTTCAATACTCCATCTCCTTTTTAAAAAAGTTTTCAGAAAATATAGATAAATATAGTTTAATATTTTGATAAAATTTGTCAATATATTATTTATTAGATAGAGATTTTGTTGTATTTATAAAAATTTAAATATATAAACATTAAAAATTGCTAAATAAATAGAGGAGATATTCTTTTGAGAGAAGAAAGTTTTGGATATGTATAAAAGATAAATGGAGAGAAGGAATATACATAAAAAAACAGAAAATTTAAATTTTATTTTTTTAACATGTGTTAAATTTCCAATGGTTTATCCCTATAAATATGTTATTTTTATAGTTGCATAACGATTCACTTATTTTCTTCAGAAGATGTATTAGGGAGGGAAATTTAGTAAATGAAAAAGCAAAAAAAACCAAATATTAATTCAATCTATTTTTTGAGGATATTTGCGATGTTGATGGTTATCCTTGTGCACGTCACAGGAGCCTATACTTATACATTACTAGCTGGAACAGGCGCTTATGAAAAGTACCATTTTATTAATCGTATCATTAGAATTGAAGCGGGTATTTTCATTGTGATTACAGGAATGGTTTTCTTTTACAACTATATTAACCGGCCTTTAACGATATCGTTGTGGAAAAATTATTACATTAAAAGAGTGTCCTACATTTTAGTTCCTTATCTTGTTTGGGCTATTATTTATGAAATTTACTCTCATTGGGGATCTATGGACACCTTTAATTTGCAAGAAGCACTTGTACGTATTGCAAGAGGTGAGTCGTATTATCAGCTTCATTTTATTTTTCTAATTGTACAAGTTTATCTTGTACTCCCCATTTTTGTATACATTGCGCAAAAATGGATGTTTTTTAGGAAGTATATGTGGCTCTTTGGTATTGCAATTCAAGTCTGCTATTCTTTATTAAATTCAGCTTATCATTTCACAACCCTTAATTTATTTGTAGGCAGTTTAGCTACGTTTTTACTAGGAGCCTGGATTGGGGTTTACTATCAAGAACTGCGAGAAAAAGCATTTAAAAAGTCAAATATCTTATTGTTAATCTTTACATTTGCTATTGGTACGATAACGGTTATACTCCACTATCATATATACACAATGCAGACGTTACATTTACCGGCTGCTATCTATAACATGTGTAATTTAACATTTATGGTAGTAGGAAGTTATACAGCATTCCTTGTAGCTGAAATGTTAGCTCAAAAGTTTTCTCCAAAATATATGGCTATTGTTAAAAATATTGCTGTTTATTCCTTTGGATTTTACTTGATTCATCCGCTTGTTCTTACAGGAGTAGCAAAATTTATTCCGTTGCAAGCAAACGTGACTTTCCATTTTAGTATGCTTGCAACATATATTGCAGTTGTTTTCCTTTGCTATACAATCATATGGGCTGTTCATAAGTTCCTACCCTTTGCCAACTTTATGTTTGGAAAGCTTCCGAAAAAGGCAGTCTTTCTTTACGAACATAAATCTTCTACATTGAAGGGGTAGATATAGATTATATAATGATGTCAAAAAAGGCTACGTAGTTTGTAGCCTTTTTTGTATATTCTCACAACGATTTTAGTAGCTATTTTACTTTCTGTTTGAATGGAGCATGTTCATATAGTGTATTGGAAAAGTTCCTTTGTACATAATGTCGGCCTTCTTTTCTATGGGGATGGAATCTTCCTTCATTGGAGGTTCGATTTATGGAGTTGCATCAGATAAAAGCAAGAATATTGGGTTTAAAATCCCTTCAAAAAGTTCTCTATACGAAGGATTGTATTTTGTAGGAGGCTCTACACACCCAGGTGGAGGAGTTCCAATGGTTGTTTTATCTGGACAACTTACCGCTGATTTAATTAAAGAAAACAAACTTCAAAAAGCAGCTAAGTAGAACATAACTTCTTTAAAAAGTGCAACCAAAAAGACATATGAAGCGTATAAGGTGATATAGAGAAAATTATGGGTTTCATATTAATGTAGTCTATATAAGGAGATGGTTCGTATGTCATTTTTTAAGAAAGTTGCGGCAAGTATAGGAATTGGTTCTGCTAAAGTTGATACTCTATTACATTCATCATCATATTCTCAAGGGGAAGAAATTACAGGTGTCGTCCATGTTACGGGAGGTAATGTTGAGCAATCAGTGAGTGACATTGATATTGAAGTTATGACACAGTATCTTATTGAAGAGGATGACAAGAAACACTATCGTGAAGTGAAGGTGTTATCTCATCGCGTAGCAAATTCTTTCATTATTAAAGCGGGAGAGCAAAAAGATTTTCCTTTCTCATTCCAGCTTCCTTTAGATACACCTGTTAGTGTGCGAAACGTGAATGTCTGGCTTCATACAGATGTTGATATTGAAAAAGGTGTTGATAGCAAAGATAACGATTCTATCAAAGTTGTGCCACATAAGTGGGTTAACAATGTGCTTCAAGCTGTTGAACAAATAGGTTTTCGACTTCATGAAGCAGATTGCGAACATGCTCCGTATTTTCGACGACGTTTGCCTTTTGTTCAAGAATTTGAATTTCGCCCGGTTTCTTCGCAATATAGAGGGAAACTTGATGAGCTTGAACTTGTTTTCCAACTCGAAGACCATGGCTTAGAAGTAATTGTTGAGATAGATCGAAAAGCAAGAGGAATGTTTGGGTGGCTTGAGGAAATGTATAATGATGGGGAACGTCTCCTTCGTGTGCATTTTGATAAGGTAGAGCTTGAGTCAGGACAAAAGCATATCGAAACAAAGCTCCAAAGTTTAATCAACCAACATGCAGGGTAAAAAATGATATTAATGAAAGTAAGAACGTAGAAGAGAAAGGATGAAAGTAACGTGACAGAAGGTCAACGACAAGGTGATAATATCTATCAAGTATCAACCTTCAGTGCTTTACTAGATGGTGTATTTGAAGGGGAAGTTCCTTTTAGTGTAGTGAAAAAGCACGGCGATTTTGGAATCGGCACATTCAACAAACTAGATGGTGAAATGTTAGCGGTTAACGGAGAATTTTATCATCTACAAGGAGATGGTACGATTAAAGAAGTAAAAGAAGATGAGAAAACCCCTTTTGCCGCCGTTACTTTCTTTAATCCTTCTTTAACATATCGAATCCAAGAGAATGGAACAAAGGAGCAAATTGAACAATTTATCTCTAGTATATTACCTAGCGAAAATTTGTTTTATTCTATTCGTATTACAGGCTCATTTCGTAGTATGAAGACGCGAACAGTTTCCAAGCAGGAGCCCCCATATTATTCAATGACAGATGTTGTTGAAGAACAGGATGTTTCTACATTTAAAGATTGCAAAGGAATAATTGTTGGGTTTTACACGCCACGGTATGTTCAAGGGCTGGCTGTTGCTGGTTATCACCTTCATTTTATTAGGGAAGATAAACAAGGCGGAGGCCACATCTTTGATTTTGAAATAGACAGTGGCACGGTTGAAATAGGAGAACATGCTAATCTTCAGTTTGTACTACCAAAAACAAAAGAGTTTTTAGAAGCAGATTTAATGCATGGAAATATGGCAGAAGAAATTGAAAAAACGGAAGGTTGAAAATTATAAGAAAGATCTTCTTGACACCGTTCTTTTTTCTCGGCATAATAAAGAAAAATTAGAACGTTGAAGAGGAATAGTAATTAGATTTCCCATGTAAGAGAGCGAGGTTCATCGGCTGCAAAACCTTGTCATGGAGGAGCTAATGAACCTACCTCAGAGTCTTAGAGGGAAAATCTAAGCGTGTGTACCGGCGTTAACGGAAAAAGTGGAGCATAATAACTTGTGCTCAAATAAGGTGGTACCGCGGAAAAAGCCCTCTCCGTCCTTTTGTTAGGATGTGAGAGGGCTTTTTGTATACGTGGAGGGGAAAAAATGAAGAAACAGCGTGTTGTTGTAAAGATTGGAAGTAGTTCATTAACAAATACAAGTGGTGGAATCGATAATACAAAGTTGCGTGAACATGCGGAAGCTATCGCTGCTTTACGTGCTGAAGGACATGAAGTTGTATTAATTTCTTCAGGGGCGGTTGCGGCGGGATTTACAGAGCTTGGGTATCCTTCAAGACCTGTCACAATCAAAGGAAAGCAAGCATCAGCAGCTCTTGGACAAAGTGTTTTAATGAGTGCTTATATTGAAGCTTTCAGTACTTATGGAATAAAACCAGCTCAAATTTTGTTAACTCGCCAAGATTTTGCTCATCGTGAACGTTATAGCAATGCATATGATACGCTCTCCGAACTTTTAGAGCGCTCTGTTTTGCCTATTGTAAATGAAAACGATTCAGTTTCAATTGAAGAGCTTACATTTGGTGACAATGATATGCTTTCAGCTCTTTTAAGTGGCTTAATTCACGCTGATCGTCTCATTATCCTTACAGATATAAACGGCCTCTATGATGATAATCCAAATAAAAATCCAGGTGCCAAACGGATTGACTATCTTGAACAGATCACAGAAGAGTTTTTGTCAGTAGCAAGCGCTGAAGGTTCCAAGGTTGGGACAGGGGGAATGAAATCAAAACTTCTTGCTGCAGAAATGGCGTTATCTCTTGGTGTACCAACCTTTATTGGAAGTGGTCAAGGACCTAGGAAGCTGCTCGAGGTTTTGAAAGGAAATGGAGATGGCACGTACGTAGGAGCCAAAGTAACAGGACTTAATACCCGTAAACAGTGGATTGCTTTTCATTCATCTTTGAAAGGAAAAGTAATGATTGATGAGGGGGCAGAAAGAGCGTTAGTGAAAGACGGAAGAAGTCTTCTTCTTGCAGGAGTTGTTGAAATAGAAGGCGTTTTTAAAGAAGGAGACGTCATTGAAGTAGAAGGAACAAATGGGATAATTGGTAAAGGAGAGGTGTGTTATTCATCAGAAGAGTTAAATCGTTTAAAAGGTAAGCGAAGTGATGAAATTGCACATAGCGTTGAACGTTCTTCTTATGAAGTGATCCATCGCGATCAATGGGTTGGACAGCATAATCTTTTATTAAGATAGAGGGGGAAAAAAGATGAGTGAAGTAATTGAAAAAGGTCAAAGAGCAAAAGAAGCAGCATCTGTTCTTGTTCATAAAACAACAGACGAAAAAAATAGTGCATTAACAAGTATTGCGGCACAACTTTTGGCTCAAAGTAGCTATATATTAGAAGAGAACAGCAAGGATATTGAAGAAAATCGAGCAAAAGGTGTAGAAGATTCCTTATTAGACCGTCTTCTTTTAACAACTGAAAGACTGGAAGGAATGGCTCATGGAATTGAGCAACTTGTTAAGTTAGAAGATCCAACAGGTGAAGTACTACAAACAATTGAGAGAAATGATGGACTTAAAATTACTGAAATGCGTGTTCCTCTCGGCGTTGTAGGAATGATTTACGAAGCAAGACCAAACGTGACAGTAGATGCCTCAACTCTTTGTTTGAAAACAGGTAATGCTGTTATTTTAAGAGGAAGCTCTTCTGCCCATTATTCTAATAAAGCAATCGTAAATGTGATCCATGACGGGTTAAAAAAAGCTGGTTTTCCAAAGGAGGCTGTCCAACTTATTGAAGATACAAGTCGCCAAACAGCTAAAGAGCTTTTCACACTTAATGAGTATTTAGATGTTCTCATCCCAAGAGGGGGTAAAAATCTTATTCAGACCGTTGTGAGAGAGGCTTCTGTTCCTGTATTAGAGACAGGTGCAGGTAATTGTCATATCTTCATTGATGAATCTGCAGATGTAAAAATGGCATTCGAAATTGTTATTAATGCCAAAACACAGCGTCCATCTGTTTGTAACGCAATTGAGACAGTCCTTGTTCATGACGCATGGCTTGCCCTCCATGGTAAAGATCTTCTTTCCCTGTTAATGGACCATGGAGTGGAAGTACATGGCGATGAAGCTGTTTGTCAGCTTCACAGTCGGGTACAAAGAGCAACTGAAGATGATTGGGAACAAGAGTATTTAAATAAAACGGTAGCAATGAAGCGTGTGTTGTCTGTTGGGGAAGCTGTTTCACATATTAATAAATATGGAACAAAGCATTCAGAGGCTATCATTACGAATGATGAAAGTCATGTGAAGGAATTTTTTACTTCTGTGGATGCAGCAGCTCTTTATCATAATGCCTCAACTCGTTTCACGGATGGATTTGAATTCGGGTTTGGAGCAGAAATTGGTATTAGTACACAAAAGCTTCATGCGCGAGGGCCCATGGGATTAAAAGCTCTAACATCCACTAAGTTCGTGATTAGAGGAAACGGACAAATCAAAAAATAAACAACAAAAGGCTAGCATATTGCTAGCCTTTTTATTAGTCTTCTAAAAGCTCTTCAGCTGCAATTCCAGGATGTGTCATCTCATATGGATCGAGAATACGATCTAGCGCTTCTTCTGAAAGAACGTCATATTTTAGACAAAGCTCCCGGATGGATTTTCCTGTTAGAATGGCTTCGCGAGCAATGCGGGCAGCAGGCTCATAGCCAAGATGCGGGTTAACAGCTGTAATTAATCCAACGCTTTCTTCTACATATTTTGTTAATCGTTCTTTGTTCGCTTCGATTCCTGCTAAGCAGTGATCTGTAAAACTACGGAATGCATTGTTCATAATATTGATAGACTGAAGCAAGTTGAAGATTAAAACAGGTTCCATCACGTTTAGTTCAAGTTGTCCAGCTTCAGAAGCAAGGCAGATTGTATTATCATTTCCGATAACTTGGAAGGCAACTTGGTTAATTAATTCCGCCATAACAGGATTTACTTTTCCTGGCATGATAGATGAGCCAGGTTGACGAGCAGGAAGGTTGATTTCATTCAAACCTGCTCGAGGTCCAGAAGCCATCAAGCGAAGGTCATTTGCGATTTTAGACATATTCATCATGCAAACCTTCAAAGCAGCAGAGACTTCTGTATAAGCATCTGTATTTTGAGTCGCATCAACAAGATGTTCGGCTCCTATAAGAGGGAAGCCACTAATCTCTGCAAGATGTGAAACAACTTGTTTAATATATTTAGGATTTGCGTTTAGTCCAGTTCCTACAGCTGTTGCTCCCATATTTACTTCATAGAGATGCTGGCGAGATTGTTTAATTCGTTTAATATCGCGCTCTAAAACACGACTATATGCTTCAAACTCTTGTCCAAGTCGGATTGGCACGGCATCTTGTAAATGGGTACGTCCCATTTTGATGACCGAGTCAAATTCTTTTGCTTTTTGGCGAAAGGTTTGGAGCATTTTATCCATTGTAATAAGTAAACCTTCTATATGATTTAACGTTGAAATATGAATAGCAGTTGGAAATACATCATTTGTTGATTGAGACATATTTACATGTGAGTTTGGACTGAGTGTGAAATAATCTCCACGTTTCTTGCCTAAAATCTCAAGTGCTCTGTTTGCGATGACTTCATTTGTATTCATATTAATCGATGTTCCTGCTCCGCCCTGAATAGGGTCAACGATGAATTGATCGTGATACTCTCCATCAATGATTTCGTCTGCAGCCTTAACAATTGCTTCTCCGAGACCTTCATAAAGGCGTTTTACATCCATATTAGCAAGAGCTGCAGCTTTTTTTACAATAGCAAGAGCTCTTATAAGTTCTTTATCAATTCGATAGCCTGTAATCGGAAAATTTTCTACTGCACGCAGTGTTTGAATGCCGTAATAGGCTTCGTCTGGAACAGGCTTTTCTCCTAAGAAATCTTTCTCTACTCGAACATTCTCTTCTCTCATTTTCGAACCTCCATTACAATCTTTGTTGTTTAGGTGTATGATTCTTTCATTTCAATAGTGCTTACATTTTTACTGTCTTTTTTATCTACTTAATTAGTCTTGTTAGAAAGTAGAAAAAAGATGCACAAAATATTCACAGCTATTCTTTTTGATGGTACCACTAAAAGAGAAAAATAGGGTAAAATATTTTCCTCTTTTTCTCTGATATTCGATAATCTAAAAAGAATTATTTAACATAGAGCATATTTCACTTAGTTGACAATTATATTAATGAGGAGTACGATAAATATATAATCTTACGTTAACGTTAAATGTAAAGGAGAGCATATCTTGTATAAAATAGATGATGTAATGAAGATGACAGGGCTTACTAAACGAACGATTCGGTATTACGAAGAAATTGAACTTATTACACCTCCACAGCGTACAAAAGGAAATACAAGACTATACGTTGAGGAAAATATTAATGAACTAAAAAAGATCATTGAAGCTAAAGAAGTGCTTGGCTTTTCTCTTCAAGAACTTCAGCAGTTCGTTCACTTAAAAAAGCGGATTGAGCGAAGAAGAGCAGGTGGAGAATTGACTAAAGAAGGGTTAGAGGATTTCCAAGAAAGACTGGCAGTTCAAATTAATGGACTCGCCCGCAAAATCCAACGTCTGCAGCGATTTGAACAAGAGCTTCATGAACTGATGGATAGAACAGAATATCTCAAAACAACATTAGAGGAGTGATGAAGATGGAAAATGCAAAAAGAGGACGCATTATTACCGTTTTTGCAACTTTCCTAGCATTTATGGGAATAGGTGTTGTTGATCCTATTCTTCCAGAGATTGCAAAGCAAATTGGTGCAAGTCACTGGCAAGTTGAAATGCTTTTTACGGCTTATATTTTTACAATGGCTGTTATGATGATTCCAGCAGGGCTATTTGCAGCAAAACTTGGTGATAAAAAGCTCATGGTAACAGGCTTAGCTATTGTTACCGTTTTTTCATTTCTTTGTGCGATTTCTAATTCAATTGGTGCACTTTCAGGATTTAGAGCTGGCTGGGGATTAGGGAACGCTTTATTCTTTGCAACAGCAATGACGCTGCTTATTGCTCTTTCAAGTGATGCAAGTGGAGCAATTGGAATGTATGAAGCAGCAATTGGTCTTGGAATGGCAGCAGGTCCATTAGTTGGAGGTATTTTAGGTGGCATCTCATGGCGCTATCCATTCTTTGTAACGAGCATTCTTATTCTTTTAGCTTTTATTCTTGTAAGTTTCTTTGTAAAGCAACCACCACTACAACAAAAAAGACAGGCACCAGGGGTAAAAGAAATGGTTAAGCTTTTTGCATATAAACCATTTTTACAAGGTGCTTTCTCAGGTATGCTTTATTACTACGGGTTCTTTACAGTTTTAGCATATTCTCCACTTGTTTTAGGGTTATCAGCTATTCAAATTGGGTTTGTTTTCTTTGGTTGGGGACTGTGCTTAGCATATGGTTCTGCTGTTCTTTCTCATAAGCTTGAGAAAAAATGGACACCAAAGACACTTCTTAAAGTATCATTAATTGTATTTGCAATTATGCTTATTTTGTTATTTGTTGTTCAGCCTTTATGGTTAAAAATCGTAATTATTATCTTATCTGGACTAGCGTCGGGATTAAACAATGCGCTCTTTACAACACATGTAATGGGAAATTCACCATATGAGCGTGCAATTACGTCTGGAGGTTACAACTTTATTCGTTGGCTTGGAGCCGCAATTGCTCCCCTTTTATCAGGTGTGCTAGGAGAATCACTTTCTCCTCAAAGCCCATTTTTAGTTGCGGCGATTTTAGGATTTGTAGCATTCCTCTTAATTATGATTCCAGTAAGAAAAACAGAAAAAACTGCTTTATAAGGTAGACAAGAAAGTCAGGCTCAGGAAGCCTGACTTTTTTTTGAGGATATTTAAAAAAGCATAAGCCAACCTTGCTTTTTCATAGGTAAAAAGTAAAGCGGGAAAAGATATAGGAAAATGGATTCTGTTTTCAAAAATATACAATCTTTTTTTCGCAAAATGAAGGGAAAGTGATACAATAGACGAGGACATTAGGAATGTCGAAGGAGGAACAATTGTGAGAATTAAACTTGGACTTTTATATGGTGGAAAATCAGCAGAGCATCAGGTTTCTTTACAAACGGCTCTAGCGGTTATCAATGCATTGAATGGGGAGAAATTTGAAGTTCACCCTGTCTATATAACTGAAAACGGCGAATGGATTCGCGGTGAAATAATTGAAGGAAAAGTACAAGGTGTTGAAGAATTAACATTGACAGAAAAAGCAACAGCAAAAGCAATTTCACCAACATCACTAAGCACGTTGTCTCAAGAAGGAGAAGCAGTTGATGTTGTTTTCCCATTACTTCATGGACCAAATGGAGAAGACGGTACTGTACAAGGAATGTTAGAATTATTGAATGTTCCTTATGTAGGAAATGGAGTGCTTGGTTCAGCAGCGGGAATGGATAAAGTAATTATGAAAAACTTGTTTGCTCAAGCAGGTCTCAAACAAGTGAAATACGTTCACTTTTTAAAGGTTGATTGGAAAAATAGTGAAGATGCTGCATATAAAGAGGTAGAACAAGAACTTGGGTATCCTTGTTTTGTTAAGCCAGCTAACTTAGGTTCTAGTGTTGGAATTAATAAATGTACAAATAGAGAAGAACTTGTAAATGCATTTGAAGAAGCATTTCAGTTCGATCGTAAAATCATTGTTGAAGAGGGGATTACGGCTCGTGAAGTTGAGATCGGTGTTCTAGGAAACGATGCTCCTTCTTGTTCTGTTGTAGGAGAAATCGTTGCCAAAACAGATTTCTATGATTACAAGTCAAAATATCAAGACGGTGATACAGCTCTTATTATCCCTGCTGAAATTAGTGAAGAAACATACGCACGTATGGAAGAGGAAGCAATTAAGGCATTCAAAGCGATTGATGGTTCAGGCTTAGTACGTGCAGACTTCTTTCTAACAGAAGACGGCTCTTTAGTTATTAATGAAGTAAATACCATGCCTGGTTTTACACCTTTCAGTATGTTCCCGCTTTTATGGGAGCATAAAGGTGTGCCTTACAGTGAGCTAATTGAAAAATTAGTTGAGCTAGGTATGGAACGTCACGCAGAGAAACAGCAAATTAAACATACGATGTAGGAAGAAAGAGCAGAAAGAAGCACTATTCATTTATGGATAGTGTTTCTTGTGCGCTTATTGTGAAGTGAAAGGAGTCAAGTGAAAAATGATTAAAGCAACATTAGCAAAGATAAATGAATGGATTCCGAATAGTAGTGTAACAAAAGAAGAAAAAACTGAGATTCACGGGGTTTCTACAGATACGAGAACAATTCAAAAAGGAAACTTATTTATTCCATTAATCGGTGACAATTTTAATGGCCACAAATTTGTTGAACAAGCATATGAAGAAGGAGCAATAGCAGCACTATGGCAACGAGATCAAACACCTCAGCCTGAAGGGGTTCCGCTTGTTCTTGTTGATGATACGCTTCAGGCTTTGCAAACTCTATCACATAACTACCGCAAATCCCTTTCTATACAAGTTGTTGGTATTACAGGAAGCAATGGGAAGACAACAACAAAAGATATGATTGCAGCTGTTGCAAGTACTAAATATAAAGTATTAAAAACAAGAGGGAATTTAAACAACCATATTGGTCTTCCTCTTACAATGCTTGAGCTTGACGAAACAATTGAGGTAGCCATCCTTGAAATGGGAATGAGTGATTTTGGTGAGATTGACCTTCTTTCAAAACTTGGCGAACCAGACATCGCGGTTATTACAAATATTGGAGAGGCTCATATTCAGAATTTAGGAAGCAGAGAAGGAATTGCAAAAGCAAAATTCGAAATTGTGAATGGTTTGAACAATAACGGCGTATTTATTTATGAAGGGGAAGAACCGCTTCTTGCTAAATTAAGTGAAGGGGTATCATTTGAAAAGCATACATTTGGCTATAATAAAAACTGTGACCTAAGACCACTAAATGTTACACAAACAGAAAGCGGCACCGTTTTTTCATTATCAACAGATGAAAACGTAACATGTCATTTACCTGTGCTTGGAAAACATAATGTGAAAAATGCGTTAGCAAGCATTCTTGTTGGAAAAGCACTTGGCATTTCAGCAGAGGAAGCTGTGAAAGGTTTATCTCAATTACAGTTAACAAAAATGCGCATGGAAGTGATTGAAACAAGTAGTGGTGCTCGCTTAATTAATGATGCTTATAATGCGAGCCCAACAGCAATGAGAGCTGCTCTTCACCTCTTGCATGAGCTTTCGGGATACAACCGAAAAATAGCGGTACTAGGAGATATGCTTGAGCTTGGTGAGGATGAACGAGAATATCATTATGAAGTTGGAAAATCTATTGATAAAAATGAAGTATCATATGTCTTTGCATATGGACCTTTAAGTGAGGAAGTTGCTAAAGGAGCATCAGATGCTGGGGTTGAACATGTTTATCATGTTGAGGATAAGGACACACTAAGTGAGCAACTGAGCTGTATTATAAAAGAGCAAGATGTTATTCTTTTTAAAGCTTCACGTGGTATGAAATTAGAACAAGTTATTACAGCGCTCTTAGAAAAAGGAATATAAGTTATAAAGCCCCTTCACTTACGTGAAAGACAAGGAATGTAATTTTTAGGTTACTTGAATATTACTCATATTAGTGATATGATAACATCTAAAATAACATTTGATAACGACCTTTAGGATAAAGAAGGATTCTGCGAAGAAAAAGGTAGAGTTTTTCTCGCTCTTAATTGATGATATATAAGTCTTACTCTTCCATGCAGTAAGAACATTTCTGCTTGTGATCATTGTTATGAACGTAAAAGAAGAAGTGGTGCTATGTTAGCACCACTTCCTCACGTTAAAGCAGTTCTTTTATAATAGATATAATGCTTATGGGAATTTAGATTAAAAGGAGTTTGAAACAATTGACGTTATTCCAAGATTTTGAAATTAGTCAACCGCTGAAAAAAGCAATTAGTAAAATGGGATTTGAAGAGGCAACACCAATTCAAGCCCAAACGATTCCAGTTACACTTGAAGGTAACGATGTAATCGGTCAAGCACAAACAGGTACAGGGAAAACAGCAGCATTCGGTATTCCTCTTATTGAGAAAATTGATGTAAATAATCCTCGTATTCAAGCAATTGTTATTGCCCCAACACGCGAATTAGCTATTCAGGTTTCCGAAGAACTATATAAAATTGGATATTATAAACGTGTTCAAGTTTTATCTGTTTACGGAGGACAAGAGATTGGTCGCCAAATCCGTGCGTTGAAAAAAGGACCACAAATCATTGTTGGTACTCCAGGAAGAATGCTAGATCATATCAACCGTAAAACAATTCGTCTTCAAGACGTACAAACAGTTGTACTTGATGAAGCAGACGAAATGTTAAACATGGGCTTCATTGAAGATATCGAAAGCATCTTAAAAGAAGTACCAAGTGAACACCAAACATTACTTTTCTCAGCAACAATGCCAAAGCCAATTCAAGCAATTGCAGAGCGCTTCATGCATGAGCCAAAAGTAATCAAAACAAAGTCTAAAGAAGTGACAGTTTCAAATATTGAACAATACTATATTGAAACACAAGAGCAAAAGAAATTTGACGCATTAACTCGTCTGCTAGACATCCAAGCACCAGAGCTTGCAATTGTCTTTGGTCGTACAAAACGTCGTGTTGATGAGCTATCAGAAGCGCTTCAAACGCGTGGTTATGCAGCACAAGGTATTCACGGTGACCTTACACAAGGTAAACGTATGAAAGTATTGCGTCAGTTCAAAGAGCGTTCAATCGATATCCTTGTTGCAACAGATGTTGCTGCACGTGGATTAGATATTTCAGGTGTTAGTCACGTTTATAACTTTGACCTTCCACAAGATCCAGAAAGCTACGTACACCGCATCGGACGTACTGGTCGTGCAGGGAAACAAGGTAAAGCAATGACATTTGTGACACCTCGTGAAATTCCACATCTTAAAAACGTGGAAGCAACAACAAAACGTCGTATGGAGCCAATGAAAGTTCCAAGCCTAGACGATGCTCTTGAAGGTCAACAACGTCTAATTTTTGACCAAATTACAAGTGCAATTAACGAAGAAAACCTTTCTTCTTACGAGCAAATGGCTGAAAACCTTCTAGAGAAGAACGATGCAGCGAAAGTAGTAGCAGCAGCACTTAAGTTAATGACAAAAGAGCCTGATACAACTCCTGTTAAATTAACATCTGAGCCGCCTTTACAAGTGAAAAAAGATCGTAAAAAATCATATGGTAAAGGTAACTACTCTAAAAATAAACGCAACTATAGAAATAAAGATGGACGTCAGCAATCTTCACGTTCATACGATATGAAGCAACGTCGTTCACGCACAAACAAAACACGTAAGTCTTCATAATAAAAAGCTCTAGCACATGCTGCTAGAGCTTTTTTATTTTTATGATAACGAGCTTCTTAGAGGGGCATGCTAAGAAGCAGGGAGCGTGTAAAAGATGACAAAAATACGTCTTGGATATGTTGCCATGAGTATGGAACTTGTGAATAGTTCTCCTTCTCAAACAATGACATATGCAAACTTTAAAAAAATTGGTAATCGAGAAGCTGCTATTCGGAAACTTGAGCGTATTGCGATTTCAAATCTTGAAAATTGCCTTCGTCTTTTAAAACATAACTTATGGAATGAAGTAGAATTTTTTAGATTGAGTTCTCGTCTTATTCCTCTTGCAGGACATGAGGATCTTTCTGATTGGGACTATATGAAGCCATTGAAACCCGTCTTAGCAGAAATTAAATCATTTTTAGAAGAACATCCAATGAGGGTTGATTTTCATCCTGATCACTTTGTTCTTCTAAATTCCACAAAGCCTGAGATTTTGAAAACCTCCGTTCAAACACTAACAATGCATGCTCGCCTTCTGAAAGGGATGGGTATTCCAACTCAACATCGCTGTGTGCTCCATGTGGGAGGGGCACATAAAAACAAAGAGAGGGCGCTTGAACAATTTATTCATAATTGGGCTCTTGTACCAAAGTCTATTGCTAAAATGGTTATGCTTGAAAATGATGATACAACGTTCAATATAGAAGATGTTTTATATCTATGTGAAAAGATTGATATTCCTTTTATTTTTGACCTTCACCATCATTTAGCAAACAATGAGGGGGAAAGATGGGAAGATCATTGGGAGAGGATGGTTGGGACATGGGCTCATTCGACCCTTCCTATGAAAATGCATATTTCTAGTCCAAGGAATGAGGAACAATTTCGGGCGCATGCTCCATATGTGGATCCTGAGATGTTTATTCGATTTCTTCGTACTATAAATGGAACGGTCAATCTGTTAGATTGCATGATTGAGGCAAAACAGAAGGATAAAGCACTAGAGAAGCTCATGAGAGATTTAAGCAAATATGATGATGTTCACGTTTTATCAAAAGGAAGCTTTGAAATCATTGAAAAAGGAACCTAAAAAGGTTCCTTTTTTATTCGTGCTATTTACGTTGAAGGGTGAAAAGAGAGAGAACGAAGCCACTTATAATACCGCTGAGGTGGGCAACAACATTAATATTTGAATTTACAAACGTCATAACAAGTGCAATAATGACCATTGTCATTATCACTTGAGTATTGTCTCGCCCAAGAATATCTTTTCGATAGAGTAAAAAGAAAAGATAGATTCCGAACAAACCAAAAATAGAGCCAGAAGCACCTACGTGTGTATAGTAAATATTTTCAAGTAAGTATGTTGCAACGTTAGCAATGATACCTGTTGTGAAATACATTAAAATGAACTTCCCTTTCCCTAATATCCTTTCAAGGGCAGGAGCAAAAATTAGAAGAGAAAATGTGTTAAAAAGAAGATGGGAAAAACTTATATGTGTAATAATAGGGGTAATAAGTCTCCACCATTCTCCTTGAGAAATGTTCCCGTTAATCCCAATAAAATAATAGATCAGCGATTGCGTGCTTTCTAAAGGGATTTTGGCAAGAAGCCAAACAACAATGTGAATTAAAATAAGTAGAAACACAACCGGATAGAGCTTTATGAACTCTCTAAAATTCTCAGTACGAACAAACAAAAAATCATCTCCTCTATTCAATATATCTAATGTGTTTAATTTAGGAAGGATTACAAATCTTCTTCATTATTTCATAAAGGGAAAAGAAGTTCTAATAAAGTCCCTTTCTTTACATAAAGCCAAGTCAATAAAAAGCATGTCATGTAAGTCTATTATAAAAGGAGTACTCTTTATGATTATCGGAATGGGAAATGATATTGTTGAGCTTGTCCGAATAAAAAAGGCATTAGAGCGTAACGACAAGCTTGTAAAGCGAATCTTAACACTTCGTGAACAAGAGAAGTTTTATACGCTTTCAAACAAAAGGAAAATAGAGTTTCTAGCAGGCCGATTTGCTGCTAAGGAAGCCTATGCAAAAGCAAAAGGAACAGGCATTGGTTCATTGCTTTCTTTTCAAGATATTGAGATTGAATATGAATCGTCTGGAAGACCTTATATTAAAAATGAACACGAAATTACACACTTGGCTATATCACATAGTGAGCAATATGCTATTGCAAACGTGATAATTGAAAGCCTGTCACGCTAGTCTGCATATTCGTTGTTTTCACCTCATATATTCATATTGTCCAATTAAAAGATACGACAATACATTTTTGCAAATCTTGCAAAAGAATAAGGGGTGTAGGAATGAAAAGATGGATTGTTAAAGCCATTGTCTTTTTAAGTGTTTTATTTGTACTAGCAGCTTGTGGAGATAAAAGTGCAGATGATGTAAAAAAAGATTTAAATGAAAAGATGGAAAAGTCAACAGGTTATAAAGCAACAGCCGAGATGATGTTAAATACAGGAGAAAAACCACAGAAATATGATGTGGAGATTTGGCATAGCAAACCTGATTATTATAGGGTAGAGCTTAAAAATGCCAAAAAAGATCAATCTCAGATGATTTTGCGTAATAATGAAGGAGTTTTTGTGCTAACTCCTGCGCTTAATAAAAGCTTTAAATTTCAAAGTGGTTGGCCACAAAATAGCAGCCAAGCATACCTTTATGAGTCGTTAATTAAAGACATTAAAGGAGACGATGAAGCAAAATTTCAAGTAGCTAAAGACGGTTATATCTTTACAACAAAAACCAACTATCAGCACCAGTCTGTGCTTCCAAATCAAAAAATTATTTTAGATAAAAAAGAGCTTACCCCTAAAAAAGTAGAAATTATGGATACGGACAATGAGCCTGTTATTACGGTTGACTTTAAGAAAGTAGAGATGAATGTTAAGTTTGATAAAGATGCGTTTGATACTAAGCGGAATATGACTGCTAAAAAGTCAGATGTGCCAACAATGACAAGTGAAGAAGAACCTTTCTCAGTTAAGTATCCTTCATATACACCTGAAGGTACAGAGCAAGAAGAAGAGAAAACGGTTAAAACGATGGATGGAAAACGTGTTGTACTCACATATGGTGGTGAGAAGTCCTTTACTGTGATTCAAGAGCAGGCAACAGTTGCAGAAGCTTCTACTACAACTCCTGTGAATGGAGACGTTGTTGACCTAGGTTTCTCAATTGGAGCTCTTTCAAAACAAAGTATTCAATGGACAGCAGATGGAGTGGAATACATTATTGCGTCTGATGACCTTTCTCCAGAGGAATTTATGATGATTGCAAGCTCAATGGAAAAAGAACAAGGAAAATAAAAAAAGGAAGTTCATTCTCTAAAAGGAGAACGAACTTCCTTTTTTAGATAAACTTTTACGAATCCTAGTTTATTTTTGTATAATAAAAGCACGATAAATGCATGAATTGTTTTTGATAAGAATAAATGTAAACAAACCGTGCAATTGTAGTATAGTGGCTTCTACAAGCCATAGTTCTTAAAGGAAGTGACACCAGTGAATTCGTTTTACCGTAACACATGGGCTGAAATTGATTTAGAAGCTGTTTCTCATAACGTAAATTGCTTAAAAGAATGGCTGCCAAAGGGTAAACAGATTATGGCTGTTGTAAAAGCAAACGGATATGGGCACGGTGATATTGAAGTAGCGAAAGAAGCAATTGGAGCAGGAGCTACGTTTTTAGGAGTAGCATTGCTTGATGAGGGAATTAAATTAAGAGCAAATGGGATTAAAGTTCCGATTTTAGTATTAGGAGACGTGCCTCCTTCATATGTTGATATTGCAGCAGAGTATGATATCTCACTTACCCTTCATAATGAAAGTTGGTTACGTGAAGCATTAAAGTATGATATAAAGAAGCCTCTTTCTCTTCATATGAAAATTGATACAGGCATGAATCGCATTGGGTTTAAAGATAAAGAGGTAATGGAGCGTGTTGTCTCAAAAGTTAAACAATCTTCTCATTTTGTGCTAGAGGGACTTTTTACACATTTTGCAACAGCAGATGAGCTTCATAGTGAGTATTACGAAGAGCAAAGTAAGTGTTTCGTTGAAACTGTGTACTATCTGAAATCAAAAGGGGTTTGTCCTCCTAATGTTCACTGTGCAAACAGTGCTTCGACTTTACGTTTACCACATGATTGTTTTACAATGGTACGCTTCGGGATTTCAATGTACGGTTTAAGCCCGTCATCTGAAATGAAAAAAGTATTGCCATTTACATTAAAGCCAGTTCTATCTCTCTATACATCTTTGATACATGTTAAGAGCCTAAAAGAGGGTGAAAGCATTAGCTATGGAGCGACATATACAACAAAGAAAGAAGAATGGATCGGAACTGTGCCAATTGGTTATGCAGACGGTTGGCTTCGAGGTCTTCAAGGTTTTACAGCATTGATGAACGGAGAGGAAGTACAAAATGTTGGACGCATTTGCATGGATCAACTTATGTTTAGACTTCCAAAAGATGCAGCGGTCGGCACAAAAGTCACGTTAATAGGTCATGATGGCGGGAAGTCCATTAGCGCAGATGATATTGCAAGCTATCTTAATACAATTAATTATGAAGTTACTTGTATGATCAGTGATCGCGTTCCTCGAGTATATAAGAGAGCAGATAAAGTTGTAAAAGTTATAAATAATGTGCTAGCTTAGAGTAGCAAGGCGTGATTTTTTATGATTGCATGCATAAAATAATAGTATTGATGACGATAATAGTTGAAGAAATGACAGAATTCGCTTTGCATAAAACTGTATAGATGGTATGATGAAAAAAGATAAAAATAATTTATATTTAATATCTTACTCGTCTGTAAGAGGAAACAAGTAGTGCCTTAATTAGGTTCTACTGTTTACAATGTGCTCTCATAATAAAAAAATAACTATTCTTATTTGTTTTGTACTGATGGTGGAGGTGTATGTTGGTGTCTGAAGCGAGCGCAACGATGGAGCTTTTAGTTCGTTTACCACAACATTTAGTATCTGAACTAGATGCTATCGCAAAGCAGGAAAACAGTAACCGAAATGATTTGATTAATCAAGCTGTAAAGAAGTTCGTTGATGAGAAAAGAAATAGTAGCATCCGCAATAATATGCGACGGGGTTATATGGAAATGGCGAAAATTAACCTAAATATTGCGTCTGAAGCTTTCTTGGCTGAACATGAAGCGGACAACACAGTCGAACGTCTTGTAAGTGGAGGATAAAACGGTTGGTAGTAAAACGTGGCGACGTTTATTTCGCTGATTTATCTCCCGTTGTTGGTTCTGAGCAAGGAGGGGTCCGACCTGTCCTTGTTATTCAAAACAACATTGGTAACCGTTTTAGTCCCACGGTTATTGTCGCAGCCATTACCGCTCAAATTCAAAAGGCAAAGCTACCTACGCATGTAGAAATTAATGCTAAGAAATACGGGTTTGAACGAGACTCCGTTATTCTGTTAGAGCAGGTTCGAACAATTGATAAGCAGCGTTTAACAGACAAGATTACGCATCTTGATGAAGAAATGATGAGTAAAGTCGATAAAGCGTTACAAATTAGCCTTGGGCTTATTGATTTTTAGGCTTGTAAATAATGGAATTAATATTATCTTTGTGTATCATTTTTCAGGTTATAAGAAGAAAAATTAAGCGAAGCGATCGCACACAACTACCAGATTAACAGCAATGATGAGGGTGCTCCGTCCTTTATATAGGAAAGTACCCTTATTCTTGACTGGAAAAACTAAATACACGTATGATTAAAAGTAGGGGATTTTTCACTCCTGCTTTTTTTCATTACTGTTATAATAGAAGAGACAGTTTAAAAATAATATTTTGTTATATATATGTGTACTGTAATAAGGAGGACAAGATGGAACGGAGTATTCAACAATATATAATTGAACATAGACAAGAAATCGCAAAAGGTTGGCTTGATACGATGAAGGATGTATCAGCAGAACCTCTTACAAATGTAGTATCTGAGAACGTTTATGTTAGCATGAATTCTGAATTTCTTGATATTATCTTTAGTCACCAAACAGAGTCACCTGAGCACTTTAGAACAAAGTTAGAAGAGTTCATTGAACGTGTTGTAAAACTCGGATGGCCACTCACATATTTGACGCGAGCAATTCGTTTGCTTCGTAAAGTAATCCTAGAGTTGCTTATGGAAGATGAGTTTGCACGTGATGATAACTATGTGCCCATGGAAACTGTGCAAGAATTAGAGCTATGGGTAGAACCTATCTATCATGAGTTAGAAGACATCTACGCGACATCTTGGGAAAACACAATTAATCTCCAAAAAGTGGCTCTTCAAGAACTATCAGCACCGCTTATTCCAATCTTTGATAACATCACAGTGATGCCTCTTGTAGGAACGATTGACACGGAACGGGCAAGCATTATTATGGAAAATCTTTTAGAGGGTGTTGTAAAACATCGGTCAGAGGTTGTGCTTATTGATATAACGGGAGTTCCTGTTGTTGATACAATGGTGGCACATCATATTATCCAAGCTTCGGAAGCAGTACGACTAGTTGGGGCGAAATGCCTTATTGTCGGTATTCGTCCTGAAATTGCTCAAACAATTGTTAATCTTGGCATTCGTTTGGATCAAGTTATCACAAAAAATTCTCTAAGAGTAGGCGTTGAACGCGCCCTTGAAATAACAAATAGACAAATTATAAGTATGGAGGAATAGCTATGCGGATTCCTATATTAAAGCTATATGACTACTTATTAGTTTCCATTCAGTGGGAGCTTGACGATCAAACCGCAATCCAATTTCAAGAAGATCTATTAAATAAAATTCACCAAACAGGTGCAAAAGGAGTCGTAATTGACTTAACCTCAATCGATATGATTGATTCATTTATAGCAAAAGTTTTAGGTGATGTTGTTAACATGTCCGGACTGATGGGAGCAAAAGTCGTCTTAACTGGTATTCAGCCAGCAGTAGCCATTACTCTTATTGAACTTGGGATTGGATTAAGCGATGTATGGACAGCCTTAGATTTGGAAAAAGGACTTGAGAAGCTCCAGTATGAATTGGGGGAATAACAATGGAATTCCAATCCTGCGTCAAAATTATTACGGAGTGGGATATTGTGGCTGCCCGTCAATTAGGTCGCAATGTCTCTAAAGAGTTAGGGTTCGGAACGGTCGACCAAGCTCGGATTACAACCGCAATCTCTGAACTAGCTCGGAATATATATTTATATACAGATAAAGGCCAAATATGCATCGAGAAGATATTTGAAAGAGGAAAATCGGGCCTTTTAATCATAGCAAAAGACCAAGGTCCGGGAATTGCGGACATACGAAAAGTAATGGAAGACGGTTATACAACTTCAGGAGGATTAGGAGCTGGTCTTCCTGGTGTAAAAAGACTCGTTGATCAATTTGATATTAATTCAGTTGTTAATGAAGGAACAGAAATTCGAGCAGTTAAGTGGCTCCGGTAAGGGGGAGGAGAATGGATTTTCAAAATGAAATGAAGGCACTATACCGGGACATACTGAGCAGCTATTTGCAAACGCCAAATGAAACGGTGTTGTATGAAGGGCAAAAGCTAAGCCGTAAGTCTCTTGAGAATAATATCTCCCCTGAAGATATTGTTAGTATCCATAAAGAAGTGATTGAAGAAATTCATCAAGATATTCCAAAAGAAGTTCTTCAATCATTAGATTTTCTACTTGAAATGATGATTAGCTATGGACTTGCACTAGGTGAACATCAAATGCTCAAGAGCAAGCAAATTGAGCTGAACTCTGAAATTGAAATCGCCTCAAATGTTCAACAAAATTTGCTTGGTACAGCAGTGCCTTCCTTAAAGTCGCTAGATATCGGTGCTATTAGTATTCCCGCTAAAAAGATGAGCGGGGATTATTATCATTTTGTACAAGACGAGAATGATCGTATTAGCATTGCTGTTGCTGATGTTATTGGAAAAGGTATTCCAGCTGCAATGTGTATGTCAATGATCAAATATGCCATGGATAGTTTACCTGAGTCAAGGAAGACTCCTGACTATGTATTGGAGAATTTAAACAATGTAGTAGAACAAAATGTTGATCCAAGCATGTTTATTACCATGTTTTTCGGTATCTATGACTCTGCTGATGGAAGTTTCTGCTACTCCTCAGCAGGTCATGAGCCAGGATTCTATTATAATGCGAAAGAAGACAAGTTTTCAGATATAGATGGTAAAGGCCTTGTCCTAGGGGTTGATCGACATCGTAAATACAAACAGTATGAAAAGCATCTTGAGATAGGGGATCTTATTGTTCTGTTAACAGATGGAGTAACAGAATGTCGAACAGAAGAAGGATTTATTGAGCGAGAACAAATTATTGATCTCATTCGGAAGTATATGCATCTTCCGGCTCAAGAAGTTGTATACTCTATTTACAAGGAATTGGAAAAATTACAAGATTTCCAACTTCGTGATGATTTTACCCTTATTATTTTAAAAAGATTGGTTTAACTTATTAAAATAAGGGTAACTAAATTGATAGCAGTATAATTGAAGGGGGTAAATCCTGTGAACTTATCAATAGATGTACAAATGAAGGATGAAAAACATTACATCACTTTAGCCGGTGAAATTGACGCATATACAGCGCCAGAGTTAAAAAACAGATTTATGGAATTAGCACAGTTGTCAGAACCATACATTGTTGTGGATTTGACAAATGTTTCTTATATGGATAGTACAGGTTTAGGTGTATTTATTGCGCTACTAAAAGCAATTAAGAGTAGCGAAGGTAAATTGAAATTTGTTGGTGTTTCAGAACGAATTAAACGTTTGTTTGACATCACGGGTCTAACGGAAATTTTAAATGTAAATTCTCACGTAGAGGGTGGCGTAAAATGAAACAACCATATGATATCGTAGAGATGAGAATCCCTGCTAAACCAGATTATGTGGCCATTGCTCGTTTAACGTTATCGGGAATTGCTAACAGAATGGGCTTTTCCTATGACGATATTGAAGATATGAAAATTGCAATTAGTGAAGCATGTACGAACGCTGTACAGCATGCCTATAAAGAAGAAATTGGAGAAATTACAGTTGCTTTTGGTCTTTACGAAGAATATTTAGAGATCGTTGTAGCTGATAAAGGTGAATCATTTGATTATAGTGACTTGCAAAAAGAAGCAGGGCCATATGAAACATCTCGAGAAGTTGAAGAATTACCAGAAGGTGGTCTTGGCTTATATTTGATTGATACTCTTATGGACCAAACAAAAATTACTCATAATAAAGGTCTTACTTTGATGATGGCGAAGAACTTACAAAGAGAGCAGGTGGAGAGTGATGGCAGCACAATCTCAACCTACGAAGCTAAGTAAAGAAGAAGTTATCAAGCTTATTGATCAATATCAAAAAAATAACGATAAAGATGCTCAAGACAGACTTGTTATTCAATATAAAGGTCTTGTAGAATCCATTGCCAGAAGATATTCAAAAGGTGGCAACATTCATGAAGATATTTCTCAAGTTGGGATGCTTGGATTATTAGGAGCTATTCGTCGATTTGACCCAAGCTATGAGCGCAGTTTTGAATCATTTGCAGTCCCGACTATCGTTGGAGAAATTAAAAGATTTCTTCGTGATAAAACATGGAGTGTACATGTTCCGCGTCGTATTAAGGAACTTGGCCCACGTATTAAGGCAACAGTTGAAGAGCTTACAACAAAACTTCAAAGGTCACCTAAAGTACATGAGATTGCTGAACATCTTGAAGTATCTGAAGAGGAAGTACTTGAAACAATGGAGATGGGCCAAAGTTATCAAGCACTTTCTGTTGATCACTCAATTGAAGCAGATTCAGATGGAAGTACAGTAACAATCCTAGATTTAGTGGGGCAAAGAGAAAACGGATATGAGACTGTTGACCAACGGTTAGTATTAGAGAGAGTACTCCATGTTTTAACAGAGCGCGAGCGAGAAATCATTCAGTGTACTTTTATGGAAAACTTAAGTCAAAAAGATACAGGAGAGAAGTTAGGTATTTCTCAAATGCATGTATCAAGACTTCAGCGAAGAGCGTTAGAAAAGCTGCGTAATGCAGTTAGGACGGATGCTGAAAAAGTGGAGAATTCACTTTAATGAGAAACGAATCCATTCCGCAAGTAAAAGTAGAAACATATCAGGTTTCTAAAAATGGAAGTCATTACTGCGGAGATAGCTACTTCATAGCAGACACAGAGGATTACTTCCTCTGTGTTGTAGCAGATGGTCTTGGAAGTGGAGAGTACGCTATGTATGCAGCTGTTGCTGTTAAAGAAACTGCTGAACGCTTCCAAAACCAAGAAGTAGAAGAGATTATGGCACAGTGCAACAACGCTCTAAAAAGTACACGAGGCGCAGCTGTTTCAGTTTTGAAGATTTACAAAAAGAAACTGCAATTTATATATAGTGGAGTAGGCAATATTCGTTTTTATCTATATTCGCCTGATGGAAATCTGACATATCCCATTCCAGTAAATGGGTTTCTTTCTGGAAAACCTCAGTCCTTTAAAACTGGTACGTTTTCTTATCAGCCAGGAAGTCACTTTTTAATTCATACAGATGGCATTTCAATCAGTGGGATTAAAAATATCTTTTCGCGCTCAAGATCGCTTTCTGATATTTCTTCCTATATGCAAATGAGTATTCCTCCTTCAAATGATGACGCAACATATGTTTTAGGTTGTGTTGGTCACTAAAAGAATAAAGTGCAGCAACAGATTATCAGGGGGTAATCTGTTTTTTTTGTTTCTTTTGTAAGAGAGGAAGAAATTGCTATAATAAAGAAAGGTCCAGCGAAGGAGGAACTCGTATGTCATTAACAAAAGAACAGCAGTTGAAGCAAATTGAGGCTTCATTACATATACCTTTAAAAAAGATTAAAAGCGTGATTGAACTCACTGAAGAAGGAAATACAGTACCATTTATTGCCCGCTATCGAAAGGAAATGACAGGGGCTCTTGATGAAGTTGAAATACAGTCTGTGCTAGATCGGTGGACATACCTTCAAAATCTTGAAAACCGAAAAGAAGAAGTTTTAAGACTTATTGAAGAACAAGGGAAATTATCAGATAACCTTAAAAAGAAAATTGAAAAAGCTTTAAAGCTTCAGGAAGTGGAAGATTTATATAGACCATATAAGCAAAAAAGAAGAACGAAAGCAACGATTGCTAAAGAGCGGGGACTACAGCCGCTTGCTGACTGGTTGCTAACTTTCTCAACAAAAGAAGAAGTAGAGAACTATGCTCAAAAATTTATCTCTCAAGATAAAGGAGTACGTACGATAGAAGAAGCTCTAGAAGGAGCAGCAGATATTATTGCTGAAGAAACTTCAGATCATCCTAAATATCGAGAATGGATTCGTGTGCAAACTCGAAAAGAAGGTAAAATTGTATCAGCTAAGAAAAAAGATGCAATAGATGAAAAAGAAGTTTACAGCATGTATTACGAATATGAAGAGAACATTAATAGAATTGTACCTCATAGAGTGTTGGCGTTGAATCGAGGAGAAAGTGAAAATGTTCTTCGTATTTCAATGGGTTTTCCAGAAGATCGTATTATTCAATATTTAGAGCGCGAAATTATTAAAAATATTTATGCTCCATCTGTTTCTTATGTAAAAAAAGCAATTGCAGATGGATTTAAACGCCTTTTAGCTCCTTCTATTGAAAGAGAAATCCGAAGTGAACTTACAGAAGTAGGAGAGAACCAGGCTATCAAAATTTTCTCTGAGAACTTGCGTAATTTACTTTTACAGCCTCCTCTAAAAGGGAAAATGGTGCTAGGAGTAGATCCTGCATATCGAACGGGTTGTAAGCTAGCTGTTGTAGATGAAACAGGTAAAACATTAGAAATTGATGTAATTTATCCTCATCCACCAAAAGCTAAGAAGCAAGAAGCCTATGATAAAGTTGTTGAACTGCTACAAAAATATAATGTTGAAGTAGTAGCAATTGGGAATGGAACAGCTTCAAGAGAGACCGAACAGTTTATTGCTGATTTGCTAAAAGATATGAAACAGAATATTTTTTATCTTATTGTCAATGAAGCAGGAGCAAGTGTTTATTCAGCCTCTGCGCTTGCGCGTGAAGAGTTTCCAACTCTTCAAGTTGAGGAGAGAAGCGCAATTTCGATTGCTCGCCGTTTGCAAGACCCGTTAGCAGAGCTTGTTAAAATTGACCCGAAATCTGTTGGAGTTGGTCAATATCAGCATGATGTGTCTCAAAAAAAATTAAACGAGTCATTAAAATTTGTTGTTGAAACGGTTGTAAACCAAGTTGGTGTAAATTTAAATACAGCTTCCTCTTCTCTTTTACAATATGTAGCGGGGCTTAACAAAACAGTGGCAAACAATATTGTGCAATATAGAGAAGAAGAGGGGAAACTTACAAATCGTAGCCAGCTCAAGAAGGTTCCTCGATTAGGTGCCAAAACATATGAGCAGTGCGTTGGTTTCTTGCGTATTTTAGATGGAAAGCAGCCTCTTGATAGAACAGGGATTCATCCTGAGAATTATGAGGTAACTAAAAGATTATTACAAATGATGGGGATGACAACTAAAGACCTTGGGAGCCCTTTATTAGCCGGAAAAATAAAAGAACTAAGCAAAGAGGAAGCCTTGCAAGAACTAGAAATTGGAGAATTAACTTTAAACGATATTATTGATTCTCTCCAAAGACCAGAGCGTGACCCACGGGATGAATTACCAAAGCCTCTTCTCAAACAAGATATTCTAAAGCTAGAAGATTTAACACAAGGGATGGAGCTTGAAGGCACAGTAAGAAATGTTGTGGACTTTGGCGCATTTGTAGATATTGGGGTAAAGCAAGACGGTCTTGTGCATATTTCAAAGCTAAGAAATTCATATGTTAAGCACCCATTAGACGTTGTCGCTGTTGGTGATCTAGTAACAGTATGGGTGGAAAGTGTTGATGCTTCAAAAGGACGTATTGCTTTGTCCATGATTGCACCTTCTTAAAACAAGGGCACTGCTAAGAGCAGTGCTTCTTTTGATAAAAGAACCAACACTGATTCAATAGTTTAATTTGATAACGATCTTTCGTATAATAAGCACGCTGCATTTGATTGATTAGCCATGAAGGCATATTGCCACGTCCTTTCTTTTTAAAAGGGTATTAATAGTAAGTATATGCGTCTAGGGCTAGTCACGTGCTTATGAAAGGAGATTGAGTAATGAATAATGACGGGTTGCAAGAGCTAGTAGAAAAAATCTCTATGGAATGCTTTGACAGAGCATTTGAACATCAGGCATATTTCAACAAAAGACTTCGGACAACAGGTGGCCGCTATATGCTTAATACACATCATATTGAGGTGAATTTTAAGTATTATGAAGAGTTTGGAGAAGGGGAGCTTATTGGGATTATTAAACATGAGCTATGTCATTATCACCTTCATCTTATGGGTAAAGGGTATAAGCATGGAGACCAAGAATTCAAAGCGTTGCTAAAACGAGTTGGAGCTCCAAGGTATTGTAGCTCACTTCCTTCTATTCAAAAGAAAAACAAGAATGTTTTTTACCGTTGTAAAGATTGCGATTATCTTTATAAAAGAAAGCGTAAAGTAGATATTACGAAATACCGATGTGGAAGATGCAAAGGTAGCCTTCTTCTTCTTAAAAAAGGTATTGACTCTTAAAATGAACTATGCTAAATTTATGGAGTCGCTATTTCTAGGATGAACTTTTAGTTTGTAAGAAAAAATGTTGACAAGCTAAGTTAGCTGGTATATAATAAATAGCGTCTCATCATAATATTCCACAGTAGCTCAGTGGTAGAGCTATCGGCTGTTAACCGATCGGTCGTAGGTTCGAATCCTACCTGTGGAGCCAAACGGGGAAGTACTCAAGTGGCTGAAGAGGCGCCCCTGCTAAGGGTGTAGGTCGCGCGAGCGGCGCGAGGGTTCAAATCCCTCCTTCTCCGCCATATTTTTTATATGGCCCGTTGGTCAAGCGGTTAAGACACCGCCCTTTCACGGCGGTAACACGGGTTCGAATCCCGTACGGGTCACTTTTATAATATTTGATGTCGATCATTCACCTTTTGAAGAAGTAAAGGTCATCTCATCAATTTATATCATCTTTTGGGCTATAGCCAAGCGGTAAGGCAACGGACTTTGACTCCGTCATGCGTTGGTTCGAATCCAGCTAGCCCAGCCATTGAGCCATTAGCTCAGTTGGTAGAGCATCTGACTTTTAATCAGAGGGTCGAAGGTTCGAGTCCTTCATGGCTCACCATTTTTGTGTGAGTAACAATAGCATACGCGGGTGTGGCGGAATTGGCAGACGCGCTAGACTTAGGATCTAGTGTCTTTATGACGTGGGGGTTCAAGTCCCTTCACCCGCATTCATTTTTCAACACTTGCGGTCGTGGCGGAATGGCAGACGCGCTAGGTTGAGGGCCTAGTGGGTGTATAACCCGTGGAGGTTCAAGTCCTCTCGGCCGCATCAAAAATACCAAAGGTTTAAACCTTTGGTATTTTTTTATGTTTTTTTGTTTAACAAATTGGGAAGCTTTAATTAAATTTTGATTAGCATCTCTAATATATAGATGCAAAGGCTCCATGACTTCCTGTTCTTGTTACAGGAGTTTCTTCAACATTAACTTTGTGAAACCTGAAATGATTTAAAACTTCTTCTATATTTTCTCCGTAACAAAACGCACAGTTTTCCTCCTGACTTGAAATGTTTCTTCTTGCACTCCTAACACATTTATATAAAACCCTACTGTTTGTTCGATATTGTTTCCAATTGAAATAAGATGGTGAAGATTCTTTGTCAAAATCATTTATCTCTGCTTCATGCTAGAGTATAAGCTTATGTGCTTAACCGTGAAGAGGTAGGGAGAGGAGCTCCATTGTATTGAATAGTTGCAAAAACTTGAATGTCATCTGCCTCATAAGGGAGAACCGAAGCAGTTGTGGTGAAAATACCACTAGCATTTGTTAATAAAGTATCAGAAGCAAAGTTAAGCGAGTCGGAGGACTCCCTTAACACTACTTTCACATTTTTTAAGGGGATTTTGTTGTAAGAAACTCTGCCGACAATTTTTAATTGTGTATCTTCTGTCTCAGAAATTTGCAGAGTAATATCAGGAAATTCACTTATAATCTGCGGAGGGATTCGCGGAATTTCACCTCCACACCTGCACCTCTTTTTGGCCATGATCGTCACTTCCTTACAAATGCCTATAACATAAAGGAGGTAAACCTCTTCTTTATCTTTCTATAAAGAAAAGGGGGAGAGTGCTCCAGTAGAGATAAGAGAAAGTAAAGCTAATTTGAAAAGCTCTTTCTAAATATGGAGTTGTTAAAATTTGCACAATCTAAGAATAAAGCCTCTTTCTGTAATCAACTATAATATGGTAAATTTCTGTGGAGTTGAAAATGGTACAGGAGGAGATGTGAAAATGCAAGTAAAAGAGATATTTTTTATTAGGTGCATTTCGTGTTTAAGTGTTGTTATGATTCATGTGTTAGGAATTACAATGCATAGTACGTCATCTATGTTAATGACGTTATTAATGTTTAGCACTCCAGCATTCATCTTTATTTCTGAGTTTTTACTTTCCTACTCATATCCAAATGGAACACCAAAAGGTTTTTTACTAAAGAGAATACAGTTTATTTTTTTGCCATTCCTTTTTGTAGCCTTTGTTGATGCTGTTATGATGTCTAGTTTAGGTGGTAATGTGACACTACTATCACTTCTACAAAGAATAAGTGCTAACATCTTTCTTGGTAATTTCATCGGGTACTTCATCCTCATCATCTTCCAGTTTTACTTATTGCATATTTTCTTTCATCAAATACTCCAGCAGATTTCTGCTAAGTTTGTTCTTTCTATAGCGTTTTTGGTTAATGGAGGATACCTTACTTTTGTAACGTTTATAGATATTCCTTCTTTTGGACCTAATCCAATCTTTCCGATTTCTTGGATTCCTTTCGTAGGATGGGTTTTCTATTTTTGTCTTGCTTACTATTGCGGACAAAATTATAAGGGATTTATTTCTTTATTAGATCAATATCGTTATATCGTGTATGGTATGGCAGCCTTATCAGCCTTTATGATTTTAAATAATACGTATTTTGGTTTCTTTGAAGTATCATCAAAAAGGCCTGATATTCTTCTATACACAACAAGTATAATCTTTTTATTTTTCCATCTGTTCTCAAAAGTTTCAAAAGTACCTTCTATTATCATGACAATTAGTAATTACTCTTTCTCGATTTATTTATTTCATGTGTATTTCTTAGGGATAGGGCTTGCGATTTTAAATAGTTTTACAGAAGTACAAAATTCAATAAGCCTTATAGTTATTTATAGCTTTTCAATTGTTGGTCCAATGATGTTATCGTGGGTTTTTAACCATTTTAAATATGGATATATGTTTGTTGGAAAAATCTATAAACCAAAACAGAGTCAACGACGTAATACAGTCTCTATGTAGCTATAAAAAGAGCCGCTTATTTGAAATAAACGGCTCTTTTTTATCTTGATATTTCGTTGATTGTCTCTTCCCATCGTTGGATGACTTCTTCTGGATTATCTAAATTTATTTTTACTCCAGAAGAAATAGAAGCATATTTAGCTCTATCTTCACGTATGTTTTCAACTTTCCCAATAAAGCGTTCTCGTTTGTACTTAGCGAGATGGAGTAGTGGAAGCTGTTTGAGGGAGAGTTTAATATAGTAGGCTTTTCCTTGAAAGAAAAACACAAGAGTTGCTTTTTTTGAACGGATGATGTTCTTTGTTGTAGTCGTTTCTGACCAAAGTCCAAGGTAAACTTCCTGCGCATTTTTTGCTACAATCTCACCAACGCTAATCATTGCGGTATGTGGCCAGTTTTCTTCATCTATGGTGAGAAGCATGAATGCTTCATGTTGTTTATTATCAAGGTTTTTTCCGTTTAATAATTCTAAAACTTCTAATGACAATTCCTTCCTCATAAGTAAAAACCTCCATTCTCAAAGGGTTAGTTGTTTTTAATTCCTTTCCATCTCTTAGCAGCAGGAAGACAAATATTAAACTGATCAAGAGTTCTAAATACAATATGATTAATAATATCGTTAATGCTTTGAGGGTGATTATAGAAAGCAGGCATTGGGGGGAATATGATGGTTCCCATACGTGACAACGCTAGCATATTTTCAAGGTGAATATCATTTAGTGGCGTTTCACGAGTCATTAATAGTAATTTTTTTCGTTCTTTTAATATCACATCTGCTGCTCGTGTTACAAGATTATCTGCTAGGCCCATCCGGATGGAGGCTAAAGATTTCATACTGCAAGGAGCAATAATCATTCCATCAACTTGAAAAGAACCACTCGATATTTTAGCACCTAAGTCTTTTGGGGAATACGTATAGTCTGCAAGTGCTTCAACTTCTTTGGTAGTATAAGTAGTCTCTACATGAACTGTAGCTGAAGCCCACTGAGACATAACAAGATGTGTTTCAATGTCTGTATTTTTTAAAAGCTCAAGAAGACGTATACCAAAAATTACCCCTGTCGCTCCTGTTATACCAATAATTAATCTCATGTTCTGACTCCTTTCTTTACAGGATAAGGTGGTATAAAATAATTATACAGTGCTCCTCGTTTTATTAAAAATATCTATAAAATGTATATATAATACCAGCAGAGTATATTAAAATTTCAAGCAGCCTTCTATCTATGTAGAAGGGAGGCTAATTTAAAATATAATATTTTTTTAAAATACTTTTAGAAAGTGTTGACACATAAAAGAAGAGTTGGTATTATTAATGACGTTGCTTCTTTAAAAAGCCTTTCAGAAAATGAAAGGAACTAATTTAAAGAAGAAATAAACTAAAAATACTTTTTTAAAAAAGTATTGACATGATAAATTGGTTTTGGTAAGATAATTAATGTCGCTTCTAAGGAAGTGATGAGAAATAATTAAAACAACAAAAAAAGTTGTTGACAGCAAAACCGAAAGATGATAAGATGATTAAGTCGCTTATTTAAGAAATGCGCCCGTAGCTCAATTGGATAGAGCGTTTGACTACGGATCAAAAGGTTATGGGTTCGACTCCTATCGGGCGCGCCATTTACAAAATAAAGTCATCTGACGGGAAGTAGCTCAGCTTGGTAGAGCACATGGTTTGGGACCATGGGGTCGCAGGTTCGAATCCTGTCTTCCCGACCAGGAGCAACTTCAAAAAGATGCGGGTGTAGTTTAGTGGTAAAACCTCAGCCTTCCAAGCTGATGTCGTGAGTTCGATTCTCATCACCCGCTCCAATTATATTGACCTTTGAAAACTGAACAAAATACGTCAACGTTAATTCTATTTTATTTTTAAAACAAAGTTTCTTATAAGAAACAAAAAGCTATGGACATCGAAAGATGAAACCAAACTTTCTATGGAGAGTTTGATCCTGGCTCAGGACGAACGCTGGCGGCGTGCCTAATACATGCAAGTCGAGCGGAGTTTTGAAAAGCTTGCTTTTCAAAACTTAGCGGCGGACGGGTGAGTAACACGTGGGCAACCTGCCCTTGAGACGGGGATAACTCCGGGAAACCGGAGCTAATACCGGATAACACATATCTTCGCATGATGATATGTTAGAAGGTGGCTTTTA
>NZ_JBJZOT010000019.1:0-100608 GCF_057808375.1 Priestia sp. TRM10
GATAAAACATTAACCATGGATAATCTGTTTGTTGGATAGCTAATGAAATATCCCCTTGAAAACTTAAAATAATGACTTCGTTAAAATTCGCTTGTACATTAATCAGAAATTCAAGGATTAGTAAAACAGTGCCTTTAACATATTTACCGTTTAAATATTGGCCAAATCCAGGAAGTGCAATACTCCACATTAACTTTTCAAATGGATTCTTTTTCACTTAAACATACCCTAGAAATAGTACTTTGATTACTGTTCTTTTGCAAGTTCTTTTCTATTCGGAGCAAGTGGCGGTTGTTCTAACCATTTATTTTTCACCATAATATTAAACCATTTTTTGGTTAACACTAGATTTTTCAGGATGGTGCCTTCATAAGTGGTTATAAGGTCTGTTCGCATGGCTGATGCTAAACCGGTTCCGTGATACGCTTGTGCGGTTTGGAACAAGAAACCAATATGATACAACATTAACTTATCGGAAAAAGGGGAGTCGGTGGAAATGGTCACTTCTGTTTCCCACGATCGAGGAACAGGTAAATTATCCGCGTGCATGATTTTGGAAAAGGCCTGTATCTGTTTATCAGAAGTGTTCTGGGAATCCTCTAAAAACTTTCTTACTTCTTTTGATTGAGCGACTTGACTGAAGGCGATAGAAAGCGTTTTAGCCATAATACTCTTTTTCAAGTTGAACGAAATACTTATGATTTCCGTTGCACCTAAACGCCTCCCTTTTCCGAAAATGCCATCTATGAAATCTTGACTAGAAATAAATTCAGGATTTGCTGCAGGATAAAACAAAGGGTCTCTCTGAAAATTCCCTTTTTCAAGCAATAACTCAATCGTTTGATGATACATCCTTTTCGCATCATTATCACACGAGTCGTAAAAGTCCCTTAAGTCTTTTCTAACCGAAACACCTAATGCAGTGGTATGCCCGAGCAAGCCATGCAACGTCATGATATGTAAGTAATTCAAGCAAAAGATATCGGTGAACAATTTCTCCGTATCTTTATGGAGATCAGACTCCGTAAATCCAATGGGAACTGGAAACCCCTCGTTTTCTATAAAAGCTACGATTTGCTTTTTTTGTTTTGCAAAGGTCTTGATAGCATCTTCAAAAATGGCCTTTATGGACTCATCCTCAACAATAGAGACCATATATCGATTGACTACATCTGTCATAGTTCCGTTTATATATTCTCCCCATAGGGTTCCTATTTCGGAAGATGTGAGTTTTAACTTATTCTTATCCACATTATCACCTCTTGGATAATATTTGCCGATTCACCAATAGATATGAATTTTTTCTTAATAAAAGAGGTAGTCAGCATGTAATTTCTGATAAGCAACATTATGGTAACTAATCATTATTAAATTTCCTGTAATAAAAAGAAACCCTTTGCTCAGCATTAGCAAAGGGTTTTTACATATGGGGGAATACGTTAACATTATGCACAGTTTTGTAGCTTCATATACATATATAGTTATATAGTTGGTCCTTTATTAAAGGTACGACAAGGGTGATTGTGGTAGATATGGGGATGTTTTCCATTTGAGAGTGAAGCATGAAATCAGCATAAAAGGCTTTCTTTTTATGTAAAATAGAAGTACACAAACGACAAGGGGATTTGTGGTAGAAGTAGAGCGCATTTCCATAAGTGTATAGTGGTTGTTGTAAAGAAAATAAACAAGTACAAACTCAAATTTTGCATTTATCTTTTGGTACGTGGACAATACTTCACTAAATGCAAAATTTGAGTCCTATAATTTGTGTTATGTTAACTTTCAATTGAGTAACTAATAATTGATTTTTTTATCAACGTTATGACTTTGATATTGAAATAAAAGACGAGATAATCTATATAGTACGGATATTAATAATAAAATACCTGCTGATATATAGACTAGGCGAGCACCAAATGTATCTGCGATAGTACCTGTTCCTATAATAACTAAGAGAAAAATAAATTATACTAAAGTTGATCTTGCTGCCATTATCTTAGTTAGTGTATGTTCATCCGTTGCATTTTGAAATATCGTCTCTTGACAGAGATCTCTTAAGATGTAGGAAGGTCCCATAAAAAGGACTAAAATAAGGTCTATAAAAGGATTAGATATAAACCCATACACAAGAGTGAGTAACCCAAACGATGTAGCTCCTACTAGCATAAAGGGTAAGAGTTTCTTACGTAATTTAATAGAGATTCTATAAATCATAAATCCTCAAATCATGCTGCCTAGATAATAGGTCCCGTTAATATATCCCCACCAAGTCTCTCCCTTATGCAAAGTTTCTTGTACAAACGCTAAGGAAATCGCTCCTATCCAAATCATACCTGCCCAGGACTCAATTAAGTGTATTATCATTAAAACCTTTAATTTCTTATCATTTTGAAGTTTTAATTGAGGAGCATCGAGAATAAACCATTCGTAGAAATCAAGTTGTAAATCGATATTTGGCAGACTATACGTGTTTAGGTGCTAACACAGGCATCTTTCATTGGTTGCTGTTATCAGGAGGTAAGCTTACAGGGCTGAATTTGAAACGTTAGCTGCACAGAAGGGGTGCAGGTATATGCAGCAGAACGTTTTGTAGTCGGAAATAGTTGTCCAGAGAGAGCTGTAAGAGTTGCTGTTTGTGCACCGAAAACGCTTGAAGAGCTTGAACAAGAATTGATTATTCTTAAAGGTTTGCTAAACGACCTTACCTAAAATTGTTCGCCATACAATTATAATATTGTATGGTTTATTGTGCGTGTTATGATGATGCAAGGGGGGATTTTATTATGAGTAAAATGAAATTTACGGTAAGTGCATCAGGAGAAGGTATGATAACTACAACAAAAGTTGGAAACCATAAAATTGTGATTGATGCAGATGCTCAAATGGGCGGAAACGATATGGGACCAAACCCACTAGAAACTTTGTTATCAGCATTAGCTGCATGTGAAAATGTAACTGCTAATGCAGTTGCAAAAGAAATGAAATTTGACCTTCAAGGCATTACTTTTAAAATTACAGGGGAATTTAACCCTCGTGGATTTATGGGAGATCCAAATGTTCGCACATACTTTGAAAAAGTTGAAGTAGAGGCAACTGTAAGAACAACTGAATCTGAAGATCGGATTAAAGAATTACAAAAAGCAATTGAACCGCGCTGTCCTATATATGGGATGTTTAAAGCTGCAAATGTTCAAATGATTGATAATTGGGTAAAAGCTTAATAATAATGAGGATGTCCCATAAGTACTAGGCACTTCTTTGCTTTTGGAACAGCCTCATTATGTTTACTCACTTGTCTAAGTATATCTTTTATTTAAGCTATAACCTTCCATATAATTCTATAGAATAATTTAAAGTAGCGTCTTCTAGATTGTACAGTAAAAGGAATTCATGAAAAGGACTCTAATATTCATAGCTTATTCAATTTATTCCATTTAAAAAAGAGCTCTTCAAACTTTGTTGGAAAGCTCTCCATCATATTTATTCTTTTAATTTTAGTAATCGTAAGCTATTTAATGTTACAAGCAATGTTGCTCCCATATCTGCAAATATCGCTATCCATAGCGTTAACCAACCAGGGATAACTAACAGTAATGCCACTAATTTAATGGCCAAAGAGAAACTAATATTTTGTTTAATGATAACTAAAGCTTTACGACTCAATTTAATAGTATATGGTAATTTGTCTAAATCGTCGGACATTAAGGCGATATCAGCTGTTTCTAGAGCTGTATCCGTTCCAGCCCCACCCATGGCTACACCAACCGTTGAAGCTGCAAGTGCAGGGGCATCATTTACTCCATCTCCAACCATGGCTACACTTTGATATTTCCCACGAAGTTCTTTAATGGAATTCAGCTTATCTTCTGGTAATAAATCAGCTTTAATATCCGAAACACCTACTTGTTTTCCAATAGCTATTGCCGTCTTTTGATTATCACCTGTCAACATCACCGTTTTAATTCCTAGATTATTCAACTGATTGATAACTTCTTTAGATGTTTCCCTCATTTCATCAGCTACAGCAATAAATAAAAGAATCTCTTTTTCCATTCCTAACACCATTACAGTTTTTCCTTGCGTTTGCATTTGGGTGATTTTTTGTTTTTTATCATCTGAAATGGTTCCGTGCAGTTCTTCAAATAAACTTGGACTTCCGACATAATATATGTCATTATTTACTTTAGCTTTTACGCCTTTACCCGTAATAGATTGGAATTCTTCAACTGTCACACTATTAAAATTTAATCCATTTTCTTCGGCTTTTCTTATAATTGCGGAAGCAAGTGGATGTTGTGATCCTTTTTCAATCGCTGCCGTTAGGGTCATCAATTCATTTTCATTTCCACCATACGTCACAATATCTGTTACAGCAGGAACACCTTTTGTTAATGTTCCTGTTTTATCAAAAGCAATGGCTTTAAGGGCTCCTGCTTCCTCTAAATGGATACCTCCTTTAATTAAAACGCCATTTTTTGCTGCATTTCCGATAGCAGTAACAATTGAAACTGGAGTAGAAACAACTAAAGCGCATGGACAACCAACGACTAATACAGCTAAACCTTCATAAATCCACTGACTCCAATCTCCACCAAATAGCAAAGGGGGAACCACTGCAATTAAAAGGGCTATGATAACAATAGCTGGTGTATAGTATTTCGCAAATTTATCGACGAACGCTTGAGAAGGTGCCCGTTCTGCTTGAGCTTCTTCTACAAGATGAATAATTTTTGAAAGAGTGGTATCTTCTACTCGTTTTGTTACTTCAACTTCAAGTAAGCCTTCATCATTCAATGTTCCTGCAAAGACTTCATCATTCAATGTTTTAGTTACAGGAACACTCTCACCTGTAATCGCAGCCTGATTTAATGTAGATGTTCCTTTAATCACAACTCCATCCATAGCCAATTTTTGACCTGGCTTAACGATCATGATATCTCCGACTTGAATATCATCAACATGAACTGTCATTTCCTCATTTCCACGGCGAATTAATGCTTCTTTAGGCGCGATATCCATCAATGATTCGATGGATTGGCGAGCTTTATCCATTGAATAGCGCTCTAATGCTTCACTAATCGCAAATAGAATAACAACAGTTGCCCCTTCGCCCCATTCACCAATCACCGCAGCTCCTAAAATGGCTATGGTCATTAAGGTATTCATATCGAAGTTTAATCTGATTAGATTTTTAAGGCCTTTAATAAATAGTGAATATCCCCCAATTATAATGGACGCTGCATAACCGATTGTCGGAAGAAGATGCTCTTCCCCATATCGCTCCCCTAAAAACCAACTAATCACTAGTAATATAGCTGAAATATAGACTTTAATGTTTTCTTTTTGTCTCCAGAAGGGTTCACGTTCCACTCTTTGTTCTTTTTCATCCCGAATCTTTAAGTTCTCAAAGGCACCTGCTTTTTCTAATTCCTCAATAGTTGTTGTACCTTTAACATAAACTTTTGATGCTCCAAAGTTTACTTTTGCATCTTGGACACCTGGCAATTCTTTAACGTTATTCTCAAAAATACCTGCACAATTAGTACAAGTAAATCCTTGTACACGATAGGCTTTCATTTCCTGTTCAGATAATTTTACTTGATGATCAGACATTTACTTTCACCTCATTTTCATGTGACAAAGCAATAAGGATTAACTGTTTAATATGTTCATCATCAAGTGAATAAAACGCCAATTTCCCTTCTTTTCTATACTTCACAATTCCTTGTTTATGAAGTGTTCGTAAGTGATGGGATGCTGTTGCAATGGAAGTTCCAATAATATTGGCTACATCACATACACATAACTCTCCATCTTGGCATAAAGAAAAGGCAATTTTTGCTCTATTTTCATCTGCAAGAGCCTTAAATAATTGGGCAACACTAGATATATCTTGTTTTTGCAATTCCCCCTGTATTCGGTTTACTTTTTCTTCGTCGTAACAATAAATTTCACAAGTATCTTTTTGATTCATATTTTCACCTCTTCATTCAAATATTTGTTTGAATATAGTATACCTCTTTTACAAATTAACATTCAAGTATTCATTTGAATGAAAAACAAAAAGGAATTGGGAGAACCAATTCCAAGACAGGATTTTCTTTAACAAAAACTGGATAGGGATAAGAAAAGATAAACTATTATTTCTAAATAGATAGTATTTAATAAATTCCTATTTTTAGAACAGAAAGTCCGTAAAAGTATACTTTTACGGGCGGTGTGATTAGTTATTGATAAAAAAGGTTACCTGATTAGAGACCCTTTTTCCACCTATTGTTGTAATATTTATTTTCACTCTGCCTTAATGATAAAACGATGTTTTTCTACACCAAAAAAACCTTTAGATTGTATAACTTGATGTATTTTATATAATTCATCCATATGTGTTTCAGTATTAAAGTTAGGAACTTGCCAAGGAATAGCTTGTAAATAATAAACTAATGCCCCGATATCATAAAACCTCTGAACCGGAAATTCTTCTTTACTAAAGACAATGTTAAAATCATTCTTATTAATTTCATTGGAATCCGTCTTTAAATTCCACTTAGAAAATTCTTTATTGATTGGAACTTCTAGATACTCATTAATTTGTGTGAAATCTAGGACTCCTACTTGTTGAATCAAAAAAGTTCCTTTATGTGATAGAATTCTCCTTACTTTCAGTATATTCTTAAAAACAAATAAGTAATTACAAGAAAATTACATCAAAGCTAAATCACTATGCTTGGAAAGGATCACGTATGTTTAAGAAAAATCGTGGTAAAAAAATAATGTGGATATGGATTATTTTGAGTCTAATTCTCATTTGCGTAGGAATTGTCATGCCTTATGGGTTAAATGTAGAACAGCGAGGTTTAGAAAAGTTAATGATTAATATGGAAAAAAAACCGCATGGGAATACACTTCTAATACTAGCCTTTGCAGTGGTTGCTTCAAATACAATTCATGCGTTGCCTATTTATTTAGGCACTATTTTGTTAGGTAATGAGATTGGAGAACTGTTGAATAAGAATTGGGTGAAAATTATTATTCCCCTTTTTCTTATCCCTCCTATTTATATAGTTATAAATACCTTTACTGAATTTAAGCCTCATTTTGGAACTCCAGCCCTTCTTGTACTTTTATTTATTATACTGACGCCGTTTTTTGAAAAAAGACAGCTAGGTTTTTTCATGCGATCCATTATTCTTATTCACATTCTATTTGGTGTTCAATGGCTTGATGAGGTTCCGTTCCTTACTCAATATGGCTTTGGACATGGACCTATATCTAGCAAGGTTAAGCAATGGGCCATAGAAATGTCTTTTAATCAAACTCTTTCTTTATATGCAATAGTACTATGCTCAATCTTTATTGTTAATGCTTTTATACTAACCGGTTACATGGTTAGATGGAAAATTGTTCAAGAATTTCACCAGATTGAATTAGAGGCATTAGAATCGAGGTCTAATAAAGAAGCCTTAAACTTAGTTCATGACTTAAAAACTCCACTGGCCTCTATGGAAGGATTAATTTCCTTAATTTCTTTATATAACAATCATTCTAAAGTCAGTGAATACTGTCATAATATCACTTTATCCATTAATTCTATGAACAAGATGATTTCGGAAATTTTGTATAACAATCATATGAGTACATGTTCTCTAAAAGAATTAGTAGATTACATATTATCTAGCCGGTTAAGTGGTACCGATAAAAAAATCAATCTAGAGTTACCTGATAAGTCTGAGGATATTATGATTTCAATCAATAAAATTCGGATTACTCGCGCTATAGTGAATTTAATTAACAACGCTTTTGATGCCATTAAAGATATTCCTAAAGGGAAGGTTACTATAAAAACTAAGGTTCAAGGTGACCAACTATTATTAGGAGTTTCAGATAACGGAGTAGGAATTAGCACGAAGGAACGTGATAAAATTTGGCAAGCTGGATACAGTACAAAGCACCAATCAGGGATAGGTTTATCTTTCGTTTATCAAGTTGCGAAAGAGCATAATGGAAAAGTATCTGTAGAGAGTAGCTCTGGACAAGAAACTGTTTTTTGGATTCACTTGTTAGGGGGGCTTGATAATGAAAATTCTAGTCATTGATGATGATAAATCTGTACGTTATATGTTAAAAGAGATTTGTGATTTTGCAGGATGGAAAGCAATAGTATGTGCAAATGGAAGGGACGGAATAAAAATATTCTCAAATGATCAGATTGATCTTGTATTAGTAGATTTTCATATGCCAGAAATGGATGGTCTAACTACTGTAGATAAAATTCGGGACCTTAATAAAGAAGTTCCTATTCTTGTTCTTACTGTAGATGAGAGTCAAGAAACAGCTAATCGTTTTCTAAGTCAAGGAGCTACTGATTTTGCTTTAAAACCAATAAAAGCACCAGACCTAATATCTAGAATTCGATTACATAAGCAGTTCATAGAGGTAATAAAGACAAGGGAAGAAGTTTTTGTAACGAAGGGAATTAGCCAAACGACCATAACACAAGTTTCAACTTTTTTGCAATCACGTGAATGTCCTTGTCCAATTTCTGAGATTATAGAGGCATTAGGCTTATCTTATCCAACAATCTATCGCTGTTTAATCCATCTAATTCAGCAAAAGAGAGTTGATAAAATTATAAGTTATCAAAAGATGGGGAGACCAAAAAATCTTTACAAATGGATATAAGGTTTTATGAAATTAGGATCACCAAGCATAGAGGTTTATTTAAACCCTTTGCTTGGTGATCCTAATTCTACTTTTTTTCTTTTTTTTCAATTTTATAAGAGAGAAGGATTCAATATACTATTTATTAATCATACTTGTCAGGAACAAGTTAGCATTACAAATATATGAAAGGGTTTTCAATTTGATATGAAACATGTTTTCACACTTGAAAGTTAGTTTTGATAACTAACTCAAGAAAGTGAGAGAGTAATTCATTTATCTTCTGTACTTTTTTCTTTTTTTCTGTGCCTCTTATGTTAACTCTCCTGACTCTATTATTCTATTAAGGAAAAACGATAAGTATGATAAGGGATATGTTTTAAAAATGAATATAACAAGGAGGTAAATTTAATGAGAAGGATAGGACTGGCTTGGCAAATTTGCATTGGTTTGGTCTTAGGGATTGTTGTAGGAGCTCTTTTCTTTGAAAATCCAAAAGTTGCTGAAATTTTGCAACCTATTGGTGATATCTTTATTCACTTAATTAAAATGATTGTTATTCCAATTGTAATCTCCAGTATTATTGTAGGCGTGGCTGGGGTAGGTGATATTAAAAAACTTGGAAAATTGGGTGGAAAGACCATCTTATATTTTGAAGTTGTTACAACAATCGCCATTGTTGTAGGATTATTAGCTGCTAATCTTTTTCATCCAGGTACTGGAGTTGATAAAGCCAACCTAGAGAAAAGTGATATTAGTAGTTACGTAAGTACAACGGAGCAAACCCAGCATAGTGGCTTTGTTGAGACTTTTGTACATATTGTGCCAACAAATGTTATTGAATCCATGGCACAGGGGGATATGTTAGCTATTATCTTTTTCTCTGTTTTATTTGGTTTAGGAATTGCAGCTATTGGGGAGAAAGGAAAACCTGTATTAGCATTTTTCCAAGGCACATCTGAAGCTATGTTTGCAGTAACGAATATGGTTATGAAATTTGCACCGTTTGGTGTATTCGCATTAATTGGGATTACCGTGTCTAAGTTTGGCATCCAGTCATTAATTCCACTAAGCAAATTAGTTCTAACAACGTATGGAACCATGACTTTCTTTGTAATTGTAATATTAGGAATAATAGCAAAATGGGCTGGTATTAATATCTTCAAGTTTTTAAGATTTTTAAAAGATGAGTTATTGCTTTCGTTTTCCACAGCGAGTTCTGAAACAGTTTTACCAAGGATTATGAATAAAATGGAGAAAATAGGTTGTCCTAAATCTATTACCTCTTTTGTTATTCCTACAGGATATTCCTTCAATCTAGATGGATCTACATTGTATCAAGCATTGGCAGCTATCTTCATTGCTCAAATGTACGGAATTGATATGTCCATTACTCAACAACTATCCCTAATTTTTGTTTTAATGATTACATCAAAAGGAATAGCTGGAGTTCCGGGAGTCTCTTTTGTTGTATTATTAGCTACCCTTGGATCAGTCGGGCTTCCAGTTGAAGGTCTAGCATTTATTGCAGGAATTGATCGATTATTAGATATGGGACGTACAGCTGTTAATGTAGTGGGGAATTCTCTTGCTGCTGTTGTTATATCCAAATGGGAAGGGCAACTTGGTCAGAAAGAGACATTGCATAATACAGGACATTTGAACGAAAAAATTTCAAAATATTCATAATATAAAAATGTAAAAGTGTGGGTATTTAATACAATTCAACACTAAGGGAGAGAAGATTTTTGAAATATTTAAAGAGTCTAATACTAGTTATTTTTAGCTTTTTTTACTCAATCACACCTGCATTTGCTAGTGTGCCAGGAGTAGATGATTCAATGAAAAAAGGAGCAAAAGAGGGTTTAGTTTCAGCTTCTCATCCATTAGCAGCAGAAGCTGGTAGAAAAATATTAGAAGAAGGAGGAAACGCTGTAGACGCAGCTGTAGCTATTCAACTTTCTCTGAATGTAGTTGAGCCAATGATGTCCGGAATTGGTGGCGGTGGCTTTATGATGATTTATGATAAAGATAAAAAGAAAATTACCATGATCGATAGCCGAGAAACAGCTCCTGAGAACGTGAAGTCTGACCTGTTTATGGATAAAAATGGAGATCCTATTCCTTTTAATGAACGGCATACCACTGGAAAAGCAGTGGCTGTACCTGGAACCTTAAAAGGAGTTGAAACAGCTCTTAATAAATATGGAACAATGGATTTATCTCAGGTTATTGCTCCAGCCATTAAGCAAGCTGAAAGAGGGATAAAAGTAAATTGGGCGACAGCTCAATATATTGAAGAAAATAAAGAGAAACTAGAGAAAAATCAAACAGCTACTGATATCTTTGTACCAAATGGAAAGCCGTTAAAGGAGGGGGATACGCTCACTCAGCCTGATTTGGCTAAGACATTTAAACTTATTCAAAAACAAGGATCTAAAGCTTTCTATACAGGCGAGATTGGCAAAGCTCTTGTTAAAGAAGTACAAAAACGTGGGGGCACAATGACTGAAGAAGACTTAAAAGACTATGTAGTGAAAGAACGAAAACCTATTGAGTCCACCTATAGAGGATTTAAAGTTGTAAGCGCAGCACCACCAAGTTCCGGTGGTATAACCGTTCAACAAATATTGAAGCTAATGGAAGGTTACGATGTTCAACAAATGGGCGTTAATTCACCTGAATATCTACAACATTTAATAGAAGCTATGCATCTATCGTATGCGGATCGAGCAGCTTATATGGCAGATGAAGACTTTTATGATGTACCTACTCAAGGGCTTTTGGATGAAAGATATATAAAAGAGAGAAGAAAGCTTATTAATGCAGATAAGACTACAGTTAATTTGAAAGAAGGAGATCCTTGGAAATACGAGGGGAAAGAAAATCCTTCACAGGTAAAAGTAAATGAAGAACATCCCATCGGACAAACAACTCATTTTTCTGTTGTAGATAAGTGGGGGAATATGGTTTCCTACACAACCACAATTGAACAAGTTTTTGGTTCAGGAATCATGGTTCCTGGTTATGGGTTCATGTTAAATAATGAGATGACAGATTTCGATGCTACTCCAGGAGGAGTTAACCAAGTAGAACCAAAAAAACGACCAAGGAGTAGTATTGCTCCAACAATAGTGCTTAAAGATGATCAACCTTTTATGGCTATTGGCTCTCCAGGAGGACCTACTATAATTGCCTCAGTGTCCCAAACGATTATGAATGTTATTGATCATAAGATGCCTATACAAGAAGCCATTTTGACATCTAGAATCTATACATCCGGATATCCAACGGTTAGATGGGAAGCAGGAATTGATCAAAACACTAGACTAGAACTAGTAGCAAAAGGAAATGGATTTGAAGAGAAGCCAGAGAACATTGGGAATGTACAAGCTGTTATTTATGATTACGAAACTGGCCAGATGTATGGGGGAGCAGATAATACAAGGGAAGGAATGGTTCTAGGAGTAGATCGAGTATCTTACAAATCTAAACAACCCAAAGAAATTAAAGAAGCTAAGAAAGGACCTTTTACTTTTAAGGTAAATGGGCATACTTACCCTTACTATGCTAATCAGATGAAAATAATAAATGGACAACCATACATTCAATCGGATAAATTATTGCTTGGCCTTGGTATTATTGAAAAAGAGGAGTTAAAATTCTATAAAGCAAAGAAAAATTCCTATTTATCCGTTATAAAAACCGCAGAAGCATTAGGGTATAAAGTAGATTGGGATAAAAAAGAGAAGATTGTTTTATTAGAAAAAGATCCATCTAATTATGATAATCCAAATGATAATGAAGATGGAGATATTATTACACATTAACCCTTTCTTTTATTAAGATTCTCGTTACCTTTCTATTTTTATAAATTCAAATACCGCATCCTCATTCTTATAAGAATGAGGGTGCGGTATCAGTTTAATAAAAGCATCCCTTTAACTAAAAAGGATGCTTTTATTTGCGATACTTCATCTATTATTACTACCTATTACAGATTCTTTTTAGTTATTCTTCTATAATGGACATTGGACAAGCTGTATTTAGTTGAATCCTAGTTACCATAATGTTGATTCTAGGTAGTAAAAAGATAACAAAGCTAATCTTAGGATGTTATCTTGCACGTTAGATGGGGTAAAGAAATAAAAAAAGAAACAAATAAAAAATTATTTGGTCTCTTTGTACCTGAAGAGCCCTTATAATTAGGAAGGGATACATTTATTTATGAATATAATCGAAATAAAAAAAATGCTTAGTACTCTAATTGAATATGAAGATAGCACGATTACATATACCATACCTGGATTAATTGAATTAATGTATTCTAAGGCATTTGAAACCTTTCAAATTACCACAGTCGTAGATGGAAAAACTTTCTCATATTATGATGTAAATACTGCTTCTGACGCTTTATATATGACTTTAAATCCTGAAAAAAAAGAAGTCCTTTAACAAGGGCTTCTTTTTTTGTATATCGTATACAAATTTAGTTGACATAAAATATGTTCGCGGAAGTAAAAAAACGAAAATTCGTATAGTAACAACGCATTCTAATTTTTTCTTTTTGTTTATATGTACTTTTAAGGATGGTTTGTTTGCCATTTGAAATTAAACCTAAGGTTTACTCAAGAGCAGAAGATTTAAGCTTTTCTTTATAAACCTTTAAAACGATGACCATAACTTCTTAATATGCTTTGTAAGCATACCAGCTATATCTAATACAACAAAAGAAGGAATCTAGATTTCCTTCTTTTGTTGTATTAGATACTTTAATTTAAATTGGTTTCGACTCTCGTTTTATTACTTTTATTTGCCCAGATCTATTCTAAAAGTAAGTGTCTCGAGACTTTCCGAGGGATTATGTGCACCTGTGTATGTACGATATTGTACTTTCACAATGAAATCAAATATTCCCTCATTAGCCTTTTTCTCTTCTGGCGTTCTTCCTTTGTTTACACGCTTAACTGAGATGATCTTTGCATTAAATAAATCATAAGGTTTATTAATAGCTTTAATTGCATAAGAGTTTAGCAAGGTGAGATAGGAATCATAAAAATCTTTTTGTTTTATATTCTGAGTTTGAGCACTGTCTAAGTTTACGCTATACAAAATAGATAAAATAAATACAATACTTAGAATGATTTTTTGTGTCTTCATGATATTTTCCTTCAGCAATTTTTAGGGTTCTGGTACAACGATTATACGTTCGGTACATCAATCCTACATGGACTATTCAATTATGGATTATGATGCTATATCAAACAACTTATGTATGAAACCAATCCCATTTCGGGTAGCTTCAACTTTGGGTGAAATCTGTCCGAAATGGGTTGGTTTCATATACAAGTTATTTTTGTACTAGACCCTTATTGATTGTTCCAATATACTACCGGCAGGTACAAGTAATTCATTTAAGTAAAGGAGTTCATTGGAATCCGAGGGAGGTTATTAAAGATAAGAAATTGAATTATAAAAACACATGAGTAAAAAACAATAAGGGAAAGAGGATGGGAAAATTAATTTATCATTCATGTTATGAAGTGGATGTAAGTAGAAACTCAGAAAAAAATAAACTAAAGGGAAAAATGATCTATTGTTTGGATGATGAAATGAAAAATCACTGATAATAAAATAGGCTTAATTACGATAGGGATGGGGGATGCTTAATGAAACTTTATTTAGATCCAGGTCATGGCGGTTCTGATCCAGGGGCTGTGGGCAATGGCCTGAATGAAAAAGAGATTGTATTGGATATTGCTCTTAATATACGTACCCTTTTAATCCATAATTATGAAAATGTTGAAGTGAAAATGAGCCGTACAGGCGATACTACAAAAAGTTTAAATCAGCGTACAGGTGAAGCAAATTCTTGGGGAGCCGACTATTATTTGTCTATACATTGTAATTCCTCTAATGGTTCTGCTCGAGGATATGAGGACTATATTCACAATAGCTTATCCGACTCTTCAACATCAGCTAAATATCAAGATATGATGCATGGAGAAATAGTGAAAATCAATCAACTTAATGATCGAGGTCGGAAAAAAGCAAATTTTCATGTTTTGCGTGAAACGAACATGCCAGCCTTACTAACAGAAAATGGTTTTATCGATAATAGACAGGATGCTACCTTGATGAAAGACCCTTCGTGGCGTCAAAAATTAGCACAAGGTCATGTCAATGGTTTAGTAAAGGCTTTTAATCTGAAACCCCAACCTAATGATCCTGGAACGATTTACAAGATTATAGTTGGATCTTTCAAGTCAAAGGAAAATGCAGAGGAACGCGTAGATGTCCTATATTCAAAAGGCATTGAATCTTTCATTATGACCATGAATATTTCTGGTGAAACATGGTATCGCGTTCAGGCTGGATCTTTCTCAAAGAGAGACAATACAGAAAAGCGTTTGAAAGAGGTCAAGAATGCGGGGATTAGTGATGCCTACATTATCACTGAAGGTGTTGATTCTGGTCAAAAGGATTTGTCTGGATACTCTATATTAGGTGGGACCTACCTGTCCCCAGCATCTATGGAGCAGTATGCAAAAACTGTAAATCCAGATGCAATTACGTTGGGAATTTATTATTTAACCTTTGGGGAATACTATGGTATTAGAGGGGATATTGCCTTTGCCCAAGCTATTCACGAAACGGACTTCTTTCGATTTACGGGAGTCGTACAACCCAAACAAAACAATTTCTGCGGATTAGGAACAACAGGACCTGATAATCCGGGGGCGAGTTTTGATACACCAAGAGATGGGGTGCTTGCCCATTTTCAACATTTATTTGCCTATGCATCGACTGAACCATTACCAGATAAATATCCATTAATTGACCCCCGTTTTGATTTAGTACAGAGAGGATCCGCCCCGATATGGGTCGCATTAAACGGAAAATGGGCCGTTCCAGGTAACAATTATGGACAATCCATTCTAAATATATATGAAAGAATGATTAATAATACCATGCAAACACTAGGGGAAATCCTCCAAGAGATTAAGGCCTAGCCTCTACTCACCCTCTCTCTTTTCATTTCGTCCTCTATGTTGGGAAAGAAGAGTTCTAATAACGTAGTTGTATTGTTGAGGATAAAAATACCTTATCTGGTTCTGATGCCAGAAATCTAGCAAACTTGGACATACTGATACTATCAATCTAAAAAAGGGATGATGTTCAGTATGGAGAATCAAAGTTTATTCAAATGGAAGCATTATCAGCCTGAAATGATTTTATTAACAGTAAGGTGGTACCTACGGTACAACCTAAGTTTTCGTGATTTGGTCGAAATGATGGAGGAACGAGGCTTATCCATTGCCCATACTACCATCATGCGTTGGATTCATCAATATGGTCCTGAGTTAAACAATAGAATTCGTCGTTACCTTAAGAAAACAAACGATTCTTGGTGAGTGGATGAGACGTATATTAAAGTCAAAGGACAGTGGATGTATCTGTATCGTGCGGTTGATTCAGAAGGAAACACCATTGATTTCTATCTAAGCAAAATAAGAGATTACAAGGATGCAAAGCGTTTCTTCAGGAAAGTTTTGCGGTCTCTTCATGTTTCAAAGCCTCGTGTCATAACCGTCGATAAAAATCCAGCTTACCCAATAGCCATTGAAGAATTGAAAAACGAAAAAGAATTCATTCATAAATTGTTTGGATTAGCTTCATAAGTTAGCAATTTAAAGGAAATGGATGCTCTATGTTTCTAGCGAGTAGTTTTTGCACCAGAACCATAATATTAACGTATTCTTAATGTATTTCCCCATATGTAAAAACCCTTTGCTAATGCTAAGCAAAGGGTTTCTTTTTATTGTATGAAATTCAAAAGTGTTTAGTTTACATAATAGATTTTATCGGTACTAAAAAGCCCTTATCAATATCGATAAGGGCTTTTACCTTCCTTCTATTTATCTAAAAAACGTAAGATTCGTTTATTTATCTGTTTAGGTTTCTCCATAGTTATAAGGTGACCGACTTCCTTTATCATTTCTACCGTAATATGAGGAGATGAGTCCTTAGCACGACAAAAAGCTTCCTCAGGATTATACATGACTTCCTTTTCCCCCAATAATAGGAGAAGTTGAGTTTGAATTTGGGCCAACTCTTCATCCTTAAACACATAGGGAAATCCCTGTTCTGTTTGAGTTTCTTCTTGATTAGGAGGAGAAGCCTTACCAAACGTTCCAGCTATTAATTGTTGTTCTATAAGGGGATCTACTGTATAACGATGATCAAAAATCCATTCCAGAAAGCTCTTAACACCTTCTTTATTACTAACCATTCCCATAGCATAAGAGTAAAACACAGGATTGAAGGGAATGTAAGTTGCAGCTGGGCTGATAATGACAGCTTTATTCACTTTTTGAGGGAAAAAGGACAGGAAATTCACCGTATGTAAAGCTCCATAAGATAATCCTACAATATTTATTTTATTAATTTGCAAATGATCTAGCACTTCGTTTAACCAGGAGGCATAACTTAATCGATTTGTAAATTTCTTTTCTAAAAAGCTTCTATTCTTGTCTCCTAAAATATCAATACAAATGACTCTATACTGTTTACTCCATTCTGCTACATTTGGATACCACATCGTTGAACTCATTCTTGCTCCATGCAAGAGGATTAGAGGCGGAGATAACTTATCTCCACTTTCAATAATATAGGTATGTCCGTAAGAAGTGTCTACAAAGTAAGAAGAAAATGATATTGGCCATAGCTTTTGTAAGACTTTATCATAAGATTGTAAATAACTATTTTTTTGTTCACCTAACTTTGAGGTATGCATTTAATTCCCCCCATATTGTTAAAAAGGCCATTTAAATGTCTTTTTGGTTTTTAGTGATATATTTAATGCTTTTATATCTCTTCTTGTTTTACAAATAAAATCAATTAAAATAAGAAACAAATTCTAAATCTACTTTCTCCGGTCTGCTCGAGACTGAAAGGCCAAGACGATAACTACAAAGGTGATAACGATTACAATCATCTTCAACGTTACATTTATAACATGAGAATCAATAAAGGTAGCAACGAACCCTATAATTAATGCTCCTAAAACTAATGTTGCAATTAGAAAACTTCTCTTTATTTGATCCATAGTAATCTCCCTCCTTTCGCAATATACAGCTATTATTTACACGAAAGTTATATCTTCAAAGTTAATCGTGTTAGGCTTCGTAACTAGAAATTTAAAAAACTCAAAACGTGTGAATTCTCTTCTCTTGTCATGGATAGATACCTTTAATACTTGAACGTTTTCATTACTTTGAATCCGACTAACTTTAGACTTCTGTTCAGTGGGAGTTCTCAAGTCACAAATTGATTTTATTTTTAACTGATGGAAATTCTCTATATCATTTGTGGATAATCGAGATAGTTCTTCCAATCGGAATAGTAAACCATCCCTCATTTTACGTCCATCTTTGGTCTTAAGTCCTCCAATATCTCGGAAATTATGCAATTTTTCAAATAGATATCTATTTTCTATAGTGCTCATTATAATTCTCCATTATTTTTTAAAATTCACGTGATGTATATCACAGACATACAGAGGATAAAAAGGACAATTTTAGAGCTATCCTTTACTTTTATGTATAACTTAACTTTATCTAATGCATGTTTTTATAACCTAGATAACTGATCTTTAGTTCAATAACTCTCTTAATGAATCCATTATGGATCTGTTTTTAATCTTGAATACAGATTAAGGTCTATAAACTTTCCTTTAGACTTTTCCACCTGTCTAAGTGTCCCTTCAAATGTAAAATTTAATCTCTGTAAAGTTTTTATTGAATTTGTATTGAGAGGCTCTACCTTTGCTTCAATTCTGTTTAGACCTAAATCTTCAAATGCATATTTCAGTAAACCCGAGATGGCTTCAGAGGCATACCCTTTACCCCAAAATGCTTTTGAAAGCTCATATCCAATTTCTGATTTGGAATGTCCAATGTCTAACGTGTTATAACCACATGATCCAATAATTTCATTGGAAGCTAACTCAATTATAGTGAAACGGGCGGCCTTATTCTCATAAGCAAGATTATTTAGAAATGTAATCATATCTTTTGCTTGCTGTTCCTCCGTAAAGTGACTAATATTCATATGTTTAGTGACAACGGGATCAGACCAAATTTTAAATAAAGTAGATGAATCAGCTTCCTTTAACTTTCTTAAATACAATCTTTTTGTGTATAACTCTGAAATCAATTAGGATTCCCCCAGTGTGTTTTTATAGTACTGTTAGAAGCTGAGTGATATAGAACCTTCTTATTTTAAGAGATATTCTTCTCAGGTTGTTCAGGTGATAGAATATAATTGGAAATAGTAGACGAGGATCTATTTATAAACAATTAGAGCCTTAATGATTTGATAAAAATAATGTTTCCATGTTAATAATTCATTGGATTTTTTCATTTATTCCACCTTATTATCAGCCTTTAAAGATAATATAGAGCCAAAGTAGTGCGATGCCATAGTAAAACAAATAAAAGCACATAATCCACTAATTTCACGTTCATGAAATGTTTCTTTTAGTACGTTAAAAATTGCGTCTTCTATCTTTCCACCTTGTTTCAGGAAAACCTCTGTAAATCCTACAGCGATAGCCGTTTTTTTATCAAAAAGCTGATATTCTGGTTTTCCCTTTGCCTTACAATATTTACAATCATTATTTTGCGCTAATGTTCTTCTAACTTGTTCTTTTACATTAGAAGGGAGACTACCATCACCTTCTAACGTAGTTGCTAGGTTATTCCACGCCCCCATAATAGATGGATTATGACCTAATAATCTTTGAAATGGTGTATTTCCAGTCATAGAAAAAGAAATATTTGGCATGCTATCACCAACCTTTCCTTTTTATTATAAATTTCCAAATCACAGATTACTATTTCACATGAAATAGAATTTAAGTATATATTTTACAAACGAAACTAAAAATAATAACAATATTTTTATATGAAATGTACTTATTATAACGCCACTATAAACCTTAATTATGATGTTAAGCTTAAAGTTGTCTTTAATGATCATTAAAAGGTGTGCATTATACAAAAATTTAGTGACCATAAAATAAATTATTCGTACTAAAAAGCCCTCATTACTATTAATGAGGGCCTCTCATCTCCTGATATTTATCCAAAGAGCATAAGACTAACTTATTTATCTATTTGGGTTTCTCCATAGAGATGGGGTGACCGTCTCCTTTTATCATTTCTATCGTATTAGTCTATAAATGCCTTTATTCTTTATAGATTTGACTGTTCTAAGCATACTTATCATTCTATTCCTTGCTTCAGCATAAAAAAGACACATTAAAACGTCTTTTTTACATCGTATCCACTAAAGAAACTAAATTTGAAATAGGATGTATATCTTCTTGTTCTTGGTAAGGTTCAAAAGTTATTTGTCCAATCTGCGTACCCACATCATATTCACCGATTAAACTATCTAACAAAATAAAGGCAGCACCTATAAAGTGATCATTCCTTTGATTATATCCCCGAATATATATTACAAGAGCTAAAACGTTCATCTGTATAGGTGAAAAATACATCTTTTGTATCCAGGGCAATATCTTCGAAATGAACTTCATGTTCATCAATCTATCTTTGTCTAAAGGCTATTACATTAAATTTTTCAAGTGGAAGAGCTGCCTCTACAAGCCTCATAACAGCAGGAAATGCTGAAGTTATCCCATCAGCTCTGATAATGGACTCTCTTCTACCCTTATCAATCTCTGCGTTAAATTCAAACACTAAATCAGGGTGATATCTTGATAATTTCGAAGCAAGTCTATTAAATAAAATCCCATACTTATCTTTATCTAACTGAAAATAATCTTCACAGTTCTGTTCAAACCAAGTCCAAAATTCTTTTGCAGTAAGTTTTCTTTTACACATAATTCCTACATAGGTGATAAGTGTATTTTCAAAGAAATTTTCATTATGTAATTGATAGAGTGAGAAGTTGTATATCTCTGAGAATAGAACCCTCTATATATTGGGTTAATAGCACTTAGAATTAAATATATTTTTACATTTTTACGTTGAAATTGAAGCACATGGTCTATCATACAACAAAAAAACTAAATATGTATATAGTTTTATAGATCATATTACATAGGTTAATATTCACCATAAATTTAATAAAAAAGGAAATCTATAAAAAAATAGATTGACTTTTAAGGAGTTTGATGTAATAAATTAGTAATACAATTGTAATATTGTTTACAACTTAATAGGAGGAATTACATTGAAAAAGATTGTACAAGTATGTTTAGCCTTCATTTTACTGTTGGCTATGGCTCTTCCCCTGCAGCATGCAGAGGCAAGTAGTCAGTTTAAGGACGTTACTCTTTATGAAAAAGAGATTAGCTTCCTTACGAATAAAGGAATCATTAAAGGATATAATGATGGGACCTTTAAACCAGAGGCATCGATTAAAAGAATTCAAGCTGTTCAAATGATTCTACGTGCAAAAGGCGTAACAGATTTTGCAGCTCCAGATCCTAACTTTACAGATATTAAAAAAGGCGATTATGGTTATGGAGAAGTCGCTAAAGCCGTGCAACTGGGCATTATTTCGGGTAAGGAAGATCCGAAAACAGGAAAGAAATACTTTGACGCATGGGGTACGCTAACAAGAGGGCAAATGGCTAAGATTTTAAGTTTAGCGTATAACTTAAAAGGATCAACACTTAGTGAGTTCTCAGATGTACCAAGCACGGATGGATTCTATACATACATCAATGCACTAGCGTATAACAATGTCACAACAGGGTATTCAGATAATACCTTTAAACCTTACCAACAAATTTCACGTCAACACTTTGCGGTATTCTTAGCCCGCACGTTGGATTCGTCTTTCAAAGATAATGGAACGAACCGAGTGGTAACAGGTGGTTTAAAATTAAATACACGTAAGACCTATGTTTATAACTATCCATATGCTGAGTATACAGAAACCTTTAAGTATACAGGTTCAAAGGCTGGTATGGATAAGTGGACAGGCCGAGACAGTGACGGAGAAGTTACGTACTATGCCTATAGTGAAGACAAAGATGGATACGTATCTGGATGGCAGGATGGAGACATTTCTTCAACGATTCCATATCCATTAAAATTAAATACAAAGTGGACAGATGACTTCTACGAAGATGAATATCCAATTCACTATGTTGTAACTTCTATGAACAAAACAGTAACAACACCGGTAGGTACGTTTAAGAATGCAATTGAAGTTAAGAGTGATATCGATACACTTGAGTATTATGTACAAGGAATTGGCCTTGTCTTAATGCTGGATACATCGGTTCAACCAGCAGAAAGAATCCAAGAGCTTCAAAAAGTGTATTAAGAGACAAAAAAACAAGCGTACTCTAATAAAGGGTCGCTTGTTTTTTTATCCATACTTTTACGGACATAGATGGGGGCGGCTTATTAACTTTAAGAAAAATGTTTACTCCATCTTCTTTATTATTGAACTATAAAAAGGAGAGGCATTCCCAAACTTTTTTTAATCCTCCTCGTCTAATCCTTACAAAGCATAAAACTTTTACTTATCCTTGCATGAAAAGGAGCATAAAATGAAAAAGATACTAGGTATTATCCCTTTGGTATTATTTTTAGTCTCTGCTGTATTCGGAATTAGAGAAATGTTCTTTGTAGGTAGTTGGTTGGGATATAGCGTTATGTTGTTCCTACTCACTGCCTCACTACCATCTGTTATGGGTTTCATTCTTTTATTCTTCACTAAAAAAGGGGCCTTAAAAGTTGTAGGAATGCTAGGAAACGGTGCAATTATGTTTTTAACGGTTGTATTGCCCCTTGCAGCAAATATTGTATGGCCCTTACAATAGGAATTCTCCTTGGTGATTTCGGAGGATAATCAAAAAGCAACGTAGTTAAATTAAAAACTGTGTTGTTCAAATCTTTTATTTATAAACTACTAATCAAGCGAGGAAGCACACATTGAGAAAACATTTTGGTGAAATTTCATTTACTTTTTTAATTTTAACTATTGCCTTTTATTTTATGGTTCCTACAGACGATCATTACTCATCAACAACCATTAATACATGGTTATTGATTGGGTTGACCTTTACCTTAGTTTTTGCTTTCTTAAGCCCGAAAAATATATGGAAAAAAATCGTACTATCGGTTGTTACGATAGCTGTTATAATCTTTTTATTTATTGCTGTCGCATTTGGAATATCAGGTTTATAAAGGATAAAGCTATTATTTACATAACACCAATTATGAGAAGCATAAAAACCCTTTTATCCAGAATGAAGCATTGATAGAAGGGTTTTCTATGTTTCTTATGTATCTCGACCTAATTTTCGATCTGCTAAATAAGCCAAAAAGAAAATCATTGGAATAAATAAAAGTTTAGGAAGTGATAAATCCTCAACGGATGTATGTGTGATATAGACCGTTAAGAAGATAAGAGCTAAAACTAATGTAAATATCTTTTCTTTCAAATCACGCACCCCACTTTCCTTGTAACTACATTATAACATAAATTTAACATTGTTTTCAGGGTTCATTCTGCATATAGAACGAGTAGATATAATGTTGATTATAGGTACTAAAAAGTCTAATAAACTAAAAATAAGTTTATTAGACTTCAGCTTTAAATGACATTTCTTTTAATTAAATCTCTAACTGCATGTTCTACACTTTCGGTTTGAGAATATTTGATCTTAAATCCTAAATTTCTCATTTTTTCATCATTCCAGATCCTATTTGTATTGAAAGTATTTAAAGCATAAGACAGTTGTTTATTTTCCTCAACTATTCTAGATAAATCATGGACGTTCGCCACCGTGCCTCTTGCTTCGTCTATAGCTGCCTTTAGACTTCCCCAGGTTGTGTCAAATCCTTTAAGTAAAAAGAGGTTATGTTTTTTTGTAAATAACTTATAATTACCTAACCATTCCATTGCTCTTCCTATATCGCGCGTATCAACTAAGGAAACTTTCGTTTGACCGTTTTTTAAAATTGGATATTTATTATCTATATGATTTTTAAATAATCTTGAAAAAAAGGAATTCTTGTCTCGAGAGCCTATTGCACTTGCTGGCCGTAGAATAATCGTTTCCATAGCTGTTTCTTTTCCCATTTCTTGAACAACATCTTCTCTTTTAAGAAGTAACTCCTGGATAGGATATTCTGGGCGTATACAATAAGATTCATTTATAGGTTTATTTGTTTTAAAATCATATACTACAATTGAGCTTAATTGTATAAAACGCTCAGCACCATTTAAAGCAGCCTCTTTAAAGATTTTTTTTGTCAATTTAAGTTCCACAGGTGCTTCTAAATTAACTTCAGTACTTAGATTAGCATCTGCGGTACAGTTATAAACTATTTGATGTCCTTTTATGATTCTCCCAATAGATTCAGCTTTAGAAAAATCCACTTTAACTACTCGCACACCTAAACTATCTAAAAAAGAGGTGTCACTGCTTTGACGAACCACAGCTGTAACCTCATGCCCTTTCAAGCATAATTGTTCTACCGCATGACTTCCTATAAAACCTGTACCTCCAAAAACAATTGCTTTCACTTTTATCATTCCTTTTATACATGTATTATAAATAACCATTTACTGGCTGTTTTATAATAATTATACTAAGTGAAGTACTTTATTTTTTATAGTACTGATATTTTTTATAGTAAGTATCTTTATGAATAGTAATGGAGGAATACAATGAACAACGAACTTGAACTGAAATCCAATATTTCTGAATGTCCTATAGAAAAGACAATGAACGTTATTGGAGGAAAGTGGACCTTCTTAATCTTAAGAGAACTTTTTACTGGACCAAAACGCTTTGGGGAAATGCAAAAATCTTTAAAAGGAGTAAGCCCTCGAACTCTCTCTTTGAGATTAAAGGAGCTAGAGAATGAGGAAATTATTACACGTAAAATATATTCAGAGATACCACCTCATGTAGAATACTCTCTTACTGATAAAGGAAAAACAATGCGTCCAATCTTTGAAGCAATGAAAGAATGGGGAAATACTTGGGATGTGTTAGGGATTAAAGAAAAGGCGTAAGTTATTTTAATCTAAAATGTATTCATCAAGAACACATTCTTATTCACAAAACCTTATGCATACCATATACAAAGTTAGTTTACATAAAACATGTTCGCGGAAGTAAGAAAGCACAAACTCGTTCAGTCACAACGAGTTTGTGCTTTTTCTTTTTGCTTATACATTCTGTTAGATTTGTTCCTTCAATTACATCCACTTATTATTTATTTGATTCTAAAGCTTCATAAACAGCTGTGACCACACTTCCATATCTTCCTGTTGTGAAAAGATCACCGAAAAATTGATTAGAGTTTACAGCAGGATCCACAAGCGGCGAATGCTTTTTATTAGTGAGCAGGACGATTCCTAAGTTCTGCTCAGGGTCAATAATTGTCACCGTTCCCGTCCAGCCTGTATGACCGTATGCACTGTCGCTTGCATATTTGCTGAACATCCAGTCCATACTGTCATCGCCGTTTAATCTCCAGCCGAGACCGTATGTTGAGTTCATTTCGGAAGGTGCTACGAATTCTTCTATCGTTTCTTTTTCAAAGAACGATATATTACCGTAACTGCCGCCATTCATCATGACTTGCAGAAGAACAGCGAGGTCACTAGTTGTCGAGAATAAGCCGGCATGTCCTGAAACACCTTCCATTGAATAAAATGCTTTTTCATCATGTACTTCACCTTGTAATGTATATGTCCGAACATTCGGGAAGCTTATGATACCATCACGTGTATTACCCATTAATTCAGTTGCAGCAAAATCTTTTGGTTTAAAACCTTTTTGAAGAGGATTGAACATAGTGTGCTTAAGACCTAAAGGTTTGTAAATAGCATTTTCAACATAATCATCAAGTTTTTGTCCGGTGACCTTTTCAACTATATACCCTAAAAGCATATAATCTACATCACTATATATGTTTTTGGTGCCCGGTTTATATTCCAGCGGTGTTTTAGTCAGCATTTTCAATGTCGTTTCACGATCTTGCGAATATAGATCACCGGCTACTTTAGGATTATGATATGCGGGATCGGCCGGAAAACCAGCACTGTGATGCAGCATGTCGACCAAACGCATAGTATCCTTTCCTTTGATCTTGTCTGTCGGTCCATCTTTAAATTCAGGAATATATTCTTGTACCCGTGAATTTAAATCAATTTTTCCTTCGCTGACAAGTTTCTGAAGGGCAAAATTCGCTGCATACATCTTAGTATTTGATGCAATATCAAACATGGTGTCCTTTTTCATTTTCAAAAACTTATTAAGCGGTGTATGTCCCTCAAACTTTTGTTTATAGCCGTAGCTTTCATTCTTCACGATTTTACCGTCTTTTATGACAATCAGTGCTGCTCCAGGAAAACCGGCGGCCACTTCTTTTTCAATCAACTGATCCACTTTTTCAAGTTTTTCAGACGAAAACCCGACTTCCTCCGGCTTTTTTGCTTTTGTTAAAACAGGATACTCAACGTGTGCTTGAGGAGATGTTTTTTCATTTGATTCTGCAAAAGAAACAGAAGGTACAAGTAATGAGATAGCAAAAACAGAAGTTAGTGCACAGCTTGTCCATTTTTTCATCATGTTTCGTTTCCCCTTCGAAATCGTATTTTGATAGCTTATGTAACAATCAATTTACTTCAAATAACTATGAATTCGCTTACATTGCAATCTTATCAATTATAACTATAGTCGTCTATACCATTTATGGTTCAGGTGCGAAAATAATGCAATAGAAACATAGGATAGTAATATCCTGTTCACTTTGAGATTATGCAGCTACTCCGAATAATTTATGAATGAATTCAACCTCATTTTGGACAGACTTTTCCTGTTGATGAGGTTGATCTTTTTTAACCATATGCATGGCTTCGATACCATTCAAAATATAGGTGGCTGTTCGAAACGACTTCAATCCTAACATGAAACGAACACGCTTCTTGATAAAACGATGATCCTGTTCCAAGATATTATTGAGATATCTAACTTGCCTTAATTGTATGCCTTCAGGCATATATTTCTCTTCTTTTAACTCTTGGATTGCTATAGGATAGGCTGGGTTCTTATCTAAAGTTATCACGCGAGGTTTAGATACGTACGAAAAAGCCAAGGCTTTCTTGAAAAAGCGCCTGGCTGCTTGTTTATCTCTTAATTCACTTAGATAAAAATCAATCGTATTCCCCTCTGAATCCACTGCACGATATAAGTACATCCATTTCCCTGTTACTTTGGTATAGGTCTCATCGACTCTCCATGAGTCGTTTGTCGACGTAAGATGTTGCCGTACTCTTTCTTCTAATTGAGGTCCATATTGATGTACCTAACGCATAATCGTTGTATGAGCAATATATAATCCACGTTCCTCCATCATTTCTACCAAGTCACGAAAACTTAAATTGTACCGTAGGTACCATCTGACAGTTAACAAAATGATATCAGGTTGATAGTGTTTCCACTTAAATAAGTTTTGCTTTTCCACACTGATCACGCCCTTCTTTTAGAATACTAGTATCAGTATGTCCAAGATTTAGAGCTTAGTTTCAAGTCGACTGAAATTTTGCACCAGAACCAAAATATTTAACCTTCATCTGCAAGCTGAGTTTTTAATTGTTTACCCGGAAATGATAACAGGTTATAATCAGAACTATGTATTTTCTTCGGGTATCGAATTAAATCTACATTTTGGTCCCTTTGTGCTTAATGTAAGATGGGAGCTTGTAGCTTACATTTCTGTAATGAAATGAAATACAAACTATATAGAAAGGCGAGGAAAAATTGAATACACTTAGTGGAAAAAAAAGAATTCAACTTGCGATACTTTTGGGATCACTTGGACTCTTAGGCCCTTTTACAATTGATACGTATTTACCTTCCTTCCCTACAATCGTAAAAGATTTTCACACTACGGCATCACTCGTACAAATTAGTTTGACAGCATGCTTATTAGGATTGGGAGCAGGACAATTATTTATTGGCCCATTGAGTGATGTGAAAGGCCGTCGTAAACCTTTACTATTGTTTCTTTGCTTATACTTATTAGCTTCTTTAACCTGCTCGTTTTCACCAAATATCTATTTCCTTATTGTGGCTCGTTTTGTCCAGGGCTTTTCCGCAGCAGGCGGACTTGTGGTTTCAAGAGCTGTCATCAGGGACCTTTTTAGTGGAAGGGAACTGACCAAATTTTTCACTTTAATTGTATTAGTCGGTAACCTCGGCCCAATCGTTGCCCCTATTGCTGGAGGAGCCATTCTTTCGTTTGCCAAGTGGAATGGAGTTTTTATTGTTTTAGCTTGTATTGGAGCTATATTAATTTTCATGGTTTCTCTAAAACTACCAGAAACATTACCACCTGAAAAACGTGTACCTAGTAATCTGCCACAGCTCATGAGCAATTTCGGATCCTTATTCAAGGATCGAGAATTCATGGGATACGCATTCACGCAAGGATTTACGACAGCTGGAATATTTGCCTATGTATCTGGTGTTCCATTTGTCTATCAAAATATTTACCATGTTTCTCCGCAACAGTTCAGTCTACTCTTTGGAGTTAATGGTTTAGGCTTGATTATTGGAAGTCAGTTGGTTGGACGCTTGGCCGATCGCATTTCGGAGCGGACATTTTTAAAGATAGGACTAGGAATTTCTATTGCAGCAGGAGCAATCCTACTCATCGCTCTTCTTTTAAAAGCTCCACTAATTGCCGTGGCGATCCCGATTTTCTTTTTTGTCTCATCAATCAGTATTATTGGTACGACGTCCTTTGCATTAGCCATTGAATCACAAGGACATATTGCGGGCAGCGCCTCCGCATTATTAGGCTTGTTGCCATTTGTACTCGGCTCGCTATCAGCCCCTCTTGTTGGAATAGCGGGATCGTATACCGGTGTTCCAATGGGCGTTACGATCTTTGGTGCTAGCTTGTTGGCGTTTCTTTCCTATTTTGTTTTAGTTCGAAAGCGTTCGGTTAGGATGCAGGGGACCAATGATGCTGAACAAGGTTCTAGGCTATAATGGAGATACGTACGTTATTTAAGTCAATTGGACAGTTGACATGTAAGAAGAAAAAATATTAACGTTATTAACAACACGCCCCGAGTGATGAGTCATCACTTGGGGATGTTTTCGTTTTGATGCATTGTTTCTATAACATTTATCGGAGGATATCAGGGGGAGAATTTTAAAAACATATCCAAAACTAAACAAAGTGGACACGGCTTATAATAATTATCTAAAAGAAAAGAATAAAATTTAATTTAATTTTTATCTTTTTTCTTTACTTAACATAAAGCATGATGCAGGTAGTAAAAAAAGCGCAAACTCAATGTTATTCACTGGGTTTGTGCTTTTTTCTTTTCTCTTTTTCATAATCAACTTGGGACCAAAAAACTTATACAAAAATGTGAGCTTTTTTATAACACCTATTAAATAGATAGTACGCCAAAAACATGTACTGTGATAAATAAGGTTTTGCCTATCAATAGATATTCTCAAAAATAAATAAAAAATTAAATGTGTATTCATTTTATTTTTGGAAAAAACCAGGTATGACGGGATTATTTTAGGAGTTTATTTATTAAATACAAATATAAATTTTCAAAAAATTTTAAAAATTACTTTCAAAAATCTACAATATGGTTTAACATTAAGTTACGAAATCGGTTTCGTAAATCGGTTTTATATTATATGGTGTGAAAATAGAGTTAGAAAACAAATATAAAGGAGCAATATTTATGACTTATTCTAAGGTATTGACAGCTGAAGACGCAGTGAAGCAAATATCTAATGGAGATACAGTGGCAGTTGGGGGGGCAGGAGGTGGATTACTAGAACCGACGTCTTTTTTGAAAGCGCTTGAAAAAAGATTCATTGATTCTGCAACGCCTAGAAATCTCACTTTTATTCATGTAACGGGCATCGGGGATAGGAAGGACGGAGGAATGTGTCATGTAGCACATGAGGGGTTAGTAAAACGTGATATTGGAGGTCATTGGGACTACCTGCCTAAGATGGCCCATCTTGCTAGCGAAAACAAGATTGAGGCCTATAATCTTCCACAAGGAGTACTATCACAACTATTTAGGGAAATAGCTTCTGGTAGACCGGGCTTAATTACTCATGTAGGTTTGAAAACATTTGTAGATCCTCGCGTAGAGGGAGGGAAGCTAAATAAAGTTACAACTGAAGATATAGTAGAAGTCATTAATATAAAAGGAGAAGAGAAATTATTTTATCCATCATTTCCTGTAGATATAGCTTTCTTAAGAGGAACAACAGCTGATGAGGATGGAAATATCACTATGGAAGAAGAGGCAGCCTTTTTGGATAATTTAGCTATTGCACAGGCAGTTCACAATAGTGGTGGAAAAGTATTTGTGCAAGTGAAGCGCCTAGCAAAAAGGGAAACACTACACCCTAAGCTTGTAAAGATTCCAGGTATTTTGGTCGATGGTATTGTCATCTGTCCTGAACAAAAGCAAACAATTGTTTCAACATATAATCCTGCCTATGCCGGTGATGTTCGAATACCAACTTATAATCTCGAATCAATACCTTACAATGAACGTAAGATCATTGCTATGCGTGCAGCTCTTGAATTACCTGATAACGGTATTGTGAATTTGGGAGTAGGAATATCAGGGTCAGTTGGGTTAGTAGCTTCGGAAATGAATTTATCGAAAGAATACGTGTTTGCTATTGAACAAGGAATTATTGGTGGAATACCAGCTGGTGGAATAGAGTTTGGGGTAGCATCAAATGCACACGCTATCACTGAAGCACCCTCTCAATTTGATTTTTTTGATGGCGGTGGCCTTGATATGACATGTCTAGGAATGGCAGAAGTAGATATAGATGGGAACGTCAATGTGAGTAAGCTTGGTAATAGAATTACGGGTTGCGGTGGCTTTATAAATATAGCACAAAATGCAAAAAAGCTTGTTTTCTGTGGTACTTTCACTTCCGGAGGATTAGAAGTCAAAATTTCTGATGGAAAAATTGAAATTATTAAGGAAGGGAAATTCAGAAAGTTTGTAAACAAAGTAAATCAAATTACTTTTTCTGGCGATTATGCTAAAGAAACAGGTCAAAGGGTAATTTTTGTAACAGAAAGAGCTGTATTCAAACTTGGAAACGATGGTTTGATTTTAGAAGAGATAGCACCTGGAATTGATCTTCATAAAGATATTCTTAGCCTAATGGACTCAAAACCAAAGATATCATCCAACTTAAAGGAAATGGACTCTCGTTTATTCATAAATCTTATAGAGAAGGAAGAGGATAATCATGCAAAAGTTTAACACGATAGATGTTCAACAGAAGAATGGAATAGGATGGATTACTCTTAATCGGCCAGATAAGTATAATGCTTTTAACGAAGAAATGATGGGAGAAATAAAGGATGCTCTTTCTTATTATAAAAGTGATGCAGAGGTGAAAGTTGTCAGTTTTAAAGGAACAGGAAAAACCTTTGCTTCTGGGGCGGATATTTTAGATTTGCAAAAAATGACCCCTTTGGATGCTCTTTTTCCATCTATGCAAGGTTTATATGATTTGATCTATAATTACGAAAAACCAACAATAGCAGCTATTCAAGGATATGCTTTTGGTGGAGGTATGGAGCTTGCAGCTGCTTGTGATATACGTGTAGCTTCAGATAATGTCAAGTTCGGTCTTCCTGAATGTAAATTAGGAGTAATGCCCGGTGCAGGGGGAACTCAGAGGTTGGTTCGACTCTTAGGAGAAGCTAAAGTAAAAGAGCTTGTGTTTCTTGGAGAAGTATTAGATGCTCATCAAGCAAAACAATTAGGATTTGTCTCTGTGGTATCATCCCAAGATGAATTAGAGGAGACTGTCTTAGAATTAGCAGAAAAAATATTTGAAAGAGGATCATTAGCATTGAGGGTATCTAAGTTATCTATACAACGTAGCTTTGATATTCCGCAGGAAGTAGGTCTTTTACTTGAAAATTCGCTACAATCATTCTTATTTTCTACAAAAGATAAACAGGAAGGTGTGTCGGCCTTTTTAGAAAAAAGAAAACCCGATTTTAAAGGCCTTTAACTTTTACATGTACCCCCTCTTAAATAAAGCATTATAGACTAATTGAAATAAGTTGCAACATTAATGATAGATATGGTTAATTTCTACTGAACATAAATAAAAAAGAGAGTCATGGAAAAGGCCGGGGAGAATATGAATCTTCGGCAACTCCATGATTACCACATATTGAATAATTAGGAAAAATTTTTAATTAGCGATTAAAGATTTTAACATGCTTTCTTAGAAGGAGACTATCACTATGCCCTTAATTATTACATTAATAGGTATCTTATTACTTATTGTATTAATAAGCTACTTTAAATGGAATCCATTCGTAACATTAATTGTTACCTCTGTATTTGTAGGCACTTTATCAGGGATGCCTTTAGTGGATGTTGTTGAATCAATTAAAGAGGGATTAGGAACAACTTTAGGATTAATTGCTATTGTTCTTGCTTTTGGTACTATGCTCGGTAAAATGATGGCCGAATCCGGAGGGGCAGAAGTGATTGCTCAAGCCCTCATTAAACGATTTGGATTAAACAATGTACATTGGGCGATGATGTTTGTTGGTTTCATCGTAGGTATTCCTGTATTTTTCCAAGTAGGATTTGTCCTTTTAGTTCCCCTTGTATTTACAATTGCTTTAAAAACTGGAATGAATGTAATAAAAATCGGAGCTCCATTGCTTGCAGGGCTTTTAACTGTTCATGGTATGGTTCCTCCACATCCCGCAGTGATGGCAGGTGTGGAAATTTATCATGCGAATGTTGGATTAACAATCCTTTATGCCATATTAATTGGTTTTCCCACTGCAGTTATTGCGGGTCCACTTTATACAAATTGGCTCATTAAACGTATTAAACCTACTCCCTCTGAGCAGTTAGTAAAAGAACTGGTACAGGAGAATAATGAACAAGCTTTACCAGGCTTAGGAATTACCTTATTAACGGTATTGCTACCAGTTTTATTAATGCTCGGTCAAACAATTACAGAAGTAACTTTGGCAGAGACAAATCAATTCCGTGTAATTTTTAGTTTTTTAGGTAGTCCTATTATCTCCCTTGGAATAGCAGCGATATTTTCGTTCTTTAGCTTAGGGTATGCAAGGGGATTTGATAAAGAAACTATCCTTAAGTTTACGAATAATTGTGTGGCCCCAACTGCTAATATTTTATTAGTTATTGGCGCTGGGGGAGCTTTCAATAAAGTTATAATCAATAGTGGTACAGGTGACTATATTTCTGAGTTGGCAACAGGTATTGGAATATCTCCTATAATCTTAGGATTCTTAATTGCGTTACTTATTCGTATTGCTACTGGGTCTGCGACAGTAGGTTTAATTACTTCAGCAGGAATTGTAGCACCAATTATCGCAACTATGCCTAATCCACCTAGCGCTGAATTATTGGTTTTAGCAACTGGAGCAGGTTCTCTTGCTATGGCCCATTTTAATGATTCAGGATTTTGGATGATTAAAGAATACTTTAATTTAACTGTAAAACAAACATTAATAATATGGACTGGAATTAACACAATTGTAGGTTTTGTAGCATTTGGGTTCATCCTAATTCTATCTTTGTTTATATAAGATGATAATCTTAAAAGTTGAATGGTCTCGGGTTTGAATGTAAGCGATAACAAACTCTAACAGTTAATACTTCATTCCGAAAATAATATTCGGAATATATAGAGTTTTCTAAATAAAAAAGTACCTTATTGGTACTTTTTTATTTTAAATGGCTTATTTACACTTTCATGGGTTTTCTGATTACACTAGTAGACAGAAAGTTATATTATAGTTAGTAAGAGGAGTACAATAAAGGAGAAATTACTATGAAAGTTACAATCAAGGATGTTGCCGAAAAAGCAGGAGTTTCAAAAACTACAGTGTCAAGGTACCTAAACGGCATGTATGACATGATGGGAGAAGATATTCGCAAAAAAATTGAAATTACTATAAAAGAATTAAAATATGAACCGAACCACCTTGCACAAGGACTTAAAAGCAAAAAGACTAAGACGATAGGACTTATTATATTCAATGTTTTAAATCCATTTAGTACAAAACTTATACGAGGAGTAGAAGATGTTTGTCGTAAGCGTGGGTATAGTCTTTTCCTCTGTAACGCAGATAATGATTCAGACTTAGAGCGAAAATATATAACGGAACTTTATCATAAACAAGTTGATGGCATTATTACAGCTACCGTGGGTATGAATGAAGACTTATATAAAAAGCTAGCCGAAGAAGGATTCCCGATGGTCTTTGTTGATAGGAAAATGAATGAACAGTTTGGAGATCAAGTACTTACAAATAACTTCGAAGGAGCTTATAATGCAGTATCTTACTTATGCAAACTTGGCCACAAACGGATTGCTTATCTTACAGCATCGGTTCAGGGAGTAAGTAATAGACAGGAGCGATTCGAAGGCTATAAAAAGGCCCTGTTGGACTTTGATATTGATTATAATCCATTATTAGTAAGGGAAGTATCTTTAACAGAAGGTGATGGATATAAGGCTACTATAGATCTTCTTCAATCTTTAAAACCTACAGCTATTTTTTCTATGAATGATACCCTGAATCTTGAAGCATTCAAAGCTATACAAGGATCGGGTTATAAAATGCCTCAAGATATTTCTTTTCTTGGTTTCGACGATACTGATTGGGCTTCAATTACTAATCCATCTATGAGTGTGGTTGCTCAGCCTACTTATGAAATAGGAGTAAAAGTGGCAGAAACTATTTTAAAACGTATCCATGCTAAAAGGAAAACTAAATTTTCAACTACAATATTTGATACTAAATTAATTGTTAGAAATTCATCCGGAGTTCCAAATGATATTAATGATTCCACATTTATGGGGTAGATAAATTTAATAAATTTTCAATTTAGGATATTTGTTGACAATATTCATTATTTTTTAGAAGCCTATTTGTTATAAATACAGTATAATCCCTCAAATATAATGAAAATTATAGGTTAAAGCGTAAATATCTCTATGGTGTAAACAACTTAAAAAATATCAAACTATGGCCTTTTCTTGGTGAGTAATCTGGAAAAGGCCATTAACTTTTCTTAGATACAAATTTAATAACTTTAGTACGGTAACTAAACATCCCCGTACCTTTGTTTACCTGTTTTAAAACATAATAAATATTAATTTTAAGCTACCTAAATGCTTATCACTTCAAACTCTATTAGAACTCCAAAAAAGTTTAATATTATCTATAATTCTACTATTCAATTATCCATTAGTATGAAACAACACCCTAAATTTAAAAAAAACAATCAGTTAACCTTTAAATAAGGAATTACTACTTTCCTGTTCATTTAAATTTTATATGGATAAGTGTATTTTCTATTTTGATATGAAAATATTTATAATATTTCAAAAAAACCTTTCGAATTAGTTGAATATAAGGTATTATAAATTTACGAAATCGGTTTCGTAAACCGGTTTTCTATTTACCTATTAATATGGAAATCCATAGAAGCATGAAGAAACAACTGTAGAAATTTAACTTTTTAAAGGAGGAAAAACCATTGAGAATTAATGAATCATTAACTCTTCAAGATTTAGAGAAAAGTTTAAGTCATTTTTTTGATGTTTCCGGAAAAAAAATAAAGGCACTTCATGATTCCTGGGATTTGAAAAATGGTACACCTGTTTTTACTTCAAATGGACGCTATACTGCAAAAGGATGGACAGAATGGACTCAGGGATTTATGTATGGTTGGGCTATTCTACACTTTGACGCTACTGACGATGAAAGCTTTTTAGAAATTGGGCGTAAGAGCACTGTTGATTATATGGCCCCTCATGTGAGTCATATTGGCGTACATGATCACGGTTTTAATAATGTTTCTACTTATGGAAACTTACGGAGATTAATGTTAGAGGGAAGGTTGTCTTTTAATGAATGGGAGCTAAACTTTTACGAATTAGCTCTTAAAATTTCAGGCGCAGTACAGGCAAGTCGATGGTCCACTCTTAATGATGGAACAGGATACATTTATTCTTTCAATGGACCACAGTCTCTTTTTATTGACACAATCCGTTCATTACGTTCACTATCATTAGCATACAATCTTGGACATACATTAATGATAGAAGGCGATCAGTCTATCTCCTTATTAGATCGACTTATTCAACATTCCCAAAATACTGCTCGTTACAATATCTTTTATGGAGAAGGTCGGGATACTTATGATATTAAAGGTCGTGTTGCTCATGAATCGATCTTTAATCCTGTGAATGGAGCTTATCGATGCCCTAGTAGTCAGCAAGGATATTGTGCATTTTCCACTTGGACACGAGGACTAGCTTGGGCAATCTTAGGTTATGCTGAACAACTAGAGTTTATTTCTAAATTATCGGATAAAGAATTAGAACCATATGGGGGACGTGAGGAAGTTGTCAATTTTATGTTAAAAGCAGCAACTGCTACTGCTGATTTTTACCTTGAAAATACAGCTCTAGACGGAATTCCATATTGGGATACAGGTGCTCCAGGTTTAGTTGAATTAGGAGAGTGGAGAGATCGACCTGCTGATCCATACAACTCCAAGGAACCAGTAGATAGTTCAGCAGCATCAATTGCAGCCCAAGGGCTATTACGATTGGCATCTTACCTTAAACAAAATGGAAATCCAAAAGGACAGCAATATTTCCAAGCAGCTTTAACTGTTTCAAAAACATTATTCTCTCCACCTTATCTTTCAGAAGACGCAAAACATCAGGGGTTAATTCTCCACTCTATTTATCATCAGCCAAATGGTTGGGATTACATTCCCGAAGGAAGTTTAGTACCTAATGGAGAGTCTTCCTTATGGGGGGATTATCATGCTGTGGAGTTAGCTGTATACCTCAAACGACTATTGGAAGAGAAAGAATTTAGTTTTGATGGCAAATTCCATGTACTAAAATAGATAATATTCAAAAAGGATTCTTTTTATATTTACAGTGTAAAAGGGATCCTTTTCACAAACTAAGATACTTATATCGGAGTATTAATTAATTCAATCCAATAGAGGAGAGAAAGGTATGGATGTAATTACGTTTGGGGAAACCATGGTTCTATTTGTTCCTGACTCAGTTACACCACTACGGTATTCAAGTCAGTTTGTGAAGACCATAGGTGGTGCAGAATCAAATGTAGCCATCGCACTTTCAAAATTAGGGCATCAGGTCGGATGGATGGGACGTCTAGGTGACGACGAATTTGGATTATATGTTCGTAACTATATAAGGGGAGAGGGAGTAGATACCTCTCATGTTATATTTGATAGAAAATATCCGACAGGGGTTTTCTTCAAAGAACGTCAAATAGGAAATGATCCCAAGATATATTATTATCGTAAGGGCTCAGCAGCAAGTTATATGACTCCTGATAATTTAGATGAAGACTATATCGGTCAGGCTAAGTTTCTACATCTCACAGGGATTACACCTGCTCTTAGTCCCTCTTGCCAAGATACTATCTATCGGGCAATTGAACTAGCTAGGAAACAAGGAGTAAAGATTTTATTTGATCCTAATATTCGTTTAAAGCTTTGGTCTACGGAAAAGACTAGAGAAACTTTGATGGACATTGCTAGTATGTGCGACATTGTATTACCAGGATTAGAAGAAGGTAGGATTATGACAGGTGAGTCGACGCCTGAGAAAATAACACAGGCCCTATTGCAAAATGGATCTGAAGCCGTAGTGGTAAAACTAGGGAAAAAGGGAGCTTATTATGCTACAAAAGAACATAGAGAGTACGTAAAAGGTTATCCAGTCCATCAAATCATTGATACAGTAGGATCTGGAGATGGATTTGCTGCAGGCTTTCTATCCGGATTAATACGTGGTTGGTGCTATAAAGAAGCCGTTGACTTGGGAAACCGTGTTGGTGCCTATGCACTAAGTGTTGCAGGGGATGTGGAAGGGTATCCCTTCTGGTCGCAGGTTGAACCGAATTCTAATAAAGAAGAGATACTTCGATAACAAAGAGTGGAGTGAAGGGAAGGGATTCTATAATGATACCTAAAGTTAATTTAATGAATAAACTAACAGAAAGTGGTATTATAGCTGTTTTACGTAATATTCCACATGATAAAATGGAGCAAGTTGCGGAAAGTATTGTGAAAGGTGGAGTAACAACCTTAGAGGTTACAGTTGATTGCCCTGGTGCTTTTGAAATGATTAGAAAGCTTTCTATGAACTTGAAGAATCAGGCGATTGTAGGAGCAGGTACAGTTTTAGATGCTGAATCGGCAAAAAAGGCTATTGACTATGGTGCTGAGTTTATTTTTAGTCCTAGCCTCCACCAAGATGTTATCCGAACAAGTTTACGGTATGGAAAGATTGTTGTACCAGGTGTAATGACTCCAACTGAAATGATAACAGCAATTGAATGGGGGGCAGATTTAGTAAAAGTCTTCCCGGCAGATGGGCTTGGAGTTAAATATATAAAAAACGTAAAAGGTCCTTTTTCTCATATCCCTATTATCCCGACTGGGGGAGTGAATTTAGATAATATATCTTCTTTTATTAATGTAGGAGTTGCTGCCGTAGGTATTGGGGGGAATCTATTGGATTCAAATGCAATTCAAGATTCTGACTTTAGCAAAATCACCTGTATTGCAAGTCAATATGTAGAAGCTGTGCAAAAGGCCCGTGCTGTAATTATACAATAAGATAGTTCTTAGTATGAACTATCTATATTTTTTCTACACGTCTATATGTAATATATAGGTAACAACTAATTGTAAATTGACGGATATAATGTACAAATCTAGTTTCCATAATGTTGATTATCGTCATTAAAGAAAGAGATGTTACAGAACAGCTATTTCTTATATAAAACTTCTTATTATCTCTTCCTTCTTCTCTTAAGTGATAAATATATAAAGTTATTGGTAAATGTAGTAAAATAAAAAGGGAAAGAAGGTGAATTTTAATGAAGTTAAAAAAACTAACTATCGGACAAAGACTATCTATTATTCTTCCTTTTATAGTAGTTATAGCAAGCTCCCTTATCTTTTCTAAAAGCTATTTTAATAACAAGGAAATCAATGAATTCTCAGAGGGTTGTTTTAATATAGGTGGTCAACCCGTTGTGGAGATGAGTAACTTGAACTTAGACTATTATTTTTCTTGTGAGGAATCAAAATAACAAGTCATTGTTTCTTTATAAAATTATATAAAATGCGTATGTATACCATATTCACTTTTAGTTTACATAAAATGTATTATAGGACTCAAATTTTGCGTTTAATGGCGGATATTCTGCAAAACAGAAGATACTTGCAAAATTTGAGCCTATATTTGTGTGTTTTCATTGCAACGACTACTAGAGGCTTGTGGGAATAGTCTTTATATTTGCCACGAATCCCCTTGTCGCTCCTTCACTTCTCTTTTACGCGAAAAGAAAGGCTTTTCGGTTATTTTCATGCTTTCTTTCTAAATGGAAAACGCCCCACACCTACCACAATCATTCTTGTCGTACTTTTATCTGTATACAATACTATATATAGTAGATAGACTTTACATAACACGAATTTATAGTTAGCTTTGAATCAACAAACTTAAGAAAGCTTTTTGGTTACATACTAATGGATAAATAAGTGTACATTAAACTATAAATATTAATTTATAGGTGATAGAATGTCTTATTCATTAAACAAAGCCTTACAAAATATTTCAAAGAAACTTGGACAGCAATTTGAAATGACAAGTGATTTTGAAAAAAGGACCATTTTTAAAAATAAAATCTCGCTTTTTTATTTAAATACAATTGTAGATAAAGACCAAATACAAAGCTATATTATTGAACCTTTACAGAAAACATTGGAAACAGCTAATGAAGTGGCTCCATCTATTCAACAGATAAAGACTATGATTTATTCGGCTTCTCTGAAAGAAACAAATTCAATTGAAGAAATAAAAGATGCTTTGGTTAAAGGCAATACATTTCTACTCATAGAGGGAGACACAGGTGGATTACTTATACCTACAACTAAATGGATAGAGCGAGGTTTAGAAGAAACATTAGGAGAACGAGCTTTAAGAGGACCTGAAGTAGGATTCACAGAAAATCTTACTACAAATATTAATATAATAAGGCGTATGATTCAGACACCACAATTAATCATTCATACAAAGCCCTATGGAACCTATTCAAAAACAGATATAGCTGTCGTTTATATAAAGCACTTAGTTGATCAAACGATTTTAGAAGAAGTACAGCATCGTATTTCTAATATAGATGCAAACTATATATTGGCTTCAAGAATAGTTGAAGATGCTATAGAAGGAAAACCTAAAACGTTTGCTAACCTAGTGATGACGAAAGAGCGTGTAGATACAACCACTTCAGCTCTTTTAGAAGGTAAAGTAATTGTATTAGTAGATGGGAATCCTTACTCAATTATAGCCCCCAGTTTATTTGTTGATTTTTTTCAAGCCCCTGATGATTATCATTTAAAGACTGGACGTTTTGTTAATCGATTCATTCGCTATTTGGGCTTTATTAGTTCCATTCTCATCCCTGGGATCTATGTGGGTTTAGAAAAATTTCATAGCGATAAATACAGCGAAAAAATCCAAAAAGATTTATTTAACCATGGAGAATTATTACCTACGTTTTGGGAAATTCTCATTTTGCTCATTTTATTTCGCATATTAATTGATATTGGCTCACGTGCTCCTAAAGGGACGGTTATTATCATCACACTGCTAGCTACCCTCGTTATTGGGGACATGTCTGTTTCAGCTCATATTATCCATCCAGCAAGCCTAGTAGTAACGGGATTGAGTACTTATCTATCTACTTTAGTTATTTATCGAGGACAAACTGGACTATTGTCATTGAGATATCTATTTCTTATCACTTGCTATTACTTTGATTTACTAAGTATTATAGTTGTTTCTACTATAGTGGTTCTATATCTTATACAGTTAAAATCTGTAGGTGTTCCGTACTTATCACCCCTTATTCCATTCAAATATGATGAATTTCAAGATATATTTATCCGTGGAAACTCACGTAAACTTCAAAGAAAGTCTCATGAATTTCCAAACGTTGAATGAGCAAAACAGAAACCTTTGATACTTTGAATAAATTGTATAAGAAGCCGTGAGGGATCAATAGAAGATAATTACATAAAATTGCTATCCAATGAACAGAAAAACTACTGTTACTGAACTAGTAGTTTTTTCTCGTTTTAGGCTGTACAGCATATACATTTTTAGTTCACATAATAGATTTTATAAGAAGTAAAAAAGCGTAAACCCATTGAGTGACAATGGGTTTACGCTTTTTATTTTCCCTTAGGTATACTCAAAGGTAAAAACACTCACAAATGTGTAGTATTTGTGAGTGTTTCTTTTGTAAAGAGATTAAGCCTCTACCTTAGCTACTCTTTCGAAACCAGTCTTTACTGCTTGTATAATTTCATTCACAGCGCGAATAGATACGTTGGCATTTGGATTTAATCCTTCGAACCAGTGATAGGCCTCAGGATATAAATGAAATTCGACATCAACACCAGCTTGCGCAAGTTTGGTTACATAGGTTAATGTTTCACTGCGGAATGGATCTAATTGACCAACAAATGTGTAGGTGTATGGCAAATTACTATAATCCTCTGCTCGAGCAGGGGCTGCATAGGCAGGAATATTATTCGTTCCATATATTTCTCCTAAATACATTTTCCATCCAGCTTCATTTGCCTTTTGATTCCAAACAAATCCTTCTTTAATTTCATTCGTAGAAGGTGTATTATTTCGGTCATCAATCATTGGATAGAGTGGCATTTGGAAACAAATAGAAGGATATTGTCGATCGCGGGCTAATAATGTCAATGCTGCTGTTAGTCCACCCCCAGCGCTCGCTCCTGCAACACCAATTCGATTCGAATCAATGTTTAATGGCTCTGCATTATCAGCAATCCATTTTAATGCTGCATAACAATCCTCAATAGGTGCTGGATAAGGATGTTCAGGAGCTAAACGGTAGTCTACAGAAACGACCACACAGTTGGCTTCTTTTACAAATCTCATACAAGTATCATCATTATCATCTATAGACCCTAAGATATAACCGCCACCATGTATCCATAACAGGACAGGTAAGGATTCATTAATTGATTTTGGACGATAAATTCTTAATGGTAATGGATTAGCATCAGGTCCTACAATGACCTCATTTGTTAATGAAAGGGATTCATCAACAACGGTAGGTGGTCTCATTTGCGATATTCCTTCTCTGATTGCTTGCAAGTTCTCTGGGCGTAAATCAGGGTCTTGAAACATTTCTAATCCTGGTAATAACTCTGGATTTACTCGGTTATTCATTTTAACACCTCCTATTTGTAATCATTTTCAAATAAGTGAAGTGTATTCTAAGTAGTTTAATTGTGATAAAATCATCACCATTAAATTGTAAAGTGGATATGTTATAATTGTCAACTGAATATTCGGAAAATAAATCTTCTTTTAGGGGGAATTTAACTAGATAACAAAGATTTTATATTCGTTATCCCACAAAAGGGCGCTTTAATTGAAGAAGGATCACAGAAGTTATCAAATTTTTTTATAAAAGAATGATTCAATTAAATAAATTAAAGCTTGTTTTGATCAATCTTTTTTCAAAACAAGCTTTTTCTTTTTGTTCGTTTATCAAAGGTTAGTAGTATCAACTTAATCAAACTTTATTTTAAAGCAACAACATTTTTAGTCTACATATACTTTTTCGGACTTGTTATATGGCTGATAAATAGTTAAAGTTGGGTTATTCCAAGAAGAAAAACTAAAGTTTAAATAATTATTATTCATCCTCAAATAGGTACAATCGAATTTAACCCAGCAATCAATGATTAACGGTAGAAATTTAAATTTTTAGTTAACATAACACAGATTAACGGAACCTACGTAAACAAAGCCTTAAATTTAATAAAATTTAAGGCTTTTTACCATATAAGTGCAGTAGGTTTAGGAAAAACCGTCTAAGTTCCAAAGAATCAACACTATAGATAGGAGTAGGCAGATTGTTGCGGGGATAACCGTTACGATAGTTTGATGGGCTCGAAATATATGAGCATGTATGGCCCCTACCATGAGAATTATAAATAATACGCCAGATCCTAAAACTAAGTATGGATTCCAAATACCAGCAATCATTCCTATTGACCCAATAAGTTCAATAAGTCCAATTATGGACATGAACGGTAATGGATAGTGATATTGCCGCCAGTGTTCAACTTGAAACGGTACACGAAACAGTTTTATAAATCCTCCTATTAAAATAAAAACTGCTAAAATCACTTGTATAAAAGTTACCATTTAAGCTTACTCCTTTTAAAGGTTGTGTTTAGAGATATTTCTGAATAGGATTTGATAGATATATATATTCATTGTTATATTTTAACATTAATAATGGAGTATTAGGTTAATATATACAATTTCAATTTACATAAAACATGATGGAAAAAATAAAAAAGCGCAAACTTGTTTAATAATAACAATTTGTATCATTTTACCATTAACGATTAACATAATCACCATACCTATTAATTACCTTTATATTCCATGAAAAGTGAACACAACCGGATAGTTCGCAAAGTGAACGTCCATAAAAGTGTACTTTTACGTACAATTCTTTTTTATAAAAAATCTAGCATTTTTGTTGTTCGTTTAACTTTAAAATTAAATTACGAACGTCCTTCGAAATACACACACTTTTACGGACGTTTTTGATAGAATAATAGGGAGAGAAACACAAAAGGAGTATAAAAATGGAAAATAGAAAATTTGGATACATACGAGTTAGCAGTCGAGATCAAAATGAAGGTCGTCAACTTCAATTGATGGAGGAATCTGGAATTTCTCCTCGTGATATTTTTCTTGATAAACAAAGTGGAAAAAACTTCAACCGAGAACAATATCAATTAATGAAACGAATGATTCGTAAAGGAGATATTCTTTATATTCATTCTCTAGATCGCTTCGGTCGTAATAAGGAAGAAATTTTACAAGAATGGAATGCCATTACAAAAGAGATTGAGGCTGACATTGTGGTCTTGGATATGCCGTTGTTGGATACTACTCAGTATAAGGATAGTTTGGGAACCTTTATTGCAGATTTAGTTCTTCAGATTCTTTCGTGGATGGCACAGGAGGAACGAGATCGCATTCGTAAACGTCAGCGCGAGGGGATTGATGCTGCACTAAAAGATGGTATATCTTTTGGACGTCCTAAAGCTCAGGTTAGCCCAGAATTTATTGAAGCTTATAACCGATGGAGAAATAAGGAGATTACAGCTGTACAAGCCATGAAAGAGGCTAATGTTAAAAAGACAACCTTTTATAAATTGGTGAAGCAACATGAAAGTACTTTTAATAAGGATCATATATAATAGGAAGAAACTCGTCAAAAAATCCTTTGCTTACTAATGATTGTTTCTTGTTAATGAGATTATTATATTTAAGGAGTGTATAAGATGACCTACCTACTACAAGTTGATTTTAAATTTGAGGGTCCCTTTGGTGATGAGATGACAAATGCTTTTACGGACATAGCAAACAGTATTAATAAGGAAGAAGGGTTCATCTGGAAGATATGGACAGAAAATAAAGAAACAAAAGAAGCCGGGGGAATCTATCTGTTTGAAACAAAAGAAGATGCCGAAAAGTATTTAGATATGCATACGAAAAGATTAAAAGAATTTGGCATTACAGATATTAAAGGAAAGATTTTTGAGACAAATGAACAGCTTACTACTCTTAATCGTGGACCTTTAAAGCTTACTAAAGAAAAAAAGGATTTTTAATCAATCTTTTTCATCAAACATAGTAAAAATTTATACAGTATTTCTTTACACATTTAAAGATGATTGATCACATAAGAAAGTTGGTGAAATAAAAAAGGGTTGTGACTAAATGGTTCACATCCCTTTTTTATTTCACACAGCAAACCTAACTTTGTATATACAAGATTATTTGTACAAGGAGATGAGGGGAAGTGTTCTATGCAACGTCCTTCTTCCCAACACATCTTATTATGCAGGACTTTCTCTTTTATATTCACCCAAAATCTACCTTGTATATGGTAAATAGAGAAAGGGACTCTAAGAATATATAAAGTTGAGGAGGTGAAAAAACATGGCAAACAACAACAGCAGCAACCAACTTGTTGTAGCTGGTGCCGAACAAGCAATCGACCAAATGAAATATGAAATTGCAAGCGAGTTTGGTGTACAACTTGGTGCTGACACTACTTCTCGTGCTAACGGATCTGTAGGTGGAGAAATTACAAAACGTTTAGTTGCTACTGCTCAATCACAATTAGCAGGTCAAGCTGGAACAAACGTACTTCGCTAATTCCTCAACAATTCAATAGCTATCATGGCCTAGGCTACCTATATTTGTAGGTAGCCTTTAATATACAATACATGTTTAAAATAATACAACAACCTAACATAAATCTACCTTACATAACCTTAATGACCAGAAACCTTATTTACGTCTAAAAGATGGGTGACAGGACCGAATTTTGAATCTAACTTTTGTTTCACGGATGCTCTTAAATGTGAAATTCAGACCCCTTTTATTGCGTCCTTTTTATTGCTTAGACCTTTTTCATAAATGAACACCTATTTTATGAAAAAGGTCATTTTGCAGCTTCTATACAGTAGGAAAGTTATTAAAAAACTTTGAAAAATAACGGTCGTCTGCTAATCTCTCTAGGGAATCAAAGTCAGACCTACAGAATTCGGTAATTTCATTTGGGTCTACTTTCCAAACAATAATAGGCGTTGCTATGATATGGCTATCTCCTACATATCTTCCTCTTGCAGTTAATCTCACTACAACTGATACACCATCTTCGCTTACAGATATATAAGCATGACAGTCCCCATATGAACTTTGAATATTAAAGTCATGTGTTTTATAAATCATATCTTCAGGAGCTGTATATTGAACATCCCTTACATCTGTATGTCTTGGTTCACCTCTACCAATTTTCTTTTTTTCAGCCTCATGTTGAGGCATTTGTTGAACTTTTCTTACAGCAGCATAGTCACTTGTTCTTTCTATTGTGAACTCACTTCTTAGTTGATCCATCTTTTCATTATATATTCCTACTGCTTGATTTGGTGGTACACCATTTTTCATATCCTCAAACATTTCAACGCCGTATTGTCTAATTCTAGTTACATACGCTTCGTATTCTATCATGGATCTCAATTCAATATCTTCAGGCATTTTTCAATCTCCTTTTTGTTAATAAATTGCTACAAATTTAAAATTTTATACGAATGTATCTTTAAAACAAAATTGGGTAAAACCCACTTATACTTCCTAATTGGGTAAAGTAACTAATTTTTTTCAAACACACAAAATTTTTAATAAACAAAAAAGGATCCACTCTCTAAGTGCGGATCCTTTTTCCTTTAATTCTTCGTGTTATATCCTTTGAAATTATAGCCATATACTTTGGTTAACTCCTCAAAGCTTCTATAAGAATATGTGATGTTAACGGGTGTTCCCACTTGAACTTTATCATAAAGCTTTTCTACATCGGTATTATGCATTCTAACGCATCCTTGACTCACATATTTTCCAATACTGCTTTCATTGTTATTTCCATGAATCCCATAGGTATCACCATAGGTTCCATTGACATTTAAACCCAACCACCGTTTCCCTAATGGATTGCGAGGATCTCCACCCGGAATCTTCCCAGTGTAATATGGTCGATTCTTAATTTTATTCACGACTTTGAAAAATCCAACCGGTGTTTTATCCCACGTCTTCCCTGTTGCTACAGGCACCATCATTTCAAGGTATCCGTTATGATAATACGCTAGTTTATTATAATACTTGTTAATAATAATGAGATCTTGGTTCGCCGTGCTACTTGCTGCCTCCGTTTTTCCTGTCGCTATTCCACCTACTAGAAATACGAGTAAAGCTAAAATTGTCATGGTTTTAATGAGTATCTTTTTCATAGTAACTGTTCCCCTTTTATCTATTTTTATAAAAATCTATAAATTCTAACTATATTTTATAACAATACAGGAAAAAATTACACAGATTTCACAATTTATACAAATTATCTATAATATTCTGTAACAATAAAGTATTTTTTATAAAGAGAAGATGTTTTCTCATCACCCTTATTTATTTTCGGCAGTCATTTTCACTTTAATATTGGGTAAATGCAAAAACTTAGCTTCTTCTTTTTATAAAGATCGAGCAGGAATTTTTTACCTATATTTTCCTAGCCCGAACTCATAGATATCATGAGAAAAGGTCGACATTATAGTTTTAGATATGTCGTTGTTAGATACCACTCAATATAAGGATAGTTTGGGAACCTTTATTGCAGACTTAGTTCTTCAAATTCTTTCTTGGATGGCCCAAGAGGAACGGGATTTTATTCAGAAACGTCTGCGAAAAGGAGGGGATTACAGTTGTTCAAGCCATGAAAAAAGCAAATTTATAAAAAGACAACTTTTTATAAATTAGTAAAGGAACATGGGGATATTTTTAACATGAAACATATATAATAGGAAGAATCTCGTCAAAGAGGCCTTTATTCCATAACTTCCTGTATAGTTTGTGAATAAGCATCTGCGAAATCTATTAATATGTAGACATTTAAGGTTAATACGATTTAAGATAAATTATGGACTCTTACCTATTGTAAAAGAGTCTTTCAGTGTAATGAGAGTAAGACATTCCAGACCAGAGAGATGAGGGATATAAGACGATGATTGTAATTGAAAATGATTGGTTAAAGGTAGGTATAGAAAATAAAGGTGCAGAAGTACGTAAAGTTGAACATAAGAAAAATGAGTTAGACTATATGTGGACAGGGGACAGTGCCTACTGGGGACGCGTCTCTCCAGTATTATTTCCAATTGTAGGACGTTTAAAGGGAGATCAGTATCAAATCGATGGTCAAACTTATAATTTGCCACAGCATGGCTTCCTACGTGATGTTGAATTCGATGTAGACAATCATACAACAGAACAGGTTTCTTTTGTGTTTAATTCTGCTGGACGTTTCCTACATATTTATCCTTACGAATTCAAAGCCACTATTTATTATATACTTAACGAGGATTCCCTTATTGTGCGCTGGAAAATAGAAAATGATAGTAAGGAAGAGATGTACTTTTCTATTGGGGCACATCCTGCGTTTAGAATTCCACTTTTAGAGAATGAAGAGATTGAGGACTACAGACTAGAGTTTACTCCTGCTCCAAATAAGACTGTACTTCAATATGAGTTAAAAGATGCCCTTATTCATGAGAAAGGAACTGCTAACGATATTGCCTCAATTTCTCTTACTGCTTCTCTATTTAAAAATGATGCTGTTATTTACAGTAATATTGATAGCATCATACTGGCCTCTAATAAATCGAGTCATGGAGTAGAAGTAGCATTTAATAATTTTCCATTTGTGGGAATATGGTCAAAATATATTGAGACAGATGGTACTATGGCGCCATTTGTTTGCATTGAGCCTTGGTACGGCATTGCTGACACACATGATACGTCAGGAAACATGAAGGAGAAATTTGGGGTCAATAAGCTTGAGGTTGGAAAAACATTTCATACTGAATATGAGATGAAGTTTAAATAGGCGTACAAGTTATAATAACGGTTAATAGCATAATATCAAAGTGATATTGTTTCCGTTTGAGTAAGTTTTCTTTTTTCATACTATCCATGCATGTCCTTTTGAAATTACTTATAGATATGTTGAAGTTTTTAAACCAAAACCAAATACTTTATCAAAAAGCTGTGTTCTGAAAATCACTACTTTCTGAACACGGCTTTTTGGTTAATTTAGTAAATACTTATGTATTAATAACTTTTTGGAACTGCTCCGTAAATTAGTCATTCAAATAAAACCAGACATCCCTATTTCCAAACTATAATACTTGCATTAGAACCTGTATCGATACTAATATAAAATTAGGTGTATTTTTATTGGCGAGATCTACAGATTAATAAAAAGTAAGGTGATTATCATCATAAATATAAAAAATATCTTATTTTTTCTTCTCGGCTTCATAGCCTTAGGAATCGGAATTGCCGGGATTATACTACCTGTTCTACCAGGTGGTCCATTCCTTTTATTCGCTTCTTTTTGCTTTGCTAAAAGTTCCAAACGAATTGAAAATTGGTTTCAAAAAACCTCATTCTATAAAAAATATGTTATAAGATTTTATAAGAAAACAGGTATGACACGTAAAGAGAAAATTCGTATTAACTTGATTGCTGATGCTTTTATTATATTTTCCGTATTTTATGTGAACATATTTCCGATTCAAATCCTTCTACTGATACTTGCCCTCTACAAACATTACTATTTTATAAAGAAAATCAAGACTATTAAATTAAAACAAGATGAAACTGTAAAAGAGTTTGGATAAGAAGTACAGGAGAGTTTAATAATGCTCTCCTTTTTATTTTAATAAAATCATGTAGTTTCTTTAATTTCAATCATACCGATTTTTATTCTTGGGTGTCTTCCTCACTTTTATATTCAAAAAATATTACCAAGCTGACATTCTCAAACCTTACAAACCACCTCTAATATGTATAATATTTCCATTTTTCAATATAGAAAGATTAGCTATCGTTATTCCCACCCTCTCCGAAAGTTCTCTTACGCTCATTTTCCTTTTCGCCAACATCACATCGACATTGATTATAATTGTCATGTCGGCCACTTCAGACTATTAAATCATTCTCTGATTTTATATCGATAACTTTTTGTAAAAGTCTTTGAAGAACAGCAGCAAAGACTGCAATTACCATTGAAGCAAAAGTAAGCATTAATCCCAAGCTTATAAAACCTGTTATGTCTTCACCTTCACCTGCAATTAATATAAATCCGGAGATTATTCCTACTACAATTAAGGTGCTGATAGTGATTGCGCAGTATTTTATATACTTCAAAGCTCTAACAGATAATTCCGAGAAAACTTTATTCTGATCAATATAGCTTAAAAGTTTTAAGGACTGATACAAGGCAAGGAAAAACGGTGTTACTGTTATATACGCACCTATTAGAAAGGGATATTGCAAGTAAGCAGTCTCTGGATGTGCTGCTGCATCTTTAGTGGCTATCCAAGGCAACCAAAATATACACAAAGCAAGAACTGGAATTCCGATAATAAAAACAGCTATCTTTAAAAAGAGTGTTGAACTTTGTTTCATAAAAGCACCTCATTCATTTTGTTTCTAGTGTGATTCTAACAAAAGTTTATTGATTTACAATAAATAATTATTCCTTTTTATTTTATTTTTATTGCTAACGATTATATATATTAATTTTATATAAAGATAAAAAGCATTTCTCTTTAAAAAGAAATGCTCTATAATTTGTTCAACTAACCTGCTTTGTTAGCTCAATAAGTCTTACTCCATTAAGTGACTCTATACAAAAAGGCAGCGCCTTGAAGACGCTGCCTTTTTGTAGTTAAACTTATTGATGACGGAGAGCATTAATTTCTTCTTGGGTAAGACCTGTAAGGTCACTTATCGTTTCATTGTCTATCCCTTTATGAATCATACCGAGAGCCATATTTTTAATGGTTTCCTTTCTTCCTTCTTCTCTACCTTTTTCTTTTCCTCTGCTCTCAGCTCGTTTCAATGCAGATTTTTCATCCAATAAGGCCTTTCTTCTCGCTTCATAAGCCAGTAGGACTTCTGGATCTTGACTAACACGTTCCCATTCATCTATTGCTTTCTTTAATACTTGATCTTCTTGCATCGCAATCTCCTCCAGTACTTGAGTGATTTCTTCATCTTCCGATGCTTCAAGTAATAATAACCATCTTACTAATTGATCTTCTCGTGGATCGACTTCTTTTCTACGCCACTTAATAAGCAGTTTAGGAAGTTCCATAAAATGAATTTCTAACATGTCCGTTAGTAACAATCTTTCTTCACGCTCATATAACTGAAAGATTGAATGATAATGATTGATATGAGACAAATAACGGAAGTTTACAATGTTAATGGTAATCGTTTGGCACAGCTCACCATAATCCATCCCTTCCTTCATCTGACTGCTATACATCTTAGACCAATAGTAAAGCGTTCTTTTTTCCATATCATGTTTATTATTCAATTGAATTTCAATGTTTATACGGGTTCCATCTTCTAATTGAGCATGAACATCAAGAATGGATCGTTTATCTTCCTGGTTTTCTTTATTAAAATGTGGATCTAATAAGTGAACGGTCGTAATTTTCTTTTCTTCTGGTAAACGTAGAGCTGCATTTAAAAAAGCAGCTAAAATGGATTCATTTCCATGAGTCCCAAAAAGAGATTTAAAGGCAAAATCGACACGTAAATCTAATCGCTTTGTCATTATATCCTCCGTGATTTCTTCTTTTCTTTTAGTATAACATGAGTTTTGCTTTTTCCTCTTAAGTATACTTTTGCAGATAGTTTATTCCATAAATAAGCATTTAAGATATATAAATTTTGAATTTATGTAGGAAAAAGTTGAGACCTATGTAATTGCTTATAAGCATCCTTTAATATTTCTGGCTCCATAACAACAACTATATGACTATGGAAATACCTCTCCAAATATTTCCCTTTTTTGCTTCATAAAAAAAGACAAACAGCCAATCATGTTATAGATGACATGACTGGCTGTTTGCTTACTCAATATTCAAACTTCAAGAATTGATACTAATTAATAATATAACAAGTTGGACTAAGTATCAATAAGTGAAAATTCCGCATTAAATATTATAGTCAATCTGTTTTACTAGTTACCTCTCGAGGAACATGTTGTTGCCGTTGAAATAATGCCGTTTTAATTCCTATTAGCGATAAAATAAAGGTAAGGACCCCAGCGAAAGTAAATATCAAAGCTACATCCATGTATTCAGCAATTACACCTGATACCATTCCTCCAAAAGGAAGGGCTAAAAAAGCTAACATGCGAGTAGAACTAATAACGCGTCCAAGTAGAGTAGGTGGGACTACCTCTTGTCGTAAAGTAAACCAATTAATAGATAAAATAGTTACGGAACCAATTATAACTATTCGGCACATAATAAGGAGAATTACGATTCCTTGAGACATAGTTAAAGCTACCTGTCCTATCCCTATTATCAGCCCTGCTATAATAATAATATTACCTCTAGGCATCTTATTTAATTTATTAGCTAGATAAATCGCTAAAAATGAGCCTAGTGTCTGTAATGAGAAGATTAACCCAACATATTGCGATGATAATTTTAAAGAATCCTTTAAATAAAACATGAATAAAGACTCCATTGCACCATAGCCAAGGTTGACCATAAAAATAAAAATGGTACCTATTAATATCTTCTTCGTTTTAAGGACATAGTTAATTCCTTCTTTAATAGAAGAAATGATCGAAGAATTTGAAGGACTACTTTTATACTTTTCATTTATAAAACCGATAAATACCGCGGAAAGAAGATAGGTAACAAAATTTAAATATAATAAATTATGTATTCCAATTACAGCTATTAATACACCAGCTATAGAAGGGCCTATAAACGTGGTGATCGTTTCGGATAGTTTAAATAGTGAATTACCTTGAATTAAGTTTTCCCCTTTTAAAATCTCTGGTACTACAGATTCAAAACTTGGATGATAAAAGGCACTAACTGATGATAAACAAAAAGCTACAACATAAACTATCCATACTTCTAAAGAATTTGCCAGTGATGCAAGTGGTATGATTACTATTAAAACACTGGATATAATCTCCCCTAGAAGTAAAATGTTTCTCTTACTTATTCGATCAGCAAAAGCCCCCCCCATTAAACTAAAGAGAACTTGAGGGGTTATTTCGAGAACAAATGTTAAAGCCATTAAACTAGGGGATTTAGTTAATTCATAAACTAATAAGGGCAAAGCTACTTGAAAAACGGAAGTGCCCAACTTACTAGTTGTGGCACTTAAAAATAACCATAAGAAATTTCTATTCTTTAACACTTGATAAGATTTCATACGTACTCCCTTCTCACACCAGATTACGAAGTGGCTGTTACTGATGTTGAGTTGCAAACTGAACACTCTTCTTGTTTTTCCCATTCAGAAATAGGATAGGTTTGATAAGTGAGGAAATTTAGTTCCATCATCTTTCCTAGAGAAGTAGGATGTTTAATTCCTGTGACAAGTCCTAAAAATTCATTGACCATAGCACCAGCTAACATAGCTACATTAGGACTAATAGCTGCATTATTTCTTTGGAAGTTTACTTGATTCATATTATTAAGCTGATCATTAACTTTCTCGTCACTATCTATAACTGTGTGTTTATGACATTCTACACAACCTGTTTTCCCTGGAATAATTGAATAAAATCTCCCTCTCGTATTTAGTACTCCCCCAGAAACTAAAGGTTTACCTAACTTAACTACAGCCTCATTTACCCAATCCTGAATATATAGAGTAGGTTTGTCAGCTACACAAATAACATATTCGCTATCTTGAATATGATTCATAACATCCTCAGCACACTCTATACGCTTGTTTACAATATCTAATTTCACATTAGGATTAAATTTAGATATTCTTTTCTTTGCCATCTCAATTTTCAATTCGTCGATGTTTTCTTCAGAATATAATAACTGACGATTAAAATTACTTAATTCTAAAGTATCAAAATCTAGGGCCGTTATATTATGGAACCCTAATGCTGCTAGATGATAAAGAATTTGGCTTCCTAATCCACCTACACCTAGTAAAGCAATTTTAGTATTCATAACCTTTTCTTGAATATCAAATTTGCTGTCTTCTAGAGATGTAAACAATGAGAAGAAATTAAGATTTGCTTTATATCGCTCTTTTTCATATTCACCCATTAGAGTTGGAGTAATAGCATTGTCTTCTAAGTACTTTTCTTCATTTAATGATTGAATAGCCCCCTGCACTTCCTCAGCCGTGATATCAGGGTACTTTAAAATAACTTTTTCAATAATAGTTTCAATAGTATTTTCTCCATCAATTAATGAGATAAGATATTGAATACTGCCATTTGGATCCTCAATGACACCTGCTACTCCGTCTTCTTCACCAATATGTATTTCATTGTTTACAAAAAAGACTGGAATTGTTTCTTTAAATTTAGGTTTAATCATCTTATTGGTATCCTCCATTCTATTATAAACTTAATAAATAAGGAACTATCTTAATGATAGTTCCCCATTCTTGAAGTTTGAGTATTAAGTAATTATTAGCCTGGGAAGCTGTAAAGAACAGCAGCTTTTTTGCTAGTTTTTTTAACTTTAACCGACATATGGCACACCTCCAAATTAAGAAGATACACAAAGGTTAAAATTCTAATTATTCTGTAAATTCAGACTAAAAATGACATTAGCCTGGGAAGCTATAAAGGACAGCAGCTTTTTTGCTAGTTTTTTTAACTTTAACTGACATATGTAACACCTCCATATATTTGAAATTAAGTTCATTTTATTATGATAAAAAGAAAATTACAATAACTTTTTTAAAAAACATAAAACTAAAGTGTTAAAATTTGTAATCAATCCACCTATTATTATAGTATTTATAAATAAATACTTATTTTTTATATAAAGATAACCCTATGATAATCCATCCCTGTAATTAATTTAAAATTTCTAGTAATATTAATTACGAACATATTATCTAGGAAAGGGAGAAGTATAGTGAATACAATTGATTTTCTAGAGTTTAATCTCAAAGAAACAAGAAGAAGAAGTGAAATTGTGTGGAACGCAATTCCTGAGGAAAAACTTAATTGGAAGCCTGATGAAGATGCCATGACGTGTATAGAAATGGTACGTCATGTGCTAGAAGCAGAGCATTATTATTGTTTAGCTATTAAAAATAAGGCTAGTATTGAAAACTTTGATTCCCCCTTTGATAAACGTCCTTTTATTTCAATTAAAGATGAATTAGATTTTGCGGAACCTTATCACAGAGAATTTATAAATAGTCTTCAATTTTTCTCTAGTGGAGATTTAGAGAATATTAAGATTGACCGTTCTGATGAGGGATACATACGTTCATTAGGCGATATGTTAATGCGTATTGCTTATCATGAAGCTGTTCATACTGGCCAACTTTTAGATTACCTTAGAACAATGGACGTTCCTAGACCTAAAATTTGGGATTGACCAAGAAAATCTCTATAACTTTAGTTATAGAGATTTTCCTATATCATAACTATTAGATAACTTATATTTAATTTTGATTAAATTCCATTCTATTAGCTAATTCCTTATATGAAATTGTACCCTCATTCATGTATTCAAGGTTACTGTCCTTCATAATGTGACGACTAATCTTTTTTAACAGGGTCACTGTTGCCCTAAAAGGGGCAGAACCACAGCTTACTCTTTCAATACCAATATTAGATAACTCTTCTAATGATGGGGAACCAGATTCAGCTAGTAGATTAATAGGACACGAAATCTCCTGTCTAAGTGTGTTAATAGAATCTATACCTCTCAATCCAGGGATAAATACGCAATCAGCTCCTGCTTCTTGATAAGCTCTTGTCCTCTTAATAGTGGATTTTAATCGTTCATTAGGGTTACCAACATTTAACCAATATAAATCTGTTCGTGCATTAATAAATAAGGGCATATTCATAGATTGAGAGATTTCCTTAATTATCCCTATTTTCTCTAGCTGTAGAGAAAGATCTGTTATAGGGTTGTGAGAGTCCCCTGTTCCATCCTCAATGTTAATTGCTACTACCCCTGTTAGAATGATCTGTTTAATTTTCTCAGTTAATTCTTCACTACTTATTCCATATCCTCCTTCTATATCTGCACTTACAGGTACATTTACGGAGTTAACAATTAGCTTGAAGACACTTAACATCATTTCAAAAGGGATATTTTCCCCATCAGGATAGCCTAACGAGATTGAGATTCCTGCACTCGTAGTACCAATCGCTTGAAAACCTTCCTCCTGATAAACTCTCGCACTCATAGCATCCCATGCATTGGGTAATACAAAAGTAGAAGGTTGCTGATGAAGCTCTTTAAACTTCTGAAACTTTTCAAATCGAATTTGAGTATCCATGCAAAATTCCTCTCCCTTGTTATTCGATATAGTACCTATCGTTATATTAAGAATTATAAAATAAAATGAAAAATAACTCTGAACACACAATTTATTGCAAATAAACAAACTGTCCTACATCAAAAATAGTCCTAGATAACCTTTCACGAACACTTGGTAACTTAGCAGCTCCATTAGTTAATTATTAACTTGAATACTTAGAAGAAAAAGTAGAAGAAGCACATCACTTATTATTTAAAAATGAAATAATTATGTATGAAAATGATTATTATTATCAATAATATTAATAATCATTAATAAGGGCAACCATATGGAAGATGGTTACCCTTATTTATTAAGCTTCTGGTACAAATGTTTTGCAATCCGTTTCTTCACTGTTGGATGCTTGTTTGCCTTTATGACTTACTACATAAATAGCGTCAGCCTTACATTTATTCCCTTGTCCCCAGTACTTACAGTTGTTTACTTCACAAAGAACATCTTGAGCCATAATATTACACCTCCTACTTTGTTATGATTAACAAATTGTGGATTGTTGATACTAATCTTCTATATAGTTTTTTTATGAATCACAAGGTTCAAAAGTTTTACAGCCTGTTTCTTCGGCTTCAGATGTTTGTTTCCCCTCAAGATTTACAACGTAAATGAAATCAGCACTGCATTTGTTTCCATTCTCCCAATTCTTACAGGTATCTACCTCACACAATACACCAGTTGCCATCATATTCACCTCCCTTCAAATCTCATATAATTGGTTTATTAAAAGTTATTTCTACTCACCTAACAAAAAACCTTTTTAATATAAAAACTTGATTTATATAAATGGATACTCTGTGGCCTTTTGAACGAACTACTCAAGGTACGTAACATAAATTATCATCTTTAATATCTTGATATGTAACAGAAAACTCCCTACCCTACAGAAAGTTTTTCTATTCTTAACTGTACCCCCTATAGAAACTTAGTTAACATGTTGTTCGTTAGGAAAGTTCGGAGTTTTCTAACTTCTTGTTCTTCAAAAAATCTTATAATATTTCCTTTCTCTTCTTATAAAAGATTTTATACATTGTTGATTTAGCAAGCTCTTCTTCGTTCCCCAACACAAAAAGAGTGCATAAAAACCAAATGTTTTATGCACTCAATAAATATAGAAACTTCTTCTAATAATGTACAGGGACACGATCTAAATTCTTCTTTTTTGCGACATAATAACGGCTATAACTATCCAGAAGCTCATGTGTTTCTGGATTAATAATAATCGGTTTATCCACCGTTCCATTCTTCTCAATGCTTTCCTCTACTGCCTTTTGTTTCGCTATCCCTGGAGTAAATTGAAGAAAGGATTCTGGGACCTTAATATCATCTAAAGACATCCAATCCTTGGTCCCCTTTGGAACAAGAAGAGGCTTTTTCACTTTCACTTTTGTACTCTCTTCTTGATGTTTACTTTCTACCGATTTTTGAGCCCTTGAACCCTTTTTCGGTATTTGTTTCTTCTCTTTTGCTTTGTCCTCAATTTCTTGTATCTGCATACAGATAACGCCGATCTCACCTGTGCATTGCTCAAACGGAATATCAAAACAAGGTTCTCCTTGAACAACGAAACGCCGTTGAGAAAATTCCTCTTGGGTTATATTTAATTTATTAAATTGTTTTAGGCTCAACACAACGGTGTATGTAATCGCATTACTTTGAAAAGGAATTCCTTTGGGTGCATTTGGACTTCCCTTTTCCTCCATATCAAAAGCTAGGTACTTACCATAGTCTTGAATTGAGCTAGTCGGACGGCCAGTTAAACTAATTTTTTGAGCCATCGTTCTCCCTCCTTCTCTCTCTATATGTCTAGTATATATACCCTTATATATACTTGGGTAGAGGTAAAATCCAAAAAACAACAGAAAAAAGTGGTTATCCCACATTTTTATTAAATTTCTACATTATTAATCTTTTTCCACTGAATATTCTTATTAATGAGCTTTTCCAGATCATATTTTCGAGTCATTTGTTTACGAAAAGAAAGGCAGGATTTCAATCTGTATTCCAAAAATTCTTGTTGTGATATTCCTTTTTCTTTTGCCATTTCATCAATCTTTTTCACTGCAACTAGATCTATATTTCTCACTTTAATCTCCATTCCATTCCTCTTCTCTCAAAATTCAGTGCTCTACATCCAAAAAGATAGAAGAGCATAAGGGGTTCTTGCCCCCACATAGCGTGTGGGGTTAGGCAGAGCCTAACAAAACCATGGGTACAAAGAAAAGCGCCAAACGTCCCCTCGACGTCCCCTCAAATCGTGGTAACGTCCCCTCAGTGTCCCCTCATTTTCGCGTGATGCCCCCTCGACGTCCCCACAGGTTTTAACGGGTTTGAGATAAATCTTGCTCTTTTTCGTTTAACTTTTTGAGCTTTTTCTTTAACATTTTCTTCCCACCTTTATAGGGACTAATACTCCCTTCTTTCATTCGAATCTCATCTTCTTTTAAAGAAATTTGAGCTTCCGTTTCAGTTTTTTCCGTCTCAATTTGATACTCCATATCGGCTTTTAATTCGCTAATTTCTTCTCGTAAAGCTCTCTGATTTTCCACCTTAATTGCAATGGCATTTCATAGTATTTCATTTTCATTTTATTAAATGTCGCCCACTAATAATTTGTAAGCTTGCCTATTCTAAGATGACTTTTCTGAACTCGTAGGCGTTTTTGTTTGACCGGTAGAGATCGTCTGAATGAGTTTATCTTGTGACTCTTCCCCCTCTATTTTCACTTCATTTCCCGCAACATCCATGCTTTCTGCTTCCAGCAGTTTTTGATATAAAGCAAGTGCTAAGGCTTCCTAATTTAAAGATAATTGTTTCGCCCTTACCACGTATCTGATATAAGACTTTAATCAGTATGTCTACCCTTGAATGGACTTTTTCTAGACTTAAAATTAAATTCTTCTCCACTTTATTCATTCAACTTTTTCATCTTATCTCCTTATAAAAAATAGCCCTCACCTAATGTGAGGGCTATATTATATTCCTTAAAAGTCATCAAAAAATTGATTTCGGGTTAACCTTTTGATAATTAACTTTACTTTTAGCTTCTGGTTTATTCGTTTCTTCACTTACACGACGTTCATCTCGTGCAGAGGAAGACGGCTTCTCAGACATAGACGAAATTTCACCTGGAGATTCTACCGAAACGATACTCTCCTTTACCGTTAAGGCCTCTTTTCCTCTAAGCGCTTCTAAAATAAACATATCTCGACTCATTTCTTTATCGACATGATGATTTAAAACGCTCTCCGTCCCATATAGCTCAATCATATGGTACACAATCTTACGTAAAGAAAGCGCAATATTATCCTGATTTTCAAACCATTCATAAAACTCATCGGTCTCGTTGCTTTTAAACTTCCAGTTGTACTGTGTTTTTCTCTTCTTTTCATTCGTCATATGCTTACATCACCACAGTTTCTTCATATTCTTCTGTAAATAGCATGTTGCGATTTAAGATATCTAATCCTTTCACGTTCATATCGACTGCGTATTGTGCGGGGATCCAAAGGACTTTTGCATCCACGGAATCTGCAAATTCTTTCAGATACTTATACATATCCTCTTTAAACTCAATAGATCCTCCACCATAGCAAGCTAGGTATTCTGGTTCACTAGAGAGTGTTGTCGTATATTTACGTTCTACATCTTCTAGGATGAAATCCACTTGATTGATACGAGCCTCACGCAAGTAATGAACAGCTAAATCATGATCCTTTGGATACTCATCTGGTCGCTCAATGTATTTCGCAAATTGCTGACGATTGATATTAAGACCTTTACGCTCTTCTTTCATTAATTGAATCGCTTCTTCTACCGCATGCCCCACTCCTCGTCTTTCTCCTGTACATTGTTCTGGTTGTGGATTCACGCCTACGGAGTAAATATACTCGGTTGTTCCACTTCCAATATCGATATGCATAATCTTTGAGTTCATAAAGTAAGAACCATCAATACCCTTCATTCTATATTCTTTACAAAACTCTTGAAACATATCATTTGGCGCCTCAAAGATGGCGTATAACGCTGGAATTCCTTCTTTCGTCACCTTTACTTGTGAGAAGTTTAGCTCTACCGTTACTTGCTCTTGACCGACATACACAATCACTACATGAGAAGTATCCATAAAACGTTCTTCTAATTGCTTCGCTGTCTCCACATTATGTTGGCTCGCTGGAATGGCGCTACTCATGCCCACTTCTACTTTTAATGCTTGAGGAAGTTCCCCTTCTTCTTCATATTGTTTCTGTACAGATCTTGCTGCAGCATAACCTAACGTATTAATTAAAGGTAAATCACTACTATGCTTTTCATGAACGGCGATATCCATGTTACTTACGCCTTCTGTCGTTTGAATTGCTCGTTCTCCAATCATATATAAACCATCACGACGAATAGATGAGCTCGAAATATGTACAAGTAATTGATCAATGAGGTTCGTTACGTTCTTTTTTATGTCATTCTCATGAACAGAAGGTTTTCGGTTAATTCGCTTATAAGCACTCGGAATTTTCACTACTTGTTCCATTCCTGGTTCAAGAATTTTCATTTTGTCATTTCCAATATCGTTCGCAAGGATTAATTTCATTATTAAATCCACTCCTTTTTGTTATCCTATATCAATTTTATCACAAATTATATAAAAATATAATAATAATTATATAAATTAATAACCGAAAAAGAGACTCGAAGTAATGACAGAAGAAAATGAAATTTATTTATATATAAAATATACAATTAAAACATCTTTATTATATTAATTTAATTAAAAATGATATATCTATACACTGAACACTTCTTTTTATAAGAAAACAAAGACTTAATAAATTTTTTATATGAAAATTATATAAATAAGACTAAAATGACAAATTTGCATACCACCTTATTATTTAGTTGATCCAAAATTAAATTTTGTAGCAGAAACTATAATGAGGTAAAACACGGTATAAAAAACTATATAACGCGTATTTTTCCAAAAGGATTTATGAAATAGATATTTTAATCGATTTTAAGTGGCGTCGTATCTCTCGTAACGCCATAAGAGCTTATAAACGTTGATAATAAAGGGATTTCCACAATACATTTTCTTTTGTGACGCTACCCGTTATAGCCTCCACCACCTATTTATAGCGTTTCTTACAGCGTTATGAATAAGCAAGTACAGGATATCTTGACTTATTTAAATTTAGTTGTCTTTATCTATTTATCTATTGTATTTATGTTCAAATTTAATTAAAACATTTATAAAAATAAGCTCTGATTTATTATTTTTAATGAGTATAGTTCCAAACTTAGACAAAGGTGTTATTTACATCGTCCAGAATTAAAACTGATAAAAAGTATTGTCGCATCATAAAAGACCTTATACAAAACTACATAACGCGTATTTTTTCGGAAGCATCTATGAAATAGATATTTTAATCAATGTTATATTTACCGTAACGCTATAAGAGGTTATAAATGTTGATAATAAAGGGTTTTTCACAATACATTTTCTTTTGTGACGCTACCCGTTATAGCCTTTATCACCTGTTTATAGCGTTTTCTACAGCGTTATAAATAAGCAAGTACAGGATATCCTGACTTATTTAAATTTAGTTGTCTTTATCTATTTATCTATTGTATTTATGTTCAAATTTAATTAAAACATTTATAAAAATAAGCTCTGATTTATTATTTTTAATGAGCATAGTTCCAAACTTAGACAAAGGTATTATTTACATCGTCCAGAATTAAAACTAATAGAAAGTATTGTCGCATCATAAAACACGTTATACCAAACTATATAACGCGTATTTTTCCAGAAGCATTTATGAAATAGATATTTTAATCAGTGTTATATTTACCGTAACGCTATAAGAGCTTATAAATATTGATAATAAAGGGTTTCTATAATACATTTTCTTTTTGTGACGCTACCCGTTATAGTCTTCACAACCTATTTATAGCGTTTTCTACAGCGTTATAAATAAGTCAACACTGTATAGCCTCACTTATTTAAATTTGATTACCTTTTATCTATCTCTACATTGTATTCATGTTCAAATTTAGTTAAAACGTTTATAATTATAATATCTGATCTATTATTTTTATAAGTATAGTTCCAAACTTAGATAAAAGTGTTATTAAAATCGTCCAGAATTAAAGCTGATAAAAAGTATTGTCGTATCATAAAAGACCTTATACAAAACTACATAACGCGTTTTTTTCAAAAGTATCTATGAAATAGATATTTTAATCAATTTTAAGTAGCGTTATATTTCTTATAGCGCTATAAAGACTTGTAAACATTGACAATAAAGGGTTTCTAACAATACAAAACATCTTGTGACGCTATCCGTTACAATTTTTATCACTTATTTATAACGTTTTATACAGCGTTATAAATAGAATAATTGAACACATTTTAAGCATGAAAAAACTAAGAAAAATAAATTATTTTTGATAATTGAATTACATTATAAGAATGGAGGAATATACTATGGAAAACAGTACAATTGACCAAGAAAAGGCTTACTGGACAAGAGAAGTAGCCGAATTATTAGATATAAAAGAGGGAACAGTGCGTAAGTACGCTCGTCTTATGGAGGAAAACGGGTATAATTTTCATAGAAACGAGCACGATCAACGTGGTTTTTTCGAAAGAGATATTTTACTTATGAAACGCATCAAAGCTCTTAGCAAAACAAAAGGTGTGACGCTAGAGGATGCTGTAAATACTGTTACAAAAGGAATTTCGGTGCCAGAAAGAGAGCCTATGACGCATACCGTCATGAATCTTCAAGAGGAATTAGAGCGTTCTATAGAACGTCATAAACAAACTATGGAAGCTTTTATTGAACTAAAAAATGAAAATACAGAGATGAAGGAATTGTTAATTAACTTGTCAGAACAGATGAAACAACAACAGACATATATTGAGAATAGTTTAGAGAAAAGGGATCAAGTTTTGTTAGAATCTATCCAGAAGACTTTAGAAAAGAGAAAAGAAGAAGAGAGTACTGGATGGTTTAAAAAATTATTCAAGTCTAAATAAGCATTTACTATTTACTGATGGAGACTTATAAAGCATGAGGAGACTGTTTTCATATTTACATTTAACAGGTTAGTCTTTCCTCAGTGTTTAAATAATATGACTGCTTAAAAGGCATAGAAATCTTAAAAGATTTTTTATGTCTTTTAACTGCTTTATTAGTACGAGACAAAAAAGGGAATAGGTAGATAAGCATCCTTACAACTTACTTTTTCATCTTCAATCCAAAGTGAGTTATTGATTTCAAAAATCAAATTTATCATCAGGAACATTAAGTATATGTCCATTAATGGTTACTGTATTGTTATCTATCCATTTAATATCTGCAGTGTCCTCGCGATAATTCCAGTAAATATTTTTTGCCTTTATTGTTAAATACTAATTCACCACGTACAGCAAATGAAGTTGTAGCACCTCCATTTGTTACATATGCTTTTAAAGTATACACTCCATCAGGAGACTTTTTCTCTGAGAGATAATCTCCTGTGGGCAATCTATCCATATCCTATAAAGCCAATAAACAATAGGAAACCAAAGAAAAATACTTTCAATCTCTTTTACAGCCTTTTCTCTTACTATTTATCAAATTAGTACCCAAAGAATTTTCCTTAGATAAAGCAGGTATGTAGTAGGGGGGATAACCTATTGCTTTAGTTAAGTATATAACGCTAAAATGGCTTTCATTTTTGCTATCTCATCTTCTGGTGACATTTCATACATATCTTGCGCTTGTGATTCTTTTTCTACTAAAACTTCTTTCTTTTGTTGCTCTTGGAACCAATCAGGTAACATTTCCTTACGAACAATCTTACGTGATGATGTTACAGAATCTAGGTTATTATTTGGATTTTCTGTTTGAACTAAATCATTAAACTTATTCAAAGCGATACTATATACTAATTTACATTGCTCCTCAAAACTCATAGAACGTGTTTTTATGTATGTAAAAAGAATTTGAATAGATTCATAAGCTATGGAATGAATATCCTTCTTTGAAAGAGTTATAGATAAAGATTGACCTACTTTTCTAGAAGCCAAACGAATACGTAAATAAAGATCTCTTAAAGAATCTTTAAACACATCTTTAAAGGTTTGATTAATTAATTTTGGGACTCCTTTAATGAAAGGAATGGTTTTGCACATAAAATGATCTTTAATATAATTATTAGGTAAATAATAGGTAGAAACTTTTTTGGCCTCTTCATTCTTACTCTCACAAGGGTTTTCAGCATTTTCTGCTTGGACATCTGTTTGGACATTAAAGTCAAAATACTGTTGCCAGTGTTCAAAATAAGGGTGATTTACGAAGAAATAAACGGCTGCACCTCGACCATTATGTTTAGAAGAAGAACGATGAGCCTTCACAATCTTCCCAGCTTTTTCTAAGGCTTTCATAACACGACGAATCGTACGAGTAGAAATATTGTGTTTCTCAGCAAAATAGGTGTCTTTGGCATACACAAAGCCTTTATCCGTTGCTAAAAAGCAAATCATATCAATAGCATCACGTGTTTCTAATTTCAAACGAGCAAAAGCATCTCCAAAGACAGATTCTACAATTTCTAATAATTTATATTTCATTTGTTTCTGTTGATCTTTTGTTTTTATGTAAGATTCATAGTTTTGCATACGGGCAAAATCATCACTAAAGATTAACATATTTTTTCTCTCCTCTTTTCTTGCGGAAAAAGAAAAAGGACATGTTTACCGTTTGAAAATCCGGTAAACACACCCTTTAATAAAGAGAGTACAATAAACCCTTGCAATAATTAAAGTTTTACTGTAAAATGCAGATAGAAACTTTAATTATGTGAACAAGGTTTGAGGTAAGTGTTTACCGTGGTGCGACACGGTGAGCCGTCGCAGGATGCTTCCAACATCGCTGCGATTGCCTTGAACCTTTTTTCTGTTCCGAACTGTCTAATTGCTGTTATTATAGCAAACTATGGCAATGAACACAATGTCAATTCGACCTAATTTTGGTCAAATCCCTTTAAAAAGCTATTATTTTTTTGTATATTATTTATCTTTTAGAACATAGTTCTTAAAGATAAATAAAGTGTGATAAGGGCTGCTTGGTTGAGATTTGTCCCTATTAATATCTATACCGTTTGTAAGTTCTATAAAAAATAATTTTCAATATCTTCGATTGTTAGAATCTCTGCATTAACTTTATACTCTTTGCACCAAGTTAAGATTTTGTCTTTTCTCACTTGAGTAGTCGTATAAAAGATTAATAAGGCTTGCTGTTCTCCTAGAGCTTGAAAGAGGGAACGATACAGTTTAATTTTCTTCTTATTTTCGAGCATCTTCTGTTTGAGATCCACTTCCACAAAACAAATGACACCGTGAAGGGAAAAGCGAGCATCACAAATGAGCTTATACCTTTCTCCTTGAATCCTCCATTCATTAGGTCGTTCTACTTTCCAATCTTTTGGACAACCATAATACAAGTAAATATCATTCCGTCTCACTTTATGTTCAAGCTGGATTAAAGAAGGTTTGGTTTTCTCTGATCCAATATGTTGGCGTCCTTTCTTTGATAAATAATAGATGTTTTCATGAAGACGTTTGTGGTTTAAAAAGGGACTCATGTTATACAGAACACGGTTTGCATTACGTACACTCTTCAATTGGAAGAGGTATTGTAGTTGAGACCGACTCATACATTCCAACTTATCCAAGACGTACATAATCTTCTCCTGTCTCGTTTGGCACAGCTGTTTGTTTTGCAATTTCATACCCTCCAATCCGTTTCCAGATTTCCTCATGATTCAGGTAGGGGACTTGCACTTCTTTCACTTCATGCGTTTTAATCAACGCACGCCCTTTGATATTGGAAGGTAACGTTTCCGCGCCATACGCATCAAGGGCTACCTTAGAGGCATAATCACTTCCCAGCCGAAAACTAACCTTTAAATCCGCATTTTGCTTGATTGAGCCATTCAATACATTTGAGGTAGGGTATTGGGTTCCATACACCAACCGAACGCCCAGAGCGCCTCCTAGACGTGCTATTTCACTTAAGACCGATTGACACTGCGCTAATGTCTTCTTTTCTTCTTTCTCCATAAACTTTTCCGGCGTGAGTTGTGCAGCTTCATCAATCAACACAAACAGACGTTGAGAGAGGGGAGTGTCCACAATATTGGACCATCCTTGACGCTTAAAAAGGGCCATTTGTTCCTTCATGTCTTTCTGTACCTGTTTCAAGGCATATAAGGCCTCTATGGGATTACTGGCTATACGTTTGACTTGCTGAAGGTTCTTATACCGATCAAACTCTAATCCACCCTTTAAATCAATGATGATGAATTGAGCATCCCAGGGGTGATGCTCGATCAGATAGGTCATCATGACTTTCATCATGACCGTTTTTCCAAATCGAGTCGTTCCCGAAATCGTGGTATGGGGAGTATGGTCAAAATGGTGAAAGTTCCACCCCTGGCGGTTTTTCCCTAAGGGAACCATCCATCCTTTTCGATAAGGAACCTCTTGATAAGAAACGTAGAAAGGCATTTTATGCTTTGTAATTTCAATGATCAGCCATTTCTTAAAGGAGACGTTCACCTCTTGATTTAAGGTAACGGATAAAATCTGTTGTAAGGTTCGCAATGTCTTTTCTTCTAAAGCTAAAGGTGTGCGATAAATCAGCTTAATTTGTTTCGTACTTTTGCACTCTCGTACAAGCTGAGGGTATCGGTTGTTTTTCCCGTCCTTAATTTGGATATGGTATTGCTCAAAGGTCTGTTGGACGATCCGATGTTCCTCACTGAATGCATTCCTGCCAAACCACAAAGCAGCAGCCCCTGTTAAAAGGGGAATCGTCATGAGCTCCCACATTCTTCTCACTCCTTCTTTCTTATCTTCTATAGATAGTTCCTTGAAAAAGGAAGCTTCCAAATGGCATTCTTATCGTGATCAACCTATTCCTTTTTCTCTTCTATCCTGGATGTAACCCTGGTCATAAGAAAGGAAGGAAAGAAGACAACGTATATAAAAAATAGAGCAAGCTCCCCAAGATACCTGCATTCATTCCAACCTGCATAATCACTCTTACTTTTGATTTGTCGACCCATCCTTTTTTCTCTGCATAGATTACCATAAATAACATCAAGCTTGTTCCCAAGACTGTAACCATATGGACCTCCTCCTAAGTTGGTATAGTCGATTGTATGTGGCATGGCTTGTTCAACTTATCTTGTCCCTATAATTTCTTCCACTAGAGTTGCGAATTCCATGTATAAGAGTGGAAAAAAACGTACATAATGCTTGATAACCAAGAATAAAATGGAGTGAAGGAAATGAGTGGCAAACAGAGAGGGAAGTTAGGGAAATGGCTTGATAACAGAGGAATTAAACAGGAATGGTTAGTGAAGGAGACCAATCTAGCTCGTAATACAATTAGTGATATCTGCAAAGGAAGAAGAACTCCTACAACTCCTACACTAAAAAAACTCATGAAAGCACTTAGAAAAGTAGATCGTAATGCTAAAGTGGATGACTTTTTTGATATTTAACATGACAGACTGGAATATTGTCGTGAAAAAAAGAATAGTTATATGTCATAAATATACTTAAGACCGCCTTATATACTAATGGATATTGGGCGGTCTTTGCTATGAGTATGACTATTTTCTAAAAGAGACTATTTATATAGAGTACTAGCACTTGGTTTATATGCTAAAGAGAACTAAAAGTATGACAAAGGCGTTTGTAGAAGGTGTAAGGAATACTCCAGCAATCATTAGCTGTTATCCCAAAGAAATCGATTTTTTATTTTACCTCTAAAAGCGATAGAGAATTTTTCTAATGACCTAGGTCATACTAAAAGAAAAAGAGTGATGGATAGGTTATAAACAATATTTCTAGCAAAGCATAGGAGGAAAAAATGAAGCAAACCATTGCAGACTTATTGATTGAATCGTTATTACAAGCTGGAGTTAAACGAATTTACGGAATCGTAGGGGATTCACTAAATGCTGTTTTAGATTCTATAAGACGTTCCGAAAAAATTGAATGGATTGGCGTTCGTCACGAGGAGGTTGCAGCCTTTGCTGCTGGTTCTGATTCTCTGCTCGGTGAAAGCATTGCCGTTTGTGCAGGAAGTAGTGGTCCTGGGAACCTTCACCTAATCAATGGATTATACGATTGTCATCGTAGTCGGATTCCTGTTTTAGCTATTGCTGCCCATATCCCAAGTAACGAAATTGGAAGTGAATATTTTCAACAGACACATCCAGAGCAACTTTTTAAGGAGTGTAGTCATTTCAGTGAGGTTATAACGAGACCGGAACAGATGCCTCGTTTAGTAACAATTGCATTGCAGCATGCTATCTCTAAACAAGGGGTTTCAGTTCTTGTTCTCCCTGGTGACGTCGCAGCATTATCTGATGAAGAATCTGTCCCAGAACAAGTGATGCATGTGACCCAACCAGTCATTCGACCATCTGATACTGAACTAAAGAAGCTTGCTGAATACCTTAATAACGGAAAGAAAATCACACTGTTATGTGGGGCTGGTTGTGAAGGGGCACATGAATCGTTAATGCAGTTGTGTGATAAACTACAGTCTCCTATGGTTATCGCCCTTAGAGGGAAAGAACACCTTGAATATGATAACCCTTACTCCGTTGGCTTGACGGGTCTCATCGGCTATTCATCAGGGTTTCATGCTATGATGGATTGCGATGTATTGTTAATGCTTGGTACTGACTTTCCGTACAGACAATTCTTCCCTAAGAAAGCTGTCATTCTTCAAGTAGATATTCGTCCCGAGCATCTTGGACGCCGAGCTGCTTTAACCCTAGGTCTTTGTGGTGATATTAAGTATACAGTTGAATCATTACTTCCTTATCTAACCGAACAGCATGATTCCCATCATCTAGATAAATTTGTATCAGATTATCAGGACGTTCGTAAAGATCTTGATAAACTCGCAATTGGAAAACCAGGTCACACACCGATCCACCCTCAATACCTCACAAAAATTGTAAGTGACCTTGCTGATGAGGATGCTGTATTTACATGTGATGTTGGAACGCCAACCTTATGGGCCGCCCGTTACCTTGAAATGAATGGGAAAAGAAGGCTACTTGGTTCATTCAACCATGGAACAATGGCAAATGCGATGCCGCAAGCTATCGGAGCACAATGTGCAAATCCAGGCAGACAAGTGATTGCCCTATCAGGTGATGGTGGCCTCTCCATGTTAATGGGAGATTTGTTAACACTGCGTCAGCACAAATTACCGGTCAAGATTATTGTATTTAATAATAGCTCTTTGAGTTTTGTGGAACTTGAAATGAAAGCTGCTGGTTATTTGGAGACTGGAACGGGGTTAGAAAACCCTAATTTAGCGTCTGTAGCACAAGCTATGGGGATTGAAGGAATCCGCGTAGAGGATCCAGCTGATCTTGAAGATTCCATAAAACAAGCTTTTCAACATAAGGGACCGGTTTTATTAGATGTTCTTGTCAACCGTCAGGAGTTGGCCCTTCCTCCTAAAATTAAATTTGAGCAAGCTAATGGATTTACACTTTGGATGCTTAAAGCCGTTCTTAATGGAAACGGCAATAAATTGGTGGAACTTGCTAAAAGCAATTTATTCCGATAGATATTTCTTGTTCAAAGAAGAAAGGCATTGGTTCATCTCTAACACTACGTGAACCATTAACAAAGCCTTGAATAAAAAAGACCCGTTAAAAAGTCTCTAGTTTTACTAGAGTTTTTAACGGGTCTCTTAATCGATTAATTTAGATTTTCATAATACCACCAGTGCTAGCAGATGTAACAAGCTTAGAGTAACGAGCTAAATAGCCTGTTTTAACTTTTGGTTCAAAGCCTTTCCAGTTTGCTTTTCGTTGCTCCCACTCTTCCTCAGAAACTTGAACGTCCATTGTGCGCTTTTCAATGTCAATGACAATATGATCACCGTTTTGAACAAATGCAAGTGGTCCACCTTCTGCTGCTTCTGGTGAAGCATGGCCGATAGATAGACCGCGGGAAGCACCTGAAAAACGTCCGTCTGTTACAAGCGCTACTTTTGCGCCTAAGCCCATACCCATAATTTGGGAAGTTGGTGCTAACATTTCCGGCATACCCGGTCCACCTTTTGGACCCTCATAACGAATGACAACAACATGTCCTTCTTTGACTTGTCCCCCGGCAATACCTGCTAAAGCCTCATCCTGTGAGTCAAAGACAATCGCTGGTCCCTCATGAGAAGTAATTCCGCCTTGGACACCACCTGTTTTGATAATTGCGCCATCTGGAGCAAGGTTACCAAATAACACCGCAAGTCCACCCTTTTCTGAGAACGGATTATCAATTGAATGAATAACATTATTATCTTTCACATCACAACCAGCGATGTTTTCCCCAAGTGTTTTTCCTGTTACCGTCATGACGTCAAGGTGAAGTGTACCTTCTTTTTTGGATAATTCATTTAATGCAGCAGATACTCCACCTGCTTCATGTAAATCTTCAATGTGTACATCTGATGCTGGCGCAAGCTTTGAAAGATGCGGCACACGCGCTGCTACTTCATTGATTCGTTCAAGCGGATAGTCTATACCTGCTTCGTTTGCAAGAGCAAGCGTATGTAAAACTGTATTTGTTGATCCACCAAGTGCCATGTCAAGGGCAAATGCGTTATCAATTGCTTTCTCTGTCACAATATCACGCGGCTTTAAATCTAAATCAATTAACTTCATTAACTGAGTAGCTGAGCGTTTAACAAATTCTTTACGCTCTGGTGCCACTGCTAAAATCGTTCCGTTTCCTGGTAGAGCAATTCCAAGTGCCTCTGCTAAGCAGTTCATAGAGTTAGCAGTAAACATTCCAGAACAAGATCCACATGTTGGACATCCAAACTGCTCAAGCTCTAGAAGACCTTTCTCATCAAGGTTCCCTGACTGATAAGCACCCACCCCTTCAAATACAGAAGAAAGAGAGATTTTTCGGCCATCACTTGTACGTCCAGCTGCCATTGGACCACCACTAACAAAAATCGTCGGAATATTTAAGCGCATAGCTGCCATCATCATGCCTGGTGTAATTTTATCACAGTTTGGAATACAGACCATTCCATCAAACCAGTGTGCTGATACAACTGTCTCCACGGAATCAGCAATAATTTCACGACTTGGTAATGAGTAGCGCATCCCAATATGCCCCATCGCAATACCATCATCTACACCAATTGTGTTCATTTCAAACGGAACACCACCAGCTTCACGAATTGCTTCTTTTACAATCTTCCCAAACTCTTGTAAATGTACATGTCCAGGAACAATATCAATATATGAATTGACAACAGCAATGAATGGTTTGTTAAAATCCTCTTCTTTTACGCCAGCAGCGCGAAGCAAGCTTCTATGCGGTGCTCGGTCAAATCCTTTTTTAATCATATTACTGCGTAGTTCTGCCAAAATAAATCCCTCCATCTAAGTCTCACTATGATGACTATAAATTTAAACTTTTCAATATTGTAACACTATTCTCAATATAATTGTATCCTTAATAACACTGTTATGTAATTTATTAAGTTTCTTTTAAATAGATATTAGGATTTCGATAGTTTAAAAAATGTCACGGAAATAAGCATATATAAGTCAGTTTACTGATTTCTTAAGATGTAGTGATTGAAAACCTCTGTATGTTGGAAAAGAATACAGTTAGACTTTAAAATCTGTGCGTAAGAATATATATAAAATAAAAAGCGCAAACTCGTTGTTACTGAACGGGTTTGTGCTTTTTACTTCCGTAAACATGTTTTGTGTAAACTCGATTTCTGTAGAGTATTTATTCAATCCTTTTGAGTCTTCTTCAACTAACTGGGCAGAAGAATAAAAGGAAGGTGTTTTTTGAGAGCAATCCAAGTATAGATGAATATAAAATTGAATAAACTACCTTAAGACAAACTTTGTATGTTGAGAAAGTTTCATGTGCAAAATTTTTAGTGGGTTTAATTATAATTATTTATGTTTTGATTGGAACGACTTAATTATCCTTCTTAAAATGTATCAGAGAAAAATAAAAATCAAACTTTTTTAACTATACTTGAAACAAGGTGAAAAAATGAATTGGTTAATAATACCAATTTTAATTTGGATAATGGCCCTGCTCATTATGATACTACCTAAATTTGCTTGCAAAAAAATCCAAAAATTAAAAATGGAACTTGTATTAGAGTCTGAATTAGCACAGAATTCTAATCCTGAAGAAAGTAATTATAAAAAAATAGAGGAAAATACCTTAGATGGCATAAATATTGAAAGCGTATATCTAATTAGTTCAATAATCGCTTCAATATTGATTGTTCTTGGTACCTTTATTCTCTGTTTGGTTTTATTACTATAGAGTTTAGTGAAAACATAGTTAAAGCCGTGTACGATTAGATATTTCAAATGGTAAAAGACTAATATGGCAACATTTTCAGTAATTTTAAAGTTTCTATCTTGTTTTCTGGAACTGAATTTAGAACAAAGTTAGGACTTAGAATACTTACTACAGTGACCTCTACTTTACTTTTACTGCTTATAATCAATACTATGGTAATTAACTAATGTTGAATTTCGGGTAATAAAAAGAAACCCTTTGCTCAGCGCTAGCAAAGGGTTTTTACATATGGGGGAATATGTTACTACTATGGCCAGTTTTGTAGCTTCATATACATATATAGTTATATAATTGGTCTTTTATTAAAGGTACAACAAGGGGATTTGTGGCAAACGTAGGGAATACTCCCACAGACCTATAGTAGTTGTTGTAATAAAAACAAACAAATATAGGTTCAAATTTTGCAATTATCTTCTGTTTTGCAGAGCATAATCCATTAAATGTAAAATATGAGTCCTATAATTAAGGCTATGTCAACTAATTTATTATAAGTTAAATTTAACCAGAAAAGCCTCTCAAACACCTTCCAATCAATGTTTAAATTTAGTTATTATGCTAATATTTCCTTTATTAATAAAGGAAATATTAGATTGACAAGGTTATAGATCCTACTTACAATTGAAAATGATTATCAACATCAAGTGGGAGGAGACATCAACATGTCTAAGGGGCAAAGTAGTCTTAATTTTCAGTTAATTATTTCATTTATTTTAATCTTATCCTTATTATTAGTTGGCTGTACAAATGCTAATAACGAGGAAGCAACGTCAAAAGGCCATCCTAATAATACGATTACCATTGCTTGGCCAAGGGATGTGGGAGAAATGAATCCACATGTCTACAATCCTTCACAATTATTTGCTCAATCTATGGTATATGAATCCCTAGTAAGCTATCAAGATGGGGGGCAGATAAAACCGCAGCTAGCTAAATCATGGGAAATTTCTGATGATGGCAAGGTATACACATTTCACCTGCGCCAAGGTGTAAAGTTCTCCGATGGAACAGATTTTAATGCAGAAATCGTGAAAAAGAATTTTGATGCCATTTTAAATCATACTGAATTACATAGTTGGTTAGGCTTTATTACCAAAATAGCTCGAACAGATGTAATTGATGAAAACACTTTTAAACTAACATTAACAGAACCATATTATCCAACCATTCAAGAGCTAGCTGTTGTTCGACCAGTTCGTTTCCTAGGTGAAGCCGGCTTCCCTAAAGATGGAGATACTTCAAAAGGTATCGCTAAATCCGTAGGTACAGGCCCTTGGATTTTAGACGAATATAAAACTGATGAATATGCTGTTTACAAACGCAATGAAAACTATTGGGGTGAGCTTCCAAAAGTAGAAAAAATCAAAGTAAAAGTTATTCCAGATGCAGAAACAAGAGTACTTGCATTTGAAAAAGGTGATCTAGATTTGATTTATGGAGAAGGAGTTATTAGTCTAGATACTTTCAAACAATTAGAATCTACTGGTAAATATGAAACTAGCCTTTCTGATCCAGTTGCTACAAGACAGCTTGTTATGAATACGAAAACAAAACAGCTTTCAGATGAACGCGTGCGCCAAGCGTTACATTATGGTTTTAACAAAGAAGCAATGGTTGAGGGAGTCACTTCAGGTTTAGAAGAGAAAGCAGATTATATCTTACCTACAAATTTACCTTATACTAAAGACATTGAGGCTAAGTCCGTTAAATACAATGTAGAAAAAGCAAAATCGTTACTAGATGAAGCCGGATGGAAACTTCCTAAAGGAAAAACAGTTCGCGAAAAAGACGGAAAGCCACTTGAAATTGAACTAATGTATGATTCAGCAGAATCGATTCAAAAAGCAATGGCAGAAACTCTTCAAGCTGAATGGGCGACAATTGGTGTGAAGCTAAACATTGTGGGAGTTGAATTAACAGAACAAGTTCAGAGATTCAAAGATAATAAATTCGACATTAATTTCTTTAGTAACTATGGTGCTCCTTATGATCCTCATACATTTTTAAACATTGTAGCATCAGAAGGATTCGGATTTAATGAGGCTATTTCAGCATATCCAAATAAAGATGAATTAATTAAACAAATGGTGAAGGTTCCTCAAACAACAGATGAGAAAGAACGTGAACAGCTTTATTCATCTATTTTAAAATCGCTACAAGATCAAGGAGCTATTATTCCTGTTTCTTATATCAAGAAAACAGCGATTTATCAAAAAAATGTAAATAATTTCAAATTCCCTGCTAATCGTGACGAGCATCCATTCACAGGAATTAGCATTAAAGAGTAAATAGCAGGAGGTTTTCATGGGCCATTATATATTAAAACGAGTTATATCTATTATTCCAGTTTTTCTTCTGGCCGCCCTTCTTACGACTGGAATGATTCACCTTTCACCGGTGGACCCGGCTGAAGCTTATTTAACAGCAGCACATATTCAGCCAACTGATGAGATTTTGGATCAGAAAAGACATGAGTTTGGTTTAGATCAACCATTCTTCATTCAATACGTAAATTCTATTATGAAGATATGCCAACTTGATTTTGGCATATCTTATGTTTCGAATAAGCCCGTTTTGGATGAGGTCATATACCGAATACCAGCAACCATCCAGTTAGCAATAGGAAGCTTATTGATAGCAGTGCTCATCAGTGTTCCTCTTGGATTTCTGGCGGGAATAAAGAGAAATAGCATTATTGATCATTTTAGTCGTTTACTTTCTTTTTTTGGAGCATCTATCCCAACTTTTTGGCTAGGTTATATATTAGTTTTTTTCTTCTCTGTTAAACTTAATCTTTTTCCAGTTGAAGGAATTGGGACATGGCAGCATCTTGTTTTACCTTCTATTACGCTAGCGCTTCCCTTAATAGCGATGTATACACGATTGTTACGTGCCAGCGTTCTTGAAAACTTACAAGAACCATATGTGCTATTTGCTCGAACAAGGGGAATTAAAGAAAAAATGATTATGGCAAAACATGTTCTGAGAATGGCTATTCCTCCAATGATAACTGGACTCGGGATGAATCTTGGAAAATTACTTACAGGAACAATTATTGTTGAATCAGTTTTTTCTTGGCCCGGATTTGGCCGTTATTTTATTGAAGCGATTTTCAATCGCGATATACCTGTTATTCAGTGCTATGTCTTAATAGCAGCTAGTTTATTTATTCTTAGCAATTTAATAGTTGATCTTATTCAAATGTATATTGACCCGCGCATCTCTAGGAAAGAAGGACACCAACGATGATAATAAGTATACGTAAGGTATTCAAAAGTCAAAAAGTGATTCCCATATGTTCAATCTTATTAGGCATTCTTTTTATCATCACTATATTTGCTCCATGGATAGCGCCAAATAATCCCGTGGCTGTCAATTTAGCTTATAAACTAAATCCTCCATCCTGGGATTTCCCATTAGGAACCGATCATTTAGGAAGATGTAACTTATCACGTATTTTATATGGAGCTCGCATTTCGTTAGGTTTTGCTATGCTCATTTTTATTTCATCACTAGTGATTGGTTTAATTGTTGGAACCTTTGCAGGATATAGAGGCGGGTGGATCGATCAAGTTTTAATGAGGTTTTGTGATGGTGTCATGGCTTTTCCGAGCCTTATTCTTATTCTCGGACTAGTTGGTATATTCGGACCTGGTCTGTCCCAAGTCATTTTAGCGCTAATGCTTGTGCAATGGGTTTATTACGCAAGAATGTTCCGGGGAATGGTACTCCGTTTAAAAGAACAGAATTTTATTGCGGCTGCAAAAGTCAGTGGATCTTCGCAATGGAAGATTATTAAAAATCATATTATTCCAAATGTACTCCCCCCTCTTGTCGTCATGGGAACGTTAGAAATGGGATGGGCTATTATGGACATTTCTGCTATGTCATTCCTTGGGTTAGGAGTACAGTCTCCTACACCTGAATGGGGAGCCATGATTCATGAAGGAAAATCATATATTCGAACAAATCCAGAACTAATGCTTTATCCAGGTTTGGTTATTATGCTTGTTATTGTTACATTCAATTTATTAGGCGAAGCGTTATCAGAGCGTTACGGGGTCAAACGTCGTTTTTAAAAAGGAATGAAGAATGTTGGAAACAGAAGAGTCAACTGTGTTACAAGTTAAAGATTTACATGTGCAGATAAAAAATAAAAATGGTAGTACACCTCTTGTTCAAGGGATAAATTTCGAGATGAAACGAGGGAAAATACTTGGTCTTATCGGAGAAAGTGGATGCGGAAAAACCGTTACAAGTATGTCTATTCTTCAGCTACTTGATCTGAAAACAACAGTGATTGAAGGCAGCATAACGCTAAAAGGACGAGAACTGAACGGCTTAGCTGAGAAAGAAATGCGCAAGATCCGTGGCAAAGATATAGCCTTCATTATGCAAAATCCAATGAATGCTTTTACGCCGGTTTTTACTATTGGACACCAATTTATTGAAACCATTCGCTCCCATACCCAATGGAATAAAAAACAAGCAACAGAACTTGCCATTGAGTCCTTGCATCATGTGAACCTACCCAATCCTGTTAATCTTTTAAAACACTATCCTTTTCAATTAAGTGGCGGGATGCTTCAACGAGTAATGATCGCTATTGCAGCAAGTCTTCATCCAGCTATTATTATTGCTGATGAACCAACAACTGCACTTGATGTAAATAATCAAAAAAAAGTATTACGCCATTTAGATAAAATTCGCTCTGAATATGGTTCATCCATATTATTAATCTCTCATGATTTAGGAGTTATTGCTGAAATGGCAGACGAAGTAGCTGTTATGCAGCATGGAAGAATCGTAGAAAAAGCAGATGTATTTCAATTATTTGATAATCCACAACATGAGTATACAAAGAGACTATTAAATGCACGCTCAATACTACATTTAGGTGAACCTATTATGGGTTTCGTTTGATTTATAATAGGGGTCTTAGGAGATGAACAAGTGAGTTTATTACAGGTAAATGAAGTTACTCATAGCTATGGAGCTCGAACATTTTTTAAATGGAAAAATCATTCTACAAAAGTACTTTCTGATATCTCCTTCTCTATTGAAGAAGGAACATGCTTAGGAATGCTTGGGACAAGTGGCGCTGGTAAAAGTACCTTAGGAAAAGTGATTCTTGGTTTGGAACAACCACACTATGGGCAAATTCTTTTTCAAGGATATGATATTTATAAGGCAGACAAGAAAACCCGTCAAAAAATCCGTCGCGATCTCCAAGTTGTCTTTCAGGATTCATACTCATCGGTTAATCCTCGGATGACAGCTGAGCGTATTATTGCAGAGCCATTAAAAAACTATGAACAATTGACCGTAACTGAACAAAAAAGAACGGTTATCGAATTATTAGAAAGAGTAGGACTCAGTGAAAAAGACTTAAAAAAGTACCCACATCAATTTAGTGGTGGTCAATTACAGAGGATCAATATTGCAAGGGCCATCTCACTAAAACCAAAGCTAATTGTCTTAGACGAAGCTGTAAGTAGCCTGGATATGGTGACTCAAACTCTTATTTTAGAATTACTAAGGGAGTTAAAAGAAGACTTCGGATTAGCATACCTTTTTATTACCCATGATATCAAAGCTGCCTATACAATTAGTGATACATTAGGTGTACTAGAAAAAGGAAACCTAATTGAGCTTTACGATTCAAAAAATCAGTTTTTTACTTCGGAACACTCTGTAGTAAGAGAGATGAAAAGTTCTATACTCGCTGAGCACCCTCGGTTTCGTTCAATTGGGACGAAGGATAGCCATACTTAATATAAAAGTATACCTAAAGAGACAGAAGAAGCGTAAAACCGTTGTTATTCAATGGGTTTACGCTTTTTTACTTCTGATAAGATCTATTATAGTAACTAGTTTTGCTAAAGACACTACGCCATTTCACGCTATTTTTTTATATATTATAGAATAAATTTTTTTCATTTTCCTTTAGAACAGTCATATGTTAGTAGAAGATAATCATATTGTTGAAAGGAAAAGTGGGCTTATGATTGCGTCAAAGTCTAAATTTGCTGCCTCGTTATATGCAACGATGTCTATTAGTTTTTGGGGGATTTCCTTTGTCTCTACCAAAGCTGTTTTAGATAAGCTTGATCCATATACACTCCTTGTTATTCGTTTTGGAATTGGAGCACTGTTTTTATTGGTATTATTAGTGTTGAAACGAGATCCATTAAACATTCCACTCACGTATATTCCTCATCTGATTGTATTAGGTATTCTTGGGGTATTCGTTCACCAAGTTATTCAGGCAACCGCACTTCTAACAATAGATGCCTCTGCAGCAGGGTGGATCATTTCGTTTTCTCCTGTATTTACGGTCATTCTTTCGGTACTCTTTTTACATGAAAAGATGACCGTATCAAAAGCAGCAGGGATGATTGTAGCCATCATTGGGGTTCTTCTAGTGACCACTTCTAGCAATCAGCAATCCTTTCAGTTCTCAATTAATGTCGGTTACCTGTTAATGATTTTAAGTACGTTAAACTGGGCGATCTATTCTGTACTATTAAAAAGATTGCATATCCAACTTCCCTCTCTTGTTGTTACGTTTTATATGTGTTTGTTAGGATTTACTCTAACGACCCCGTTTCTCATAAGGAATAGAGGATGGGAGATCATGCCTTTTTTAACAAATGTGGAGTGGGCTCACTTGTTATTCCTCGGTGTATTTGTTTCAGGTGTTGCCTATTGGTACTGGGCGAAGGCATTAGAGGTGTTAGAGGCGTCCCAGGTTTCTGTGTTCCTTTATCTGGAACCAGTAGCGACATTGATAACAGCTATTTTGCTATTACAAGAAAAGATTATTCCCATAAGCATATTAGGAGGCATCATAATTATAATAGGAGTCATTTTAGTTAATGGACGATTATTAACTTTTTTAAAGTACCTTCCATGGAGAAACAAGAATTTGTAACCATATCGAAACCATCGAAATTGCCCTACTCATAAGGAGGTAATTTTTGTATGACCTTAATTGAACAGGCAAAGCATATTTTAGATGAATTGAATTCACCTACTAGATCGGAATTACGAGAGGCGCTTTTGGCTTTAAATATAAATTTTGATGAATTAAAGCCACTATTGCAGTCGGCAAAAGACAAACCATATTATCGAAAACTTCTCTATCAAAATGACGAAGTAGAATTACTTGTTATGAATTGGTCGGGAATAGAGTGTGCTCCTCACGATCACGGTCATTCATACGGCTGGATTCAAGTAGTGAATGGTACAACTATAAATACGGTTTACGAAGTGAAAGAAAACCAGATTCCAGAAGAGGGGTTTTCTCAGTATCAGGAAAAAGGAAAAATCTTTTTTGCTCCCAAAAAAGGGGTGCATAAGATGAATAGTGTAGGAGGTATGGGTCTCGTCACCCTTCATCTCTATTCTCCACCAATCAAAGGGATGATGGTTTATGATTTAAAAGCATGTGCTGCTTGCGTTGTATCGGATGATTGTGGAGCATGGTGGCCAGATCATCTACGTCAAAAGGTGAAAGAGATTCAATTAAAGAAGAGAGAATGATGTTTGTTGCCCCTTGGATTATTTCGCGTGCCGAAACAAATGTTAAGTGTAAACAATGCACTTATTTCACAGAGTACGTAAAATAGAGAATATGTATAGATTAAAGTCGTCCGTAAAAGTATAAATAAGAGGAATGTAAAAAGCGTAAAACCTTTGTCAATCAATGGTTTTACGCTTTTTTTACTGCTGATAAGATTTATTATGTTAACTGAACTTGTATACCATATCAATTAGTCTGTAGTTAGAATAACCAAAAAGGTTCTAACTAATTCGTCAAGCCGATTTAGTTAGAGTTTTTTTTTGTGAAATATTCTCGAGTATCTGTTCTTTGTTTTTCAGGTAAAACAACGTTAAGTTTCTTATCTAACCATTTAAGCGTTTTATTACGAAGGAACTCACGCATATGTTCTTCTGCTTCAAGCATGACTAAGTTAATCGTACAAGTAGAATTGCTGGACTCACAAGAACTGCACTCCTTGTCTCGATACAATAAACCGTTTTGTACAATGTTTTTACATTGAAAAATAGGTTTTGGACCTTCAACAGCTTCTATTACATCCCAAAAAGAAATCTCTTCTGGGGACTTAGCTAATCTATATCCTCCCTTTACTCCAGGGACAGAACTTACAATACCAGCCTTAGATAATTTACCGAAAACTTTTGAAAGAAATGTCTCCGAAAGTCCTTGGAATTCTGCTAAATCTTTTATTCCAACCGTTTCTTCTTGAGGTACATCAATTAAATAAACAAGACAATGTAAAGCATATTCAACCCCGACGCTGTACTGCATATAAACTCACCTGCTTTTGGTTTTAAGGGTTATCAAATTGTATCTTAGGAGTATTTTGAGTGTTTGTCAAATAGTCGAAAGCAGCTTCAGTGTATTATTTTTTCATTTGACAAAGATAATTATAAGGGTTATATTAAGGACTAATCTAATCGACGATTAAATTAGTCCTTAATTAAAAAGGAAAACTGTTTTATGAAAACCAAATAAGGTACTAGAAAAAGCATATGAAGAAGATGCCTCAAGATTAGCTACTAAATAAAGAACATTTATTAAAGGAGAGAAAAAGGTATGAGAATTATTGTTGCAGGTGGAACAGGCGTTATAGGACTTTCTATGTTACCTAAATTAGTAAGAGAAGGTCATGAAGTATTCGCTATGACGAAAGATAGCAAAGCTAATAAGTTTCTCAAAGAAGTAGGAGTGACCCCTATACAAGCAGATGCATTTGATAGTGACGCTGTACTTGTTGCCTTTCAAAAGGTTCAACCCGAAGTTCTAATTCATCAACTTACTTCACTAGGAAGTGTCAACCTAGAAGATAACGCTAAGATAAGAATCATTGGAACACGAAATTTAGTAGATGCTAGTAAAGCTGTAGGTGTTAAAAAAATAATTGCTCAAAGTCTTGCTTTTGTGTATGAACCAGGATCAACTCCTGCAACGGAAGATGTGCCTTTAGATTTTGAAGCGCCAAACCCTAGAAAAATAAATGTTAATGGAGTAGCATCTCTTGAGTCAGCTGTTACTGAATTACCAGAGTACGTTATTCTGCGATATGGACTTCTTTATGGACCAGGTACATGGTATGACAAAGAAGAAATGATTGGCCAACAGGTATTAAAAGGTGAAGTGAAAGCAACAGATAGTATAACATCATTCTTGCATATAGAGGATGCAGCACAAGCTGCAGTCGAGGCACTAAAATGGCCAAGTGGGCCAATTAATATTGTTGACGACGAACCTGCCTCAGGAAAAGAATGGCTCCCTGTATTCGCTTCTGTTATTGGAGCACCTAAACCTGAAAAGGAAGATGGAAGTGAACGAGGGGAGCGTGGAGCTTCAAATGCAAAAGCTAAAAAAGAATATGGTTGGACACCTATTTACCCAACTTGGCGCACCGGCTTTAAATTATCATCCAAAAAGTAAATTAATCAAATTACAAAGGTGAAAATAAAAATGTATACTAAAAACAAAGGAGTCTTGCCTTATGAGTCAAAGATTACCCTACTATGAGATTGCTCCTGATGGTATGAAAATTATGATGGATATGGAAAAGTACACAAAGAAATCTACAATTAATCGAATTGTAAGGGAATTAATCAAAATTAGAGTTTCTCAAATTAATGGTTGTGCCTTCTGTATAGATATGCATACGGCCGATGCCCGTAATATGGGGGAAACTGAGCAAAGAATCTATTGTTTAAATGCTTGGAATGAATGTGATTTTTATACGCCCGAAGAGAAGGTTGCTCTCGAGTTGTCTGAGCACATCACTCTCATTCCTTCAAAAAGAGTTCCAGAGGCTCTGTATAAACGGGTATGTAAGCATTATGATAAAAAACAATATGTTGATCTTGTTTTAATTATTAATCAAATCAATAGTTGGAATAGAATTTCTATTGCTATGGGAAATACAGTAACTAAGGACTAATGGTTAGTGTAAGAAGGAGGAGAAACGAACTTATTATGGTGAATAAGTTCGTTCTCCTATTTTTTTCTCTTTATCTAATAAACTTAGAGTAGTAGGAGTTCTATATTAACAATTAAGGTTTTATTGTAATAATAAAGAATTAGTCCATAAAGGTATACTTAAAGAGCAAGAAAAAGCTCACACTCGTTGTAATTCAATGAGTGTGAGCTTTTATTACTTCCTAGAATATAAGTTATGTTAACTAGAAAATTACATATTATAAAGCAAAACAGAGCTCCCAAACCGAGGAAGCTCTGTTTTCTAAGATGTTATCCTCTTTTAGTAAAAATATATTAACAGCATGAGTTGTTAGAAGGCTCAGCTTTATTAGATTCTGCAGAATCTTCAACTTTGTGTACTTCACTGTCTGATTTAGTATAAAAGAACTCCCATTCGTTACCGTCAGGATCTGTTACCCAAAATTTATCTTGAACAGCATAACAGCACGTTGTATCCATTTCTTCTCGCGCAAAGAAGCCTTCTTTCTCTAATCGTGTTTTATGTGCTGTAATTTCCTCCTGTGTTTCTACTTGAAAACCAAAATGATTGACTTGATTCCCTTCAACTTTGTCACGCACATTTAAGGTGAAATTTAATCCTGGTTCATCCAATAAGAATTTAGCATAGTTATCTTTTACCTTCACAGGCCCTACTCCAAAAACTTTTTGATAAAACTCAATGGACGATTCTAAATGAGTAACATTAATCCCTACATGAACATAGTTCATTTTTATTCCTCCTATTTAATCAACTTTTTTTGATTTATTGATTGAAAAATTAAGAACATGAACAACTATCTGTATTTTCTTTTCGAAATAGGCAGCAAAGCTCTTCGGATAATACATGATTGACTTCTTTATCATTTAAATCATAATAACTCCATGTTCCCTTCGTTTCTTTTGTGATAAGGTTGGCATCTAATAAGATTTTCAAATGATAAGAGAGCTTGGATTGTGCCATCTCAAAATGTTCCGTTAAATCACATACACAGGTCTGGCCTCTTTGGCAAAGCTCATAAATAATCTCCAGTCTCTTTTGATCGGCAAGTGCTTTAAATTTTTTCTCATACTGTTCAAGGGTTTTTTTCATATCTTTTACTGTCTCCAATGTTATCCCTCTTTATCAACTTTTTTTGATTTAATAATTAAAACTTTGATAGGCTTTTTCAAAGTTTCTGTAGGTAATCGGACCTCTAGACATAGGGTTTTGATTAAAGAAACGATGAAAGATGAAATGTTTAGCTTCTTCTTTCTTCATTTGTCGCGTATTCATAATGAGTTGAAAATAAGATTGAAAGTACGCTACGGATAAGTTTCCAGAGTTATTAACGATCATCTTATAGACCTCACTTCCTCTTAATCAAATTTTCTTGATGAATTAACAATATCTGAAAATTTACCAAAAAGCAAACATTAAATCAAGAAAATTTGATGAAATAAAAAAAGAGAAGATTTTAGCTTGAATATATAAACACATAATTATATAATGATTTTGTTATAAGAAAGGGGTGTATGTTATGGGCGTAAAAACTACTATCGATATGGAGAATGCTGCTCAAATCCTAAAGTTATTATCAGAAAAGAGAAGATTGTCTATGATGAGGTTATTGCAGCACCATGAATGTTGTGTATGTGAATTAGTCGAAATTTATGGAGCGAGTCAGCCAGCCATTAGTCAGCATTTACGAAAACTCCGAGATTCTGGGGTTGTAAAGGAAAGAAGAAAAGGTCAATGGATCTTTTACTCGATTAACAAGGAAAGTGAATATTATGAATTTGTTTCTGTGATACTTGATAGATTACCTAGTCAAGATCAAAAGTTAACGGATTTAGAAAATCAAGGGTTGCGCATTAATTGTTGTGAATAGGAGGTATAAACATTGCTATCTATTGTCCTTGCATCATTGATTTTCCTCTTCACCTTAATTTTAGTCATTTGGCAACCTAAAAACTTATCTATTGGATGGTCAGCCTGTGGAGGAGCTGTTTTAGCTTTACTTGTAGGTGTAGTTGATTTTCAAGATGTTATAGATGTAACAGGAATCGTATGGAATGCTACTTTAACGTTTATTGCTGTTATTATTATTTCTTTAATTTTAGATGAAATAGGTTTCTTTGAATGGGCGGCCTTACATATGGCGAGAGCTGCTCGTGGAAATGGTGTTCGAATGTTTGTTTATGTTTCTCTTCTTGGAGCCGTCGTGGCTGCATTATTTGCGAATGATGGAGCCGCATTAATTCTAACACCAATTGTATTAGCTATGGTACGAGCATTAAAATTTGAAGATCATATGGTCTTTCCTTTTATTATGGCAAGTGGTTTTATTGCGGATACCACATCGTTACCTCTAGTTGTCAGTAACTTAGTAAATATTGTATCAGCTGACTTCTTCGGGATTAGTTTCTCTGAGTTTGCTTCACGCATGATTGTACCGGATTTATTTGCTCTTTTCGCTAGCATCATCGTGTTGTACATCTACTTCCGTAGAAATATACCAAAGACATATAACGTAGCTGATTTGCAAGTGCCGCGTAATGCCATTAAAGATGAGAAGATGTTCCGATTATCTGGAATTGTTCTTGCAGTTTTAGTACTAGGCTACTTCATTGGAGAATTCTTTAACATACCAGTCTCTATTATCGCTGGAATCATTGCCATCTTATTCTTACTAATGGCTAGAAAAAGTTCAGCTGTTCAAACGAAAAAGGTATTACAAGGAGCTCCATGGGCCATTGTTTTCTTCTCCATTGGTATGTATGTGGTTGTCTATGGATTGCGAAATGTGGGTCTAACGGAAGTATTAGCTAATGTCATTCAGGCAACGGCCGATCATGGATTGTTTGCAGCCACGATGGGTATGGGATTCATTGCAGCTATCCTTTCATCCATTATGAATAACATGCCAACGGTCATGATTGATGCCTTAGCCATTGATGCTACTTCTGCAACAGGAACTATTAAAGAAGCCTTAATTTACGCGAATGTAATCGGTTCAGACTTAGGCCCAAAAATTACGCCAATTGGTTCTCTCGCAACACTTTTATGGCTTCATGTTTTATCTACCAAAGGAGTCAAGATTTCGTGGGGAACCTACTTTAAAACTGGTATTATCTTAACCATTCCAACCCTGTTTATTACACTGGTTGGTTTATATATTTGGTTACTTATTATTTCATAACACATCAAAAGGAGATTTAACACATGTCTAAAAAAACACTTTATTTCTTATGTACAGGGAACTCTTGCCGTAGTCAAATGGCAGAAGGTTGGGCAAAAAAATATTTAGATTCTAATGAATGGAACGTATATAGTGCAGGTATTGAAGCACATGGTCTTAACCCGAATGCAGTTAAAGCGATGAAAGAGGCAGGTGTTAATATTTCAAACCAAACCTCTAATATTATCGATCCTGAAATTCTAAATAATGCAGATTTAGTGGTGACTCTATGTGGAGATGCAGCTGATAAATGTCCAATGACACCTCCTCACGTAAAACGTGAACACTGGGGATTCGATGATCCAGCAAAAGCAGAAGGAACAGATGAAGAGAAATGGGCCTTCTTCCAACGCGTACGTGATGAAATTGCAGAACGTATCCAGCATTTCGCTGAAACAGGTAAATAATGAATAAAAAAGCAGCCTAGGCGTGAATAGGCTGCTTTTTTTATCATTCAATGGTTTTATGTTTTTTACTGCTGATAACATGTTTTATGTTAACTAAAAATGCATAGAGTATACATCTTTAAATCCTTTTTAAAGTTGATTCATTCTTCTATTTTAACAAGAATGAATCAATCTATAGAAGTTGCCTTAAGAAGGTTTACGATTACTTATATGGAATATCTTAATGAAGAAAAGTTTATTAAGATTGTTAAATAACAGGAGGTAAATATGTCTAAAGAATATTTTATAGTAAATAAAATAGATAATGGAATCTTTCATATATTTGATCCAGCACAGGTTGGCTGTACTCTAATCTTAGGTAAAGAAAAAGCATTGCTTTTTGATACATGTTATGGGATTGGTGATTTGAAAGCGACTATAAGAACCATAACTGATTTACCCATTATAGTTGTAAATAGTCATGGACATATAGATCATATAGGAGGAAACTGGCAGTTTGATGAGGCTTATATTCACAGTGATGACCTCTCTCTTGCTCAACAGCATTCATCACAACAAATTAGAAAGCAGATTATAACATCTTTTAAAGAACAATCTGTTCCTCCTAACTTTTCAGTTGATAAATTTATGGAAAGGGAAACAGTGCCATTGTCACCGATTAAGGACGGGCAAATTTTTGACCTAGGACAAAGAGAGTTGCAAGTACTACATACTCCTGGTCATTCGCAAGGTTGTATTTCACTTTTAGATAAGAAAACAGGAACTTTATTATCCGCAGATATTGTAATGCCTATGGTTTGGATGTTTTTTCCGGAAAGTACATCGATAAAAACTCTTGTAAGTAGTCTTAGAAAACTAAAAGATTTGAGTTTTGATAAGATTGTTTCTTCTCATTTTCAAAATACTTTTCCAAAAGATTTGATTGATAAGCTTATTTTGTGCGCTAATAATATTGATATAAATAAGAGTAAACCCTATAGTATTCCATTTATAGATCAAGAAATCCAAAAAGGTGCTCTAATTTATGCTGAAGGTAGAGAACCTGTTGTAAGTTCTGATTATGTAGCTATTGTTTTTAATAAAAGTAAATTGCAAGAAGACAGAACTTAATTAAGCACTCAAAGTTAAACACCTTCATCGTTAGCACAAAATCCCCCCACTTTGTTTTAGTGGAGGGATTTTTCCATTCCGATAATCAACATTATGTGAACTTTTCTTGTTACACTAAGGGGAAATGGAAAAGGATAATTGAAGAATTTATTGGGAAAACTGTTTTTAAAAAAGGATTCTTTTCAATGATAGGTCTGATACTAGCAATCATTATTTTTAATGTTACTGCCTTTACCATTAATAACCGCCTTACTATCAATCAAATCGTACATATTTGGACGTTTACTATCGCGTTGCAAGTACTAGTTGATCTTTATATTGACGGAAAGTATCAGGGTTATTGGTACTTTAATAAGACTACGGAGTGGAGAGATTTTCCAACATTAACGATATTAATTCCACCTGTCAATATGATTTTTTTAAATGAATATCCATTTGGACGTTCTTTTACTAAACGAATGGTGTATATTTTTTGTTGGGTCATCGCTATAACTCTTTATGAGGCGGTCACATTATTCCCTGAACCATGGGGCTATTTTCATCACGGATGGTGGAATTTATGGTATTCATTTTTGGTCAATCCTTTTTTACTTGTTATCGTTTTATTCTACTATAAATGGATTTGTAAAATTGAAAAATGATACGAGAAAGCCTTCTTATAAATAAGGCTTTTTATAATACCGATAACTAACATTATGGTAATTAATTATTATTGAGTTTTCTTTAATAAAAAGAAACCCTTTGTTAAAGGTACGACAAGGGCGGTTGTGGTAGGTGTGGGGGCGTTTTCCATTTGAAAGAAAGGTGTAAAAACATGAGAAAAAAAGATTCTTTTAGGTGAAAGGAAAATAAGTTCTCGACAAGGGTATTTGTGGCAAACGTGAGGAATACCCCCACAAACCTATAGTAGTTATTGCAATCAAAACACACAAATATAGGCTCAAATTTTACAATTATCTTCTGTTTTGCAGAGCATACTCCACTAAATGCAAAATTCTAGTCCTATAATTCGTGTTATGTAAACTAATTTAATGCTAAATTCCTTTTAATAAACACCCTTTGCTCAGTTAGCAAAGGGTGTTTATATACGGAGGAATACGTTAATGGTTTGATTTCTATATATATTGCGGCTATATTTTATAATTGAATAGTAGTTCCTACTTTATTTTCAATTGCCTTTTTATAAAAATATTTAGCTACTATAATATCTACAACGGCTAGTCCAACCGATTTAAATACCGTAATTTCTTCGTCTTCATCCCTTTTCTTACGTTCTCCCGCCACAATTTCTCCCAACTCTCCATAAATCTCATTTGGATTAAAAATCCCTTCCTCTATTGGAATTCTTAAATCACCAGTCTCTTCTAATGCAGCTTCCCTGGACTCTACTACCACTTTATGTGCTGAAGATATAGCGTGAGATGGTAACTCCTGCATGGTAGGCCTAAATGAACCTACAGCATTTACATGAACTCCAGGTTTTAACGTTTCTGAAAATACGGGTATGGAAGAATTTGTTGTTGTGACAATAATATCTGCTTCACGGACTGCTTTATTAGAATCCGTATATACTTTTACAGATTTACCAAATGTGGTCTTCACATATTCAGCAAATTCGTGTGCCTTTTGTTCAGTTCGGTTATAAAGAAGAATCTCTTCTATGTCTCGAATCGCTAATATTGCTTCAACTAAACCTTTTGCTTGCTCTCCAGTGCCGATAATACATAATTTCTTTGAGTTTTTGCGAGCTAAGTAATGTGTTGCAACACCTGATAAAGCACCTGTTCTAATCATTGTTAAGTAAGAGCCTTCTAAAAGGGCGAGTGGTTCGCCAGATTCGAAGTCAGAAAGCATTACGATTCCATTAATTGTTTTTTTACCTAGCTTGTAGTTATTTGGAGCAACATTTATTACCTTTAAGCCAACGCTATTAAGACCTTCAGCTATAGATGGCATAATTAAAGCTGTATTTTGTTTATCATTAAAGGGAAGGGATGCACGAATGGGTGTAACCGTTCTCCCTGCTGAGAATTCCTTTAGAGCAACGGTAACATATTCTATAATTTCACCCATATCTACTAACTTTCTTTGTTCATCTGAGTTTATGATTAACATGATTCCTCATCTCCATTTCTATTTTGTTTATTAAGATTTTGGTCTATTAAATATTCCGTTGAATGACAGGAAGCTTTTTATACATCAGCTATAAAAAGGAGAGTATGGAACGATTCATACATATAACCTCTTATCTAGGTGAAAACAGGTTAGGATGATAAATATTTAATAAACATATCCCTTTAACTTCCTATTTTTTTATCTGCTATTTTACTAATTGGATTACTATCCACTTCTTCCTCTACTTCATCATAATCAATGATTGCTTGAGGCAGGGCAGTGTACTGACTCCAAATGAAAGATAAAAGAGCAACAGCTGCTACACTAACCAGATCAAAAGGATATTTTAGAAGACCACTTCCTCCAAATGACCCTAAATAAGAAACAATCATCATTCCTAGATAGAAAGCTAACATCCACCAAACAGACTTTACTTGTTGTTTAAAGCTAACATCTTGCACAGGAACTTTCTTTTTAGATGCCCAATAGAAAAGAAACATTAAAAATTGAACACCTAAAATCCATGACACAGTTTTCCATCCAGCCCAGTATACAATAAAGGCAGCAAAAATGAAGGCTAATGGAGCTACTACCTTCATTCCTCTCACCCGATAAGGTCGTTCAACATGTTTGGCATTCTTTCTTAAAGCTGCAGCCGAAACGGGTGCAATGGCATAAGAAAGAATAAGAGCCACTGAACATACGTTGACCAAAGTATTCCAAGAAGGAAACGGTAATGTCCAAAAAACGGACATTAAAAAGGTTAGAAACAGTGATGCTTGGGGTACTCCAGTTTTATGATTAATAGAAGCAAACTTTTTAAAAAACGTTCCATTTTTTGCCCACGCATACATTAACCGAGAAGTTGTAGACATATAAATGTTTCCATTTCCACCAGGGGAAATAATAGCATCTAATGCTACTAAATTAGCTAACCAAACCAAGCCAAGGATGATGGCTATATCTTTGAAAGGTAAATTAAAATCCTCATAGATACCCTCCCATCCATTTGTCAGCATATTAGTAGGGATACTACCTATAAAAGATACTTGCAAAAGTATATATATTACGGTTGATACAATAATTGTTAGAATTAATGCAATTGGCACCGTTTTTTTAGGGTTTTTCACTTCACTAGCAGCTGCAACAATGGGGTGTAAGCCTAGATAGGCAAAAATAACACCACCAGCTGATATAGCTGACTGAATTCCAGATGCACCAAATGGCGCAAATCCATGAATAGTGAAATTCGCCTCATTAAAATGCATAAACAGAACTACAATAATTAGTATAGGAACAATATATTTAATAAACGATATGGATGTATTAAATTTAACAAATGCTTTTACGCCCCCATAATTAAGAAAGAAGAAAGCAGCCAGTAATAGAAACTGTACAAACCAGCCAAGGAGAGTAGGAGAATCAGATCCTTCAATTGTTAATGAAGGCCACCAAAATGTTGCATATTGACGAACCGCCACAACCTCAAGTGCAATAAGACTTGTATAGGCAATGATGGTGATAAAAGAAATCATATACCCCACTAAAGGTCCATGAGAATATACAGGATAACGTATAATACCTCCAGCTCTTGGCAAAGAGGAACCGAGCTCTGCGTATACAAATCCAAGGACCAAGATGATCAAACCAGCGATAAGCCAGGAAATCCATCCGGCTGGTCCCGCCATAGAAGCAACGTTACTTACAGCAAAGAGCCATGCTGATCCAAAAATGGCCCCTAAACCTATTAAGAATAGATCTAGTAATGATATTTCTCTTTTGAATTTCCCGTTCATACCATCCCCCCCTGTATACTTCTTAGAAATTTAATTAAGCAGAAATCCCCTATTAAGTGGATCTTTTGGATTGATCACAAATTGATGAAATCCTGTTATATACGCTTTGCCCGTTACTTTGGGAATGATGGCATTATAACCTTCTACATTTGCAAGGGCATGTACTTCTCCTATAAAATACTCATCCGTTATACATTCATGCGCGAAACTTTCTCCTTCTTGGAGTACGCCATGTTCATAAAGGGTAGCAACTCTTGCTGCAGTACCCGAACCACAAGGTGAACGATCTATCTGTTTATCCGCAAAGATGGTTACGTTTCGTAAATCTGCATCGCTATTCTTTGGTTCATCAGAGAAAATCACACCATAAATCCCGGCTATATCTTCATAAGGGTGGGTAACTTCCATTTGGCTTTCAATGTAATGCTTGATTTTATCTCCCCATAGTTGTAGATTCCATAAATCTTCATTATTCACTTTTAAACTCATTTCCTTACTATTTACAACGGCATAAAAAGCTCCACCATAAGAAATATCTACAAGAAACTCATAACCATCAATTTTGACTGGAACGTCTTTTTTATAAACGAAAGAAGGAACGTTTTCAAAAGAAACAACCTCTACTTCATCTCCATTACATTTTGCATAAGCCGTAACTGGACCACACGGACAATCGATGATGAATTTTTGCTCTTCCCCTTTAATCTCTACCATTCCTGTCTCAATTGCCATTGTTACTACCGCAATCACTCCATGTCCACACATTGTGCTCCAACCTTCATTATGCATAAACAATACTCCAAGGTCGGCTTCAGGACTTGCTGGTGGGGTGATAATACAACCATACATGCCATGATGGCCACGTGGTTCATACATTAATACTTCCCGTACATGATCTAGATGTTCTATGCAGTATGCACGTCTTTCTAGTTGTGTTTCCCCTTTAATCTCAGGCAGGCCTCCCGTAATAATACGTAACGGTTCTCCTGCTACATGAACGTCAATCGTAGTAAATAGTTTATTAAATTTCATACTTATTCCTCCAAATTTTATTTTACTTCCTAAAATTAAATATAAATTTCAAAGAAAAAATAGGGGTTCCTTTCCCATGATTGCACCTCTTTCTCAGATTCTAAGCTGACTAAATGTTTCACTTTTAATCATGCAAGTTTTATGCCAAATTTTTAAAATCTGATACTATTAATATTTCATTAAAAATATTTACAGTATTTTATAATTAATGTATTGTTTATTAACAAAAACGTATACACAGTGTATATATATTAAACATTTATGTTTTACAAAATTTAAGAGGTGAACTTATGAAAATTCCAGATTCTTTTGCTGTACATACTTTGAATACATTGTTGTCAAATTTAGAAGAATCCATTTCTATTGTGAACACAAAAGGAGAAATGGTTTACTGGAACGAAATTGCCGAGGATACTTTTCATATAAAAAAAGAAGAGATTATTGGCAGACATGTAACAGATTTTTTTAGGGAAGAAGATGTCATGAACTTGAAGGTACTTAAGTCGCAAAAAGCTGTCCGCGAAGTTCATCATCAACCTCTTCCCAATCATCATGTGCTCATTAGCACCATCCCTATTTTTGATGAACATAATCAGCTTATTGGTTCAATGTCAGTGGAAAAAGATATTACCACTACGATTAGACTAACTGAGAAGTTATCAGCCAAATCACAGGAGTTGCAGCAATTAAAACAAAAAATCTCTGGTAATGATTTTAATGATCCATTTAATAAAATAAAGGGAACAAGTAAATCCCTTCATCTTGTTATAAATGATGCGAAAAAGGCAGCAAAGTCAGATGCAACGGTACTGATTACGGGTGAAAGTGGAGCCGGAAAAGAACTATTTGCACAAGCAATCCACAATGAAAGCTCGCGAAGCAAGAAAGCCTTTATTCCCATTAATTGTGGGGCTATTCCTGAATCCTTGTTTGAAAGTGAACTATTTGGATATGAAGCAGGAGCCTATACTGGGGCTTCGACTAAAGGAAAACCCGGAAAAATGGAACTAGCTGAAGGAGGGACCTTATTTTTAGATGAAGTGGGGGAACTTCCACTCGATATGCAAGTTAAAATATTGAGGGCCTTACAAGAAAAAGAAATTTACCGAATAGGGGGACAAACCCCTGTAAAAGTTAATGTAAGAATTATTGCAGCGACAAATCGTATTTTGGAAAATATGGTGGTAGAGGGAACATTTAGATCTGATTTATTTTATCGTCTAAACGTAATCTCTACTCGAGTTCCCCCTCTCCGAGAACGTATGGAGGATATTCCTATTTTGGTTTATGATTTCTTGAAAGAATTCTCTTCTATATACAACAAATCAATCCCAACTATTCATCAAGAGGCCTTTAATCGATTGTGTGAATATCACTGGCCAGGTAATATAAGAGAACTACGTAACTTAATTGAGAGAATGGTTGTTCTTCAAGAAGGTAATGAAATTTTTGAACGAGACATTAACCAGCTACTACCAAACGAAATAGCAATCTCAAAAGCCTTTAATCCTATTACTCCTTCACTTACTGAGGAAAAAGAAAGCTTAGAAAGAGAACGCATTATTCAAACTTTGGAGAAAACATATAGAAATAAAAGTATTACCGCAAAAGAATTAGGAATGTCTCGAGCTACTCTTTATAAAAAAATGAAGAAATATGGGATTGATTTTACAAAATAAAGTGTCTTAGGATAACACATAAACAGTGTATTTTTACTTTAGAGAGATTTACGATTAAACAAAACCTTTGTATAATAGCTCTATTAGATTGAAATTGAGGTGAAGCGAAATGTTTTTAGCTCCATTATTTGAAAATGATGTACCAGTAGCACTTCTCCGTCCTTAATGGAGTAAAGTGACTACTTCTCTCCGTTAGGGCATTCGTTGACCTAATTTTTAAAAACGGAGGGTACAAAAAAATGAAAAACACCTTATTAGGTTCGATATATTTAGCTTTAGCTGCCAGCATTTGGGGTGGCATGTATGTTGTAGTGAAAGTGGTTGTAGACGTCATTCCACCATTAGAATTAGTGTGGATGAGATATTTAATAGCGATTTTTGCTCTTTTTGTCATTGGTCTCATAAAAAGACAATCTTGGAAGGTTCATAGACGACATTTTGGGTTGATTGTTGTTATTGGAATCGTTGGTAATGCCGTTTCGATTGTTACGCAAGAATATGGTACCATGTTATCTTCGGCTCAAATGGGAGCTATCATTACGTCTTCTACACCAGCCTTTATGGTGATTTTTGCTCGGCTTATTCTTAAAGAACGGTTAAATATAAAAAAAGGAATATCAGTTTGCTTAGCTACAGTCGGAGTATTTCTCATTGTAGGGAACGGTAATATTGATATGTCTAGCCAACTTGGCGGAATTTCACTTTTAGTGGCAGCCTTAACATGGGCTCTTATGTCAGTTCTTATCAAGCATGTTCCAAGTAACTATTCGCCAATAGTGGTAACAACATATTCCACTTTAGTGGCTTTTGTCCTTCTAACACCTTTTGTTTTGAAAGGATTAAGTGGGATTTCAACTTCTCAATTAACTCATCCAACGATTTGGGGTGGGCTTTTATATTTAGGAATTGTTTCAACGGCTTGTGCCTTTATCCTTTGGAATCGTGGATTGCAATTATTAGATGCTTCAAGTGGAGGGTTATTTTTCTTTTTCCAACCTTTAGTTGGGACATTCCTTGGATGGCTCCTCTTAGGAGAAAGCATTGGTGGAACGTTTTGGATTGGTTCGTTCCTAATTTTAGTTGGTGTTTTGTTAGTTATTCGAGAAAAATAGTAAAAAAGAAAAAGCGCAAGTCCGTTCAATAACAACGGGTTTGCGTTTTTTTACTTCTGATAAGATCTATTATGGTAACTAGGAATGAATGTCTTCTACATAGTGTTTTATAATAAAACTATTGTTAAAATGGAATTAAAAGGATAAACAAAAGAGGGTTTTTATGTTTCAAAGTTTAGATAGTTTTTTTAAATCTTGGGAATGTGAAGCGTATGCTACTCAGGGACTACTAAAAAATTTAACTTTCTTTTACCTAAAAGGTGGGATTATTTATGGATATTAAAAAAACTTACAGATAAGATATACTATCTTCCCCATAACCCTGAATTTGATCGACCTTTGCTGGGCTATATTAAAGGGAATAAATACAACATGATGATTGATGCTGGTACTTCAGATAAACATGTAGAAGAATTTAATAACGGATTACTAAAAAATAACTTGAAGAACCCAGATTTCGTTGCAATTACTCACTGGCATTGGGATCACACTTTTGGAATGCATGCAGTAAATGGTGTTACGATTGCACATGAAAAAACCAATGAGAAACTTCATGAGTTGAAAAATCAGGAATGGTCAGAGCAAGCTATGAAGGCACGTGTTGAACAAGGAAAAGAAATTGAGTTTAAAAACGAAGAATTTAGGAACGAGTACAAAGATTTAAAAGAAATCAAAATTGTTACAGCAGATATTATTGTTGATAAAGAATTGGTATTTAACCTAGGTGATGTTACAGCCCATATATTTCATGTTGAAGCACCTCATTCTGATGATTCCATGTTAATATATGTCCCTGAAGAGAAAATCCTTTTTATAGGACATTCCACAAGTGAGGATTTTTACAACAACCATTATCTTGACAAGGATAAATTAAATAGCTTGATCAAAACATTAGAATCAATTGATTTTACACACTGCTTGTTGGGACATACGGATTTACTTAAAAAGAGCGATATTTTAAGATATCTGAACACATTATTATAATAAAAGAATTAAAGCACAGAACGTATCTGTGCTTTTCTTAATACTTCCGGTAATGTATCTTATGTGAACTTCAATTTTTATAAATTTTTAAAAAATGGATTTACCTTTATTCACTTGAATAGTCCCGACTTCTATAATAATGCAACAAAAGCAAATTGTGGTACCTTATCATCACAAAAAGAGCCGAGTACTTTTGGTATACCTACCCCTTTTTGTTGCTGTAACGATTGGACTCTTATGCTCATTAAAATTTATCGGTCTACAAACTCAAATTCTTTATAGGATCCTCCAATTATAGTCATTTGAAGTCTGTTCTCACCTCAATAGGCTTTTTAACAATACCCAAAAAACAAAGAGCCGCACATCCGGCGATAATTCCACCCGAAATAAATGCTAACGTGTAAGAACCGGTAGTGTCCACAATCACACCTGCCACAATCGGGGAGAATGCTCCGCCAAAGTAACCACCAAAACTCATAATTGCACTAGTAGATGCCACGACAGAAGTAGGTGAAACATCCCCAGCAAGCGCCCAAGACCCGCCTGTAATAGAGGAGATAAAACAGATGGCAAGAGTCATTAAGGCAACGGTGAAAATGATACTATGAACAAATGGAAGAATCACAACAACAACAGCTGTCAAGATAGCACTTATTGAAATTACGATCCGCTTTGAATTCATTGGAGAGGACATACCATGGTCCACCATTTTCTTTGTTAAATATCCGCCAAATATGTTGCCAAAAACACCACCTAAATACGGAATACTTGCGTATATACCTAGCTCCGTTAAAGATATATGATAGGTCTCTATTAAATAGAGAGTTAGGAAGACCAGGAAAATATTCCAAATCCAAATTGTACAAAAGTAACCTAATATTAACCCCCACATTGTCCGATATGTAAAGAGGGTACCCCATTTAATTTTTGAAGTTTTCTCTTTTTCATTTTCTCCTTCGCAATCAGATAAAATGTAATTTAGTTCCTCCTTAGTAAGTTTGCGGCTCTTCTCCGGACTACGATAAAAGATAAGAAAAATCACCCCGAAGATTATACCAATTAAACCGGTCACGAAAAATAAACCACGCCATCCAAAGGTAACCATTAAGAAAATAAGAATCGGTGGAGAAATTGCTGGTCCCCATTTAGAGGCGGAATCCCAAAATCCCGTAGCAAAACCTCTTTCTTTTTTTGGAAACCATTCGGAAGTAATTTTTGCTCCTGTCGGCCAAGTTGGAGCCTCTCCAATTCCAAGGAAGATCCTAGCAATAATAAACATAACTAATGTATTCGCCAGTCCTGTTAAAGCTGTAGCAACACTCCATAACATAATCGCAATAAAATACACTCTTTTTGCTCCATATTTATCAATAAGCCACCCCGCGGGAAGTTGCATGGACGCATAGACCCAGGAAAAAATTGCTCCCAACAGACCAATATCTGTATTCGAGAAACCTAAATCTTTCATAATTTCTGGGGTCGCAATTGATAAATTAGTGCGATCAAGATAGTTAATTATTCCTCCTATTAAGAGCCAACAAACAATCGTCCAACGGAATTTTTTCTTCGTTTCTAACGGATATTGTAATTGATTAGTATTCGATTCAATTTTCAAAGTCTTCCCCCTTTCCCTTTATAAGGGACACTCTAACAAAATCGGAAATTTTGTACGCCAAGCAAACTTGAACAAGAAAAGTAATCATTTTATGTGCACTAAGAATGAATCAAACATGATAACTTGTTAAGTTGACATTATTTTGTTTGAGTAATGAGTTTTGGTTCTTAAAATAGTTATTTGGATTGGAAGTTCAAGAACATTGGATTTTAGCCCCAAAAACCTAAATAATATCTCTTCAACTATTTTAAAGTGAAAATTAATAAAATGAATCTAAATTGAAGTTACACTTCATTTTTAATTGATATTACCATACAGATGATCTATTGTAAAATGAATTTTCTGAATATTTTTAAATTAACCTATAAAGCTGCTGATTTTGTTTGTTACTCTTATGAAACCTTGTCCGTTACTTAATTTTGAATAAAATAAGATTATAATGAAGTTAAAGTAACACTTTAATTACTAAACAAAAGAGAGTTATATTATTATAAACTACAATTTTTTGTTATATATGTTAGAGAGGTATAAAGAGCTACAAGCCCCAAAAATTGATGGATAAATTCTTTCTGATTTTGAACAGACTGATTCCGTAAATCAATCTGTTCTTTTTTGATAAGATGCATGGTTTCCACTCCAGAAAGAATGGATGTAGTTGTATTAAAAGATTTGAATCCTAACATGGGAAGGATTCAATGACCTTGATTGAATAGTTTATTTACATTGTTTATTTGGTGTTAATTTAGCTATGAATTAAAGTTATCCATTCCAAAATTGAATCTATTTATTTTAATAAATCCTTTTTAGTGCCGGTAATTAACATTATGTGAACTAACTTTGCATACCGTATACAACGTAAAAACAGAAAAAACTACCGTCACTAAAGTGAAACCAAAAAGTTAGACCTGTATTTAAGAAGCTAATGAGGATTGAATTCTGTATTCTACAGGAGTCAATCCTTTTAACTTTGTTTTAATTCTTTTGTGATTGTAGTAAAAAATATAAGACTCTAATTTTTTAAACCTCAGCTAAGGTCTCCTAACATAAAAAAAGCCGATAGGTCCTACGCTAAGCAGGGCATCGGCTTTTGGGGTAGATTCAGACAACGATGGATACATTCTTGATCAGCTGAGGCATCCTTCCCTTCCACAATCAGGAGAATATCCTGGTTCTTTGAAGTTAAAATAAAGGAAACGAGCTTAGACAGGTCTCTTACGTCACATGTTATCTCATTACTACACAAATATATGTCACTTTTAAGGATTTGACATAATCGATAAAACTCTACTATCTTCCCCATCGTCCATGACGGGGAGGACACCTCCCATGATACTATTTGCTTCATTCCTATATACCCACTTTCATTTCTATTTACGATTCCATCATCTTAATCCTATTATAAAGTGTAATGTAAGCGCATTCAATGATAATTATACATATTATAAGGAGAACTACGTTTAAATAAACCAAGTGGAAAATATGCTTAATCGAAATGAGTCCGTAAAAGTATACTTAAAGGGCAAGAAAAAGCTCAAACTCATTGTAATTCGATGAGTTTGAGCTTTTATTACTTTCTAGAAAATCTGTTTATTTTACAGCTTCTTTCAATTCTTTTCCTGGTTTAAAAGCAGGAACTTTTGAAGCCGCAATCTGCATTTCTTCGCCGGTTTGAGGGTTGCGTCCTGTTCGCGCCGCACGCTCACGCACTTCAAATGTTCCAAATCCAATCAATTGAATCTTCTCTTCTTTTGAAAGAGTGTCAGAAATGGTTTTAAATAATGCATCTACAGCTTTTGCCGCATCCTGCTTTGTTAATTCTGATTGTGCTGCAACAGCATTCACTAATTCAGTCTTGTTCATATCAAACACCTCATCTTTTTATTTTGGGACCATATGTAGAAAGGTTACTATAACACAGATTTGAGATATCTGTCTCTTAATAAAATTAGATAAACGGAAGCGAAACTCCTTTTTTTATAAGATGTATGTTGGGATTAACTCTATGGCACAGTTAAGTGAGCGATTGTTACATTTGTATTACTCTCATTGTAGACAAATAGAGAAAAAACAGGAAAGGAGCTCTTGTTGATATTATTTCACACACTTTGTTATAATGAAGTGTTTTTAACATTATTGAGGGGGAACATTTTTCATGTCAATCGAAGTAGGTAGCAAGGTAAGAGGTAAAGTAACAGGCATTACTAATTTTGGAGCATTTGTAGAATTATCTGGAGGTCAAACAGGCCTTGTACATATCAGTGAGGTAGCTGACAGCTATGTAAAAGACATTAACGACCACCTTAAAGTTGGTCAAGAAATTGAAGTGAAAGTTGTGAACGAGAAAGACGGAAAAATTGGATTATCCATTAAAAAAGCTATAGATAAACCTGAGAGACAGCCTTCTTCTTATTCACAACGCCTACCACGACAGGCAAGAAGTAATGATAACCGTTCCAAAGACTTTCGTTCAAAAAGCAATTTCCAACCAAAGGAAAACTTCGAACAAAAAATGGCGCGTTTCTTAAAAGATAGTGAAGAAAATTTATCCACGCTCAAACGCAGTACGGAAACAAAACGAGGTGGTAGAGGAGGAAGACGCGGATAAACTTTACTACTTCATGATATAGATAAAGGCAAGCCAGTAGAGATTGGCTTGCCTTGTTTGTTTCCTTTAATCTACTAAAAGGAATCATAATAAATGTTGTTTGTCGTTCCACAGAGCTACTTCCTGGAACATATTTTATGTAAACTAAAAATGAATACTTTATACAGTTTAAAAAGAGAAAAAACGCCCTTTTGTTATCGAGAGGTCGTTTTTTCTTTATTGGTGCCTTATAACCTTATGTAATTACCTGATGCCCCAGGGCATTCCTTGTCGTTTGCTCCAAGGGTGGGGTATTATACAGTATTCCTTTTTCTGATTTCTATTAAAGGATCGATCTACAAAGGACTTGAACAACTAAACCGATTACTACGCCGGGAAGCACAAATAACATAGGTAGCCAAACAGGACCCCATAACACCCCAAAGATTGTCAATGTTGAGGAATAAATGGCTCCTACAGTTACAAAATAGGCACTGAACACAAAGGGAAGAAAAGAATATCCGTCTTTTCCTCCTCCTGCATCTTTAAAAGCATCCCACGCCGCAAAAAAGTATACACACGGATAAAACATTAACCATGGATAATCTGTTTGTTGGATAG
>NZ_JBJZOT010000020.1:0-53981 GCF_057808375.1 Priestia sp. TRM10
CAAGCTTTTCAAAACTCCGCTCGACTTGCATGTATTAGGCACGCCGCCAGCGTTCGTCCTGAGCCAGGATCAAACTCTCCATAGAAAGTTTGGTTTCATCTTTCGATGTCCATAGCTTTTTGTTTCTATAAGAAACGTTGTTTTAAAAATAAAATAGAATTAACGTTGACGTATTTTGTTCAGTTTTCAAAGGTCAATCACCATTGCTTATCAACAGCAACTTTTATATCTTATCATGTTAACTTTTCAAAGTCAACATCTTTTTTTAGAAGTTTTGTTAACTTCTTATTTTTTGTGCTGTCTCATTAGCGACAATTAATAATATATCATCAATTAAATAATGCGTCAATAAGTTTTATAATATTTTTTTAAAAAAAGGTATTCAAGCGAAGTTTTATTCCACTTGAATACCTTACTACCCTTCTAAAGTAGTTATAAAACCACTTATTTTTGACGCATTTGAGGGAACAGAAGAACGTCACGAATAGAAGGAGAATTTGTTAAAAGCATAACTAGACGATCGATTCCAATACCAAGTCCTCCAGTTGGAGCCATTCCATACTCTAATGCTTCAATAAAATCGTCATCCATCTCGTGAGCTTCATCATTTCCTTGTTCACGCTCTTTAAGCTGAGCTTCGAAACGTTCACGTTGGTCGATTGGATCATTTAATTCTGTAAAGGCATTTGCATGCTCACGACGTACAATAAATAGCTCAAAACGATCTGTAAAACGTGGGTCTTCGTCATTTTTCTTCGCTAACGGAGAAATCTCAACCGGATGACCGTAGATGAATGTTGGTTGTACAAGTTCATGCTCTACCTTTTGTTCGAAGAATTCATTTAAAACATGACCAAACTGCATATGTTCCGTTACTGCTACACCGTGTTCCTTGGCAAGAGCATGAGCTTCCTCATCAGTCATCTCTTTCCAAAAATCAACACCTGTATATTGCTTAACAGCGTCAGCCATATGAAGTCTTGTCCATTGTGGAGCAAGGTTAATTTCATCTTCTCCATATTGAACAGTTGTTGTACCAAGAACTTCTTGAGCAATATGAGCAATCATGTTCTCAGTTAAGCTCATTACGTCTTTATAATCTGCATATGCTTCGTAAAGCTCTAGCATTGTAAATTCAGGGTTATGACGTGTTGAAACTCCTTCATTACGGAATACACGACCAATTTCATAGACTCTCTCTAATCCACCTACAATTAGACGTTTAAGGTGTAATTCAATGGCAATACGCATATAAAGTTCAATATCAAGAGCATTATGATGAGTCACAAATGGACGAGCAGATGCTCCACCAGCGATAGAGTGCATCATTGGTGTTTCCACTTCTAAGAACCCTTGTCCATCAAGGTAGCGACGCATAGATTGAATAATACGGCTGCGCGTTACAAACGTTTGACGACTTTCTGGATTTGTAATCAAGTCTAGGTAACGTTGACGATAACGTTGCTCAATATCTTTTAATCCATGATATTTATCTGGAAGTGGACGTAATGCTTTTGAAAGAAGTGTGAAAGAAGTAGCTTTAATAGAAAGCTCTCCTACTTTCGTTTTGAACATAACTCCCTCAATTCCGACAATATCCCCAATATCAGCGTTTTTGAAAAGCTCATACTGCTCTTCTCCTACACTATCTTTACGCACGTAGATTTGGATTTGGCCATTCAAATCTTGAACATGAGCAAATCCAGCTTTTCCTTTACCACGCTTTGTCATAATACGCCCAGCAAAACTAATTGAAGTTTCTTCTTCTTTTTCTACTAGTTCTTCTTTTGAAAATTGATCATAAGCTTCTAGAAGTTCATTTGAACTATGTGAACGCTCAAAACGTTTACCAAATGGATCAATTCCTTGCTCTTGAAGTTCTTTCATTTTTTCACGACGCACTATCAGTTGGTCATTTAATTCTTCCTGACTCATTTCATCATCTCCATCTATTTTTTAAATCTTAAACAGAAAAAAGACCAGCAAATCACTGGCAATCAGCGTACATTCTTCTGTTCGTAATTATAGGTGAACACTGTTTTATGTGTCAAATAGCTTGAGAGTCTTTTTGTTTTGCTTCTACTTCTTCTGCAAAAGTATCCACTAGTTTTACAAGACTCTCTCTTGTTTCACATTGATTAATCTCATTTCGCACTCTTGCATTGCCTCGAACACCTTTTAAGTACCAAGCGGCATGTTTACGCATTTCACGCACAGCTACATTTTCGCCTTTTAGGTCGATTAAACGATCAAGGTGGAGCTTACAAATGTCCATTTTCTCTCTTACTGTTGGTTCTGGAGCTAATTCACCTGTTTTTAGGTATTGAACAGTACGATAAATCATCCATGGATCACCAAGAGCAGCACGACCTATCATTACGCCGTCAACCCCTGTTTCATCAAGCATTCTTTTTGCATCTTGCGGTGTTTTTACATCTCCGTTTCCGATAACAGGAATAGAGACTGATTGTTTTACGTCACGAATGATATCCCAATTTGCTGTTCCTTCATACATTTGTACACGAGTACGTCCATGAAGAGCAACAGCTTTTCCGCCTGCACGTTCTACTGCTCTTGCATTTTCAATTGCAAAGATATGGTCTTCATCCCAGCCCATACGCATTTTTACAGTAACAGGTTTATCTACAGCATCTACGACTGCTGAAACCATTTCATAAATTTTATTTGGATCTAGAAGCCATTTTGCCCCTGCATCACATTTAGTGATTTTAGGTACCGGACATCCCATATTAATGTCAATGATGTCTGCTGTTGTATTTTTATCTACAAACTGAGCCGCTTCCACAAGGGTTTCTTTTTTTCCACCAAAGATTTGTAAACTCATTGGCTTTTCACGTGGATCTATATGAAGCATTCCCATTGTCCTAGCATTTTTATAAAGAATGGCCTTATCACTCACCATTTCAGCACAAACTAATCCTGCGCCAAATTCTTTTACTGTAAGGCGAAATGCTGCATTACAAACACCTGCCATTGGTGCTAAAACAACTGGATTATCAAATTTGATATCTCCAATTTGAAGCATGATTGTACCTCCTATTGTATTACATGCATATAGACAAGTAATCTCTTAGAAGATTACTTGTCATCTCAAAAAAATAAAGTATAAGTTCTATTGTAAACACATTAATTTGTTTCTAAAAGAGAAAAGGTATCTTTCTCATCTCTTAGCTTCCATATTTCAATGCCTTGCTCAGCCGAAAGTTTAGAAGAGAGAGAAGATAGAAAATGACTATCTCCTAAAATGCAAGCTGAAGGAGCAATTTCCACGAGGGGAGCAAGCACAAAAGCCCGTTCAAGAATCCGCGGATGGGGAACAGATAAATTCTCCTCTTTTATATCTTCATTATTATAAAGCAAAATGTCAAGGTCTAGCGTTCGTGGCCCCCACCGAATAATCCGCTCTCTATGACAAGCTGCCTCAACTTTTTGCAAACAAGATAACAGTTCTTGAGGATTATACGTTGTTTCAACTTCTACAACCATGTTTAAAAAAGCAGCCTGCTCTGTATACCCAACAGGAGCTGTTTCATAAATCGAAGAAAGGTTTGTTAGTGTAATGTTTTTCTCTTTACACAGCAAGAGAATACCTTGCTTTAAATAATTAAATCTGTCTTCCATATTAGAACCCAATCCAATATATGCTATATTCTTCATGGACGACTCCTTTGAATCTCAACTCCAACTGAGTCATAGTGTCCATTAATTGGTGGGCTTTTCTTATATATTTTAACTGTACATGCCTCAACTGAAGAAAACTTTTCAAAGACTTCAGAGGCAATTGTTTCAGCTACTGTCTCGACAAGCTTAAAAACCCTGTTCTCCATAACGTCTTTGCAAAGATTAAAAAGCTCTGCATAATTGACCGTTGCCTCAAGATCATCACTTTGTCCAGCTTTTCTTAAATCTTGCTCTACTGTTAAGTCCACTTCAAAAGGCTGTCCAAGCTTGTTCTCTTCTGAAAAAACGCCATGGTAACCATAAAATTGCATTTTATTTAAAAAGATCTTATCCACGCGGAATGTCTCCTTTACCAACAAGCACATCCATCATCTTAGAAAAACGTGCAATTTCTAATACATCATGCACACGTACAATATCTGTGCCTTTCGAAATCCCTAGGCCCACTGTTGCAGCAGTACCCTCCATACGATCTGCAGGATTTTCTAGATCGAGTACTTTTCCGATCATTCCTTTGCGAGATGTTCCGAGTAATACAGGATAACCAAGCGATTGGAATTGATCTAAGTTCCTCATAACGATAATATTTTCTTCTAATCCTTTAGCAAATCCGATTCCAGGGTCTAGAATGATTTTCTCATCCTTTACACCTGCTGCCTTTACGATTTTGATACTCTCATAAAGGTCCGCAATAACATCCGCCATCAAGTTTGTATAATTACGATTTTCTCTATTATGCATAATTACAATAGGCACGTTGTATGAAGCTGCAACTTCCGCCATTTTAGGATCTGCTTTTGCTCCCCAAATATCATTAATAATATGGGCCCCAGCTTCTAATGCCTGACGAGCAACTTCTGCCTTGTACGTATCAACTGATATTGGGATTTTCACATTTTTACTAATGGCTTCAACAGCAGGAACTACACGACGAAGCTCTTCTTCTAAGCCCACTGGTTCATAACCTGGTCTTGTGGATTCCCCACCAAGGTCGATAATATCTGCTCCCTGATCTACCATAAGCTGCGCATGTTCAATAGCACGATCAAGGTGATTATACTTTCCACCATCTGAGAAAGAATCAGGCGTTACATTCAAAATTCCCATAATGAGCGTTTTATTATGATAATCTAGTTGAAAAGGGTGTGCATTAATGACGCCTTTTCTCGGTAGCGTATTTACAGTCATTTTCTTTTACTTCCTCCCTATATCCTTATAACTCCAGTTTGTCTGTGTCATCTGCTTATAATGATTCCGAAGAACACTAGCTAACGAACTGTCCCCATAGTGGTATCTTCTATCTCCAATATTAGAAATTGAAAAAATCTCTTGAATGGAATTCGTCATAAAGATTTCATCACTCTCAAGCAATTTCTCTAACGAAAAGAATCCTTCATGAACAGGAATAGATAGCGATGTTAAAAGTGCCATAACAAATTGCCTTGTTACACCACCTAAAATCCCTGTTTTAAGAGATGGTGTATAAACAGCTCCATTTTTCACAAAGAACAGATTAGAAACAATCCCTTCTGCTATGTCTCCGTCTTCTGTTAGAAAAATTCCTTCTTGCTTCACACTGCTAAGCTCTCGTTTAGCAAGTACGTTATTCAAATAATGATGAGACTTCAAACGATAGTTTCCTTCAGGAGTATTACGCCTTGTTTTTAAAATAACCCCCTCTTTTTCAAGAAGAGGATTCTTTGGAAGCTCCTTCATATAGACGATGATTGTTGGTTCCTCATACATGTCTGTTGAAAGACCGAGGTCATCAACTCCTGCTGATATATTCAAACGAATGTAAGCATTCTGTAGATTATTTTTATGTGAGAGATCTTTAAACCAAGAAAGAACATCTTTCTTTGAGTATCTCCATTTTATATTCAGTTCCTTCAAACCATTTTCTAGACGTTCTAAATGATCATCAAGGAGAAAAGGATGTCCATCATAAAGTCGGAGCGTCTCAAACACCCCTAAACCATACAAGAAGCCATGATCATAAGGAGAAATCATAGCTTCTTGTTTCTGAACCAATTTATTATTTAAAAAAATATGCATAATTATTGCACTTCTCTTTGATACGTATTAATAAAGCTTCTTAGCATCTCTTTCCCAAAAGAAGTCATGATGGATTCTGGGTGAAATTGGACACCTTCAATGGGAAGCGACTTATGACGAATAGCCATAATTTCTCCTTTATCAGTTTCTGCCGTTATTTCAAAGCAGTCTGGGAGCGTTTCTCTTTCAACAATTAAAGAATGATAACGTGTCGCTGTAAAAGGATTAGCTAACTCCTTAAAAATGGTTTCTCCATTATGAGAAATCTCTGATGTTTTACCATGCATAAGATATTCAGCACGAATCACCTGCCCACCAAAAGCTTGGGCAATCGATTGGTGACCTAGACAAACTCCAAAAATCGGGATTTCTCCTGCAAATCGAGAAATGGCTTCAAGACTTATTCCAGCTTCATTTGGACTACAAGGACCTGGAGAAATCATCAAAAAGTCAGGACGCATTGCTTCAATTTCATCCAGCGTAATTTCGTCATTACGCTTTACAACTAGTTCTTCACCTAATTCACCTAGATACTGTACTAAATTAAATGTAAATGAATCATAATTATCAATCATTAAAATCATACTCTGCTACCTCCACTCAGCTCATATTCACTCAACTCTTTTGCACGCCATAAGGCTTCTGCTTTCTTTAAAGACTCTTTATACTCATATTGCGGATGTGAATCAATTACAATACCAGCTCCTGCTTGCACATGTGCTTGTCCGTCTTTTACAACCATAGAACGAATAGCAATATTCAACTCGATGTTTTCATCAAAGCCAATCCAACCAATTGAGCCTGTATAAACTCCTCTTCTCACCGGTTCAATTTCTTCAATGATTTCCATCGTACGCACTTTGGGTGCCCCTGTAATTGTGCCTCCCGGAAATGTTGCATCAACAACGTCAGTCCACTCATTCTCTTCTGCAAGCTGTCCTTTCACGTTAGAGACGATATGCATAACATGAGAATATCGCTCAATTGTCATTAATTCATCTACTTCTACAGTACCATATTTACAAACTCTCCCCAAGTCATTTCGCTCTAAATCTACAAGCATGATATGCTCAGCGCGTTCTTTCTCATTTGAGAGTAGTTCTTCTGCAAGCTGCTCATCTTCTTCAGCTGTTCGACCTCTAGAACGAGTGCCTGCAATTGGTCTTGTGCTTACTTCATTTTTACGCTTCTTCACTAAAAGTTCAGGTGAAGCACTCACAATTTGGAAATCTTCAAACTGTAAGTAAGACATATAAGGAGAAGGATTTAATAAACGAAGCTGCTCATACACTTCCATTGGATGCGACTTGAGCTGTCTTGTTTGACGAACTGCAATATTTACCTGAAATACATCACCCGAAGAGATGTATTCATGAATATCGTGAACAGCTTTTGAAAACTTTTCTTCATCCATCGAAAATTCATCTTTTTTCCGTTCTTCCATAAAATAGTTATGCTCATATGAAATGGGTTGAACAGGTGCCTCAAGCCACATATTCATATGATGACTAAGTCGCAATTGAGCTTGGGTTATATTTTCTTCCTCATCTGTTACAATCATCCAAAGCTGTTCTGTTGAATGGTCATAAACAAAGACATCTTGGAAAATGAAGAAATGAAGCTCTGGCAGATTCAAATCATCAGCTGCTAACTCTGGCAGCTTTTCAATATAGCGCACATAATCATAACTAATATACCCAATAGCTCCACCTTGAAAAGGAGGAAGTTCACTATTTGTCTCTATACGATATTGAGCTAACCAGTCCTTCATTGCATGCAGAGGATTTCCTTCTATCACCATCGTCTCCCCATTTTTCTCGACAGTAAGCATATTATTCTTACCTTTTAATGATGCTATTGGATCTAATCCAATCATACTGTAGCGGCCACTGCGTCCGCTCTCTAACACCATATGTTTTTTATGGTTTTTTGCCAGAAACTGAAATTTCTTGAACCAGTGTTCTTTTGGGATGGAAACCGCTTCTCCCCAAGCTTTTCTCTGTTGCACACCTTCACGCTCCTACACCATTTTTGCTATTTTATCTCTTTACTTTTCATTGTACATGATTCTTTATTTTTCTTCACTAGGAGTTTCTACTAATAAAAAACCTCCCTACTAGTAGGGAGGTTTTTAAGCTTTATTTTGTGCTTTGTTCTTCTTCCTCAAATTTATAAAGAGGTGTACTTAAGTAACGCTCACCGTTACTTGGGATAATTGCTAAAACTTTCTTACCTTTACCCAATTCTTTTGCTACTTTTAACGCTGCATAAATAGCTGCTCCAGAAGAAATACCACCTAGGATTCCTTCATTTCTAGCTGCTTTACGCGCATATTCAAATGCCGCTTCATTCTCTACTGGAATAACTCCGTCATACACTTCTGTATCTAACGTATTTGGAACAAATCCAGCTCCAATTCCTTGAATTTTATGAGGACCAGGCTGACCTCCTGATAATACAGGTGAACCTGTTGGCTCAACAGCATAGATTTTCACGTTCTCGTACTTCTCTTTTAATACGCTTCCAGCACCTGATACTGTTCCACCTGTACCAACACCAGCGATAAATGCATCAAGTTGGTCACCCATTTGTTCTACAATTTCTTTTCCTGTTGTTTCACGATGCACTTTTGGGTTTGCTTCATTCTTAAACTGCTGTGGCATAAAGTAACCATGTGCATTAGAAAGCTCCTCTGCTTTCTTAATAGCTCCGTTCATTCCTTCAGCACCAGGAGTAAGAACAAGATCTGCTCCATATGCACGAAGAAGGTTACGACGCTCCATACTCATCGTATCTGGCATTACTAAAATAGCTTTGTAGCCTTTTGCAGCAGCAACCATCGCAAGACCAATTCCCGTGTTTCCACTTGTTGGCTCAATGATTGTGTCCCCAGCTTTTAAAACGCCCTCTTGCTCAGCACTTTCAATCATCGCAAGACCAATACGGTCTTTTACACTACTTCCAGGATTCATAAATTCAAGTTTTAAATACACATCTGCCATATCTTCTTCAACAATGCGATTTAATTTAACAATTGGTGTTTGACCAATTAAGTCTGTAATTGAATTTCCTACACGTGTCATAAGATCACCTCTATAATCCCTAGTATTTTTATTGGTTTTATAGAGAATATATCAATTATTATATGAATTGTCAATCTATTTACCCATTTTTTTAAAGAAAAAGGAAAGCGCATGCTTCCATGCGCTTTCCTTTAGGCTTTCGCTTGAGCTTTCAATTCTTCAAGTTCTTCTTTTGTGAACTGATACTCTTCATTACAGAAATGGCATTGAGCTTCTGCTCCACCATCTTCATCAATCATTGCCTGAAGTTCTTCTACACCTAGGCTAATAAGAGCATTTGAAAGACGCTCTCTTGAACAATGACAAGAAAACTCAACAGGCATTGTTTCCAATACTTCTACATTTTCTTTTCCTAAAAGTTTTTCTAGAATTTCCTCAGGAGACAATCCTTCTTGAATAAGCTTAGAAATTGGCGGCACTTTACTTAGACTTTCTTCAATTGCTGTGATTGTTTCCTCATCAGTACCAGGCATAAGCTGAATAATAAATCCTCCTGCAGCTAAGATGCTGTTATCTGGATTTACAAGCACCCCTAATCCAACAGATGAAGGCACTTGTTCAGATGATGCAAAGTAGTACGTAAAGTCATCTCCAAGTTCTCCAGATGCAAGGGGAACTTGACCTGTAAAATGATCTCTTAACCCCAAGTCTTTTACAACGGTAAGCATTCCTGTTGAGCCAACAGCTCTTGAAACATCTAATTTGCCTGGCGCTTTAGAAGGAAAGTGTGTTTGAGGTTTTGAAACATAACCACGTACATGTCCTTTTGCATCGCTATCAACAATGATTGCGCCAATCGGACCTCCTCCTTCTACCTTTACCGTAATTTTGTGTTCACCTTTTAACATAGCTCCCATCATAACGCTCGCTGTCATTGCACGCCCAAGGGCTGCCGAGGCTGTTGGCCATGAATTATGTCTTCGTTGAGCTTCTCCAACTGTTTCAGTTGTCTGAACTGCATATGCGCGAATTTGGCCATTATAAGCCAACGCTTTTACAAGATAATCTTTCATCCGTTTAAAACACCTTCCTTGGTTTAAATTAGCTCAAAATTACGAGCATATATTAACTGAAGTCCCTTTAACGTTAAGAACGGGTCCACAATATCAATCATATCTGACTCTGTTGCAATTAAATTAGCTAATCCTCCTGTAGCAATTACTTTTGTGTCAGGAGGAGCTTGAGCTTTCATACGGGACACAATTCCTTCTACTTGTCCTACATATCCATATAAGATACCAGATTGCATTGCTGTAACCGTATTTGTACCAATAACACTTTCAGGTTGCACAATCTCAATCCGAGGAAGCTTTGAAGTTCTAGAATAAAGAGCTTCTGTAGAAATATTAATTCCTGGCGCAATTGCGCCTCCTCTATAATGTTTCTTTTCATCAACATAGCAATACGTAGTGGCTGTACCAAAATCAATAATAATTAAAGGAGTTCCATAATGATGAATGGCTCCTACAGCATTAACAATGCGGTCTGCTCCTACTTCTCTTGGGTTGTCATACTTAATGTTTAAGCCTGTCTTCACTCCTGGACCTACTATAACAGGTTTGAGATGAAAATACTTTAGACACATTCTTTCAAGTGAAAACATTATAGGGGGAACAACAGAAGAAATGATAATTCCTTCTATTGAAGCAAACGTTAATCCAACATGATTAAAAAGCTCTTTAATTACCATGCCAAATTCATCTTCTGTTTTATTACGGCCCGTTTCGATACGCCAATGATATTTTAACTCATTTCCTTCATAAACACCTAATACTGTGTTTGTATTTCCCACATCTATAACAAAAATCAACGCCCATCACCACTTTATCTTTATTTCTATCCTCATCTCACTCTATATTACATAAAAAAATCGGGCGTTTCTATTCTTTCATAATTTACCCGTTCATCACCTATGTTAATAATAAAAAGGCGCTCAGTTGAGCGCCTTTTTTTTATTCGTTCTTATCTTCTTGATCTTCATCTTCTTTTTTCGGTTGGATGTTTACTTTCACATCTTCCCCATTTTCCTCAGGCTGAGGTTTTTTAAGAGATAAATTACGGTCTCCTTCTGGAAGCTTACCATCTTCGAAAAGACTACGGATTTGCTTCGCTTCTAATGTTTCAACCTCAAGAAGTGTGTTTGCAATCAAGTCAAATTGTTCACGATGATTAACAATGATCTCTTTTGCACGTGCATAACATTCTTTAATGATACGCTGAACTTCTAAGTCAATTTCATGAGCAATTGCATCACTGTAGTTTTGTTCGCTATTGATATCGCGTCCTAGGAACACTTGACCACCTTGTGATTGACCAAACTGCATTGGCCCAAGCTTATCACTCATTCCGTATTCAGTAACCATTTTACGAGCAATACTTGTTGCACGTTGGAAGTCATTGTGAGCTCCTGTGCTTACTTCGCCAAATGTTACTTCCTCAGCTACACGTCCACCAAGTAGACCTGTAATCTTATCAAGAAGCTCTGGCTTCGTCATGAAGTAACGATCTTCTTTTGGAAGCATTACAGCATAACCACCAGCTTGGCCACGAGGCACGATTGTTACTTTATGAACCATATCAGCTTCATCAAGAACAAGTCCAATGATTGTATGACCTGATTCATGGAAGGCAACAATATTACGCTCTTTCTTCGAAATAACGCGGCTCTTCTTCGCAGGACCTGCGATAACACGATCTGTCGCTTCATCGATATCAGTCATATCAATTTTCTTCTTATCAAGGCGGGCAGCTACTAGAGCAGCTTCGTTTAATAAGTTTTCAAGATCGGCACCAGAGAATCCTGGTGTACGAAGAGCAATCGTACGTAAATCAACAGACTCATCAAGCGGCTTGTTGCGAGCATGTACACGAAGTACTGCTTCACGGCCATTTACATCTGGACGATCTACCGTAATTTGACGGTCAAAGCGTCCTGGACGTAGTAATGCAGGGTCTAGAATATCAGGGCGGTTTGTTGCAGCAATAATGATAATTCCTTCATTCGCTCCGAAACCATCCATTTCAACAAGCAATTGGTTTAGCGTTTGTTCACGCTCGTCATGGCCGCCGCCTAATCCAGCGCCACGTTGACGACCTACTGCATCAATCTCATCTATAAAGATAATACACGGTGCATTTTTCTTCGCATTTTCAAACAAGTCACGAACACGAGAAGCTCCGACACCGACAAACATTTCAACGAAATCAGAACCACTGATGGAGAAGAATGGTGTTCCTGCTTCACCAGCTACAGCACGAGCAAGTAATGTTTTACCTGTCCCTGGAGGTCCAACAAGAAGAACCCCTTTTGGAATACGTGCCCCTACTTCTGAGAATTTGCGAGGATCCTTCAAGAAATCAACAACTTCAACAAGTTCTTGCTTCTCTTCGTCAGCACCCGCTACGTCTTTAAACTTAACTTTTTTCTTCTCTTCGCTATAAAGTTTAGCTTTACTTTTACCAAAGTTCATTACACGACTGCCGCCGCCTTGAGCTTGGTTAAGTAAGAAGAAGAAGAGAATAAAGATAATAATAAACGGAATGATGGAAGTAAAGAAAGTCACCCATCCGCTTGTTTCCTCAGCTGGTTTATAATCAACATCTGCTGATTGAAGTTTATTATCTAGTTTTTCAACAATTTGACCTGTATCTGGTACAAACGTAACAAATTCTTGGTCTTTGCTATATGAATCTAATTGACCTCGAACTTCCAGCACACCTCGCTCAGGTTTTAAAGTAACGTGGTCTACTTCACCTTTATCAAGATGTTCGATAAATTTATTGTAATTAAGCTGTGTTGTTTGGTTATTTGAACCACTAAAAATGCTAACAACACCAATAATTACCAAAAATATCAGTAAATAAAATATGGTATTACGGAAGATCCGATTCATTACTTACCTCCTCCCACAGTAAACAAATCATACTCAATAGTATCATAGAAAATTCAACCTATACAACAAATACACCCTGCCATAGACCCTTATGTTCTTATGATGAATATACTTCTGGTTTTAAGACGCCAATGTAAGGCAGGTTGCGGTATTTCTCTTGATAATCAAGACCATAACCAACAACAAATGCGTTTGGCACTTCAAATCCAATATAGTCTGCTTCAATATCAGATTTACGTCCTGATGGCTTATCAAGAAGTGTTACAATTTTGATTGATTTAGCTTTGCGGTAACGGAAAAGCTCGACTAAGTAACTTAGTGTTAATCCACTATCAATAATATCTTCGATAATTAGGATGTCGCGTCCTTCAACAGATGTGTCTAAATCTTTAATAATCTTGACTTCGCCTGAAGAAACGGTAGAATTCCCATAGCTTGACACATCCATAAAGTCCATTTCTAAGTATGTATCTACTCGTTTGAGTAAATCACCCATAAATGGCATAGCACCTTTTAAGACGCCAATAGCGAGTGGGAAACGATCTTTGTACTCTTCTGATAATACTTTCCCTAATTCTTTTACTTTTTCTTGCAACTGTTCTTCACTAATTAATACTTCTTTAATGTCTTCCTTCATGTACCTGCTTGCCTCCTAGAAGTTGTTTGCTACTTATAGTATAAGGTAACATACTTTTGTTCCTGTATGTTGTCTACCTCATAATGGGATTTTTTCAATCCTGGTATCCAAAGGATTTCCTCGTTATCCAACACAATAATTGGCCAAGCTTCACGTTCAGATTTCGGAATTTTGTTATCAATGAAGATATCCTTTACTTTTTTCCTCCCATTCATACCTTTTAAACGTATTTTATCACCTGTTTTTCGACTTCTTACAATCAAATTTGGTAATTTTGCTTTTTCGTTTAAAGGTAAATGAAAAAAGTCGTGGCCTTTCTTAAGCTTTCCTGTTTCAGTTTTATGTATTTCACAAACAATTTCGCGACCTGTTGGTAACGTAACTCTTCCAGGTATGTGCAAGGAAAAACAGTACGGCTCGACTCTTGGCTTTTCAAAAGTAAATAAACATGTTTCATAAGAGCGAATAACATATAAGCCTTTAGGGAAATGAAGCATCCCAGAAGGTTGCTCCTCTTTGAAAAAAGCGAAAAGCTGATCGATATGCGCCGAGGATAAAGCTAGAGGAATCTCTTTATAGAGATAGTTTAATATTAGTTGAATCCCCCTCCTTTGTAAAGGTTTCCGCATTCTTAAAAAGTCCTGCCGTAAAAGCTTTACATATTCAGGCGTTTTATCAACTATTACTGTATTCATCATATCATAAGTTAATTCCTCTAAATAGCTTTGATCTTCTAATAAATTTTCACTAAATTGCTGAAAATGTGTATGAACATGCTCATTTTCTTTTTTAAAGAATGGAAGAAGCTTTCGAAAGCGATTTCTTGTGTATTTATCATCACTATTCGATGGATCTATGCGTGGGTGCAATTCATAGTGTTGACAATATACTTCAATCTCATCCTTTTTCAGAGTTAAAAAAGGGCGAATGAGAGATCCACCGGCAAAAGAGCGTGAAGGAGCCATTCCTGCCGCCCCTTTCATTGTCGTTCCTCTTGTCAACCTCATTAAAATTGTTTCAACTTGATCATCTCCATGATGAGCAAGAGCCAATTTTGTCCCTTTGTGCTTTTTCATTACATCTTCATAAAACTGATAACGACATTCTCTCGCTGCAATTTGAGAACTCAAATGGTATTTTTTCTTATATGCTTCTACATCTATACTTATAGCTTCACATGGGATATCATACTTAAAGCAAAAATTTTTCACATATAGAAGATCCTCTCTAGATTGTTCTCCTCGGAACATATGGTCAAGGTGAGCTGCTACCACTTCGATATTCCACTCTTTTTTTAGGCTCCAAAGCAAGTGTAAAAGAGCTAGAGAATCAGGTCCTCCCGAAACTCCTACAATAACATTATCATTTTCTTTCAGTAAACAATGTTTTCTTATAAACTTTTCAACTTTTGTCTTCATCTTTGTCATCCTTATACTTTGTGTCTCTCTCTAGAGTAAATGATGAGGAAGTATGAATAAAGAATTTTGTTCAAATAATAACTACCAAACTTGTATAAAAAAATAAACAAAATAAGCAATAGCTACAGATATAAGAAGAAAGAACGTTTCAGCTGTTCGTTTCTTTTTACGCTTGATGCGCCTTCTACGCCCTGTCGTTGCATAAGTAGTGTTGTTTGCAGAGGATGAAGATTGAGGTTCTTTATCTCCTCCTTTAACAACGTTTAAAATATCATTTTTCATGTGACTTGCTGCACTATATTCCCCTTTTAAGGCTTTCATAAGCGGCTTTTTATATGGACGAAGAATCTTTTTTTCATCAATACACCTTTCAAGCTGCTTTAATGGCTGCTCTTGCTTTGAGAACTGCTTTGGATAAGCTCCATTAATAAAAATCATAGCAACAGCAAATAAATCGTAAGGTCCATCTGCTTTCCTTGATCCTAATCCCCAATATCCACGATCAAAGAATTCGGTAAACTCTTTAATAGCTCTACCATGCTGTGTCGTTCCTCCAACATCTAACAAGCGAAGTCTAAATGGATTTGTGGTTACAATTAAATTGTCGGGCTTTAGATCTCCGAATGTCCAACCTGCTTGATGTAAACCTTCCAAGTCTCCGAGAAGCTGAAGAACAAGAACGCTTAACCATTCCTCCCCTTTGCGAGAAATAAAGGGAAGAAAACCTTCTCCTTTTAAATATTCCATTACATAAAAAGAAAGCATCACCGTTCCTTGTTTTACCGCCCAGTCATCTACATCTAACAAAGAAGGTCCAAGGACTTTGCCATGGACCTTACTTAGCTGTTTTAGCACATTTACCTCTGCTGTTACAGACATATTTGCAAAGCTAATTTTTAAAGCTACCTGTTCGTCCTTCTCATTTTGAGCAAGATACACAACTCCTGTTGCACCTTCTCCTAATTTACGTACAATGTAGTATTTATGAGAATGCCATTTTCCTAAAATAGCTGTCCCTGATTTTATATTACAAACCTGATTCCTCAATTGATCTCTCATCATATTCTTCAAGCCGCCCTCTCGTTGAGCGTTTTTTCTTAAAATGTTTTACTGCTTCTTCAAGTGCTGGACCTGTTGGGGTAATGCCTCCAGCTGTGAGCTTTGGAAAAATTGCTGAAACTTTATTAAGATTAGGGGTCCAGTCCAGAAGCTTCTCTACATCTTTCTTTTTCCCAGGAAATAAAAAGATAGAGTAATTGTTATATCCAATTCGTGCATTTAAACTTAGCGATAAATCAAGCAGCGCCTCTTTAACCGTTGGTAGTTTACTTTTCATACTTGCACTCATATCTACCAGAATGAGAATATCTAAATTGGATGTTTCACCTAAATCATCTACAACTTCCATCACTTCCCCACGCTTCTCTGGAGGAAGGTCTTCCAAATTCGTTTCAGATCCTAAAATTTGTTGAAGTTCTTTGTTTACAACCCCATGAATAGTTTGAGTCATCGCTTGGCGTGTAACCATCTGGACTGTTTGAGATAAATTTTGTGCATAGACAACTTGACTAACGCCTCCACCAGACATTGCGATGTTCTCAATCTCATTTGTACTCTGTTCATCAATCAAATCCTTTTCCATAACTCCAATGACATTTACAGTAATGCCTTGTTCTTTTGCAAGAGCAGCCATTGCAACTGGATCTTCCCCAGTGTTTGAATAACCATCTGTAATTAATAGAATTTGTTTAATTGTCCCGTTTCGCACAAGATCTCCTCCTCAAATTCGGTATTACCATCATGGACGAAAATGTCTAGGTATATACCTTATAAGAGAAGGAGATCTCATTGTTTATGCTTGTTTTTGGGTTTGAGAATGAACAGGGATCGATGACCATTTTGGAATGTTATGCTGAATCTTTGTCACAACAACCGTCATATCATCATCAATCACTCCTGCTTTTGTTCTAATCACTTCTTCCATGATAATGTCCGCTACTTCTTGTGGATGATCTGTTTCAATCTCGCTAATCTTGCGTTTCATCCACATTTCGTAATTTTCAACGTGGCGAGGTCCTTCAAATACCCCGTCACTCATCATAATAAGCAAATCTCCAGCCTTTAGTTTCTCACTTACAACATCAACTTCAAATTCGTCAATAATTCCAATTGGTAGATTATTAGCTTGTATTTTAATAATTTTGTTCCCGCGCTTGATAAAACTTGGAATTGAACCAATCTTAAGGAATTTGGCATTCGCATCTTGTAAATCTACCATAGCAAGATCAAGCGTTGAGTACATCTCCTCATTTGTTCTTAATGCCAAAATAGAATTCACAGATTTAATGGCCATTTTTTCTTCAATACCTGTTTTGAGAATTTGTTTTAAAAGCTGAAGCGTATCTGTACTTTCACAATGCGCACGCTCCCCATTTCCCATTCCATCACTAATTGCAATAGCGTGTTTATTGCGACTAAGTTCAATGATGGAATAACTATCCCCAGAAATAAATCCACCGCCTTTTGCCGCATGAGCTACCCCTGTTTCTACAACATAAGCTTGTGCAGAACAGAAGGACGCATGACAATATCCTTGAGGATATGGAGCACATTTTTCCTCTTTTACAATTACAGTTTCATTTAAAATATCTGAAAGAAGCGGTGCAATAAGTTTTTCACATTCCCCACGTCCTTCACAATAAGGAACCCACATTTCAATATCAACATTTCCTTGTTCAAGATTATAGATTTCAATCTGATTCACTTCTATCCCAAACCCTTTTAAAGCCTCAACAATCTGCTCCTCTTGAATATAAAGGTGCTGACGCTCTTTTTGAATCTCATCAGCAAAATCCTTCATTACTTGAGAAACACCTGAGAGCTGCTCTGCCACAATTTTGCGACTTTCAATAATTTGTTGCTTGAGCTGCTTGTTCGCATAGAAATAGGTGAGTTCCTTTTCCATTGTCTCAATCATTTTTTTCGATTTCACACAATGCTTGTCCCATTCACGATTCAAGCGTTGATTTGTTTTCATCGTTCCATTCTCAACTTCTTGCATAATCTCTGTCATATAATCATATGTTGTATCAAGCTGTGCTCCCCAGCACTGCTCTTTCTTAAAACATAATTGACACGTTTTTTCCGTCACATTACTTAAAAAATAGTCAACTTCCTTTTCTTCATTCTGCTCGTTATCATAAAATGTATTTTTAGAAAAACTAGAAGACAAGGCTTCAAATACATTTGAGAACTGTTCAACACGATTAGCTGTTACATCACGTACTTTTCGTAAATATTGCTGTTGCTCATTGCTGTGTTCAGCTGTTCCAGGAACAAGTTTGCTAATTTTGCCGATTATCCCTTTTGGTGTCAGTAAAAATAAGCCAACAGCAACAAGTGATTCGTATAAGTTGAGTGAAAGAATCTCATCTGGCTTGCTGTACAAGCTAATAAGCAATGTTCCAACGATAAGACCTAACGATACGCCAAGTTTCTTCCCGTCCTTTAATAATCCCCCTAGAAGACCTGAAAAAGCAAGCAAACTCATTTCATACAAACTTGAGACATTTGCGAGACTTAGAATTAAACCTGTCACAACCCCAACTGTTGAGCCAACAGTTGCTCCTGCTACAAAAGCAAAAACAATAACCAAGTACCGAGATAAAATATGTTCAACGGAAAGCCCATAAATTTCCCATCCAATTGTTCCTGTCATAACAGAAGCAAGAAGGATGATTAAACAAATTACTTCTTCTATCTTTAAAGCATGTGGATTAATCTTTTGTGAGATAAGTGGAATACTTTGAAGGAAAATCATTGTTAAAATAAAGCTTAAGCCTGACTCTACAACTGCAAGTGTAACGTCATATACTGTAAGCGTCCAAGCTGATGTGTAAGAAAGAGAGAGGTTCACAATAAGCATTGTCACAAAAACGATAAGCGGTAGTTTTCGCGCAGGTTCAACTGAGAGAAATCCACTTACTTTGTATAAAATGAGGAAGGCAAAAACGCATAACAGGACAAAGGCACCTTTCTCAACGGAAATGGTAAATGCCCCACCTAGAACGGCTAAAGCACTTACCCCGAGCTTCTCTTTCTTCATAACATAAACCGCTGCTACAAATGGAAGAGCAAACGGCATAATCTCCATAAGAATAAGAGCTCGTCCTAATAAAAAACCGGTAATCAGGATGAGTAAACCACTTTGAAACAGCAGATTCTCCAACTTAAGCTGAAGACCTAGGAAAAATTTTGACGTCTCCTTCTTTGTTCGATCTGCTACTAAATTCGGGATTGGACTGGCATAGTTTCTTTCTGTCTTCTCCACTTCGTTCACCACCTGTATAGAAATACTTAGTGCTCATTATACAGAGGACAACTTCTTTTTTTTGTCAAAAGAAGGGATTGTTTAAAAAAATCGTTCGACTCTTTTCTACTGAACTTTCAAAAACTATACAAAATGTTAGACTCTTCTCTATTAAGCTCTAAGATAAATGACGTAACTCGTTATAAAAGTGGTTTATTTCTCTTTATGTACCAAATGTATTGACACTTCTCTATAGTCATAGTATGATTTAACTTGTCTTTAATTGGCGGTGTAGCTCAGCTGGCTAGAGCGTACGGTTCATACCCGTGAGGTCGGGGGTTCGATCCCCTCCGCCGCTATTTCTACAAAAACCCCTTCGTACATTGTCGTACGAAGGGGTTTTTTCGTTTTTCCGCTTTTTCTGCATTCCTTTAATAATACTATATCTCCTAACATTTCAATTTTCTCATTTTCCGAAAATAAAATTCTTTCTTTATTTCTTATATTGAAATAAAATCTTACTTCTTAAAAATCCTATTAATTAAAAGATATAAATATAAAATAAACTTTCCTAAAATATTAAATTGATTATTAATTTATTAAATCCATGGATTAGCGACACGTTTTGATAATTGTCAGTCTCCTCACTAAATGTTAACCTTTATTATTATAAAGTTAACATTTAGCAGAAATGGAGTGAAAGCTATGTCAAAATGGACTAATTTAGCTAGAAAAGTATTAGAAGGTGAACTACTAGAAAAGAAAGAGGCACTAGAAATTCTTGAAGCTCCTAATGATGAAGTTCTCTCAATCATGGATGCTGCTTATACTATTCGCTCTCGTTATTTTGGGAACAAAGTAAAGCTCAATATGATTATTAATGCCAAAAGCGGACTCTGTCCTGAAAATTGTGGATACTGCTCACAGTCTATTGTGTCAAACGCTCCTATTGAGAAATACCCTATGCTAGACAAGGAAACAATTATAGCAGGAGCACAGGAAGCTATAAAACGTCAAGCAGGAACCTACTGTATTGTGGCAAGTGGTAGAGCCCCTTCAAAACGAGACGTGGAGGAAGTTGCTGGGGCTGTGGAAGAAATTACAAAGACAACCTCTCTAAAAATTTGTGCATGTTTAGGATTTCTTAATGAAGAAAAAGCACAAAGACTACAGCAAGCTGGTGTTCATCGTTATAATCACAATCTCAATACCCATCGAGATAACCATTCTTCCATTGTATCTACTCATACATATGAAGATAGAGTAAATACAGTGAACGAAGTGAAGAAATCAGGGATTTCTCCTTGCTCAGGCTGTATTTTTGGGATGGGTGAAACAAATGAACAAATCTATGAGATTGCTGTTTCACTGAGGAATCTTGATGTTGATTCAATTCCTGTTAATTTTCTTCATGCAATCAAAGGTACTCCCTTGCAGGACCAAAAACCGCTAGAACCATTAGCATGCTTAAAAATCCTTGCTCTCGTGAGATTTATCAATCCAAGCAAAGAGATTCGTATTTCAGGTGGTCGTGAAGTAAACCTTCGCTCTCTTCAGCCTCTAGGGCTCTATGCAGCTAATTCTATTTTTGTTGGTGATTATTTAACAACAGATGGACAAGAGGCAGAATATGACCATAAAATGATTGAAGATTTGGGGTTTGAAATTGAGGAATGTGCACTATAAAAAAAGAGCAGCCTAATCATTAGGCTGCTCTTATGCGTATCTATAAAAGATGAGCATTATTACTCACAGTAGTTCATTTATCGCTTCATCAGCAGCAAGTTAACCTCTTCTCGCTCCACGACCGCCACGTTTTGACTCTGTGTTACGTTTTAGGGAAGCAAGACGATCTTCACTATCCTTTAAAAAACGCGACATTTTTTGCTCAAAGTTCTCTGTATTTGGACGATTGTTAGGACGTTCTTGACGCTTTCTTGGTGGACGATATGAATCTTTTGCTTTCTTAATTGATAAGCCGATCTTTCCATCTTTCTCGATATTGATGACCTTTACTTCTACTTGATCACCAACTTGAAGATGTTCGCGAATGTCTTTTACATAGTTGTCAGCTACTTCACTAATGTGAACAAGTCCAGTTGTACCTTCTGAAAGCTCAACAAACGCTCCGAAATGTGTAATACCTGTTACTTTACCTTGTAACTTGCTGCCTACTTCGATTGACATAAAAAAAATGCTCCTCCTTAAAATGTAAAAAAGTCAATTTATTATATATTATACAAAACTAAATTTCACGCTGTCAACGCACATAAGGTGCCGTTAATCTTTTACATTGAAAATAATTTGTCCATCTTCAGTTAAGAAATAATCTTTTCCTGCTAGCTTCTTTATATAATCATCGTCGTTCAACTGCTTAATCTCTGTATTGAGGCTTTTCTCTTTCTTCTCAAGCTTCGTTAATTCTTCTGTTAACTGCTTATGTTCTGCTTTCTTCTCTTCAATGGCTGACTGCTGGGAAAAAAGCTTTACAGTAATAAAGATACTAAAGATGAGAGCAAAGATGCCAAAAACAGTGAGACGCCTAATAAGTCCAATGCGGCGACGACTTTTGGAATCCAGTTGTTTTTGTTGGGTTTCCACATGACTTGAAGGTAGCGAGGTTACATTTTTACTTTTTCTTACTCCCACGTTCACTACTCCTCCTTTTTCCGTTTCCAGAACAGCAAGTACTGTTTAAGCCCAATTGTTATATTCTTGATTTTTACGGAAAATCCTTTTAAAGATTGAAAAAAACGGTAACAAAATTGTTGGACTGAAGTTGGCAACATTCTCCAAATGATTCTGAGAAGCCAAGCTATGGGGAATAAGAAAATCTTCAACACAGTAAGTGTTACAGTGAAAAGAAGATTACCTACATAAAGTACGATGGCAATAAGAGCCTGGATAATGAACCATATTGGTTTAACAACAAGTCCTTTTATAAGTCGAACGACAAATAAGTATAGAGAAACGACGGCTCGTACAAGAAAGGTTAACAGCGATTGATACGGTTTCTTAAATAAGCTTTGATATGCGGCAAAACCACATAAAAGGGCAAGAAAAATATAGAACCGTAGCTCCCCTTCATTTACAACGAACAATACATAGAAGATAAGAACGGCTTGCAGAAGCCAAAATACAATATCATGGCAAAATACAATCCAGCGAGAAACTAACTGTCGATTAAAGAAAAAACGATACGTATCAATGGCAGCCCCAAGATATGATCCTGTGAGCGCCATTGCTACCATCGTATAAAACTGAACATTTAGGGTCATCGGAACAGCTTGCTAAAGAATCCTTTAGCTTTCTCCGACTGGTTTGCTTCTAGATACACTATATCAAAAATTTTACCTTTAATCGATACGATTCCCTTATCTACATCTAAGTTCTTCATTTGTAAATTTTGTCCTCTTATTGAAAGGAAACCCATTACTGTCTCAAGCAAGAATTCTTCTGTATCAAAACTCTCCACTTGCTTTACACCTGTAATATCAAGAAGTCTACGGCCTTTCATCACTATATCGTGGTTGGGTGCACTTGTATCCTTCGTGCCCCCTGTCATATCATGATATTGATTCATTGTCCCCTCACCTCATCTAATAAATTCATGAGATCCTCACACGAATCTTTTCACATTAGGTATATGAGGTGGAAGGGCTATTTAGAACAAGCCTACTTTCTTTCTGATGTATACTCTTCTTTTACAATTGTATAAAGAGAAGAGGCTTCTTCTTTTTTAGCTGTTTCTTGAAGTGCATTAATTTTTACCGTCACTTCTTTTGTGCCAAATTTAATCTTTAAAACATCATTCTCTTTTAATTTCGTACTAGCTTTTGCTTCTTGGTCGTTAACAGTGATACGACCTTGATCTGCCACTTCTTTTGCTAATGTACGACGTTTTATTAATCTTGATACTTTAAGAAATTTATCAAGTCTCATGTTACTCACCTTTCTATCTATAAACCTTTTTTCTTTGCTTCATTCCAGAACTCATCAAGCTGCTCAAGAGAAAAATCTCTAAAGTTCGCCCCTCGTTCTTTTACCCGTTCTTCAATATAATTGAACCTATTTATGAATTTTGCATTGCTTTTAGCCAAGGCTACTTCAGGATCGATTTTATAATAGCGAGCCACATTAACAATGGCTGTTAAAATGTCACCGAACTCTTCCATCATTTCTTCGGTCACTTCTGTTGATTTTTTAACTTCTTGTTTAAATTCCTCGAGCTCTTCTTGTACTTTATCGTACATTGGAGAAACATCATCCCAGTCAAAGCCCACTTTAGACACTTTTTTCTGAATATGATAAGCCTTTAAGAGTGAAGGCATTGATTGTGGAATTCCGTCTAAAATAGACTCACGCTCTTGCTTTTCTTGTTTTTTAATTTCTTCCCAATTTGTTAACACATCTTCCACATTATTTGCTTCTTTCTTGCCAAAAACGTGGGGATGGCGACGAACCATTTTCGCAGATATACCTTCAATCACATCATCAACCGTAAACATGCCTTCATCTTCTCCAATTTGAGCATGCAGCATTACTTGAAGAAGGATGTCTCCGAGCTCTTCTACAATATGATCATCATCCCCATTATCAATTGCTTCAATAAGCTCGTACGCTTCCTCTAACACGTATGATCGTAGTGACTCATGTGTTTGCTTTTGATCCCACGGACAGCCTTCAGGACCCCTTAATGTTGCAATAATAGAGCGAAGTGTTGGAAACTGTTTGTACAACACTTCTTCATCTTTCACAGGAGGTATGTAAAGCGTTAAAAGATTATCAACCTCTCGAATATGATGATCAAGTTCGTATAAATGCACTTTTTGAACGTTTTCGTTCTGACTTCCTGCTGACCTTACAATATAAACGGGATACTCGTCAGGAAGTTTCTCCATTAGAACAAGTTTTACATCTGAAGCAACAAATCCATCATAAACTTGAGCAATGATTACGTGTTGTGTAACTTGAATTTCTTCCTTCTTTAGGCTTGTTCCATCAAGAAGTTGAAATCCTTCGATAGGATCTATTTCCACTGCCGTAAATAACGGATCTAAAAAGCTTTGGCCTCCGCTAATTTCAATTTCCACTTCTTTCTCTTTCCCTTTTTGCAAAAGAAGCTGTACAGTCTGTTCCGCAACCATCGGATGGCCTGGTACAACGTATAATACATCTTCTTTTTCAGCTTTTTCAATTAAGACATTTGAGATATGTTCATATACTTCCTCAAATGTCTTAAACGCTTCATAACTATCATCGAAAGATTGGAAAGTAATCCCCTCTGCTTCTAATTGAGAGACGAGTGGATGGTGCTTTGTTCTAATATATCCTTCTTTTGTTCCTTGAAGAATTTTTAATGTGCCAATTGTCAGTTGATCATAGTCACCTGCACCTAGACCAAGTACTTTAATCTTTTTTGCCATTTTATCACCTTTCTTCTCTCTTCCGTCCTAACTTTGCAAGCTTGCTTCCAAGTGGAAGCATTGCAAGTTCCTCTAATGTAAACATCCCCATCTTCAAAATTGTACTCATATAAACTAGACCTCCAAGTACAACACTCGTTAGGGCAACTAGTGCATGTTGATTTCCTTCGTCTCTCAATATAACTGGCCATAAGAGTTGATAAACTATTAGAACAACCGCCATAACCAATAATGCTTTCAACACTGTATAAAGTGAGGAAAAAGAGAGCCTTGGAAGCACACGCACAACTCGCAAATACGTTACATTTCCAAATGTAATGAAAGCAAAGCACATCACAGAAGCAAACGCAGCTCCTTTTGTCCCAAAGGAAGGAACTAAAAATTCGTTTAATTGCCACTTAACAATGATACCTATCAGTACTGAGAGAGCTGGTATATAGACTCTATTCATCCCTTGAATAATAGCTGAGCTTGTTGCAGCTAGAGTTGTGAATGCCACTGTAATACTTAATATAGCAAGAACATCAGAGCCTCTGTAATCTCCATAAAGCATAGCATTTGTTGGTTTAATAATAAGACATAAACCACCAGCTGCTCCAAAGCCAACAACCGTTCCTACACGTAGAGCTAAGCTTGCCTTATACTGAAGAAGTCTTCGATCCTTCTGTAGAAAAGCTGTTGAAATAACAGGAACAAGGGATAAAGAGAAAGCCGTGCCAACAACCGTTCCAAGCTGAATAAGAGGCAATCCTCTATCATATACTCCCTTTAATACTTTAGCCGTAATCTCATCAATTCCTCCTGAGGTTAGCTCGCCATATAGGGTAAATGAATCAATAAGCTGCATAAACAAAAGACTCATTCCGCTTAAGCAAACCCAAAACCCTTGAGAAACTAATTTCCTTATAATTCGAAAAGAGCCTAACAGACGTACGGATCCTAGTTTCTCTCTCCTTAATCGAAGTACAAAGGAAAGCAAAACAATTAGTGCTGCTCCGCTGCCGATTAATGAACCTAATATAGCAGCAGCCCCTACATCGTAAATACTTTGTCTTGTTTGGATGAAAAGATACACAAAAAGCAAGATACATCCTACTCGAACGAACTGTTCCGTCACTTGTGATAGAGCGGTTGGAAACATATTATTCTCACCTTGATAATATCCTCTAATCACAGCCATGAATGGAATAAACAAGTAGGAAAGAGATACAAGCTGAATAAGAGGAGTAAGTCCTTTATCTTCCATTGCTTCTGCAATATAATCAGCTGTTGTATATTGAAAAAGTGCAAGAAATCCACTAAATAGGAGGAGAAATACAAAGGAAACTTTAACAACTTCTCTTCGCTCTCTCTCTGAATTTTGTTCTGTTAACAATTTTGAAATGACAACAGGAAAACCAAATGTACTTAAAAACACAGAAATGCCGTAAAACGGATAAATTTGTTGATAAATATAAAATCCAATATCACCTGATAAGTAGTGATATGGAATACGATATACAGCACTTAACACTTTAGTAATGAGCCCTGAAATCGTAAGGATAATCGCTCCATTCCAAATCATTGAAGAACGAATTTTGTTTTTTCTTTTCATATCGTCTACCTTCTTTAGCCCATTTACAACACCTGTATTATATCACGCTACTTTCTATTATGCTCTATATCCCTTCACCTAAAAAAAGAAGAGATACCTAAGCAGCAAAGTGCTTGTTGATATCTCTTCTTTCGTTTATACGCTTAAGTATCTGTTTTATAAAGATAGATAAAAATAAGTAGACCTTTACTAATTATTGTTCCATTTGACGAGAAAGGAATCCAGCTGCTGTCTGAACAGCCTTGTGCTCAATTTCTGAGACTGTTCCTTCTTTTGAGAAGATAACGACAGCTCCAATTGGATCTCCATTGGCAATAATAGGTCCAATTGTATATGACGATACTTTTTCTTCATGACCGTCTGCAAGCTCAATTGTCTTCTCTTCTGTAACAATAGTAGAACTACGATTTTCCATCGTTGTCTCAAGAAGCTGACCTACACTTTTGTTCAGATAATCCTTTTTAGATGCTCCTGCAATTGCAATGAAGTAATCTCGGTCACAAACTAAGATCGGGTTACCTAAACTGTCATATAATGCTTCAGCGTATTCTTTCGCAAAGTCACTTAATTCGCTGATTGGCGAGTATTTCTTTAAAATTACTTCACCATCGCGATCAACGAAAATCTCAAGTGGATCTCCTTCGCGAATCCTTAATGTTCTTCTAATTTCTTTTGGGATTACAACACGCCCCAAATCATCAATTCTGCGAACTATACCTGTTGCTTTCATGAAACAAAGCCTCACTTTCATAAGATGATGAATAATTGGTCATGGTTGAATTTATCACCAATGTTGAAGTTAGTATCCTTCACATATTAACTTCTATACGTAAATAGTTGGTTTTTTTTATAAAAAGCGACGTTTTATACGATTTTATGCCACATTTAGTCATTACTACCCCATTATGGAGTGTTTTGAACAGAAAGACAATCGTTGTTAACATAATATTGGTTACTTGTAATATTTTAATTTTAATGTCATATTTGTCATTAATGTATCATTCTAGAAAGAGTGCTTTGTTCATAAAAAGTTAGACAGATTTCACCTTTTGTTCTTTTCGAACATCTTTTAGATTTTTTACGAATTTCAAAATCATTGGAAGCCATTCAGCTTCTTTTAGACGGTTAATATTTGCTACAACTTTGACACGGTTTCCTTCCATACCAAACCCCATCATTCGTCCAAACTCATTTCCTAACTGAAATAGCTTCTGTCCATCAATCTCAGCACTTGCCTTCTCAGTTAGGAGAATAGCGATTTCCGTCTTAGATTGCATAACAGATTCTACTCCATTCTCAGCTGCGTACACTTTCATTTCAGCAACTTTAAATAAGTAGCCCACCTCAGCAGGATAATCACCAAAGCGATCAATCATTTCTTCTTTCAAATCTTCAAGATCTTCGAGACTTTCAATACCGCGGAATCGTTTGTACATATCAATTTTCATTCTACCATCTACAATATACTGATCTGGAATGTAGGCATCAAGATTAATATTAATCTCAACATCCACTTTCTCTTCTTCACCGCTGCCTTGTCTCTCTTCAATTGCTTCTTTAAGCATTTGAGAGTATAAATCAAAACCAACAGAGTCAATAAAGCCATGCTGCTGGGCTCCTAGTAAGTTCCCTGCTCCACGAATGGATAAATCACGCATTGCAATCTTAAATCCAGAACCAAGCTCCGTAAACTCTTTAATTGCTTGTAATCTTTGCTCAGCTACTTCGCTTAGAGCTTTATCTTTACGGTATGTGAAATAAGCATATGCAACTCGATTTGAACGACCAACACGTCCACGTAGCTGATAAAGCTGTGAAAGGCCCATACGATCTGCATCATGTACAATCAATGTATTAACATTTGGAATATCAACACCTGTTTCAATGATAGTTGTACTTACTAAAACGTCATATTCTCCTTCTAAGAAACTTAACACAGCTGCTTCAAGCTCCGTTTCGTTCATCTTACCGTGTGCATAAGCAACACGTGCATCAGGAACAAGGTTTGAGATTTCTTCTGCTTTACGCTCAATATCTTCTACACGGTTATAAAGGAAGTACACTTGCCCATCTCTAGCAAGTTCGCGTTCAATTGCTTCCCTTACAAGTGGAGGGTTATATTCAAGCACATAAGTTTGCACAGGAAAACGGTTTTCAGGAGGTGTTTCAATAACAGATAAATCGCGAACTCCAAGCATCGACATATGCAGTGTTCTTGGAATTGGCGTTGCTGTCAATGTTAGAACATCAATATTAGCTTTTAGCTGTTTTATTTTTTCCTTATGTGTAACACCAAAGCGCTGTTCTTCATCAATAATAAGTAACCCTAAATCTTTATACTTAATATCTTTAGAAAGCAAGCGATGTGTTCCAATTACAATATCTACAACCCCTGATTTTAGTCCTTTTGCTGTTTCTTGTTGCTGCTTTCTTGTTCTAAAACGGCTTAAAAGACCAATATTTATTGGATATTCTTGAAATCTTTCACGGATTGTTTCATAATGCTGCTGAGCTAGTATTGTAGTCGGCACAAGAAAAGCCACTTGTTTTCCTTCATGAATGGCTTTGAATGCTGCTCTTATAGCAACTTCGGTCTTTCCGTATCCAACATCTCCACAAAGAAGACGATCCATAGGACGGATGCGTTCCATATCCTTTTTCACTTCCGCAATTGAGCGCAGTTGATCTTCTGTTTCTTGATATGGGAAAGATGCCTCAAATGCACGCTGCATATCACTATCAGGAGCAAATGGATATCCCTTACTTGCTTCACGTTCTGCATAAAGTTTAATAAGATCATCTGCAATATCTTGAACAGATGCCTCTACTTTACGCTTCACTTTCCTCCAGTCGTTACCGCCCAATTTATAGAGTTTAGGCTCTTTGCCTTCAGAACCAACATATTTCTGTACTTGATCAATCTGTTCAACAGGTACGTATAGTTTATCTGTACCTTCATATCGGATATTCAGATAGTCTTTGTGAAGACCGTTGATTTCTAGCGTTTCAATACCCAGATATTTACCGATTCCGTGATTTACGTGAACAACATAATCGCCAACATTAAGTTCTGAATAACTTTTAATTCGCTCTGCGTTTGAAAGCTTTTGACGTCTCTTTGATTTTTTAACTCGTTTCTTAAATAACTCTTCTTCTGTAATCACAACAAGCTTCTGCATTGGAAGCTCAAATCCAGATTGTAAATCACCTTCTACAATTTGAATTGTGCCTGGAATAAGCTGAGAATCTTCTTTCAAAATAATAGAGTCAAGATCATAGTCACGAAGAACCGACTCCAGCTTATCTACTCGTTCCAATGTTGGACCAAGCACAACAATCGTAAAGTTGTTTTTAACCCAACGCTCTACTTCTCCCTTGAACAAATTCATCTGTCCGTGAAACTGCTGCATTGCTTTAAACGAGATATTTATAATGTTTTGCGGACTTGTGTTTGGAACATGCTTCAAAAATAGCGACATATAGATAAATGGTGCTTTATGCTTTTGAAGAAGGTTTGCCATATTGTGAGACAGTGGGATGTCATGTACAAATTCTCCAACCATAAGCTGATTTGTAACCCAATCAGCTTCATCCTTTTTCAACTGTTCTGATGCTTCATGTACTCTTGTAATTTCGTCGAAGAACACAGCCCCATTTTCAGGTAGGTAATCTAGTAAACTAGCTGGTTCTTCATAAAGAAGATGAAAATATTTTGAGACATCATCAAAAATCTGCTTATTTTTTAGTTGTTCAATTTCATATTGAACTTTTTCAACAAGCTTCTCTTTTACAGTTTCATCCTTCACTTTCTTTAAAGTTTTCGAAAGAGCTGCTTCTAGTGACTTTGCCCCTTGAATAAGCTGTTCTTCTGTAAGAAGTAGTTCTGTTGCAGGGCCAATTGTAATGCTCTCTAGCTTATCTACTGAACGTTGCTCTTCAGCTGTGAAAGTTCGAATGGAATCTACCTCGGTATCAAACAATTCAATTCTGACTGGATTTTCTTCTGTAAGAGGGTAAATATCAATAATGCCTCCGCGTACGCTAAACTCTCCTGGTGTTGAAACCATTGAAGCTCGTTCATAACCAAGTTCGTTAATCTTTGTAATAGCATACTCTACATCAATGTCTACACCAACTTGAAATGTAAGCTGATTTTTATTCCAAACAGACTTAGGTGGAAGAAGTTGCAATATCCCCTGCAATGGAGCAACAACAACTCCTTTTTCTTCTCTGTTCCAGAAGTTTAACACTTCTAAGCGCTGTGCTCTTAATTCAGGACTTGCCGTACCAAATTCTGAAGCAAGTACGTCGTTTACAGGATAGAGAAATACGTCTTGTTCAGGCAGCAGATTTGTAAGATCATCATGTACCTTCTGTGCTTGATATAAGTTATGGGTTACAACTAAAAGAGGCCGTTTCCCTTCCTCTTTTTCATAGAGACTTGCCATCAATACTGCGCGTGCAGAACCCGAGATCCCCGTAACAAGCTGCTCTTTAATTCCTTCTTGGACTCCATTTAAAATTCCTTCGATTTCTTTATGATGCTCGAAGTGTCTCTTTAATCCTTGCAACATCGTCTCCTCCTCTTTAAAACAACGTAACTCAAATAGAAAATGCTTTGGTATATTACAACCAAAGCGTATTACTGTATAAATGTTGAATACTGATGAAAATCTGGATTTCGTTCTAAAGCTTCTTGGCAATCTTCGCAAATTACATTCACTGACATACTTCCGTCTTCTGCATATTGAATGAACGAAGTTCGTTCCTCATTTGTTAAATGATTAAATCCTAACTTCTCTGTATCAACGACTTTTTCCTCTAACGTACCTACTTTATGTCCGCAGTGTCTGCATACATAGTGAATAGACATAAAAGGTCCTCCTAAGTATTTTACCCTTAGTATGGACATGTTCTCTATATCTTATTCTATTAGCTATTGTACGTATTCATAACATTTAGAAACGGTTCATTTAGCCATTTCTCACAAGCTAGGATAGAACGTTCCATAGCTTCCTTCATGCTTATCATCTCATCATCTGTAAATCGGCCAAGAACGTAATCAACAACCTTCATATTTGTTTGAGGGCGACCAATTCCAACACGAACTCGTTTGAATTGATCAGTGTGTACGTGCTGAATAATGGACTTAATTCCATTATGACCTCCTGGGCTACCCTTCTGCCTTAAACGAATTTTACCCGCTGGTAAATCTAAATCATCATAGATAACAACAATATCTTCAATCTCCACATCATAGTAATCCATAAGCGGACGAAGAGATTCGCCAGATAAATTCATATATGTAAGAGGCTTTAACAAGCATACTTTTTCGCCTTGAACATGCCCCATCCCAAACATTCCATTAAACTTTGTTTGATTCAAAGGAATATTGAAACGATCAGAGAGTTCATCAACAATCATAAATCCAATATTGTGGCGTGTATGCTCATATTGTTTCCCAGGGTTCCCTAAACCTACAATCACTTTCAACTTTTGGTACCCCTTTCACCTGTTATTAAGTTTATTGTGCTTCTTTTATTTTAGCACAAATTGGCTCTTTCCACACAAGTAACTATCCATTTCTCTTTTAGCTACAGTTACTAGTTCATAGCAAAAGACGTAACCATTAAAAGGTTACGTCCTGTGCTTTTATTCTTGATCTTTTGCTTCTTCAGTTTGTTCTGTCTCTTCTGCCGCTGTTTCATCTTCAACTTCCTCTACTTGTCGAGGAGGAAGTACAGAAGCAATTGTTTCTTCTAAGTCTTCATTTGTAATTTCGTACTTGCCTTCTTTTGGGATGTCCGAAATTGTAATAGAGTCATTGATGCTTAAATGAGATACATCTACTTCAATCACAGACGGAACATCATTTGGAAGAGCCCGAACTGAAATTTCGTTTAATGCTTGTGATAACACTCCGCCATCTTTAACTCCTGCTGGCTCTCCTACAAGAGAGATCGTCACTTCTGCATCTACTTCTTCTTTCATGTTTACAACATAAAAGTCAGCATGTACAACTTGATCTTTTAATGGATCAACCTGAACATCATGTAGCATTACAGGAAACTTATCTTTCTCGACAACAAGTGTTAGCACACCGTTTCGACCTACTTCACGCATTGTTTTAATGAAGTCTATAGAATCAAGAAAAATAGACTTTGAATTTTGATTATATCCATATACAACAGCAGGAACACTGCCATTTTCACGTAATTTTCTAGTTGCTGAACGTTTTAAATCTTCACGTACTTGTGCTTGTAATTGATTACTCAATCTACTTCACCTTCCATGTTTTAGTTTCTCTTTATTTGTGTACAGTATTAGAAATACCCTTTTTTAAAGATTGCTAAACATGAAAGGTAAAATACAATTACAAATCAATCAAAAAGTGTACTAACAGATTGATCTTCATAAACGCGAATAATTGCTTCTCCAATTAGAGGTGCAACAGATAGCTGTGTTACTTTATCAATTTTCTTTTCGTCTGTAAGTGCAATAGAGTTTGTAACAACAAGCTCTTTGATTTTAGAGTTTTGGATACGATCAATCGCAGGGCCTGAAAGCACTGGGTGTGTACAACAAGCATAAACTTGTGTTGCTCCTGCTTCTACAAGTGCATTTGCAGCAAGTGTGATTGTACCTGCTGTATCAATCATATCATCAATTAAGATTGCTGTTTTTCCTTCAACTTGTCCAACGATGTTCATAACTTCTGCTACGTTTGGACGTGGGCGACGCTTATCAATAATCGCAATCGGAGCTTTTAAGCGATCTGCAAGCTTTCTTGCTCTTGTTACACCGCCGTGGTCTGGAGAAACGATTACAATATCATCTAACTCTTTTCCTTTAAAGTACTCTCCTAGGATAGGTACTGCCATAAGGTGATCAATTAAGATGTCAAAGAAACCTTGAATTTGAGGAGCATGTAAATCAAGTGCAATCACGCGATGCGCTCCTGCTGTTTCAAGAAGGTTTGCTACAAGCTTAGCTGTGATTGGCTCACGAGCACGAGCTTTACGATCTTGACGAGCATAACCGTAGTAAGGGATAACAATTGTGATTGTTTTAGCTGCTGCACGCTTAAGTGCATCAATCATAATAAGAAGTTCCATTAGTCGTTCGTTAACAGGTGCACTCGTAGACTGAACAATAAAAACATCACAGCCGCGAATACTTTCTTCAATGTTAACTTGAACTTCTCCATCACTAAAACGAGTAACCGAACATTTCCCTAGCCCAACTCCAATTACTTTAGCAATTTCTTCTGCTAAAGCAGGATTTGAATTTAAGGAAAAAACTTTAATTTTTTCAGAAGTATAATCTCTTGACATAATAATGAGTACCCTCCGTTAGGACTTTTTGTTATTTATTTTATTTGCATAGCCTTCTTTATTCACTTGTTTCGCACGAGCAATAGATAGTGCTTCGCCTGGTACATCATCTGTGATTGTTGAACCAGCCGCTACATATGCTCCACTTCCTACTGTAACAGGAGCAATTAAGTTAGAGTTGCACCCAACAAAAGCACCGTCTTCGATCTTGGTTAAGAATTTATTTTTCCCATCATAATTTACAGTGATTGAACCACAACCAAGGTTCACATCTTTGCCAACTTCTGCATCACCAATATAGCTTAAGTGAGAAGCTTTGCTTCCTTTACCAAAAGTAGCTTTCTTAATCTCTACAAAATTGCCTACACGTACCTCATCACCAATTGAAGATTGAGGACGAATGTGAGCAAAAGGACCAATATTTACTTTATTACCTACTTCACTATCGTGCACAACTGATTGACGAATTGTTGTTTCTTCACCAATTTGGCAATCTTTCAATTCAGAGTGTGGTCCAATAACGCTGCGTTCACCAATTGATACTTTACCATTAATTACAACGCCAGGTAATAGAACTGTATCACGGCCAATTTCTGCATCAGCTGAAATATATGTGTTTGCAGGGTCTTGAATCGTAACCCCATTTAACATATGTTTCTTATTAATACGCGCGCGCATTGTAGCTTCTGCTTGTGAAAGTGCGTAGCGATCATTAACACCTAGTGTTTCCGCAAAATCATCTGTTTGATATGCTAACACTTTTTCACCTTTTGATTGAAGAATCTCAACAACATCAGGTAAGTAATATTCTCCCTGAACATTATCATTTGATACTTGAGAAAGCACAGAAAATAAGAATTCATTGTCAAAGCAATACGTTCCAGTATTGATTTCACCAATTTCTCTCTCTTGCTCTGTTGCATCTTTGTGTTCCACGATCTTTAAAACATGACCTTCTTCATTGCGGACAATACGACCATATCCTGTTGGATTATCCGTGTGTGCTGTTAGAATTGTTGCTTTTGCTTCATTTTGATCATGATAATTTAGAACAGCTTCAATTGTTTCGCTTGTAATAAGCGGTGTGTCTCCACAAACAACAATCGTTGTTCCTTTCTTATCTTTCAAAACTGAATCTGCCTGCATTACTGCATGAGCCGTTCCAAGCTGTTCTTCCTGTAGTGCATAAAGGCTACGATCACCAAGCTGTGTTTTCACCATTTCTGCACCATGCCCAACAATTGTTACAATGCTGTCAAGGTTTAGAGTTCTTAGCTGATCTACAACATGTTCAACCATAGGTTTTCCACATACAGGGTGCAACACCTTGTAAAGAGATGATTTCATCCTTGTTCCTTGCCCAGCAGCCAATATAACCGCATATCTATTTGTCATAATGGACCTCCAGTTTGTCCTTTTTATCCATTAAAAATATATCTCAAATATGAAGGTATTTCAAGAAAACGATGAAAAGTACATATTTTTTACAGAGTTTTTTGTGAAGAAAGGGGTTACAAGAAGGTTTTGGAGGAAAAAACCAAAAATAAGAGCCTATAAACATAGGCTCTTTTTAAATATCATTATGAAGCTCCTGCTTCTTCAAATTCAACTTCTAGTTCACCTAATCGGTGATATTCTGCTAAAACAGCATCTTGAATTTTACCTCGAGTAGTTGAGTTGATTGGATGGGCAATATCACGGAACTCTCCATCTGGAGTGCGTTTGCTTGGCATAGCTACAAACAATCCGTTATTTCCATCGATGACTCTAATATCATGTACTACGAACTCGTTGTCCAATGTGATTGAAGCGATAGCTCGCATACGTCCGTCTGTGTTAACACGGCGTAATCTTACGTCAGTTACTTCCATCCTGTTCACCACCTTTTCATGAAGCTTTACCATAATAATTCCACAGAATTTTCTAATCTCCTTCTCTTCTACAAAAATTTTTCCTAAAAATCAGAAAAAATAGACCATTATCTTTTATTATTTTAAAAATACATGGATTTTTCTTCTTTTCAAGGTGATAAAACAAAAAAAGCTCCCCACAAATTACAATTTGTGGGGAGCTTTTTTTGCTTTCTTACTTTACAAGAGCAATAACTTCAATTTCAATTCCTACTCCTTTAGGAAGGTTCGCAACTTCTACACAAGAACGAGCTGGTTTATGTTCAGCAAAGTAACGGCCATACACTTCATTTACAGCTTGAAAGTCATTGATATCATCTAGAAAGACCATTGTTTTAACAACTGTATCAAATGAAGCTCCTGCTTCTTCTAGAATCGCTTGAAGATTTGCAAAGACTTGTTCTGTTTGCTCTTCAATACTTCCTTCAACAAGTGTTCCATCTGCTCTTAATGGAATTTGTCCTGAGCTATAAAGCATATTATTTACAATAATTCCTTGTGAATATGGTCCAATTGCTTGTGGTGCTTGATCTGTTTGTATGTAGCGCATACATTTTCCCCCTCAGGTTTCTTATGAATAATATTGAAAGTAATTGCCTTCTGTTACTCTTACTTGTTTTCCTCTTGTATCAACATCACAAAGTTTCACAAGAGAAATATATTCATCAACAAGACGTTCCTCAATGTCTTCTGATTCGACAAGAACGCCAATGCCTTCAACTGTAGCCTGAAATTCTTCAAGCAAGCTTATCATTCCATTTACAGTCCCGCCTGCTTTCATAAAATCATCAATAATAAGAACGCGAGACCCAATGCTTAAGCTTCTTTTAGCAAGCAGCATTGTTTGAATGCGCTTAGAAGATCCTGAAACATAATTAATGCTCACTGTTGAACCTTCTGTTACTTTACTATCCTTACGTACAATTACAACAGGTACGTTTAAATATTGAGCAACAGCATATGCAAGCGGAATTCCTTTTGTAGCTACTGTCATTACAACATCGATATCTCGATTCGCAAAAGTCGAAGCAAACAAACGTCCAATTTTGTTTACAACTTTTGGGTTACCTAAGATATCTGTTAAATATAAGTAGCCACCAGGAAGTAAACGTTCAGGGCTTTCAATCATTTCGCACAAATCATCAACAAAAGCTTTCGCTTCTTCTTTTGATGTTTTTGGAATGAATTTCACGCCTCCTGCAGCTCCTGGAAGCGTAATCAATGTTCCGATGCCTTGCTGTTCAAAAGTTTGTTTGACAATAACCATGTCTTCACTAATAGATGATTTTGCTGATTTATACTTATCGGCAAAGTATGTTAATGGAATAAGCCGTCTTGGATGCTGAAGAAAATAATGAGTCATATCAATAAGTCGTCCACTGCGTCTAAACTTCATCTCTTCCTCCTAAAATCCGTATGTTTTAAAGTAAATATAACACTATGATACGGTTTTAATCAACTACTCTTTCTCCTATGATGCGTACAGCGTACACTTTATCGCAAAAACCTTTCAACCCGTTGTACACACGTTGCATACGAGAATCATATTGAACAAGACCAAAAACAGTGGGACCACTTCCGCTCATTAAAACAGCATCTGCGCCAAACTTAATCATCTGTTCTTTAATCTGAGATACTTCTGGATAAAGATTTAATGTTACAGTTTCCAATACATTTCCAACAAGGTTACACATTTTATCGTAATCTTTCTCTTTTAATGCATCAACCATTCCATGTACATCAGGATGCTCGATGTTTTTCAGATTCAAGTTACGGTAAACTTCTGCGGTTGAAACCCCAAGTTCAGGTTTTGCTAATACTACCCAACACTTTGGAGGATGATCAATATGTTGAATCACTTCTCCACGACCTGTTGCAAGAGCTGTTCCTCCGTATACGCAAAATGAAACATCAGAACCAATCTCTGCTCCAATTTCAGCTAACTGATCTACTGACAAACCTAAATTCCATAAACGGTTTAGTCCTTTTAAAGTAGCGGCTGCATCACTGCTTCCTCCAGCTAATCCTGCTGCAACAGGGATAATTTTTGTGATTGTAATCGTTACCCCTCTTGAAACTTTGAAGCGCTCTTTCAATAGTTGCGCTGCCTGATAAGCCAAATTCCGCTGATCATCTGGTACATATCGATTGTGAGAAGAAACATATATTTTTCCATCATATCTATCTTCAAGCTCAATTCGATCTGAAAGATCAATTGTAGTCATAATCATTTCTACTTCGTGAAACCCATCAGGACGTTTGCCTAATACATCTAATGATAAATTTATTTTTGCTGGTGCTTTCATTGAAAGCTTCATTCTCTTCACCTACTCCACGTACTACAAGTTTAAGGCTATTTTATCATAAATTATACAATTTGAATGTCTTTAATTCGACAAATTCGTGCCTACACAAAAAAGCCAAAGCGTATCGCTTTGACTTTTTCTCTTTCTTTCCAATTTATACTTGTTTATTGAGCCCTGCTTTTGCAATCTCGACTGCTCTTTTCACAATGTTTCCTGCATCCTTCGAAGTTATGGCTCCATACCCTTGTTCTTTCACAGTATCATAGAACCCAAGTTCTTTTGCTATTTCCTCTTTTGCTTTATTCGAAAGTATTGGTCTTCTAGCCATACTAACCCTCCTTCAAAACTACACTCATAGACATCAAAGGGATGTCTTATTTTAGTATGTACAAGAAGAACAAAATAAAAAGCAGCAAACAAAAGTTTACTGCCCGCTTATGCTATGCTAAACCGTTAGCTGGATCTTCAAAGAACTTTAGTTGAACCGTATCCGTTAAAATATCTGTGTAGCTATAAGACACTCGCTCAAGAGAGTTTTCAGCCTGGTCTAGCTCTACGATAAAAACAGACGGATATGTTTCTGTTAAAACCCCAGAACGTTCAATGGTTTTTCTTCTTCCACCATTTGCTTTTAAAGTAAGGCGCTTTCCCAATTGCAAATCCAATGTTTGCTTAATCTCTGCCAAAGTTTTTCCCATGCTATCCACCTCGCTGACTTCATTATAGCACGTATTGTGCAATGAGTCAAATTTAAAATTATAACAATTGTACATAGATATTGTCAATATGTATTTCGCCTATATCCTATCAAAATTATTATTTTCTATTTTTCAAAATTTATGTACAAAAAAAGTCCCCTAGGCATGCAGCCTGAGAGGACTTATTCTTCTAAGATATTATAAGGCATACCAGTACGAAGAAGACCTTTTGTTTCTATCCCGCCTATTCCTTTTTCCCCTGTCAACGTATTGCGTAATACATCCCATACCCGAATGCGCTCAGTAAAGGGTGTAAAGCTAATTTTAGCCACAATATACACAGGATCTAGAGCATGAATGTTCACTCGAGAGGGAGAACTTGCAAAATTTGCTCCAACTCCAATAAGGGACTCAAAGTGTGATTGACAAGCTCCTGCAAAGATAACAAGCTGATCTAAATTAGGAACTCTTCTGCGCACTGCATGCACTGTCTCCACAAAATGTTTTGAGTGTCTATAGGCCTCAATTTCCCCTTTTTTCCCCTTTGATTTAGAATAAGCATCATGCCCTGTAATAACAAGGATATCAGGACGTATTTCGTCAATTAAAGCAGGGACTTTTTGAGGCATTTCCTTCTCCAAGCAATGCACTCCATAAACAGGAATGTTAAGCTTTTCATAAAAAGTTAAACACTTTTGTAAGTAGCTAGCATCTCCGTCGACGTGAAGTACTTTGCCTGGAAGTTGAAAAAAACGTTTTTCTTCCTCATACCCATTTGTTGCTTCATATTCATTTTGCTCTCGTGTTAGTTCATAATCTTGTTTAATAAGGGAAAAAGAGCGCTGGATGCGCTGCTCTTCTTTGGACTTTCTATCCATATACTCTTGCTTCTGAACTGCTTCTAGGTCATCAAGTGGAGCATCTGCCACTAGCCTCACTTCTTCTCCATATAAAACAGCAATTCCTCCCTGAATATCAATTACTCTAAATAGTACATCTCTGTTATAAGAAGATCTTGCAACGATATCACCAACATTAATATTCATGTTATTCACTCCGTCACAGCCTCAAAGTCGATTTGTTATAACAAACTTATCTAACCATAGAGTATGAACATGAGTGGAAAAGGTGATTGCCTACTCGTTATTTTTATCCAATCGTGCGTTTTAACGTATTACTTAAAAGAGCAAACTCTTCAATTGTCAATGTTTCTCCTCGACGCTTTGGATCAATATTTGTAGATTGAAGAGCCCCTTCAATTTCTTTTTTATATTTCTTTCCGTCTTCTAAATTATTTGTTAAATTATTCAATATTGTTTTACGACGTTGTCCAAAACAAGCACGAACGACCGTAAAGAAATAAGCTGAATCATCAAGTTCAACAGGTGGAGTCTTACGCATTTTTAAGCGAATAACAGATGAATCAACGTTTGGTTGCGGGTTAAATACCGTTTTTGGCACTGTCATAACTGTTTCAGGTTCAGAATAGTATTGAATAGCTACTGAAAGAGATCCATAACTTTTTGTACCAGGTTTAGCCGAAATGCGGTCTCCGACTTCTTTTTGAAGCATAACAACAATACCTTCAAGCGGAAGCTCTTCTTCTAATAGTTTCATCAAAATAGGAGTTGTCACATAGTAAGGAAGGTTTGCTACAACCATAATATCTTCTATTCCTGCAAACTGTTCTTCTAATACACTTTTGAGATCTGCCTTTAGAACATCTTGGTTCAAGACTTCCACGTTATCATAAGGAGCTAATGTTTCATCTAGAATAGGAAGCAAACGTTGATCAATTTCAAAGGCTACAACCTTCTGCGCAGTCCTTGCCAAATGCTCTGTTAATGCTCCAATTCCCGGTCCAATCTCAATTGCACCTTTTTTATCATCAAGCTCTGCATAACGAACAATACTTGTTAAAATATTAGGATCTATAAGAAAATTTTGACCTAAACTTTTTTTAAATGTGAATCCGTATTTTTTTAATATTTCATTTGTTCTCGATGGGGTTGCGATATCTTTCATCTTACTTTTCCTCCTCTAGCACACGTACCATTGCTTCTTTGAATTGTTCTTTTGTAATTTGAAACATGAGAAGTCGTTTATGCAGCTGTTTTCCATTTGCATAGCCAATCTTCAGAAACTGTCCTAGTATTTCTCTTCTTTTTTTTGCTGTACTGCCACCAATCAAACCTGCAATCATAAGATCTTGATGTGTAATCTCTTCCTCAATATCAATAAATTCTTCATACACATTTTGAAGAGCAACACGAATATCTTTTCTAGAAGCATGTTCAACACCAAGACCTCTTCCTTTCTTCGGCTTTGCTTGCTGTTTTGGTAAAAAGGCATGCTTACATCCTTTAACATGTTCACTAATAATTTTACGTATCCGTTCTCCTGGATAATCAGGATCTGTGAATACGATAACACCTCTTGTTTCTTGAGCAAGTTTAATTTTTGCAATGGTAGCTTTATTAATAGCGGAACCATTAGTCTCAATTGTATCTGCTTCAACAGCTTGTTGTACAGCCGTAGTATCATCTCTTCCTTCAACAACAATAATTTCTTTAATTTTCATTTTTTCCTCCATATGGTGAAACTTTCCTAAAACTGTTTCGTCTTATATATTAGAACATACATTATTTTAACCTAAAAAAGACAGAGGAGAAAAATCCCCTCTGTATCTTTCAACTATTAATATTAGTTTACAACTCGGACGGTTATATTTCGACGACCCCATTTATAGGCCTGTGATTTATCAGCAAAAAACACATCAATTCGGTGACCTTTAATAGCTCCACCTGTGTCTGCAGCTGTTGCATATCCATAACCTTCTACATATACCTTACTTCCAAGTGGGATAACGTTTGGATCAACAGCAATAACTTTTGCATTTGGGTTTGCTTTTAAATTCATGCCGTTTGCTGTTGTACCTGAACACCCATTACATGAAGCTGTATATGCTGTTGCTGAAACCGTAATTTCTTTTCCAGACTGTCCTTTTGAAGACACATTTACGACACCAGCTGTCTGGGAAACTGGTTTATCAACTTTTGCACCAACAGCAATAACACGGTCCTGTTTCTCTTTTAAAGGCTCTTCTGTTAATAGCTCTTTCGAAACATTTTGACCGTTTTCTTTCGTAATCTCATATTCCTTCTTTACAACCCCATCTTGTCCTTCTTTAAGAACCTTCTCTTGCCCTTTAGGCAGCATTGGGTCTTCTTTTTTCACAACAGCATGATTCACTGGTTCTTCCACTACATCGGTGACTTTTTCAATATCTGTATACGTTACATTCATACCTGGTTCGACTTTAGTAGATAAACTTGGATTCACTTGATCCATATCGTCCTTTTGTATTTTATGATGGGCTAAAAAGTCAGCGACCGTAGTCGAAGTTGACCACACTTTCTTTGTTTCTCCTTTATAGTTGAAAGTGAATTGAAAGGCTTTGTTGATTTGAACTTGGTCGTTTTTTTCAATACTTTTCTTAAGGCTAGGACTTACTTGGTCATGTTCGTTCAACTTTATTCCTTCTCGTTTTAATAATCCTTCTACTGTATCCGCTGTTGTCCATACCTTTTCCTTCTTGTCATCAATAGTCAACTGTATGGGGCGAGATGGTATCCAAGATACGTTCATCCCTTCCTTAAGATGTGTTGATAATTTATGTGATAGATAATCTTGATCCTTGACTTTGATATGTTGTTCTTCCAGCAATTCTTCTACTGTATCGGCATTTGTCCTTAATTTCTCTTTTTTGCCGTCTGCGCTGAAAGAAACAGAAGTTTGGCTCGCCTTAAAACCGGCGAATCCTACTAAACATAAAAAGGCTGCGACACTCACTGCAATCGTCAAAAACCTTTTGTTTAGAGTAGGATTAGGTAACAGCTTTTTCATACTTCTTAACACGATGAAAAACGCCTCCTTCTCTCGCGAAGATTATATAGAGTCCTCTACAACTTGTCAACCCTCCACTAACCATGCTAAGGATATAGTATATTATGTCTAAAAGGCTAGTGGAATGGAAGAACAACTTGTCGACAAGGTTATCCTATGAGAAGAAGGAGACGAGTAGAACCCTTTTTAAACATTGAGTTTACGGACAGCTCTGTTTAAGAAGGGGTAAAAAATTTATCGATTTATGCCGAATAATTTTTGGGCATTCTCTGTTGTTTTTTCTGTTAGCTCTTGGTAACTAATACCTCTTAATTCAGCAATTTGTTCAGCTACAAGTGTAACGTAACTCGGTTCATTTCGCTTTCCACGATTTGGGTGTGGAGCAAGATAAGGACAATCTGTTTCGATTAATAATCGATCAAGTGGGATCTCTGCTGCAACTTCTTTCGGTTTTTTTGCATTTTTAAATGTAACCGGTCCACCAAATGAGATATGCATGTTCATATCTATACACTGTTTAGCTGTTTCAAGGCTTCCACTGAAGCAGTGCATAATCCCGCCAACTTCTTCAACTTTCTCTTCTTTTAAAATCTCGACCACATCTTCTGTTGCTTCACGATTATGAATGATGATAGGAAGATTTACTTTACGAGCTAAACGAACCTGACGACGAAAAACTTCTTTTTGCACATCTTTTGGCGACTTATCCCAATGATAATCTAATCCCATTTCTCCGATTGCTACAACTTTTGGATGTGCTGCTAGCTCTTCAATCCATTCTAAATCTTCGTCTTTCATATCAATTGCATCAACAGGATGCCAACCAACACTTGCATATAGGAAATCATATTTTTCTACAAGCTCCATTGCTTTTGTAATTGTTGGACGGTCAAATCCAACAACAACCATTTGCTTAACATCTACTTCAAGAGCTCGATTAATCACTTCTTCTAAGTCTTCATCAAATTGATTTGCATTTAAGTGAACATGTGTATCAAATAACAAAATTAACACCTCTTCTATCTTTTTCGTTTCACATGAAACTACGTCTATTTTAAAGTAAAAAAGGAGCCTCTTCAAAAATTGAAGAGGCTGATTCATCTTTACTTCACACGGGCACCATTTTCTAGTGTTTGATCAACAGAAGCTAGAGACAATATGCCGTTTTCTTCTCCTGCTAAAATCATACCTTGTGAAAGTTCTCCGCGAAGTTTAACAGGTTTTAAGTTAGTTACACAAATAACTTTTTTCCCTACCAAATCTTCAGGTTTATAAAACTTTGCAATACCTGACACAACTTGACGCTGTTCATAGCCAAGATCAAGTTGAATTTTTAGTAGCTTGTCTGCTTTTTTAACAGGTTCTGCTTTTAGAACTTGAGCAACACGAAGATCCACTTTCATAAAATCATCAATTGTGATTTCTGGGCTCTCCTGCTTTTCTTCTGTCTTGTCTTTCTTCTCTTCCTTTGGAGCTGGAGCGCTGCCCTGCATTTGCTCTTTAATATAAGCTACCTCAGCTTCCACATCTAAACGTGGGAAAAGAGGCTGCCCTTTTTTCACCACTTTTACACCTGGTGGGATTGTTCCAAATTGTTGAAGGCTTTCCCATGCTTGAAGTTTCTCATCTTCAAGTCCAAGCTGAGCAAAAATGCCTTTCGGTGCTTGAGTTAAGAAAGGTTGTAAAAGAATCGCCATATGACGAATAGATTCTGCCAAATGAGCCATAACAGATGCAAGATTCGTTTTATCCTCTTCTTTTGCAAGAACCCATGGCTGTGTTTCATCAATATACTTATTCGTACGGCTTACAAATTGCCATAGAGCGGTTAGAGCAACAGAGAACTCCATTTTTTCCATTGCTTCTTCATATTTTGTAACCGTTTGTTTTTGGAATGCAGAAAGAGTTTCATCAAATTCTGTTACAGGTCCACTGTAAGCCGGGATTTCACCATCAAAATACTTGTTAATCATCGCAATTGTACGATTCACAAGATTTCCTAAGTCGTTTGCTAAATCAAAGTTTGTACGCTCAACAAATCCCTCTGGTGTAAAGACTCCATCAGAACCAAATGGAACTTCACGTAATAGATAATAGCGTAATGCATCTAATCCATAGCGATCAATAAGAGTAACAGGATCAACAACATTTCCTTTTGATTTTGACATCTTTCCATCTTTCATTAATAACCAACCATGTGCAAATACTTTGTTTGGCAATGGTAAATCTAATGCCATTAACATAATTGGCCAATAAATAGTATGGAAACGTACAATTTCTTTTCCAACAAGATGAACGTTTGCTGGCCAATATTTTTGGTATTTTGTATCATCATCTGTTCCATAGCCAAGTGCTGTAATATAGTTTGATAGAGCATCAATCCATACGTACACAACATGCTTAGGATTATTTGGAACTTTAATTCCCCACTCAAAGCTTGTACGAGAAACCGCTAAATCTTCAAGACCTGGTTTAATAAAGTTATTGATCATTTCATTTTTACGAGATTCTGGTTGAATGAACGTTGGATTTTCTTCATAAAATTGTAGTAAACGATCTGCATATTTACTCATTTTAAAGAAATAAGATTCTTCTCGAACCTTCTCTACTGGACGGCCACAATCTGGACATTTTCCATCCTCAAGCTGACGATCTGTAAAGAATGATTCACAAGGAGTACAGTACCATCCTTCATATTCATCTAAATAGATGTCTCCTTGTTTTACAAGTTGATCAAAAATCTTTTCAACAACAACTTTATGGCGTTCTTCTGTTGTACGGATAAAGTCATTATATGAAATATCCAATTTACTCCAAAGAGATTTAATACCAGATACAATATTGTCTACATACTCAATAGGAGTAATCCCTTGCTCTTCTGCTTTACGCTGAATTTTTTGTCCATGCTCATCTGTTCCTGTAAGATAATATACGTCAAACCCCTTTAAACGTTTATAGCGAGCCATCGCATCCCCAGCTACTGTCGTATAAGCATGTCCAATATGCAGGTTACCACTTGGATAATAGATAGGGGTCGTAATGTAAAAACTTTGTTTCTGCTCTGTCATATGTCGCCAAACCTCCATTAATTTCTTTATCAATATAATGTCGAATGTATTTATGAGCCGTCTTGATACGAGTGTTATATCATAGAAAAAGTAAAAGCGCACACATAAAGCTCTTTCTCTACGCTTTTTTCCTTTGCCGGCATTGAGAAAGTTTTCTCACTTTTATATGAATGAAATAAATTTCTTCTATATACTATATTACTATTTTCTCAATGCTTTTTAAAAGGGGTATCTTCAATAGAATTAAGCTAGCTTTCTTTATAAGAGATAGTCCCTTATCATCCTCTCCTACTTTCTTTAAAGATACACCTCTCCTTTCATTTTGTTTTAAGGGTAATTTTAAAAAATCAACTTTGTCGTTTTATGTCGAAATATGCATATTCCTTGTCAAACTTTGCTTAATTCAATAAAATATAATTAAAGTAAATATTAGGCTTATTTTAAACAATTTTAAACCTTATAAGGTACTTTATCCCTTTAAATATCCTATTTTTGCTGAAATTAGCTTTTTTTAAATAAATTAGCTCAATTTCGAAATAAATTATTGACTGCTTTTGGAAATCCTGATATGATAAATCAGAGAAGAAAATGTCGAATATTGACGAAATTATATAGAGAAAGCTTATTCATGGGAGGAGAAACTAATTATGAAATCTACAGGTATTGTTCGTAAAGTTGATGAATTGGGTCGTGTGGTAATTCCAATCGAATTACGTCGTACACTTGGTATTGCTGAAAAGGATGCTCTTGAAATTTATGTGGATGAGGACCGCATTATCCTTAAAAAGTACAAACCAAACATGACTTGCCAAGTAACAGGTGAAGTTTCTGACGATAACATGCAAATTGCTAACGGTCGTCTAATCTTAAGCCGTGAAGGTGCAGAACAAATTATTAAAGAAATTCAAGATAACTTAGAGTCTTCAAAATAAAAAAAAGAGAGGAATTCCTCTCTTTTTTTATTTTATATGATAGTCTTGATAAACTTCTCTTTTGGATATTCCCCGATCTTTTGCAACACTTTTTAGTGCTTCCTTATTTGATTGACCTTTATGTATATAATGATCAACATGTTCAATTATCGATAGAGAAACCCACCAGACTTCCTCGTCATCTTTTATAACTCCTTGATTCCCTTCAACTATAACGCAAAATTCCCCGCGTACTTCTCCATTATTACACCAATCAATTAGCTCTTCTAGTGAACCTCTAATAAACTCTTCAAATTTCTTCGTAAGCTCTCGGGAAATAACGGCTTTGCGGTTTCCCATGCCATCATGAATAGCTAGAAGCATTTCTTTTAATCTATGTGGAGCTTCATAAAAAATAAGAGTTCTTCTTTCTTTATTGAGCTCTTCTATAATTTCCTTACGGTGTTTCTTTTGACGAGGTAAAAATCCGTAAAACATAAAATGCTCTGTATTTAAGCCGGAAGCAATAAGAGACGTTAGAGCTGCATTTGCACCTGGTAATGGGATAACGGCAATTTCTTCTTGTAAAGCTAGTTCAACAAGATCAACTCCAGGGTCTGAGATACACGGCATACCTGCATCGCTTACAAGAGCGACTGTTTTACCTTGCAGCAAATCATCAATGATTTCTTTTCCTTTTTGCTGTTTATTATGTTCATGGTAGCTTATAATGCTCTTCTCAATCTCAAAATGGTTGCAGAGCTTCCTCGTTTGTCTCGTATCTTCTGCTGCAATGTAATCTGCTTCTTTTAATGAACGAATAGCACGAAATGTCATATCTTCTAGATTTCCAATTGGAGTTGGAACTAAATATAATGACCCTTTTTCACTATTTTGCTGATAGCTTTTTTGTTGCCACATCATTCATTCTTCCTTTCTTCTAAAAACCGTTCTTTTTCTCTTCTTGTTAGTTTTTTGAAAGCATATTCTGCTTTCATTGCCTCACTTTTTGTTTCAAATGCTTCTTTGTACAATAAAATAACAGGACGGCGGGCACGAGTATACTTTGCACCTTTACCTTCATTATGCACTGTTAATCGTCTTTCCATGTTATTTGTATATCCACCATAAAAACTCTTATCCCGACATTCTAAAACATAGAAAAAATGCTCATCCATAAAGAATTTTGTTTAATTCCTTCGTATATTCATTTTTTTCATTGTACACAAATAGAGGCGGTAAGATTTTTAAGTCAGGCTTTCCATCTTTTATTCCTTCTACAAGGAGGGTATTCGCTTCTTTCCCTTCCTTTGGATAAACAAATTGAATTCTTTTTGGTTCCAAACGATACTCTCTCATTAAGGTAATAATATCTAATAAACGTCCTGGTCTATGAACAAGCGCTACTTTTCCCCCTTGTTTTACAAGGGCACTACTCGCTTTTATAACATCTTCTAAATCACATAAAATCTCGTGTCTTGCAATAGCATAATGTTCATTTTTATTTCTTTCTTCCTTTTGAGGAGTTGGAAAATATGGGGGATTGCATGTTACAACATCATATTTTCCTGTTCCAAGCATTGCTGGCATCTCTTTTAAGTCACCTAAAATAAAAGAGATTTGCTTTTGTAGCTCATTATATTTATTACTTCTATTAGCCATATCATAGAGTCGCTCCTGAATTTCAACTCCAGTAATTGATGCTTTAGAACGTGTTGATAAAAGAAAAGGAATAACTCCATTTCCCGTACATAAATCGATAATATTTCCTTTTTGAATTGGCACATATGTGAATTTAGCCAACAAAACGGCATCTAAAGAAAAGGAGAAGACGGTTGGACTTTGAATAATACGCAAACGCTCTTCTCCTAATAAGTAATCCAAACGCTCATCATGTTTTAAATTGACCATTATCATTTCCCTTTCTTGCTTTTAAAGCCGTATAAAAGGGTGCCCTTAGGCACCCCTTTTACTTTTTATTTAGAAAAGATAAGCAAAAAAGACAATCTTCTTTCCGAACACTTCCGTAGTGAACATTGCAAATATGAAAACCTTCTTGATACAAACGAGCTAAATTATCATATCCTTCACCAATATCAATTTGTTTTTGTACATTTTCTTTTGGTTTTTTGGATTTTAATTTGGTTTCCGTTCTTTCAAGTCTCTCTCGTAGATGTTTATTCTCTAACGTCATGTGGTGGTTTTCTTCAATGAGTTCAGCAAGATGTTCTTTTAAGCTTCCTAGTTGTTTTGACAGATATCCAATCTGCTCTTCCATACCCATTACAGAATCTAATATCTCTTTCTTATCCAAACCTATACACCTCATTGATCAGTGGCTTGAATGGAAATAGCCCCTTCATGCATAATTTCATCTAACGTATATTCCACAACTCGCTCTCGGTCAGAGAGTTCTACTTGTAAAATACGTTCTAGTAAGTTCAGCCCAACAACGCGCCCTTTTCCATTTGGCGTATTAATAGACTCTCCTACATCAGGTAATTCTTCTTTTGCACTCTCATACTCATCGTTCTCATATTTTAAGCAGCACATCAAACGGCCACATAACCCTGAAATTTTTGTAGGATTTAAAGATAAACTTTGGTCTTTTGCCATCTTAATAGATACAGGCTCAAAGTCTCCTAAAAATGTAGAACAACAAAGCATGCGACCACAAGGTCCGATACCACCTAAAAGCTTGGCTTCATCCCTTACACCAATCTGGCGAAGTTCAATCCGCGTTCTAAAAATAGAAGCTAAGTCTTTAACTAATTCACGGAAATCAATGCGTCCGTCCGCAGTAAAATAAAAAATTACTTTATTTCGATCAAACGTATACTCAACGTCTACAAGTTTCATTTCAAGTTTATGATAAGCAATTTTCTCTACGCATATCTCATAAGCTTTCTTTGTTGCTTGTCGGTTTTCTTCTACGCTCAATTTATCTTTTACATTAGCAATTCGAATCACTTTCTTCAGTGGAAGAACAATATCATCCTCTTCAACTTTTTTGCTGCCAATGACTACTTTTCCGAACTCGACCCCTCGAACAGTTTCAACGATAACATATTCCCCATTATCAACCTTAAGCTCTCCTGGATCAAAATAATATATTTTTCCCGCTTTCTTAAAGCGAACACCTACTACTTCATACAAGCTCCTATCCCTCCTGTAATTCCAACACCAGCTCCTCTATTAATAGCTGTGGATTCATATTGGAGCTTAGCTTCTGCTTAGCTTTTAGCACAGCTTCCAAACGTTGAACACTTTTTCTTTGTGTTGTTTGCAAAGCCTGCTTCTTAAGTTGTTCTCTATAACCTATAAAAGCGATAGTCTGTTCATTATCAGCCTGTAACTGCACTAAATCTCTATACAATAGTAAAAGGAGATGCAAGCCTTTCTCATACTGCTCTTTATCCTTGAAATGGGAAATCCACTGCTCCTGGATAAAAAACAGAGCTTGCTCTGGTCTTGTTACTAATGTTTCATTTAATTTTATCACTAACTTTCGTGCAAGTCCAAACCATTCATCTTCATTTAACTGTAAAGCTTCTTCAAGGCTATTTGTTAAGTGAGATAATAACTGCGCAGTAGAAGGAGAGACGCTATGTTCAACAAGGGTATCAACTAAAACCTGTGGAGTAAGTGGTTGAAATGAAAGTACTTGGCATCTTGACACAATTGTATCAAGTAACTGATGAATCTGCTCAGTTAATAAGATAGCATATGTGTCTGCATGCGGTTCTTCTAAAAATTTCAATAAGCTGTTTGCTGCGTTTGGCGTCATCTTGTTAACATGTTCGATAATATAGAGCTTCTTTCTTGACTCTACACCCGTCCTCTGAAACTCTGCTTGTAAATATTGAATTTGCTCTTTTTTAATAGACTGACCTTCAGGAGAAATGAAATGAACGTCAGGGTGATTCTGTGATTCAATCCGTCTACAATTTGAACAAGTAGAACAAGGTTTAGCTCCATCCCTATTTGTACAAAACAAACTTTTAGCCATTTGAAAGCTTACATCTTTCTTTCCTGTGCCCCGTCCGCCTTCAAATAAGTATGCATGTGAGACACGTTCCTTATTTAAACTGTTCTCAATCATTTTCATCACTTTTGGTTGAATATTTTCAAGTTCTCTCCAGTTTTTCACGATTCTCACTCACTTCAAATTACATATATAAATTAATTAAAAGGCCTTTAATTTCACCTAACTTTTTTAGTAAAGAGATTGAGTCTGCTTGTTGATTTGTTATAGCCTTAGTAAGCTCCATTAACTTTTCATCAATCTCTTCAACCGTTATTAGTTTTTGGGTCTGTCCATCATAACTAAAACTTCTAGAATCCTTAAGATCCAATCCAAATTCTACAGCTTCCTTAATAAAACGCCTTATAAGCATCTTATATTTAGCCATTTCCCTTAATGTTTGAGAGCGAGCAAGGCGCTGTCCTTGGTCTTCAATTCCTGCCATAAGCTGCTGTAGCTGTTGTAGCTGTAGTTTATTTGCCTGTTTCCCAACGAGATCCTGAAATTTTAGCGGGGAAGACGTGACCTTCTGACTTTGTTGTCTATCTTGCTCAATATATAATGGAGCATCTTGATTAATTTTCATTTTTATCCCTTCATTTTAGAACTGATGAAAAGCTTCAACTGGTAATACAAAGACTGTTGCACCACCAACTTCTACTTCTACAGGATATGGAATATAAGAATCTACGTTACCACCCATAGGTGAAAGTGGAGAAACGAATTTCTTGCGGTTTTGGCAGTTATTCTTAATTACCTCTAAAAGCTCATCAATACGATCATCATCTGTACCAATCATAAGCGTTGTATTTCCAGATTTCAAGAAACCCCCTGAACTCGAAAGCTTTGTAGAACGAAAATTATTTTCTACGAGCGCATCTAAAAATTTTGTGCTGTCTGTATCCTGAACCACTACTATAACAAGTTTCATTTTACATACTCCCTTTCCATAAGGTTATATAGTTCTCATATTTCCCTTTATTATATCAAGAAATTTTCTCTAATGACGAAATGTTTCAGAGTTTATACTTCCTTTGCAAATGATAAAGTACATCTTCAAAAACTTCAGAAACTGTTCGATTTGCATCAATCTTTATGATTCTTTCTGGAAATTTCTCTTTAAGAATTAGATAACCTTCTCTAACTTTCCTATGAAAACTTAATGTTTCTAGATCAAGACGATTTACCTCTCGATCTTTATTTTGATTTATTCTTTCTAATCCGGCTTCAACATCAAGGTCTAAGTAAAATGTAATATCAGGCATATAGCCATCAACTGCAAAAGAATTAATGGAAAAAATATCTTCTAGGCCAATTTCTCTTGCGTAACCTTGATAAGCTAAAGAACTATCAATAAACCTGTCACATATAACATACTTTCCCTCTTTTAAAGAAGGTATAACCTTTTCAACTAAATGTTGACGTCTTGCTGCGGCATAAAGAAGAGCTTCTGTTCTGCCATCCATTGTTGTATGCTCTTTGTCTAGAATGATACTTCTAATCTTTTCGGAGATTTCAATCCCTCCAGGTTCTCTTGTAAAAATAGCTGGAATACTGCGACTTTCTAATTCTTGCTGTAGCTTATTTATAATAGTAGTTTTCCCTGCTCCTTCAGGTCCTTCAAAGGTAATAAAACGTTCTGTCATACTTTCTCGTCCTCTCGTACAAAAATCTCAATTTCACTTTCAGGCTTTTGTATTCCTTGAATATGTACATTTTCACTTATTAATTTTTTCAAGTAAGAAATCCCCTCTTCCCCTAACTTCTCTCCCTCCATGAAAAGAGGAATCCCTGGTGGATAAGGAATAATATTTCTAGCTGTTACTTTTCCTTTTGCCTCATCTATATGAATCTTTCTTCTTTTCAAGGTTTTCCCTTCTTGATATGTCACATCTAGAGGATGTACATTTTTTCTAAAGTTATGTAAGAAGAAACTTGAAACTGCCTGTTCCTGACATTGAGACACTTGTTGTGTAGCAATCTCTTTAAGGCTATGGATCAATTTTTCATCATAAAAATTTGTTGTTAACGGCAAAATAAGTAGTACGCTCTTTTCATTTGCCAACTCACTATATATACCTCGCTGTTCTAATAAAGCTTGAAGGACATAACCTGATAATCCATCAAGACTTATAGAAAGCTTTAGGGGATCATGACTAATATTAACATAATCAGGCTTTAGAACAGTTATACCATCTATACAAGCTATTTCTTCTCTAAATTTCTTTAATGAATGAAGAATATAATCTTCTTTCCCTAATAAAGAGGCTAGATAAAAGCGAGCTAAATCTAAAGAAGCCATAATAGGATATGAAGGGCTACTTGATTGAAGTATTGATAAAAAATAGGAAAGTTCCTCCTTATCAATAAGGTCACCTTGAGCATGTAAGTATGATCCCATTGTCATTGCTGGTAATGTTTTATGAGCTGATTGAATTACTATATCTGCTCCTAAACCGACAGATGAGATTGGAAAGCCATCTAAAATAAAATGAGCTCCGTGTGCTTCATCTACGATAACTGGTATCTTCTTAGCATGCGCATGTTTAATAATGGAACAAAGATTATTAGAAACACCGTAATAGCTTGGATTTGTAAGTACTATAGCTTTAACGTTTGGATAGTTCTCAATAGCATCCTTTATATCATTTTCTGTTATTCCTAGTGAAAATCCAGTTTGAGAATCAATCTCTGGAGTTAAAAATAAAGGGTGAGCTCCTGTTAACTTCAAAGCATTTAAAATAGATTTATGAGAATCACGTTGAACGAGAATCTGATCACCGTCCTTGCACACTGACATAATTGAAGCAAGATTACCAACCGTTGAACCGTTAACCAAAAAGAAGGTTTGCTCTACTTTATATAGCTCTTTGGCTAATTCCTGTGCTTCTTTAATCACGCCTTCAGGAGCATGAAGGTCATCAAGACCTGTTACTTCTGTTGCGTCTATTTTCAATAAATCTTGAAAAAGTGATTTTCCGAGAAGAGGAAAGACCTCTCCATTTTTATGGCCTGGAACATGATAAGAAGAAGGTTCTGTTCTCATATGATCTACTAATTTAGAATATAATGGAGTGTTTGATTGAGATGTCATTTTTATCAATTCCTTTTTATCTCTCTTAACCAATAGTAGCAAATAAAAAGAACTTGTGAAACAATAGAATAACGATAAAAAAAAGACTGCTTCTTTATTAAAGTAAGAAGCAGACTATAATTCAACTTTAGATGTATTCATTCGCTTTAGTTTTTTCACATAGTAATCATACATTACTTCATTTGTTTCTGTATCCACAATTTCTTTCTCACAATCTCTACATAGGAAAGAAAATAATATCCTAATGCCTTCTTCTCTATATTCCTCACATACCATACATTGTTCTTTTTGATGATTCGCCTTCATTTATTTCTCCCTCCTCTTACTAATACAGTATAACCAGCACTTTAGAGAATATACACATTAAGAGAGTTTAAGATAACTAGATTATAGGCTGAAATACTAATTAGCGTATTATATGAAGAGTACATTCTTCTAGTGCATGGTCCATAAATGAAGACAACCTATCTTTTTTTGTAAATACATAAAAAGGCTGATCTATTATAGATCAGCCTTTTTATATGGTGCCTGGCAACGTCCTACTCTCACAGGGACAAAGTCCCAACTACCATCGGCGTTCAAGAGCTTAACTTCTGTGTTCGGCATGGGAACA
>NZ_JBJZOT010000021.1:0-9990 GCF_057808375.1 Priestia sp. TRM10
ACTTCTTCACGCGCATACTTGATCTCATCCAGTTCTCCTAAACCTGTGGTCACGATACCTTTATACCCTTCATGAAAGTACAATCCATTCATCAGTTCGAGTAAAACTTGAGCATGCTTATCGGTTTGATTCACACCGAGCCGAATCTTTTTTAATTCTTCTCGTAAGACATCATGAAGGTTTTGACTCACAATTTCACTAATCGTCTCCAAGGACCATTCTTTCTTTTCTTCAGCTCGATACTTTTGACAAATATCCATAATGGCCTCGCCTGGAAAACGGAGTTTATGTTCCGCCATATAGTCTTGAAGATACTGATCCGTTTCTTCGTCTAAGGTAATCATTCGTCGTTTGGTACTCATAGCTCTTCAATCTCTCCAACTGCTTTTTCAATACTCGCATATAAATTGTTTAAAGTTTTTGTGTTTTGTTCCACTGCATAATGCATTTTCGACATAAACAAAAGGTTCTTATCAATCAGATTTGTTAAATGTCTTTCACGTGTAGTTTGTTCTTGAAAAAATGCTAACGTTTCTATTTGACCTTTTAAAAAATATTGCCGTGAAACTCCTTTTTCCTTTGCAAGTTCATCAATCTTTTTTATCGCTACCGGATCAATATCTCGCAATAAAATATCCATTTTTCTGTACCATCCTCTCGTTTTGGTATGCACTACCCTATAAAGTTAGAAGAGCATAAGGGGTTTTTGCTATCATCGGAGGATGATAGGCTGGGCAAAGCCCAGCAGAACGCTAATTCCACCTTGAAAAGTATGATATCATGAAAATTACCAGTCTGTTGACCTGCTGTTGATATACTGTTGAGCTACTGTCGATATGAAGTCCCCTCAGCGTCCCCTCACTGTTGACCTCATGAGTATATACGTCCCTTCAACGTCCCCTCAACTTTTACGAAAAACGTATACGTTCTTGATCCGTTCCATCATTAAAAAATGAGAAAGTAGGAGTACAATTATGGATCACTTTTTCGTACAACTCAATGGCTGCTTTCATTGAGGAAACCTCCAACTTGCGTAAGATGTTTCTCCTAATTTTCTTAATGGTTTCTTCTTCTCTATGTAAAATCTTTGCTGTCTCACGAACACTACATTGATCCAAAGCAAACTCAAAAACTTTTCGTTCAGCTTGCGTAAATTGATTCAAAAAGAGTTGTTCCTTTAATCGAATATAGTCTTCTTTCATAACATTTAAGTCTGCTATTTCATTGACTAATTCATTAGCAATACGTAATACATTCTCAATGCTAATCAATAACTTTTCAGTTTGTTCCATGATTAAACCCTCCTATTTTTTTGAGGGCAACCCATGCTATAATATCTTTGGGTATGGAATCTTTTTGATTCCGCATGGGGTGCTTTCCTGGCCGGGAAAGTGCCCTTTTTGTTTACTTTTCTTCTTTTAATTTCTTAACATGTTCTTCTAGAATCGCCTTTACATACTTCGTAATACTTGTATCATGCTCTACAGCCAAGAAACGCAATTCCTTGTGCAACTCTTCTGGGATATCACATGTAAGACGACGATTTCCTTCTTTAACCCTACTCATATGCTCTCCCTTTCGGGCAACGTGGTTAAGTTGCAACGTTGCTTAAAATTAATTTTAAAGGATATAAATTCCATAGTCAACATAACTTCTTATAACTTTTTGTTCTAATAGTAAAAAAACTCAGGATGAAAACTATTAAGGAATCGTCATCCTAAGTTTTTTATTCTAAGAAGCTCTCATCATATCTTTAAGTTCACTAGTCCCAATAGCCTTATACCTAGGGCTTAAACCCCAATCTTCTAATCTTAGTCTTAATTCATCACTAGGACAAGCACTTACAAAAAGCATTTCATGACTAATAGAATACTGAGATAGCTTATCTGCTAAATGTTTCAAATACATAATTTCTTTACAACCTATGCCTTCCGGTTGCACCTTGCATTCATAGAATTGTCCATGTTTTCCATTCCAATATCCAAAATCTACAGTCATTCTACGACCACAATCTGTATGTTTATTTGCAGTGCAAACGTACTTTATCTCTTCCTGTTCGGAATCTTTTTTTATAATAACTTGGGCTCCCCAACCATAATTATCATGAACTAGATTGGAAGAACCACCATAGCAACCTATTATAAGTCCTTCGACTATAGCTCCTCGAAGTTTATGAATATCTTTATCGGTACTACAATTTGAGAAGGCATTCTCTATAATTGCAACAATTTTACCTGTTCCTGTTATACGAGAGAAACTTTGTTTCCAATTTTGAAGTTTCGATATTATATTTTTCATATTCCAACGTTTGGAATTCTGTACCATACTACAAAATTGAGGAATATACTCTCTTCTATGTTTAAAGTGATCAGCAATGTCTTTAGTAGCTTGCTCTATATATTTAGGTATAGAATCTTTTCTATTAAAAGATATAGATATATTGCTATCCATTAATCACGACTCCTGACTATCAGAAACATCATTTTCTTCAAAAGAATCTAAAATATCCATAGTAGGCAAAGTAAAGATAGGTAACCCCATTCTGGCCATAGTACTAGTAATACACTCTCTTGCGTAAGGTAAAAGTAAAGGCACAACTTGTACATATGCATATTGTTCAAACTGCTGAATATCGATATCCGCAAGAGAATTACATGTTCCTTTATAAACTATATCAAATAAAAATGGACAATCTTCTCCACCAACAATAGTTCTTAAAAATAATAATGCTTCTGTATCGCTTTTGATTTCTACTTTCCTTTGCATCTTTATAGAAACTGCTTGTTTGCCTTTTTCATGATCAAATTTTTTATTTAGACACTTCAAAGAAACCAACTCAACATCGCTAAGTTGAACTGAATTTGCTATTAATTTGTACTCTTCAAATGATGACATAATTTCCTCCTAATTATATAAAACAAAATAAAAGAGAGTCTGTTTTATCAACAGACTCTCTGTAATTCGACACTTTATAGCATATTTCCTCTTGAAGAGGTATACTTTTTTCATCAATTACAGTTACAAGTTCAAGATCTTCGAATTCCTCAAGTATCGAGCTTAACCAATCCTCATCAAGTTCAAAGGAAGCTGATGACACCTCTAGAGAAGCCCTTATAATCTCTGGTAGTTCATTAACTATGTTAATTAAACTCGCTCTAACATCCTCAGGATATTCAAAATCCATTTCATCTTCGAGAATAAAATGCTCATAATCAATTTTTGCTGATAACTGATCATCGTTAGGTAACGAACAAGAAGCAATTGCTTCTAACTCAGGTATACCTTTATCGATTAACCACTCCACGAATCGTTTATCAATTAAATCTTCTTGAGATTCTTTTGATATAAATTCAATTAGCTCATTAATATTTTGTACGGTAGGCGCAGAGAAATATCGAGTCAAAGCCTTGGCATAAAGAGACAATAAATTATCCAAACAGATATCTGTCTCCCCAGCAGAAACATAAAAATCATTAAAACCAAACCATTGTCTGATACTCATATGCTCTCCTCCATTCAAACACAATGTGCTTATGTCATAATATACTAATTATTTTCAGTTGACAAGCGAAATATCTTCATCAGTTTGGCCGACGCATACAAAATCTATACAAAAAAGTTCCTTTTATAAGAAAATGTTAAACCTTAATTCTTATACATATGTACAATCTTAGAACAAAAACACTATATTGTAAGAAGTAATTCAAAACTTTTTTTATAAATCCTTCTTTTACAAAAATTTATATATAATAATAAAATCATAAATGATTAACTACGAGTTAGGCAATGAATATATATGATATACAGTCTCAGTTAACATAATCCTTATTATGGGAACAGTGCCCAATTATCAGTAGGACATTCACCTATGCAACTTTTTTGCAATAGTCTAATGAAGCAAGGAGGCTATTGTATGACAAAGTTAATTAAAGATAATAAAGATGTTTGCCATGCAAATCTCTTATCTTGGCAAAAGGATGCACTAATTGCTTTTCGTGACAAAATGAAAGATAAAGAACATCTCTTTCCATGTATTCCAGCTACCCAATCTTTTTCACTGGGACATCTCAGATATGGGTTTGTAGGCCATCCTCAAAATGAACAAACCTCTCTAGAACTAGCTAGTTTACTAAAAGAGTTTACGATAAATTGTAAAAATTATGGGACGTATACAACGTTAATTGTATTTTTTGAGACCCCAGAAAATCTTATTGAGAGCAGCAGTGTAGAAGACTTTGAACTATTATTTTGGAAACAGCTTAACCATTTACATGAGCTAGATGAAATGGATTGGCCTACTCATATTTCAAAAGATCCTTCAGACCATACCTGGGAATACTGTTTCCATGGAGAACAATATTTCATGTATTGCGCTACTCCTAAACATGAAAAGAGACAAAGTAGATATTTCCCTTGTATGATGATGGCTATTACACCACGTTGGGTTCTCCAGGAATTTAATAAAAACGAAAAATATGCTAGAAAGATTAAAGAACAAGTAAGAAGAAGAATTGATAAATATGATGATATCTCTATACATTCTGCTTTAAATAGCTATGGAAATGCGGATAATCATGAATGGAAACAATATTTTTTACGAGATAAGGATGATACAGAGTTGTCTCAATGCCCATTCTTAAACAGTTTAATGAATAAAGAAAATAAAAATTAGGATTATCAATCATTTTTATGAGTAAAACTTCAAAGTGTTGAACACACTATTCATGTTGCTTTCTATTAGAATCATCCAAATATACTTGCTGGTATATACTACGTTGTAGAAATGAAAAACCTACTGTCATCTGAGCTCCTCTCGGCAGTAGGTTTTTCTATTTTATACGTTGTATACCCTATACCTTATACATTTGTAGTTAACATAATGGGTATTATAGTACGCATATAAAAAGCCCTTAGAGATAATAAATGTCTAACGGCTCTTTACATAATAATAATCAAGGTAAACTAAAGTTCCCTATAGATAGAATCTTATTATTTATAACTTAATATAAATTTTGAGAATTTAGATTGTGATAATAACTATATCTTGGACGCGGAGGATATATACTGATAGGAATACCCCAACCGGGACCTATCGGATGTGTTGGTTGTGTTGGTTGAGGAGCTGTAATACTACCTGGAGGACCAATAAATAAAATATCAGCTGCTTCAGTGCTAATAGGCAGATTCTGACCCGAAGGAATAAAAGTAACCGAACCATAAGAAGGACCTGGAGTGTCTACTACTTTTACAATATATGCATTTTTATATACTCGACCTGTAATTTTCATTTGTAAATCAACAAGTTGACCTTCCCATTTCTTGGCATCAGGGACAACTAGATATGGAATTTGTTGCTGTCGGTGTAAATAATAATAATTCAACTTTAAAACCTCCTATTGAAAAGTAATCCATTGTATCTCCTTTGTATAAACCTCAACCATACCTGGACCAGGACCAGCATTAAAAAGCACTTGGATACGTCCATAAGTTGATGAGTTTGGATTTATATCGACGTCTACTACTGTCCCCCATATTGAATTTCCTTGTTTGGTAAATATATTTACATTTTTCCCTATATATATAACCAATTGTTCTGGCGCATAGGATATTCTATCTAGGTTTAGTGGAAGTGAAAAATGATTATAAAATCCAGAGGTGTACCTCATAAAACAATCACACACCTTTGTGAGTTTTAAATATCGCCCTTTTATAAATCTGTTTATCTGTTATTTAGACATAATCAATTGTACTTTACTAACATAGAAAAATTTATAATTTGATGGATCCAATAGAATTATTAATAATCACCTTAACAATATATGGATATCCTTCACTCCCGTGTTTGTCTAAAGAAGTTACAGATGCCTATTTTATCAAAGGTAAAAGCCCTTTTAATTAATAATATAAAGATTTCTTGCGTTACTAATCTAAGACCTAACCCTAAATAGGAGTGTATATTCTATACAATATTAGTTTACATAATACATCTTAGAGGAAGTAGGGAAGTCCCAGACTCCTTGTCCTACAAGGGGTCTGGGACTTCTCTTTTTTCTCCGTTATGCAGGATTTTATACATCATTGATTTATAAGCGTTTAGACGCGTTTACTACCCAAGATCTAATGCATAAAAAAGTGATACTTTATACATTAGATTATTCTTCTTTTATTTATTATAGTTTTACTCTAGAGGAGTTCTAGATATGATAATAGAATTGAAAGATAGACGGAGGTGAACGCTATGTCAAACGCATCAGAATATGGTTACTTTGCAAAAAACGTAGCCACAAATTTAGAAGTAACAACTTCAACTTTAAGAAGATGGTCAATAGAATTGGAAAAAGTAGGATACAAATTTGAAAGAAACAATAAAGACCAAAGGATTTATTATCAACATGACATAAACGCGTTTAAACGCCTAAAAGAATTAGTAAATGAAGGGACCACATTAATAGACGCTATAAACGTTATTATATCAGTGGATTCAGAGTCAGTAGACACACAAAAAACGCCTAGCGTTTATCAATCGGAAACGCGTCTAACAGTACAGCATCTAGAAGAAATTCTAGATAAAAAAATAAATAAAGCAGTACAAGAAGCATATGAATCTGGACGCAAACAAGGACAAGAAGAAATACTAAAACAAATAGAGAAAACAGAACAAAGATATAACGAACGAGATGAAAAATTGATGTCAATGATCAGAACTATTCAAGAAGAGAAAGAAGAAATCAAACAATTAATCGCAGCTTCTCAAGAAAAAAGGAGCTTCTGGAAACGTCTATTCAACTAATCTAAAAATCACCTTAGATGCCTATCGCCTTCAGGCAATTTTTTTACCTTTGTATTTTTTTGCAAAGAAATACAGAGATAGTCTTGCAATTTTATTGACGAATTGCTATTTAAAATAGAGCAAGAAGAGGCAAATTAAAGAATGTTGTTATATCAACATTTATAGAGGATAGGGTGTGCTCAAAAAAGGCACACCTGAAAAATGAAATAAAGAACATATAAAAAACTTCCATTTAGTTCTTATTTTTCACTTCATATTTTTTCTTTTTAGAGATAATGAAACCAACTATTGCAAATACAATTATTGCAATGATAAACCATTGAATAAGCTCCGTAGTCGAATTAAATCCAGTCATAAAATATTTGATAGCTGTTACTAAAGATGACCAAAATAATAAAATCAAAACATTTATTACAACTTTCATGTAAATTCTCTCCTCTCAGTCAAATCTTTCTTAATATAATTTTACTAAATCCTTATTTTATATTACTATCAAAAACAAAAAAACGAAATTTGCCTAATTTTAATTAAAAGCAAATTCCGTTTTCCATGAAACAATAAATATAATCTCCGTAATTAATAAGTTGTAACAGTTGCTCTGCCAGAAGGATACCAGCCTGTTCCGGATCCATTCATATAAGTATATCTATATTTTTGGGTAACTTTAAGTCCTTTGGCTTTATTCTTTTTAATCAATTCTAAATATCCTTTAATCTTTTTCATTTGAGCACTTGTACCAAGTCCCATTATTTCCAGTAAGGTAGCTGATGATATGGCAATCAAACCTCCGGAAAGAAAGCTTTTTGCTTTTGTAGCCAGTCCCCCAGCTACAAAAATATTAATTTTATTGACAACAGTATTTGTTACTTTAGCTGTTCCCATTTTTGTTTTCAACGTTGAAGCACTAACTTTATATGTTACAGTTTTCACTTCTCCTACCTGAGCAGCTTCCGCCTTATGATTAGCAAAAGAGATATTTGCCACAAAAACTAACATTGTCATTACCAATACTAAAGCTATTTTTTTCAAAACTAAAATCCTCCCTATGATTGTGTGGTTGTCATTATTTTTTTTCTTCGCCTATGTATAATAAAACCGGCAATAGCTAGTACCACAACTGAAGTAATAAACCATTGGATAATTTCTATAGTAGATTCAAACCCAGTCATAAAATATTTAATAGCTGTCAATGAAGATGACCAAAATAATAATATTAAGATATTAAGAATCCAATTTTTTTTCATAATTTCCCCTCCTAATTCAATATAATTTTAATAAAAGTTTCCAAAATAACAACCAATTTCCCAATAATAACATAATGAGCCATTTTTGGAAATGAATTTACTTAAATTCTCAAACAAAACTATTCCTTAGAGACTTATAGCCTTTAGGCGACTTTTTTTAGCCTTCAGGCTATTTATTTTTTAACGAAAAAGAGATAAATTTAGTCTTGCAATTCTATCGACGAATTGCTATTTAAATAGAGAGTGAGAAGAACAAAGATACAGATATTAAAAAAAAGCTTATATACCAAGGTTTTAGAGATTTCCCATAGTTATCGAAATCGATAACTTTAGTTATCGAAATCGATAACTATGAAAAGATTCAAAAATAAAAAAACCATAGTTATCGAAATCGATAACTATGGTTTGAAGTATCAAAATAGGCGTTCCGGTAAGTTTTTTAATGCTTTAGGAGTTCTTCTAAACATTGTTTGTAGAGTCTCATTTATATTATCTCGATCACCACAATAAATAATGTTTGGATTAATATACAACGCATACATTCTAGCATTAACATCTTCTTTTCCACTTTCAGACCTGGCCATAATACCTTTATCAATAAGTTGATTAACAAGTCTACTTACTGTCGGTTTACTTGAACCCAGCCTCTCTGCCAAATCACTTTGATTCAATGGAATTGGAGCCTTTTTATTTATATCATCAACTAAGCAATTAGATCTAAAACCAATAAACTGAATAATACGATTCAAAAACTTAAATTCTTCAGTTTTTAAATAATTAATTTCAAACAAGTAACCCCAGTTTTGCTGAATAATTTGAGCAAATTTTGCCTTGTTTTTCACTTTTCTCTCCGGTACTAATTTCATTCTTGCCTCTTGTGCCTTAGCCTGAAGCTCATTCGCTTTTGCCATTTCTTCATCAGTTAGTACTTTAGAACTTTCAGTATCTCTTCTTCTAGCATTCTTAGAGGCTTTTGAAGAACCTTTAATGATAGCCTGTTGTCCTTCTGAAAGTGTTTTAAATTCTTCTTCCTTCTTTTTGCGTTTTCGTTCTCGTTCTAATTGTCTTTGTTCGAAAACATTTTCCAACGTTTAATCCTCCTCAAGGTCTGGAAGGAATTAAACCCTTATGGTAGAATACAAATATAATAATGTGAATAAGGGTCTAACCCTTCTATAGTTTTTATCGAAAAGCCCTCAAGTTTTCGCCGACCGGAGGGCTTTTCTCATGCCTTCTTTTCGTACTCTCTGATCTTTTGATCAATACTTAGTAATAGTTTATCATTAATCGTTTTAGGCTTGTACCCCATTCTATCAATTAGAATACCCTCTAGGACCTTTGCACGCTTTGTATAATACAAATACTGCTCTTCAGCAAAAGAAATCGTCTCCTGGTCCATCTGAGCCTCCTGGGCGCCCTTCTTAATCAATCTCATCTGGTTAAACGCGTCTGAACGCTCTTTTCGAACTAAACGCAGCAACACCAACAAGTCATACGTATGAAAATACTTTAATTGGCTAAAAGATTGTTCGCACTGTTCAAGGTATACAAAATTCTTTCTCTCGGGTCTCCGTTCTTCTAAAGGAGCACCACAAAAGGAACATACTCCTTCACTACTATTTTCCGTCTGACAATACAAGCACATCATACTTGTTACTCCTTCTTATCCTTCATTTTTCCATACCAACCAAATCAGCCAATCAAATTAAAAAATAAATAGCATATAGGCTATAGCCACCCAACAGCCTGGAGGCTGTTCTTCTACTGTTCTTTAAGAATACTACGCTCGATCTAGTCGTTTTTGTCGTTGCTTTTGAATGCGCTTTTCTACTTCTTCACGCGCATACTTGATCTCATCCAGTTCTCCTAAACCTGTGGTCACGATACCTTTATACCCTTCATGAAAGTACAATCCATTCATCAGTTCGAGTAAAACTTGAGCATGCTTATCGGTTT
>NZ_JBJZOT010000022.1:0-2361 GCF_057808375.1 Priestia sp. TRM10
GTCGGGTAGGAAGGCACTCTCACGAGTGCCCTCCCCCCTAAGAACCGTACGTGACAGATTTCCCGTCATACGGCTCAAGCCTTCTTTTTATCCAAACAACTCTTTTATTTTATACAAGGTACATGTACTAATTTAGAAACCTTACTTGTAGGGGTTTCAAGATTTTGCACAGTAACCTTTTCTCCATTTTGTAGAGTGTACTTACACAGTGCACAACGATATCCTTGCTTTCTTGCGAGTTTCATCCTATCTAGTGTATTTTCCCTATTGAAGACCTTACGGTCTCGCTTTTCCCAATACTCTTTTAAACTAGGATCGTCTGGGCTGTTTTTATAGGCTACCCTTACATGTCGCTCTATTTTAATCCAGGACATTCTTAACAATTGAATATTGGTAAGTGGACATGTCAGAATCCATTTATCATTTCCTCCGTGGTGGGGCTTCTTAAAATAGCGCTTGTTAATCCATTTCCACGCCTTCTTTGGATGCAATTGCCTAAGGTGTTTTCTTATTTTAAAGAAAACGTAATTGTCCATATATCCAAACTCCTTTTTCGACACAACATGTTTCCAGTACTGTCCATAACCACGTATAATAGGGTTTAGGATACGTATAATTTCTTTTACTGGTCGTCCTCGCATCACTGCGAACGTATCTTTTATCTTACCTTTTGCCTTTTTGATACTGTCTTTACTAGGTTTGATTAATAACTTATTTCCTTGTTCCGTCTTGTATTGACGAAGTGAGAAACCAAGAAAATTAAACCCGTTCTCGATATGTGTGACTCTAGTTTTATCCGCACTGAGTTTAATTCCTCGCTTTTGTAAGTAAGGAATGAGTTTCTGATACATACTTTGAGCTTGTTCCTTCGTTTCCGTTACGATGACGAAGTCATCTGCGTAAAGAACACGTCCTATTTTACATTTTGGATCAACTTTATATCCTCCATCTGGTTTGTATGTCTTTTTATAAACAATACCAATCTCTTCTTCCATCCCACATAACGCGATATTGGCTAGAAGAGGAGACACAATACTTCCTTGCGGAGTTCCTTCCGTTGTTTTATGAAGCATATCCTGTTCTATATATCCCATCTTGAGCCACCTTTTAATCAAAGTGTTTCCTGGAAATGTAGAGGTTTGTTCTACTATCCAATGATGATTAAGATGGTCAAAACACCCTAAGAAATCTCCTTCGAACACCCACTTTTTCTTACTATTCGTGTTCAGCTTGTTAAAGAGATTACTTATAGCATCATGTGTACTTCTTTTGGGACGAAAGCCGTAGGAAGTAGCTTCGAATCTAACCTCCCATTGTGGTTCTAGTGCGTTCTTTATCACATTTTGATAAACTCGGTCTCGTATCGTCGGAATACCGAGAGGTCTTAGTTTCCCATTCTTCTTAGCGATAAATGTTCTTTTCGCTGGCTTTGGACGATGCTGAAAGACATTACGTTTAAGTAGTTGTTTATATAGCTTGATACGTTCGTTTGGTTTTAAAGCCGTATAGCCGTCTACACCAGGTGTTCGCTTACCGGTATTTTGTTGCGTCACTCTTCGAATGGAGAGTAGTAAATTGGCTTTACTCCGAAGGAGTAAACGTTGAAGTTTTCTCACTCTTCTTCGTTGATTTTGTTGTTCGGCACGATAAATTCTTTGTCGTAACTTCGTTACATATTTTTGTATAGTATTCCAATCAAAAGAGTACCAACCTTTATGCGAGACGTGCGCCGACGCTCGTAAAGAGGTATTCATAACAGCACGCTCCTTTTCGTTAGAAGATAGCCACAAATTTATTTTCGTGTTGAAGACCCATGAGAAGTAGGCGCTCTTTCGAGCCTGTCATTGTCTGTTAGGACGACATTATCCGTTCAGTTATACAGTTTTCTGCTTTCCTGTCCCTTTTCAGGGTAACGGCTTTCGCTTTTTCTCATATCCCATACCCTCTGCCACATCGTTTGACTTTGCAGTCATCCTACTGTTTTACACAGATGACATAGGGCTTACCAAGTTTCACATTCTACAGATACGATAGGGGTAGGTAGATTCTTTACTCCGGGTAAGATGCGGGACGCATCAGAGCAGCATTATGATTCTACTTTTCCTCTTACCAAGACCCAAGCCAATCTATGCATTATCTTGAGCTAATCCTGACGAAGCTTGCGAACCTTCACTTTCGTTTACCGTACCTATCTTCTCCTAGCAGTGTTCTGGACCATGCATTTGTCCTCTGTTTCCGCATTTCCTCATGCAACCGACAGGCTCGTTACCAAGCATGCCGTTTCGGATGGAGATTATCTTTGCGTCTAGATGAGTAGCGTTAGCTACACTGTAAGAAAGCGACTTCTTGTCGCACCATAAT
>NZ_JBJZOT010000023.1:0-1992 GCF_057808375.1 Priestia sp. TRM10
TTTAGGAGGCGACCGCCCCAGTCAAACTGTCCACCTGACACTGTCTCCCTGCCCGATAAGGGCAGCGGGTTAGAATTTCAATACAGCGGGGGCAGTATCCCACCAGCGCCTCCACCGAAGCTAGCGCTCCGGCTTCTAAGGCTCCTGCCTATCCTGTACAAGCTGTACCAAAATTCAATATCAGGCTACAGTAAAGCTCCACGGGGTCTTTCCGTCCTGTCGCGGGTAACCTGCATCTTCACAGGTACTATGATTTCACCGAGTCTCTCGTTGAGACAGTGCCCAGATCGTTGCGCCTTTCGTGCGGGTCGGAACTTACCCGACAAGGAATTTCGCTACCTTAGGACCGTTATAGTTACGGCCGCCGTTTACTGGGGCTTCGATTCAAAGCTTCTCCCCGAAGGGATAACCTCTCCTCTTAACCTTCCAGCACCGGGCAGGCGTCAGCCCCTATACTTCACCTTACGGTTTCGCAGAGACCTGTGTTTTTGCTAAACAGTCGCCTGGGCCTATTCACTGCGGCTCTCTCGGGCTTTAACACCCTAACAGAGCACCCCTTCTCCCGAAGTTACGGGGTCATTTTGCCGAGTTCCTTAACGAGAGTTCTCTCGCACACCTTAGGATTCTCTCCTCGTCTACCTGTGTCGGTTTGCGGTACGGGCACCATCTTCCTCGCTAGAGGCTTTTCTTGGCAGTGTGGAATCCAGAACTTCGGTACTATATTTCCCTCGCCATCACAGCTCAGCCTTACAGTGAGCGGATTTGCCTACTCACCAGCCTACCTGCTTGGACGCGCATATCCAACAGCGCGCTTACTGTATCCTCCTGCGTCCCCCCATCACTCAAATGGAAGAGAGGTGGTACAGGAATATCAACCTGTTTGCCATCGCCTACGCCTATCGGCCTCGGCTTAGGACCCGACTAACCCTGAGCGGACGAGCCTTCCTCAGGAAACCTTAGACATTCGGTGGATGGGATTCTCACCCATCTTTCGCTACTCACACCGGCATTCTCACTTCTAAGCGCTCCACCAGTCCTTACGGTCTAGCTTCACCGCCCTTAGAACGCTCTCCTACCACTGATACCATAGGTATCAATCCACAGCTTCGGTGATACGTTTAGCCCCGGTACATTTTCGGCGCAGAGTCACTCGACCAGTGAGCTATTACGCACTCTTTAAATGGTGGCTGCTTCTAAGCCAACATCCTGGTTGTCTAAGCAACTCCACATCCTTTTCCACTTAACGTATACTTTGGGACCTTAGCTGGTGGTCTGGGCTGTTTCCCTTTTGACTACGGATCTTATCACTCGCAGTCTGACTCCCGGATATAAGTCGTTGGCATTCGGAGTTTGACTGAATTCGGTAACCCGTTGGGGGCCCCTAGTCCAATCAGTGCTCTACCTCCAAGACTCTTCATCCGAGGCTAGCCCTAAAGCTATTTCGGAGAGAACCAGCTATCTCCAGGTTCGATTGGAATTTCACCGCTACCCACACCTCATCCCCGCACTTTTCAACGTACGTGGGTTCGGGCCTCCATTCAGTGTTACCTGAACTTCACCCTGGACATGGGTAGATCACCTGGTTTCGGGTCTACGACCTCGTACTGTGACGCCCTATTCAGACTCGCTTTCGCTGCGGCTCCGTCTTTACAACTTAACCTTGCACGAGAACGTAACTCGCCGGTTCATTCTACAAAAGGCACGCCATCACCCGTAAATGGGCTCTGACTACTTGTAGGCACACGGTTTCAGGATCTCTTTCACTCCCCTCCCGGGGTGCTTTTCACCTTTCCCTCACGGTACTGGTTCACTATCGGTCACTAGGGAGTATTTAGCCTTGGGAGATGGTCCTCCCAGCTTCCGACGGGATTTCACGTGTCCCGCCGTACTCAGGATCCACTCAGGAGAGAAGAACATTTCAACTACAGGGTTGTTACCTTCTGTGACGGACCTTTCCAGGTCGCTTCGTTTATGTTCTTCTTTTATGACTCC
>NZ_JBJZOT010000025.1:0-1417 GCF_057808375.1 Priestia sp. TRM10
GGCCTTCAGGCACACCGGATACGTCGCCTGACTATACTCTTTTAGCCGCAGCCGGCGTTACCGGACCGACAGGCATTCAAGGGCCTAGTGGCGCAACGGGCGTTCCGGGACCTACGGGAGCGACAGGCGTAGGACTTGACGGCGTTGTTCCTTTCGATCCAGCGGCTGCTCCTTCTTATCCTGCTGGGCAAGTCGTCACCTATAACGGCAGTCTTTATATTACTGATGTTGCGGGACCTACGGGTACACCGGATACGTCGCCTGACTATACCCTTTTAGCCACAGCTGGCGCAACGGGTGTTACTGGACCAACAGGGCTTACAGGCGCGACAGGCGTTGCGGGACCTACGGGACTTACGGGGAGCACGGGCGTTACTGGACCGACAGGGCTTACAGGGGCCACGGGTATTGGGCTTGACGGCGTTGTTCCTTTCGATCCAGCGACTGCTCCTTCTTATCCTGCTGGGCAAGTCGTCACCTATAACGGTAGTCTTTATATTACTGATGTTGCGGGACCTACGGGTACACCGGATACGTCGCCTGACTATACTCTTTTAGCTGCAGCTGGCGCAACGGGTATTACTGGACCGACAGGGCTTACAGGTGCGACAGGCATTGGGCTTGACGGCGTCGTTCCTTTCGATCCAGCAGCTGCTCCTTCTTATCCTGCTGGGCAAGTCGTCACCTATAACGGTAGTCTTTATATTACTGATGTTGCGGGACCTACGGGTACACCGGATACGTCGCCTGACTATACTCTTTTAGCCGCAGCCGGCGCAACGGGTATTACTGGACCAACAGGGCTTACAGGGGCCACGGGTATTGGGCTTGACGGCGTTGTTCCTTTCGATCCAGCGACTGCTCCTTCTTATCCTGCTGGGCAAGTCGTTACCTATAACGGCAGTCTTTATATCGCTGATGTTGCGGGACCTTCAGGCACACCGGATACGTCGCCTGACTATACTCTCTTAGCTGTAGCTGGCGCAACGGGTATTACTGGGCCGACAGGGCTTGCGGGGAGCACGGGCGTTACCGGACCGACGGGTATTGGACTTGACGGCGTTGTTCCTTTCGATCCAGCAGCTGCTCCTTCTTATCCTGCCGGACAGCTTGTTACCTATAACGGCAGTCTTTATATCGCTGATGTTGCAGGGCCTACGGGTACACCGGATACGTCGCCTGACTATACTCTTTTAGCTGCAGCTGGCGCAACGGGTATTACTGGACCGACAGGGCTTACAGGTGCGACGGGCATTGGGCTTGACGGCGTCGTTCCTTTCGATCCAGCGGCTGCTCCTTCTTATCCTGCTGGGCAAGTCGTCACCTATAACGGTAGTCTTTATATTACTGATGTTGCGGGACCTACGGGTACACCGGATACGTCGCCTGACTATACTCTTTTAGCTGCAGCTGGCGC
>NZ_JBJZOT010000026.1:0-1015 GCF_057808375.1 Priestia sp. TRM10
CTCCTTCTTATCCTGCTGGGCAAGTCGTCACCTATAACGGTAGTCTTTATATTACTGATGTTGCGGGACCTACGGGTACACCGGATACGTCGCCTGACTATACTCTTTTAGCCGCAGCCGGCGCAACAGGTATTACTGGACCAACAGGGCTTACAGGCGCGACAGGCGTTGCTGGACTTACGGGACTCACGGGCGTTACTGGACCGACAGGGCTTACAGGGGCCACGGGTATTGGGCTTGACGGCGTTGTTCCTTTCGATCCAGCGACTGCTCCTTCTTATCCTGCTGGGCAAGTCGTTACCTATAACGGTAGTCTTTATATTACTGATGTTGCGGGACCTACGGGTACACCGGATACGTCGCCTGACTATACTCTTTTAGCCGCAGCTGGCGCAACGGGTGTTACTGGACCAACAGGGCTTACAGGCGCGACAGGCGTTGCGGGACCTACGGGACTTACGGGACTCACGGGCGTTACTGGACCGACAGGGCTTACAGGGGCCACGGGTATTGGGCTTGACGGCGTTGTTCCTTTCGATTCAGCGGCTGCTCCTTCTTATCCTGCTGGGCAAGTCGTCACCTATAACGGTAGTCTTTATATTACTGATGTTGCGGGACCTACGGGCACACCGGATACGTCGCCTGACTATACTCTTTTAGCCGCAGCCGGCGCAACAGGTATTACTGGACCAACAGGGCTTACAGGGGCCACGGGTATTGGGCTTGACGGCGTTGTTCCTTTCGATTCAGCGGCTGCTCCTTCTTATCCTGCCGGACAGCTTGTTACCTATAACGGCAGTCTTTATATTACTGATGTTGCAGGTCCTACGGGTACACCGGATACGTCGCCTGACTATACTCTTTTAGCCGCAGCCGGCGCAACGGGTATTACTGGACCAACAGGGCTTACAGGCGCGACAGGCGTTGCGGGACCTACGGGACTTACGGGACTCACGGGCGTTACTGGACCGACAGGGCTTACAGGGGCCACGGGTATTGGGCTTGACGGCGTTGT
>NZ_JBJZOT010000027.1:0-945 GCF_057808375.1 Priestia sp. TRM10
ATAATTGGTGGAGCCTAGCGGGATCGAACCGCTGACCTCCTGCGTGCAAGGCAGGCGCTCTCCCAGCTGAGCTAAGGCCCCAATATTTAAATGGTCGGGAAGACAGGATTCGAACCTGCGACCCCATGGTCCCAAACCATGTGCTCTACCAAGCTGAGCTACTTCCCGCTTGAAAGTAGAACTTCACAAGCTTTTTTTAAACGCGCCCGATAGGAGTCGAACCCATAACCTTCTGATCCGTAGTCAGACGCTCTATCCAATTGAGCTACGGGCGCATATAATATAAATGGTGCCGAGGGCCGGGCTCGAACCGGCACGGTAGTCACCTACCGCAGGATTTTAAGTCCTGTGCGTCTGCCAATTCCGCCACCCCGGCATATATTACTTGGCAGTTAAATTTCATAAATGGAGCGGAAGACGGGATTCGAACCCGCGACCCCCACCTTGGCAAGGTGGTGTTCTACCACTGAACTACTTCCGCATAATGCGGGTGAAGGGACTTGAACCCCCACGTCATAAAGACACTAGATCCTAAGTCTAGCGCGTCTGCCAATTCCGCCACACCCGCATATTAAACTTTCTTAAAATGGTGAGCCATGAAGGACTCGAACCTTCGACCCTCTGATTAAAAGTCAGATGCTCTACCAACTGAGCTAATGGCTCCCATAGTGGTGCCGGCAAGAGGACTTGAACCCCCAACCTACTGATTACAAGTCAGTTGCTCTACCAATTGAGCTACACCGGCAATATGGTGGAGGATGACGGGCTCGAACCGCCGACCCTCTGCTTGTAAGGCAGATGCTCTCCCAGCTGAGCTAATCCTCCATCGCCTGGCAACGTCCTACTCTCACAGGGACAAAGTCCCAACTACCATCGGCGCTCAAGAGCTTAACTTCTGTGTTCGGCATGGGAACAGGTGTGACCTCTTGGCTATGGTTACCAGAC
>NZ_JBJZOT010000028.1:0-895 GCF_057808375.1 Priestia sp. TRM10
AGCCGCCGAAGGTGGGACAGATGATTGGGGTGAAGTCGTAACAAGGTAGCCGTATCGGAAGGTGCGGCTGGATCACCTCCTTTCTAAGGAGAATAGAGACGTGACGTATTTTGGTCAGTTTTGAGAGAACTTACTCTCTTAATTGTATATTACATACAACGAATATGGGCCTGTAGCTCAGCTGGTTAGAGCGCACGCCTGATAAGCGTGAGGTCGGTGGTTCGAGTCCACTCAGGCCCACCATATTCTTGTTTATTGGGGCCTTAGCTCAGCTGGGAGAGCGCCTGCCTTGCACGCAGGAGGTCAGCGGTTCGATCCCGCTAGGCTCCACCAATATTGTTCATTGAAAACTAGATAACAAGTAAAGCAAGGTTAAACCATATAACTCTCATTTAATGAGAAAACCGAGTAAACGATCGCTACAACACTGTTAGTGTTGAAATAACCAATCAATGGTTAAGTTAGAAAGGGCGCACGGTGGATGCCTTGGCACTAGGAGCCGATGAAGGACGGGACTAACACCGATATGCTTCGGGGAGCTGTAAGTAAGCTTTGATCCGGAGATTTCCGAATGGGGGAACCCACTATTCGTAATGGAATAGGATTCATATCTGAATACATAGGGTATGAAAGGCAGACCCAGGGAACTGAAACATCTAAGTACCTGGAGGAAGAGAAAGCAAATGCGATTTCCTGAGTAGCGGCGAGCGAAACGGAAGAAGCCCAAACCAGAAGGCTTGCCTTCTGGGGTTGTAGGACACTCTACACGGAGTCATAAAAGAAGAACATAAACGAAGCGACCTGGAAAGGTCCGTCACAGAAGGTAACAACCCTGTAGTTGAAATGTTCTTCTCTCCTGAGTGGATCCTGAGTACGGCGGGACACGTGAAATCCC
>NZ_JBJZOT010000029.1:0-526 GCF_057808375.1 Priestia sp. TRM10
CCGGATACGTCAACAGATTACACGTTGTTGGCAGCAGCAGGAGCCACAGGCCCAACGGGCGTAACAGGAGAAACCGGAGCAACCGGAATCACGGGCGTAACTGGTGCAACGGGAGAGACCGGAGCAACTGGAGTCACAGGAGCAACTGGAATCACAGGAGCAACCGGAGTCACAGGAGCAACTGGGGTTACGGGAGCAACCGGAGTCACAGGAGCAACGGGAGAAACAGGAGCAACCGGAATCACGGGCGTAACTGGTGCAACGGGAGAGACCGGAGCAACCGGAATCACGGGTGCAACGGGAGAGACCGGAGCAACCGGAATCACAGGGGCAACCGGAATTACGGGAGCAACAGGAGAGACCGGAGCAACCGGAGTCATAGGAGCAACTGGGGTTACGGGAGCAACAGGAATCACAGGAGCAACCGGAATCACAGGTGCAACCGGAATTACGGGAGCAACAGGAGAGACCGGAGCAACCGGAGTCACAGGAGCAACGGGCGTAACAGGAGCAACTGGGGTTACGG
>NZ_JBJZOT010000030.1:0-523 GCF_057808375.1 Priestia sp. TRM10
GTCCAGCAGGTCCGATGTCACCAGTAGCACCCGTAGGTCCAGCAGGTCCGATGTCACCAGTAGCACCTGTAGGTCCAGTTGGTCCAAGGTCGCCAGTAGCACCTGTAGGTCCAGTTGGTCCAAGGTCGCCAGTAGCACCCGTAGGTCCAGTTGGTCCAAGGTCGCCAGTAGCACCCGTAGGTCCAGTTGGTCCGACATCACCAGTAGCACCCGTAGGTCCAGCAGGTCCGATGTCACCAGTAGCACCTGTAGGTCCAGTTGGTCCAAGGTCGCCAGTAGCACCTGTAGGTCCAGTTGGTCCAAGGTCACCAGTAGCACCCGTAGGTCCAGTTGGTCCAAGGTCGCCAGTAGCACCCGTAGGTCCAGTTGGTCCAAGGTCGCCAGTAGCACCCGTAGGTCCAGCAGGTCCGATGTCACCAGTAGCACCCGTAGGTCCAGCAGGTCCGATGTCACCAGTAGCACCTGTAGGTCCAGTTGGTCCAAGGTCGCCAGTAGCACCTGTAGGTCCAGTTGGTCCAAGGTC
>NZ_JBJZOT010000031.1:0-445 GCF_057808375.1 Priestia sp. TRM10
TAGCTTTTTGTTTCTAATAAGAAACGTTGTTTTAAAAATAAAATAGAATTAACGTTGACGTATTTTGTTCAGTTTTCAAAGGTCAATCTTTCTTGTGTCGTTGTTAGCGACTCTTACTATGTTATCATCATTTAAAAGTTAAGTCAATAACTTTTTTAAAAATGTTTATGTTTTTTATCCATTTAACATCTCAATTATGATGACGTCTTTATATATTACTAGCTTTCTATTAAAAAAGCAAGTTTTTTTCACTTCCTTATAGAAAAGAAGTGAAGACAAAAAAAGACTAGCCTCAGTAAGGCTAGGGCCTTTAAAGTCGCCTGGCAACGTCCTACTCTCACAGGGACAAAGTCCCAACTACCATCGGCGTTCAAGAGCTTAACTTCTGTGTTCGGCATGGGAACAGGTGTGACCTCTTGGCTATGGTTACCAGACTATATAGAGT
>NZ_JBJZOT010000032.1:0-443 GCF_057808375.1 Priestia sp. TRM10
GGACCACCTGGACCTACCGGTGCTACTGGCGACCTTGGACCAACTGGACCTACGGGTGCTACTGGTGACATCGGACCTGCTGGACCTACGGGTGCTACTGGCGACCTTGGACCAACTGGACCTACGGGTGCTACTGGCGACCTTGGACCAACTGGACCTACGGGTGCTACTGGTGACCTTGGACCAACTGGACCTACGGGTGCTACTGGTGATGTCGGACCAACTGGACCTACGGGTGCTACTGGCGACCTTGGACCAACTGGACCTACGGGTGCTACTGGCGACCTTGGACCAACTGGACCTACGGGTGCTACTGGTGATCTTGGACCAACTGGACCTACGGGTGCTACTGGCGACCTTGGACCAACTGGACCTACAGGTGCTACTGGTGACATCGGACCTGCTGGACCTACGGGTGCTACTGGTGATGTCGGACCAACTGG
>NZ_JBJZOT010000033.1:0-334 GCF_057808375.1 Priestia sp. TRM10
GGTTAGAGGTGGAAGCATGGCGACATGTGGAGCTGACTAATACTAATCGATCGAGGACTTAACCTAAGAATTGATCATAATCGGATATGTTTTTCCTTGCCTTGTTATTTAGTTTTGAGTGAACAACATTTTTTAAAAAAATGCTTGCTTTTTCGAAAGAATGCTTGTATAATAGATAATGTTGCGTTACTTAATTAAAAAGAATTTGTCTGGTAACCATAGCCAAGAGGTCACACCTGTTCCCATGCCGAACACAGAAGTTAAGCTCTTGAGCGCCGATGGTAGTTGGGACTTTGTCCCTGTGAGAGTAGGACGTTGCCAGGCGATGGAGGAT
>NZ_JBJZOT010000034.1:0-330 GCF_057808375.1 Priestia sp. TRM10
CTTTGAAAACTGAACAAAATACGTCAACGTTAATTCTATTTTATTTTTAAAACAACGTTTCTTATAAGAAACAAAAAGCTATGGACATCGAAAGATGAAACCAAACTTTCTATGGAGAGTTTGATCCTGGCTCAGGACGAACGCTGGCGGCGTGCCTAATACATGCAAGTCGAGCGGAGATTTGAAAAGCTTGCTTTTCAAATCTTAGCGGCGGACGGGTGAGTAACACGTGGGCAACCTGCCCTTGAGACGGGGATAACTCCGGGAAACCGGAGCTAATACCGGATAACACATATCTTCGCATGATGATATGTTAGAAGGTGGCTTTTA
>NZ_JBJZOT010000035.1:0-300 GCF_057808375.1 Priestia sp. TRM10
CTGGGGTTACGGGAGCAACCGGAGTCACAGGAGCAACTGGAATCACAGGAGCAACCGGAATCACAGGGGCAACCGGAATTACGGGAGCAACAGGAGAGACCGGAGCAACCGGAGTCACAGGAGCAACTGGAATCACGGGAGAGACCGGAGCAACCGGAATCACGGGCGTAACTGGTGCAACGGGAGAGACCGGAGCAACTGGAGTCACAGGAGCAACTGGGGTTACGGGAGTAACGGGAGTCACGGGTGCAACGGGACTTACCGGAGCGACCGGTGTTGGATTAGAAGGAGTAGAAGCGT
>NZ_JBJZOT010000036.1:0-297 GCF_057808375.1 Priestia sp. TRM10
CGGACGGGATAAGTGCTGAAAGCATCTAAGCATGAAGCCCCCCTCAAGATGAGACTTCCCATTCTTCGGAAGTAAGATCCCTGAGAGACGATCAGGTAGATAGGTTAGAGGTGGAAGCATGGCGACATGTGGAGCTGACTAATACTAATCGATCGAGGACTTAACCTAAGAATTGATCATAATCGGATATGTTTTTCCTTGCCTTGTTATTTAGTTTTGAGTGAACAACTCTATATAGTCTGGTAACCATAGCCAAGAGGTCACACCTGTTCCCATGCCGAACACAGAAGTTAAGCT
>NZ_JBJZOT010000037.1:0-287 GCF_057808375.1 Priestia sp. TRM10
ACTTCCTTCATACGTCACAACTTGACCTGCTGGGTAAAACGGAGCGCTTGCCGCGCTAAACGCTTCTACTCCTTCTAATCCAACACCGGTCGCTCCGGTAAGTCCCGTTGCACCCGTGACTCCGGTTGCCCCTGTGATTCCGGTTGCTCCTGTGATTCCGGTTGCTCCGGTCTCTCCCGTGATTCCAGTTGCTCCCGTGACTCCGGTTACTCCCGTAACCCCAGTTGCTCCGGTTACGCCCGTTGCTCCTGTGACTCCGGTTGCTCCGGTCTCTCCTGTTGCTCCCG
>NZ_JBJZOT010000038.1:0-283 GCF_057808375.1 Priestia sp. TRM10
CATTTAAGAGAAATCTATAAAAATAGGTCGAATATACATTGTGCACATTGGTAGAGTTTGCTATAATAACAGCAATTAGACAGTTCGGAATAGAAAAAAGGTTCAAGGCAATCGTAGCGATGTTGGTAGCATCCTACGACGGCTCACCGTGCGCAACCACGGTAAACACTTACCTCAAACCTTGTTCACAATAGTTAAAGTTTCTATCTGCATTTTACAGCAAAACTTTAACTATTGCAAGGGTTTATTGTACTCTCTTTCGTAAAGGGTGTGTTTACCGAAT
>NZ_JBJZOT010000039.1:0-280 GCF_057808375.1 Priestia sp. TRM10
TGCAAGGCAGGCGCTCTCCCAGCTGAGCTAAGGCCCCAATATTTAAATGGTCGGGAAGACAGGATTCGAACCTGCGACCCCATGGTCCCAAACCATGTGCTCTACCAAGCTGAGCTACTTCCCGCTTTTTAAAAATACTTACAAGCTTTTTTAAAACGCGCCCGATAGGAGTCGAACCCATAACCTTCTGATCCGTAGTCAGACGCTCTATCCAATTGAGCTACGGGCGCATATAATATAAATGGTGCCGAGGGCCGGGCTCGAACCGGCACGGTAGTCA
>NZ_JBJZOT010000040.1:0-275 GCF_057808375.1 Priestia sp. TRM10
ATGTAGTCGTATACTTACGTTCTACATCTTCCAGAATGAAATCAACTTGATTAATACGCGCCTCACGTAAGTAATGAACAGCTAAATCATGATCTTTTGGATACTCATCTGGTCGTTCAATATACTTAGCAAATTGCTGACGGTTAATGTTTAAGCCTTTGCGTTCTTCTTTCATCAATTGGATGGCTTCTTCTACTGCATGACCTACTCCTCGTCTTTCCCCCGTACACTGTTCTGGTTGTGGGTTCACACCTACGGAGTAAATATACTCAGTT
>NZ_JBJZOT010000041.1:0-267 GCF_057808375.1 Priestia sp. TRM10
TGCAACGGGAGAGACCGGAGCAACCGGAATCACGGGCGTAACTGGTGCAACGGGAGAGACCGGAGCAACTGGAGTCACAGGAGCAACTGGATTCACAGGAGCAACCGGAATCACAGGGGCAACCGGAGTCATAGGAGCAACTGGGGTTACGGGAGCAACCGGAGTCACAGGAGCAACTGGAATCACAGGAGCAACCGGAATCACAGGGGCAACCGGAATTACGGGAGCAACAGGAGAGACCGGAGCAACCGGAGTCACAGGAGCAAC
>NZ_JBJZOT010000042.1:0-266 GCF_057808375.1 Priestia sp. TRM10
TAACCATTGATTGGTTATTTCAACACTAACAGTGTTGTAGCGATCGTTTACTCGGTTTTCTCATTAAATGAGAGTTATATGGTTTAACCTTGCTTTACTTGTTATCTAGTTTTCAATGAACAATGTTTTGAGAGTTGACCTCTCAAAACTGACCAAAATACGTCACGTCTCTATTCTCCTTAGAAAGGAGGTGATCCAGCCGCACCTTCCGATACGGCTACCTTGTTACGACTTCACCCCAATCATCTGTCCCACCTTCGGCGGCT
>NZ_JBJZOT010000043.1:0-259 GCF_057808375.1 Priestia sp. TRM10
GATCAAACTCTCCATAGAAAGTTTGGTTTCATCTTTCGATGTCCATAGCTTTTTGTTTCTTATAAGAAACGTTGTTTTAAAAATAAAATAGAATTAACGTTGACGTATTTTGTTCAGTTTTCAAAGGACAATATAATTGGTGGAGCCTAGCGGGATCGAACCGCTGACCTCCTGCGTGCAAGGCAGGCGCTCTCCCAGCTGAGCTAAGGCCCCAATATTTAAATGGTCGGGAAGACAGGATTCGAACCTGCGACCCCAT
>NZ_JBJZOT010000045.1:0-256 GCF_057808375.1 Priestia sp. TRM10
CCGGATCACTAAGCCCGACTTTCGTCCCTGCTCGACTTGTAGGTCTCGCAGTCAAGCTCCCTTGTGCCTTTACACTCTACGAATGATTTCCAACCATTCTGAGGGAACCTTTGGGCGCCTCCGTTACTCTTTAGGAGGCGACCGCCCCAGTCAAACTGTCCACCTGACACTGTCTCCCTGCCCGATAAGGGCAGCGGGTTAGAATTTCAATACAGCGGGGGCAGTATCCCACCAGCGCCTCCACCGAAGCTAGCGC
>NZ_JBJZOT010000046.1:0-255 GCF_057808375.1 Priestia sp. TRM10
GGGATTTCACGTGTCCCGCCGTACTCAGGATCCACTCAGGAGAGAAGAACATTTCAACTACAGGGTTGTTACCTTCTGTGACGGACCTTTCCAGGTCGCTTCGTTTATGTTCTTCTTTTATGACTCCATGTAGAGTGTCCTACAACCCCAGAAGGCAAGCCTTCTGGTTTGGGCTTCTTCCGTTTCGCTCGCCGCTACTCAGGAAATCGCATTTGCTTTCTCTTCCTCCAGGTACTTAGATGTTTCAGTTCCCTG
>NZ_JBJZOT010000047.1:0-255 GCF_057808375.1 Priestia sp. TRM10
GTGAGGTCGGTGGTTCGAGTCCACTCAGGCCCACCATATTCTTGTTTATTGGGGCCTTAGCTCAGCTGGGAGAGCGCCTGCCTTGCACGCAGGAGGTCAGCGGTTCGATCCCGCTAGGCTCCACCAATATTGTTCATTGAAAACTAGATAACAAGTAAAGCAAGGTTAAACCATATAACTCTCATTTAATGAGAAAACCGAGTAAACGATCGCTACAACACTGTTAGTGTTGAAATAACCAATCAATGGTTAAGT
>NZ_JBJZOT010000048.1:0-255 GCF_057808375.1 Priestia sp. TRM10
GGGGGGGGGGGGGGGGGGGGGGGGGGGGGGGGGGGGGGGGGGGGGGGGGGGGGGGGGGGGGGGGGGGGGGGGGGGGGGGGGGGGGGGGGGGGGGGGGGGGGGGGGGGGGGGGGGGGGGGGGGGGGGGGGGGGGGGGGGGGGGGGGGGGGGGGGGGGGGGGGGGGGGGGGGGGGGGGGGGGGGGGGGGGGGGGGGGGGGGGGGGGGGGGGGGGGGGGGGGGGGGGGGGGGGGGGGGGGGGGGGGGGGGGGGGGGGG
>NZ_JBJZOT010000049.1:0-246 GCF_057808375.1 Priestia sp. TRM10
ACTTCCTTCATACGTCACAACTTGACCTGCTGGGTAAAACGGAGCGCTTGCCGCGCTAAACGCTTCTACTCCTTCTAATCCAACACCGGTCGCTCCGGTAAGTCCCGTTGCACCCGTGACTCCGGTTTCTCCTGTTACGCCCGTTGGGCCTGTGGCTCCTGCTGCTGCCAACAACGTGTAATCTGTTGACGTATCCGGAGTCCCACTCGGCGATGCCACATCGGCTATATACAAACTTCCTTCATA
>NZ_JBJZOT010000050.1:0-234 GCF_057808375.1 Priestia sp. TRM10
CGGGAGCAACAGGAGAGACCGGAGCAACCGGAGTCACAGGAGCAACGGGCGTAACCGGAGCAACTGGGGTTACGGGAGTAACCGGAGTCACGGGAGCAACTGGAATCACGGGAGAGACCGGAGCAACTGGAGTCACAGGAGCAACTGGGGTTACGGGAGTAACGGGAGTCACGGGTGCAACGGGACTTACCGGAGCGACCGGTGTTGGATTAGAAGGAGTAGAAGCGTTTAGCG
>NZ_JBJZOT010000051.1:0-228 GCF_057808375.1 Priestia sp. TRM10
CCGGAGCAATTGGAGTCACAGGAGCAACTGGAATCACGGGAGAGACCGGAGCAACCGGAATCACAGGAGCAACTGGGGTTACGGGAGTAACCGGAGTCACGGGTGCAACGGGAGAGACCGGAGCAACTGGAGTCACAGGAGCAACTGGGGTTACGGGAGTAACGGGAGTCACGGGTGCAACGGGACTTACCGGAGCGACCGGTGTTGGATTAGAAGGAGTAGAAGCGT